>NZ_LT556060.1 GCF_900079775.1 Leyella lascolaii | reverse complement strand
CAATCCTTGCGGTTCACAACCTTACTGATAAACCATTGTCTGAACAACAAGGCTTGGTATGTATCCATTTGAAGTGCTATGGCGATAATCACTTCCATATCATAGACATGCGCAGAATATCCATTTTCAAGTTTGACGTATTGCGAATGCTGGAAGTCTTTCAGCACACTTTGTTTCCAAATGCGCTTGATGGTATTCTTCACTGCTGTACCCGTTACATTCAACAGTTCGGCAATCTCCCAAACTGTCATCCACACCTCACCATGATGTGGGGCGTAGATGACCATGTCTTTTTGTATTGTTATCACTTGTCGTTTCATACTCTGCCATTTATAGTGTTAGTATTATCGTTGCAAACATTTCCAAACGTGAATTCCTCAATGTTATTTATTTGCTGAGACAACTTTTCCACGTCTTTGCTCAATTTTTCCTTGGTAATCTTGGCATACACCTGGGTTGTCTTTATGTTCTTGTGACCAAGCATTGAACTCACGGTTTCTATTGGAACTCCGTTGGAGAGGCAAACC
>NZ_LT556059.1 GCF_900079775.1 Leyella lascolaii | reverse complement strand
TTGATTAAATAATAAAAAATATACACCTAATTCTCTCATACAACATGACCGGAAGTAATGCGACTTTTCGCTTTTATTCACCCTCCGTCATGCATTATCATTATCCGTTTTACTTATATCTTCTTACGTTTTTCCACCTAATGGAAAATATGTCTTACATCAGTCATTTATCCTTACTGTTTTTACAATCATTTTGTTATCTTTGCGTACACCTCTGTCGCAGAGGTGTATTATTTTGCCTTAATTTAGCATCAGTTTGCAAATTTAGTGTTTATTCGTATATGTAGCAAGCATTGCAATTTATATATTACAAATTTTAACTTTTATTGACCATAATCGTTAAAAAACTAATATTTAATTATACTTTGATAGAAAAGGATACAAAAACATGAAGATTCCGACTCATTACAATGTTGATTCGGTTAAATCTGTTTGTTTTTTCGCCTTAAATCACGATGTTTTGTCATTATGCCATCTTAAGTTGTGTAACGTGTGTGACATAGTTTTTGACAAAATGCAACGTGTTTTTGCATAATGCATAGCACGGCTTGCGAGCACGGTTAATGCCGGCAGTGACAGATGTGTGCCGGCATATGCTTGCTTATGTCTATACGGCTCACCCGTTTCATTCCCGCATCATGGCATGCCTTTGGAGTCGTCGTCGGTATTTGTGCTGCATACAGTGATTATCTTATGGTTGGCAGTTGCCAGATGACTGTTGTCAAGTTCCTTTATATATATTAAGGTGGTCATGGGGTTGGTGTGTCCCATAGCCCTTGATATTGTCTGCAATTCCACATTGGTCTGGAAAGCTATGCTCGCCCACGAATGGCGCGCCACATATGAGGTAAGCGGTCTGCTGAATCCAGCCCTCTTGCCAAGCCGCTTCAGGGCGAGATTGTAGTAGCTCAGCTGCTTCTGATACTCATTGTATGCCTCGGTCATGTCTGTCGACTCAAGCAGCGGGAACACATACACAGAATTAGTGCTGCTGTATTTCTGTATAATCTGTTCCATGCACGGCTCCACGGCTATGCGTATCATCTGTCCTGTCTTGTGCCTGTTATACACTATGCTGCCGCCTGCCACCTGTTCTTTTCTCAGAAAAGCCAGATCGATGAACGGCATGCCCTGGCAGTAGAAGCTGAACAGAAATATGTCGCGTGCCAGGGCAAGGCGTGAGCCTTTTGACAGCTTTAGCGCCGACAGTCTCTGTATGTCGTCCACGCAGAGCGACCTCTTGTATGTCGGCGTACAGCCTGTAAATATACGGCTGAACACCCTGCTTTTACTGTCTGTGGCACGGTTGTATATTGAGCGCAGCGAGCGCATGTAACACGACACCGTGTTAAGCGATACATTGCGTCTCAACAGCCATTTCTGATAGCTCTCGAGCATTTCTGTTGTTATTTCGTTCAGCATTATGTCTTCGCGTTTTATAAAGGTGAGAAGCGAGCGGAGGGCAGTGTCGTAGTTTGCCGCCGTGCTGAAAGACCCACGCTCACGGGCATTCAAAATTTCTTTTCTTGCGCAATCTACAAAGGAGCTGTTGTTTACGGTAACAGTATTCTTCTTTTCCTCAGCATCCTTCTGCAAAGATACATTGAATTGAAATTTGATTTTCATAATCGTAATTATTATGTTCTTGATTCCTTTACTTTATTCATTCACCGTTATGTACCGGAGCTTCTCATGCGTGTCCTGCATATACCGTCATAAAAGCATTTCCGGTATGTCAATGACTCCTTTCCATGTATGATGTCTTGCTGCATGACTTCAGTCTGTTTGTTCCGATTTTTACCAAATCGTCTAACACTTAAGACCACTCAGGATAGGCTTAAAATCAGCCATCCATGATTTAAAAGCATACACCTCTGCGACAGAGGTGTACGCAAAGATAACAAAATGATTGTAAAAACAGTAAGGATAAATGACTGATGTAAGACATATTTTCCATTAGGTGGAAAAACGTAAGAAGATATAAGTAAAACGGATAATGATAATGCATGACGGAGGGTGAATAAAAGCGAAAAGTCGCATTACTTCCGGTCATGTTGTATGAGAGAATTAGGTGTATATT
>NZ_LT556058.1 GCF_900079775.1 Leyella lascolaii | reverse complement strand
GTCTCGGCTTCGGTGCATCCGAGGATGCCGGCATAGTTGCGGTAGTCGTCGGGCGAGCCGTACTCGAGGAACTGCGATGTGTTCTTGTGCGACTTCAGTATTGCCTCGTTTGGGGTTCTGGCAGCGTTGTACCACTGTATCTCCATCTGCGTGTCACCGTTCGCGTCGGCTATACCGTTGAACTCCTTGATGAAGTCCACCCTCTCTGATGTGCTTCCGCCGCCGGTCTCCTCGTTGATGAACCATCCGTCGAAACCAATGTATTTGGCTATCTCATAGAGTTTGATGGCGTATATGTACTTGCCGTTCTCCTTCGTGAGCATCTGTCTCACCCACTCCTGTCTGCCTCCGAAAGCCGACGGAGGGAAGAATACCTGACCCAAGGACTTCACTCCGCTCTGGTGCGCGGTGTCCGTAGAGCCTGCGGGAGGAGGGATGATGATGCCCTCGCTTGCCGAGCCTGCCCAGTAGACAAGCTTGTCCATGTACTGCCAGTAAGTGGGCTGGTAGCCGAGGAAGTTGTTTGCTCCCTGCGACGGACACATCGAACAGGTGGGGAAAAGAATCGTTGCGTTGCAGATCTGTCCCTCATAATACTGGTTCTTGTTTGCCTTCATGAGCTCCGGTTCTTTGAATCTCTTAGCCAGAGGAACCATCGATCGGTTGAACTTGGCGTCCGGATCGGCCTCCGGCGACCAGTTCCTGATGTCCTCGGGATGCCAGCATCCGCCGTAAGGCTGCTGTGCTTTGACGCCAGCTGTTGCTATAAGCGACAGAAAGGTCATGACAAGTAGTTTGTTAATCTTCATAAATAAAAGAATTAGTAATAAGTTAAATATATCAATAGTTCGTTAAATTTTCCAGGCCCTAAGCGGCCCTGGCAGTAAATAAAACCAGTTCTTTGAAAAGTTTGTCAATAACTTGTGAGTCCGGTTGCAGACCGAACACGCAAATAAATCGATTGAGCATATAAGCGTTATGGATGATCGACTTGCAGGATGATATTGAGAACGGTATTCCCAGTTCCTTGCAGGCGACCTTGGCGATATTGATGCTAGC
>NZ_LT556057.1 GCF_900079775.1 Leyella lascolaii | reverse complement strand
AGTCTGTCACAAAGATACAGAATTTCTTTTTCAATAGTTCGTTAATAATTCAATAATGTGCTAAGCAGCTATACGCTGTAAGCACGAGAGATCTTTGAAAATCTTGCTAATTAAAGTTCGGTTCGGGGTGTACCCACTTGCTTTAAAAATTCGTTTCACCAGATAAATGTTGGTCATCAGTGACTTGAATGAAGACATAGAATATTCCATTCCCATCTCCTTCATAGTTACCTTGGCAACATTTAGTGATGTGAACGCAGCATTGAAAGCAAAATCGAGTTTCCACTTATCGCGAGCCTGGCAGTCCATAAGACCAGTATAGCCTTTGGCATCACGAAAGCAAAATTCGATCTGGAACCTAGTTCTATAATAAAGAAGTACCTCTTCACCTGAAAGAGAGGTGTCTGTAGAGAAGAATAGTTTCTTCTTGCCATTCGGCATCTGCCAGATGACAAGTCTAACTTTACATTTGAGTGCCTTGGAATAGGCAATCAAAGTATAAGCTGTTCCTTCTATATCTTTCATCTCCATCTTCTCCATTCGAGTGAGGTCAAGATTCTTCATATCAATCTTGCCATCCTTGGTCTTTGGGCGACCACGTTTTCCAGTACGTGGACCAGCATAGACATAAAAGAGACAAGCATTGTCACGAAAGCGGCTTATCAAAGAGAACCCTTCTTTCTTTATCCCATTAACAAATGTACTTGTAGAGAAGTAAGCATCTGCAACTATGAGGGTTGAGAGTTTGAGAAGTTCCTTGCGGTAACGCTTAATGACGCCGATATAGAAATCAACCATAGTCTTGTTTCTAAGACTCAGTTCTTTATTATTTAGCGACTGGTGTGCTCTTAACATCATGCAGTCTTTGGCATCAATATCTACGAGACCAATACCCATGATTTCGAGACCATGTTTAACAGACTGTGCACATCCTGACCAAAAACGACCGATATGTGGAGTCTTCTTGCCAGCTTTGCTGATGTAGCTGGGATCTATGGCAATAGCCCATCTTCCCTGTTTACCAAAGAAGCGCTTGGCAAGTGAGACATTAAGTTTGAGCCAGTCAATGCACTTCGACTTTTTCAAGCCGAATGCGTTGCGATAGGTTTGCTCAACATGCGAGCCATACCTTCCCATTTGGGTGAAATTTATCTTTCTTGGTATTACCATGAACAAAATTATCACCTCGATGAGTATTTTCTCGAAACTTTTTGTTAACTTTGCAGCCGAATCTTCAACTGCATCTTTAAAGATATCCATATATTGGTCAAGTCCTGTATTCATATAATTTTGCGTTTGTCGTGATTTGCAAAGTTACTGAAAATCAGCGACTTGACCAACTTTTTATAGTTAAGTTTTCATAAGCATTTCTTAATATAAGTTATTGATTTACAGACGATTAAATATTAATTTAACGCAGTATTGCTTTTTATTTTCTGCAAAAATTAGCAATTTTCTTACTCCACCAATAGCAATTGGATATAAATCGTGCTGTGGGAACTTCTCGCAGCCGATATAGAGCGTTTCGAAGGCATCGGTGCCGTCGGTACGGTGTTCGAGAAGGTCTTCTTCTGATTCAGGTTGTTTTCGCCAAAAAAGGTGCAGATGAAGCGAAGCGTAACAGGAGATGAAGCCGTTGGCTGCTGCCCACAAAGGAAAAGCCATTGTCCTACGTTGGTTGGGCGCAAGACAAAGGCTTTATCTGGAAAGACGGATTAGGAGGGATTCCGCTTCAATGCAAAATATACTTTCTGTTTAATTTGGCTATTTTTTATTGCAACCATTGCAATAATTCTAATTTACACTCGTTATTATAGTAAGAAAGTACAAACTTTGTTGCTTCAATAATGTACTTTATGTAATCACAATAAAGCGATATAAAAAGATGAAACAAACCGATAAAAATATAAAAGAGATACGAATATACCATAGCCTTTGGAAGAATATTCTTCTGACTGTTGGTTGTTTTGCTTTTGCTGTAGGTGGATATTTCATACTCCATGATGCTAATACCTCATGGCCAACAAAAGTATTTGGCGGTATAGGAAGCATGGTGTTTTTTGGTTGTGGCGGAATGCTTATGTTTATGATGACTTTGTATAACATAACTACTCATATACCATTTTTGATAATCCATGACGATAGGCTTGACATTTACGAACAGCGCAAGAGAACATATCGAACAATCTATTTTAAAGATGTGGAGCAATTTCGCCTAATTAGTATATATTCTAACAACTACATAGCCATTGATTATTGTACAATACCTTTGATGCGTAAGATGGAAAATGCTTCATGTCTAACCCAACGTATGATGGAATTTAATGTGTCTGTATCAGGAGCAATAGAAAGTATCCTCGTGCAAAATCTGACAATGAGGGGTAAGGAAATATGCAATACTTTGAATAATCGAATGAAAATATGGAGGTCGAACTGCAATTAATAATTGTGCTGTTGAGTTTTTATAGCACAAGACAAATACTTTATTGAAAGGCGGATTAGGAGAGATTCCGCTTCAATAACAATATTGTCCTTGGATACTTTTACATTTTACTAATATCATCATCAAGTTGTTTCCTCCAGATTAAAGTTCCGATACCAGAAAAGATGAACGTGAAAATTAAAGTCGCTTGGGCATAACCGACAGGCAAATAATCTCCTTCAAAAAAAAGATAATCAGTTTTTGAAGAATAGTATAATTTAGGAAAATACCCTGACTTTATCTTGTCCAAAATTCGATCTCCCGTATGTAATGCATATTGTTTTGATTTATAGGTTATAAGAATTGTATTTGAACTCTTATAGTTACTTTTTTCCTTAAATCCATTATATGTATAACCAGTAATAGGCTCCTGTGTTTTTTCTATATAGTTGCCGTATAAATGGCATAGATACAAAACAAGAGTTAAAACTAATCCTGCGCAAAAAATTGTCTTAAATAATGTTTTAATCTTCATATTCTTACGATTTTATAATAGTGTTATAATTGATTGTGTAATTACGGACTTTGCATCATCAAAGGACATATCTCGTTGATCTACTAAAGTAAGTATTATCCTCTATTGATTCGTCCTACCAATTCGTCTGGTGTAAGTATTTCCATCTTTGAGAAACCAAACCACTTTTTGCCCAAGTCCTTAATGGATGCACCTATATGATCGTCGTACTCGAATGTGGTGGTAATCTCACCATCCGGGGCCACTATGCTGGATGAACTTTGTGAATTACCTATGTCACAATATGACTTGGCAAGAAACATGTCTTATTT
>NZ_LT556056.1 GCF_900079775.1 Leyella lascolaii | reverse complement strand
ATTTCCCGAATTATTGACGATTTTGTAAAAAATATCTAACAATTTTAAAATTCAAATGTTATGGCAGAAGAAATAAAGAACCAAGGGCAACAAGAAAATGCGGAAAACTTGAATGAAAATGTAAGCGGACAGGCGAAAGAAATTATCTCCGCTGCATTGGAAGAGACTCAAAACAGAGAAACTTCTCCAGTTCTTAAAGCAGATTCAAACGTGACTGACAAATTCAAGGGGCTTCCCATGCGGGAACTTATTGCAGCTCCACTTATTGCAGCAGCCGAAGCACAACAGGAATTGGCAGCGACAGCATGGAATTTCTACCAGCAAATTGCATTTGATGGTAAAAGCGGCAATAAAGCGCGTATATTGGAATTCGATGTCGAAAGACCGATACAGCAGGATGGAAAAATGACAACAATGTCACAAAGTGTCAAGGCTCCGTTTATAGGATTGGTGCCTATTCCTTCCCTGCTCATAGATCGCGTGGATGTCGATTTCCAGATGGAGGTTACCGATACATCAAACGTAAAAAGCACTACCAACGCAGAAGTAGAGRCAAAAGCTTCTGCAAAACATTGGTTTATAAATGCGGAAATCAGCGGCAAAGTCACRACCGCCCGCGAGAACACCCGCATGACCAACCAAACGGCAAAATACCAGATACATGTKWCWGCCAGYCAGCAGCCGCAGACCGAAGGTCTGTCTAAACTGATGGATATAATGGCATCATGTATCGAGCCTATAAATACAGAAAGCAGTAAATAGAGTATAAACATATAGAACGGGATGGATAAAGTCCCGTTCAAATTTGATAAYAATTATTATGAAAACATAATAAATGCATCAAACATCTAAAAAYAGCCATATGAAAATTTGTACATGGAATTCCCAAGGAAATCCTCTTAATGATGCTATTAAATTAAATATATTGAATCATCTATTAACAAYAGAACAATGTAATGTYGTTATGATACAAGAATGTGGTMAWTTCATACTGCCTGCACAACATAGTGGTAGATACCACTATGTTGTGGTAGAACATGCAGGTGCTTATAATTGTAGATGTAATACTTGTATCATTGCGGATTTGAATTTTGTAGCATCAATACATTATCTGATATCAGGAACAGGCCGATC
>NZ_LT556055.1 GCF_900079775.1 Leyella lascolaii | reverse complement strand
GTGGTATCGTTATGCGCCTTCGTATGTTTCTCCTGCTTATCACCTTCTTGAAGGCTTCCCATTCATTCAGGAACCGCCTTCTGGTGATTTGCAAGAACGCGTACTTATTCGCCACCATGATTATGACCAGTGTTTCCAGTCCGTTCAGTTGTTGCAGTGGAATAGTCAGGTTAAATTTAATGTGACCGTTTATCGCAATCTGCCGACCACTCGCGATTCAATCATGACTTCGTGATAAAAGATTGAGTGTGAGGTTATAACGCCGAAGCGGTAAAAATTTTAATTTTTGCCGCTGAGGGGTTGACCAAGCGAAGCGCGGTAGGTTTTCTGCTTAGGAGTTTAATCATGTTTCAGACTTTTATTTCTCGCCATAATTCAAACTTTTTTTCTGATAAGCTGGTTCTCACTTCTGTTACTCCAGCTTCTTCGGCACCTGTTTTACAGACACCTAAAGCTACATCGTCAACGTTATATTTTGATAGTTTGACGGTTAATGCTGGTAATGGTGGTTTTCTTCATTGCATTCAGATGGATACATCTGTCAACGCCGCTAATCAGGTTGTTTCTGTTGGTGCTGATATTGCTTTTGATGCCGACCCTAAATTTTTTGCCTGTTTGGTTCGCTTTGAGTCTTCTTCGGTTCCGACTACCCTCCCGACTGCCTATGATGTTTATCCTTTGGATGGTCGCCATGATGGTGGTTATTATACCGTCAAGGACTGTGTGACTATTGACGTCCTTCCCCGTACGCCGGGCAATAATGTTTATGTTGGTTTCATGGTTTGGTCTAACTTTACCGCTACTAAATGCCGCGGATTGGTTTCGCTGAATCAGGTTATTAAAGAGATTATTTGTCTCCAGCCACTTAAGTGAGGTGATTTATGTTTGGTGCTATTGCTGGCGGTATTGCTTCTGCTCTTGCTGGTGGCGCCATGTCTAAATTGTTTGGAGGCGGTCAAAAAGCCGCCTCCGGTGGCATTCAAGGTGATGTGCTTGCTACCGATAACAATACTGTAGGCATGGGTGATGCTGGTATTAAATCTGCCATTCAAGGCTCTAATGTTCCTAACCCTGATGAGGCCGTCCCTAGTTTTGTTTCTGGTGCTATGGCTAAAGCTGGTAAAGGACTTCTTGAAGGTACGTTGCAGGCTGGCACTTCTGCCGTTTCTGATAAGTTGCTTGATTTGGTTGGACTTGGTGGCAAGTCTGCCGCTGATAAAGGAAAGGATACTCGTGATTATCTTGCTGCTGCATTTCCTGAGCTTAATGCTTGGGAGCGTGCTGGTGCTGATGCTTCCTCTGCTGGTATGGTTGACGCCGGATTTGAGAATCAAAAAGAGCTTACTAAAATGCAACTGGACAATCAGAAAGAGATTGCCGAGATGCAAAATGAGACTCAAAAAGAGATTGCTGGCATTCAGTCGGCGACTTCACGCCAGAATACGAAAGACCAGGTATATGCACAAAATGAGATGCTTGCTTATCAACAGAAGGAGTCTACTGCTCGCGTTGCGTCTATTATGGAAAACACCAATCTTTCCAAGCAACAGCAGGTTTCCGAGATTATGCGCCAAATGCTTACTCAAGCTCAAACGGCTGGTCAGTATTTTACCAATGACCAAATCAAAGAAATGACTCGCAAGGTTAGTGCTGAGGTTGACTTAGTTCATCAGCAAACGCAGAATCAGCGGTATGGCTCTTCTCATATTGGCGCTACTGCAAAGGATATTTCTAATGTCGTCACTGATGCTGCTTCTGGTGTGGTTGATATTTTTCATGGTATTGATAAAGCTGTTGCCGATACTTGGAACAATTTCTGGAAAGACGGTAAAGCTGATGGTATTGGCTCTAATTTGTCTAGGAAATAACCGTCAGGATTGACACCCTCCCAATTGTATGTTTTCATGCCTCCAAATCTTGGAGGCTTTTTTATGGTTCGTTCTTATTACCCTTCTGAATGTCACGCTGATTATTTTGACTTTGAGCGTATCGAGGCTCTTAAACCTGCTATTGAGGCTTGTGGCATTTCTACTCTTTCTCAATCCCCAATGCTTGGCTTCCATAAGCAGATGGATAACCGCATCAAGCTCTTGGAAGAGATTCTGTCTTTTCGTATGCAGGGCGTTGAGTTCGATAATGGTGATATGTATGTTGACGGCCATAAGGCTGCTTCTGACGTTCGTGATGAGTTTGTATCTGTTACTGAGAAGTTAATGGATGAATTGGCACAATGCTACAATGTGCTCCCCCAACTTGATATTAATAACACTATAGACCACCGCCCCGAAGGGGACGAAAAATGGTTTTTAGAGAACGAGAAGACGGTTACGCAGTTTTGCCGCAAGCTGGCTGCTGAACGCCCTCTTAAGGATATTCGCGATGAGTATAATTACCCCAAAAAGAAAGGTATTAAGGATGAGTGTTCAAGATTGCTGGAGGCCTCCACTATGAAATCGCGTAGAGGCTTTGCTATTCAGCGTTTGATGAATGCAATGCGACAGGCTCATGCTGATGGTTGGTTTATCGTTTTTGACACTCTCACGTTGGCTGACGACCGATTAGAGGCGTTTTATGATAATCCCAATGCTTTGCGTGACTATTTTCGTGATATTGGTCGTATGGTTCTTGCTGCCGAGGGTCGCAAGGCTAATGATTCACACGCCGACTGCTATCAGTATTTTTGTGTGCCTGAGTATGGTACAGCTAATGGCCGTCTTCATTTCCATGCGGTGCACTTTATGCGGACACTTCCTACAGGTAGCGTTGACCCTAATTTTGGTCGTCGGGTACGCAATCGCCGCCAGTTAAATAGCTTGCAAAATACGTGGCCTTATGGTTACAGTATGCCCATCGCAGTTCGCTACACGCAGGACGCTTTTTCACGTTCTGGTTGGTTGTGGCCTGTTGATGCTAAAGGTGAGCCGCTTAAAGCTACCAGTTATATGGCTGTTGGTTTCTATGTGGCTAAATACGTTAACAAAAAGTCAGATATGGACCTTGCTGCTAAAGGTCTAGGAGCTAAAGAATGGAACAACTCACTAAAAACCAAGCTGTCGCTACTTCCCAAGAAGCTGTTCAGAATCAGAATGAGCCGCAACTTCGGGATGAAAATGCTCACAATGACAAATCTGTCCACGGAGTGCTTAATCCAACTTACCAAGCTGGGTTACGACGCGACGCCGTTCAACCAGATATTGAAGCAGAACGCAAAAAGAGAGATGAGATTGAGGCTGGGAAAAGTTACTGTAGCCGACGTTTTGGCGGCGCAACCTGTGACGACAAATCTGCTCAAATTTATGCGCGCTTCGATAAAAATGATTGGCGTATCCAACCTGCAGAGTTTTATCGCTTCCATGACGCAGAAGTTAACACTTTCGGATATTTCTGATGAGTCGAAAAATTATCTTGATAAAGCAGGAATTACTACTGCTTGTTTACGAATTAAATCGAAGTGGACTGCTGGCGGAAAATGAGAAAATTCGACCTATCCTTGCGCAGCTCGAGAAGCTCTTACTTTGCGACCTTTCGCCATCAACTAACGATTCTGTCAAAAACTGACGCGTTGGATGAGGAGAAGTGGCTTAATATGCTTGGCACGTTCGTCAAGGACTGGTTTAGATATGAGTCACATTTTGTTCATGGTAGAGATTCTCTTGTTGACATTTTAAAAGAGCGTGGATTACTATCTGAGTCCGATGCTGTTCAACCACTAATAGGTAAGAAATCATGAGTCAAGTTACTGAACAATCCGTACGTTTCCAGACCGCTTTGGCCTCTATTAAGCTCATTCAGGCTTCTGCCGTTTTGGATTTAACCGAAGATGATTTCGATTTTCTGACGAGTAACAAAGTTTGGATTGCTACTGACCGCTCTCGTGCTCGTCGCTGCGTTGAGGCTTGCGTTTATGGTACGCTGGACTTTGTAGGATACCCTCGCTTTCCTGCTCCTGTTGAGTTTATTGCTGCCGTCATTGCTTATTATGTTCATCCCGTCAACATTCAAACGGCCTGTCTCATCATGGAAGGCGCTGAATTTACGGAAAACATTATTAATGGCGTCGAGCGTCCGGTTAAAGCCGCTGAATTGTTCGCGTTTACCTTGCGTGTACGCGCAGGAAACACTGACGTTCTTACTGACGCAGAAGAAAACGTGCGTCAAAAATTACGTGCAGAAGGAGTGATGTAATGTCTAAAGGTAAAAAACGTTCTGGCGCTCGCCCTGGTCGTCCGCAGCCGTTGCGAGGTACTAAAGGCAAGCGTAAAGGCGCTCGTCTTTGGTATGTAGGTGGTCAACAATTTTAATTGCAGGGGCTTCGGCCCCTTACTTGAGGATAAATTATGTCTAATATTCAAACTGGCGCCGAGCGTATGCCGCATGACCTTTCCCATCTTGGCTTCCTTGCTGGTCAGATTGGTCGTCTTATTACCATTTCAACTACTCCGGTTATCGCTGGCGACTCCTTCGAGATGGACGCCGTTGGCGCTCTCCGTCTTTCTCCATTGCGTCGTGGCCTTGCTATTGACTCTACTGTAGACATTTTTACTTTTTATGTCCCTCATCGTCACGTTTATGGTGAACAGTGGATTAAGTTCATGAAGGATGGTGTTAATGCCACTCCTCTCCCGACTGTTAACACTACTGGTTATATTGACCATGCCGCTTTTCTTGGCACGATTAACCCTGATACCAATAAAATCCCTAAGCATTTGTTTCAGGGTTATTTGAATATCTATAACAACTATTTTAAAGCGCCGTGGATGCCTGACCGTACCGAGGCTAACCCTAATGAGCTTAATCAAGATGATGCTCGTTATGGTTTCCGTTGCTGCCATCTCAAAAACATTTGGACTGCTCCGCTTCCTCCTGAGACTGAGCTTTCTCGCCAAATGACGACTTCTACCACATCTATTGACATTATGGGTCTGCAAGCTGCTTATGCTAATTTGCATACTGACCAAGAACGTGATTACTTCATGCAGCGTTACCATGATGTTATTTCTTCATTTGGAGGTAAAACCTCTTATGACGCTGACAACCGTCCTTTACTTGTCATGCGCTCTAATCTCTGGGCATCTGGCTATGATGTTGATGGAACTGACCAAACGTYGTTAGGCCAGTTTTCTGGTCGTGTTCAACAGACCTATAAACATTCTGTGCCGCGTTTCTTTGTTCCTGAGCATGGCACTATGTTTACTCTTGCGCTTGTTCGTTTTCCGCCTACTGCGACTAAAGAGATTCAGTACCTTAACGCTAAAGGTGCTTTGACTTATACCGATATTGCTGGCGACCCTGTTTTGTATGGCAACTTGCCGCCGCGTGAAATTTCTATGAAGGATGTTTTCCGTTCTGGTGATTCGTCTAAGAAGTTTAAGATTGCTGAGGGTCAGTGGTATCGTTATGCGCCTTCGTATGTTTCTCCT
>NZ_LT556054.1 GCF_900079775.1 Leyella lascolaii | reverse complement strand
ACCTGCACAATCAAAAAAAGCACATAACATTTACAATAATATATTATAAACAAAACATTAAAACATCATGAATAAAAAAGAGTATCTGAAACCGGAGTCAAAAACAATCGTAATGGAAGGCACTGAAATACTGGCGGGGTCGGACGGCACAGGAATACATGCAGGTGAACAGCCAGTGGTAGATGGTGATGAAGACGGGGAAGATGATGGCAGCGGTAATATTGATTTTTGATTCCACACATCATTGACGCATGCGTAATATTTTTCATAACATCCGCATAAGCATTGTGGAGAATGCACGCATACCTGTGTAGAGACGCGAAAAAGTTCGTCTCACGGACAATCATGCTGATATAAGGCACTACAAATGCCATATGTCAGCATTTTTTATGCGTAATTCGGCTCTCCACATCCCACATTCCAACCTCTCCAACCGCAATCAACCCAAGTAGAGACGCAAAATCTTGCGTCTCACAAGCAATCATTCCGCACACTTACGCGCTACAATATACCACATATAAGCATGTTTTTATTCCTCGGGAGACGCAAGATTTTGCGTCTCACAAGCGAGTATGTCGCAAAAGGATGGTAAACAATATGCCCATTATAATGATTTTCCTTGCGTCTCACAAGCAACCGTGTCGCAAACCGACGCTAAACTATATACCACATATAAGCATGCTTTTATCCCTCGGGAGACGCAAAATCTTGCGTCTCTACAAGGCTCGCGCCATCAATATAAAATATTATTGACCTTACTGATGCGCTACT
>NZ_LT556053.1 GCF_900079775.1 Leyella lascolaii | reverse complement strand
CATTCTCGTAAGGCAAGGTGAAGTGCTCCTGCAGGGCATTGGCAGAAAGATTCGTTCCAAGCCTTGAACCATTGAACACGCTTTGGGTGCGGTGGTCAATGAATGTTGCTCCGTAGATACGGCCGTCAGCTGTATGTCGGAAAACAACATCAATACCCTTTGCTTTCAGCAGTTCAACGAACTTATCCTTATGGTAAGTCTGCTTCAACACTGCCTCCACACTATGTTTGGTCATCTCGGAGAGTTTCTTGTCCTCCTTGAACTTCTTGGCTGAATAAGCGAACCGCTTTTCTATCGCCTCCACACCGACAGACTTATCAATCTTGGAAGCCTTGAAAGGATTTCCAACCTTATTACCCTGTCCGTCCGTGGCAGAATAGACAAAACCATGATACTCACGACCGCCAACCTCGCCTCTGACCTCCTCCAAGGATATATTATATAAGGAAAGAAGTGCACGGTATTCGCCTAAGGACTGGAACCTGTAGGTAGTGCAGAGTGATTTCACGGTATTGGCAACCTGCTTCTTCACATTGCCTTGGCTTACATCCACCTTGCGGAGTGGATTGTCTGCCTGGCGTTGCTTGCGGTCTGCCTTGTGGAGATTGTACTTCTCCTCCAAGTCACGAGTGATAGCCTTGCTCCTATGGTAGTTGTATCGGCTATCCAAGCACTTGCCGTTCTCATCCACCCGGATGGTCACAATGTGCATGTGGTGACGGTCTATGTCCTCATGCTTGTAAACCATGTATGGCTGGTTGCCATATCCCATGCGCTCCAAGTATTCACGGGCAATATTCTCCATCTCCATATCCGTCAGCACATCATCGGGATGCGGATTCAAGGATATATGCACGACAGGCTTCTCTGTTCTGATATGCGGAGAAAGGTATCGCTGGAAATCACGCAAGGCATTGGCGATGCTCGTCTTTCCCGAACAATCATCGAAGATCTTGTT
>NZ_LT556052.1 GCF_900079775.1 Leyella lascolaii | reverse complement strand
TTGTCAAGTTCTAATGCTTCTATCTCCTGCCATTCATAGAAGCTATTATATGCTATACATCCGATAAGAACGGAGATAAGTATATACCCCAACCGTATTGTCTTATAGAAATTCCTGGATCGTTCCATTATTTTGATGATACTGATTTTTCAAACATGAATAAAAGTTTATCCTTTTCTTCCATACGGGTATTATCAGAATAACCGCCTTTTGTTATTTGATACCCACACGGCTTAACCATAAAAGTGCCTAAGCCTTTAGTGTATGAACTTACTTCTGAGGCATAGTCTTTACTTGTATTTAATGGAACTTTCCCTTCAATAAGACACCACTCATTATTACAACTGATACCTTTAATCTCAGACATCATTTTTTGCAGATCTGTAATAGCTTTGGAACTTGCTACTTGTGGTATCTGTAACTCAAAATAGAGCATCGGTTCGAGAATATCCACTCCTGATTGTTGCAAAGCCAACCTGAAGACATAAGGAGACAATTGTCT
>NZ_LT556051.1 GCF_900079775.1 Leyella lascolaii | reverse complement strand
ATACCTGCGGAAATGCCCTATCATTCAACACCTTGTATCTGATAGCGGACATTCGCAAAAAAGGCTAAAAGAAAGCGGTACAACACATATATGCAAAGCTATGAAATACACCGATTTGCATTTGTCCCCACATTCTGTGTATTTGTCAAAACAGAGGTTGTACCGATTAAAATGAACAGTCACTGATAATCAGTGATGTAAATATGCTGCATCGACAAGCACACCGCATTATGCCACTCTCATCTTTTCCGTCAAAGAGAAGACGCTTTTTCTGTCCGCCAGACAGCCGGAACAGACCGTCCTCAAATGCCGGAATCACACCGGACATACGCCCGGACAGATTATCATTTTATCTAATTTTCATAATTAAAACATCTGAAATGAAAAAAACAACTACTCTGATCGGAATGCTGCTGACAGTCTCAGCGACACAGGCTCAGACCAATCTGCCAAGCAGTCCGATAAACATGGAATGGGGAGCGCACAACTCCAATGCCGTCGCAATAGACGTGAACAACGACGGACTGCGCGACCTCATAATGGCAGGCATAGGCTCGCAGACCACAAACGACGCAGGAGTGCAGAGCTGGGAAAAGAAAAGAAAGACGCATGTGATGCTTGCCGAGCCGGGAAGAAGGCTGAGATGGGGCATTGTCGGAAACGTGAACAACAACCTGTCTTACTTCAATGAAGGCATCAACATCAACGTGGCAGACAGACCTTCACTCTCTGCCTGCGACATGAATCAGGACGGAATAATGGACGTCGTGGCTTTCGAGACAGCCGGAAGGACATACAACGATGAGCCGTTCGTGGACAACGTGAGCCGTGAGGGAATATTCCTCGGCAACGGAGACGGTACGTTCGAGCAGTTCAAACCGCAGTTTGTCGACTCTGAGGGCAGCCCTGTGGAGTTCGACATGCGCTATATTCTCTCCGGAGATGTAGCCGACTTCAACAACGACGGACTGCCCGACATCGTCGGAATGGGCTATCATACGAACAAGAGCGGTGACCCGACGACATACACGGACGCCAATGTCATTCTTCTGAACAGAGGCGGAGGCGTATTCGAGATAAGCCATTTCCTCACCGACCCCTACGTTCTCGAATACGGACAGGACGGAAAGAAGTATCACTTCGAGTGCGGACAGGTGCTCGCATACGACTTCAACAACGACGGATATGTTGACTTCTTCATCAACTCCAACTCCAACGACCGTGACAAACTCGGGACAACTGACGGCAACAACACCCATTTCACCGACCTGTTCCTCAACGATCCGGAGCATCCGGGACACTTCCGCAGACAATATGTCACCGACGGAGCCATACCGGCTATATCCGAGGGAGGCATTGCCGTAGCCGATTTCAACAACGACGGGACACCTGACATATACCTCTCAGGATGGGCTGGAGACGGCAGACAGAACTATGTCTACGGCGTATACACCTCTTCCATCGCACCGGACGGAAGCGTGACATACACCGCAAAAGGCGCCGCCGGAACATCGGAGATGCGCGGACAGAACAGCACAAACCGCCAATACGGAGCCATGGACTGGGACGGCGACGGCAACTTTGATATATTCAACCTCGGATGGTCGCCTGAAGTCAGTGCCCAGACATGCTTCATCGGTATGGGCGACGGCAACGCTTCCTTTGAAGAAAGCATACGCATGGGAGGCGGTTCGGAAGGATGTCTGGTATTCATAGACTACAACGGTGACGGCGTAAACGACTATGTGACAGTCTCACAGTCGTCTGACGAGACGTTCTACAGCGGCATCAACGGACTGAAAAACGTATTCTCTGCCACAAAGAATCCCAACACAACGGTGTTGACACCGCAGAAGCCGGAGAATCTGAAGGCTGAAGTGGCAGACGGAAAACTCATTCTTACATGGGACATGCCTGCCGGAGCCGTAGGCAACGAGACTTTCGAATACTACGTGATGAACTCCGACGGAAAGGTGGTTGCCGGCGGCAACTCGTTCATAGGTGGTGATAAAGACGGCGTGCGCAAGGTAAACCAGCCCGGAAACGCATACAACGCCCGCAAGATAACGCTCGTCCTGCCCGACGGAAGCTACACCGCAGGAGTGCAGACTGTCAACGCCTCATACAACGGATCGCCTTTCAGCACGGTGAATGTGGATGTTACCGGCAGCACGGCAAGCGTTCCTGAAGAGATGATAAAGCCCGAAAAGCCGGAAGAGAGCACCGATACATACAGCAATCCTGTCATCAATGTGAGTGCCCCCGACCCGACTGTGATACGCGCCGACGACGGTTATTACTATCTGTACGGCACGGAAGACACACGCAACACACCTATATACAAGTCTAAGAATCTTGTCGACTGGGACTTCATAGGCACCGCCTTCACCGAAGCCACACGTCCTACAATGGTGCCGAACGGCGGCATCTGGGCTCCCGACATCAACAAGATAGGCGACAAATACGTGCTTTACTTCTCCAAATCGGCATGGGGCGGAGAATGGGAATGCGGCATAGGATGTGCTGTAGCCGACAGTCCTGAGGGACCGTTCCTCAATGCCAAGAAACTGTTCATAAGCAATGAGATAGGCGTACAGAACAGTATCGACCCGTTCTACATTGAGGACAACGGCAGGAAATACCTTTTCTGGGGCTCGTTCCGAGGCATTTACGGCATTGAGCTTTCAGACGACGGACTCTCCGTAAAGCCCGGAGCTGAGAAGGTGCAGATAGCAGGCACGCTCACGGAAGGCACTTACATAATAAAGCGCGACGGCTATTACTACCTGTTCGGTTCAGCCGGTTCGTGCTGCGACGGAGCCAACAGCACCTATCACGTGGTTGTGGCACGCTCCGAGAACCTGATGGGTCCGTATGTCAACAAAGTGGGAGACCGCGCCCTCGACAACCAGTTCTCCAACCTGATGTACCGCAGTCCTGACGTCGTAGGTCCCGGTCATAACTCAGAACTCGTGCTCGACGATGCCGGACAGCACTGGATGCTGTATCACGGATACGACGCCAAGGACATCGATTCCGGACGTAAGGTGTTCCTCGACAAGGTGACATGGGATGAGGACGGATGGCCCGTCGTAGAGAACCTGCGTCCTTCTGTCACAGCCGAACGCCCGATAATAAACACCACAAACTCCATAGAGAGCACGGTGTCTGCCGGCGGCGACAAGACCATAAGCGTCGACCCGCGCCGCGTTCACGACAAGTTCACCATTACCGAGAACAGCGGCGACAAGTTCAAATGGCAGCTTGTCACCGTCCACGGTGAGAAGATGAAGTCTGGAAAAGGTCATGGCAGCGTTGATGTTGACGTGACCGACGTTCCTGACGGACTCTACATCGTAAACGTAAAGGGCAAGTCAGGCTCATCGAGCGAGAAGATAATAAAATACTGAAAACATATCCCGCACCATCGGGAAACCTCTTTATAAAGGGACGCTCCACCAAGGCGCGTCCCTTTTCACATCTCCGTCACAGCGCAGCCACACAGATACACCAAAACCGTAGCGCGGCAAATGAGTTGTAAGAAAACACATGCGTGTTTGTCTTTTTGATATAAACACCCAATCATATGACCTTAAAAAGAAAAAAACACAGGCAAGTCTGCCACGTCTGGTGATTTTTATTATATCTTTGTAGAGTCATACCTCAAACGTTATATACTATATAATGTGTCACGACAACGAACAATCAAACCATACAACCTGATATGAAGAAATCAATATTACTGACATTTTATCTGTCTGTCGCCACCATGCTGGGCTCCACCGCCCAGGTTTTGAAACTGACAGATGCAAAATTCCAGAAAGGCGACAATATGGAATGGAAAAACACGACGTTCGACGACAGCCGGTGGAAATCACTATCCATGCTCAAGCCATGGACCGATCAGGGCATCAGCAATCCGAACAACTATGCGTGGTATCGCATACGTTTCACCCTGCCGGAGTCCATGCTCGACAACTCCGACATCAAAGAGACCGTGCTCTTCGTCATGGGCAAGATAGACGATGCCGACGAGACATATCTCAACGGAGTGCTTATCGGCAAGACTGGAAGCACACCCGGTGACAAAGAAGGATACGTGTCAAAATGGGAAGAGCCGCGTACCTACTCCGTATCCGCCTCAAGCAAAGCCATAAGATGGGGCAAGGAGAACGTGCTCGCAGTGAGAGTGTACAACGGCAACGACCCCGGCGGCATGTTCGGAAGCGGCGTGAGCGTCAGCGTTCCGAGCCGCATAGACGGCATGAAGGCTGTTTCCGCCCAGAAATCGTCAGGTGACAACCCTGTATGCACAGCCACTATAAAGAACACAAACAAATCTTCCGTACGCCTCATCCTCGACATCGACGTCACCGACACGGAGAACGGACAGAGCCTCCGGCACATCAACAAGAAGCTGACGGTGAAAGGCAACGGGGCGAAACCGTTCGACCTGGCTTACAGCAAAGGCAAGTGCGTACAGATAAAAGTGACATGCACCGACGCCACGACAGGCAAGAAGGCAGTATTCTCATATATCCCGAAATACATCCTCACCCCACCCGCTCCGGCTACACCGCGCTACAACGGTCCGCTGGTATACGGAGTGCGCCCCGGCTCACCCGTAATCTTCCGCATACCGGTGTCGGGCGAGCGTCCGATGAAGTTCTCCGTGAACAATCTTCCGGAAGGTCTTAAGCTCGATGCAGCCAACGGTGTGATAAGCGGAAGCATCAGAGAGCGCGGCGACTATGAGATGACCATCGTGGCAGAGAACGCCAAAGGCAAGACAGAACAGCCGTTCACGATAAAGGTGGGAGACAAGATAGCGCTCACACCTCCCATGGGCTGGAACAGCTGGAACTGTTGGGGCCTCAGCGTATCGCAGGAGAAAGTGATGTCTTCGGCACGTGCCCTCATAGAGAAAGGGCTCGCCGACTACGGCTACAGCTACATCAACGTTGACGACGCATGGGAAGCTCCGCAGCGGAACGCCGACGGCACCATCGCCGTGAACGAGAAGTTCCCCGACATGAAAGGTCTGGGCGACTGGCTGCACTCCAACGGTCTGAAGTTCGGAATATACTCGTCGCCCGGCGACCGCACCTGCGGCAACTATCTCGGCTCGCTCGGTCATGAGGAGCAGGACGCCAAGACATACAACAGCTGGGGCATAGACTATCTGAAATATGACTGGTGCGGCTATTCGCGCGAGTTCGACAAGTCTACTGACAGAAGCCTCGCCGCATACGCCCGTCCGTATATGCACATGCAGAAATACCTTCGCGAGCAGCCGCGCGACATATTCTACAGTCTCTGCCAGTACGGCATGGCTGATGTATGGAAATGGGGTCCGGTGGTCGACGCCAACTCATGGCGCACCACGGGCGACATAACCGACACATGGGAGTCGCTCTACGACATAGGTTTCGTGCGTCAGGCAGACCTTCATCCGTACGCCGCGCCAGGACACTGGAACGACCCCGACATGCTCATCGTGGGCATGGTGGGATGGAGCGACAACCTGCGCGACACACGACTCACACCAGACGAGCAGTACACACACATCTCGCTATGGTCGCTTCTCGCCTCCAACATGCTCATAGGCTGCGACATCTCGCGCATCGACGACTTCACTCTCGCACTGCTGTGCAACAATGAGGTGAACGCAGTAAACCAGGACATACTCGGCAAGCAGGCAAAACGCGAGGTCTCCGACGGTGACATCCAGATATGGAAACGCCCGCTCGCAGACGGCAGCTATGCCGTGGGTATATTCAACTTGGGCGACAGCGACGCCACGGTAGACTTCTCCTCATACTTCGGGAAGCTCGGTATAGGCAGCCTCACCTACGCACGCGACCTGTGGCGGCAGAAGGACATCAGCACGTCAGACACGCGCTATTTCATTCCGTCGCACGGCGTGAAGTTCATCAGGATAAAATATTGAACCGCCACGCACGGCATCCTTTTTACGGCAAAGGGCAGGCTCTCGGGTCTGCCCTTTGTCTGTTTTATAAAAAAACAGGCTGCGCCCGGCAATCAGAGAGCAGACTGCCATTGCGCCCGCAGGCACTGTTTTATTAAAAAATATCACCCGAAGAGCATTGCGTACGAAAAAATTTGTTAAATTTGCAGACAACAAATCAACACATCACACTGCATATGAAGACGTACAACAGATACAGCCATATCACCTTCGCTGCAATCATCGCCATGCTCATGGCAATATCGTCATGTAACGAAAGAAAATTCCACATCACCGGAAAGATAACCGATGCCAGGGACTCCATACTCTATCTGGAGCACATGAGCCTCAACGGTCCGGTGACGGCAGACTCGGTTAGACTGCCCGAAGACGGCTCGTTCTCGTTCAGCGGCAAAGACCCTGTCACGCCGGAGTTCTACCGCCTGCGCATAGCCGGACAGATAATAAACATCGCCGTAGACTCCACGGAGACAATAGAAGTGAACGCCGCATGGCCCGCAATGGCGTCAGCCTATGAGGTGAAAGGCTCTTACGACTGCTCGAAGATAAAGGAGCTCACGCTCATGCAGATGCGGCTGCAGCGCGACATCAACGCCATCGCAGCCGACCCCACGCTCAACATACAGGCAGTGAACGACAGTGTGGCAAAGACAATAGACGCCTACAAGACAAGAGTGAAGACCGACTACATATACAAGGAGCCGATGAAGGCATACGCCTACTTCGCCCTTTTCCAGACAATAAGCATGGGCTACAGGTCGATGCTCATCTTCAACCCGCGCAACAGTGAGGACGACGTGAAGGTGTTTGCCGCAGTCGCCACAAGCTGGGACACTTTCTACCCGCAGGCGGAGCGCGGAGCCAACCTCCACAACATAGCCATCGAGGGTATGAAAAACGTGCGCATCATAAGGAACGAGATGGCTAAGACCATCAATCCTGACGTCGTAGACACATCCGGAATAATAGACATAGTGCTCAAGGACAACCGGGGCAACGTGCGGAGGCTGTCAGACCTCAAGGGCAAGGTGGTGCTGCTCGACTTCCATCTCTTCTCGGGCGACGGCTCGGCAGACCGCATCATGATGATGCGCGACATATACAACAAGTACCACAGCCGCGGATTCGAGATATACCAGGTGTCTGTCGACGCCGACGAACACTTCTGGAAGACCAAGACCGCAGCCCTTCCGTGGATAAGCGTACGCATGGACGACAACAACACAAAGGTGCTGAGCAACTACAACGTGCAGGCTGTGCCCACATTCTTCCTTCTCGACAAGAACGTGAACGTGGTGAAGCGCGACGCCCAGATAAAGGACGTCAATGCCGAGATAGAGGCTCTTCTCTGAACGGCGGCGCACCTATGCCGGAGGCGCACTCGCATAAGCAAGGGGGCTGAGACACATGTTGTCTCAGCCCCCTTGCCCGTTCCGACGGTCCGGAGCAGCCGTGAGCGTCGCTGTCAGAAGCTCCGCAGCCACGCCCTGAGGTCGAGCATCATCTCCACATGATACTTGAAACTGCTCTGCAGTCCGTACCCGTGACCTCCGGAAGGATACACATAGAGAGCCGCCGGCACGTCGTAGCGGAACAGCTCGATGTAATAGTTCACCCCGTTTGAGGGCTGCACGATGTCGTCATCGTCGCTAAGGATGATGCAGGCACGCGGTGTCGTGCGTGTCACATGCCTGTCGCTGCAATAGTAACGCTCCGTCTTCTTCTTCACGTCGGTGCCCAGCAGATTATCGCGCGAGCCCTGATGCGCGTAGCCCTGCAGCATGGTTATGACCGGATAGAACAGTATCTGGAAATCGGGCAAGGCGTCGCCCGTGGAGTGTGTGGCAATGGTGGAGGCAAGATGTCCGCCAGCCGAGAATCCCATTATGCCCACGTCGGCAGGATTTATCTTCCACTTCGCCGCGTTGCGCCTCACAAGTCTCATAGCCTCCTCGGCGTCGCTCACCGGCACTTCAGGGTTTCCGTGCGGCATACGGTATTTCAGCACCACCGCCGCTATGCCCATGTCGTTGAAGAAGGGTCCCCAGTCGTAGCCCTCATGTCCCATCGCCAGATGCTCGTATCCGCCTCCGGGGCATATCACCACCGCACGTCCGGTGGCGTTCTTAGCCTCGGGCAGGAACACCCTCACCTTCGCCGTGTCGGCAGGATCGCTGCCTTTCACCTTCACCTTGCCCTGCCACAAGTCCATGTCAAACACTCTCTGGGCAGGAGCGGCGAGCCATGCCGCCGATGCTGCCAGCACCAATGCCATAATTCTCAATCTCATATCGTCTTTGTAAATATTAAAACCTTTTACTTGCAAAGATAACTTTTTTTTCATAATATTGCAGTGTGACGGGGCAACTAAAGGCTGTCCCGGACCAAAAAAACAATATTACAATCAGACAGCTTATTATCATGCGGATAACCGAAAAATTTGCTTTCTGCCCGGTATGCGGCAGCAGTCATTTCACGACAGACAGCGTGAAAAGCAAGAAATGTGACAATTGCGGATTCGAATATTTTGTGAACCCGGCTTCCTCAAACGCGGCGTTCATACTCGACAACGAAGGAAGGCTGCTCGTGGAGAGGCGGCTCAGAGAGCCTGCAAAAGGCACGCTCGACCTGCCCGGAGGATTCGCCGACGCGGGAGAGACGGCTGAGGAGGGCGTCATACGTGAGGTGAGGGAGGAGACGGGACTCGAAATCACCTCCCCACGCTATATGTTCAGCCTGCCCAACTCCTACCGATTCAGCGGCATCGACATACCCACGCTCGACCTGTTCTTCCTCTGCCGCGTGACAGACACCACGAAGCTGCGCGCCGGAGACGACGCAGCCGAATGTTTCTGGATGGCTCCCGAGGACATACACACCGAGCTGTTCGGACTGAGCTCCATCAGATACGGACTGTCCATATTCAAGGACATGATTGACAAAGGCAAGCTGCCGTGACCACTGAGCAGCCCCGCAAGCAAGACCGTAACACATAAAAAACCATACACTATGACTAAAAACGTACTACAATTCATGGCGGCAGTCATAACTGCAATGGCTGCCGCAATGCCGGTTTCTGCAGACAACTGGATCACTCCAATGCCAGACAACACCTACGTGAGCGACCTCTCCATACCCGGAACACACGACTCCGCCACAGGAGAGGGCTTTTCAGGAGCGCTCGGAACACTGCTCGGACCGGGCACGGCACAGACGCAAGACCTCACCATAAGCCAGCAGTGGGACTGCGGCATACGTGCCTTCGACCTGCGCCCAACAGTCGAGAACGGCACGGAAGGCACATATCTGCACATATATCACGGCATCATAAAGACCGCCATATCGTTCGACGACGCACTGCTCACACTGCGCGACAAGCTGAAGGAGAACCCAGGCGAGTTCGCCATAGTGATAATGCGCCACGAGAGCGACAGCCGTACAGGCATACAGACACAGTGGCAGGCACTCATGGACAAGAGTCTCACAGCGGATGCACTGGACGGCTACATCGCCGGATTCCGCAAGGGTCTCACCATAGGAGACATAAGAGGGAAGATTCTTTTGATGAGCCGCGACACCTACGACAACGGTCCTCACGGCGCATACATCACGGGATGGAGCCACAGCGACCTGTATCAGGACCAGACAAAGGCTGTCATCACCGGAGCTGACGGCAGAGAAGAGCGCGCCCTTGTGCAGGACTTCTACGAATGTACGGGCGACGACGGCATCGACAGGAAGATTGACGCGATGCTCCACATGCTCGACATAAGGATGGCGGCGAAGTCCACACGATGGTGCGTAAACCACGCCTCGGGCTACACAAAGGGCTCCAGCTCCGACGGCTATCGCGACAATGCCGCACGCACAAGCAAGGCTCTGCTCGACGTTCTCAACTCGCCCGACACCGAACAGGGTGCGACCGGCATCATCATGATGGACTATGCCGGAACGGACAAGTCGGGAGAGTATGACGTGAGAGGGCTCGAACTGACAAAAGCCATAATAGCGCAGAACTCGCGCCACACGCCTCTCACCACAGCCATCAGCGACAACACGCAGGCTCATAAGGGAGTTAGCGTGAGCCGGAACACCATAAGCTCGGACTCCCCGATGGCTGTCTACCGCACCGACGGCACCATGGTGACATGCGGAGTGACAGAGGCTGAGATGCCCTCCGACGGCATATTCATCGTGAGGAGTGCTGGAGAGAACCTGAAGGTATTGGTAGAATGAACCGTCGCAGGGCAGACAAGTGCCAAGCAGATGTCCTGAATTGACAGGCATTATAAAATCACTCATATGTCATATTTTGGAATATCCGCTTAAAATTTAACTTAAAATACTCTCCCAAAAAATCTCCTCCGCGACACGCGAAAGAGATTGCCGCGACACCATATCACACGCCTTTGAGGCGGAAAAGACGTCAATCGGACCGCGTCTTTTCCGCTTTTCTCACGTCATAAAGCCCGTTCCGCCCCACCGGACATGCTTTATCACACCTCAGCAAAGCCTCTTCCGCCATGCGGAAAAGCCTCTTTGACAGCACGGAAAAGCCTCTTTCGCAGCTCAGAAACATTCTCTCGCGGCGTCAGCAAATCTATACTCCTGACTGTCAACCACTTGCGCAAAGCGCGAATATTCACGTTTTTCAGCGTCACACGTTCCCCCTCGCGCCTGCGGACGATTCTCGCGGGGAAGCGTTTAACACTCCGCACCTTTTTAGTTGACCATACGCACACATACGCACGCTACAGTCCCCTCCTCTACGACACGTCCTCCGGTCAGTCTCTCCGCCCCACTCCACACCAGCCCCGGCACACCGCCGCACCGCGGTCCTCATGCACCCGCCACACCGCACACAAACGCCTACGTCCTTACAAAAAAGAGGGTAAAGGACGCTGTGGCATCATTTTTCTTCAAAAAAATTTGGTAGTTTGAGCCAAACTTTATAACTTTGCACCCGAAATCCTCACCAATGAGGTTTCTCGGGCTTATAGCTCAGTTGGTTAGAGCAACAGACTCATAATCTGGAGGTCCCAGGTTCAAGCCCTGGTTGGCCCACGAAGAGCGAATCCGCAGATATATTTTTATCTGCGGATTTTCCGTTTTTATCAAATTATTGCATTACTTTTGTAAAATGAAAACGGTGCTCGGATAACTGGGAAAAACTCTCTTTCCACCCGTTTTCATCAATATCATCACCGATGGACACAGTCCGTGGCTATATCATAACGCTTTTAATGCTGTGCCTCGCGCCACGCCCGGCAATGGCATCACAGAAAGACGACGCGCTGCTGATGAAGCGCGTGTTCGCCTACGCCGCGGCAATGGACTCGGTGCGCATGGCTCCTGCCGAGCTCTATTCGTACATGAAGTTCGGCATAAGGACCCGCCGCCGCAACGCGATACTCATGGCGATACCGTCGATGTATGCCGTGGCGCACGGCGGGAAACGCGAGTATGTGGGCGAGAGCTACTCCAGAATGGTGTTCAGAAGCATGGACGACATGGACGTGAAGACCATTCTCTCGCGCTCCACCATACCGCGCAGCAAGACGATAATGCCCACGGTGCTCAAATATCTCATGCCCGACGTCTACGGAGAACTGCTCATCGACAACAACATCCTCTCACCATTCTACCGCCGCAACAGGCGTTACTACCGCTACCGCGTGAGCCGCAGGAAGGACGGAACGGCACGCATAGAGTTCAGCCCCAAGCTCGACAACACGCGGCTGGTGAAAGGCTCTGCTACCGTAGACCCCACGGCAGGACGCATACAGGCGATGTATGTGGAGGGAGAGTACGACATGGTGAAGTTCCACATGGACATACAGATGGGCGAGCACGGCGTGCGCACGCTCATACCTGAGAGATGCGGACTGACGGCGAGGTTCAGATTCCTCGGCAACGACATTTCTGTCGACTATACGTCTATGCACGGACTGCCGAGGCTCATCACCGACACGATAGCCGGAAAGGGCGACACGGCAATGCTCAACCGCATACGTCCCGAGGAGCTGTCGCCTCACGAGCTGCGCCTCTTCAACGAGTATGAGAGCGGGAAAGCAGCCGCAGCCGCCGACACTGCGTCGCGCCGGAAGAAGCGGACACTCACAGAGAAGCTGTGGGACAACGTGGGCGAGCACCTCTTCGGGCGCATAAAGTCTGACTTCGGCAACAACAGGCAGGGACACTTCCGCGTCAGTCCGTTGCTCAACCCGCTCTATCTCGGGTACAGCGGAAGGAAAGGACTGGTGTATAAGTTCGACCTGCGAGCCAACTATTACTTCTCTTCCAACCATCTGATATCGGCGAGGTTCAAGGCGGGATACTCGTTCAAGCAGAAGAGGTTCTACTTCGAGCTGCCCCTGAACTACTATTTCGACCGTGGCAGAAACGGATACATACAGCTGAAAGTGGGCAACGGAAACCGCATATCAAACACAAGAGTGCTCAAGACCGTGAACAACATGTTCGGTGACTCCATAGCCGCCGGACTGAAGGACATGACCTATTTCAACGACTTCAACATGCGGCTCGTGGGTCACTACGACCTATCACGCAAGCTGAGCATGATGGCTGGACTGTCTGTTCACCGCCGTTCGGCTCTGCACGAGAAGGCTTACGACAGGCTCGGCATGCCCTCGACATACACCTCGGCGGCACCGTTGGTGGAGGTGGAATACCGCCCCATGGGGTTCGGAGGACCCGTGCTGACACTCAACTACGAACGGAGCATAAAGGGACTGCTGGGCGCAAGCATGGAGTATGAGCGGTATGAGGCGGACGGACAGTACATATGGAACATCTCGGCACTGCAGTCCCTGCAGATGAGAGCAGGCGCAGGATTCTACTCGCACCGCGGAGAGGACCGCTTCTTCCTTGACTACAGCAACTTCCACGAGAACAACCTGCCGGGCGGATGGTATGACGACTGGGCGTGCGACTTCGAGCTTCTCAACTCAAACTGGTATAACTCGTCGCAATACTACGTGAGGGCTAACATCACGTATGAGTCGCCTCTGATGATACTGGCGTGGATACCGTGGGCTGGGCGTTTCATGGAGAAGGAACGCATATATGTCAACGCTCTCACGGTGAAGGACCTCCACCCTTACATGGAGTACGGATACGGCTTCGCCACACGCCTGTTCTCCACGGGCATATTCGTGTCGCAGAAGAACGGAAAGTTCGACGGCATCGGCTTCCGGTTCGGTGTGGAGCTTTTCAGACAATGGTGACAGACGAGCATCATGCTTTGCTGTATAAAGCATCCATGTTCACTCTGTGACGCCATAACTCATCCGGAGCATGTCATAACAAGACTGACTACATCTTAAAAATAAATAAAATTCTTTTGTGGCGCACCTCTTTTGCAGTATCTTTGCATAAGATAAGCGGCGCTCGGGAAACTGAAAGCAAGCTTTCTTTCCGCTCGCTGGCATTATCTTTGCATAAGTTTTGGATGATATTTATATATCCGAAATGCGTCGGAAGCGCCCCGCCACGACATCAGAATGCGACAAGCTCACTTTTTTAAACATATGGACAAAGAAAAAGAGAAAAACCTTTCGTATGGTCTGAACGACCAGCAAGTGGAACAAAGCCGGAGAGAACACGGCGAAAACCTGCTCACACCGCCAAAGCGAACATCGTTGCTTAGGCTTTATCTGGAAAAATACAACGACCCGATAATCAGAATCCTGCTCGTGGCGGCAGTGGCTTCGCTCGCCCTGGCGTTCTTCCACAAGGACTTCATCGAGACAATCGGAATAGTGCTCGCCATAATCCTTGCGACGACAATAGGATTCTATTTCGAGCGAGACGCCGCAAAGAAGTTCGACGTTCTCACGGCTCTGGGAGAGGAATCGCCCGTGAAGGTGAGGCGCAACGGCACGGTGACGGAGATTCCGCGCAAGGATGTTGTGGTGGGAGACGTCATCATCATTGAGGTGGGAGACGAGATTCCGGCAGACGGAAGACTCATCGCGTCAACCGACCTGCAGATAGACGAGTCGTCGCTTACGGGCGAGCCGATAATAAGCAAGCACGTCGTGACCGGTGAGACACCCTCCGACAAGGAGGCGACCTATCCGTCCGACACGGTGCTGCGCTCCACAATGGTGATGAACGGCAACGGTGTCGCAGTGGTGACCGCCGTCGGCGACAGCACGGAGATAGGAAAGGTGGCGCGCAAGGCTACGGAGATGACGGCTGTGAAGACTCCGCTCAACATACAGCTCGGCAAGCTCGCGAAGCTCATAAGCAAGATAGGAACGGGCGTCTCGGTGTCGGCGTTCGTCATATTCCTCACTCACGACATAATGACAAATCCTCTGTGGCAGGGCGCCGACTATCTGAAGATGGCGGAGGTGACGCTCAACTACTTCATGATGGCTGTCACCCTCATCGTCATGGCAGTGCCCGAGGGTCTGCCGATGGCAGTGACTCTGGCTCTGGCTCTCAACATGCGACGGATGCTCAAGAGCAATAATCTCGTGAGAAAGCTGCATGCCTGCGAGACAATGGGTGCGGCGACAGTGATATGCACCGACAAGACGGGCACGCTTACGCAGAACCGCATGCAGGTGGCAGACATGGTGGTGACGGCTCACGAGGAACTGATGGCAAGCGCCATCGCGCTCAACACCACAGCCAACATCGACAACGAGGGCAAGGGAATAGGCAACCCGACGGAGGTGGCTCTGCTGCTCAGGCTGAGAGACAAGGGCACAGACTATGCTGAGATGCGCCGGACGGCTGAGATAAAAGACCGTCTGCCATTCTCTACGGAAAGGAAATACATGGCGACAGTGGCACAGGTGGACGGCAAGGACTGGCTCTTCGTGAAGGGCGCGCCGGAGATTGTGATGGGCTTCTGCAACATCACGGACGACGAGAAAGCCAGAATCACCGCACAGCTGCGCGCTTATCAGAACAAGGCAATGCGCACTCTGGCATTCGCATGCAGGCAGACTGACGCGATGAACGTTGAAGGTCTGACGCTGCAGGCGGTGGCAGCGATAAGCGATCCGCTGAGAACGGACGTGCCGGATGCTGTGGGCGAATGTCACTCGGCGGGCATTCAGGTGAAGATTGTTACCGGAGACACGTCGGCGACAGCCGTGGAGATAGCACGACAGATAGGCATATGGAAAGACGATACACCCGCGACCGACCAGATAACAGGACCTGACTTCGCCGCACTGAGCGACGAGGAGGCTTACAGACGGGTGGAGTCGCTAAAGGTGATGAGCCGCGCACGGCCGACAGACAAGCAGAGACTGGTGCAGCTTCTGCAGAAACACGGTGAGGTGGTGGCTGTGACCGGAGACGGCACAAACGACGCGCCGGCACTCAACCACGCCCATGTGGGACTGTCGCTCGGCTCGGGCACGAGCGTGGCGAAGAACGCCAGCGACATCACTCTGATAGACGACTCGTTCCAGAGCATAGTGAAGGCGGTGATGTGGGGACGCTCGCTCTACCGCAACATACAGCGTTTCATCTTCTTCCAGCTCATAGTAAACGTAACGGCACTGCTGCTCGTGCTCGGCGGCTCTATAATAGGCACCGAGCTGCCGCTCACCGTAACGCAGATATTATGGGTGAACCTGATCATGGATACGTTCGCTGCCATGGCGCTGGCATCGCTCCCTCCGTCGCACGAAGTGATGAAAGACAAGCCCCGCAATCAGAACGACTTCATCATAAACCGCAAGATGGCGTACGGCATACTGACCATGGGAGTGCTCTTCTTCCTCGTGATGCTCGGCATGCTCATATACTGCGAGCGTTGCTGCTCGGTGTCCGGAGCAATCAGTGTGAAGGCTCTCACAATATTCTTCACGGCGTTCGTGATGATACAGTGGTGGAACCTGTTCAACGCTAAGACGCTCGGCACAAACCACTCGGCATTCAACGAGCTGCTGAAAGACCCGGGACTGCTGCTCACACTGTGCATCATCCTCGCGGGACAATGGCTCATCGTGACCTTCGGAGGCAAGATGTTCCGCACCGAACCGCTCTCCGCCGAAGAATGGCTGTGCATAATAGCCGGAACGTCTGTCGTGCTGTGGATAGGAGAGATAATAAGAGGCGTGAAACGTCTGACGGCAAAAAGAATACGATAACATGGCATCCGCACACGTATGCGGAGCGCAAACATACTGAAATGAAGACAATACATCTGGGAAAGGACATGCAGCCCATGCAGCCATGCGTGGCAACCATCGGCTTCTTCGACGGTGTGCACCGGGGTCACCAGTACCTCATCAGGCAGGTGACCGACGAGGCTAAGGCTACAGGAATGGAATCGACAGTCATCACCTTCGACCGCCATCCGAGGCAGGTGCTGCAGAGCGACTACATCCCGCAGCTGCTGTCCACACCTGACTCTAAACTGCTCATGCTGTCAAAGACAGGCATCGACAACGCCGTGGTGCTGCATTTCGACATGGAAATGGCTTCTTTGAGCGCGGAAGAATTCATCACCCGCATACTGAAAGAGAGACTCAACGTGCGCAAACTCATCATCGGCTATGACAACCGGTTCGGACATGGACGGGCGGAAGGATTCGCCGATTATGTCAGATACGGCAAAGAGGCGGGAATGGAAGTGATTCATGCCAACGCCTTCACGCTCTACGGATACAACGTAAGCTCGTCTGTCATCAGGAGATTCCTACAGGACGGTGAGGTGGAAATGGCTGAAAAGTGCCTCGGATATCCTTACACCATATCGGGAACAGTGAGAAAAGGTTTCCAGGAAGGGCGCAAGCTGGGATTCCCAACAGCCAACATCGACCCTGCCACCGTATGCCAGATGATACCTGCAAAAGGTGCCTATGCCGTCACGGCACGCATAGAGCAGAGCATGGCAATGCGCCCGGCGATGATGAACATCGGCACAAGACCGACATTCGGAGGCATGGACGTGTCGCTGGAAACCAACATTTTCAACTTCAGCGACAACATCTACGGCAAGCTGATGCTCGTTTCTTTCATCCACAGAATACGCGGGGAGCAGAAGTTCGACAGCCTTGCACAGCTCCGGGAACAGCTGCGCATGGACAGAAAACTGGTGGAACAACAATTCAGCAAGGATAAAGAGGAATGAAGACAAATATTGAACAGACCATGCAGGCTGCCTTGTGCTTCGTGGCGTTCGTAATAATACAGTTCGCCGTGATGCAGTGCGCGGGACTGATAGTGGACAATCTGGCTGCCAACGCTACGGCACTTGTGCTAAGCTCACTGGCTTCAAGCGCAATCACCATAGCCTTGTTCGTATGGAGACGATGGGCAGTCCTGTCGCGCGACTACTTCAACACGCGGCAGTGGAGTGTCTTTTTCTGGACAGTGACAACGGCAATCGGAATGATGCCAGTGGCGTCGTTCGTTCTTGAGACACTAAATCTGCGCATAAGCAACGAGCAGGTACAGATGTACGCCAACATGATAAACCACGACCTCGGATACATCACGATAGGCATAATAGCACCGGTTGCGGAAGAGATAGTGTTCAGAGGAGCCATACTGCGAAGCCTGCTGAAGATATTTGACAGGCGCATGCACTGGATTGCGATATTCATATCGGCTGTCCTTTTCGGAATAGTGCACGGCAACGCGGCGCAAGGTCTTAACGCGACAATCACAGGATTGCTGCTCGGATGGATGTATTACCGCACAGGAAGCGTGCTTCCCGGCATCGCATTCCACTGGACAAACAACACTGTAGTATTCGTTATGACGACGCTGATGCCAGGCACATACAACATGACAATAAGCGAGCTGTGCGGAGGAGACACCCATAAGATTGCCATATTCATGGCTTGCGCGCTATGCGTTCTCATACCGTCGCTTTACCAGCTTACTCTCCGTATCGGCATGAAGAAACCCTGACATCGCACGGAAAAGCCCATACCAAATAAAGAACCGCCGGTACATAAGTTCATGTACCGGCGGTTTTCAACGTTAGTATGTTATGAAAAATTTGAGAGAACTTGAAACTTCACAGTTTCATCTTTTTTGTTTTACTAAACATGATTATATAGAAAGCATAGAAAAATTCTACTTTAAGAGCACCGGAGCGTCGTATTTCACGTTGCTTAAACCCGACCGTTTGAGTGTGTCGGTGCGTGCCGAATCATTCAACGCCACCGAAACGCCCTGCACAGGACGCTCGAAACTCGTGACATTTGTATAATCGTCGTCACGGAAAGACGACTGTGCGGCATTGCTCAACGTAAGGATTATCGCCACCACAGCTGCCGCCTTGAACAGCGGAGCGAACCTCTGTCCCATTGTGAGCATGCGTGCCTTGACTGGCTGCGGACGCGATATGACGGACATGATTTGCTCGTCAAAGTCCTCACCGAGCACGTCGGCGGCAGGCTCTGTCTGCTCATAAAGGAACAGACAACGGTATTGTTTCAGCTCGTCAGGCACATTTGTCTGGCTGAAAAAGGCACGGAGTATCTGCTCTTCCTCAAGCGATGTCTCACCCGCCCAATAACGTTCCAGAAGCTGACTGATGTATTTATAGTCCATAACTGTCGTATTCTTTAATTTTCTTTTTCACCGTCTGACGGGCACGGAAGATGTTTATCTTTACCTGTTCTTCGCTTATTCCCATCACAGCGGCTATTTCCTTGTATGACTTTCCCTCGAAATCGCGCAGCTGCATACAGCTTTTCTGCTTCTCAGGCAGACTGTCGAGCAACTGCCTTACTATCGAGATGCGGTCCTTGAGAGTAGCTTTCTCCAGCGGATCCGAGGCGTTGTCAGCCTTCTCGGCGTACCCGCTGTCGAGCGGATTGCTCTTTCCTTTAAGGAGTCTGACCCTGTCCAGTGCCATATTACGGCAAATAGTAAGACTGAATCCTTCTATCGACTCAATTTCACCAAGGCTCTCCCGCCGGTTCCAGAGCTTAATCAGCGTATCCTGAACGATGTCTTTCGCCTCTTCAGGGTTCGTCGTTATGCGCAGTGCAAGCCGATAAAGAATGTCTTTTAGCGGCAGGACATCGTTGCGGAAACTGATATTTCTCATCTGATATCTGTTTAAATGACGTTTGCTGGAATGAAAAGTTACAGACCCGAGGAGTAATTCACTCTTTTTAACATTAAAGCTTCTATTCTGTGAAAGCATCCGTTCCACACGCCTGGCTCGACACAAGCGGACAGCGGAAAAGGCTTTTCCGTCTTAAAAGAGACGTGCAGTCACATCAAAGGTGACACATAATCATATTAAAGAATACATACAATCAAATTAGAGTGGACACACTATTATATTAAATAATACATATTATTATATTAAAGAGAACACATAAAGATATTGCAGAAGGTGCATAGGCAAATTGAAGGAAACGTATGGCGGACATACAGGAAACGACCGGCTGCCCGTAAGCAGGCGGTGCGCGGGCATGTCATTTGCTTATAACAGTGCCGGAATGCCTGCCTATTTCCGTTGCAAGAGTTATCACTACCTGCTTCACTCCGGCATCTACAGCGTTGAGCGCATTCTCGATTTTAGGCATCATACCGCCTGATATGGTTCCGTCGGCGACATATCTCGCGTAATCCTCACGTGTTATCCGTCCTATCACACTGTCGTCATCGTCAGGATTGCGCAGCACTCCCTTTTTCTCGAAACAGAACACCAGCGTCACATCATAATAGTCGACGAGAGCCGTGGCAGCCGAAGAGGCTATCGTGTCAGCATTGGTATTGAGCATGCTTCCGTGCCCGTCGTGGGTAAGCGGGGCAAGAACAGGCGTAATGCCGGCGTCTAAAAGCATCTTCAGACGGTCGCCCCCGACATGACGGACATCACCTACGAACCCGAAATCGACACCGTCTGTAACAGGTCTGCGCACCGATCTTATCACATCCATATCGGCTCCCGAAAGTCCCGCCGCATTGACACCGCGCGCCTGAAGACGCGCCACGATGTCCTTGTTGATAAGCCCTCCGTAGACCATTGTCACCACATCAAGCATGTCCTTGCCCGTGACGCGGCGTCCGTTCACCATACGGCTATCCACTCCAAGAGCCTCCGCGACCTTCGTGGCGCGCCTTCCACCGCCGTGAACGAGCATCTTCGGTCCCTCCAGTGCGGCGAAATCGTCGAGCAGAGCCTCAAGTCTCGCCTCGTCCTCGACAACGGCTCCGCCAACCTTAACTATCGTAATATTCTTCATAACACCTTATTATATTATAATAGAAACACCCGGCATGCATACGGGCTGTCGGGTGAAGCGCCGTGTGCAAGACGGTATGAACCCACCTGCACACGACACACACCAAGCGTTTCACTCAAGATAAGTATATCCGTAAAGCCCCGAGCGGTAGTTGGAAAGGAACTCCTTTCCCTCCTCGAGCGATATTCTGCCCTGCTTCACGCTCTTCGTCACCCACGTCTCAAGCTGCCTCACCAGTTTCTTGGGATTGTACTGAACATAGTCGAGCACCTCCTCCACGGTCTCTCCGTCGAATATCTGGTCGATGTGATAGCCTTTGTCGTTCACGCTGATGTGCACCGCGTTAGTGTCACCGAAGAGATTGTGCAGGTCGCCGAGTATCTCCTGATAGGCTCCGATGAGGAAAACCCCGAGATAATAGCCCTCGTTTTTCTTCAGCACATGCACCGGGAGCACGTTAGATATGCTGCGGTTGGTCACGAAGTTGGCAATCTTTCCGTCAGAGTCGCACGTGATGTCCTGCAGCGTGGCGTTGCGTGTAGGACGCTCGTCGAGCCTCTGTATAGGCATGATGGGGAACAGCTGGTCTATCGCCCAAGAGTCAGGCAGCGACTGGAAGAGCGAGAAGTTGCAGAAATACTTGTCCGCAAGAATCTTGTCAAGACGCTTAAGCTCCTCCGGCATATGCTTGAGCGACTTTGAGATATTGTTCACCTCACGGCACACACTCCAGTACATGCTCTCTATCTCGGCACGTGTTCTCAGGTCGACAATGCCGTGCGAGAAGAGGTCGAGAGCCTCCTCGCGTATCTGTTCGGCATCGTGCCAGTCCTCAAGCATGGTACGGGGATTGAGGTTGTCCCATATTTCGTACAGGTCCTTCACAAGCTGATGGTCCTTCTCTCCCGGTTCGAAGTCATCCGACATTTCCGGAAGCGACGCCGTCTCGAGTACGTCTATGACGAGCACCGAGTGGTGCGCGGTGAGCGACCGACCGCTTTCGGTGATGATGTTGGGATGGTCTATGCCGTTCTTGTTTGCCGCATCGACAAACGTATATATACAGTCGTTGACATATTCCTGAATGGAATAATTGACCGAACTCTCGCTGCTGGGCGACCGTGTGCCGTCATAGTCCACCCCGAGACCGCCTCCGCAGTCCACGAAGTCGACGTTGTAGCCCATCTTATGCAGCTGCACATAGAACTGGGCAGCCTCGCGCAGAGCCGTCTGAATGTGCCTTATCTTGGTTATCTGACTGCCTATGTGGAAGTGTATGAGCCTCAGCGAGTCGTGCAGGTTCTTCTCGTCGAGAATCGTGAGAGCCTTGAGCAGCTCGCTCGACGTGAGTCCGAACTTGCTCGCGTCACCTCCGCTGTCCTCCCATTTGCCCGATCCGCTCGAGGCGAGTTTTATCCTTATGCCGAGGTTAGGCTTGACATTGAACTTCCGCGCCGCCTTGGCAATGATCTCGAGTTCGTTGAGTTTCTCGACGACAATGAAAATTCTCTTGCCCATCTTCTGCGCCAGCAGAGCCAGCTCTATGTAGTTCTGGTCCTTGTATCCGTTGCATATGATGAGCGAGTCGCACTGACACTGCAGCGCGATGACGGCATGCAGCTCAGGCTTCGAGCCCGCCTCGAGTCCCAGGTTGAACTTTCTTCCGTGCGAGATTATCTCCTCCACCACGGGCTGCATCTGGTTCACCTTTATCGGATAGATGATAAAGTTCTCTCCTTTGTAGTCATATTCCTTTGCGGCAATATTGAAGCAGTTCGCCGTTTTCTCGATTCTGTTGTCCAGGATGTCGGGAAAACGCAGCAACACAGGTGTCGTCACGTCGCGCAATGCAAGCTCGTCCATCACATCACGCAGGTCAATCTGCGTGTCGTCCTTGCACGGTGTGACGTAAACATCACCCTTTTCGTTGATGCCAAAATAAGACGTACCCCATCCGTTGATGTTGTACAACTCCTTCGCGTCTTCAATTGTCCATTTCTTCATTGCTGTCGTTTTTTTTCGTAATTCGGCTTTAGGATTATATCATTAATATTGTCTGTTATGTTCCGGCAGTCATTTCCGGCATGCCGTCACCAGCCCTCATGTCACATGCCAAGCATCTCACGAAGGCTTGCGACGGTGCTTTTTATCTTGTCAAAGCTGTCGAGCAGGCTCACGTCGAACGTATGCCTTGCCTGATTGTAGAACGGCTCTCGCTTTTCGAGCTGTTCTCTCACGAACACCCTAACCTCCTCCGGCGACTTGCCGAGGAGCAGCGGTCTGACGGTGCGTCCCATCTTCAGATGTTCGAAGAGCACCTCCGGCGTGGCTTTGAGATACACTGTCTCCGCGCGGCTGTTCATATATCCGATGTTGTCGAAGAAGCATGGCGTGCCACCGCCGCAGCTCACCACCACGTTCTCAAACTCCGCCACCTCATGCAGCATGTTGCGCTCTATGCGGCGGAATCCCTCCTCTCCCGACTCGTCAAATATTTGTCTGACGGTGCGGTGCATGCGTGTCTCGATGTACCAGTCAAGGTCGTAGAACCTTTTCCCTGTGTCCTGCGCGAACGCTTTTCCCACAGTGGTCTTGCCGGCACCCATGTATCCCAGGAATATAACGGGTCTGCTCATTTCCTGCGTCGTGTTGCCGGCTTCTTCTTCTCCGGTGTTGCGTTCACTATCTCCATACATTTCTCATACGTAAGTTCGGCAGCCTTGGGGTGCAGTTCCTTCGGAATGCGGTAGTTGTTGCCGTTGTATGATATGTACGGACCATATTTCCCGTTGCGCAGCTCGAGGTTGCCGTCCTCCTCAAACGACTTGATGTGCCTCTGCTCCTCCTGCTTTCTCTTCTCCTCTATCAGTCTGACGGCTGTCTCGAGCGTGACAGTGAGCGGATTCTCATCCTTCGGCAGCGACACATATTTCCTGTTGTGCATGACGTAAGGACCGAATCTGCCGCTTCCGATAACCACGGGCGAGCCCTCATACTCTCCCACCTCGCGCGGCAGTCTGAACAGTTCGAGAGCCTCCTCGAGCGTTATTGTCTCCATGCTCTTGTCGGCGGGGAGCTGCGCGAAGAGCGGTTTCTCCGAGTCAGCCGCCTGTCCTATCTGTATCACAGGACCGTATCTGCCTATCTTTACGAACACCGGATGCCCCGTTTTCGGGTCAGTCCCTATCTGTCTCTCGCCCGCCTTGTGCTCGCTGCGTGCGTTCATCACCTTCTCCACCGTAGGCTCGAACTCCTTGTCGAAGCGGTGCATCACATCCGTCCACATCACCTTGCCCTCGGCAATGCGGTCGAACTCCTGCTCCACTTTAGCCGTGAAGTTGTAGTCCATTATCACGGGGAAGTTGTCCATAAGGAAGTCGTTGACCACCATTCCTATGTCGGTGGGCAGCAGCTTGCCCTTGTCGTTGCCCGCCATCTCGGTCTTGCGCGTTGTGTTTACGACGAGTCCGCGCAGCGTGTCCACCGTGTATGGGCGTTCCTCACCCTTCTTGTCGCCCTTCACCACATAGTCGCGCTGCTGTATGGTGCTTATTGTGGGGGCATATGTGGACGGGCGTCCGATGCCCAGTTCCTCCAGTTTGTGTACGAGGCTCGCCTCAGTGTATCGCGCCGGACCCTGCGAATAACGCTCCGTGGAGGTTATCTCGCGCCGTGTGAGCACGCTTCCCTCCGTCAGTTCCGGCAGGGTGTGCTGTCCCTCTTCCTGACGGTTGTCATCGTCGTCAGCCGATTCGCGGTACACTTTAAGGAATCCGTCGAACTTCACAACCTCTCCGTTTGCCACGAACTTCTCCTCCGTTCCGCCCACACTTATCGTCGCTGTGGTCTTCTCTATGAGCGCGTCAGCCATCTGGCAAGCCGCCGTGCGCTTCCATATAAGGTCATACAGCCTGCGTTCCTGCATTGTCCCGTCCACCGTAGTGTTGTTCATATATGTGGGGCGGATGGCCTCATGAGCCTCCTGCGCGCCTTTTGAGTGCACGTGATACTGCCTCGGCTTGCTGTATTCCCCGCCATACTGCCGCGTTATCTCCTCCTTCGCGGCGTTTATGCACAGTGCCGAGAGGTTCACACTGTCGGTACGCATGTATGTGATATATCCGTTTTCGTAAAGCCGCTGTGCCACCATCATGGTCTGCGACACAGAGAATCCGAGCTTTCTGGCAGCCTCCTGCTGAAGCGTCGATGTGGTGAACGGAGCGGCTGGAGCGCGCTTGAGGGGCTTCTTTGCCACCGACTCCACCTTGAACTCCGCCTTTTTGCATATCTCGAGAAATGCCAACGCCTCGTCGCGTGTGGCGAACCGCTTGTCCAGCTCTGCCTTTACCTCCGACGCCGAACCGTCGGCATTGGTAGTGGCGAATATGGCGTTGACGCGATAGTAAGGCTCGCTCTTGAACCTGTGTATCTCACGCTCGCGCTCCACAATCAGCCTCACGGCGACGCTCTGCACACGTCCTGCCGAAAGCGCGGGCTTCACCTTGCGCCACAGCACGGGCGAGAGCTTGAAGCCGACGAGCCTGTCGAGCACGCGGCGCGCCTGCTGTGCGTTCACCAGATTCATGTCTATGCGCCTCGGCGACTTTATTGCCGCGAGTATGGCGGGCTTTGTTATCTCATGGAACACTATGCGGTTGGTCTCGTCCCTGTCCAGTCCGAGCACCTCACAAAGGTGCCACGAGATGGCTTCTCCCTCACGGTCTTCATCGGAAGCGAGCCACACCTTGCCTGCCGCCAAGGCGTTTTCTCTCAGTTTCCTGACAATCTCCTGCTTGTCCTTAGGTATCACGTAGTCGGGCGTAAGCGTCTTGTCGTCGATGCTCAGTTCCTTCTTCTTCAGGTCGCGGATGTGTCCGTAGGATGACATCACCTTATAATCCGAACCCAGAAACTTCTCTATCGTCTTCGCCTTTGCCGGGCTCTCCACAATGACTAAATTCTCTTGCATATCTTGGCTTTACACTTTATATATGGTGCAAAATTAGACAGAACTTTCTCTTATACCTTTTTATATGCCTAAAAAAATAGCTCATTTTTACAGATTTTAATTTTATTACATTTAATTTTAAATATTTTACCATTCCCGAGATACCAACATCATTTATCAACACACCACATGCCACACTCCCGCGCCCCACCGGCTCCGTCGCAGCCACACGTTTGCAGGAAAGCGTCTCGACCGCATCGCGCCTTTTACTCCATCCGAATGTCATGCGGACGCGGGGCACACCGGTCTGTGTTTTCTTCGGGGATGCGGCAAGCCACACCGTAAGAAAGCGTGAAAGAATATGACGCCGACCCATCGGAAGACAGATAAACAGCTGATGTAAAAGTGCGACCGGGCGACGCGCCCTCCGATGACGGACCCGCGGAAAAACGTTTTGCATATTTATACACAATCGTGCGAACAAATGCATATGCACCGGGTGTCAACTCCGCGAGAACGCTCTCCTGCCAAGCAAGGGCGCATTTGAAGGCAAATACGCGAGTTTTCGGGAGTTATTATAAGACATTGGTAATTAACAGGTTATACAAAACGACAAGTCTGGACATCCTTTTCCACATCACCGGAAAGCCCGTTCCGCATGTCCGAAAAGGCTTTTCCGCGACGCCATACAGGCTTTTCCGTGACCTGACAAAGGCTTTTCCGCAGTGCGAAAACTGCTTTTTAGAAGCGTAATACTCCTCACTCTACCCCGAAAAACAGTTTCTGTGGTGTCGTGAATGGCATTTTTCCGCATTTCATGACGCCTATATCAGACATTCCGTTTTCTGTTTCACGATTTTCAACTGTCAAGATTTTTTACTTCCGTTTTTGTATTTTTATGCATAAAACGGATTGCGCCCGGCTGCCTGAAAACAGGTTTTCATTGCCATAGCCTGCGTCGTTTCACACATGACATAATGTTGTATTATACGTGTACAATCCAAAGTAGAGACGCAAAATCTTGCGTCTCACAAGCAAGGATGTGCAATGAATTGGGATGGGTATATACCTGCCGTTGCTGCGTTTTTCCCTCGGGAGACGCAAAATTTTGCGTCTCTACAGGGCTGACGCCATTGATATGGCATGATGGATATGTTCGTTTTATATCTCTGCATGCAAAAAGTAGAGACGCAAAATCTTGCGTCTCACAAGCAACGAGGCGCAATGAATTGGGATAAGGATATGCCTGCCGTTGTTGCGTTTTTTCCTCGGGAGACGCAAGATTTTGCGTCTCTACTGGGCTGACGCCAGCATTGATTTGATATAAAAAACGCCAAATGACAAAATATAAATGACATTTTTCCGTTATTTTATCATATATATCCCGTCACCCGACGGATTATATACCGCACCCCACCGAAGCGATTACCACCACCGGCAAGCCCTATGGGCATGACAGCCGCACTCACACCGCAACTTAATACATAACTCATAAACAACCGTACACAATGCAAAAACTGTTACTTATCGTCTTTTTCATTCTTTCATCCACCTTATCCGCAGTGGCAGACAACGTGGCTCCATACAGCGGGTCGCGCATATTCTGGGACCAGTCCACACGCAAGACCGTTTTCCGTTCGGGCGGATACTCACGCATCATACAGGGTCAGTGGAAATTTAGTGGGGATAAGCATAAATCTTTGCAAGTCGATACAGAAAGAACTTTTCATCAACGATACCCCTTAGTGATGCTCTGAAGGCTTTGATTTTCGCATTAAAGGATTCAGCTGCAGCATTAGATGATCTATTTTTATAAAAGTTAAGAATATCATCGTAATGTTCATAGAATGTTGCAGCAATAACATTGAAAGAACGGAAGCCAGCNGGGTCAGTGGAAATTTAGTGGGGATAAGCATAAATCTTTGCAAGTCGATACAGAAAGAACTTTTCATCAACGATACCCCTTAGTGATGCTCTGAAGGCTTTGATTTTCGCATTAAAGGATTCAGCTGCAGCATTAGATGATCTATTTTTATAAAAGTTAAGAATATCATCGTAATGTTCATAGAATGTTGCAGCAATAACATTGAAAGAACGGAAGCCAGCTTCTTCCACTTTGTTGTACCATTTAGCCATAGAAAGTCTTGCGGCATCCTTAACTGTATTTTTTGAGAAAATCATTCTCAAAGAATGCGAGAGTCCATAAGCTGTCTTCAAATCTGGATATTCTCTAAATAGAATCTCTGCTCTCTTGCTTTGTGATAGTGTCCATTTCTCTCCTGATTTGAAAAGAAGATATCTACTCCTTGCTAGCAATTCCTTTTTCGTATCTCCGTTCTCATATCGATAAGGCACATATTCGCGTCCTTCAAGTTTTGCATTCTCCATGTCGTCATTGGCCTCTTGTATAGCATCCCAACGATGCTTAATGCGCATTTCCTGCACAGCATCGCAAGCAAGCTTCTGTATGTGAAATCTATCAATTACTCTCATTGCTTTTGGAAAGCATGTGCGAACAATCTTTCTCATGGAGTCTGACAAATCTAATGTAACCTCCTCAACGATATTCAGAAGTACTTCCGGTATATGCTTCAAGGCATTGATAACGTCCTCTGACTTAACACCCTTGACAATTGCAACCAGACATTGATCTTTTCCGTGTCTGTCCCTGTTGGTGACGATTGTGCGCAATTCACCGTTAGACATAGAGGTCTCGTCTATTGCCAAATTACGACCTACGTTGTCAGGAAAGACAAGCCATTCATCGGCATGTTCTAGTTCTGACCAGGTACGATAGTCACTCAAGACATCCTTGTATTGTTTATCCAACGTATTGGAGTTTACATGGTAATATAGCTCAAGCGTACGGCAGGTCGTCGGGGATATGTCCATACGTCTCTTTTAAAAAAGCCGCAAACTCTTTCGAGTAGCGGGTTCCTGATTCGGTAACACTAATACGGTCGACAAATGTTTCTCCTGTTTCTTTGTTTTTCCATCTACGACGACGAAGTACAAGAATCACTTTATGGTCACGAATCGGAAAATCAGTTATGCGTACAGCATCCATAAAACCTTTGGATTCGTAGTCCTCAGATTTTTGGAGATAAGCATTCATACGCTCGTCTAGATAGATGGTCATACTCATTGAGTCAATATCAGACTCATCTGTTTCTATCTTGACGATATCGAAATTGTCCAGTATTTCTTTGGGAAGAACTATACGGGCTAATTGTTCAAGCATGTTCATAATGCAAAGATACAAAATACTATGAAACAAAAAAAACATCCCCAGTACTTTTCCACTGAGCCATCATACAGCTGCACGACGGACGGCTGATGGCGGTTTGCGAGAGCAACGGCATCAACATAGCGTTCAGCGGCAATCTCGGAGCCACATGGAGCAGTCCGGTGAAGATTGTGACAAACACAAACAACACGCCCAACTGCGTGCCCGACCTCATACAGCTTGCAGACGGCACCATAATCGTGGCGTACAACCCGCGACCGGCGGAGCCTTACACGCAAGACCGCAAGTTCGGCATAAGATGCAAGCGCAGCACCGACAACGGTGTCACATGGAGCGACGAGATATTCATCTACGACGCCAAGCACACCTTTGCCGACGGATGCTGGGAGCCGTCAATGCTCGAGCTGCCCTCCGGCGAGCTACAGGTCTATTTCGCGGACGAGGGTCCCTACACCACCAGCAACGAACAGCAGATATCCATGTGCCGCTCGTACGACGGAGGACTCACGTGGAGCGGCACCAACCGCATATCGTTCCGCGCGGGCTACAGGGACGGCATGCCCTCGCCGGTGCTGCTCAACGACCGGCAGACCATAGTGGTGGCGATAGAGGACAACGGCTGGCAGGGCTACAACGACTTCTTCCCCACCACGGTGAGATGCACTCTGGAGCGCAACTGGAAACGCTTCTGCGTGACGGGCGACAGCGAGAACCGCGACCGCACGCTCGACCTGTCGTTCTGTCCTCCTGCCATCGGCGGCGCGCCTTACCTTAGGGTGCTGCCGTGGGGAGAGACGGTGCTGTCGTGGCAGTCGAAGTATAACCACGGCTCCACCAACACCATGTTCACCGCTGTGGGCGACGAACAGGCGCGCGGCTTCAAGGCAATGTCCAACCCGTTTGTGACGTCTCTCACCGACCAGGCACTGTGGAACTCGGTCGCAGTGATAGATACCGGCGTGGTGGTAGCCGTGGGCGGCATCAACGGACGGGTGGAGATGATTAAAGGTTATCCCGTACGCCTGTTGCAGGCTGCCTGTGGCAAGCCCGTCGTCGACGGTGTGGCGACAGAGGGCGAGGGCTACACGAGGAGCGACCCGTCGCAGATAATGCTCGGCACACAGACCGGCACGCAGACTCTGGCAGACTTCGCCTACGACGAGGACTCGCTCTACTTCATAGCGCGGACGGCAGACCCGACATTCGTAAGCAGGAGAGGCACGACGGACAACGTGAGGCTCATGATAGACGCAGACAACGTATCGTCAACCTCACCGCAGGAAGGCATGTACTGTTTCTCGTTCCGCCGCGACGCCGTGTGCAGGGCGTGGCACGGCGAGGACGGCAGCTGGAATGAGACAGACGCATCCATGATAAACATGAAAGTGACGTCCGGAGAGCAGTCATACACCGTGGAGGCTGCCATACCATGGAGCGCGCTGGGCAAGAGCGAGCCTCCTGTAGGGCAGCGCATGGCGGCTACGGTGGAGATAGAGAACGTGGGCGAGGATGCCACCACCACCGAACGCATACCCGACGCGCAGCGCAACGCGTCGTGGACATACATGGAGTTCCGTCTGGCAGGAGGCACCGTGACCGACGGCATAGACAAGACCACCGCGCAGGATGGCGACGGTGTGGACATGCGGGTGAGCGGCGGCACGCTCTACATAAGCAGTTCCAAGGCTGTGAGAGAGATGACCGTGTGCTCCGCCGACGGCAGGATAGTGGCAAGAAAGGAGAATCCCGGCACGCGCTTCAGCACGAGAATAGCACACAAGGGAATCGCCGTCATAAGGCTTACCCTCTCCGACGGCAGGAGCGTCAGCAGGAAAACGGCATTCTGAGAAATCCTGTCCGCAAAACAGTTATTATAGAATAGCCACGGCACTCACCACATGCCGTGGCTTTTACATGCATATACGCCCTGTCCGGCACATACTTGTCCGGCATCAGCCATCAGGTCACACACACGATGAAATGGCTTGTTTTACATTAAAACAATGATGGCGCCAGCCTTGTAGAGACGCAAAATCTTGCGTCTCCCGAGCAAAAAACGCAGTAACGGCAGTCATATCCTCACCTCCGTTTATTGCTCCTCCTTGCGTCTCCCGAGCAAAAAGCGCGGCAATGACATGCATATCCCCACCTCATTTTATTGCGTCTCGTTGCTTGTGAGACGCAAGATTTTGCGTCTCTACTTTGGATAGTACACGTATAATACAACGTCATGTCATGTGTGAAACAACGCAAGCAAGGGCAATGAAAACATGCTTTCATATTGCCGAATACAGCCTGTCTTACTTCAAAAAACGCCCATTTCATCGTACTACATACCTACTCGCAACGCATGAAAAACATAGGAAACACACACAATAATGCTCTGCGCCCCTCCTTGCACACATCACCCCGTCGTGCATCAGTCACCACACTACACCCGCGCTCACACCAAGCCGCACGTCCGGCACACATCCTTGCTCCGGCAGCCCCGGCAATACCTGTTCACCGGAAAACAGCCATGCGAAACAAAAAGACAGATAATAAAAACATTATTACCTTTTAATTATTTGTATCATAAATAAATTTGCCATCGCAGCACAAGGCATGCGAAAAACCACACCGGCACATCCGGCTCCTCATTATGGCGTCAGATTCACACCGGACACAACCGGCACGTGGCGGCGCACCAGACCGAAAAAACATCAGCCCGTGTACGGTTAACAACTCATAAGGCTGAATATAACAACAAATATTACTAACTAAAACTGACATTCATGAAAAAAGGACAAGTTTTACTACTCTCAGTCATGCTTTCATTAGCAGGCAATGCCAACGCGCAGGATTCGGGCGAGCTTATCGATCTGCTGCCTGAAGGAGTCACAGCCAACATCAATCCTGAACGCAAGTGGGACAAACAGAAGAACCTCGTGGTGGCTGGCTCGCCGGAGAAGGGATACAAAGCATTCTTCGCGGCTACCGACAGCGAGCACGGAGAGGAACTGTGGGTGACCGACGGAACAAAGGAGGGCACGCACATGGTAGCCGACCTCATACCCGGCTCCATAAGCTCAGAGCCGTGCTACATATCAAGGTTCAACGACAAAGTGCTCTTCTCGGCTTACACCGACGAGTACGGACGGGAGACATACATCTCTGACGGTACGGCGGAGGGAACAATTCTGCTTGCCGACACCTACATCCTCGGCGACGGAGACCCCAAGGCTTTCATACAGATGGACGAGAAACACGCTGTCTTCGCAGCCACCGACGACGAGAGCGCGGAATACGATCTCGTGCGAGGAGCGCAGCAGTGGCTGTGGATAACCGACGGTACGCCCGAGGGGACACACCGCCTCTACGAGTGCGACATGCGCTGGCCCGGACAGGACAACACCACACTGCACACGGCATACGTGCGTGTGGGACGCCGCGTGTTCTTCAAGGCAGACGACAAGGACGGCACGACGGGCGAGGAACTGTGGGTGACCGACGGAACGCCGGAGGGCACATACTGCGTCATGGACATCAATTGGGAACGCTACGGAGAGGGTCAGCCCGGATATGAAGAGGGCTACACGCGCAACAGCGGACTCGACAATCTGGAGAACTACAATAACGAGCGCGTGTTCTTTCAGGCGTGGACACCCGACTACGGCTCAGAACCGTGGACATCGGACGGACTTGCCGCCGAGGGTCTCAACGGTCCGGGCGAGAGCGGAACGGAGCATACCTACATGATATACGACGCCCACGCCGGAAAGAACGACGGAGGCATAGGCTTCAGCTCAAGCACGTTCGGAACGGGATGGGAGGTATACAAGGACCGCATATGGTTCCGCGCATGGAGCGCCGAGACCGGATATGAGTTCGGAGGCACCAACATGCAGAAAGGCGACTACCACGTATACGACATCTTCACACGCGAGCCGTCACGCGACAACAACTCCTATTCAGACCCGGGATGCATATTCGACGGTGTCTACATGTTCTGCGCCTCTGAAGGATTCGACGCCGCCCTCGGACAGACCGGAGGCGAGCTGCACTACTTCGACGGCGAGAAGGTTGTGTTGCAGTATGACTTCTGTCCGGGCACGAAGTGCGACTGGGTGAAGGAGCAGACCGTCGCCGGAGGCTCTATGTACTGGTGGAACGAGTCTAACGACGTAGCCGCAGGGTTCGGCACAGGGCTTTACCGCCTCGACGGCAAGGACGAGGTGCCGGTGGTATGCACCCACATCGTGCCTACAGGCGACTTCGTGCACTCGCTGCGCAACCTCGGAGGGACGATATGCTTCGCGTCAGACGCCACCAAGAAGGTGTATGTCTACAAATACACCAAACCGGGATGGGACGGCAAGAGCGACATGGGATATCTCGAGCCGGAATACCGCACACCGGCGGAGATTGCAGCCGGAACGGACGCCATAAAGGACATAGAGGCTGAGGACGGCTCCACTGTGGACGTATACACGCTCGACGGTGTGCTGCTGCGTGCCAAGGCGGATGCCGCGAAAGCCACCGAAGGTCTGGCAAAGGGCGTATACATTGTAGGAAAGAAGAAAGTCATAGTACGTTAACAAGTCAAGGACGGACATGCCTGACGCCTGCCGTCAGGCGTGTCTCCTGCTAAGGCAGACCGCCGGAAACCGGGCATGGCACGGCTTCAAGCCTGTCGCGGCGGCAGAATCCGGCGGTCCGCCCGTTTCTGACTCATGTATCACAGGGCGGGAACCTAAATCATATTCATATGCACAAACACATAATCACAAGACTTACGATGCTTCTTGTGGCGGCACTGTTCGCCATGACGGCATACGCACAGAAGATAAAGGTGACGGGAACTGTCACCGAGACAGAACAAAGAGCCTTGACAGGCGTCACCGTGAAGGAGAAGGGCGCGGGCAACGGTGCCATAACCGACATCAACGGCAACTACACCATAAGCGTTCCGGCTGACGCCACACTGCAGTTCACATGCATGGGATTCGTCATGCGGGAGATACCGGTGAACCGCCGCGCCAGAATAGACATAAGCATGGAGGCTGACTCGAAGATGCTCGACGAGCTTGTCGTCATAGGATACGGCGTGCAGCGCAAGAGCGATGTGACCGGATCGATATCGTCAATACAGGGAAAGGACATCAGCAGCCAGCCTGTGTCTTCCACCTTGCAGGCTCTTCAGGGCAGAGCGGCGGGCGTGAACATCATACAGAACACCGGCGCGCCGGGAAGCAACACCACTATAAAGATACGCGGAACAGGAACGGTGAACGACGCCGACCCGCTGTATGTGGTAGACGGATTCATTGTTGACAACATCGACTATATCAACCCCAACGACATAGAGAACGTAGAGATATTCAAGGACGCAGCCTCAAGCGCGGTGTACGGATCGCGTGCCGCCAACGGCGTAGTGGCTATAACGACTAAGGGAGGCAAGAGCGGCAAGACGAAAATAACCTACGACGGATATGCGGGAATATCATCACCGTGGAAGAAGATTGACGTGATGGGCACGGAGGACTATGCCCTGATGCTCGACTACATCAACGACCAGAAGGTGTATTCCACCGACGGCAGACTGTACATGTCGGCTGACGCGGACGGCGGCTATTACTACGACGAGCACAAAGCCTACCTCCTCGACACCATAATGACCAACTCGCCGAAGAGCTGGTGGGACGCCATCACACGCACAGGATTCAAGCAGTCGCACGGCGTGTCGGTGTCGGGAGGCTCGGAGAAGACACAGTATATGGCAAGCGCGGGCTATTACAACGAGAAGGGAATAGTGGAGACGTCGGAGTTCAGACGCTTCAACGCACGCCTCAACGTAAAGACACGGCTGGCAAGATGGCTCACCCTGAACGCCAACATGGCGTACACATACGAGAAACAGGCTGGTGTTCCGGAAGGCTCGTCGAGCATTCTGAAGCAGGCTCTCTACCAGTCGCCGATGACATACATGTATAACTCGAAAGGCTACTGGTCGTCATCACATCCTGTGGCAGTGCTCGCGCGCAACCATGAGCGGATGCACCGCAACCGTCTGGACATGAACATGAGTCTCGACGCAAGCATATGCAAGTATCTCACCTATCAGTTCAAGGCGTCATACTACATGGTACCGCAGACTGACGACAACTTCTACGAGGTGGGAAAACTGAACGAGGACTTCGGCATGACAGACCTCACAACCGTATACAAGAACCAGACGCGCACGGACAAGTGGGAGATAAACAACCTGCTCACGTTCATGTGGAACGACAGACACCACAACATCACCATACTGGCGGGACAGACAGCGGAGGGCTATAAGTATGACTACCAGCAGTCGCAACGCAAAGGCACGCCAAGCAACGAGTACAACTTCCACTTCCTTTCAAGCGCGTACACAGGCGACAAGACCTACGGACTGCCCAACGAATGGACCGCGATAGGTCTGATAGGACGCATAAACTACAGTCTGAACGACACCTATCTGCTACAGGCGAACATACGCGCGGACGGCTCTTCGAAGTTCTCCAAGGGCAACCGCTGGGGTATATTCCCGTCGGTATCGCTGGGATGGAAGTTCTCTAACGAGAAATTCATGCAGGGACTGAGGAAATGGCTGTCGCTCGGAAAACTGCGCGTGGGCTACGGCATACTCGGAAACAACCGCATAGACGTGCTCTCACGCTACACTTATCTGACATTCGGATATAACTATCCCTACGGACTGGGGCACCACACGCTGCAGAACGGAGCCACAGCGACCGCGCTCGGCAATGACGGCATAAAATGGGAGAGGAGCGAGAGCTTCAATATCGCAGCCGACCTCGGACTGTTCGACAACCGGCTGACGCTCACTATAGAATACTTCAACCGCAAGACGAGCGACATGCTTCTGCGAGTGCCCACCGTCAGCTCGGCAGGACTGGACACCGCACCGATGACAAACGCCGGAGCAGTGCGCAACTACGGATGGGAGTATGACGTGAAATGGCGCGACAACATAGGCAAGGACTGGCGCTACGAAGTGGGATTCAACCTGTCGTGGATAAAGAACAAGGTGGTGAGTCTCGGCACCGGCAACGAACCGATATACGGCTCTTATCTGAGCGAAAGCAGCATCGTGGACTATGTCACGAAGACCGCTGTGGGACAGCCGATAGGAAGTTTCTACGGATATGTGACTGACGGGATATTCAACACATATGAAGAGGTGAAGGCAAGCGCACAGTATGACGCCGGAAAGAACTACTGGGAGCAGTCCACCCTGCCCGGAGACTTCCGCTTCAAAGACCTGAACAACGACGGACGAATAACCGCTGAGGACCGCACTTATCTCGGTTCGCCGCTGCCCGACTTCATCTTCGGCATACCGGTGTCGGTGGGATACAGGAACTTCGACCTGAACATCTTCTTCCAGGGACAGACAGGCAACAAGATATTCAACGTGATGGACTACTATCTGTACAACGCTTCGAACGGCAACGTTTACGCGGACATACGCGGCAAACACTGGTCGGGACAGCTCGCCTCAGGACGTGAGTTCTTCCCTCTCAACCTGAACGCCAGCGTGCCTGACCTGCGCAACAACGACAACGCGCGCAACTTCAGGGCAAGCGACTTCTTCATTCAGGACGGCTCTTACCTTAGACTGAAGGAGCTGCGGCTCACCTACACCTTCCCGAAGAGCATCACCAGCAGGCTGAGACTGTCTGACCTCGCACTGTCGCTCACCGCATACAACCTGCTGACATTCACCGGATATGACGGTTTCGACCCTGAAGTGGGAAAGGTGGTGGGCACCGAAGGCAACAACCTTAGCATGGGAGTGGACCACGGAAACTATCCGCAGGCACGCTCGTTCACATTCGGTGTTAAATTTGGAATATAATATTAAAACGGTCATCTTATGAGAAATATATTTTGCAAGACACTTCTGGCAATATCCGCAATGACGGCATGCGGCTGCAGCGACTTCCTTGACAAGGACGTGGACGGGCATGCCACTGACAAGAACTATTACGACACGCAATATAAAATGCAGACTTCGCTCAACGCTGCATACGACATACTGCAGAGCGACTCGTACAATGATCAGGAGTGGAGGTTCGGAGAAGCGTGCGGCGACAACGTTCTCGGAACCGACGAGGGACTGTCGTCGCACATGGGACAACTGGTGAACTTCCGTTTCAACACGTCGAACTCATGGATTCTGCAACGCTGGAACGTAAACTATAAAGGCATACACCGTGCCAATCAGGTGATTCACAACATAGGCAAAGTGCGCATATCCACAAGCGAGTATGCGGCATATCAGGGGATAAGATGGATTCTCGGACAGGCTAAATTCCTGCGGGCGTTCTATTACTTCAATCTCGTGAAGACATTCGGAGGGGTGCCTGTCAGACCAGAGGACGAGAGTGTGAGGAAGCTTGTGATACCACGCAACACGCTGGAGGAATGCTATGCGTATATAGAGAAAGACCTGCGCGAGGCGGCGATGATTCTTCCTACGGTCTATCCTGCGGGCGAGACAGGCAAGGCAACGAAAGGTGCGGCTGTAGCTCTGCTTATGAAGGTGCTCATGTATCAGGCAAAGCCGGGAGTGCCTTCAGAGAAATGGAGAGAGATGAAACGCATGGGCGACTATTTCATAAAGGGAGAGCCGATGACCTGCGGAGAGATGCTGAAGTATGACGGGAAGGAAGACTGGGAGAAACTGAGGGAGAGGCTGTGGTTCAAGCCTGAGAGACTGAACACGCCGGGCGACCCGTATGAGACTCCGGAGACACCGCTCGACGCGCTGGACAACGTCTATTCACTGTCATATACCGACTATTACGGAGCACAGCTGCACAACGGCGACAAATGGGCTTATGTGTACCAGTGGTATGGCGACGGCGAGTTCTGCCGCGGATCGGTGTTCGAGGCGGTGTTCAAGGAGAGCGCGGACGGCACCGGAGGCGACACCAACGAAGGAGCGGGCATAGAGTTCTTCGATGTGGGTACGGTGAAGATGTATGCCACATCAGGCATTCTCGCAAGTCTGTTCGGCACCGACATACGCAAGGATTTCCTCATTCACCATCAGGGAAACACTCCCGACGGCGACATATGGCAGGGAGGTGAAGGACGCTACGTGTCTCTCAAATGGTACACTCCGAAGAAAGACAAGCCGCAATATGCCGGTGACAACGGCAGGAACCGCAGGATAATAAGGTTTGTGGAGGTGGTGCTCATGTATGCGGAGGCACTGAACGAATGCGGCGACCGTGAGAACGCGTTGGCGCAACTCAACAGATGCAAGGCGCAGGTGAACACCATCAACAACAGCAACAAGCTGTATGCGGCAGGAGGATACGGATGGCTGAGAGACCAGATATGGCAGGAACGGAGAATGGAACTCGCATACGAATGGGACAGATTCTTCGACATAGTAAGGCAGGGACGGGCTGCGGAGGTGCTGCACGCGTTCGGACGGAACAGACCCAACAGCCGTGGCATGTCTTTCGTAAAGGGAAAGAACGAACTGTTCCCTATACCACAGACAGAGATTGACGTGTCAAACAGCGTGGTGGAGCAGAATCCCGGATACTGAGAATGACGTTTCAGAACATGATAAAGGAAACCCAACATAAAATCAAAATGAAGAAATTATCGAACATTATAATACTTGCAATGATGGCAGTAATGCTTGCCGCATGCAGCGGTGAGAATCAGGAGGCACGCACTCCGGTAGCCAGCATTACGGTGAATGCCGACAGACTGGAAATCAACCAGTCGATGGAGATACGCTTCAACGGCGTGGCTGACCAGGTGGTGATATTCACCGGTGACAACGGACACGACTACGACCTGAGAAACGAGAGCAATACCGGATTTGTGATGAATAAGGGTCTTTTCACATACTCGTACTCAGTGCCGGGCAAATTCAAGGTGGTGTGCGTGGCGACGACCTACGACACGTATATGGGAGACAACATGAAGACAGACATAACCACCTTTGAGGTGACCGTGTCTGACGATGTGACGACAATAGACAAGGTGTCGTCGAGCATCACTCCCAACATATATTACGCAGAGCTTATAGACGACGTGAACTGGGTGATGAGGGTTCCGGCAAAACAGCTTTACAACAACCGCGAGATACCGCTGAACGCCACGCGGCAGAGACTGACGTTCGAGATAGCGTCGGACTCATCCAGAATATATGTCGACAACGAGCCTTACGCCATCAACAACTATTATGACCTGACAAAGGTGCATGACATCCGCGTTACGGCAAACTCCGGAGACAAGCGCGACTATAAGCTTTACACACTCATATATCCGGAGTTCAAAGCCATATCAATTAACGGAGAGAAGGCTACACTCACACGCAACGCATTCTATCAGAACCTGCAGACTTACACGTTCAGCCTGCCGCAGAATACTGATATAAGTAATGTGATACCGGAATTCAGACTGGATGACGACGTAAGGTTCTACGCCGGGGACACCGAAATAAAACCGGGGACAGCCATAGACCTGACGAAGACAGACGTGAAATATTCTCTTAGGAGAGCCCGGACGGATAATCCGGACATCAATGCCGTGTCTGATGTCATATTCAACATCACATATAAATGACTCTACATTATATATAAATAAATGTGAACATAATGCTCAAGACAATATTTATTGCTTTATTCCTCTTATCGGTCACATTCTCCGCGAGGGCGGAGGATGTGACTCCATACAGCGGCTCACGCATATTCTGGGACCTTTCAACACGAAAGACCGTGTTCAACGCGGGCGGATACTCACGCATGATACAGCTTCAGGACGGAAGACTGATGGCTGTCTGCGAGGGGAACGGCATAAACATAGCGTTCAGCAGCAATCTCGGCAACACGTGGAGCAGTCCGGTGAAAATAGTGACAAACACCAACAACACTCCCAACAGTGTGCCAGACCTCATACAGCTTAGGGACGGGACTATCATCGTGGCGTACAACCCGCGCCCGGCGGAGCCTTACACGCCAGACCGCAAGTTCGGCATAAGATGCAAGCGCAGCACCGACAACGGCATGACTTGGAGCGACGAGATATTCATCTACGACGCCAAGCACACATTCAACGACGGATGCTGGGAGCCGTCAATGCTCGAGCTGCCCTCCGGAGAGTTGCAAGTGTATTTCGCGGATGAGGGTCCTTACACCGGCAGCAACGAACAGCAGATATCCTTGTGCCGCTCGTATGACGGTGGAAAGACATGGGGCAAGGCAAGCGTTGTTTCGTTCAGGGCTGGCTACAGAGACGGCATGCCGTCACCGGTATTGCTCAAAGACAACAAGACGATAGTGGTGGCGATAGAAGACAACGGCTGGTCCGGATACAACGAATTCTTCCCCACGACAGTGAGATGTGGTCTGGAAACAAACTGGAACGGCTATTATGTGTCGGGGAACAGCAAGAACAGGGAAAAGACACTCGACCTTGCGTTCTGTCCTTTGGCTAAAGGCGGCGCGCCTTATCTGAGAGTGCTGCCATGGGGCGAGACGGTCCTGTCATGGCAGTCGGAATACAACCACGGCTCCAGTCTGACTATGTTCACGGCTGTAGGAGACGAGAATGCCCGCAACTTCAAGGCTATGTCGAATCCGTTCATCACATCCCTGTCTGATAAAGTCATGTGGAACTCGGTAGCGGTAATAGACACCGGGACTGTCGTAGCGGTAGGCGGAGTGAACGGAAAAATAGAAATGATAAAAGGATATCCTGTCAGAATGCTGTTGGCTCCGTACGGGAAGCCGCGCATAGACGGTGTAGTGTCGAGAGACGAAGGTTATCTCAGACCCACTTCATCGCAGATAATGCTTGGCACACAAACCGGAACAAGGGTGATATCCGATTTCGCTCACGACCGCGACTCGCTCTATTTCATCGCACGGATATCCGACCGCACTTTTGTAAAGAAAGGACGGAAGACCGACAATGTGCGCCTGATGATTGACGCGGATGATGTCTCTTCCACAACGCCCAAGAAGGGAGTGTACTGCTTTTCGTTCAGCCGCGACAGCGTATGTCAGGCATGGCAGGGCGATGAAGGCAACTGGAGAGTGTGCGACTCGTCGCCTGTCAACATGAAAGTGACGTCTTCAGGCACTTACTATGTAGTGGAGGCTGCCATACCATGGAGCGTCATCGGCAAGGACAAAGCTCCCGTCTCACAGCGCATGGCAGCCGCAATAGAGGTTGAGGACGTGGGAGAGACGTCCATGCAGACAGAGCGCATACCGGACGTAAGACGCAATGCCTCATGGACATACATGGAGTTCAGACTGAGCGGTGACAGCGAGACAAACGGCATAAGGGGAACGGTGGAAAACGGGAACAAGGAATGCTACATGCACATTAATGGCAACACTCTTTCTGTGGAAAGCCGGAAGGACATTGCCGGCATGACAATATATTCTGCCGACGGACGCGTTATCCTGGAATCATCACGTCCGGGCAGGAACGTAAGAATGAATCTTCCGCACAAAGGATTTGCCGTCATAAGCATTACATTTGCAGACGGAAATGTGCTGAACCGTAAAATCATGTTATGAGAGATTCTTATTTTGTGTATGGTTTCTGCATGATACGGAGGCGGATAAAGTCCGTTTCCGTATCTTGATTGTCATAAAAAGGAAAAGTAAACTTTAAAACAAGGGATATTCATGAAAACTGTTCTGCTGATTCTGTCGTTCTATATCATGACGTCGTGTCATGCAATGGCGGGCAACATGCACTTCTTTCACATAAGCAGCAAAGACGGTCTGCCCCACCAACAGATACAGGCTCTCGCCACAGACGCAGACGGGAACATATGGATAGGAACGCGGAACGGACTGTCACGATACGACGGATACAGCATAAAAACCTATTTCCACGAACAAGGTAATCCGCGTTCGCTTCTTCATAATTTCGTATACAAGCTGTTCGTAGACAGCAAAAAGAGAATCTGGATATGCACGCAGGAAGGACTGTGCAGATATCATCCGGCGACAGACGACTTTGAGACATACAGCGAACCGAGACACATTGTGTCGTCAATCATAGAGACCGGCAAAGGCAAGATAGTATGCGGAGGGGAGCAGCTCAGCGTATACAACGAACGGACAAACCGTTTCTCCAGCTATCCGGCACTGGAGTCAGGATACATTCTGTCGCTTGCCACCGACAGGAAAGACAATCTTTATGTAGCCACAAGCACATCCATATTCTATTACAACCCTGCCATGACAAGGATAACACACATAAACCGGTCATATTTCTCAGGGTTCATGACAGGCGGGGACGACATAATACAAATGCTGTTCGACTCGAAAGGAAGGCTGTGGATAGGACGCAACGGCAAAGGAGTGATGTATATCAATCCGAAAGACGGCACGCAGAAGATTTATCCTGCGTCCGAATTGTCTGACGGAACAGTGAGGGTCATAAACGAAGACAGAGCCGGGCGCGTATGGCTCGGTACGGAAAAAGGCGTGACCATAATCCATCCGGACGGTCATATTGAGATAATAAGGCACGACCCGTTCTCCCACGACTCTCTGAGCGACAACGCCATATACGCCATAATCAACGATATTAACAACAACATATGGATAGGTTCCTATTTCGGAGGCGTGGACGTGCTGTTCAACAACAACGCTACATTCACCTGCTTTGAACCGGGATATAGTCCGCAGAACATTAAAGGGAAGGTGCCGAGGACAATGACCGAGACAGAGAAAGGTGTCTACTGGATAGCGACTGAGGACAACGGAATAAACATATACGACTCCATCACCGGCACATTCCGGCTGTTTGACAGGATTCCGGGGCTTGGCACAAACATCCACAGCCTGTTATACGACAGCCGGAAGAAGGACATGTGGATAGGCACATTCCGTAACGGACTGTTCCGCTACAACATTAAGACAGGCAAATGGAAGAAATACGAATGCGACAAAGGCTCTTACGCAAGTTCCGTTTTCTCAATCACCAGACAACGCGACGGCAGGCTATGGCTCGCCACCACATTGGGACTGCGTTATTATGACGAGGCTTCCGACTGCTTCAAACGGTTCGGACACAATGTCCTCGGGAAAGTATTCATATACACAATGACCACCGATGACAAGGACAACATATGGGCTGGCACCGCGCACAACGGACTTTACAGAATCAACACAGACAACGGGAATGTGTCCGCATGGACAAAAGAGGATAAGAATTCGGGGCTGAAAGACAACTATGTGACGTGTCTTTTCCATGGAAGAGACGGACGTCTGTGGATTGGAACGAACAATTACGGACTGCAATATATGGACACCGGAAGCGGAAAGATAAAATCATTCAGCAACAATATATTCTCTCCAAGCTGCACAGTATGCAGCATCATCGCCGACAAAAAGGGCAATATATGGATAAGCACGAGCCTCGGACTCTTCCGGTATACGCCCAAGAACAACAGCACAGTGAAGTTTACGACAGAGAACGGACTGTCGACCAACCAGTTCAACTTCTCGTCTTCACTGATCACAACGGACGGAACTCTGATGTTCGGCACTGTCGACGGACTCGTAAGCTTCAATCCGGAAAGCATCAGGACGGGCATAAAACCGTTCACAGTGCATCTGAAGTCACTGACAATAAACAATGTCGAAATGAACGCCTCGACCAAAGACACTCCGCTCACCGGACTGCTGGACAAGACAGAAACAATAAAACTGTCCTACGAACAGGCACGTAATTTCAGCATTGAGTATGGAGTGATAATGCCGGGAAACACCAATTCGATAGAATACCAGCTGTATCTCGAAGGCATAGACAAGGACTGGCAGGACGTGGGCTCGGGCAGGAAGTTCTCCGGCTACAACCTTCCTCCCGGCAAATACGTACTTCACATACGTGCCAACAACTCCAATCAGGGATGGGAACGCAACCCTGAGAAGACTATAGAGATTATTGTGAAGCCTCCGTTCTGGCGTTCGGGATGGGCTTATATGATTTATACCATACTGTCGTTTGTAGTCATATTCACCGGATGGATTGTCTTTTCAATGAGGCTCAAGGAAAAAAACGAGGTCAAGAAGGCTAATATGGAGAAGAAGAAAATAGAAGAGATTGACCGCGCCAAGTTTGACTTCTTCACCACAGTGTCGCACGAACTGCGCACGCCGCTGTCTCTTATTGTCGCTCCGCTGAAAAGCATTCCGCGTAAAGAACTGAGCGAGGAGTCTGGCAAGAACCTCGATCTGGCAATAAAGAATGCCGGAAAGCTGGAGACACTCATAGGCGAACTGGTTACCTTCAATCAGATTGAGACAAACAACTTCCCGTTCTTCATGCAGCGCGGCAACCCTCTCATGTTCATCGAAAACCTTGTGGCGCCATACTGCCACATAGCCGAAGACATGAAGAAAACAATCACCAGCGACTGTGAGGACAACGGTGAGGATGTGTGGTTCTCGCCTTCCTACGTTGAAAGAATCATAAGCAACCTGCTTTCAAACGCAATGAAGTTCACTCCGCAGGGAGGCAGGATATCAGTGAAATCACTTATCGTGAACAAGGAAAACGATACAAACAGATATCTCAGGATAATTGTAGCCGACAACGGAATAGGCATAGCAAAGGAGGAACTCAGCAACATCTTCAACAAATATTACCAGACCAAGCGCGGCTACAACATGAACAGCAGCGGATGGGGCGTAGGTCTTGCCCTGATAAAACGCATGGCTGAGATACACAAAGGCAGCGTGCGCGTGGAGAGCGAGCCTGGTAAAGGCTCCACGTTCACGGTGGAGCTGAATGTTGAGGGGAACAATTTCGATGCCGGATGTCTTATAAGTGAGGACAAGGTGATAGTACCTCTGTCACAATACAAGCTGTCTGCCGTCAGAGAGACAGGCGAGGATGCGGACATTCGTAAGGACAACACCGCCGACGCGCATAAGATGTCTGTGCTTCTGGTTGATGACAACAAGGAGTTAATATCGTTCCTACAGGACTATTTCTCGAAAAAATATAATATCTTTACTGCCGCTAACGGAGCCGAGGCATTGGAGATAGCGCGAAACGAATCGGTACAGCTTGTCATATCAGACATCATGATGCCCGTTATGGACGGCATCCAACTGTGCCGCACTCTCAAAGGCGACATGGCGACATCTCATATTCCTGTCATCCTGCTTACGGCAAAAGGACAAAGCGACGACATAATGAACGGATATGAGAGCGGTGCCGAGGCGTATGTCCAGAAACCGTTCGACCCTATCATACTCGAGCTGCAGGTGAAGAACATAATATCACTGCAGAATGCCATGCGAAGCGAGATAGCAGAGTCGGACAGTGCAGACATAGAGTCGTCATCACTGAGTGTGCTTGACAAGGAGTTCATAGCCAAGATGAAGAAAATAGTGGAGGAAAACATCTCCAACAACGATTTCTCAGTCGGCGACATCACCTCCGGACTTGGCATAAGCCGGTCGCTGCTTCACATAAAAATGAAAAATCTCATGGGAATATCGACAGGCGACTACATCAGAAAGAAACGCCTCGACATGGCGTGCAGGCTGTTGAGAGACGGATACAATGTCTCCGAAACGGCTTACCGTAGCGGCTTCTCCGACCCCAATTATTTTTCAAAGACATTCAAGAAGCACTTCGGGACAAGCCCCACCGAATGGCTTGTAGCCGCAGAAAGGAATATGCCTGACCGCAAAGGAGACTCATGACCCCTGACCGCACACATATTATTATATGACTGTATGAATACAAAAGTTTACCTGACATGACAACAACTTATGCAAGACTATCCAGAGCATCGGCATCCGTGCTTGCGTCACTCTGCTTCACGGGTCTGTGCGCACAAAACCTGAGCAATCCAGTGCTCGAAGGCATCGCTGACGCGGGTGTGATGAGATATGCCGGGAAATATTATCTCGGCGGTGTGTCGACATATGGCGACTTCTTCGTGAGCGACAATCTCACAGAATGGAACAGACGCATACACGTGTTCGATCTCGACAACGACTGGACACGCGGCACAGGAGCGCGCAACAATCAGGTGCATGCCGACGACATCACTTACAGCGGAGGGCTTTTCCATCTGCTTTTCAGCGTCAATTACTGGGGCGACGACCGCCACATCGTGCACATCACACACGCCACGTCGCCTTCCATAAGCGGTCCGTTCGAGGAGGTGCGCAAGGATCAGTGGTTCGAGAACCGCATCGATCCGCAGGTGTTCTGCGACGAGGACGGACGGCTGTATCTGTATATGGTGAAGTTCACCGACGGCAACACGATATGGGCACGTCCCATGAACAGCGACTTCTCCTTTGCCGGTGACGCCGTACAGCAGTTCAGCTCACAGCCCGGAACATGGGAGACAATGGACAATCGCGTAGCAGAAGGTCCGTTCGTCATCAAATACCGGGGACGCTATTACATGATGTACAACGCCAACCACACCGCACCCGAATACGGCAACTACCGCCTCGGAGTGTGCGAGGCTGCCTCACCGATGGCATTCGGACCGGGTGGCAAATACCCGTGGCCCGTCGTAGGACCAGACACCGAAGCCCTCGATGACGACAATATAGACCTTATTGTTTATGGCGCGGACACTTTCCGTCCCGTCTCTCTCGATGCCGACACAATAAGGTTCCGCATCGACCGTGACCTGAACGGACATCCTTACATGAAGCTTGCGCAACGCGGTGGATGCGAGGTCGCGCTCAACGGGCATACAGTCAACCCCGACTCTAAATCCGACTACCGCCTCATCCCCATAGACCGCAGACTCATCAGAAAAGGCGAGAACGTCATCACTGTAAGGCGCAAGGGCAACAGCTCGCGGCTTGTGGGACTCGCTATCTACGACATGACAGACCACCGCGCCGGTGACCTGATGCTCACTCCCGGTCAGCCCAGCATCGTCCGCGGACCGAACGGGTGGGAATGGTGGCTCGTATACATGGCAAACAAGGCATGGAAACGCAACCAGCACATCGACCGCATCCATTTCACAGGCGGCAGACTGTATGTGGACGGCATCACATCGCCCTCCTCCAAAGGCTTCCATCCGGTTCCGGCAATGCCCCGCCATTCGGGGAAGAGCCTCGACGGAGTGACCGTAAGCGACTCCTATCTGCTCGAAGTGACGTTTGCCGCCCACAGTCCGGCACAGTCAGTAAGCATCGGAGGGAAGTCAGTAAGCCTGCCTCCGCAGATGAGCAGGGAAGCCGCCCACGTGTGGCGCATAGAGCGCAACCACGGCATGCTTACCGTATGGATAGACAATGTGCTTGTGTGCGACCACGAACATATAGACAAGGACAACCGTGCCGCGGACATATCGGGCAACGTGGAATATCTGTCCTACAACGAAGGATATGACGAGTATGCCCGTCACTTCAGCGGATGGGACGGACTGAAGGCGGACGACGGCGGACTGATACTCGGCAGGTCAGACGTGATGAAAGGCGATGCTGCGACAAGCTACGAACTGAGCGTGCAGTTCGACAACGCCACTCCCGACCGCGGACGCTACGGTCTTTATGCCGCATGGCAGGATGCCGACAACTATGTGCGCGTGACAATAGACGCCGCGCGACGCTCTCTCATCACCGAACACTGCGTGAAAGGCAGGACAACCACAAGCGAGACACCGCTGTCACACACCGCAGTGCATTATCCTGACATAAAATACACCGACAGCTTCGAGAAGCAATACCGCTTCGACAGCGACACTTACGTCAGCTCGATACTTCTTCCGAGGCTCGACGCCGACAACGACCCATACGCGCGGAGTCTCTCTCTTGACGAGCACGCACAGAGAAAATTCCGCGACGACATGGCTTCGCTGATGGACTTCAGCTGGCTCGACGGCGACACGTGGCGCAAGATTGAATATAAGACAGTCGGGTCCGGACATCCCGGCTGGCAGAAAATAACGTTCCCGATGGTACGCACACGCGCACTGAGAATGATAAACAGCAATCCTCACGACAACAACCGCAACATATACCGCATAAAGACCTGCCGCGACTTTGCTGCCACATGCCAGTTGCGAGTCGACCGTAGGGGAAAGACAATACACATATTCGCCGACAACCGCGAGTTTGCCACAGTAAGCCTTAAAAAGAATGTGCCTGCACGCACAGGTCTACACAGCGACGGCGCGGCAGACCTGCGTGCCGCCAATGTGCTCTACTACGTTGTCAGTGAAGCACGATAATCCCCAATCGTCATCAGGCTCCGGTCTGATTATGCGTTAATGTCGGGTGGGTTGCTTGCCGTTCCGACGAAGGCGTAGCGGGCTACACCGGGACGCAACGGTAAGAAAGACGCCGGCAGAAAAGCATAAGCTGACCGGAGAGTATGTGAAATAAAGACATATTCAAACATATACGTTATAATGACCGATTGGTGATAAACACAAAGTCCGCGGACTGCCGCTGCACAGTGCAGGGCGGTCCGCGGACCTGTCATACGGCAGCGGAGGCGTCACGTCTCCGCCCACATTATGCCGTCAGGGCTTGTATTCCACAAACGCCTCCATTGCCTCATAGCATGCCAGACCCAGCTTGTCGTACAGGCTCGCCGTCGCCCTGTTGCGGTCTTCGGCACGTTGCCAGAACAGACGTTCGTCGTCTCCGAGGAACGGCGCGCTCTCCATCTGCGACTGATGCTTAAGTATGCTGTTGCGCTTTGCGCGCAGTTCTTCCGGGCTCATGGGCACACACATCTCTATGTTCTCTATCTCCCACTCCGCCCACGCGCCGCGATACATCCACACACGGCAGTCTTTCAGCCACTCAGCTCCCGCTTCCTTCTCCATATCTATGGCGGCGAGGACCGCGTCCGTACACTTGCGGTGAGTGCCGTGCGGGTCGGCAAGGTCGCCCGCAACGTATATCTGGTGAGGCTTCACGTCGCTTATGAGCTTGCGCACGATGTTCACATCCTTCTCCGACATCGGCAGTTTCTCTATCTTTCCCGACTCATAGAACGGCAGGTCGAGGAAGTGCACATGGTCGAGAGGTATGTGGTTGTAGGTGCATGCGGTGCGTGCCTCGCCCCGGCGGATAAGTCCCTTGATGGTGAGGATGTCGCGCGTGTCGCTGTCGCCCTGCTTCTTGTTGGCGAGGAAAGCCTTTATCTCCTCATACTTTCTTTTTATCACTTGGTCAGACTCGTCGGCGAAGAGCTGGTTGAAACCGTTTATGAAGTGCATGAAGCGCGTCACCTCCTCGTCGCCTACGGCTATGTTTCCGCTCGTCTCATACGCCACATGCACGTCGTGACCCTGCTGCACGAGCCTGTTCACTGTGCCTCCCATCGATATTACGTCGTCGTCGGGATGCGGAGAGAACACTATCACGCGCTTGGGATAAGGGTTGGCACGCTCCGGACGGTAGGTGTCGTCGGCGTTGGGCTTGCCTCCGGGCCATCCTGTGATGGTGTGCTGAAGGTCGTTGAAAATCTTTATGTTGGCGTTGTATGCCGAGCCGAAGAGCGCGAGAAGCTCGCTCAGTCCGTTCTCGTTGTAGTCTTTGTTGGTGAGTTTGAGGATAGGTTTGCCCGTCACACCGCACAGCCACACCAGCGCAGAGCGTATAAGCTTGTCAGTCCACTCGCAGTTTGTCACAAGCCACGGGTGTATTATGCGTGTGAGCTTTGCGGCTGCGGCGAGGTCAGTCACCACCTTCGCGTCGTTGTGTGTCTGCAGGAACGATGCCGGAATGGCGTCGGTGATGTGTCCCTCCACGGTTTTCTGTATTATGTCCGCCTTGTCGTCGCCCCACGCCGTGAGGAATATCTTTCTTGCCGAAAGGATGGTGCTCACTCCCATCGTTATCGAACAGGGCGGCACAGGCTCCTGAGAGCCGAAGCTGAGGGTCATCTCCTCACGCGACGTCGAGTCGATAAGTATTATGCGCGATGTGGACGTGAGCGCGCTTCCCGGCTCGTTTGTGGCTATGTTGCCCATGCGTCCCACACCAAGGAGCATTATGTCCATGCCGCCCTTGTCCCTGATAAGCTGCTCGTAGTGGCGGCAGTGCTGCTGCACCTCGTCCTGCGCTATGGTTCCGTCGGGCGAGAATATGTTTTCCGGACTAATGTCCACATGGTCGAGAAAATATCCGCGCAGCTGCCTCAGACTGCTGTGCATGCTGTCAGGACGCAACGGGAAATACTCGTAGGCGTTGAACACCGTCACGTTGGCGAAGCTCAGCCCGCATTCCTTATGACGACGCACCAGCTCCGCATACACCGAGGCGAGCGACTGCCCCGTGCCCAGACCGAGCACACAGTTGCGTCCTTCCGCCTTGCAGCGTTTCATTTCAGCCTCCACGGTGTCGGCAATGAGCGTCACGCCTTCCTCTGACTTGGAGAATATCTCCGTGCTTATTTTCTCGCACCTCGTCATTTCCGAGCGTTCCACTGCCGTACGCGGACGGTAGAACTGTTTGGGTACGTTGTTCAGTACGATGTGCGAACTCAGATTCATTTTCATACTGCTGTCGTTTTATAATATGTCTTCATGTTGTTGTAGTCTTTGTTCCGGCAGCCGTCTCACGGACGGTCTGCCGTTTTGGTACCCCACTTTGAGGGTTTGCTGCCCATCACAAGCTCAAGTGTTCCGCCCGCCTTGATGTCGGCGAAGTCAATATACGACTTCTTGTATGCGCGTCCGTTGAGATATGCTTTCTGCACGTATATGTTGCGGTCGCTGTTGTTGCGCGCCACCACGCTGAACGTCTTGCCTCCGCCCACGTTGAGGTCGGCGCGGCTGAAGAGCGGAGAGCCTATGATGTAGCGTCCTCCTGACGGCTCCACCTGATACAGACCTACGGTGGAAAGGATATACCATGCCGACATCTGTCCCACGTCCTCGTTGCCGCACAGTCCGTCGGGCTCGTTGTAGTACATCTCGTTCATCATCTTACGGAGCAGTGGAGCAGCCTTCCACGGTTGTCCCACGTAGTTGTACATATATATCACGTGATGGCTCGGCTCGTTGCCGTGGGCATACTGTCCCACAAGTCCGCTGATGTCGGGAGATGCGTTCTCGCCGAGGTCGCCCTCCACAACGAAGAGCGAGTCGAGCTTGGTCACGAAGTTCTTCTCGCTGCCGAAGAGACTCACCAGACCGTGTACGTCGTGCGGCACGAGCCATGTGTACTGCCATGCGTTGCCCTCCGTGTAGTCGTTCACGCGGTGTGCAGCCTCTATGGGGTCGAAAGGTGTGCGGAACTTACCGTCAGACGACACTGCCCGCATGAATCCCGTCTGCCTGTCGAAATACTTCGCGTAAGAGCGGCTGCGCTTGTGGAAGTAGTTGTAGTCGTCGGTCTTGCCCAGCAGTCTGGCGGTCTTTGCCACACCGTCGTCTGCAAGACAGTATTCCAGAGCCTTCGCCACGGTCTCGTTTGTAGGCTCCTTGTCGTAAGGGATGTAGCCATACTGCTTGAGCAGTCCGAGCGACCGCTCGTCGAGCATGGCGGATGTCTTCATCGCCTCAAAAGCCCGTTCCTTGTCTTTCACGAATCCTTTGAGCACGAGGTCTGCCAGTACCGGGATGCCGGGGTTGCCCACCATGCAGTCGGTCTCGCATCCCATGAGATGCCATACGGGCAGCTTGCCCTGCTGGTCGAATATGTTCATGAATGTGGAGGCGAAGTCGCTCTGCATCTCCGGGAATATAAGTGTCATGAGAGGATGTGCCGCACGGTAGGTGTCCCATAGTGAGAAGGTGGTGTAGTTCTTGAATGCGCCCTTGCGCACCTTACAGTCCGCGCCCCTGTACGCGCCGTCCACATCGCAGAAGAGCGACGGAGCGGTCATCAGATGATACATCGCCGTGTAGAATATCTCCTTGCGCTTGTCGTTCCCGTCGGTCAGGACGATGCGTCCGAGCTGCCTGTTCCATGCGTCGTCGGCAGCCTTCACCGCGGCGTCAAAATCCCATCCGGGCATTTCGGCTTTCATGTTCTGCTTAGCCTTGTCTATGTCCACGGGCGAGAGAGCCACCTTCACCAGCAGCGGCTCACCTTTCTCCACAGAGAATATGGCTACGCCCGTACTGTCGCGGTTCTCCATCCTCACGGGCTTCGAGAAGTCCATGGAGAAGTATATGCGCTGGTCGCGCGACCATCCCTCGGAGCGTCTGTAGCCTGTGATGCGCGTGTCGCTTTCCTGTGTTATGAGGCAGTCGGTCATCTTGTCCCATCCGATGCCCTGCACGAGGTCGAGACGCATGAGAGCGCGTCCGGTGCCGCCGTCGAAGGTATAGCGGTGGAATCCCACACGCTCCGACGCCGTCAGCTCCACCTTCACGCCCGGGTCGGCGAGCTTCAGCGAGTAATATCCCGGCTTCACGCTCTCATCCTTGTGAGAGAAGATGAGCTGCCGCTGCGAGGCGTCAGATACGGGCAGCAGGGCGATGTCGCCCAAGTCGCCTATTCCGGTGCCGCTCAGATGCATGTGACCGAAGCCTATTAGCACCGAGTCGCTGTAGTGATAGCCCGAGCACCAGTCCCATCCGCGGGTTATCTGCGTGGGTCCGAGCTGTACGAGTCCGAAGGGGACATTGGCTCCCAGGAACACATGTCCGTGCCCTCCGGTACCGATATACTGATTGACGTAGCGCGTCAGACCGTCAGAGGCTGCACGCGCCATGCCTGCGGTTCCTATGAAGAACGCTGCAATGGCTGATAAGAGGAAAATAGATTTTGTTTTCATAACGTAGTTATTAATAACTGCAAATATAACAAATTAAACGGTGTTTTCGCTTAACGGAAACCATATTTTTTCGCAAAAAAAGTGCGGGTGAGTGGAAAGAAAGCATGATTGCAATTGCCGGAGTGCAGATATTGTCATACAAAACATCCCCCGGATGCCACCAACCATCMCCCTCCCGCCGCAACGGCGACAGCCATTCCAATGCTACGCATCCTAAAAGTAGAGACGCAAAATCTTGCGTCTCACGTTTAGGTCAGGGCAATGTGCATCTGCAATAATCAAATCATTATAATCATATTCGTTGCTTGTGAGACGCAAGATTTTGCGTCTTTACTTTTAGGATGCGACGTAATAAACCGGCTGTTGTTATTGTTTCATCGCAATGGCGCGAGCATGTAGAGACGCAAAATCTTGCGTCTCACGAGAAGGTAAGACCAATATGCATCTGCAATAATCAAATCATTATAATCGCGCTCGTTGCTTGTGAGACGCAAAATCTTGCGTCTCTACTTTTTGTATGCCGCGTAATAAAAACAAAATAATGGCACATTATCGTGATGAAAACACTATCTTTGCATAAGATATGATGCGGTTATAAAAATTGAAATTACCAATCATCCCGTCACATCTCCAACACCTCACACAACAACATAACCCACTATGACGAAAAAAAATACCTGCAACGCCATATACCCCGACTGTCCCATAAGGAACGTTCTGGCTCGTGTGAGCGACAAATGGTCCATGCTGGTGCTGCACGCACTGTCGAAGAAGTCGCCCATGCGTTTCACCGAGCTGCGCAACGCCATAGGCGACGCAACGCCCAAAATGCTGTCAGCATCGCTCAAGACGTTGGAAGAAGACGGGATTGTGTGCCGCAAGGCTTACCCGGAGATTCCTCCGAGAGTGGAGTATTCGCTCACCTCACGGGGCACGGAGATGCTCAAGGCAATGCAGCCGCTCACCGACTGGGCGATAAGAAACATGGAGGCGATACTGCGCGACCGTGAGTCAAGACAACGGCAGGGCGTCGCAAATCTTAATAATAAATAAAACCGGTCTGCATAAATGGCTGTTAACCAGCATTGGTTTCATAAAAGATACTTTGTTCCGTCGGCGTAACGTCTTGCAGGACAGCAACATGTTGCGTATCTTTGTACAAGATAAGCTGCACTCGGAAAATAAAGAGCAAGCTCTCTTTCCGCTCGTTTGCATTATCTTTGCATAAGATAAGCTGCACTCGGGAAATAAAGAGCAAGCTCTCTTTCCGCTCGTTTGCATTATCTTTGCAATAACTGACAATACAATAACATCAACATAACAAAAACTATTATTTTCATGGAGAAGTATCAGAAACTATCAACAGGCGACGCACCGAGAACAGAACTGCACGACAAACTGGGTCTTACGGGTGCGGAGATTTCAATCAACAGAATGCCGGCAGGGACTGCAGTGCCGTTCGTACACAGCCACAAGCAGAACGAGGAGATATACGGCATACTCGGCGGAAAGGGTGTCATGACGCTCGACGGAGAGAAGGTGGAACTGCGTGAAGGCGACTGGCTGCGCGTGGCACCGAGCGTGAGGAGACAGATGGCGGCAGCGGACGACAGTCAGTTGACATACATCTGCATACAGGTGAAAGAGGGTTCGCTGGAACAGATGACAGCTGCCGACGCGGTGATATAACTACGCGGCATACCCATACGGCAGGCGGGACATGAGGCAGGTGCACCATCTGAGGGGTGTGTCCGTCCGCATGTCCCGCCTTTTCTGTCCCTACTCCACCGCCACCAGCTCTATCCTGCGCTTCTGCGGACGGTTTATCTCGTATATGCGGTCAACAATCATGTCCATCTGACGGGTGTACATGTCGCGCACGTCCTTGTGTATCATCCTGCCGTAAAGGTCGCGCTTGGCAGCCACCCATCCGTCGCTCTTCTGCCCCTCACGGAATGCGCGCGCCGCCTTCTCGTCGTTCGCCTCAAGCATACCGCGCTTCATGAAGAAGTTGTACTGCAACCACGCATAGTCGCGGAAGCGGCGTTCTATCTCCCAACGTTCCTCGTTGAGAGCCATCACAGCCATCGCCTGACGGTATTGCGGCGTATGACGGTAAGCGGCGAGGTTCACTCCGGAGGCAAGCTCACCGGCGGTGAGGGTGTCGATAGGCTCGCCGTCGATTGTGAGCAGATGCTTTCCGGACAGTCCGCTGACGGTGAGCAGCTCACTGTTCATCTCGTCCATGAACTCTGGCACAATCTGCGTGATGCGCGACTGAGGACGTGTGCATCCCCATCCGTGGGCTATCGTGTCGAGAGGATAAGGCAGGGCGCGTGCCAGATAGTCGAAGCTGAGCCTGCCGTCCTCCGTCTTCAGCCGCGTCACCTTGCAGCCGGAGGCGGTCATAACCTTGCTCCGCGAGGCGTCGACAGCCACCTCTGCCACCTTCTTTCCTTCCATGCCCTGCGCCTTGAGGAACAGCCATGCCATCACCATATGACCGTCGTTGTCGGGGTGCACACGGTCACTGCCGCACAGGGTGAACGTGGAGTCGGCTGCCTGAAAGCGCGAGTTGATGGCGCACATGGGCGTGTTGAAGTCCACAAACTCCCATCCGTTTGCACGCGCGGCGGAGTCCTGAAAGACTATTATGCGGCGCATGGCGTCGTTCTTGCCCTTGAAGATGTTGTCGTTGAACCGCGACGTCTGGTCGTAGGGCGACGTGCCTATCATCACCTTACGCACCGACGTGTGCTCCTTCAGCTTCTTCTCTATCTCGAGAAAGTTACGGCGCGACTCCGCCACCTTACTGTCGGCGAAGGCGCCGGGGTTGTCGCCGTTATACTCGAAGTATCCGCTGTCGTTCATTCCGAACGTGAGGGTGAGCACGGTGGGACGCTTGGCAAACACGTCATGGTCTATACGGCGAAGTATCTCGAGCGAGGTGTCCCCGCCGATGCCGCAGTTGAACATCTGCATGCGTGCCTCCGGAAAGCGCGTCATGTAGTAGAGCCATATGTACGAGTGATAATGTCCGCCGTCGGTTATGCTGTTGCCGACGAATGCCACACGGTCGCCGCCCTTGAAAGGCGCCACCTTCTGCGCCGCCGCACATAGCGGGAGGAGCAGGAATAAGAGCAATAATGGTTTTCTCATATACAGTATCTGTTTTATTTTTCCTTCATGATTAAGCACGTGTTATGAACCAACCGCCATCATATTGTGTGACGTTCAGGCGATGCACTTCAACGTCTGAATAGGTAAGGCAGCATTATACACAACCTATGTGACTTTGAAATACTGCATTAAAGGCAATGCAAGCGAGGGCAAAGAGAGCTTGCTCGCGTTTTGCCGAGCGCAGCTTGACTTATTCAAAGGCAATGCAAGCAAGGGCAAAGAGAGCTTGCTCGCGTTTTGCCGAGCGCAGCTTGACTTATTAAAAGAACGGGCAGGATGACGGTAAAGACATGTACCACATATGGTATTTCATAATATCGAATAATTTTCGACATTCAATTATACTATACGGAAAGACAATCCTCACAGCCATATGCCTTACGCCATACCACTTCAGAGCCTGACAGGAATAACCGTCACGACATTTCGAGTTGCCTATATTACGGCAAAATTAATAAATTTATCCCAACACAACAACCGCACAACGCTATTTTTACGCCCACACAGCCCCACGACACCGCCATGACACAACACCAACTGCCAGTTCATTACGCCGCATACTAAAAGTAGAGACGCAAAATCTTGCGTCTCACAAGCAATAAACGCGATTACAACATGCCGATTATAACAGGAACAGCTTGCGCTGACTTCCTCGGGAGACGCAAGATTTTGCGTCTCTACAGGCATACGCCATTGTGATGAAACAATATCAATTGTTGCATATTACATCAAATACCGCACAATACAATAACATATTACACCCTCCAAAACATACATTTATGCTAATATGAGCCACACTCACACCAGCGCGCGCGACACGATTTTGAATGAATATCTACACACCCCGGTAAGTAAAAAATATTGACAAAATAATTTCGCAAAACAGGAACGGAAACGCTGCAAACCATCATCTGTGGAACATCATCATATGCCATGAATATCCGGAAATTTGGACACGCAACGCCGGAAAAGGCTTTTTGATGTACGGAAACAGCGTCACGCACTGACGGAAATGCCTGTCCCGCACCACGAAACGGTACATGTCATCACCCCAAACGGGCTTTTCCGCAACACAGGAGAGGCTTTTCCGTAAAGCGGAATCAGTCGTTTTACGACGTGCCAATATATAAGTCACTGACTGTCAAGCACATTCACAAAACACTCAAAACCCGTGTATTTTCACCGGAAATGCCGTTCGCGAAGAAATAAAGCGGTATCGTGAGGTTGTCATTGTTTAATTTGTCACATGCATTAATACGGAACGTATGTGACGGAATGTTCCATACGGCGATATCGGGCAACCTACGCGCCATACGATTTTTCATACTGTGGAGGCGCAAAGGATGCATATACAAAAAGCGCGGCATATAAAGTTATGCCCCAAAAACACAATACCAAAAAGCGCAACATATTAAGTAGAGACGCAAAATCTTGCGTCTCACAAGCAATAAACGCGATTACAACACGCTGATTATAACAGGGATAAATTGCGCTAACCACCTCGGGAGACGCAAGATATTGCGTCTCTACTGGCATACGCCATTGTGATGAAACAACATTATCCACCCTTTTATTACGCCGCATGCTAAAAGTAGAGACGCAAAATCTTGCGTCTCACAAGCAACAAACGCTATTACAACACGCTGATTATAACAGGAATAAATTGCACTAACCTCCTCATGAGACGCAAAATCTTGCGTCTCTACTGGCTGGCGCCGTCACTTTGCATGAATGAAAACAGGAACCACGCATATCGGCATGCGCGACACTACAAAAAAAGTGAGGGCATACGGACATGCCCCCACTTTGCCATAACTATTCTATATTGTGTTTTCCGACGGTCATCTTATTATCACCTTCTTTGTCGAACCGTTTTTATACCTGATGATGTTGATGCCTCTCTGCGGAGCGTTCAGTCTCATACCGTTGATGTTGTATATGCCCTGAATCTCGCCCGCACCCTCTTCGGTATCCACAGACACTATGCCCGTAGGAACGTAATAACCCTTCTTGGCGATGCCGAGGATTGTAGGATAGCTGCTGCTCTTCCTTGATGTGAACGTTACAGACTTTATCCTCTTGCTCTTGTCTGTCGGCATTGTGAATTCGTAGAGACGGAAATTATATCTCGTATCGATGTCGCCTGCTATATAGTTATCCGCGTTCTTGGTGATTATACGGCTTATGCCATACACTGCCTCGTCTCCTGAGGGGAACATACTGTACCAGTCGTCAGGCCTGAACTCTGATAGCTCGCTCTGCGTACCGTCCTCATAGTTTGCCACAGTCTCCAATTCCGACCTTCCGTTTGCGGATATCATGAGGAAGTAAAGCTCCTCGCAGTTTGCCGGTTCGTCGAACACGAGGTCCTTGCTTTCGTCAGCCGTCTTGAGCACAAGGGCGTTGTTCTGAGTGTAGTCGGCAAGTTTGAACTCGGTGCCTGCCGATGTCTTCACGATGCGGTCGTCTCCGGCAACGGCTCCTGTCTTGGCTACTGAAGTGCTGTAGAGCACCCATCCCTGGTCGTCGAGCGTTCCGTTGACTGATGATGACATATCCTTGCTCTCGGCAATGACGTCATGGCTCCATCCTGTCACGGCTACCGGACCGTTCAACGGAACAGCCTCGGGGAACTGCTCGAACGCCTCCACCTCGGCGAGTGTGGGATAGAAGTACGGATTGAGCGTGCATACTATGGCGAGATACTTGCAGCTCTTGTACTCGGGAAGGATATACTCAAGCTCGGAAACCTTGTCGAGACCGGCAAAAGTCTTCACTTCCGTGAGGTTGGTGAGGTCGTTGCCCATCATGATACTTATCTCGTTGTTGGCGGCTCCGCTCTTTCCGTTGTCGTTCTCAGCCTGGTTCTCGCCCGGGATATATATCTTCACCTTAGAGATGTTCCAGTTCTTGCCCTCCGGAGCGGTGAATATGGTCCAGAAGTCTTTCTTGAACATAGACGGTGTCTCTATCTCTCCGCAGCCCTCGTCAGTGGTGTTGCCGTCGGTGAGCGTGCCCGTCTTCAGCTCGTCATACTGAGCCTCGAACGAGTAATCTGCCTTGTAATGGCGCAGCGTCGCCTCTTTTCCGGCAAGCACGTTGGGCTGGCTCTCCGAGTCTATCAGCACGTTGACGGAGCGTTCCTTGTACATTCCGCCGTTGTCAACAGTGATTGTCAGCTTGTCGGCACCCATTATCTTATCGGCTGTCACAGGTATTGTGAACGTGCCTTCGGCGGTGTTCTCGGTGATGTCGCCCACCGTCACGTTGCCCTTCTCAGCCACGGCGCGGCAGGTGAACTTCTCGGAGCGTTCGTCGCCATTGAGGTCATACTTCACCACGATGTTACCCGTCTCCTCAGCGTTCAGTCTGAGTTCAGCGGGCGACACCTCCATAGTGAGATTGTTGTCGTCCTTTCCGAACACCTCGAACTCCCATATGCGGAGTGTTCCGCTCACATGCGGGGAGAGGCGTACGTAGCGAGCCTTGTATGGAGCGATGTAGTCTGTCTTGACTGACTCGCTCTCGCGGTCCTCCTCATCCACGACTGTTGTCCAGTGCTCACCGTCATTCGACAGTTCTATGGTGTATGAGCGAATCTGGTCTACTCCGCTTTCCGGACCAGCGTTTCCGTCGAATATCTTGAAGCCATAGATGCGGTAGGCACCCTCAAGGTCGAATATCACCCAGTTGTCCGCGCTCACGTTGCACCACTTGTCGCTTGTGCTGTAAGGACGCTCCACACCGTCGATAATCTTAGACGGCACCTCGGTAGAGTTGGTCGAGCCGCTGTAAGACACCACGGTCTTCTTCAGCACGACGTTATATACCTCTTTCTCCTCACCGGCTTCCATCACGTCGAGCACTTCCTTGGTTGTCGTTGATGTGCCGACACTGTTGGTTGCCTCCACAGTCACGCTATGGCGTCCTGCCTTCAAGCCTTTCACGGTTATCTTGCTGTCGGTCAGCGCGCCCTCCACAAGCTCCAGTCCTTCCGGAAGAGTCCACTTCCATGCTGTGGGCTTGCCTGTTCCCTTTGCGGTGATTGTGGCTGTCTCGCCCACGTTGATGTAGCTCTTGGAGAGTTTGAATGTCACGGTAGGAGCCGCAGCGGCAGGATATTTCACTTGCAGGGTCTGTGCCGGCTGCTGCCTCATGTCCTTCATCACGGGCACAACGAGCACATTGACATAAGCGTCATTGGCGTTGCGCGTGAACGGAGGAATATAAAATCCCTCGCCGCGGGTCTGTCCCACGAGCTTGCGTGTGCCGTCTGCTGTCTCGGTGTAGATGTCGAAGTGGTCGAAGTCGGAGTTATAGCTGTAGTCCCAAGTCACGCGGATGTCGCCCTTCTCCTCACCGAGCACGCTCGTCGTAGAGAGGTTGCTCACTGCCACTGCGGAAGGAGCGTAGGCTGCGGGAAGCACTGCGAGCTCGCCGAGCGACAGCACATAGTCTGCCACCTCTGTCTCAGACTTCATGTTGAGGGAAATCATGTAGACTGTCTTTCCGTTGAGCTGGGACAGGTCGTATTCTGCTATTGTCCAGCCGTTCTTGTCTGTCACGGTCGGATTGGAGAGCGTCACCATCTCTCCCTTTACCTTACTCTCCGTGGCGAGCCTTACCTCCACCGAGCCGGGAGTGCTTGTCTTGTATACCAGACGGAGTGTTCCGCCGGAGGTGACAGGTATCATGGTCTTGTAGAGACGCATCAGATGGTCGCCTGCCGTGAGCTTGCCATTTATCTTCAGAGAACTTCCGAAGTTGTAGGCATCGTCCCAGTCGATCGTCACGTCCAGACCTTCCTTGTTCTCAATCCAGTAACGCCACGTCGGCATGATGCTCTGCACGCCGCTGTGATACCAGTCCTGAGTGTTCTGTTTCTCACCCTCCACAAAGCGGTGCTTGCCAAGACCGACACAGAAGGATGTCTCGAAAGGCATGGAACTGATGACAGAACGCTCCAGCATACGTCCGGAAAGACCGGGCCAGCCGAAATCGTCGACGTAGGTAGGGTCGCCATACTGGTTCACCCACATGTCTCTTTCATTATAGAAANCGCCACGTCGGCATGATGCTCTGCACGCCGCTGTGATACCAGTCCTGAGTGTTCTGTTTCTCACCCTCCACAAAGCGGTGCTTGCCAAGACCGACACAGAAGGATGTCTCGAAAGGCATGGAACTGATGACAGAACGCTCCAGCATACGTCCGGAAAGACCGGGCCAGCCGAAATCGTCGACGTAGGTAGGGTCGCCATACTGGTTCACCCACATGTCTCTTTCATTATAGAAAGTACGTCTTTGTGCCGAATAGGCATTCTCTCCGCATTCGTCCTTTGTGCCGAGAAGGGTCTTTACGTTGTCCTTCCATATGCGCTCCTCAGGACAGAACAGGGCGAGTGAACCGCCGTGACCGTCGACAGGCATAGCCCAGTCGAGAGCATCGGTATAACCCGTATGTCCGCTGTTTACCACCTGCACACCGCCGTATATCTTTGAGAACGTCTCGGCTTCGGTGCATCCGAGGATGCCGGCATAGTTGCGGTAGTCGTCGGGCGAGCCGTACTCGAGGAACTGCGATGTGTTCTTGTGCGACGTCAGTATTGCCTCATTGGGGCTTCTGGATGCGTTGTACCACTGTATCTCCATCTGAGTGTCACCGTTCGCGTCGGCTATACCGTTGAACTCCTTGATGAAGTCCACCCACTCTGATGTGCTTCCGCCGCCTGACTCCTCATTGATGAACCATCCGTCGAAACCCATGTATTTGGCTATCTCATAGAGCTTGATGGCGTATATGTACTTGCCGTTCTCCTTCGTGAGCATCTGTCTCACCCACTCCTGTCTGCCTCCGAAAGCCGATGGAGGGAAAAATACCTGACCCAAGGACTTCACTCCGCTCTGGTGCGCGGCGTCCGTAGAGCCTGCGGGAGGAGGAATGATGATGCCCTCACTTGCCGAGCCTGCCCAGTAGACAAGCTTGTCCATGTACTGCCAGTAAGTGGGCTGGTAGCCGAGGAAGTTGTTCGCTCCCTGTGACGGACACATCGAACAGGTGGGGAAAAGAATCGTTGCGTTGCAGATTTGTCCCTCATAGAACTGGTGCTTGTTTGCCTTCATGAGCTCCGGTTCTTTGAATCTCTTCGCCATAGGAACCTTTGATCGGTTGAACTTCGCGTCCGGATCGGTCTCCGGCGACCAGTTCCTGATGTCCTCGGGATGCCAGCATCCGCCGTAAGGCTGCTGTGCATTGGCACCCGTTGCCGCCATAAGCGACAGGAAAGTCATTACAAGTAGTTTTTTGATCTTCATAAAAATAAAAGATTAGTTATAAGTTATTATGTTGTTAAAATGTTGGTCTTTATTCCCGGTCTTTAGCACTACGATGTGCGGAATGGGCTTTTCCGCCTTTTATTAACCTAAACAACGCCATATGGGAAAACACTTAACCCCATATGATATTTTTTTGAAAAGAATGCAAATTCATGCGTAAAACACCTTAAAAAGACTGTCCGGACAGCCGAAAAGCGGTTTTACGCACACGAGACGGAAGTGTGAGGAAACGAAAAAGGGGACCGCGCGCCGCCAAGGCGAACAGTCCCCGATGAATTGACTAAAAATGACAGGTTCTTTAACAACGCCTGCTTACGTTGTTTATCATTGCCGTATCATGACTCCGTAAACAAACGGGGCACACGGCAATCGTATTTCCTCACACCACAGGAAGGACTCCCCTGACACGGTCGTCGAACGCTGACAGGGCGGCTGTGGCACCGCTGCCCATGGCGATGACTATCTGCTTGAACGGCACGTCAGCCACATCACCGGCTGCATATACGCCCGGAACAGATGTCCTGCCGGCTCCGTCGGTGACTATCTCGCCGCGCCTGTTCACCTCCACGCTGTCCTTGAACGGTCCGGAGGCGGGCACAAGTCCTATCTGTACAAACACTCCGTCGAGACGGATGGTCGATTCCTCACCGGTGGTGAGGTCGCGCACGTCGATGGCTGTGACTTTATTGCCGTCGCCCACCACACGTACTGTCTGTCGCGACGTAAGTATCTCTACGTTGGAGAGGCTGCGCGCCTTCTCCTGAAGCACGGTGTCGGCACGCAGCTCGGACGCAAACTCGAGCACGGTGACACGGCTGCATATGCCGGCAAGGTCGATGGCGGCTTCTATTCCGGAGTTTCCGCCGCCGATGACGGCTACATGGCGGTCCTTATAGAACGGTCCGTCGCAATGAGGACAGAAGGCTACGCCATGACCGATGTGCTCCGCCTCGCCCTCGACACCGAGCCTGCGCCACGACGCTCCGGTGGCTATTATCACGGCTGGAGCGACAAACGACTCGCCACCCTTTGCCTCCACTACCTTCAGCGGACCAGAGAAGTCGGTGCCTTCTACGCTCCGGTTGGCATAGACATCTACCGGATAGGCTCCGAGATGCTCGCCAAGGGCTGCCGCAAGTGACGCTCCCGTGGTGGAGGGAACGGAGATAAGATTCTCTATACCCACCGTGTCGTTGACCTGACCTCCTATCCGTCCGGCGACAACAGCCACACGGAGACCCTTGCGGGCGGAGTAGATGGCTGCGGAAGCTCCTGCCGGACCGCCGCCCACAACAACGACGTCGTAACGGTGTTCCACCGGTTCGGCGGCTTCGACAGCCGAAGAACCATACTTGGACTCAAGCTCGTCGAGCAGCACACCGAGGTCTCCACGACCTACATGGAGCAACTGTCCGTCGGCATAAACAGCCGGAACGCCTTGTATGCCGAGCGATGACACTTCGTCCTGCCACAGTGCGCCGTCCACAATCTCGTGCTCCACATCGCCTCCGAGAAGCGTTATGACATTGAGAGCCTGCACCACATCGGGACAGTTTGTGCACGAGAGCGACATGTATGTGCGCAGTCTTACAGGTCCGTCCAATGCTTTTATGCGGGCGGCAATGGCTGCGTCGGGCAGGTTCTTGCCTTTTCCGTCCGCATTGAGAATGGCAAGCAGCAGCGACGTAAACTCATGTCCGCCGGGTATGCCGCGGAAGGTGATGCCGGTGTCGGCACCGTCTTTTACGATTGAAAACTCCAGTCTGCCTCCGTCCTCCGGCACTTTCTCCAGCTCAAGCATAGGAGAGGTCGAGCAGAAGTCGGCGAGAAACGAGCTCAGCTCATCCGCTTTCTCATGTCCGGACGACACCGTCGCGCGCAACACATAGTGCGACTTAAGTCCGGAAAACAGACTCTTCACCTGTTCAAGAATATCTTTGTCAAGCATTTTTTCATCCTTTCTATATACAGATGACGTTTTTGTCGGCAAGCCGTCAACGCTTTTCCGTGTCGTCATGCACATTTGGGCGTTCAACAGAAAAATGCGTCCTGACGGTCGTCAGCTTCAGAAACACATCGGGTTGACAGCCGACCTGCCATCTACATTATTATATTTATACGTTATATATATTGCCGGACACACAGTTATCGTGCCTGTGCCATGTCACAGAACCGTAACAGCCGGTGTGCCCGAAACCGCAGACTGCCGTACGGAAGAACATTGTGCCTCGCACCATATAGCCTCATCCACATCGGCATAAGGCATATCCGATGCATAGGAAATTCCCCGCCCGTCCGGTAAAAGGGCTTTTACAAATGGGAGCCTGAAGAGCCTTACGGCTCCAAAGGCTCCCATCGCTATGGCTTGAATACGCATAAGTGACCTCCACCGGAAGGGAGGCACGGCTGCACTCAATCAGAGTTTGCCCACGAGGTCGATACTCGGCTTGAGCGTCTCTCCGCCTTCTCTCCACTTGGCAGGGCACACCTCGCCTGCGTGAGTGGCTACAAACTGGGCAGCCTCAACCTTGCGCAGCAACTCGTCAGCGTTTCTGCCAATGCTGTTATCCTGTATCTCTGCTACCTTAACGAGTCCTTCCGGATTTACAAGGAACGTTCCGCGGTAAGCCACGCCCTCATCTTCCTTCATCACACCAAAGCCGCGGCTGAGCACGCCTGTGGGGTCGGCAAGCATCGTGTACTTTATTTTCTTGATGCTGTCGGAGGCGTCATGCCATGCCTTGTGCACGAAGTGGCTGTCTGTGCTTACCGAGAACACCTCTACGCCGAGCTCTTTCAGACGGTCGTATTTCTCTGCCAGGTCAACCAGCTCAGTCGGGCACACGAAAGTGAAGTCGGCTGGATAGAAGAAGAAAAGAGCCCACTTGCCTTTCAGGTCTTCACTGCTTACTGTCTTGAACTCTCCGTTCTGGAATGCCTGCACCTTGAACTCAGGCATCTGTGCGTTGATTATTGATTCCATATCGTATATGTTTTACTTGTTGATTATTATATTTATTTATTATCACTATGTTTTCTTTTTTACACTGCAAAGATAGTATCATGACTCATGAAAGGCAAACAGAATGTGTCTATCACACGATAGACAATATCAATATGTTATATATATATCATTGTGAATCAATGTATTAAAGACAGATACAGACAGTATTCAAAATTCTCTAAATTCCTCTGATGACATCGCGGTGTAATGACGGCAGACGTGTTTCCTTCAACAGAATACCCAAATGGCACACAACAGACCTGCAAATGAAAGCGCACGGATGTATGCGGGATGCCGGAACATGAATCGTGCGAAGTGGCATCATCATGGCGAAAAATGATTTTATGAGAATGAAAAAGGCGGTATGAGGCTCGATTGTCAGGCAGAATGAGTAAGTTTGCAGTAAAAACAAAACACAGCAACTACAAATATGACACTTCAACAGATGGAATACATTGTGGCAGTCTACCGTCTGCGACACTTCGCCAAGGCTGCCGAGCACTGCGGAGTAACACAACCTACACTCAGCTCAATGATACAGAAGCTTGAAGACGAACTGGGTCTGAGAATCTTCGACCGCAGCTCGCAGCCCGTATCGCCCACTCCGGCAGGCCGCCTCGTGGTGGAACAGGCATGGCGGGTACTGGTAAGAGCCAACAAGATAAAAGACATTGTGGCAGAGGCGAAAAGGTCTACAAGAGGTCAGTTCAGGCTTGGCATACTGCCGACAATAGCTCCTTATCTTCTCCCGAGATTCTTTCCGAGACTGCTCGCCGAGCATCCCGAGACCGACGTACGTATATCTGAGATGAAGACCGAAGCCGTAAAGGCGGCTCTGGCACGCGGTGAACTGGACGCAGCAATAGTAGCCGACATCGACGGACTGGACCATTTCGACATTACGGAACTTTATTTTGAGCAGTTCGTGGCGTATGTTTCGGCAAACGACGTGCTCGCATCCACAAGCCCGGTGCGCTCGTCCGACCTTACAGACAGCTTTCTCTGGCTCCTTGACGAGGGACATTGCTTCCGCGACCAGATAGTGAGATTCTGCGGAATAAAGGACGGACAGACCTCAAAGAATGTCTATTCGCTCGGCAGCATAGAGACCTTCATGCGCATGGTGGAGGGCGGACGGGGAATCACATTCATACCTGAGCTCGCACTGTATCAGCTCTCCGACAGCCAGCGAGCTCTCGTCCACCCGTTCGCTATACCCATACCGACGCGCAGGATAGTGCTTCTCACCACCCGCACCTTCGTGCGCCACTCCATGAAAAAGCTCATAACAGACTGCGTGAGGGCTTCCGTTCCGCAACAAATGCTGAAAATGAACAACACCGAACAGCGCGTGTGACGGCGCCAAACGGTAGAATATGCAATTAAACAAGGCTGGAACTGCCTCGTCAAACAGCAAAAACGACCACGCAAAACAGCAAAAGCGACTGTACCAAACGGCAAAAACGATCGCACCAAACAGCATGAGCCGTCACACCATAACAGCCATTCCGCAATACGGAAGAGAACCCGATACAATACAGAAACTCATGTCAGGCATGTCCGTTCATACCGGACGCCTGCATGAGAATACAAAAAAATGAGGGACAAACTTTCAAAACAAGCTCGTCCCTCCCGAATTAATAACACTAAAAGAACCGTACTATTACAATTACTTCATTATTGTTGATGATGTTGAAGCCGTTGTTCTGAAATTGTCAGGCTGCTGTCTGTTGCCGCTGCCGTCATTGGTATCGGCGACATCCCACCATAGTCTGGTGCCCTGAGTATTTGCTGCCTTGAGCCCGTCATGCTCATTGAAATACTTGTTAGAGCTCTCGCTGTTAGGATAAAGCAGACGTTTTATCATCTTACCCTCGGGCACATCGCCTCCCGACAGGTTGGTGAGCTGGTTTGCCAGAGCAGGATAGTCGGTGCGGCGGAAATCAGCCCAGCCCTCATTACCGTTGGGGAAGACAGCCATCCACTTCTGGGTGATGATGGCTTCGAGAATCTTCTCCCTGTCGCCGCTGCTGAAAGTGCCGTCGTTAAGAGCCTTCAGACCGCTGATGTACGACTGTGCCGCCTCCTTGCCTATCTCATAATAGTCCATCGAAGCCTGCACTCCCGCGCGGAAATATCCCTCGGCGTCCATTGTCAGATCCTGTCCTTTCCATCCGCGCAGAGCAGCCTCAGCCTTGAGGAAGAGCGACTCCGAATAGCCCAGCCATACGGTGGGACGCGCGTAGTTGAACCAGAAATCCCTGTTAAGAGTCTTTGAAGCAGGCTTCGGCTGTGTGCGAGTGATGCTGTAATTGAGTATGCCCATGTCGATAAGAGGAGCCAGCGCGCCACGCTTGCAGCCCGCGAAGTCCTCACGAAGGCTTTCCTCTCCGGCGGCGATTGACGTGGAAGTCATCTTCGCGCGATACCAGCACACGAGACATCTCGGGTCGATTGTCTTCTCCTCAAAGCCGTTACGTCCCTTCTTTATCTTATATGTGCCGCCTCCGGTACTTAGGTTACGGTACATCTGTTCGAGGTCCCATGACATCACACTCTCGCCTCCGTATGCCACAGAACACATCGCGAGGACATTCTCATCGCCTCCCGAGTCGTTGCCGCCCATTTCCGTCGGGGCATATCTCGGCACTGTCTGCATGTTGTCCGCGTTGCTCCGCATGAGTCCGTACTTGTTGTTCAGCGCGTTCTCAGCCTCCTGCCGCGCCCTTTCGGGAGCCACGTTCGATATGCGGAGAGCCATGCGCAGACGCAGCGTATTGGCAAAACGGAGCCACTTGTCCACATCTCCGAAGTAGCAGATGTCGTCGCGGTCTATCCTGTACTGCGACGCGTCGTCCGGCTTAATGCTGTCAACAGCCTGCTCGAGCATTCTGAACATGGCGTCGTAGACCTCCTCCTGAGAGTCGTACTTCACGTTGTTTGTCTCCGGAATACGTGCTTGCGCATATTCGCGGAAAGGCATCGCGCCGTATGTGTCGGTATTTGCCAGGGCGAGGAACACATAATATATACGTGTGATATAGAACATGTTCTTATATCGTCCCGGGTTGTCGTTGAACCGGTAAGCCCTCAACAGCGTGCGGTATTCAGAGCTTCTCTCGTTGTAGAAGTGCGCCCACCGCTGTCCCGACCATCCGTCGCCGTAGCTGTAGTCGGGCGTCTTCATGGAGTGCTTCGGCTGGTTGTTAGCCACATAACCGGCATAAATGTCATGGCTGAGGTTGGTTGTTATCTGGTAATCATTGTAATATCCCTCATAAAGGAAGTTACGGAATGTAGCCGGAGCATCAGCCAACGCGGTCTTGAGTGCGGCGGAGTCTTCCTTGCTCACGGTGAAGTTGATGTTCACATCGGCATATTTCGTGTTGTCCTCACCGGTATTATCCTTATCCCCTCCAGCACCTGTGTTGTCCTCTATTTCGTAAGGATTATGGCTCATTTCGTCGAGATCATAGCACGAGCATACCGTGCATGCCACGGCAAATGCCAGAAATCCGTTGAATATAGTATTGCGTTTCATTGTTGTTTTGAGTTTTAAGAATTGCTTTTTGCTTCTTTATTATGCATTGGTAAAGTGTATCGCCACAGACTAATGTCCTTCTCCACCGTCAGAATCCGAGGTTTACGGAGAATCCGAACGTGCGGGTGTAAGGCACAGCCATATAGTCGAGAGCCTGTGAGAACATTGTCGTGTCATATCCGCCGTCGGGGTTTCCCGGTGTGTGTTTCATAAGGAAGCACAGGTTGCGTGCCACGAACGACATCCTGAGCGACGTGAGCGGGGTGCGTCTGAGCACCGACTGCGGGAACGCATAGCCAACGGACAGCTCCTTGAGTTTTATGTACGACGCATCGTGTACGAACGCCTCGGCATATCCTCTCTGCGATTTGTACAGTCCGATGGTGGAATAATAAGACTGCGCACTTACCAGAATGTCGTTCGGCGTGCCGTCTTCCTTCACTCCGGGAACCACGAGCCAGTAGTCCTTGACACCGTTCACCTCCTTGAACTCGCCACGGTAAGCAGTGCGCTCCGACGTTCCCACAGCTGTAGCCATACCTTCCGACACCGACACCACATCACCTCCGAACTTCATGTCGAACATAGCCGTGATGCTGAAGCCCTTGTATGTGAGTGTTGGAGTGACAGACATGAGCAGGTCGGGCTGTATGTTTCCGATGGGATGGTCGAGCAGCCAGCGTTCCAGATTGCCGTTTCCGCTCTCCGGCTGCGGCAGACCGTCCGCTCCGACAACGATGTTTCCTTTTGCGTCACGCTTCATGAGGTTGTTGGCGTAGATGTCTCCGAGTTTTCCTCCAGCCACGGCTCCCACCTTTACAGGCATGTTCGGGTCGCCGTTGAAATAAACTCTGTTCACCCCGTCGGCAAGCTCTTTCACTGTAGAACGGTTGTGCGCGATGTTCATTGTCAGGTCGAACGTAAGGTCTTTCGTCTTCACCGGTGTGCCGTAAAGCATGAACTCCACGCCCGAGTTGGTTATCTTGCCCGCATTCACCCACTGCTGTGTCCACGGCGCGGAGGCGTCCACGAGCATCGCCTGGTTCTTCGTGCTGTTATAATAATATGTGAAGTCGAAGCCGAGACGGTTGTCCAGAAACTTCATGTCGAGTCCCGCCTCATACGAAGTCTTTATCTCCGGCTTGAGGTTACGGTTCATCATGATTGTGTTGACAACCGGTTTGCGTGTGCCCATGTCAAACTTGAACTTGCGCGTGTTGTACAGGCTGTATGGCGAGGGGTCCTTACCCACCTGTGCGGCAGACAGGCGCAGCTTGGCGAACGTGACCCACTTGGGCAGCGGTTTGCCTATGGAGCGCATGAAGTCGGAGAACACATAGCTCACGCTTGCCGACGGATAGAAGAACGAGTTGTTCTTCGCCGGCAGTGTGGACGACCAGTCGTTGCGCGCCGTGAGGTCGAGAGAGAGATACTCGTCGTATGCTATCTGCGCCGAGCCGAACACGGAATACATCGCGCGTTTGTGTCCGTCGTTGTCGCCGGAGACCAGGCGGTAGCCTGTGTTGAATATCCAGTTGTCCTTGTCGAGCATGTTCTCCACACCCACATTGAGCATTTCGTAGTTCAGATACATTATGTTCGAACCCACGGTATAGCCGAGACGCAGTTTAGGAGTTATAGGGGTGTCTCCCATGAAAAGAAACTGTATGTTGTGCTCGAAGTGGTTCTCCTCGCTGCGCTGCATGTTGTCGTTGGTCAGCATGTCCTGCCAGCTCTGCTCGGGAGTGCTTATCGCCTGGTCGCCCAGACCGAGATCGCTTGTCTGTATGCGCGTGCGGTAATAGTCGAAAGAATATTTGGCGTTGAACTTCAGCCAGTCTGTCAGATTGAGGTTCGCCGAATAATATCCGAACACTCTCCATCTCTCGTCAGAGTTACGGAACCGGTGACGGACGTAATACGGGTTGGAATACTGCTGGTCCGGACCGAACCAGTTCTGGTGAAGACGCTCTGCGGAGGTGTAGTTTGAGGCAAGGTCGCCCAGCCTTACGTTGCCCGGAATGAGCAGAAGTTGCGCCACCTCACCGTTAAGACCGGTGTAAGGGCGGTTCTCCGCCTTCATGTGTGAGAGCGATATCTTGCCGTCGAGCGACAGCCGGTCGTTTATCACCGCTCCGGCATTGAGGTCGGTTGTCAGCTTGTCGAGGGTCTCGTCCTTGAACAGACCGTTGTTTCCGTTGAAGCCTACAGACACGCGGAAGTGCGACTTCTCGGTGGTGTTGCCGAGCGCGACGGTGTGAAACTGCGAGAAACCTGTCTTGAAATAGTCCTTCAGTTTGTCTCCATAATATTTATAAGGTATCTTTTCGCCGAGCCACGACGGTTCGAGATGGCCGTCAAGAGCCGGACCGAAGGAAAGCTCGCCGGTAAGTGCCGTAGGGTTGTTTTCGTCATCATAGATGTATACAGTCTTCCCGTTAGAGCCCTGACCGTACTTTTTCTGCATCTTGATGGTCTCAGCCGCCTCACTCCAAGTGAAGTTGCCGCTGTATGATATGCCAAAGCCCTGCTTGTGGGAGCCCTTCTTCGTAGTGACGAGAATCACTCCGTTGCCCGCCCGCGAGCCGTATAGAGCCGCCGCGTTAGGACCTTTGAGCACAGACACAGACTCTATGTCCTCGGGGTTGATGTCGAACGATGTGCCTCCGCGGTCGTATCCTCCGTATGCCGAGGCGTCTGATGTCTGGTCGTCGGTGAACGGCACTCCGTCGACAATCCACAACGGCTGGTTGTTGTCAGTGAGCGAGGAGTTGCCTCGGATGGTTATCTTCGTAGAGCCGCCCAAGCCCGTGCTTGCCGTGTTCATCTGCAGACCTGCCACCTTACCTTCAAGCGCGCCCGTGACCGAAGGGTCTCCGGTGGTGTTGAGCGCGTCGCTCTTGATGTCCTGCACTGAATATCCCAGCATCTTCTTCTCGCGCTTTATGCCGAGCGCGGTCACCACAACCTCGTCGATGGACTGCGAGTCGAGCACCATCATGGCGTTCACCACGCTGTTCTTTCCAGCCACTATCTCCTGTGGCTTATAGCCGAGATAGGTGAACTGCGCCACCGGATTCTCCGCGTCGGTCATCACCGTGTAGTTTCCGTCCATGTCGGTCACGGCACGGTCTGTGGTGCCTTTTATCGTGACACTCGCGCCTATCAGCGGCTCGCCGTTCTCGTCGAGGATGCGTCCGGTTATCTTTCTTTTCTCCCCGCCGCGCCTTGTCTGCTGCCTGGGCAGCTGCGCCCGTTTGAGGTAAACCACCTTGTCGTCCACCTTGAACGTCACGCCCTTGTCCTTGAGCAGCTGCGCGAGCACCTTCTCGAGAGCCGCGTCCTTCACGTTGATTGCCTTCACGCGCATGTCGGAGAGGTCGTCGTCATAGAAGAACTTGAATTCCGACTGTGCCTGGATTTTCTTTATCACCACACCCAGAGTGGTGTTAGGGGTGTTCAGAGTAACCTGAGCAAACATTCCCTGCATAGGTACGGCTGCGAACATGAGTGTCATCACTCCCCGCGCCATACGCTTTCTCCACTGATTACTGTTGTCCATAAATAATTGTTCAGCTATTTTTTAGTTTTTAATTATCTTGTGGGAAGTCTTTGCATAAGACAAGATTCGGCTCGGCAGTATCAAGAACGGTAAAACTGCGTTTTCCCTTCTTGATGTTGCTCTCGCCTCGCGTTGCCTTTAAATAAGACAAACTTCGGCTCGGCAGTATCAAGAACGGCAAAACTGCGTTTTCCGTTCTTGCTGTTGCACTCGCCTCGCATTGCCTTTGGTATTAGAACAATGAATTTTGTAAAAACACTTAAACGTAATGTTGTTTTTTAAAAAAAAAATTATCCTACCGCCATTCTCCCGTCTCCGCAAGGCGCGCATAAACCGTCAGGACCGCCACAGCGGGGCTTGCTGTGACGGTCCTGAAGCGGTGTGTATGAGGTGCCGCGCGGCGCGTCTGCCGCCATGTGCCACCGTCAGTCGGGCACGATGTATATCTTTCCGTTCTTCTTATGATAGTTCACAGGTATGGTGTTTCTCAACGATTCCAGCACACTGTCTATGCTGTTCCTGTGTATTATCTGTCCCGAATAGGTGTGGCTGTCGTCTATGGCGTCGTCCACCACCACCCTGACTCCGTAAAGTTTCTCGAGCGTTTCGGCTATATGGCGCACGTCGGCATTATAGAAAGGTATGAGACGGTTGTGCCATACGGCGTCGAGACGCACGTCGGCGTTCCTCACGGTGATGTGTCCCGAACCGTAATCCACGAACGCCTTCTGTCCGGGAAGCAGCATTACCTTGCCCGAGGAGCAGTGTTCGGTCACCTCGACCGAGCCTTCCATGAGGCTCACCTCGGCTATGCTGCGGTCGCTGTTGACGTTGAAGTCGAACACGGTGCCCAGTACCTTCACGTCCACCGGACCACCCGACACCACGAAAGAACGGCTCCTGTCTTTCGCCACCTCGAAGTAGCCCTCGCCCTGAAGCTCCACCCGGCGTTCAGCCTTGTCGAACTTCTTAGGGTATCTGAGCGACGAGCCGGCGTTGAGCCATACCCGTGTGCTGTCGGCAAGCGTCACCTCGCGCGGCGTGCTCGCCGATGCCTTCGCCACGACATACTCCGTCACGCCCAGCCTTTCCATTCCGCCGCCAAGCAGCCACATGCCCGCGCCCATCATGACGAGAACAACCGCCGCGGCGGCATAGCGCATAAGGCGCGCCATGACCGCCCTGCGCGAACGGGCACGGTCTATCCGCGCGTGCACGCCGGAGAGTGCTTTCTCCACCTCCCTGCCCGACATGGAGAGCCCGCTCAGCCTCCGGTGCATCTCCTCAAGCCTGAACAGCTCGGCTGCATTTTCCTCAGAAGCACTGATCCAGTCCCTCACTTCCTCAAGCTCCTGGTCGGAACAGCACCCTGTCAGAAACCTCATTATCACATTCTCGTCCGGTCTTTTCATTATGATATATTCTTCTTAAATGTTCAGTAAAATATAAAGTCTCTCACTTTTATAACAACTCTATTCATAAAAACACCTAATGAAAAAGTGAAAAAATATTACTGCCGCCGTAAGACACTCGCCCAGACGCTCTCTCAGAAAGCGCAGCGCGCGGTACATGTGTGCCTCCACCGTGCGCACGGAGAGCTGCAGCTCCTCGGCTATGTCGTTGTTGTGCATGCCGTTGAGATAGCTCATCCGGAACACCTGCCGGCACTTTTCGGGCAGCATATTGATGGTGTCCTCTATCTTGCGGCGCAGTTCGGCATTCTCCATCCGGTGCAGCGGGTCGTCGTTAATGCCGCTGTAATACTCCATACGCATGTTGTTTATGTCCTCTATCGCGGCGAGACGCCCGGCATCCACGTTGCGGCGTTTCAACACATTAATCGACCTTGTGTACACGGCACGGTAGAGAAACCCTTCGATATTGTCTTCGAGGTCTATCTCGTCCATCCGTCTCCACAGTCCGGCGAACACTTCCTCCACCACGTCGTCGGCATCGCTCTCGTCGGAAAGCAGGCTGAGCGCGTAGAAATAGAGCCTGGAGTAAGTGCGGCGAAAGATGCTGTCAAACACTATGCTTTTGTTTTCACGCATGTCCACATCTCATTTTTATAATGCAAGAATTCTGCAAATATAAAAAAAAATGTATGACACCGCCAAAATGCCGGCATCTTTTTTTCCAGCCTCCGGCACTCTTCTCCAATTGCATATTTATGCGTCGCGGTGCATAAATATGCATCGCCACACGCTCATTTTGCGCGTATTTGCGGGCGAAGGCGTCTCTGCCGCCGTATACGCGAGTCTCACGCAGATGACGACAACCGCTTTATTGTCAGCCAATTACGCTACACCGACAGTCCTTACACGCCTCTCCCGCCTTACGGAAGAGCCCGTTTGGCGTCGCCGGAAAGGCTTTTCCGCACCGTCGCCGAGCCTCTTCCGTCATGCCGCGGAGGCTCTTCCGCAGCCCCGAAAGCATGCGGAACGGGCTTTTCCGCATGCCGCACGCTCTGCCGGACACCTTCCCGGAGGTCATGAAAGAGCGGAAAAGGGGCTTCCGGCGTTCTGTTTCGCGATTTTATTTTGTCAAAAACGAGTCATGCGGAAAGCGTATATTTATGCGTTTCCACCGCTCCCCGCGCATTTGCGGCGATGTGTCCGAGCCAGCCGTTCCGGAGCTACAGCCCGATGTCCGCCCTGCGGCATGAGCGCGGAAGGGCGGTGCGCGACCAATGAAACGGCACTGTCAAGGAAAGCGTTTGCCTGATGGAATCTTAAAACATGCCCATGGCAGGACAGCGGAACCATGTACGCAGCGACACCACTGTGACATGCAAATATACTAAAAAAACGCCTCTCAGAAAACATTCCGCCACATGCTTGTGCGGAAAAACAGTAATGACGGCAGGAAAAAGACACCAGTCAGACGTCTTTATTACACAATTCCGTTTTCCTCATACATTCATCTTAATTAACAACAAAATAACAACATTTACATAGTCTATGCCAAAAAACACATACATTTTCTTTGTTTTTAACTTTGATTTGTTTATCTTTGCTACCGATTCAGTTAGCCCGTAATGGGCTGGTGGGTTAATTTTGTCAGAAAAAAAGGACGTTTACGAACGCTGTCTTCTGCGTACAAACTTCGCAAACTTGCACGACAATCAGGAAGAGGCGGCAACGGAACGTCCACGACGGGTGTATTTTCACTCAATTGACACGGGCGTGAGCCCGTGTCGTGCGAGAGTAAATATATCACGACGTGGGCTAACTGCGTTGCTTATCCCTGATTAAGGCATTGCGAAGGCCGGTACGCAGGATAAGCAAGGAGTAGATTTTCCCACGTCTTTTTTGTTTCAGGCAATCTTTCTATCTCAAACTCTGATAACTTAACATATGCTGTCATGCACGGCAAAGGACAAACAACAGCCTAACTACAACAAAACATCTGAGATATGACACTGACGGACTACCATGCCACAAAAGACATCATCGACTGCGGTGACGAGCAATCCATGAGACTGCTTTTCATCACACTGAATCCTCGTCTTTGCAAATTCGCCGAAAAATTCGTGAGAGACGAAGATCTCGCAAAAGACCTCGTGCAGGACTGCTTCATGCAGATCTACGAGAAACGCGAGTCTCTTGACGGCATATCACTACATGCCATGCTGTTCACCATGGTGAGAAACCAGTGTCTGAACCACCTCAAGCACAAGACAGTGATAAAGAAATTCAAGCTCGACCTTATCAGACTGCGCAATGAAGAAAGGCTGTACAACATCAACTTCGGATGCAAAGAGGAAGTGGGACTCATCTCAGAGGAAGTGATAAACAGCATACAGACCGCCATAGACAGCCTTCCGGCGACAACCAGAATGGTTTACCGGATGTCGAGAGAAGAGAGACTTAAAAACAGGGAAATACAGGAAAAGACAGGCATGTCGGCATATCAGGTGATAAAACACATAAAAATCGCCAAGTCTGCAATAATAGAACAGCTCGCCGAGTTATAAGCGTGCGGGGGCTGGAAAAGGGTTTTATGGTGTACAACAATGTTAAATTTAGATAAAAACCACGAAAAAACGGCTGAAAATAACAAGAACAGCCTCGCTATGTTGTTATACATCCTTAATTCCGCAACACTATTATAAATTAAACTTTTTAAGTACCTGAGCAACAAAAAGTTGCTCAGGATTTTGCCATGTCGAAGAATTCACTTATCTTAGTGTTGCAAAAAATAAACAAGAAAATCCGACGATAGACATGGCAAAAATACAAATTAAATCTGAGAAACTCACTCCTTTTGGAGGAATATTTTCTATCATGGAGCAGTGCTGAATATCTATACCTGTAATAATGCTTACGCAGACATTTTTCAGACTGATTTTGGATAACGCCTACAACTTATGGGTATGATACTGCGTATTGCCTCAAGTCGCATTGTGGGGTAAGGGAATATTGAGGGTTGCAGTGGGGATTTCTACCTCAATTTATCTGCTAATTCAGTAAGAGAGGACATGTACACGCAAGAAGGACGTTGAAGGGCTTAGTTGAGGATTTGAGGATACATATAAAACTGAAAATGCAGCACGACCATCATATGAAAAAACTGGCTATACTCTACTTCGAGGGCAAGGCGACCGACGAGGAGGAGCTGAGACTGCTTGAATTCATAAAAGAATCGGCACGCAACAAAGCGGAGTTCGCGGAATGGGAGGAGGAATGGACACATTCGCACACGCCCGACGCGCGGACAGAGGCTGCGTGGGAGGAGCTGAAAGAAAAGATGAGAAGGAAGCGCGAAGAGCAGGACAGGACAGAAGGATAACGGCATACCGGATGCCATGAAAGAACAGGGCGCAGCGTCATGCATGACTTTTCATGACCGGAACGCATGCCGCCCGCACACAGACACACCACACACAGATTTCCGACATACCCGCATTCACGGGCAGACTGCACAGCTGCGTCATGCCGCACCGGCGCACGGGAGGTGACGGCGGACAAAAAACACCCGGACAGACATGGCACTATGGCTTGCCGATGTCCGCCCGGGAGCTATACGTGGCGTATGCCGGGAGCTACTTGCCGGCGTAGCGCATCTTTACAAGAACAGGATAATGGTCGGACGGCGTGCGGCGGTCGTACTTGCCGAAGCTTATCTCTCCGGGAGCGTCTTTGCCCTTGAGAGAATGGTCCTCGGAGCCTGCTCTCGGGGTCCAGTAGGCGTTTGTAAGCACGCCATAGCGGTCCACGTCGAACGAAGGAGACACAAACACGTGGTCGATGCGGCTGTCCGACTTCAGGTCGGAGTCGAATGAGTTGAACGTTCCGTTCTCTGCGAAGCGCAGACGACAGCACTCATAAGAGTCCTTAAGGATTCCCGACTTGGTGAAGATGGCGTATATCTCGTCATTCTGGTCTACATTGAAGTCGCCCGTAAGAATCACGGGAGCTCCCTTGGCTATCTCCTTTATCTTCCTTACCACAAGCTTCGCGCCCTCGCGGCGTGCCGTCACGCCCACGTGGTCCATGTGAAGATTGAAGTAATAGAACTTGAACTTCGTGTCCTTCTGCCTGAACTCGCCCCATGTGCATATGCGTATGCATGCGGCGTCCCATCCGAGCTTTGGCGTGTCGGGCGTCTCGTTGAGCCAGAAATTGCCCTTGCGCAGGAGCTTTATGCGGTCTTTCTTGTAGAAGATGGCGGAGTATTCGCCAGCCTGCTTGCCGTCGTCGCGACCCACACCTATATAGTCGTAGCCGTCGAGCGCGGCGGTGAGGTCGCCCAACTGGGCGTGAAGCACTTCCTGGGTTCCGAAGATGTCGGGGTCCTCAAAATTGATCTGGTCGCATATCACCTTACATCTCACGTTCCATACATTGCCCGCAGCGTCGTCACCGCTGTTGTGGTTGCGGATGTTGTAAGTGCCTACGAAGAGCGACTGGGCACACGCCAGTGAGGCGACTGCCATCAGCACGAGAAGAAAATAACTACGTTTCATAGTCTGATTATCATTTGTTTGTTTATAAAAAGATGTTGTCTTACTTTTCAGAACCCGTCATCTCATTGGTGAACGAGTAAGGGAAGTCAGCCTCCTGAGTGCCTCTGCTGCGGTTGGGTTCAGCCGACATGGCGCACACGATGCTGCCTCCCTTCATGATGTCAGCGTGTGTGAGATAGTTCTTTGTGTATGTCTTGCCGTTGAGGGTCATGCTGTCTATGTATCTGTTTGAGCGGCTGTTGCCCTCGGCTTTTATGGTCATGGTGTTGCCGTTCTCGAGGTGCAGCGTCACCTTATTGAAGTAAGGAGTGCCGAGCACATACTGGTTGGAGCCTGGACACACGGGATAGAAGCCCATGGCAGAGAACACATACCACGCCGATGTCTGCCCGTTGTCCTCGTCGCCGCAATATCCGTCGGGGTTGGCATTGTAGAGTTTGTCCATCACCTCACGTATCCAGTACTGCGTCTTCCATGGTTGTCCCGAGTAGGCATAGAGATAAATCATGTGCTGGATGGGCTGGTTGCCGTGGGCATACTGCCCCATGTTCATCACCTGCATCTCACGCATCTCGTGTATTATGCCCCTGCTGCTCACGTCAGGATAGACCACGAACACCGAGTCGAGCATGCTGTTGAACTTCTGTTTGCCTCCCATCAGACCGATAAGTCCCTGCGGATCGTGGAACACACACCAGCTCCAGTGCCAGCTGTCGCCCTCTGTGAAGGAGCGGCTCCATGCCGTCGGGTCGAACGGAGACTCGAAGCTGCCGTCGGCTTTCCTGCCGCGCATGAGACTGGTGGAGCTGTCGAACACGTTCTTATAGTTCATCGCGTTGGTGCGGTATTGCTTCAGTTCCTTGTCAGACTTTCCTAAAGCCTTGCCGAAACGGTATATGCACCAGTCGTCGTAGGCATATTCGAGCGTGCGGGCGACGCTCTGGCTGTGCTTGTCGCACGGCACATAGCCGAGGCTGTTGTACTCCTCGAATCCGAGACGGCCCGTAGACGACACCTTGGGATGGACGGCGTTGGCTCCGTGCTTCACCGCTTCCCAAAGCGTCTCGGCATCATATCCGCGCAGACCTTTGAGGTAAGCGTCTGCCACGACGGACGCCGAGTTGTTGCCCACCATGCAGCCCCGGTGTCCCGGACTCGCCCACTCGGGCAGGAATCCGCTCTCCTTATAGGCGTTGACGAGTCCTTCCTGCATCTTCTCGTTCATAGAGGGATACATCAGGTTGAGGAAGGGGAAGAGGCTGCGGAAGGTGTCCCAGAAGCCGGTGTCGGTGAACATGTAGCCCGGCAGCACCTTTCCGTTGTAAGGACTGTAGTGCATCACACGTCCGTCGGCGTCGGTCTCGTAGAAGCTGCGCGGGAAAAGGAGCGAGCGGTAAAGGCACGAATAGAACGTGCGGAGGTTGTCGGTGTTGTCGTCGGAGACCTCCACACGACCCAGAACCTCGTTCCACCGTGCCCTGCCCCGTGCCGACACCTCGTCGATGCCGTCGTCTCCGAGCTCCTTCAGATTGAGCAACGCCTGCTCCGGACTTATGAACGACGACGCCACACGCACGTTGACCTGCTCTCCGCGCTTCGTGCTGAAGCCCACGATGGCACCCGAATGATTGCTCGTGGAGCTGAGTGAGGAGGCGTCTATGTTGCCGTCGGTGACGGCGGCGGTATACTTGAACGGTCTGTCAAAGACAAGCACGAAGTAGTTCTTGAAGTTTTCGGGCACGCCGCCGCTGTTCTTCGTGGTGTAGCCCACAATCATGTTCTTGGACGGAATAATCTCCGCGTGCGAGCCTTTGTCGAACGCATCGAGCACGATGTATGCCTTGTCGGTCTGCGGGAATGTGAAGCGCATAGCCACGGCACGCTCCGTCGGGGCGAGCTCGGCGGTGACGTCGTGGTCGGCGAGATACACTTTATAATAATAAGGACGCGCCACCTCAGCCTTATGAGAGAACCATGAGGCGCGCTTCTCCTCGTCGAACACAGCCTCACCCGTGACAGGCATGACCGAGAACTGGCCGTAGTCGTTTATCCACGGACTGGGCTGGTGGGTCTGCTTGAAGCCCCTTATCTTGTCCGCCCAGTACACATAAGTCCATCCGTTGCCCATCTTTCCGGTCTGCGGAACCCAGAAATTCATGCCCCACGGCATGGCGATGGCAGGATAGGTGTTGCCTGTGGACAGTTCGAATTTGGACGCCGTGCCCACGAGCGTACTCACATAGTCAACCTCGTCTGCGGCTTTTGTCTGCAACATCGTGCAAAGACACAGTGCCGATAATAATAAAGCTCTTTTCATTTGTCTTCCGGTTTTATGTTATCTGTTCTGTTTTCAGCAATCGGATAAGGATTTTTCATACAGAAACCTTGCGCCCGGCGGAATTCATGCCGCCCTTCCGGACGCGGTGATATGGATGATGCAAACGGGCGGAAAATAAGTTTACTTACATTCACCCGGGTGCGGCTTAGCTGCTACAAAGATAATGCAAAAATCCGGTTCTACCCAATAAAAACGACAAATTAAACAAGGAAAAAGAATGATATGCACCATCGCGCGTCAGGCAACGGCAGAAAGGCGTAACACGATGACGCATAACACCACCGCAATCCACAACAAAGGATGTGCCGTGAAAGGGAATGCATAAATATGCAGAACAAGACATCGCGGAACGCATAAGAATATTCCATAACGCGAAAATAAGCGGTTATTTGCGTCCGGGCAGCACTTCGGGCGCAAATACGCCACTTTTGAGCACTTTCCGCATCACATTTACACACAACGATTTACGCCATTCAGCCATATAAAACCGCTGCCGTCGCACCGCGAAAGAGCCCGTATGACACTGCCGGAAAGCCCGTTTCGCCTGCCGGAAGAGCACGTACAGCATGTTGGCACAGCCTTTTCCGCAACACAGAAGAGCCTTTTCCGCATCCCGACGCGCCACATCCGGACATTCCATACCATGGTTACGGCAGCGGAAAAGCCTCTTCCGCATGCCCCCGTTTTCTATTTCGCGATTTTCCATTGTCAAAATTTTTTACTTCGGAATTGCATAAATATGCATGCAGGTATTTGACGGAGAGACAGCGGAAGGATAAACACCCGTACACAATATCGTCCCGCCACCCACCCATACCCCATACTTTCATGACACCACCACAACGGCGTCAGCCTGTAGAGACGCAAAATCTTGCGTCTCACGAGAAGGTAAGTACAAACCATACCTGCAATAATCAAATCATTATAATCGAATTCGTTGCCCGTGAGGCACAACCCATCGCAAGCCATACACATGATAATCAATCGCCAGCCAGCGCATTTCTTGCTCGTGAGACGCAAGATTTTGCGTCTCTACTTTTTGCAGGCAGCGAAATAAGACAGCAAATCATGTTGTGTTATTACAATGGCGCCAGCCTGTAGAGACGCAAAATCTTGCGTCTCACGAGAAGGTAAGTACAAACCATACCTGCAATAATCAAACAGTCATAATCATATTCCTTGTCCGTGAGGCACAACCCATTGCAAGCCATACACATGATAACCAATCGCCTGTCAGCGCAATCCTTGCTCGTGAGACGCAACCTATCGCACGCCATACGCATCATAACCATTCACCTGCAAGCGCACTTCTTGCTCGTGAGACGCAAGATTTTGCGTCTCTACTTTTGGGCGGGCAGCGGGGTAAACGAAATCATATATACTGCTGGAAAAACCGGTCTGCGGCTGGAAAAACCGTAAGCGCGATGACGGAGGCAGGCATACGGCGGTGCCGCCGACACTGCGCGGCGGAGGCTCACAGGCACAACACCGTGCCGCGGACAGCAAAACAAAAAGGAGCCGCGCCTCACGGCGCGCACTCCATCAACCTAACTAATAAAATAAAATTACTAATCTTCCACTTCAATGGACGCATCCGGATAGTCAGACTTGAACACGTCCTCGCTCTTGGTGAGCGTCGCCTCGTAGCTGTAGCGCACGTCGCGGTCGGTTATGGTGATGTCCTTATACTCATACTTCAGGTATAATGTGGTCATCATGATGAGCTTGCGCGTGTCCGACGTGTTCTCATAGAACTTGAAGTTATACGTTCCCGATATCTCCTTCAGTTCTATGGCGTCGTTCAGAGCCGTCAGCTTTATCGTTCCGTCATCGTTGAAATGCAGGTTGAGAATGAAGCTGCTGCGACCCGTTGTCGTACGGTCCACGTTTCCGGCATACAGATAGCATTCCTTTCTGGATATGGCGTAGAGCTGCTTTCCGGTAGCCTGCGTGGTGTAAGACGTGCCTATCTGCTTCATGTTTCCGTTGCCGGAATAGATGCCGGAATACTCGTTTTTCAGATTAAGGAAATAAAGAGCCTTGGTGTATTTGGACGGTCCCACAGGCTCACCCTCCGACGTCGCGATCTTGATAGGGAGCACATACTCGGCGTAGATGTTGTGCTCGCGCAGCTTGTTAAGGTCTATCTTGCACACTCCTCCGGCATTGAGACTGCCTGCGGGAATGGTGTAGACGGTCTTGTCGAAAGCATAGCAGTCTTCAGGCAGCAGCAGATAGTAAGACTCCTCGTCATACTTGTTCTTGTCGAAGTTGTAGTCGGCAAGCGTGTCCTCGTCCACGGCGAGAGTCAGACTGATGTCCTTGCTGTTGCCGGTGGTGCCGTTCACACCGAAATATACGGGCAGGTCGACGGTGTTGTCCTCGTTTATCTCCATCTCGATGTTCTCCTGCCATCCGTTGTTCATCAGGTAAGTGTACTTCGTGAACAACTCATAGTCGAGGTCGTCGCTGCACGACGCCGCTCCGAAGAGCACCGCTGCGGCAGCCACGCCTTTCATTATCTTGTTGAAATATATTCTTTTCATGATTGTCATTGTGTTAAAATGGTTACCATCCGGGGTTTTGCGTAAGGTTCACGTTGCGCTTCATCTCCTTGTCGGGGAAGGGCCACAGATACATCCTCTGTGTGAACACCTTAGGCATCGAAGCCACTACGGTGGGGCGGTAGAACTCCTGTACACGTGTCACGTCGTCGCTTATGTTGATGTTGCAACCCATAAGCGGCTGGTTCTCCTCAAGCAACGCATCCTTCCAACGGCGCAGGTCGTAGTATCTGAAACAGTTCTCGCCCACGAGTTCTATCTGTCTTTCGCGCTTGAGAGCGGTGCGGAAGAGCTCCTGGTTGGCGTATACCACATCGTCGAAGTCGGGCACTCCGGCACGCATGCGTATGGGTTTCATGGCAGAGCGCATCTCGTTGACGTCGCGCTGCACGGTCATCGTCTCCCCGTTATAGCGTTCCACGGTGTACGACTTGCCCGGAGTGAGCTCGTTGAGAGCCTCCGCATAGATGAGCAGCATCTCCGCATAGCGTATCGTGTTCTCGGTTTTGTCCATGCGGTAGCCGCCCTGCGTGAAGGCATCTTCGTCGTTGACGAACTTCTTGAAGCCTATACCCGTGAGCGGACAGTCCTCCTTGAAGCCCTGCTTGCCGTCGTTCAGGTCGCGATAGTAGAATATCTGCTTGTTGCGGTATTGTGCCTCATTCGCGCTCGCGCATACCCATATGGAGCCGCAATAGGCTATCGACGCATAGAAGCGGGGCTCCCTGTGAGCGTACTGCCACGACACGTTTGCCGGCAGGAACGGCGCGCCGCCCTCGTTGAGCGGGTTGCTCGACGTGGTGAAACCGTCTTCCTTATAATATCCCGTAGCCTCAGCCTCCTGTATGGTCTGGCCGTTGTCCATGTAGTAAGCGTCCACCTGCTTCTGCGACACGCCTATGAGGTTGGAGCCGCTTAGCGTGCGCGGCATGCAGTTTGACACCCAGTGGTTTATCTGCTCGTTGCCCCTGCTCGTGCGTGTGAAGATGAGTTCGGGGTTCTTCGAGCCTATTATCGTACCGTCGAAGATGGACTTGTAGGAGAGATAAGGGTCAACATCAGCCCATCCGTCGGGGAAGTTCTTGTCGGAGAACTCGGCGTTGTAAGGCGGACGCTCATACTCGGGGGTGTCCGGGGAAGGCTCTATGGTGTAGAGCTCGTATATTCCCAGATCCATCACTTCCTTGGCTGCGGCGGCTGCCTTAGCCCATTTGGACTCGTCATATTCCTGCGGCACGAGCTGGCGTCCGCGGTTGTCCTTCACGTTGAAGAGGTCTCTGTTGCCGTTCATGAGCGGACTTGCCACCCAGAGCAGTATTCTCGCACGCAGCGCAAGAGCCGCTCCGCGTGTGGGACGACCCATGTTGTTCACGGTGCGCACCATTGGAAGGGAGCGCGCGGCAACCACAAGGTCCTGGTCGATGAACGCCACAATCTCGTCGAGAGAGGCTCTCGGCAAAGACAGTTCCTCGTAAGACAGACTCACGTCGAGCCCGTGCTCAGGGATGAGAGGCACCGGTCCGAAGTGGCGTATGAGCGACCAGTAGGCATAGGCACGTATGAACCGCATCTGCCCTTTCATGTCGGCTTTCTCCACCTCGGTAAGTTCGCCGCATCGGTCCACATTGTCTATGAAGGTGGAAGCCTTGCGCACAGCCTCGTAAGCCTTGTAAAGAAGGTTCTCGCTGTCACCGTTGTTTGTCGTGGCACTGTAGTTTCCGTTCTGGTAGTCGCGCCCTTCATACTTCACGATGTCATCACTCATCCACCTGCGCATGCCTTCCCCTTCAGTTATATACTGTATTGGCTCGAACGCGTTAGACAGCCATCCGTCCACATACTTCCTTTTGGAGAAAGCCGAGTCGATGGAAAGCTGGTCATAGAAATACTTGTCCACGTCCAGATAATCGGCGCACGAAGAGAACATTCCGCCTGCGACAATCGGCAAAAATATATATAATAAAATCTTTTTCATGACCTTGTTGTTGTGTTATAGATTGAAACTTAGATAGAAAGAGAATGTCCGGCTGATAGGATAAGCGTTGCCGCTCTCGTTGTTTCCTTCCGGATCCCACCACTTGAACGGGCTCCATGTGAACAGGTTCTCGCCTATGAAGCCCAGGCGCAGACCTGTAAGGCGCAGATGCTGTATCCATTCTCTCGGAACGTCATAGGTTATTTCGAGGTTCTTCAGACGCAGATAGCTTCCGTCTTTCATCCAGTATGTGGATGCGCGGTTGTTGTTATTGTTGTTCGTATAGGTGAGTCGCGGCCACGGAGCGTTGGGATTCTCCGTATCGGTGGTTCCCGAGATGTCGCTCGGAATCCATCTTTCCTCCTCAACCATGCGCTGGAGTATGTTGCCCGTAGCACCGTCGTGGAATGCGTGAGGACCGTTGCCGCCCACGAAGAACGTACGCTTTCCGGCTCCCTGGAACAGAAGGTTCATACCGAAATTGCGCCATGCCGCACTGAAACCGAAACCGTATATCAGACCCGGAGTGTTGCGGTAGCCTATCGGCACAATGTCGTCCTCGGTGATGACACCGTCTCCGTTCACGTCCTTATACTTTATGTCACCGGGCAGGATGGGGAAGTTTGCCAGCGCGTCCTGCGACGGACTCGACTTGATGTCTTCCTCGTCCTTGAACAGTCCGAGCGCAATGAATCCGCGGGTCTGCCCCTGACGGAAGCCACGGCTCATCTTATACCAGAACTCGTTTGCGGCTTCATCCTGGTCGAGAATCTCCGTATTCTGATACGTCATGTTCGCTCTCAGGGTGAAATTGACCTCACCTATCTTGTGGTTGAACGCTATGTTGCCGTCAAAACCATACGATCTCATGCGTCCGACATTAGCCATCGGAGTCTGGTCGGCGAGTCCTGTGGACAGCGGCATGTTGTTTCTCCGCATGAAGATATCGTCACGGTTGTCCCTGAAGTAGTCCACTGTTCCGGTGAACATACCGTTGAATATAGACCAGTCTACGCCTATATCCCACTTCGTTGCCTTCTCCCATGTGAGGTTGGGAGTGCCGACTGTGGTCATACGGTAGCCTGTGATGTAGTTGCTTCCGAACTGTCCGAAGGCGTAACTGCCCGACGAGCCTATCTCGGAAATAAGCGAGATGTACGGGAAACGGGTGTCTCCGCCAATCTTGTCGTTACCTACCTCACCCCATGAGCCTCTTATCTTGAAGAACTCGAGCCACGGTAACGCCTTCCTTATCCACGGTTCCTCCGAGAGCACCCAGCCTGCGGAGAATGCCGGGAAGAATCCGAACTGCTTGCCTTTCTCAAAGTTCTCCGAGCCGGTATAGCCGAAGTTGAACTCGAAAAGATAGCGCGACTTGTAGGCGTAGCGCACCTGTCCGGAGTAGGCAAGGTTGCGTTTGGGTATCGAGGCGATGATGTCGCTGCCGAGGTTTGTGTCGGAATTCTCCTCCTGATAGACCATGAGAAGACCGTTCACCTGATGGTCGCGGGCGAAAAGGCGGTCATATTCCAGCTTGGCTTGCAGATAATAACGCTTCGTTCCGGTAGTCGATGAGGTCTGGGTCATGGGTTGTACGTCCTGCTCGCGTTTGAGAATGAGCTTGCCGTAACCGTCGCGGTAGTTCTGCGCACTCCACAGTTCGGGCGACTTCGAGCGCGTGATGGTGTTGTCGTTCCATGTGTCGAAGGCGAACGTACCGGAGAAAGTGAGACCCTTTGTTATGAAGTCGAGCTTCTGGTCGAGGCTCACGTTAGTCTCCATCTTGTTCTGCCAGATGGTCTTGTAACCCGTCTGCGTCATGAGAAACTCGGGAGTTTTCTTTCCGTTGACTATAGGCCACTGCCCTGTCGACCACTTTCTCGGAGTGGTGAGCGGTGTGTATTCGGAGAACGCCTTCCATATGTCAGCCGACGTGCTGCCCGGCTGCGTGCGGTTGATGAGGTAGCCTCCGATGCCGACTGAGAGCACCGTGCTGCGCGTGATGTTCATCGTTGTGTTGGCACGGTAGTTATAACGCTCATAGGTAGAGTTGGTGTTGTATTTGTTCTCCGCGCTTCTTGTGCGGTAGATACCGTCCTCATTGAAGTAGGCACCGGACACATAGTATGTCGCATTGTCACCTCCTCCGGTGAAACTGAGCTGCGCGCGATACTGCGACGCGCCGTTCTTGAGCATCAGGTCCTGCCAGTCTACGTTAGGATAAAGGTCAGGATCAAGATTGTTCTGTATGATATAAAGCTCCTCGTCGGAGTATAGCGGTGACTGATAGCGTGCGAGCCGCGCCTCGTTTGCGAGCCGCGCGTAGTCTGAAGCGTTGGCATACTCGGGCAGTTTGCCTGTCTGGTTGTAGCCGTACTGGAGCTTACCGCTGATGCGTATCTTTCCTTTCTCACCCTTCTTCGTTGTGATGAGCACCACTCCGTTGGCTCCACGGTTACCGTATACGGCTGTGGCGGACGCGTCCTTGAGCACGGAGAACGACTCGATGTCCTCTACCGGAATCTCGTTCAGACTGCGTTCGATACCGTCGACAAGCACAAGCGCGCTGGCGTTGGCGCCGAAAGTGGAGATACCGCGAATCCAGAAGTCAGACTGGTTCTCGCCCGGTTCGCCCGAGAGCTGCTGTGTTATGATACCCGGAACGACACCTCCGAGAGAGTTGGAGAGATTGCCCGAAGGGGCGTTGAGCTGCTTCACGTCAACCGTGGTGAACGCTCCGGTGACCGTTTTCTTCTTCTGCGCGCCGCTTGCGGTGACGACCACTTCGTCCACTTCCTGACTTTGCTCCTTCATTACGATGACAAGATTGTCGTAATCCTTTATGCTCACCACCGGCACTTCCTGCTTCTCGAATCCCAGATAGGTCACCTCCAGAATCTCATACTTGCCGGTTGTTATCTTGAAAGCGCCGTTCACGTCTGTCGACGAACCCAGACCCGGCTGGTTCTTCACGATGACAACGGCACCCATTATGGGTTCTCCCTTACTGTCCTGCACGACACCTTTCACGGTGACGGAAGCGTCCTGGGCAAATGCAGCCACCTGAACGACACACAGGAGCATCAGTAACAATATCTTTTTCATGAAACTTCTATTTTATTGCATTTGTAATGTTATGTTATCACTCCACGACTACCTTGCGTATGACGTGATTCTCCCTGTCGGCTACAATAATCGACTGGTCTGACAGGATGGTAAGTCCCTCGGGACGGTTGAACATCGCCACGTCGGGCAGACCGTCCTTGTAACCGCTCGTGCGCGGCATACCGGCATAGAGAGACACCTCTCCGTCGGGAGTGATTCGTCTGATACAGTGGTTGTACTTGTCAGCTACGTACAGGTTGCCGTCCTCGTCAAACTCGATGGCACTCGGCTGGTCGAACAGCGCGGACGTACCTATTCCGTTCTGATAGCCTGACGTGTCCCACTGTCCTGCCCACAGTTCGGCAGTGCCCAGAGTCTTTGTAGTGATGTCGTAAGGCATGCGGAAGATGCAGTGACGGTTTTTCACAGCCGCATACAGATACCTGCCGTCGTTGCTGAAAGCGAGCTTCAGCTCGGTGTTGGTGGCATTGTTGACACGTATGAGCCGCGTGTACGCCTCGTCAATATTGGTGTTTTCAGAATAGCGGTAGAGATAGCCGTCGCTCTGGTTGTTGAATATGATGTCGTTGTTCACAGGGTTTATGGCAATGCCGGTGCACTTGGGGTCGTTCATTCTCACCAAAGGCTTCACATCGACAAACCCGCTCGCACGCGAGATGGCTATCAGTCCCACCTTTGAGGTGCAGTTGTCGGGATTGTAGAGATGCACCATGTAGATGGTGTCCTGAGCCACATTGAACGCCGCAGCGGTGGGCGACTGGAACGGACCCGAGCTGCATTGGATGAGCGTCTCGACCAGTCCCTCGTACAGTTTGCGCAGGGCACCGTCCTTGTTTGTGCCTCGTCCCTCGTCAATCTCATATATCACGTCGTCGTTGTCGTGGAAAAGCGCCCACGGACGGCGGAATGTCGCCACGTCGTACTCGCCGTCGTCACGGCTCGCGTTGCCGTTCTGTCCGGCAAGAGTCGACACGTTGCGCTTATACTTATAGCGGAACTCCTTTGTCGAGACAAACTCCTTCACGTTGTCTCCCTTGCCCACATAGAGCTTCACAAGCCCGGTGTCGGCGCGCGCAGGAACCACCGCGTAGATGTAATCGTTTCTCACTCCGATTATCGCAGCCTTCTTGTCGTTCACCGTCACGCGCAGATAGCTCGTGTCGGTGCCGAGGTTCTGACCCTTGATAATCAACTGTGTGCCCACTCCTCCACTGTCTGGAGAGAACGAGACGAACTTGGATTCCTTGTTTGCATCAGGCGGATAGACCACTTGTCTGTCCTCCGCGATGTCGTTGTCGGCACATCCCAGAAAGGCTGTAGCGGCGACTGCAAACACTAAAGAGAATTTAAACAATCTGTTCATAATGTTCCTTAATTCCGCAACACTATTATAAATTAAACTTTTTAAGTACCTGAGCAACAAAAAGTTGCTCAGGATTTTGCCATGTCGAAGAATTCACTTATCTTAGTGTTGCAAAAAATAAACAAGAAAATCCGACGATAGACATGGCAAAAATACAAATTAAATCTGAGAAACTCACTCCTTTTGGAGGAATATTTTCTATCATGGAGNTGCTGAATATCTATACCTGTAATAATGCTTACGCAGACATTTTTCAGACTGATTTTGGATAACGCCTACAACTTATGGGTATGATACTGCGTATTGCCTCAAGTCGCATTGTGGGGTAAGGGAATATTGAGGGTTGCAGTGGGGATTTCTACCTCAATTTATCTGCTAATTCAGTAAGAGAGGACATGTACACGCAAGAAGGACGTTGAAGGGCTTAGTTGAGGATTTGAGGATGTTTAAGTTAATAAAGTTATTTAATAGTTTGGGTTATCGTTTTCGGTCTTATGCGACCTATGTCATATGTGATTGTAAGGAACAGAATATCATGCGATGTTTTTACACATGCATCTTTTCCTGTCGGGAGGGAACCGCCTGCGCCACACCGCCGTCCTACTCACTGTCAGGAAGCGGACGGAGGGATATGCGGTAGGTGCGTCCAGGCTTGGTCATGAACTCAACAGAACCGTCCGAAGATGTGGTGTGCCTCACCCTGAGTCCGTACTTTCCTCTCACCCCGCGCACCTCCATGCCGGGCAGGTAAAGCCTGCACAATCCGCCGCACTCCGACCTCACCACGACGCCGGTCAGACGTCCGCCCGTCCACTCAGCATCGAACGTGAAGCCACCGTGCGCCCGCAGTCCGCTGAAACTGCCGTCCGCCCACTCCTTGGGCAGCGCGGGAAGGAGCCACACCCCGCGCACGCTGTTCTGCAGAAGCATCTCGGCTATGGCGGCGGTGGTGCCGAAATTGCCGTCAATCTGGAACGACGGATGCGCGCAGAAGAGGTTTGAGTACATTCCTCCGGCATTGTCGTCCATGCTCACCACGGTGACATCGGTCATGTTCTGCGCCTTTTTCAGCAGACGGTAAGCGCGCTCTCCGTCATTCAGACGTGCCCAGCACGCCACCTTCCATGCCCTGCTCCAGCCCGTGGCACCGTCGCCCCGCCATGAGAGCGACACTCTCGCGGCGTCAGCCAGACGGCGGTCGGTAAGGGCGGAGATGCCCGACAGCGGATAGAGAGCCATGAGATGGGACAGATGACGGTGACGGTCGTCGGGCGTGTCGTCGGTCTCAAGCCACTCCCGCAGCTGTCCCCGGCTGCCTATGCGCAGACCGTTGTCGAGCTGTGAGAGCCTCGTCCTGAGACTGTCGGTGAAACCGCTGTCCTCGCCCAACGCCTCTGCCGCCTCAAGAGTGTTGGCGAACAGTTCGTGGACCAGCTGCTGGGCGTATGCCGGACCGTCCTCCCACGGACCGTGCTCCGGCGACCAGTCGTCGGGCGCGACGAGCTTTCCGTCCTTCATCTTAAGCCTGTCAAACCAGTAGAGACACGTCGACCTCATCACGGGCCACGCCACACGGCGCAGGTAGTCACGGTCAAGCCCGTAGGCATAATGCTGCCACAGATGTGTGCAATACCACGCATTGGCAGGCCGGTTGATGAGCCAGTCGGTGTAGCCGAACAGGTTGTTCTGCGTGCGGACAGCCCATCCGCGGCATCCCTCGCTCTCTGCCACGCGCCGCCAGGAGCCGTCCGGCTTCATGGCTTCGGTGCTCACGTAGCTGATGAAAGGCATGTGGCACTCGGCAAGGTTGGCAACCTCGGCGGGCCAGTAGTTCATCTGTATGTTTATGTTGCTGTGGTAGTCGCACTCCCATGGCGGATTGTTCACGTGGTTCCACAGTCCCTGAAGGTTTGACGGTACCGACCCTCCCCGCGACGAGCTTATCATGAGATAGCGTCCGTACTGGAAACAGAGCACGTCGAGCCAGTTGTTGTACTTATGATTGCGCAGCAGTTCGTCGGTAGTATACTGCGGCACGCTGTCAGTCAGCCGCAGAGCCACGCGCCCGAAGAGGCTCACATAGTCGTCCACATGACGCTGGCGCAGTCTGCCGTAATCCATCGCGCAGGCGCGCTCCACCCGTCCCGACACACCGGCATGCACCCCGCGCGCTCCGCCACGTGTGTATGTGGGCGACGAGAGGTCGAAATCGGTGGCGGCGGCAAGCACCACCGTCACTGCGTCGGCGCCTCTCACCATCAGCCGTCCGTCCACCCCGGCAAGCGTTCCGCCCTCTGTCCTCACCACAGCCTGAGCCTCGTAGCAGAGCAGGTCGAGCCGTCCGCTGAAGGCGAGCATGCCGTCGCCCGTCACAGCCATGCGCCCGTCTCCGTCGGTCATGCTGATGTCAAGGTTCAGACGCCCTCTGTTTCCCGGTGTGCTGAGCCTCATCACGATGACGCTGTCGGCATGGCTCGCGAAATACTCGCGCTCATATCTCACTCCGCCTATGGTGTAGCTCACCCGCCCCATGCCCTCGTCGAGCGACAGCGAGCGGCGGTAGGAGGAGCAGGTGTCGGGCGTGAGGAAATCCAAGTATATGTTGCCGAAGTTGCGGTAGGTGCCGCGCTTCTCAGGAGAACCTGCCCAGAGGCTCTTCTCGTTGAACTGTATCTGCTCGCGCGCCACGCCTCCGAAGAACATGGCTCCGAGGTCGCCGTTGCCCAAAGGCAGGGCTGACGTCATCCATTCCACGGCAGGCTCGTCATACCACAGCTCAAGAGGGACACTCCGCGGGGCATCCGCCGGCATGGCTTGGCATACCGGCAAGAGCGAGAAAAGGACATACAGAGTATGTTTCGTGATGGTTTTCATACAGTTAAGATTGTTTCCCTGATGCGGCGGGAGGTCTTTAATCCGAATCGTCCGGGGCAAACCGGGCGGACAGAAACCGTAATTCCGCAATCTCCCTATAACCGTATAACAACTTAGGAAAGGAAAAATAAAAAAATAATAGGAAAATTTTCGTAAAATAAGTAAATGTTTGTAAAACACAGGAAAGATATATATCATATACAGACAGACAGTATATCAACTCATAAAATAAGACATATCGGAGCATATCAAAAAGCATACCGTGAATGCGGCAGTGTGCTAACGGATGTTAAACATTTAACATATCGTTTCGCGCAATCTACGCATCAGATGTGCCGCCACGCACTCTCTGCAAGCCGGAAACAGCACGTACGCGACATGAAACCGGCGGTGTCACGACACGGAAAAGGCTCTTCCACACCGCAGAACGGGCTTTACAGCACCGCCATAGAGCCTTTATCACACAACGGAAGAGGCTCTTCCGCAGTCCCGAAAAGCCTTTTCCGCAAGTCGGGAGATGCTGTTCCGGAAACCTGAGACATGAAAACCGCTGTATGTCAGAGAGATAGGGAAAAGGCTGAAAAAGCGCGTATTTCCGGCAGAAAGGCGTCCGCACGGAAATAAGAGAATTTCAGGCGCACGGGAAAGGATGTTTTTTAACATTCAAGAATAATAAAAACGGTTTTTCGGGAGGATACGGCATAAAGAAGCGTGACGGACGGAATGCATACCGGAAAAGCGCGCGGTGGGATATATCCGTAGCGGAACGGGCGGCACAGCCTATCCGTCTGACACACCTGCAAAGCGGACACAGCCTGACACGAAAGGACAATACACGAATAAAGCCGGCACATCCGCGTGCCGGCTTCATTAAAAAGAAATCTGGATAAACATGCCGTTCTGCCTCACGGCATACGGCAATGAGTGTGCTGTGTCATCTCACCAACTTCTTGCCGCCCACGATGTAGACACCGCGCGGCAGCGTGCCGAGTCCGGAGGAGGCGTCGTATGTGCCCACTCTCACGCCCGACAGGTTGTACACGGGCTGTCCGTCGAGAGCCTCGCTCTCCACCGCACTGATGGACGTCGACACGTTTCCGCCCACTGTGAGCACGCTCACGGCTGCGGCTTCGTCGCTGTTAGCCACCATGACGGCGCGGAACGGACTCGTCTGCGAGCTGCCCTCCACGCGGCGGAACGACGTGCCGTCAGGAGAGAGGACGTAGGCTCCGTCGGCAGATGCGGCTGTGGTGGTGCCCGCGAAACTGTAGTCCGTGCTGTAGGTAGACATGCGCTCTACAGGTTCTATCACGGCGTCTGTGGCGGCGAACACGAGTTTCTTGCCGCTCAGGTCATAACCGGTGCCGCCCTCATTGCCTGCGAACGACACTATGTAGGGACGGTTGGCGAGTATCTCCTGAGCATATCCGAAGTACATAACCGAGCCTTCAGCCGCGCTGAACTCCTTCACCACGAGGCTCTTGCCCTTGTCTGTGGCGGATGTGAACCATTCCACCGGCTGTCCGTCAGCCTCGACGGTCTGCGGCGTGAAAGGCAGTGCGAGCGTGCTCCACGGAGCGTCCGCCGCCGTGGCTGGCACATCTGCGGTGTAGCTCACGGTGGCTGCCGTGAACGCCTTCGGCGCGAGGAAGTCGAGTCCGTCGGCAATGACGATGTTCTCCGCCGCCGGTCCTATCACCACATTGTTCAGTCCACGGTTCTTGAGGATGCTGAGAACGCGCGCGTTGACGGTTGCCCCGTCGGCGAAATAGAGTACGGTGTTGGTGTTCACCTTGTCGGAGAGAGAGAACGACACGGGCGTCTGTCCGGGGAAGGAAACGGCTGTCATGCTCTCGTCTACGACGAATCCGGCACGGTTGGCTACCCCGTGCATCACTCCGTCAGGCGTCCAGTAGAGTATGCCCTCATTGAAGGTGAAGTCGCCGAGGTTTGCGCTCGCACCGCCGTTGCTGTCGGCATGGAAGTTGTAACGGCTTCCGTAGTTGAGGTCGGGGAACTCGTATACGAGCGTGGTGTCGCGTCCCGGGTCGAGGTCAATGTCCTGACGGCTCGACGAACGCTTCCAGTAGTAGCCTCCCTCGACCTCCCACGGCGAAGCCTCTATGTAGCTCTGGTATGGGCGGTCGCCGTTGTTGGTCACCTTGACCTGTAGCCGCATGCAGTTGCCGTATATCCTGTCGCCGTCGCGTTCGCTCAGTGAGCTCATCACGATGGACAGTTCCGGCACGTAAGCCTCGTCCACCCGCTTGGTCACAGTGTAGAATACGTCGGCGGTCTCCTTTGATGTCGAGAGTGCGAACTCGTGCTCTCCGGCTGTTGTCGGGGTGTACTTGAAGTAGTAGTCGTCGGTGCTGCTGCCCGGAATCACGATGCAGTTGCCCGACACCCACTTCCCGTCCACGAGCAGATATGTGTCGCGGTAGTACTCCTCTGTGTCGTTGTTGGTGATGTTGGCTTTCACTTTAAGCTCCGTGCCCGCACCACCCGAGCCGATGAGGTCGAGCGAGTTGACGGTCAGGTCTACCGCCGGATAGACTGTGAGCGACAGGTTGGTGGTGCCGGATATCACAGCCTTGATGTATGCCTTGTTGAAGTTGTCGTCCTCGTTCCACTCTGTGGTGCCGGCGAGGCGGCTGCGTCCCTTTATGAAATAGGTTCCGTCAGCGAGTCCCGGACCGAATGTCACTCCGCATGAGCGTGTGGGCCACCATGTGCCGGGCGTGATGTTGAAGTTGCGCTCCGTGCCTATCTCTTCCTTGACGATGTTGCCCTGCTCGTCGTAGAGCGTGAAGGCGGTGTCGAAGTTGTAGCTGTTAGAGAGGTTGGTACCCGCTCCATACTGTACGGTGAAGCGGAAATAGCCGTTTGCGGAGTTGCGTGTGTACTCGGTCTGGGGCACCCTCAGGTTGGAGAGACTTATGCGCACGGTCTCCTCCGGCTCCTGTTGTCCGGGCTCGCCGGGCTGGAGTCCCACTACGATGCCTTGTCCCATGGAGTATCCGTCAGAGCTTGTGCTTCCGCCAATGCCCTGCTGGTCGGGGAACATCACGGTGAGAAGGAAGTATCCGTCGCACATTCCGCCCCAGCCCCAGTTCATGTGGAAGCATCCGTTGCCGTCATATCCGTCGCACACCCATTCGTGTCCGCCGGTGCGGGTGGATGTGTCGCCGTTCATGAGGACGGGCCGTCCGGCTGCCAGCTCGGAGTAGATGAGGTCTTCCCAAGCCTGATAGGTGTAGCGGTCATGGCTCGTGTAGTACATGTTCTTGTCGTATCCGTAATAGTTCTTCAGCGCGTTCACGGTGTTGACGGAGGCTGCGCCCGACGACGGTCCGTAGCCCATCTGCACCGAACGTCCCACGTAGTGCATCAGCTCGGCTACCGCCTGCTTGCTCTCCTCAGACGAGGAGGCGTCGTAGGTGTCGGTCATCGAGTCCCAGTCGAAGGTGACCGAGGGCAGCGCGGGATAGTTTACGGTGGTGTTGTTCCAGCCTGATGTGTATCCCGGGATTTCTGTCGTGGGCTCCTGCGGCCACCGCCAGAAATACATTATCTGCGCCATTGCCGTAGCCACACAGCCTGTCGCGCTGAGCGTGGGCACGCCGTTGTTGTCGTAGGTGGGGCACTGCAGGTTGTAGGGATCGCCCTGGTTCCAACGGCTCGGTACGAGTGTGGGGATGAAGTTCTTGGTGATTGTCTTGCCGCTGCTTGCCGCACGGTGGGGTGCGGAGGCAGGCATGGCGCGGTCTTCCTCCACAGCCGTGATGACCGAAGAGAGGCGTGTGAGCCACTCCTTGAGCGGGTCGGGCGCGCCGTTGAGACTGAACGCGCCGTTGTCGGAATAGCCGAGGATGGGCTGTGTGCGGTCGCTTGCCGACACCATGACGAATCCTGAGCCTGTGCCTACGTTGAACACATAGAACGCGGGGTCTGCGACGACCTCGGTGAGACGGCGGCTGTCGGGACTTGCCGGAGCCTTGCGCGCGCCGCTGCTCTCACGCTGCTGTATGAACGAGAGGGCGCTCTTCCTTGCCTGCTCGCGCGACACCGGACCGGCACTCAGCAGAAGCGGACAGAGAAGGAGCAAGGATAAAAGAAGTGATTGTTTTCTCATAATGAAGTGTTTGTTTCTTGTTGTTATGTCCACCGTATGTGTACGGTTTTCTGAAAATGCCGCCACCGGCATATGGCTTTCGCCATGAGCGGCAGCGGCATCATAAAGTATCGTTGTGAAAGCAGTCTTTCCTGCGACTGCTCCGCACGGCCCGAAGCCGCGCGGCAGGTCAGGATTATTCCTCGTCGGTGTCGGTCTCCCAACCTGTGTTCTGCACAATCTCGAGGTCGCGGTTCACCTCCTCCTGCGGTATAGGCAGGAAGCTCATACGCTTGGTGAACACTCTCGTCTGGGTCTGTACCCTCTTGTAGAAGTTCATCTGTACGTTCGTCTGCTCTTCCGTGGTTCCGAGGTTGCTCACGTTGAAGCCGACCATCTGACCGCCTTCGCCGCCCTTGTGCCATGTCGGGTATATCCAGCCGTCGCCCTGAGCCATGTCCGCAACACCCCAACGGCGCACGTCGAAGTAGTACTTGTTCTCGAAGGCAAGCTCGATGATGCGCTCGCGGTAGATAACCTTGCGCACGAGGTCCTGCGTGAGGTTGCCGAGATCGATACGTGTCTCGCCTCTCGCGTCGCGCGCTGTCTGGTCTTCGCTGTTGAGTCCGACATACTCTGCCACTCCCGCACGGCTGCGGATGAGGTTCACGTAGTGTATTGCTGTGGCGAGGTCGCCAAGCTCGCAGCATGCCTCGGCATAGTTGAGGTAAACCTCACCGAGACGTATGATGACGGCGTTGTCGACACCCGACGGAGTCGTTCCTTCGCTGAGAGGCTTACGCCCGATGGTTCCGAAGATAGGATAGTCGTGCGTATTGCCGGTAGGTCCGGAGTTTCCGTTGAACGACATGACGGTGTAATAGGTGCGCGAATTGTCGAAGTCCCACCTCCGGTTCTGGAATGTTATGCCCAGATAGAAGCGCGGCTCGCGGTTGTAGAACTGCTTCATGACCGAGTAACCCGAACCCGGGGTGAAGTAGGTGTAGCCGGAGAACTTGTCCTTATATGCTGTAGTGGAAAGCATGGTGCGCACATTCTCCTTCGTGGGGTTTTCCGTGTCGTAGGTGAAATAGTCCGGGTCGTCCTCTATGCGCAGACCTTTATTGGTGAAGTAGAGGTCGACAAACTGCAGCGGAACAGAGAAAGCGCCTCCTCCTGTCTGCGCGTTGTCGATACCGGTGTGGCGCGGACGCATCGGATAGTCGTCAGCACTATAACCGGAACGGAAGAATATCATCTCACGGTTGGTGTTGAGTCCGAGGCTCGCATAGCGCGATGACTGGTACGGGCAGGACTGCTTGACGTCAGTAACCTGCTCGCCCGCGAGGTTGCGATACTCAAGCTGGTACTTTCCGCTGTTGATTATCGCAAGGGCGGCGTCACGCGCGTCCTCCCACTTGGAGTTGTCGCGGCTCTGCGGGAAGAGCAGAGTACCGTCGTTGTTCTTCAGCGTCTGGTAGTAAGGATCGCCGTTGAAGATATAGCTTGCGCGGAACAGATAGACCTCGGCGAGTATTGCCTGAGCAGCCTCCTCGGTCATGTTGCCGCGGAACTGTGTGTCGAACTCGCCCGAGCTGTTGAACTGCGAGATAAGGTGACCGCCGTTGATGGCATTCTTTATCTCAGTTATGATGTATTCGAAACACTCGTCCACGGTCTTGCGCGGAAGCATCATGTCGCCCAGAGGGTCGGCAACGCCATACACACGGTCGCCCACAATAGGCACCGGTCCGTAGCATTTCATGAGATAGAAGTAATAATAGGCGCGGAGCACACGGCACTCTGCCTTAGTCCATTCCTTCTCCTCGTCGGTGAGCATGGAGCACTTGTCGACGTTGGCAAGATAGATGTTGGCATACTGTATGGCACGGTAGCCGTTGGTCCAGAGATCCTTCACGAAACCTGTGGACGGATACATTGTGCCGAGGATGACATCGCTCAGAGGCACGGTACCCGTGTCCCATGGCAGATAGCCCTCGTTGCTGGCGGTGCGCCAGCAGTAGCTCAGACCGTCAGACCAACGCATTCTGCGGTTGTCCGGGATATATGAATAGACATTCGTAAGCCATGCTAAGGTCTGTCCGCGGTTGGAGAACACATCCTTCAAGGATGTCGCGTTATCCGGAACATCGTCGAAATAGTCCTCGCAGGACGTGAAGGAAAACACCGTCAAACCACACAGGAATATACTTAAAACCCTTTTTTTCATAGTCATGATATTTACTCTGTTCATTTAATTAAAAGTTAAAGTTGACTCCGATAGAGAATGTACGGACGTTAGGATAACTTGTTCCGTTATCGGTATTCAGCTCAGGATCCCACAAATCGAAGTCACTGAACGTAAGAACGTTCTGTCCCTGCAGATAGATACGGCCTCCTGTGATGATTCCGTTACGCAGCCATGATTTCGGGAAATAGTAAGACAAGGTGATGTTCTTAAGTCTCAGGAAGCTCACATCACGCAACCACCATGTACTGGTCTGGAAGTTGTTGATGTTGGAAGGGTCGCTGCTGCCCCATGCCAGACGCGGATAGAACACGTCGGTGTTGGTCGGGTCGGACTCGCTCCAACGGTCTGTGATGTTGGCGAAAAGCGTTCCTCCGCCAGAGGAATTGGTGAAAGGACGGATACCACTGCCCTGAAGCTGACGCTCGGCGTCTGCCACTCCCTGGAAGAGGAAGCCCAGACCGAAGTTCTTCCAACGGATGTCACCGCCGAAACCATAATAATATGCCGGCACGTCACCGCGGCTGATGTAGCACTGGTCGTAGCTGTCGATGTGTCCGTCACCGTTAAGGTCCTTATACATTATGTCTCCGGGCTTTACCAGTTCGCCAGGATAGGTCTCACCGAACTGTGTGATGTTGCGCTCCTTAATCTGCTCCTCGCTGGTGTAAAGACCCTCCGCGATGTATCCGAGACTTGAAAGTACGTTGTGCCCACGTTGGTCGAGCCACGGGTAAGCGGGCGTTGCCTGGGCGTTCTCGATAATCTTATCCTTGTTCCAAGTCATGTTTCCGTGCAGTGACACGAACCAGTCCTTGCCGAACTGATGGTTGTACTGGAACTGTATTTCGTAACCTTTGTTCTCCACAATACCCATGTTTGCGGATATGCTCTGTGCGAATCCGGCGAGGAGAGGCACGTTGTTACGGTCCACGAAGATGTTCGTACGACGCTCCTTGAAGAGCTCGAATGTGAATGAAAGGTCATCATTAAGGAAGTTGATGTCGATACCAAGGTCCTGCTTGCGTACCTTTGACCACTGTGCCTCATAACCGTAATTTGAGTAGCCAAGTCCGTTGGATGTTCCCCAGTAACTGGTATAACTGCGACTGTTACCTATCTGGGTGAAGTAAGCGAAACGGCTGCCGGAGCTGTCGTTACCGACCGTACCGTCAGAATAGCGTATTTTGAGGAATGAAATGTACTTGGACAGGGGTTTCCAGAACTTCTCGTTTGACGGTACCCAACCTATTGCGTAAGCGGGGAACCAACCGAATCGCTTGCCCGGTTCGAAGTTCTCAGAGCCTGTATATCCGAGGTTTCCTTCTATGAAATAGCGGTTGTCATAGTCGTATGTGGCACGCATGGAGAGACTCTGCTGCTTGTAAGGAAGAGTCTTGAACAGGTCTCCATCGTTTGCGTCAGTGTAGTTGCGCAGGTTGAAGAGCACGAGCCCGCTCACGTTATGCTTCTTTGCGAATGTGCGGCGGTAGTCGAGAGCAGCCTCGAAGTAGAATGTGCGGTAAACCCACTTGTCTGACTTGACGCTCATAGAGGAATTTCCCTTGAACTGTTCGGTAAGAAGCAGGTTGCCGTCAGCGTCATACAGATTGGCGTCATCAAGCCAAATGCCTGTCGTCGGGTCAAGAACAGCTGTAGGTTTCCATGTACTTTCATCCACAGTATACTGGATGGACTGGGTCGACTTCACGTCGAACGCGATGAGCGCGCGTGCCTTCAAGCCCTTGCTCCATTCGAAATAGCCGAGATCCTGAGTCAGCCTCAGGTTGGTGTTTATCTGTGTCTCGTGCTGAGTGTCATATCCGCGGCGTGTAAGAGTGACCCACGGCGAGTCCATGTCACGGTTGTCCGGAGAGTAGCCCGGGTTGGCTCCGTTAGGATAAACTTTCGGGAATATGACCGGATTGGTGGTCATCGCCTTCGTATAAATGGCACTGAAGTCCTGGGCGGGATAATTTCCGGCAGAGATCCAACCGCTCACTCCGACATCGATTGTGGTCATCTTTGTGGGGCGGAGGTTGACGTTTGTAAGGAAGTTGTAACGGTCGTAGTCGATCTCCGTGCTGTAATCCTGCAGCGGGTCGGTCTTTGTGAGACCTTTCTCCTTATAATATGACAGAGAGACATAGTAGCTTGCGTTTGGCGCACCGCCTCGTATGTTGACATTGGCGCGTGTGTTCCAGCCCATGTTCTTGTAAAGTTCGTCAAACCAGTCAACGTTAGGATAGAGATATTTGTTGACAGTGCGGTCTGCAAGAAGCGCGGCGCGCTCGTCTGCGGAAATCTCCGGTGTGGGGAGACCGTTGGCAACTTTGGTGCGCAGAATGTATGCGTCAGAATAATAAGATGTGCCTCTCGTGTTGCGGTAAGCCTCGTTTGCCGCCTCCATATAGGTTATACCGTCGGCAAGCTCGGGCAGTTTTGTCAGCTGCGTGATACCTGAATAAACGTCGACAGAGAACTGCGGCTTGCTTACAATACCCGGTTTTGTGGTGATGATGATGACACCGTTACCGCCTCGTACACCGTAAACGGCGGTAGACGCGGCATCCTTCAGCACTGTCACCGACTCGATGTCCTCAGGGTCGAGATTGTTGAAGTCGCGCTCGATACCGTCAACCAGCACAAGCGGACCTTCGTTTCTGTTGGTCATTGTGGATATACCGCGGATCCAGATGTCAGAGTCGTCCTGTCCGGGAATACCTGTACGCTGCACCGAAACGATACCCGGCACACGTCCTGCGAGCACTGAGCTGAGGTTTCCAACAGGAGCCTTGATGTGCTCCATCTTAAGAGTAGACTGTGCTCCGAGCACCGAAATCTTCTTCTGTGTGGTGTATCCGGTCACGACAACCTCATCCACACTGCTTACCTGCTCGTGCAGAATAAAGTCGAGGACGGTGCCTGTGACCTTCTGTTCGAGTACTTCAAAACCCACATACTGGGCAACGAGAGTCGGGGCGTCAGTCGTGCAGGTGATGGTATAATAACCGTTCACATCGGTGACAGCCCTGTTGTCAGTGCCTTTTTCTGTAATAGTGACACCTATAAGTAATTCTCCGTTCGTGTCCTGTACACGTCCTGAGACTTTCGTCGGAGCCGCGAATGAGGGAAGATATACGAACAATGCCATTATCAGTATCAGTCCCTTCAACGATTTCCGTATTCTTATTTTTATCATAACAATTAATTTAGGTCAAAGTATATTCCGGGGTTCATACCCGGAGAATTCCATTCTAACAAAAAACCCAAGGATGTCCGGCACACCAGAATGTGCCGGACAGTCCTTTCTTATTTGTCTTTACATTACGGTATCCGGCGTCTCGTGAGGAGCCGTCAGCACCGTAACACATTTATCTGTTCACTACCTTAACAGCCTTCGCACTGCCGTTCTCAACTATCTTGACGATATATATGCCCTTGCCCGGCAGCGTTATGGTAGCCGATCCGGCACGTGTTGTCAAAGAGGCGATGTTCTGTCCTGCAAGTGTAGCTACTGTCACGTCTGCCTGTGCGCCGAGTCCGGCAACGACAAGAACGTTTCCTGAAGCGTGAACCGCGTAAGCACCGGCAGCGTTCTCACCTGTGTTGATGTCCTCGATACCTGTGATTATCGCACCGAACTGTTTCAGAACAGGATAGAGATAGCCGCTTGCTGTGTCGAACGACCATATGTTGTTGAAGTCCCAACCGATGGCTGTGTATGTAGACTCCTGCTGGAGCGATGCAGCCGGAACGGCTGTAGCGGGTTCTACCACACCGCCTTCAACGGTCTCGTTCTTCGTAGGCCACTCTGTAGTAGCGTCCATGGTAGCCTCGTTGTTGTATATGTTGCCCGAGAAGTTGATAAGCGCGTTAGGAGTGTCACCGGCGTTGTTGCCCGCGATGAACGGAGCAGTGACGAGCGGAGAACCGTTTCCTTTGGTAGAGCAGCTGCCTATTGAGACACAGTTGTGGATGTCTACCTGGCTGTCAGACTTGTCTATCAGACCGATGAATCCGCCTGTCCAGCCACGGAACGTAGCCTTTGCGAGACCGTTGAAGTAGCTGTTCGAGATGTTGGCACCGCCTTCGAGCGTACATCCGAAGAATCCGCCCACCTGGCTTCCTCCTGTAACCGTACCGTCGACATAGCAGTTTGTCACCGTGCAGCCACTGCCGTCACCGGCGAGTATAGCCACGTGGTCGCTACCGGTAACTGTTCCCACTACAGCCACATTCTCGAATGTGGTGGTTGAGGCAGAGCCTATGAGACCCACATGGTTGCAATCCGAAGCCGACACAACGAAGTCGACGAAAGCTATGTTGCTGAACTTGGCGCCGTTGGTCTTGCCGAAGATACCGAGGTCTGAGCCGCTTGCGAAGCTTACGCGCGCACCTATCACCTTATGTCCGTTACCGTTGATAGAGCCTGTGAACGACTCGCCGCTTACTCCGATGCCCGGGAAGCTGACGCCGGTGAGGTCGATGTCCTGAGTGAGCTCATAGTCGCCGGCGAGGTTCTTGTTGATGTCGATGAACTCCTGAGCCGTCGATATCGGGGTGAGGTCGCCCTCCCTGCCGATGTATACAGAGAAGGAGTCGCTGCCGGACATAGTCAGTTTGTCTGCCACGTCGGCAGTAGGAGTAACCTTCAATACCACATCGCCGCGTCCGACGAACTGTGCGTTCTCGTCGCCTGCATAGAGGTCGTCCTGATAGATGCATGCTATGTCGCCGCCCTTTACTATCTGTATGTCAAGAGTCTGACCCAAAGAGCCGTGTATGCAAGCCAGGTCGATGAACTCCATTCCGCTTACATAGAGTATCGACTTGTTCTGAGGCATGTCGTAGATGACAGAAGGAAGCGGAGCGTTCATCCACTTCAGGACAGGATACATCTTGCCTTCGGCACCCTCGAGGAACTTCCATGTGTTCTGGAAATCCCATCCCAGAGTGCTCTCGTAGAAGCTCTGCGACCTTGCGTCGGCGGCAGATACGTTTGCTCCGTGTACGCTGATTGCGTCGTTCATGTTCTCCATCGGACCTGCGTTTGAGGCTGTAGAGCCGCAGAAGATTGACTCAAGAGCGTAGTTGTTGGAAAGGTTCACGGTACGCCCGGCAGTAGCAACGACGCGCGACACATTGCCGTAGAGGTGTGACGGAGCGATCATGTTGTTCTGTATGTATGACGGAAGAGTGTCGTCGTCGATGAGCGACACCATACCGGTGGCGTTGCTTCCGGGGCAGTCCACCGTTCCTGAGAAGAGACATTTCTCCACTGTTCCGGTGACGATTGTGCCCACCATACCTCCTGCCTGATAGCTGCGTGAGCTTATGCGGGAGTCAGACAGACAGTTGCGTACTATGGCTCCCTCGTCGGCATCGTTCTTGTTCACGTCGCCCGCGATGCTTGCCACGTGGTCGCGTCCCTCTATGTAAGAGCCCAGAACGGCACAGTTCTCAATCACACCACCGTAAGCGCGTCCCACGATAGCCGCTACATTGGCGTTGCCCACGAAGTTGGCGTTCATCACTCCGAGGTTTCTTATCTGTGCGTTTCTTGTTGTCGAGAATATTGCGACCTCACCCTGATCGGCGTTGTTGAACGATATGTTCTTCACGAAATGACCCTTTCCGTCGAACGTTCCGGTGAACTCGCCAACCGGTTTCCAGTCGTAGCCGGTCATGTCGATATCATTCTCGAGCGTGAAGTCGCCCGCGAGGTTGTAGCTCATGTTCATGAGGTCCTCCGGAGTTGTTATCGCATAGTTGATGTCGGTCACTGTGATGTCGAGCGTGACGGTCTTTCCACTGCAGAAAGCGTCGCCCTGTGTAGACAATGTAACGGTAGACTTGCCCAGCGCGACGAAGTTGAGCGTGGTGCCGCTCACCTCAACAGCTGCCGGATTGGAGCTTGTGATGCTCACCTCGCGACCCAATGCAGACACCGGAGCGAGGTCTACCGACTGTGTGATGACGCAGCGTCCGGGCAGGTCGGTCATGCTTATGGCGTCGCCGTCTATCGGCAATGTCATGCCGGAAAGCACCGGATAGGCACCTGTGGAGAGATTCCACACAGATGCGTCGAAGCCGATGTTCTGGTATGTGGAGGCTGTGCGCAGGTCGGCGTCGCTAACCGCCGTACCCTGTATACCCTCGTTGTTGGCGTCGTCGGCGAGCTGGTCATACGAAACGACAGCACCGCCCACGGTGTACACCGTAGATGTGGACGAGAGGTTGTCGCTCTGGTCTCCGTACACACAGTTGGCTCCGTTCTTCCATGCGTTGATGGCATGCACGCGGTTGTTGGCACCGGTAAGGAAAGCCGCACCCGAGACGTTGCCCGTGAAGCTGGCTATACCGTCGTTGTCGAGCATACCGCACACACCGCCAGCACCGCCCGATGCGGCTGTGGCAGAACCGATCACGAGGTTGTTGGTGAACACTCCCGCGTTGGTCCATCCTGCTATGCCGCCCGCCTGAAATGTGGTGCTGAACGCGCCTGCGGTGGACATACAGTTGGTGATGTAGGTCATCTCGTCCATGCTTGCGTTGCCGCGGGCGTCGCCCACGATGCCGCCCACATGGTCATAACCCGTGAGATAGCCGGCTGTGAACACAGCGTAGATAGTGGTATTGATGGCTTGTCCGGCGAGAATACCCACCTGCTTGTTGCCCTTCACCTTAGCGTCTGTGAAGCGCACGTTGCTGATGGTGGCACCCTCGGTGAACCCGAAGAAACCCACATTGTCCTCACCCGACGTGATGCTCAGCCCCTTTATGGTGTGGCCCGCACCGTCGAGCGTTCCGGTGAACGGCTCTTTCTCCGTTCCAACCGGCAACCATTCCCCGCTAAGACTGATGTCGTTTGCAAGGACATAACTGCCTCCCAGATCGTTTGCGATTGCCTTCAGTCCCGCCTCATCGGTGATACTGGTCTGCGACCATGCCGAAAGCGAGACAGCAAACATCAGACTGAGAGCTGAATACTTTTTAAGAATGTCAGATTTTCCCATAATTACAGGTTTTTAAGTTGGTTGTATATAAATTCCAAGTAACTGGCAATAGTACTATATATATTAATGTGTCATATCCGGGTTATGTCCATGCCGACCCGCTTCCGGGCAACGGAGCGTACGCCTCTCTTACGGGTCCGCCCGCAGGCATCTGTAATGACGCTCCGGACGGCTGCCTTAACGTGATCGCACAATACCCCTGATAATGATGTAACAACTTCGGAAAGATTTGGTAAAAAATTTTTAGTGAAAAGATGTTAAAACCTTGAATTTAGTTCTATTTTTAGTCTTCAAGGCGGTTTTTTCGCCTTTTGCATAATTATCCGGAAACAGTCACGACAGTGCATAATAATGCGTATGAGAGACAGAAAAAACCGTCACGCGACGCGGAAAAGGACACGAGGACGCAAAAAACGGGATTTTCAGGCAGCCGCGCAAAGCTCTGGCATACAGCAGGTTGGCGTTTCACAGACAGCAAGGGCGTTTTTGCGGCTCTGCCGAACGGGCTCTTTCATCGTGCGGAAGAGGCTTTTCCGCACCACCGAAAAGGCTCTCCGGCGCACCCGAAAAGGCTTTTCCGCACGAGAAAAAAGTGTCCGTCGCGCTCCTGAAACGAAAAACAGGAGAATCAGCCTGCGCATTATGCCTGCGCAGGACGCATTCCGACATGTTCCGGGAGCGGCGGCATCCACGCAGCGTACCTGCTTTGTCCCCTCTCGCCACGCGCCGTATCATGCATAAATATACATAAAAAGCCGACACAGCAAGCCGCATGCCACCGGTCAGCACACACCATCCCGCACCGCGGACAAACCTCCGCAGACATCCGGAAAGCGTAAAAACCGCTGAAAATCAGATTATCAGCACGATTTATTTCGTTGTTTGCAAACTTATTGATAAATTTGCATTCTGCAAGCGCATGCACACGCCCGCCATACGAATGAGCCGTGCATGCCGTGCCGGCATCACAAAGGCATGCCGCAACCCGACAAACCACACATACTCACACCAAATGGTTCTCAACTACATCTGGATAGCATTCTTCGTCATTGCCTTTGCCGTCGCCGTGGTGCGGCTGCTGTTTATGGGCGACACTGAGGTTTTCCCCGCAATAATGAATTCCACTTTCGATACTGCGAAAACGGCGTTCGAGATATCGATAGGGCTCACCGGAGTGCTGTCGCTGTGGCTCGGCATAATGAAGATAGGCGAGCGCGGCGGCGTGGTAAACGCTCTGGCGCGGGTGCTCTCGCCCGTGTTCACGCGACTGTTTCCCGGCATTCCCAAGGGTCATCCGGCAACAGGGTCCATCTTCATGAACATAGCCGCGAACATGCTCGGGCTCGACAACGCCGCCACTCCGCTCGGACTGAAAGCCATGGAACAGCTCCAGACGCTCAACCCGCGCAAGGACACCGCCACCGACCCTATGATAATGTTTCTCGTGCTCAACACTTCGGGACTCACCATCATCCCCGTCTCCATCATGGTATACCGCGCGCAGATGGGCGCGGAACAGCCCACCGACGTGTTCGTGCCTCTCCTGCTCGCCACGTTCTGCTCTACAATGGCTGGCATCATAGCCACATCCATATACCAGCGCATCAATCTCATAAACCGCACCATGGTGCTCACGCTCGGGGGAATGTGCGCGGCTGCGGCGGCGATAATATGGGGATTCGGCAGCATGGACAAGACCACGATGAGCGTCGTGAGCACGTCGGCAGCCAACATACTGCTGTTTCTCATCATCATCATGTTCATACTGGCTGGCGTGAGGAAGAAAGTGAATGTGTACGACGCGTTCATCGAAGGCGCGAAGGACGGATTCGCCACCGCCGTACGCATCATTCCGTATCTCATAGCCATGCTCGTAGCCATCGGGGTGTTCCGAGCCTCGGGGGCGATGGACGCTCTCATAGACGGCGTGAGATGGACAGTGGAGGCATGCGGGGGCAACTCCGACTTTGTGGGCGCGCTGCCCACGGCAATCATGAAACCGCTCTCGGGCAGCGGGGCACGCGGCATGATGGTCGACGCCATGGCTACCTACGGAGCCGACTCGTTCGTAGGACGCCTCAGCTGCGTGTTCCAAGGCTCCACCGACACCACCTTCTACATCCTCGCAGTGTACTTCGGCAGCGTGGGCATACGCTACACCCGACATGCCGTGGCATGCGGACTGCTCGCCGACCTCGCCGGAATAGCGGCGGCGATAGCGGTGTGCTATATGTTCTTTTAAAGGTGGGAAGGTGAGAAGGTAGGAAAATGAGATGTATGGAATATGGGAACTGGGATATGGAAATGGGCTAAAATAATAATTCGTTTATGACATATCAGAGGAATACGATATCCTTGTTGAGTAAGAATTTTGCACTTAGGGTCATTAAATTATATAAATACCTGCTTGAGGAAAAGCATGAGCAAATCATGTCAAAGCAGGTATACCGTTCCGGAACAAGCATCGGAGCGAATATCGCCGAGAGCCGTAACGCTCAGAGCACAGCGGATTATATAAACAAGTTAAGCATCGCTTTGAAAGAAGCCGATGAGACAATGTATTGGCTGGAACTGCTTAACGAATCAGGCACAATTGACGTAAAGCAGTTTGAATCACTGTCAAACGACTTGAATATCATAATAGGAACATTAATAAACATAATAAAAAAGCTGAAAGAGAGGGGTGAGTAGACGTCACAGGTGCGTCTCACCGATTCACCGTCTCACTCTCCCACATCCTCACTTTCTCACATTTAAACTATGTCTGGACTATCTTCTCTCGCAAAAGACACCGCCATCTACGGGCTGAGCAGCATCGTAGGAAGGTTTCTCAACTATCTGCTCGTGCCGCTGTACACGGCAAAGCTGTCGGCGGCAAGCGGCGGATACGGTGTCATAACAAACGTGTATGCATACACGGCACTGCTGCTCGTGATACTCACATACGGAATGGAGACTACCTTCTTCCGCTTCGCCAACAAGGAGGGGGAGAACCCGCAGAAGGTGTACTCCACCACTCTGACAGCCGTCGGACTCACCTCGCTGCTGTTCGTCGCGGCTGTGCTGGCGTTCATCGGACCCATATCCGGTGCCATGGGCTATGCCGACCATCCGTCGTATGTATGGGTAATGGCTATCGCAGTGGCTCTCGACGCCTTCCAGTGCATTCCCTTCGCATACCTGCGCTACAAGAAACGCCCGGTGAAGTTCGCCGCACTGAAGCTGTTCAACATCATGCTGACCATCGCGCTCAACCTCGTTTTCTTCCTGCTTCTGCCCGCCCTCTACGTCGGCGGAGGCGAAGGCTCGCCGGTGAGCGCGATATACAGTCCGGAGGTGGGTGTGGGCTACGTGTTCTACATCAACCTTTTCTGCTCCTCGGCACTCATGTTCTGCCTGCTGAAAGAGCTTACGGGCTTCCGCTATGTGCTCGACCGCGCACTGCTGCGGCGCATGCTTTCATACAGCTGGCCGATACTCGTGCTCGGCATCGCGGGCATTCTCAACCAGACAGCGGACAAGATTCTCTTCCCGTACATATACAAGAACGCTGACGCGCACGCACAGCTCGGCATCTACGGTGCGGCAAGCAAGATAGCCATGATAATGGCATTGATAACCCAGGCGTTCCGTTACGCCTACGAGCCCTTCGTCTTCGGAAAGTCGAAAGACAAGGACAACCGCGCCACCTATGCCAAGGCAATGAAGTATTTCGTCATCTTCACCCTGCTGGCATTCCTCGTCGTCGTGGGCTATATGGACATCCTGCGCCACCTCATAGGGCGCGACTACTGGAGCGGACTGAAAGTAGTGCCCATCGTGATGGCTGCCGAGATAATGATGGGAGTGTATTTCAACCTGTCGTTCTGGTACAAGCTCATCGACAAGACCATCTGGGGCGCGTGGTTCTCGGGTGCCGGATGCATGGTGCTCATACTTGTAAACGTCGTCTTCGTACCGCACTACGGCTACATGGCATGCGCATGGGGAGGGTTCGCCGGATACGCCACGGCAATGCTGCTCTCCTACTTTGTCGGGCAGAAACACTATCCGATAGACTATCCCGTAAAGGAGATGACGCTCTACGCAGGCGTGGCTCTGGTGATGTTCGTCGCAATGACAAAAGCCAACTCAGCCCTTCCCGTGTGGGGCGCGCTGGCTGTCAACACGCTGCTCATACTGCTTTTCACGGCTATGATAGTGAAGCGCGACATGCCGCTGTCTTCCCTTCCCGTCATAGGAAAGCATTTCAGAAAGAACTGACAAGCATTTCAGAAAGAACAGATGAAAACGGAAAACAATACATTAAACAAAACATCAAACAAAGGATTTATGAAAATCAAGACATTATTACTTACGGCACTACTCGCTACGGGAACCGCCGCACACGCCGACGAAGGCATGTGGACTCTTTTCGACCTGCCAAAGCCTGTCTTCGAACAGATGCAGGGATATGGCTTCGCGCTGCCTTACGAGAACCTGTATTCGAGCAGTGACGCCATAAAGAATGCAGTTGTGAACTTCTCCGGATACTGTTCGGGCGTCGTTGTGTCGCCTGACGGACTGGTGTTCACAAACCATCACTGCGGCTTCGAGGCAATACGCAGCCACTCTACTGTGGAGCACGACTACATGCTAAACGGTTTTTATGCCAAGAGCTATGAGGAAGAGCTGCCCAATGAGAACATGTTCGTGAGCTTCATGGTGGAACAGAAGGACATCACCGACTACGTGAACGGCTTCGGAATACAGCAGATGAGCATCAGCAGTCAGGAACAACTGCTCGACTCTTTGGAGAATGCCATGTCAAAAGAGGTGAAAGCCAACGACAGCACTCTGCGTCTGGAGATAAAGCCTTTCTATGAGGGCAACAGGTATTATGCCACAACCTACCGCGACTTCACCGACCTACGGCTGGTCTTCACCATACCTAAGTCGATGGGAAAATACGGAGGCGAGACCGACAACTGGATGTGGCCGCGCCAGACATGCGACTTTTCAGTGTTCCGCATCTATGCCGATCCGAAGACCAACGGTCCGGCTGAGTACTCCAAGGACAACGTGCCCTACCATCCGGAACACTGGGCTCCGGTGTCGCTCAGCGGATACAAGGACGGCGACTTTGCGATGACCATGGGATATCCGGGCTCCACCGAGCGTTATCTCTCGTCTTACGGAATACACGAGATGCGCGACGCGCAGAACGCTCCGCGTGCCCAGGTGAGAGGCATAAAGCAGGACATAATGATCCGCCACATGCGTGCCGACGAGGCAGTGCGCATAAAATACGACTCCAAATACGCGCAAAGCTCCAACTACTGGAAGAATTCCATCGGCATGAACAAATGCATCGACAGCATCGGAATCATCAGCCAGAAACAGGAATATGAGAAACGCATACGCCAGTATCAGGAACAGACCGGTCTGCTGAAGGGCAAACTCGACTTCGACAAGATGGCTGAACTCTACCGGAAACGCTTCGACGTGATGCGCACTCTCACTCTCTGGAGCGAGACTTTCGCCCGTACAAGCGAGTTCACCACACGCGCTCTCAGGCTCTCAAACGGCATGGAGGTGAAAGGACCGAAGGATAATCCGAAGAAACAATACGTTGAATTCGCCGACAACAGCGACGAATGGGACGAGGCTTTGGACAAGGAGGTGATGGCGGCACTGCTGAAGAACTTCGCCGAAAAGGTCGATCCGGCTGAGCTCCCCGACTTCTACAAGACCATAAACAAGAAGTTCAAGGGCGACTACAGGAAATACGTGGACTTCCTCTACGCCAAATCAGTAATCATGAAGAAGGGAGAGAAGATCTTCTTCAATAAGAAATCATACAAGAAAGACCCGGGAGTGCAGTACGGAATAAGCCTTATCGAGTCGCTGGCGGCACTCCGCGAGAAGCTCGTTCCGGTGAGCGACGAGATAGAAATGCAGGAACGATACCTCTGCGAAGCCAAACTGCGCATGGAGCAAGACCTTCCCCACTACTCCGACGCCAACTTCACAATGCGCCTGAGCTACGGTCAGGTGGGCGGATATGAGCTCGGCGGCAAACCGTCAGGCTACTACACTACTGCCGAAAGCATCGTGGAGAAGATGGACCGCGCTGATGAGAACATCGAGTACGCAGCCGAACCGATAATGAAGGAACTGCTCTCGAGCAAGGACTTCGGCATGTACACCGACAAGACAACAGGCAAGATGCAGCTCTGCTTCCTCACCAACAACGACATAACCGGAGGCAACAGCGGCTCGCCGATGTTCAACGGAAGGGGCGAGCTCATAGGTCTCGCCTTCGACGGAAACTGGGACTCGCTCTCAAGCGACATACATTTCGACAGCCGTCTGGCACGCTGCATAGGCGTGGACATACGCTACGTGCTGTTCATGATGGACAAGTGGGGACACGCCGACCGCCTGCTCAGAGAAATAAACGCCATCTGACACTCATCCCACAGCACCGTAACACACGGTGACAGAACAATCCGCCGGAGCACAGGAAGCCGTCCTGACTGCTCCGGCGCTTTTTTATCTGTCTTCCGCCAAGCCTTAGCGATTCACCGGAACGGGCTCTTCCACACAACCGTACGCAATACATTTTACCGTAAAAAACACCATTCTTTTCCCTCTCACAGACAGAATATTCCCGTACAAAAGCCTGATTCTCAACAAAAAATTATATCTTTGCAGCAGCGACAACGCAAAAGGGCGCAATCAGAACCAGCCCTTACATTGCAGTGTGCAGCCTGTCTTATAAAAAGACGGTGCGGACGAGAGCCGACAAGACCTGCTTTCGCTTTCCCTGATGCAGTCTGTCCTGTGTCACGACACTTGCACAATGCGCTAACAGAAGCATACACCTGACATTATTATTTCGTAACGAAGCAGCCTGAACATTTATCTAAACACGTTACATATGAGAAAAATCTATCTGTTCACAGTCGGAATCATGATGATGATTCTGGCATCATCCGGAGTATCGGCTCAGGAGAGTATAAGCCTGACGGAGACCGAACAGCCGGGAAGTTTTCCGATAGTCACAGACAATTCTACAGCCGTCATCGTCTTCGACAAGAGCGACGCGCAGGTTGTGGAGACCGCCGCCACGGCTCTCGCAGGCGACATCAAGGCAGTGACAGGTAAGGAAATAGGTGTGGGAACGACGCTTACAGCCGGCAGCTCACCCATCATCGCCGGCACCGTCGGCTCGTCCTCGCTCATAGACAAGCTTGCCGCCGAAGGCAAGATCGACGTCTCCGGCGTGAAGGGAAAGTGGGAGGCATACGGACTTCAGACCGTGGACAACCCCACAGAAGGCGTGGAGCGCGCCCTCGTTCTGTTCGGCTCGACTCCCCGTGGAACGGCATACGCCATCTTCGAAGTGTCGCGCCTGATGGGCGTATCGCCCTACATATGGTGGGCTGACGTCGTTCCGCCGCACAAGGACAGGCTTTATGCCTCCGCCGGACTGAGCGTTACGGACGAGCCTTCGGTGAAATACAGGGGCATATTCATCAACGACGAGGACTGGGGATTCCAGCCCTGGGCTGCCAAGAACATGGATCCCGACCGCAACAACGTGGGTCCCAACAGCTACGCGAAGGTGATGGAGCTGCTCCTCCGCCTGCGTGCCAACACGCTGTGGCCCGCCATGCACCTGTGCTCGGAGGCGTTCTGGGCAAACAAGGCGAACCTTCCCGTGGCGAAGAAATACGACATCGTGCTCGGCTCAAGCCATTGCGAGCAGATGCTGAGAGACAATGAATGGGAGTGGAGACGCTGGGGCGACGGCACCGGAACGTACGAGAACTGGAACTATGTGACCAATAAGGAGAAGATACAGCAATACTGGGAGGAGCGCGTCATTGAGAGCAAGGGCTTCGACGCCATCTATACCACCGGCATGCGCGGCGTACACGACTGGGCGATAAGCGGCTACCCGACCACCGAGGACAAGGTGCGCGGACTGACGGAGATAATCGGTTTCCAGCGCGAACTGCTCCAACGGCACATCGGCGACCCCACAACCGTACCGCAGATATTCATTCCTTACAAGGAGGTTCTTGAGGCTTACAACGCCGGACTGCAGGTTCCCGAGGACATCACTCTAACATGGGTGGACGACAACCACGGCTACATCAGGCAGATGCCGACAAAGAGCGAGCAGGCGAGGTCGGGCGGAAACGGCATCTACTATCACCTTTCCTACTGGGGAACGCCGCAGGACTACCTCTGGCTATGCTCCACATCGCCCTCGCTCATAAGCTATGAGCTGAGCAAAGGATATGAATACGGCATACGCAACCTGTGGATAATAAACGTCGGCGACATCAAGCCGGCTGAGGCGGAACTGGAGTTCTGCATGGAGCTTGCATGGGACGTGGACCGCTGGAATCCCGAGGAGGCACACAAGTTCAGCCGCTACTGGGCTGCGAAGACATTCGGAGAGGAGTATGCCGACGACCTGAGCGACATCAAGCAGGAGTACTACCGCCTCGGCGCGGGAGGCAAGCCGGAGCACATCTTCGCCGTGAACTACACCGACGAGGAGAAAGACCGGCGCATTGCCGACTACAAAGCCATCGTGGACAAGGTGGACAATCTCAAGGCAAGAATACCGTCGGAGCTGCAGGACGCATACTTCGAGATGATAGAATATCCGGTGAAAGGAGCCTACTATATGAACGTGAAGACATTCCGCGCGGCGCAGAGTCTTGTGCTCGCAAAGGCAGGACAGCGCGACAAGGCTCTGGAGTATGCCGCAGAGGCTCGCAAGGCTTACAGGCAGATAGAGCTGATAACAGACAAATACAACAACGGTATAGCAGGCGGAAAATGGAACGAGATGATGGACTCCAAACCACGTCAGCAGTCACAGTTCTACATGCCTGAGACCGCCACACTGTCCGGAATAAGCAGCGTGCAGAAGGAGATAGAGAAAGAAGAGACATTCAGCGTGGCTGCCGACAAGTACACATCCGTAAAGGGCAACGTCGTGACAATGGAGGGACTCGGCATGAGCGGCTCCAGCGTCACCGTGTGGCCGATAGACGAGACACAGTATTCGGCTGACAAGGCATCAAGCGCGCCCTACGCCGAATACGACGTTGAGGTGAAGAGCGGCATGAACACCATCTCGGCACGCTGCCTCCCCACATTCCCCATACATCCCGGCTACGACCTCCGCGTGGCTGTCTCCGTGGACGGAGGCGAGCCAGAGGTGTGCTCGCTGAAGACCACCGCGACAGAAGGCAAATGGAACACCACGGTGCTGCAGGGATTCAACGACGCCACCGTGACCTACAACTCCGACGAGGACAAGACCGTAAGCGTGCGCGTGTACATGCTCGACCCGGGCGTGGTGCTGAGCCAGATATACAACCGTCTGCCCGAGTCTGCCGACAACTCGCTCACAGCCAGACTCATAAAGAACAACGACTTCGAGCTGCGCACGGACGGAACGCCCAACCCGCAGGGCAACACCGACCGCGGCATACCTTACGGATGGGACCACACCGGAGAGCTCACGCTCGGACAGAACGGACTGCCCTCCTACGGCATCAACCAGGATGCAGCCAATCCGCACGGCTCTAACATATGCTGGATAAACTCGTTCCCCATGCCCGAATTCTTCGAGCTGTCGCAGACAATACCCGCATCGGAGATAGAGCCGGGCACTTACCGCGTGTCGTGCATGATGTGGATGGAGGAGAACAAGAAGACCTCCGGACGCCTCTTCGCCAACAACAACGTGCAGTACTACGGATATGAGAGCGACTACACCCGTCTGCTGACACCCGGAGAAATAAACACCTATGCGGGATATGCCGGACAGAACGGAGGCGGACCGTTCAACCTCATGCCCATGGAGGTGTTTGTGACGGTGGCGGAGGGCGAAGACCTCAAGATCGGCATACGCTCTGGAAACAGGCGCAACGACGGAACGACGGCTACAGACAACGCCGGATGGTTCAAGGTTGACAACTTCCGCATAGAGAAGGTGAGCGGAGTGCCGCAGCCGGAAAGCGAGGACCTCACACTGACAAAGCAGCTCATAACCAACTACGACTTCGAGCTCTACAACGACAACGGCACCATCAAGGAGAACACTTCGGGCGACACGCGCCGCGGAACGGTCTACGGCATACACGGCTGGAACATAAGCGGACTCTTCCCGGGCGACTCCTACGGCATCAACAAGGACGCATCCAACCCTCACGCCACCAACGTGTGCTGGTTCCAGGCGAAGAACGGAACCATGCCCGACGGCTTCGAGCTCTACCAGACAATACCCGCCGACAAGCTCACACCGGGACGCTACATGATATGCTGCCGCCTGTGGGCTGAGGAGGGCTACCTCTCCACGGTGCGCCTCTTCGCCAACGACAACGTGCAATACTACGGCATGGACATCGACTACGGCAAGAACCTCACTCCGGGAGAGAACAACACCTTCGCCGGATACATCGGAGGAGCCCCCAACTCGTTCGTGCTTCAGGACATGCTTGTATATGTCGACATCGCGGAGGGCGACGACCTGAAGTTCGGCATACGCTCGGGCAACACCAACGCCGACGGCTCCCACAGCTCAGAAGCCAAGAACGGATGGTTCAAGACCGACTTCTTCCGCATACACAAGGTTGACGCCACCGACGGAATAGAAACCGTAGCGGCTGACGGTGCGGGCAAAAAAAAAGGGGTGTACAACATTAAGGGACAGAAGATAGGCGACAGTCTGAGAGACACTCCCGACCTTCCGGCAGGAATATACGTGGTGGACGGGCGCAAGACAGTTGTACGCTGACCACGATGAAACTGACTTACATACAAGCCACAGACAAGAGGCGGTCTCCTTACGGAGGCTGCCTTTTGCGTTATTTTAAGCCATACTGTTGCATGTCACGCCGCTTATTGATAACTTTGCACACCGCAAAACAACATTCACTATGACAGAACTGAAGGAAAACCAGGGCATACCCAGACACATACTCATCATGATGGCGGTCATGGCAGGCATCACCGTGGCAAACCTCTACTACAACCAGCCGCTGCTCGAGCTCATCCGCCACGACACGGGCGCGACGGAGGTGGAGGCGAATCTCATCACCGTCATATCGCAGGCGGGATATGCCCTCGGACTGTTTCTCATCATCCCGACGGGCGATCTCTACCCCCGACGACGCATAATAGCCATGTCCCTCATCACGGCGGCGGCAATGGGAACAGTCATAGCCGTGTCGGACAGCATCGGAGTGATATGGGGCGCGTCGCTGTTTCTGGGCATGTGCTCGGTCATACCGCAGCTTTTCATACCCATAGCGGGGCAGTTCTCCAAGCCCGGGAACAAGGCGCGCAACATCGGCTATGTGCTCAGCGGACTGCTCACGGGCATCCTTGCCTCGCGCGTCATAAGCGGATTCATAGGCGAGAGGATGGGCTGGCGAGCCGTGTTCGTCATCTCCGCCGCGCTGATGGCGGCGTGTCTGGCAGTGACGGCGGCGATGATGCCTGAGATGAAACCCAACTTCAGAGGCTCTTATCCGCAGCTCATGCGCACCGTGTGGCGCATAGTGCGCACACAGCCGCGCATACGTCTCAACGCTGTACGCTCGTCGCTCGCCTTCGGCTCGATGCTCGCCATATGGTCGTGCCTGGCGTTCCATCTTGCCGGTGAGCCGTTCCGCGCTGGAGCCTCAACCACAGGCGTGCTCGGACTGTGCGGCATGGCGGGAGCCATAGCGGCGAGCGGGATGGGCAGACTGGTGCCCCGCTACGGCATAAGGCGGTTCAGCAAGGCAGGAGCGTTGCTGCAGCTGGCAGCCTGGGCGACGGCTTTCACATTCGGTGACAGCTACGCCGGGCTCATCGCGGCAATCATACTCGCCGACATCGGAGTGCAGTGCATACAGCTGAGCAACCAGAGCGACTGCATACAGCAGATGCCGGAGGCAGCCAACCGTGCCAACACCATATTCATGACCGTATACTTCATCGGCGGCGCGCTGGGCACACTGTGTGCCGGTGTGGGCTGGGACATGTGCGGATGGGGCGGCGTGTGCCTCACGGGCGCGCTCTTCGCGACGCTCTCACTCGCCATAACGCTCGTGGCTGACAAGCCATGCAAGAGGCAAGCCTGAGACAGAGAGGCACCCGCGCAACACTTCATGCCGTCGGCGAACCGCACGGCTGGCGGGATGTCCGGCACACCGTCGCCACACCGGACAACGCGGCACGGCATGCAGGCACGGCAATGCATGATTATACAAGAACAAGCTTACGTGGATGAATAAATATGCACCGTAATCCCGAAATACCGCCGTTTCCGCGCACTACTGTCCTTCCGGCTGCAAATACGCGGTTTTTACGCACTTCACGCAAGTCTCTGACAATCATCGGCTTGCGTTTTTTCATACCACAGAAAACACCGTACAGCTTTGCGGAAGAGCCTTTTCCGCACTGCGGAACGGGCTTTTCCACACCGTGAAAGAGCATATATGGCATGCCGGGAATGGCTTTCCGACAACGCGGAACGGGCTTTTTCATACGACGGCAGCTTATGTGGCGCGAACTTAATATCACAAAAACGGCGTATGAGAACAATCGTAACATGATTCCGGAGCATCCGAGACGCAACGCGCTTTCTATTTCGCGGATTTATTTTGTCAATATTTTTTACCATAAGAACGCATATTTATGCATTCCGATTATCCATGTGCCGGAATACAGCCCCTCCGTTTGTCCGTGCCGGAGCCTGCAATACGCACGTCATGCAACGGTTTGCCGAGACTCCGTGTACTACCTGATTATGCGCAGAAACTTATAAACACGCACAAAAAAAACTGTGACGGCAATCATCAGCCGCCACAGTTCCCTTACTTAACATCGGTATTATCCCCATCCTGCATCAGACCTCCGGCAAACGGATACGTCAGAAATCTGATGTCAGGTTTGGGACTGTCATAATATAAAACTAACGTCTTGTCACCTTCACGCTGCGTCTCGTGCCGTCGGTGTAGGTCTCGGTCATTATGTAGACACCCTTTCCAGGCGATGTCACCTCGCGTCCGTCAGTCGTGAACCATCTTACGCCCTGCACTGTCTTTGCCTGTTCCGTCACACCGCCGACGCCAGTCGGGTCAGCCTTTTCTATTCTTATGTTGTCCAGATAAATGACGTCAGAGCCGCCTCCGGTATATCCGAACAGGGCGAAGCTCATGTGGCTGCATCCCTTCAGCTGACTGAGCGGAATCTCATATTTCTTCCATCCTTCCTCGGTGTCGCCGCCCACGATGTATTTTGCAGCCTCTATGCTCTCGCCGTCGTCACCGCGCAGATAGACATAGAGCGACGGACGGTTGTTCGGATAGGCTGTGGCGATGTTGTACACCCAGAACGACAGCACGTTGTCATTGGCGTCGAGAGCCACCTTGGGAGATATGAATCCGGCACCGGCATACTGCTCGTACATGCTTCCGTTGAACATGTAGGCACAGCCTCCGTCACCGTCCTGCGGCTTGGCATTGTTGCGTGTGCCGTCAGGATTGTCCACTCCCCATGTGTATCCGTATGAATATACCGTCTCCACCTGCCACGGGGAAGTCTCCGTACGGGCGTCGGCGAACGACTCCTTGTAAGGCAGCTGATAGAGAGGACCGAGCACCACGGAGCCCACTACAGTCTGTCCTGTGCCCTCAGCGGTGAACGGAGCCACGCCGTAATAGTCAAGCCGCTGGCTTCCTGTCCGCTCAAGCTCTATGGTGTATGTGTTGCCTTCCACATTGTCGGCTATAAGGGCGAATGTCTTGTCGGCAGGATTGTAGCTGTAGACACGGTATCTCACCTCACCGTCAACGACCACTCCGCCGTTCACTCCAGCCTCGGGAGCATCCCAGACGAGGATGGCGTCCTTGTTGTCGGAGCTGCCCTTCACCATCAGGTTGCCCACCGGCAGAGGCACGTCGCGCCCTACGAACAGCGTGTCGGTAAGCACCTCGCTGCGCCCGTAGCTGTTTGACGCCACGAGCATGTAGGTGTTCTGTCCGTGGAGAGGCTGTGTGTCGGTCCATGTCATCGCCGCTCCCGGCACCACATCGTCGGCGGTGTAGACCGGCGCGGGGTTCTGTCCGCGGAATATCTCCACCTTTACGTTCTCCTTCAGGGCATTGCCGTGATAGTCTACAGCGGGCGTCCTGAACGTCATCACGGCTTTCAGACTGCCGTCAGCAGCCGCTTCCGACTTGTAGCCGGTGAACTCATAGGGCGAGAAAGCTGACTTCTTGTAGGTGAGCCGCACATCGTCGAGCTGCGTGTCGAGAAAGTCATTCGCACTCGTTCCCTTGGAGTTGATGCCGAAACAGTATTTGCCGCCCTCGCCGGTCACGACGTTATAAGCCACGTCCTTCATCTGATAGGCGGTACTCTTCGGCAGGTCGCCCACATGTACGCTCTGTGTCTGAGGCTCGGCGGATGTGCCCATATACACCTTGTTCGTTACAGTCTCCGAATAGACCGACGTCATCACGCCGAGCGACAGCTCGTATACGGCGTCGGCGTCGAGCCTTATCATAGGCGTGTAGAGCCATGCCTCGACTGGCGTGTCGGTGACATATGCCGAGAACTTCATCCTCTTGTTCATGCTGTCATACTCCCATCCGTAGAACGGGTTTGTCTCAAGATCGATGCCGTCGAGCGTTGACGTATAGAGGTCGGCTGCTCCACGGCTGTCGAAAGTCTCCTTGTAAGGAGCCGTGTATACGCCCACGAAGGCGGAGTCGGCGGCAGACTCACCTGCTCCGTATTCGTTTTCGGGCACCACGGTGTAGGTGTTCATGCCCACAGACTTGACGCTGCCATCGGTCCATGTGAGGTGCGCGCCGGCGGAGGGCGACTCGAACACGTGCGCAGGCTCCGCCTCCTTGTTTCTGTATATGCTTATTCTCGTGAGCGGGCTTACAGGCTGCTCCTCGAGGTTACGGTCCGGAGCGTCGAAGCTTACGGTGGCAGTCATGGCGTCGTCTGCTCCGGCAGTCACCTCGAGCGAGCCTGCCGCTGCGGGAGCCTTCGCCGCTCCCACCGCACTCACCGACACTTTTTTAAGCATCAGCATTGAAGCGTTCTTTGAGCTGTCGCCCGTATATCTCAGAGCAAGATAATATTTTCCGGGCTTGTCTGTTAAGAAATCGGCATGGTAGTCGCCGAAATCCTCATATAGCTCGAAGGCTTCCTCAGACGCCACCTTGCGGAATGTGGAGAGGTCGGCAGGGTCGGTTCCCACATACACCTCGAACGACTCGGGATATCCGTTGGTGAATGTCTTCATGTTGATGGTGTACCGGTATTTCACGCCTCCGTCGAGGCTGATAGCCGGAGTGATGAGCCAGTCGTCGCCGGTAGGGAAACTGTAGGCACTGATGTCGATGCGCACGTCATCGTTAAAACCCGTTCTCCATGTGTTGTTGTCGGCGTTGGCGTCCACGACGGTGAAGAACTCGCCGAGCACCGATGCGTCGGCGAACGACTGTGAGTAAGGTGCTGTGAACGCGTCGCCGCATATGATGCGCTCAGACTCGGCATATTCGCCGCGCTTGCCGTTGTTTGTCGCGTACACGCGATAGGAGTAGTTGTGCATCGCCTCGGGCGTTGTCTCGGTGAAAACGGTCTGCGCGTAGTTGTCGGCAACGGTCACGCTGTCGGGCATTCTCACCACCGTGTATCTGATGTTTGCCTTGTCCAGATAGCCTCCGTTCACTCCGGCGGCTGGTGCGTTCCAGCTTACGGTGTTCTTGCCTGCGTCCGCGTCGTAAGCGAAAGTAACGTCGCCGACAGGAAGAGGAGTGTCATATCCCGCGTATTTTCTTATGGACGCGAGAGGAGAATAGCCTGTGCCGTTGCTTGTGTTCACAGCAACGTAGTGGTTGCCTTCGCTCAACGTCACCGGTATGGAAACTTTCTCGCCCGGCACGGCAGGCACTCCCTTGAGGTTCTCTCCGTCGAGCCACACGTTGAGCATGGCGTCGTCGAGAGCCGCTCCGCCGTATGTGAGCCGCGGAACGGTGAACTCTATCTTTCCACCGAGGCTTCCGTCAGCGTCGAAAACGAGGTTGAGACCCTCCGCCATAGCCGGTGCGCCGTCCTTGGCGGCATTCTCGTCCACCTTCAGTGCCACGATCTGCTCGTTCTTGTTGAACCGTCCGATGAGCGAGGTCTCGGCAGTCTCGGGATTCACAGCATACAGCTCGCTTCCCGTCTCAGTCTGAGCCGCCCAGATGAACAACCCCGTACGTCCGTCGTAAACCATCGACTGGGAGTACATCACAGGTTGCACACCGGTGGTGCCGACAAGCGTCGGGCGCGCCGTCTTGCGGTCGATGCGGTACAGGTCGCCCAGCCAGTTGATGAAAAACATGCCTCCGTCGGGCACAGCGGCAAGCGTAAGGACGTTGTACTTGCCCCGGAACGCCGCGATCTTATCCATCTCATCATACTTGTCATTGTATATACACCAGTCCATTCCGGACATTCCGTCGTTATACTGGAGCGAATATGTGTTGTTGTCTATCGGATTGTAAGCCATCGTGGACGACAGAAGCGAGTAGCTCTTCTTCTCCGTTCCGTACATCACACGCTTCAGTTCTTGCCAGTTTTCCGTGTCTATGGTAATGTAGCGCGCACCGTTCAGCACACCCATGACGCTCATCGGAGCGATGCCTACGAACGTGTCGCGGCAGAAAGAAGCCGCAGTGAAGTCGTAGTCGAAGGCTGTGCGCAGAGGTGTCATAGCCATGTCACCGCCTATACTGAACGAATATACACCGTAAGGCACGCTTGTCAGCGAGGCGGAAGACCAGTCGGTGCTGTTTATAAGAGCGCAGTAGAGCTTGCGCCCCTCAAACGCTGATGCGTCGGCAGTCATCTTCCTGCCGTCCGACTTCAACACCCTTGTGAGACTCTTTCCCTTTACGGCAGTCTCACCGATGGGAGTGACAGCCGCCGGACCCGGCTTGCGCATTGTCAGAGGCGAGCTTTCCGCCATCTGTGCGCCCACTGTGACGGAGCTCATAAGAAACGCTGCCGCCACGGCGATATCAGTAAAACGTTTTCTGTTCATATGTCGTTTATCTTTTTTTCTCATAAATACTGTCATTTCACTCTTTTTACTTCTTTACCCTTTCACCCTTTTACCGCATAGCATTAAAACCAGTATCAGAGTTTTACTTTTTTATTCTCTTTACCCTTTTACCTTTTCCCCGCGTAGCGGCAAAACAGTGACCGTCATTTCACAATTTTCCTTACACTATTTCCCTTCTTCACTATATACATGCCTTTGGGTAGAGTTTCGGTGTCGGTCTCGGGTCTGAGACAGCCGTTCATGTCGTATATCTTCACTTTTAATCCCGTATCACCGGCAACGGCAGAGTCTATTCCGGTTGTCTCCGGAGCAAGTCTGAAGACACATGTCGAGCTTTCCATCGGTTTGATATAACTGTAGGTGGAGCCGTTGTATAGCAAAAGGGCTGCGACGTATGTCGTTCCGGGCACTCCGTTCTCAAACGCGCCGCTGAACGTAACGTCGGCTGTCTCACCGCTCTTAAGCATCAGATACTGCGGGTCAAGGCATCCGCGGATCACCGCTCCACTCTCGTTGAAGATGTAAAGATATACATATCCGCCGAACACCCCGCTGTCGCACTTCAGCCGGGCGGTGATGTTCATCGAGCGCGCGTCCACGTTCTCGTTGTCGGCAAAAGACAGTTGGGCAGCCGTTGTGAGCACTGCGGCTTGTGCGGGAGCGTCTTTCACACTAACCTCGCGCATTGCGCTTATGATGCGGTTGTCATCGTCTGTCACCGCAAGTTTGTAGTCGCCTGCAGGCAGGTTCATCACATCAAGGAACTCCACTTCAGCACTTGCGCCCGGAGCAAGGTCTATCTTGTACTTCGAACCCGACGCTACAGGACGGAGAGTCTTACTGTCGTAGACAGTCACCATGACGTCTCCGAGATAGTTGACGTCGCCTCCGTTCACCACGGTTGCCCTTGTGCACGACGGCACACCAGCGTAAATCTCCGCCGGAGAGTCCATTTCATCGATGCTGAGGTCAAAATAGTCGGGATAGACGAAGGCTATCCTGTCACCGCTTACACTCACGTTGAGATAGTTGGGATAGCCCACATACTCGTCGCGTATGCGACTCCACTCACCGTCAGACCCGTGCTGCCGGCATACAGGATAAAGCTTATAGTCGCCGTCGGAGAGCTTTCCGAACTTGACGTTCTCTGTCAGCGGACCGTAAAAACCGTATCCCACCTCAAGCTCGTAGGCTGCGTCGGTGCGGTAGACCTCCACCGTAGAGCCCTGTGCGTCGGCAAGAAGCATGGCGTACTCGAACGAAGAAGCCTTCCATCCGGCATTGTATATCATTCCGCGGAGCGATATGTCGGTGCTTCCACCGTTGTCTATCGTCTTCTGCGCAGGCACAAGTCCCTCCGTGGAGACAAGCTCCACGTCCTCACATGAGTTTTCCTTGGGACGCTGGATGCCTGTTATTATCTGCTGGTCGTAGTTGTATCCTCCGGCGGAACCGCCCGTTCCCTGCAAAGGAGGATTGAGAGCCGACGTGCGGAAATATCCGTTGCTCATGCCGCTCCAGCCCCAGTTGACGTGCACGAATCCGTTCTCGTCGTATCCGTCGAACACGAACGCGTGTCCGCCGGAGGACGAACGGCCGGTGGCAATGACAGGTCGTCCGTTGTCAATCTCGTCCTCTATGATCTGCTGCCATTCCTCACTGCTGTAGTTACTCCGCTGCCGGTATGCCACACCTTTGTCATAATCGAAATAGTTGAACAGCGCGTATGGTATGACATCACTGCCCGCCCCGCTCGACGAAGAGTAGTTCATGCTTACCGATATGCCGCAGTGCAGCATCAGTTCGGCGACAGCGTCGCAGCCTGCTTCGCTGCTGTTACTGTCGTACTTGGGCGTCATGTCGTCCCAGGAATAATGGGTCGAGCCGAAATCAGCCGTAAGAGTGCGTCCTCCCATTATTGCCGGCGCATAAGTGTAAGACCCCTTTCCGGTCTCAGGCCAGCGGTGATAGTACATCACCTGAGCCATAGCCGTCGCCACACATCCCGTCGCACACTTGGAGCTTATGTCGTAGTCAGGACACATATTATTATATGGCGCGCCCTGATCCCACATAATGTTGCCAAGCAGCGGAGCCACTTTCTTGCCGCTGTTCGTGCTTTTCTGCGGCGCAGTCTCAACGTTGTTGTCTCTTATATATGTTATTTCGTCCACATAACCTTCCATCCAGTTGCGCATCTCAGGCGACATCCTGTCAAGGTCGAAACTGCCTGTGTCGCTGTAACCCAGCACCTCCGCAGCCCTGTCCTCAGCCGATACGAGGACGAATCCGGCGTTGCTGCCGGCATTGAACACATACACACAGCTGCGCCCTTTCGTGTCGCCAGCCGTATACACCAGTTTAAGGTCATCGCTTCCGACATTCTGCCGCGCCCTCATCTGCGCCGCATTATCACGGAGAAACGACCGCGCGATTTTCAGAGCCTGCGGCTTTGTGACGTCCCCGGCAAAGGAGAGCAGCCCCGGCAACAACAATAAAACAGCAAGAGTAAGTTTTCTCATAATGACATTTTTAATTAGTTTTCGCATTTACAAAGGTATTTAAAAGCCGTGAAAACTAACAAAAGGTCACCAAACAATGCTTTCTGATTCATAAATTAAAAACCAAAAAGCTCATTTTCCAAGCATTTTCTGATATAATGAAGGGGTCATTCCGGTGACTTTCTTGAACGCCGCAATGAAGTTTGAAGCCGACTTGTAGCCCACGCTCTCGGCTATTCCCTGCATGCTGTACGCTCCGTAGCGTCCGCTGTCCATCATCCTTTTCATCGCCACCTTTATGCGACGCTCGTTCAGGAAAGTACGGAAATTCTTGTTGTAAGTTGTATTTATCACCTGCGACACATAGTTAGTGTTCGACTCCGAGAGCCTTGCGAGCACGGCGAGACTGAATTCCGGACTGCAGAAAGTGTCCTCGTCCTCCATCACGGCGTCAATGCGGCGCAGCAGTTCTTCGGAGTTCGGTACCGGCGCGGAGGCTTTGTCATGACGCTCAATGTCTGCCACACTATCCCCGCCGGACGTTTTCCGCCTGTCGACAATATCGCGGTAGCGGCTCTCAATATCAAGAAGCTCCCTGTTGCGCTCGAACAACGCCACGTACGCCACATGCAGTTTGCGCCGTTGACGCCACACCATCACCACCGCGGCGCATGCCACCGCCACCACGAGAAGCAGCATGACGAGAGCCGCGTTCTGATAGAATATGGTGCGTTTCTGCGCGTCTATGGTCTGCCTGTCGAGCTTTTTCTCATGCGTCTGGTAGCTGTTCTTTATCTGGGAGAACTCGTTCACGTTGAGCAGCGAGTCGGTATATCTGAAGAACTCGTTCTGATAGAACAGAGCCTTTTCCTTGTTTCCCATTTTCGTATAGACACGCATCATGCCCTTGTAGCAGTCAGCAAAGAGGTAAGCTTCGTTCTTCAGCTGTGCCAGCGAGTCGTACTTCTGCAACACCTCGAGTGCCTTATCCAGATTGCCCTGTCTCTCATAACACTGGTATACCTCCGAATAAGGATATATTTTCATCTCTCCCGGCAGTCTGAAACTGTCCACCACCGCCACAGCCTCGTTCATCCAGCGCGTCTTTTCGTCCATTTCATCGCGTATTCCTGCAATAAAACCCTTGTTGAAGCAGTAATAAAAGAGCAGCTGACCGCGCGGAACGCCCTTCAGTTCCTTCACTTTCTCGTTAAGACGCTCGGCATATGCGGCGTTGCCTATGTTGCATCCGGCACCTATCATGTTGTTCAGGAACTTGAACTGCATGCCCGAATTGCCCGAGACAAGGCTGAGACGATAGCCCTTCTCATACACGTCGAGAGCCTGGGCAAAGTTGGAATACACCGAATAGATGCCTCCCACGTTGTAGTATGCGTTCATGAGATTGAGTGTGTCGACGCTTTTCGAGTGTTCCTCTTTCTGTATATAGCGGAGCAGAATAGACAGAGCACTGTTGTAGTCGCTCTTCCTCAGATAAGCTCTTGCCTGCTCCAGATTGTCAGGAGCAGACCGTCTCTCTTGTCCGCCGGGTGCGGCAAGAATGGCGGTAAAATGGAAAAAGAGTGCCAGACACACATATATGAGTCTTCTGCCAGTCATGTTGCGAAATTGCAAAAAGATGATAACATATGAACAAAAACTGTCCTTAAACAGGTGCAAAGATAATGCGAGGCGAGCGCAACAGCAAGGAAGGAAAACGGAGTTTTACTTAACTTGATACTGCCGAGCCGTATCTTATCTTATGCAAAGATAAGAAAAAAACGGTAAAACACGGAGTACGTCACGAACATAACGTCAGTATGCCGCTCAACAATAATATAAATCGCATACGGCGGATACAGGACCGGTATCCGCCGTATGCGTATGTCAGTCGATGACACCGGTGTTTACAAGTCCGAAATACACCAGTCCGAACAGTCCGGCGTTCCAGCCCTGTATGTGGAAACCGAGATTCTCGCCCGTCAGACTGTTGATGTGCTCGTTGGGCGACCAGTCGCCCGAGTCCACGAGGTCGGCTTTCCCTACCCGTTTCACCAGCCCTATCGCCTCCGCCTTGCGTCCCATCCTCACTCTCGCCCAGCAGTCCATGAAGCTCACCCACGGCCACACGGCGCCGTTGTGATACACGGCAGGAGGATAGCCGAAGCTCTCGTCATAATACGGGAACGTCTCCGCCACACCGTAAGGAGTCATGCTCCGCGCGTTAAGGGCACCGATAATCTTTTGCGCACGGTCGTCGGGAACCACTCCGAAGAGTATGCCTACGGTCTGGTCCTGCAACAGCCGGCTGTTCACACTGCCGTCGCGCCATATCTGACAATAATATTCGCCGTTCCACAGTCCGCCTTCCCCTACGTCCATGTTCACACGCCGGTATGCCCTGCCGTACGCCTCCTCATATTCGTCTGCCGCCTCCTTGTCGCCGCACACCTCCGCCATAAGCCTCATCTTCTTCAATGCCGCCATATAAATGAGGCAGCTGAAGGGCGAGTACTTGCGGTCACTGACACCCTGCACATCCTTCCAGTCGCCCCAGAACGACACCTGCATGGGCAGTCCGATGTGCTCCTTATCTCGCAAAATGAGCCATTCCATCGCCTTTTTCAGTGCCTGCCAGTGAGTCAGGAGGGTGTGCCGCTCGTGATACACCTGCCAGAAACGCGCCACACGCAGTATGAAGAAAGCGTTTATGTCGAGGTCGTCGTCGCGCTCTATAAGCGGGAGTATGGTGGTGGGAATCTTTCCCGAGGGCTGCTGGAACGCCACCGTCTCCTCAATCATGCGGCGTTCAAGGTCGCGGAACATCACAAGATGCAGCCATGATGTCCAGTAGCTGTCACGCTGGTTGAGCTCGCGGTAACCCATCGTCACCACCTCACCGTTGCGCGTCCACTTGGTGAGCGACACGGCAGGCAACATGTACCAGCGCAGATAATCGTCGATTTCATCGTCCCCCGTGGCGGGTATGGCACGGCTGAAACCCTCTGTCTTGTCCTTCAGAACCTGCCACACGGCGCGTCCGTATGCCGTCAGTGCGGCGGGAGAGGAGAAGTCCTGCGCGCTCACCCAGCCGTCGTCATGAAACGCCATAAGTATTCTCACCGTGCGGCTCTCCCTTGGTCCGAGCGTCACATGCATCCGAAGCCCGCGCCCGTCCCACGATGTGGGCACGTCAGCCGTGAGCTCCACCTCGTGCCCGTCGCCCGCTCCCGAACATCCTTCACGGCTCACCGCCGACATGCCGCGCGCCATGTCTGCCGCAGGCAATGCCACGACATCGAACTCGTCGGCGGTCTTTCCCTTATTGGCACACTCCATCTCGACCATCAGCAACGGCAGAGCCGACGTGCGACCGTCGTTCACCGCGAGCGGACAGAAGGCGGTGACGCTGAATGACGCATTTGTCAGGGGCGACCCGTGGTAAGTGTTTCTTATAAAGGGAAAGGCGCGGCTCACCCTCTTTTTCCTGAATCCGGAGAAGCGGTGACGCCTTCCTCCCTTATCGACAAAGAACTCCACGCTGCCCTTGTCATGCAACCACTCGCCTATACGACCCGGATTGCGCATTATCTTTCCGAAGAAACCGCCGTCCTGCGATGCGTTCACCGTAAGCGCGAAGTTTGACATCGGATATCCGTCGACCTCCGCCGCGACCTGCGCCGGTGAGTCAACGCAACACAGAAACAGAACCGGTAAGGTTCCTAAAAAATGTCTTATGTTCATGCCTTAATGTAAAAACGGATTGTGTTTATCATCAATATCTGTATGCAAAGATATGAAAATAATGTGGGAGGACGGCAATACCGGTGTGTTTTTATTTCACTGACAGGATAAAAAACTCAGCTCACGGCATGTCCGGAGAGTAACGGCAGGGACGGCGCGGATGTAAAATTAATGTAAAACATGCGGTGTGTGAACTAAAATAACTAATTTTGCGCTGCATCAACGGCAATGATACTACAAAGCAGCAATATGGAATACAACACACATACAATGGCTGACGGACTGCGCGTGATACACCTTCCGTCGGCATCTCCGGTGGTTTACTGCGGATATGCGATAAACGCCGGCACACGCGACGAGGCACCGGGAGAGGAGGGACTCGCCCACTTCTGCGAGCACATCACCTTCAAGGGCACAGCGAGACGCCGGGCATGGCACATACTGAACTGCCTCGAGAGCGTGGGAGGCGACCTCAACGCCTTCACAGGAAAGGAGGACACGGTGTATCACGCAGCCGTCCTGCGCGACCACATAACGCGAGCCGCCGACCTGCTCACCGACATAGTGTTCCACAGCACCTATCCTCAGAGCGAGATAGACAAGGAGGTGGAGGTGATATGCGAGGAGATAGAGAGCTACAACGACTCACCTGCCGAACTGATATACGACGAGTTCGAGAACATGGTGTTCTGCGGACACCCGCTCGGACACAACATACTGGGACAGGCGGAACGCCTCCGCAACTACACCACGGACGACGCGCGGCGGTTCACATCGCGCCTCTACCGACCCGACAACGCCATTTTCTTTGCCTACGGCGACATAGACTTCACCCGTCTGGTGAAGGCTCTCGAACGCGCCGGACACGACTCCGCACCATCGCGCCCGACGCTGACCGACACGGAAAACATGCGCCTGCAACGCCTGCCGGAATACCGTCCGGAAAGGAAAACCATACACATGGACACGCATCTGGCACATGTCATGACGGGCAACCGTGCCTACGACATACACGACAGCCGCCGGATGGCTCTCTACCTGCTAAACAACATCATGGGCGGACCGGGCATGACGGCACGCCTCAACCTCACTCTGCGCGAGCGGCACGCGCTTGTCTACACCGTGGAAAGCTCCATGGCGAGCTACTCCGACACCGGTGTGTGGGCTGTATACTTCGGATGCGACCCTGCCCAGACCGACCGGTGCATGCGGCTCGTAAGGCGGGAGCTCAACCGCATGGCGGACACGCAGCTGAGCGACAGACAACTCAACTCTGCCAAGAAACAGATAAAGGGACAGATAGGTGTGGCATGCGACAGCCGCGAGAACTTCGCCATCGACTTCGCGAAGAGTTTCCTCCACTACGGATGGGAGAAGGACGTGGCAAGGCTTTTCCGCAATATCGACGCCGTGACACCGCAGATGATACGGCAGGTCGCGCAGGAAACGTTCGCTCCGGAGCTGATGACGACGCTCGTAATAAGATGACACCGTGCATCTATAATTATCATGTCGCGCACATACGGCAGCAATCCACCGTGCCGTTTTAACATTTATAGCCTCGCAGCTTTTTCATTTTTGATTTATGGAGCATGAAAAGCGAGAATATGTCCGTTTTTATATCATAACACATCAACACATTGATTATCAACGAAATAAGCACAAAATACTTGCCCGGACAGCACCTTCAGCCATACCGCCATACGCCAGCCATCACGCGAAAGAGGCTTTCCTGCGACGCCAAACAGGCTTCTCGGCACACCGGAAGAGCCTGTATCACACACCGGAACAGCCTTTCCAGCAACGCGAAAAGGCGCGGACGGCATGCCAGCGACCGTAAAACAGTGGAACAACGGAGTGATAACCGCAAGACCATATGTGCCAAACGGTGGTGCGACATACCGGCAGTCGCAAGGCGATATATGCAAAACAGCCCATTTCATCGGTGTCCGGCAGCTGACAGGAAAGGCGGAACGACACACCGGAACGTTAAAAAGAGACACCACGAATGTTAAAAGCGTTAAGCGTGAACGGCACCGCCACAGCCGTCAGCAGTACTTCATCAGCACGAGCCTGCCGCCATTTTCCGGCATCATCACCGTGGTGTCAGCATGCAGGGATTGAGGGGACATGCCTGAAAAAACGCAAACAAGGAAAGTAGAGACGCAAAATCTTGCGTCTCACAAGCAGGAAACACCAATAAAACAAGCCGTTTTTTGTGCATATACATTGCGCTTGACTGCTCGTGGGACGCAAGATTTTGCGTCTCTACTGGGCGGACGCCATTGAGTGGGGATTGACGGGACGTAGCTGAAAAAACGCAAGCAAGAAAAGTAGAGACGCAAAATCTTGCGTCTCACAAGCAGGAAACACCAATAAAATAAGCCGTTTATTGTGCATATACATTGCGCTTGACTGCTCGTGGGACGCAAGCGATATGATTGTTACATGCGGTTTATCAAACATATATTTTGTGCTTACCTTCTCGTGAGACGCAAAATCCTGCGTCTCTACTGGGCGGACGCCATTGAGTGGGGATTGACGGGACGTGGCTGAAAAAACGCAAGCAAGGAAAGTAGAGACGCAAAATCTTGCGTCTCACAAGGAAGGAAGCACCAATAAAACAAGCTACTTAAATATGCCACCAACCGCCCCGGCAACCTGCAATATGAAAAGAAATTCTTCTTTTCTCTTGCCATTGCACTCGCCTTTCACTATCTTTGAATAAGACAGGAGGCGGCTCGGCAATGCGCAATATGAAAAGAAATTCTTCTTTTCTCTTGCCATTGCACTCGCCTTTCACTATCTTTGCAAACAGAAAACTGCACTGCCGCATTTTCACACGGCAGCCATACCGCTTGCCTGCCGGAGCACGTGCAGACCGTTCAACATAAAGTAAGGATGACAGAAAAAGACAAAGCACGCAAAGTGACGGCGACAGGCGAGATGGCTCTTGACATCGTTTTCAAGGACGACAAGCCTGTGGACGCCGTGCCGGGAGGCTCTGCCCTCAACGCCATTGTGTCGCTCGCACGCGCAGGTGTGGGCACGTCTTTCGTGTCGGCAACAGGCAACGACTACGCCGGACGGCGCATGCTCGCCTTTCTCGAAGCGGAGGGCGTGGACGTGACGCAGGTGGAAAGGGCTGACGGAATGAGGTCTACCGTGTCGCTGGCAGTGCTCGACTCACTCAACAACGCATCCTACACATTCTACCGCGACAACGCTCCGCTGCCCTACAACGGACGTCCGAAGACGATGGGCGAAGGCGACATACTGCTGCTCAGCTCGTTTCACGCCGTGAGTCCCGGCACGCGCCACATGACGGCTCCGCTGCTCGAGGAGGCGCGCAGAGCCGGAGCGATAACGGTGTATGACATGAACTTCCGTCCGGCACACAAGGCAGACCTGCCCCATGTCATGCATAACATGGAGGAGAACATGCGCCTTGCCGACATAGTGCGGGCAAGCAGCGAGGACATAGAGACGGTGTTCGGGCTCACGGACGCGGCGGAGGCATACCGCAGACACATATCACGGCTGTGCCGCATACTGGTGTGCACCGACGGTGACAGACCCGTACGGGTGTTCGCCGGAAGCGATGTGCCGATGACGTTCGGCGTGAGACAGGTGGAGACGGTGAGCACCATAGGAGCGGGCGACAACTACAACGCAGGCATGATATACGCCCTCATACGCCACGGCATTACCCGCCGCGACCTCACGGAATGCCCCGGAACGGTATGCTGGGAGCGCATTGCGAGCCACGCGGCGGAGTTCGCGGCAGACTGCTGCACGCATACCGGCAACAGCATAAGCCGGGAGACAGGCATGAGAATGAGGAAAGAGACATAACAGGACAACAACAGGCAACAATAAAAAAAGAGAAATACACACATGAGACTAATTACAGACAATATCTATTATGTAGGCGTGAACGACCGCAACAAGCACCTCTTCGAGGGTCTTTGGCCGCTGCCTGCAGGAGTGTCATACAACTCCTATCTCATAGACGACGAGAAGGTGTGCCTCATAGACACCGTCGAGGTGGGATTCTTCGGACAGTTCATCGAAAACATACGCGACGTGATAGGCGACAGGAAGGTTGACTATCTGGTGGTGAACCACATGGAACCCGACCACAGCGGCGCGCTCTCGCTGCTCAGACAGCACTATCCCGACGTGAAGGTGATAGGCAACAACAAGACCTTCAACATGCTCAAGGGCTTTTACGGCATAGACACCAACACCATGGAGATAAAGAGCGGCGACACGCTGAGCCTCGGCAGGCACACCCTGAAGTTCGTCCTCACACCGATGGTGCACTGGCCCGAGACTATGATGACGCTCGACATCACAGCCGGCGCGCTGTTCTCTGGCGACGCCTTCGGATGTTTCGGCGCGCTGAACGGAGGTCTGACGGACGACAGGATAAACTGCGACGCCTTCTGGCAGGAGATGGTGCGCTACTACAGCAACATAGTGGGAAAATACGGCATACCCGTGCAGAACGCGCTGAAGAAGCTGAAGGGGTCGGACATAAGCTACATATGCTCCACCCACGGACCTGTATGGCACGAGCACATAGACCGTGTCATGAACCTGTACGACCGCATGAGCAAGTATGAGACGGACGAAGGCATCGTGCTGTGCTTCGGTACCATGTACGGCAACACGGAGCGTGCGGCTGAGCTGATAGCCTCTGCGGCAAGCGAGGCGGGAATAAAGAACATCGTGGTGCACAACGTATCGAAGACCCATCACTCGTATATCATCGCCGACGTGTTCCGCTACCGCGGTCTCATCGTGGGCGCGCCGACCTACAACACCGGACTTTATCACGAGATGGACGTGCTGCTCTCCGAGCTTGCCGGGCGCGACATAAAGAACCACTACATAGGATGGTTCGGCAGCCACGGCTGGGCAAGCAGGGCGGTAGCGAAGATAGGAGAATGGAACGAGAAGCATCTGCACTTCGAGCCTGTGGGTACTCCGGTGGACATATGCCAGAGCGTGAACGCCGAGACAGCCGCAGCGTGCAGGCAGCTCGGACGCGACATGGCTGAGAGACTCATGAGGGACAGAGCCTGAACACATGCACACATTATACAGCGACAGCCTGTGGCGTTATCCGTCACAGGCTGTCGTCATTTCATTATGTTGCTTTATGAAGACGCGCACGGTAGCCTCATCGCGCCGACGGTCAGTCTGTCGGCAGCCCGATAGCCCTGACATAATCCTCGAACTCGTCGCGGCTGACTGCGGCTCCGTTCTTTATCTTGGCGCGGTAGTTGTAGATGGTGTTGACGGAGAAGTGAAGAAACTCGGCTATCTTCGAGCTGTCGTCTATGCCGAGGCGTATGAGCGCGAAGATGCGTATGCCTGTGGTGAGCCTCGACATGTCGTCGGGCACGATGCGGCAGTCGGGACGCAGCAGCATGTTGAACTCGTCGACAAACGTCGGGAAAAGCCCTATGAACGTGGAGTCGAATATCTCCAGCAGTTCGTCGCGCTCACGGTCGCGGAAGTTATGGTTCTTCACCGTCTGCAAAAGGTCGGCATACCGCTTTGCCTTTAGCATCGAAAGCGTGTCTACGCGCATCGAGTCCATGCGGTCGATGTAAGACGAGCACTGGCGGAGGAAGAGTCCGATGTATTTCTCCTTCACCCTGTTGCTCTCGTCAAGATTAGCCACCGCCTCGTTGAGACGGTCTCCGGCGGCAACAAGATGCCGGTTGGCTGTGTCGAGATCGGTGAGTGTCTGCTTCATCTCAGAGTTCAGCGTGAGCAGCTGTTCGTTCTTGCGGCTGAGCTCAGACTTGGTCTGTGTGAGTCGGCGACGCTGTCTCATGAGATAGAAAAGCAGCGACAGCACGATGACGAGAAAGCCTGCCGAGACGGCGATGACGGTCTTCAGCCATGCGTTCTCGCGCCTGCCTCGCATCTGCCACATCTTGTCCACGTTTGCTATTACGGGCGTTATCTGAAGGTAGCGGAGGCGTGTCCCGAACCTTGCGGCGCAGTCGGAGGCGAAGTTTATGTAACGGTATGAACGTCGTAGGTCGCCCTTTATGTACATGGCATTGGCGAGTTCCCACAACGCCCCCTGGTCCATCACGGCGTTGCGCACATCGTTCAGCGCCGACACCGCGAGCCAGTAATTCCACCGTTCGTTGTCTCCGAGCATCTTGTAGTCAAGATAACGGTAGAACGCCACTATCGCCATGCTGTGCGAGCCTTTTGCCGCCAGCCTCATGCGCCGGTCGTTATAGCTCAGAGCCTTGGCGTAGTCGCCCTCGCCATAAGCCCTTTTCTCGAGTGCCAGAAGGCGGTAGTCGTTGTCTGCCGGGGCAATGGCGATGAGCGTGTCGGAGTAGAGTCGCGACATGGCAAGATATTTCTTTCTCAGCTCATCCACCTTTGTATAATAGGCAAGCTCGCCGTACAGATGGCTGCACGACATGTAGTAGTCGAGGAGTCCCGCCCCACTGAGCTTCTCCTTACGCACGGATGCGAGCATGTCTACAGCATCGGTGTACATCCCCGTTGAGGAACACAGGTAGGCTTTAAGCACCCGGCAGCGGTTCTCTCCCGCCCCGTCTCCGAGTCTGCGGGCTATTGTCGCGGCACGTTCGAGCCACACGAGAGCCGAATCGCTCATATAGGCACTGTATTCTTTGTACAATTCGAGGGCAAGAGAATAGCGCGCCGCCATACCGGCATTGGCGTACATGCCGCGCGTGTGGCGTATGTAGCCCTCGCGTTTTTCCACATATCTGGGCTCAGTGGAAAAGTACTGGGGATGTTTTTTTTGTTTCATAGTATTTTGTATCTTTGCATTATGAACATGCTTGAACAATTAGCCCGTATAGTTCTTCCCAAAGAAATACTGGACAATTTCGATATCGTCAAGATAGAAACAGATGAGTCTGATATTGACTCAATGAGTATGACCATCTATCTAGACGAGCGTATGAATGCTTATCTCCAAAAATCTGAGG
>NZ_LT556050.1 GCF_900079775.1 Leyella lascolaii | reverse complement strand
TTCTTCATCTTATAAACGAAGGTCTTGCCGTTAGTGAAGGTGCAGGTAATGAAGGCTGTGCCAGCTGCCACATTTTGCGGGGCTACGATGGCGGTGTAGGTGTTGCTGCCCTTGCTGTACGGGACGATTATATCCGGGTTGTCGCCTTCGGTGGAGAGTCCCGTCAGCTGCACGGATGCCAGCCCCTCGGTGTAGTCCGTCAGRACGATGGTCACTCGCGCCGTGCGGTGGGTGAAGCGGAGCGTGGGGCTACCGTAGGTCACCGTCTGYCCGTYGGCTACGATGAGGTCGCTGCCCTCAAAGTCTTTYTGGGYACTTTGGTTGGCTTTTACCTTTACCGCAGGTGGRGTTGTCTCGCCAGCGGTGTAGGGCCACCACGCTGTGACGGTGATGTYGTTGTGGTTGGTCCAGTAGTACGGGTCGGTGGAGGTCAGCGTGGCGCTGGTGGGGTCGGCGGTGGAGGGCGTCACGTYGTATGCCTTCACCGTRCCGTCCATCAGSACTGCCACRCTCTGCACACCCKYCCAATTGCCRTCCRCWGGGGCACGGGTGSCGGCGATGGCTGTCGCGGCKGGRTTCAGCCCCGTGGCGGTGAAGACGATGGGGGTGCCTTCCGCCCCTTCCGGTAGGAAGCCCGCTTCGTCCTGCGTGCAGGCGSCSARTRAGAGGGCGAGCGCTGCAAGTGCAAAAAATCTTATCCTCATAATATCTATTATTTTATTACTCTGGTTCTTTCCGTTGCGGGCGTAACTTTTCCCCCCGACGGTTTACTGCTTCCTCAAGGTAGGCAATGCTCCTTTAAGTTCGTAACGCCACTCTGAGCCTGCGTTCTGCAAGGCGGTGTTCATGGCATCAACGGCGTTCTTCCAGGTTACGCTGGTGCCGTCCACCTTCGTGGCTTTGGTGCTGCTTATCCTATTGTAGCCGATACCTTGTTCATGATTGTTCTTCCAATAGCAGGCGGTCACGGTAATGTAGTTATCTCCCAAAAAGCCGCCGATATGTACATAGCCAGTGCTACTACCCGTACTGGTTACGTTGCCTGTGGCATAGCAGGAAAGGAGGCTGATTCCGTCGTTGAATCCTACCAGACCGCCGCCAGAGATATTCTGTGTGCGGTCTATTTCTATGATCACGTTGCCTGTGGCATAGCAAGCGGTCAAGGTGGCACCAAAAATCGTCTGACCTGCCACGCCGCCGACATTGAGCGTTCCCTTCACTGTGGCAGAGGAACTGCATCCGGTGATGGAACCGTCCCTTTGAGCACCCACCACACCGCCGACGCTCACCGTGCCGCTGACGCTGCCCGACACCGAGCAGTTTTCAATGGTGCCCCGGCTATATCCTGCCACGCCGCCGGCATAACCCAACCTGTGATTGCATGTTATCTGTATGCCATCCATCACCACATTCTTCACCGTACCGAATTTACCGAAATTACCGAGATAGCCGAACAGACCCGCATATTCGTCATTTGTCGTAACGGTCAGCCCCGTGATGGTATGGCCGCCGCCGTCGAAGGTGCCGGTGTATGCGTTGTCGTAGTCTGTGCCTATCGGCGTCCAGCCTTTGCCTGTGAGGTCAATGTCGGCGGTGAGGGTAATGTTAATGTCGGTCTTACCTCCGTTCACTAATTCGGCTACATTCATCAGGCCGTTGGCGTTATAGACCGTGTAGGTCTTGGTGTTGCTGTCGTAGATGTAGCCTAAATCCTCGGCTGCGCCGCTCTCGCCGCCGCCGTCAGCCCAGTCACCGATGGTGCAACCCTCTAACGTCAGGCCGGTGGCGTTCACCTTAACGGTATATTTATAGCGGTTGCCCGCCTCTAATACGACGTTGTTCTGTGGACGGAAGTAGAAGGTGCCGCTGCCGAGTTCCACCCGGAAGAACGGCTTGCCTGCCGCAACGGTCTGCGGGGCGGTCAGTGCCTCGTAGGTGTTGCCGCTTGCGTTGTAGGTCTTGATGGCCGTCGGGTTGCCGTTATCGGCGGATAGGCTCACGAGGCTCACCGTGGCACCGGCGACGCTCGTGAATCCCGTGCCGGGCTTCAGTTCGATTGTCACGCGTGCCGTGCGGTGGGTAAATTCAAGAGTCGGGTTGTTAAATTCCACCTTCCGGTTCTCAGCAGAGATGAAGTCGCTGTTCTGGAAGTCAGCCAATTTGCTTTGGTCTTCGGCCACCTTCACGGCAGGCATCTGKGTGATGTCGGCATTGTTGAAGGGCCACCATGCCGATACGGTAATCGGGTCGCGGCTGGTCCAGTAGTACGGGGCGTTYTCGCGTGAAAGCGTGGCACTCTTGAAATCGGTAGAAGCCGTWACGGTGTATTCCTTTACCGCATCGCCCATCTTGAGTGCCACGGARGTGACGCCCTGCCAGTCGCCGTCCACRGCGGMACGGGTGGAAKGGGCTGCCAGCGGCGTTGYYTCTACGGACAGTCCGGTGGCACGGATGACGACGGGGTATTCACCTTCGGGCAGACGGTTATCGYCAGCAAGTTCGTCCTGCGTGCAGGCGGCGAGGGCGAACAGCAGTGCGGTGGCTGCGGGGATAAATAATCTATGTCTCATAATTCTTYATYCTAATCRATTAATTATTAATTATTAACATCTTACAGGCCAGCATCCACTTCTCCGCCGTTTATATCGTTCCACTTTGCAATGGTGGCTTCGCTGACTTCAAGGACTTTGTTGCGTACCTTGACGGTATAGGTATAGTTGTTGCCCGCCTCAGCAAGTTCGTCCTGCGTGCAGGCGGCGAGGGCGAACAGCAGTGCGGTGGCTGCGGGGATAAATAATCTATGTCTCATAATTCTTTATTCTAATCGATTAATTATTAAAATCCTACAGGTCAGCACCCACATCTCCACCGTCTATATCGTTCCACTTTGCAATGGTGGCTTCGCTGACTTCAAGGACTTTGTTGCGTACCTTGACGGTATAGGTATAGTTGTTGCCCGCCAGCAGTGCGCCTTCGGGCATGGTGAGTGTGGCATGATATTCCTGACCTTTGTAATTCACAACCAACGGCAGGGATGCAACTGTCTGCGGGAAGAGGATGATCGATGACGTGAGATTGCCGTCTGCCAGATTCATGGYCAGTTCTCCGGTCTGTASTCCGTTGTCTGCGGTGGCAATACCGTCGGCCGTGTTGAACGTACCGGTGAGTAACAATCCGTCCAGCGTGTAACGTTCAGGCTTGACCACGCTGAAATYCACGCCGTCGCCCGCCTCGAAGGTAAGGGTTATCTGGCTCATGCGGTGGTGRAAGGAGTTGTCTTCACCGCCTTTGGCGGTTTTGTCGGTAAAGCTTACTACCGGGTTGTTTTTGTCTCCCGTGGCTCCTGAAGCAAAGAGGAAGTCGATGGCAGGCTKGTTCTGCTGCGCCGTGGCATCGGTCGTGGCWGCGAGGATGCCTCCCGCCGCGTTGTACGGATAGTAGGCGCGGAAAGTATGGGTCTTTGTATCTTCGATATAGATRACCTTTCCTTCTGCCTCAAATTTCCCGTTTTTCAGGATGAAAGGCACGTTGCCGTACTGGGAATCGTTGCCGATGTCGGTGATGCCGATACGGTCGCCGCCAGTCCAGGTGGTTCCGCTGGCGCGGGTGGCGGGGGCGATGTTGGCGGTAAACTGGGCGGCCACGGGGTCACCGTTCAGGTTCTCGTTGTCGTTGTTGCAGGCTGCCAGTGCGAGGGCGAGCGTTGCAAGTGTAAAAAATCTCGTCTTCATTATATTAGTTTAATTCCATTTCAATATTTGCTGCACCTCAGCAAAATCAAAGCAAGCTTTGCTCCTGCGTTCGGTTTACTAATTATTTACAAATCGGCATTTACATCATCACCTTTCACTTCTTCCCAGCCGTTGATTTCGGCTCCGTCCACTTCCATGCCTTCGGGAGTCTCAACCAGCGTTCCGCCGAGGGTCAGCGATTCGCCCTTTCCGGTGTTGAACTCCTTGAGGGCTTCCGTAAGGTCGCTTTTCAGCGTGGTGGGGGTCGGGTTGCCGTCAGCATAGCGGATTTCACCCGTCAGCAGTTGTTCCGTGCCAGTCACACCCAGCAGCTGCACCGTGGCTTTCCACTTGCCGGCATCGTCACCTTCGGTAATCTTGGAGAAGGGCAGCACGACGTTCGAAGCGGCTCCGTAGGTATCGGTAGCGAAGTCGAGTGTTCCGGCTGCACCCGTCAGATGGGCAACAATCTCCGTGATGCGTCCGGCGGCATCACCTGTAGGTTCGACGACAAGCGTCAGTTCGCGTACCTGCTGCTTCATTGCGGCGGTCAGCGGATAGTCCCTGTCTTTCTCGATGGTCACCTGTTCCGTATAGGTGAAGAACCATCCCGGGGCATTGTTCACAAAGGCATCCGTGCCTGCCCGGGTTCCCGTGGATGCGGCAATGGTGGCTGTGGTGCCGTTCACCGTGATTCCTTCAGCCGGGTTCCACACCGCAAGTGTGTAGCTGCCCGGAGCAAACAGATGGTCGGGGGTATGGGTGGCGGAAGTCTCCGTACCCGTATAGTCACCCATGGTGACCGTCCATGTGGCAGGTATGTCAATACCCTCACCGCGGGCCGACCAGTCGGCTGTCACCGCAATCTTCCCGTAGTCGGGATGCGGCGTGTCATAAAGCGTGTCCTTCACGCAGGAAGAGAACAGCACGGCGGCTGCCATTCCCATCATATTTATATATTGTCTTGCTTTCATATTCTATTCCTCCGTGTTAGAATAACTTCCATACCAATGTCACACCGGCATTGATGGGACCCCACCAATCTTTTGTTTCGTTGCCGCGGCGTACACGCACGCCGTCGATGACTTCATATTTTTCGAAATCGGCATTCAGGTAGCCCAAACCGAGGTTGAAATCAAGAGCCAGTGCCTTGTTCAGCCGCAGCTGATAGCCGGCGGTGATGCAGCCACCCATCAGGTCGCCCTGCTTGCCTGTTTCGGAGAACTTGTAGTTGAACTGTCCGGCCTTGAACATCGCGCCCAGATACCAGGCTTTCTTCTCACCCATATAGTAACGTACTTCCGGAGCCACTTCCCAGAGTGCATAGCGGCGGTCTTTGTCGCTCCAGCTCCAAGAAGTCCACGAGCCGTTTACGGCAATGCCCCACGACGGGCAGATGCGCCATTCCACGCCAAGATCTGGTGTCAGGGTAGCCCAGCGCAGCAGGTTGGCACGCAGGGAGAGATGATAATCAGTTGTGATTTTGGTTTCCGACGGCGTGTCGGCAAGTGTATTTTGTTGAGCGGCTTTCTCGGCTTCTGCCTTTTCAGCGGCAAGTCGGGCTTCTTCCGCCTTGCGCTGCTCTTCGGCAAGCCGTTCCTGCTCGGCACGCTTCTCGGCTGCCAGTCGTTCGGCTTCCGCCTTGCGTCGTGCTTCCGCTTCCGCATCCGTCACGGCTGTTTCCTTTACCGGTACCGTCAGGCGCACGGTGACAAAATCACCCTCAGTCGCATGGTTGCGGGTAATGAAATTCTCCTCTTTTATTTCCGCGCGTGTAATCAGTTCGGATTTTACTCGATTGGCACGGATCTTCGCCGTTGCAAGGTTCTCGGCTTCACTGCCCTGCGAATTGCAGTATCCGTCAACCAATAGCGGCAGCTTGCCGTCAAGAATTGTTGCTTTGTTGTTTTCGATACATTCCAACAGGCGGGCAAGTTCCGTGTCATTGCCATTCCAAGGCACGTAGAACATGTCCTTCTGCGGAACGAAGCGGAAGGTGTAGGTCGTGTCTGCTTTCTGCTGCGCAATGACAGGAAAAGTTACCGTCATCAGCCACAGAAACAGGGTAAGAAAAGTGATTTTTCTGCTCATATAAACTTGAATTTATTATCTTTGTCTTCTCCAAAGGTAATAAATGCTATTCAGCGCCCAAAATATTACAAAAACTTTTTCTGTTGAAATACAGCGTTTTATAAAAAATAGTCGTTTGAGCACTTTTCAAATTGTCGTTAGAGCACCTTTTTGTCGAATTAGCACTTTTTTGTCGCTTGAGCACTTTTTGAAAATGGGCTTCTGAGACCTTTTTCATCGGCTTTTTACCACACAAATTATTCCAGATTTGCTTTTTTCCACTTGCCAGGCGTACATCCTTCCTTTTCGGTAAATGATTTGATAAAGTTACTGCGAGAAAGAAAGCCGGAAGACTCAGCCAGCTTCTGTATATTGATTTCCGGATGCTCCTTCAGTATGTTTTTCGCATACTCCAACCGGAGACCGGTTATCCATTCGCGGAATGTCATTTTATACGTAGTCTTGATATAAGCGGAAAGATAGGTGCGGTTGGTATGAAGCACATCTGAAAGCTCCTTTATGGTAAGGCCGGGCCGGATATAACCGTCCGCATCGATCCAACCTTTGATTTTTTTCGCCATTTCGGCATGGAAAAAAGGAGTATCCTGCCTCTGTGCCTGTTCCCGGTTTGTGGTGTCACACAGGTCTTCCTCTTCAGAAGTCATGCCATCCTCCATCGCGTTTTCCACCTGTTCGTAAAACAGCAGATAGTTCAGATAGCAAAGGAAGAGATAAATGTAGAACGGTACCGATGACAGAATCCAGATATAGATGTATTCATTAGGCAGGAATGTCAGCAGTCCGCATCCCACCCCGAATGTGACAGCCCAGTAGGTGAAAATGGAAAGCCATTTGATATAGGCACCGATGTCATCCGCACGGGTGTCATCGAAAATGCGGATGACCCTGTGATAGGCCCGGAGAAGCCTACGGGTCAAGAACAGCCCATAGATAACCAACCATGCGGCCAAGGCAAACATCACCGTTGTCTGTAAACCACCTTTTGGTAACAACAGCAGAACGATGCCGGAAAGGATGGAAAACAGTATCCATAGACAGATATGCGTCCGTAACCGACATTTGGTGATATAAAAGCGGTCAAGCAGAGTGGTGAGGGCCGAACTGAACAACCAGTAGCACAAAAAATAGGTGGACAGGTTCATCAGGATGGCGGCATCGGTATTCTTGAACCTGATTCCAAAAAAGAAATGTACCGAATAGTTGGCGGCAAGTAACAGTATGGCTACCCCCATAATTCGCCGGGAACGCAGATAATTATTGAAAATGGCTTTTTCCGGGGTTGGAGCCAACAAAAAATAAAAGCCGAAGAACGACATCAACGGCAGCGCAATGCAAAGTGAATAACTGTATATAGATGGTTCCATTGTGTAATATGCTTATTTATTTTGCAGGGCAAAGTTACAAAACTATCAGCGAACCGAAGTATTCTCACAGCTTCTTTTTATGTCTAAATAACACTGAAATACTTTTATATTAGATTGATATCGGGTTTACTTTCATCGTTGCCAGGTTCAAATACACCCCATGATGCTCTATCATCCCGTTGCGGAACATCTTCCACAGGATATTGCACCCGAGTTGCGCCAGCGTGGAGTTAATGAACAAGTCCTGCTTCTCCAATGCTTCTGCCAGCGAGCAGCTCGGACCGGAATCCTCCTCCTTCACTCTCGCGTATTTCACGAAACGGGTGATGACCTTCAGCGAGCCGACCGCTTCATACAGCGTGGAAGCCGGTTGCCTGATTTTTTTCAGCACGGTCCCCATTATAACCTGTCCGGTCGTTTGCGTGTTGCCGAAGTCCATCCAGTAGAGTGGCGTGGCATTGTCCGTGTAGGAGGCCGGCGGCATCTTTCCCAGCACGTTCCACAGGTCGAGCCGGGACTTGATGTTGTCCGTGCAGGTGACGGTGATGTTCGCGATTTCATCCCGTTTCACCTCCTTCAACACCGACGGATAGGGTCTGGGCTCCGCTTTCCAGTCGTTGCCGAAGAAATTATTGACACGGGTAATGAGGCATTTCGCCTTGTTCAGGCCTATGTCGGAATCACTGAAGAGTTGGCGTCCGATGTTGGTTCCGGACACGATGTCAGGGTCATAGAGCGTGACGGACAGGCCGGGGTGTCCGAGCGCCCGCAATGTCACGTCGAGCCGGGCCAGACATGTCAGCACCTGCGAACCGGTTCCGCCCGCGCCGATAAGATTCACTGTTACCGGGTGCTGCGGGGCAATCAGGTAGTTGTCGATATAATGCACTCTTTTCATTTCAGTATGTCCTTTAGTTTCAAGTTGTTCAACGGTCTCAGTTCTTCAAGGTCGAAAGGTCTGTCCTTTGCCGCTTTCGTGACCAGAACGAGATTTGATTTGGTCGGGTTGCCATGCGCTCCCAGATGGGAGAACTCCGTCAGCCAGAACTTCCTCTCCCAATATTCGAGCAGTTTCGCGTAGGTCAGGTCTTTCGGCTTCTCTATTCTGGCGGAACCCAGACAGACGCTTGCCTGCGTCACGTTGAAGAACGGGGCGGCATAAAGTTCCGTCTTTTCCGTCGGTTCCCTGTCTTTGCAGGCATAGACATTCAGGTGGCTTTCTCCGGCCTCGTAGATGATTCCCGGCAGATGATACTCCGCGTTCTCTATCTTGAGGGCTTCCTTGAAGAACATCATACGTTTCCGGGGAGAGTTGTACCAGATGTATTTCTCGCTTCCCTTACGCGGGTCGCACCACAACAGGTTGGACGGTATCCTTCCATACGGTGTGGCGCTGTGCCTTTCGGAATAGCCCCGTACCAGCTCGTTCATGAACTCCGCCGTCACCGGACGGCCTTCGCCCATTATACCGCTTTCATCTATATCCCTGACCTCGATGAAATAACTGTTGTCATATACATAATGACTGTTGTCTTCCCGGGCATAGGCAATCAGCGCTGCCCGCGGATGGAGCAGCGTCCTGAGTTTTCTTGTCAATTCGTTCGTTTCCAGCATGTTTTAACAGATTATATTGATGAACTTATCCGCCCATTTGAAGAACCGCTCCGGATAGTCATCCATCCGGAACAGTTCTCCGGTATCGGACGAGAGGTCGCAGGTCGTTACCGGCGTGATGTCATAGGTCTCCCTGCTGTTTGAATTGTAATAGTCAACGAGATATTCAGACACTATATCGTTGATGTCATAGACGACCCTTATCTGCTGTTGCAGGTACATCGGATGGAAATCCGGATTCTCGGAGTAGTAGGCGTCATACCCGTACCCCATGATGCCCCGTTCCGGTGTCAGGAAGGGCAGACCGCTCCTCATGGCGTCGACCAGCTGCCTTTCAAACCCGTTTTGGGGAGTGTACGAGCCGATTGCCCCCGGCAGGTCCTTGTAATAGGACTTTGCAGCCACCCGCCTGAGCAGCCTGCCTATTTTCCCCTCCTGATAGGAACGCACAAGTTTCACCCGGCTTTTCCATTCCTGCGGGTCATCGCCTCCGTCCTCCGAGAGCAGCTCGAATATGAACTCCGCGTCATCGTCATCCAGAATGGTGCTGATACCGTTGGCCGTCATCAGCTTGTGGATAAAGGTAATGGCGATCCTCCTTAAAACGGGACTGAGTGATTCCAGGAACCTCACAGGGAAATAGTACAGCGTCAGACTTCCCCACCGGTGGTACTTCCACAAACGGAAGAAGAGCCTGCCTCTTTCCTGCTCGATATTGACATTCAGCTCATCCCCCACAAGCGCGTCCATCTCGTCGTACAGCCTGGCTATGCCCTCCCCGATACTGTTTCCCGGTGTGTGCGCCGCTTCCTTTTGCAGCAACAGGGCATACTTGAAAAAGGAATCACGCAGGAACTCATAGTTTTCCCGCGTGATTACATTGATGCTGCCGCATTGAAGTCCGTCGTATGTCTCCACGACAAGGCTTTTCAGGGCAACCGGTGCAAGCGCCGTGCTCAGAAAAGAATTACGGCCCCGCTTGGAGCCGCAATCCGTTCTTTCCTGTCCACCCCGTATCGGGTTTCCCTCCGTGTCTGCCCGATGATGAGCCTTGCCAGCTGTTCCTGCCGGTGTTCGTCCAATGGTACACATGGTTTCTTGTTTTTCTTTTTCCTGTTCTTCCTCATATATCCTATCCTTTGGTTCCGACAGTGGTCTTGAACTCGTACACGGCCTTGTCATCCTTGAGTACCGGACCGTGTACCGTCGCGGTTGTCAGTTCAGGATAAAAGTTGGAGTAATAATTCATGACCATTTCCGGGCTGTCCGACGGGTTCGGATCGTCGAGCGTGACCATTCCGCTGCCTTTCTTGAACGTGAATGAACGTGTCATTCCTGTGATTTCGAGTGCCATAGTCTTAAACTGTTTGATAGGGTGAATACTTGGGTTCTAACATGGATTGGGGAAAATCGGGATATTCCTCGTAATCCTTGGGATTGTAATTGATTTCTTCGTCTGCGGGGTATTGCATCCGGTAGTCTTCAGGCGTGAATTCCGGTTCCTGCCAGTGCGTGACTTCCTGACCGCCATAGTTTTGCGGTTGTACGGAAGGCTGCTGTGCGTATTGCGGTTGTGGTGGGGTCTGGTGTTGAACCGGTCTGTGCGGCGGTTGCTGAGGTGGCCACATCGAAGGCTGTTGCGGTTGTCCGGCCATGGATCCCGGTACCTGAGGCTGTGGCGGATAGGGCGGTTGCTGTACGGAAACTGCCATAGGTTGTGGCTGCGGTTGCTGTCGCTGTTGTGCCGTTGCCGCCATAGGTTGCGGTCGTGGCTGCGACTGGGCTTGCGGCACCGGTTCATCCATCAGTTCGAACAGGCTGCCCTTGTTCATCGCCTTTTTCTGCTGCTCCATCATTTCGTCAATCTTCTTCTGGTCCTGTGGCTTGGCATGGAGGCGTGCCTGAGAGAGTGCGGTGACGGCATCCTTATGGTTCTTGGCCGCGATCAGCTCCTCCGCTTTCTTGAGGTGTTTCTCGTATTTCTCCCGCCTCTCCTTCTCCTCTTTCGTCTCCTTGGCCTTTGCATCCTTCGCCGCCTTACTTTCGGATGCGGCCTTCTCCGCCTGCACCTCGAATTGAGCCATGTTGGTGATTAGTCCCACCGCTTTCTGTATCGGGCGTGCGACGGTTTGCAGGAATCCCGCGTCCAGTTCCTCGGGCTTCCCGTTGACCGTCAAGGGTACGATGTGGTTCTGAGCCTCGTCCTTCAGCCCGTTCGACTTCGGCAGCGTGGATACTGCCAGTTGTCCGTTTGCTTTACGGATGACCAGCGTAAGGTCCACGCCTTCGGTCATCATCTGGTTGATTGCTGTAAAAAACATAATTGTATGAATTAAAGTGTGAATAACCGTATTCTTTCTATCTGTTGAAGAACTCCGCCAGCAGCCTGTTCCGGTCGGGATGGCTGCATATCTCCAGTACCGGGTCCAGCAGCGTGGAGATGTGTACGGGTCCGCTTCTTTCCCGTGGGGGGAATTTGACGGTCGGTTCCGGGACAGGATACTTCCTTCTTGCCGGTATCGGCACTGGTATCTGTACCGGTGCCATCGGCGGTCTTGAGATGATTGCTTGATTCATGACTCTATAATTTTAATTGTGAATACCCGGGCTTTGGCAGCCCGTTGAACTACAAGGGCTTTACGGCAAACGCTTCCGGAAAGGCAAGGCTTTCGGGAAAAATACCGCAAGCCCTCCGGGCGAGGATGATTTTTCCCCGAAACCCGGAGGGCCCGGCCTTGCCGTCCGAAAAGAGGCGTTTGCCAACTTTGCCCGGTAGTTCTCCGGTCTGTCAATGGCTGTATATGCCTCCCTTTCCTTTCCGAACGTGTTTTCATTATCCCTGTTTCCATAAGGCATGGAACACAAAAAGAGCCGTCCTCCGTGAGGACAGCCCTGTCCTGCAAGGTATTGCAGCGGTTTATATGCCGTATTTGTTCCATCTTCCTATATTTTATGCCGGTGGAATCAGAATACCAGGTAGCTGAGGATACAAAAAAGTATCGCCGCTGCCACCAGGAAGCAGGCTACCTTATAGAGAAACCTGAAGAATCCCCTGAAACAGACGATGGCGACTGCCGTCCACACGGGCGACACGCCTCTTGAATACAGATAACCGAACACGATGAAGGCCGCGATGGCCAATACTGTCATCCTTGTCCATTTGCCTGTTGTCAGTTTTCCGATATATTCCCTCGTTTTCATGACCGTATATTGTTAATGGGTGAAACATGTCATTTCCAATTTCGGGGGCCGGAGAGCGGACCGCCTCCACAGGCAAGGTTTTCGGGGAAAATACCGGAGCGGGGCGAGGATGATTTTCCCCGAAACCTGCAAGGCCCGACCTTGCAGGTGGAAACGGGCGGTTCCGCTACCTTTGCCCGCAGAATTGGAATGGCGGGATCATTTGCCTTTTGCACCTTTGGGCTTGGGAAAAGAAAGTTTCAGGTTAAAACTGTCGTCAAAGGTGAGTGCCGCATCGAAAGAACATCCTTTCTTACCCTTGAAACCCTTGATAAGCCGGGTGGAGCCGGATGAGAAAAGCTGTTCAAGATGCCGGTCGGTCAGTTCCTTGTTCAGGAAACGGCGGAACACCAGCAGCCCGCATCCTTCACGGTCGCATTTCGCGACCTTGGACTTCACCACCACGTTGCCGGCCTTGCACTTGGGGCAGGTAAAGGCGTGTGATGACGGTTCCGGGAATTTGAGGCGCAATATCTCGCCGGTTACTTTTCCGGTGTATTCCCTGATGGAGAGCATGAAGCTGTCCGGATCGAGGGTACGTCCCTCTATCCGTGCCAGTGCCCTTTCCCATGTGCCGGTCAGCTCTGCGTCGGCCACCATCATGTCCTTCACCGATTCGTAGAGGTACAGCCCCTTTTCCGTCGGCAGGATACTCTTGCCGGAACGCTCGACATAGTCACGTTTGAACAGGGTCGTGATGATGGCGGCACGGGTGGCGGGTGTGCCGATACCCGAATCCTTGACAGTCTCACGTGCCTCTCCGTCCGTGATATCCTTTCCGCAGTTCTCCATGGCGGCAAGCAGCGTGGCTTCCGTGTAAAGCGGCCTGGGCAGGGTCTTCTTCTGCGACAGTCCGCGACCCGAGAGCGGAACCAGCCCGCCTTCGGCAAACAAGGCCGTTCCTCCGCCATCTTCCGGCTCGTCCTTTTCCCGGTCCTCCTTCCGGGCGAATACCGCCCGCCAGCCCGTGTTGACGATGAAGGCGGAGCGGGAGCGGAAATCCATGCCCCCGCACATACACTCCATGAGCAGCCGCTCCTTCTCGCAGGGCGGGGAGAAGGCTTCCAGCATCCTGCCGGCTATCAGGGTGTAGACGGCGGATTCCGCCTCGGACAACTCTTCGGGAGCGACACCCGTGATGATCAGGGCATGGTGGTCGGTCACTTTCGTGGTATCCACGCTCCGGGTGTTTAGAGCGGAAAAATCGAAAGTGCGTCCGTACTCCCTGAACAGAGGCATGGCAATGATTTTTTCCAGCAAGGCGGGTATATTCGCCATGATATCTTCGGGTATGTACCGGCTGCCCGTTCTCGGGTACGAGACCAGTTTCTTCTCGTACAGGGACTGGGCGATGGAAAGAGTCTTGTCCGCCGTAAGGTCGTGGTGGATGTTGCAGTCCTTCTGAAGGGAGGTCAGGTCATACAGAAGTGGGGCCTGCTGGAAAACCGTACCACGCTCCACTTTGGTGATTGTCACCGCCGAGCCGGGAATGATGCGTCCGTATGCCGTTTCCGCCGCTTTCTTGTCCCCGAAGTGCTCCGGATGGATGAACAGCCGGTGCGCCTCTCCCTGCTTCAGCGTGATATGAAGCTGCCAGTATGGTGTGGAGACGAAGTTGCGGTTCTCCTTGAAGCGCGCGCATATCATGGCGAGGGTCGGGGTCTGTACCCGTCCGATGGAGTTGTTCGCCGAACCGGAGACTGCCGCCAACGCGCGGCTGGCGTTCATGCCCACCAGCCAGTCCGCCTTCGCCCTGCTGTCCGCGGCCGCATAGAGGCTGTCGTATTCATATCCTTCCCTGAGGTCTGCCATCCCCTTTCGGATGGCCTCATCGGTAAGCGAGGAGAACCACAGGCGTTTGAAAGGCTTGGTACAGCCCAGGTGGGAATATATCCACCGGAAGATGAGTTCCCCCTCACGCCCGGCATCGGTCGCCACGATGATGCTGTCACATTCGGAGAACACCCCGTCGATGACCTTGAGCTGCCTGCCGGCGGCGATGTCCGTCACCATGCCCCTGTCCGTACGTATCTGTCGTTCCACAAGACGGAACGGTTCGGGAAGCATCGGAAGGTCTTCGGCGGTGGTTCTCGTGTAGCCGTATGTTCCCGGCAATGCCAGTGATACTAAATGTCCCAGCGCCCATGTCACCATGTAGCCGTTTCCTGTTATGTAGCCGTCCTTTTTCTCTGTAGCCCCGACCACACGGGCTATCTCCTGACCGACACTCGGTTTTTCTGCTATGATTGCTATCATGATTCGGATAAGAATTAAGCCGTTTCCCGCTTGCCGGCGTACGGAGGGACGGGAAACGGCGGTTATACATTCGGTTTACATAATTATAAAGGTGGAGTTACTCTCCCACGGACTTGATGCCGAGGATTTCGAGCAGCGGGTCACCGTCCTTGCGTACCAGCTGGAGTGTGGCGTCCATCACCACGTCCACACCGAGGAGCACGAGGCTGAGCGGCATCACTTTTGTTTTCTCTCCCCTGAGCAGCGTGTCAAGTTCTCCCGACATCTCCAGCTCGTCCTTCAGGATGCCGATGCCTGCCAACTCGTCCCAGTTCACGTCCTCCGCCTTGAAAGGCGTGTTGTTTTCCTTGTTCATTTCCATGTTCTGATTCTTTAGGATTTCACATTCGTTTTACTTTTACTTTGACCGTCAGGCTATGCTCGCGCCCCTGGATTGGCGGTTTTYCTCTCCCTGTCTTTGTGCGGCGGACACCACGTTGCGCTGCGCGGCGTCGCGTCTGCGGTCGGGGTTCTCGTTGTAGAAGTCCAGCCGTCCCTGGTTGAAGTTCGCCTTGACGTACTGCGAGATGGTCTTGCCGTCATACCCCTTGATGCCCTCGACCAGTACCGCCTTGCCGCTTTGGAGGTCGGCACGCTGCTTGCGGGTAAGCTCCACGTCCCATACCTTGGCCGGTATCTTGAACTCCTCGCGCTGGTCGAAACCGTCCGGTGTGCGCGAATAGCTCAGACGGCCCGTTTCGAGGTCCGCCTTGATGAATGAGGAGAATTCCTCGCCCCTGCGGTTCACCATGCCGTTAAGGAAGATGGGCCGCCCTTCACGCAGCTCTTTCTGCTCCTCGGGAGTGACCTTCACGCCGCCTATTTCATTCGGGATGTAGATTTCCCGTGCGCCTTCAGGGGAGTCGGGATTGTAGCGGGTGTAGGACGGGCGGCCTGTCGCTTCGTCGAGCTTCACGTAGGAGGAGAACAGTTCCCCGTCCTTGCGTTTCATGCCCTCCACGAAAATGGCCTTACCCCCGTTCAAATCATCGATCTGTTTCTTGGTCAGTTCCACGCCTCCCAGATACTGCCGGTTGAAGAGCTTGTCGTTCTCGAAGATGAACTCCACGCCCCTGCGCTCGGCATTGACCTGGATGTGGGCATCGAACGGATTGCCCGATCTGGCCGTCATTCCTTCGATGAATATTTTCTTTCCTTCACGCAGGTCGTTCTGTTCCTGTTCGGTCAGTTTCACCCCGCTGATTTCACGTGGTATGAAGACATTCTCGGCTTTCATCGCCACCACCTCGTTGGTCAGCTTGTCGATGCTGACGAAAGAGGGGACATACTCGCCGTTGCGGTTTTTCAGTTCCACGACACGCCCCATGTTGCCCGTCTCAAGCAGGTTCTTCTTGTCCTCGTCAGAGAAGATGTGTCCGAAGTAGGGACGGTCGAGGTCGGGTTTCTGCCGGATACCGTGGATGCCCAGTACGATGTCCCCAGCCCGGGACTGCTGGAACGAGAGCCTCGCGTCGGTACGTAATACGGCGGAGCCGAAGTTCATGCTGATGGGCACTACCTGGTTGGTCTTGTAGCCTCTGAGCATCTGGTCGAGCAGCCCCCGTTCCTGAAGTTCCTCACGGGAGAGCCCGAAGTTCTTTAGCTGTTCCCAGTTGATCATGGACTCGTTGTAGCGGTACTGGGGCTGTTGCTGCGTGCCTCCGCCTTGGTCGGCCTGCTGCTGTGTTTCATTTTCTTTTGCCATTTCTTCTTGATTTTGATGGTTGATACTTTGGTTTTCCTTGTCGCGGGGGACAATCTCGTACTGTTTGAGGAATTCTTCCACCGCGTCTGTCTTTTTTCCGGCGGCGAGGTCTTCGATGGCCTGCCTCACTTTCGGGTCGTCCAGTGCTTTCTCCTTGACGGAGAGGATGCCGAAGCGTGTCGGGTCCTTGAGCTGGCTCCAGAAATTCTTCAGGAAATTCTCGAACATACTGGCGTAGCGGTCGATTTTCAGAAAGGAGTTTGTATGCTCCTTGTCTGCCGGAACCGTCTTGTACCTGCCGTCCTTGTCAATTTGGGACACTGCCTGTAAAATCAGTTCCATCTTGTCGAGGATAAGGATGATGTCGCTCATCTGTTCGTTCTCGGCGACTTGCGGTTTAGGGGGATCGTCCCTTCCATTTTTCTTTGCCATAACTTTGTTTTTTTAGGGTTGATAACTATGATTGTCAGTGCAAATATATAGGATGATTTCTGATATATGATTGATTTACAATACGTTGTGCTATATGTTTCATCGTTTGTCATCCTGTTTCACCGCGGGAGGAAAAGCGGGAGGCGGAAAAACGGGAAAGTCAGAGGAAAAAGCAAGGAAAAGCACCGGATTAAAAAGGCGGAAAAGGGCGGGCACACACGAATGGCAAGCCCCAGGGCAAGAAAAAACGGCAGGAACGCCACGAAACCGACAAGGAGAAAACCGTATTATGCAGAGTTGCGAGCGAGCTGTCTTTAGTCCCCGCTTCCTTGTGCCGCTCTATAAGACAGGAAGAAGATTTTGTATGGGAGATGTGTTGACGGCGTAATCCATTGGGACATCAAGCACGGCAAAATACCGCCGTCAGATTGTTTTTTATCTTGTCCTATGCGTCGTAGGTCGCTTCGCTTGCTAAGTCCCGGCCGTCTCCACAACTCGGACGGCGATACCGGAACGTTTTTTCGGGTGAAAAATTACCGCAGGGAATTTTTTGCCCGAAAACCGGAGGCCTGAACGTGGAAGGTATCGTCCTCCGGGTTACCTTCTTGAAGGGACTTGACAAGCGAAGCGTGCTTATGATGGATTTTCATGGAGGAATATGGAAAAATGCACATTTAGTCTAAGAAAATTGCAATCATTTTGCGTAAGTAATCAGAAAATGATTACTCTTGCAGAACGATAATACATAAAAAATGTTTTTTGTTCGCTCATTTATGGTTGTTCATTTTTAATGAATGCGGGCAAATAATGAACAAGGATTCGCTTACACCCGCCCTCTATTGGAGAAAATTGGTATTTTTCCCATTTTTCTCCAATAGAATGGCTGCAATATTGATAATTTTCACTACTTTTGCAACATGATTATACCAAGGGATAAATATTTACAGGAGCTGAAAAGTGTGATGCACAACGGGATGATTAAGATCATTACCGGTGTACGCCGTTGTGGAAAATCGTATCTTCTATTTGAATTGTTCAAACAATCATTACTTGAAAACGGTGTGAATGAAGAGCACATTATTCAGGTTGATTTGGAAGACCGACGTAGTAAACACCTCAGAGAGCCGGACATATTATTGGATTACATCGATGGGCATATCACAGATAACGATATGTATTACATCCTATTGGATGAAATACAACTTGTTCCTGAGTTTGAAGATGTACTCAACAGCTATCTGAAAATTAAAAATGCGGACGTATACGTGACAGGAAGCAATAGCCGGATGTTGTCCAGTGATGTAAAAACTGAATTTCGTGGCCGAGGGTATGAAATCAGAGTCCATCCGCTGAGTTTTTCGGAATTTCTCAAGGCAGGACAGTACACAAATGAACTTTCTGCCCTACAGGATTATATGATTTATGGAGGAATGCCACAGGTCGTATCTTTTTCAAATAAAAAAGAAAAAGAAAATTATCTCAAATCCTTGTTCCAAGGAACTTATATACGCGATATAAAAGAGCGTTACAACATTAGGAACGATGATGATTTGAGTGAGCTTATAGATATTATCGCTTCCAATATAGGCTGCCTGACCAATCCGACAAACCTTGAAAATACATTCAAGTCCGTAAAAGGCCATAGTATTTCAGATACAACCATACAGAGTTATCTTGGAATGTTACAGGATGCTTTTATGTTGGAAAAAGCCATTCGATATGACATTAAAGGAAAGCATTACATCAACACGCCTTCAAAATACTATTTTGAAGATGTAGGACTACGTAATGCCCGTCTGAACTACCGTCAGATTGATGGTGGACATCTGATGGAAAATATCATATATAACGAGCTGCGCATCAGAGGGTATTCAGTTGATATAGGGCAAGTTGAGGTAAGAATAACAAATGATGATGGAAGGAAAATGCGAAAACTGCTGGAAGTGGATTTCATTTGCAACAGTGGGGACAAACGTGTGTACATACAGTCTGCACTTGATATGCCCACTCAAGAAAAAATCGACCAGGAAACCAATTCCCTTCGTCATATCAAAGATGGATTTCCTAAAATAGTCATTGTGGGAGGTTTGACCCCTTCTCATGTGAATGCGGATGGCATATCAATCATTAATGTAATAGATTTCCTTAAAGATACTGAAGGAAATCTATTATAAATCTAACATAATATATGGTATAATAATGCGTGAAAATGGTGCAAAAGTAATCGGATGTTGATTACCTCTGCACTTTTTTCGCGCAATCACGGATTAACTTGTGGAGTGGAATTTTTTACGTATGTATGCTCCATCCGTGGAACGGACCTCCAATCATCACGGCAAAGGACTCATCCGGTCTGCCGTGGTAGAGCAATCCACCTACGATACCGTTCCGCCCGTCCGGCGTCCTTTCCGCGAATCCGAATGAATACGGCGCAAAATCCCAATAGAACTCAATCTCATACCTGCCGTTGGAGTTTTTCTCCCATTGCTTGAGGCGTCCGATGCAATTCTGAAAGGTCGTGTCGCCAATGCTCTTGGCATATTCTGCCACCTTGTCGTAGTGTTCCTGACATCTGATTTTCATATCCGATCATTTTAAGTTGTTTGCAACAGTTCTTCGTATATCCCGAAACCGAGGCATCCGGCAACGGTAAAATCCTCCCCGCCTTTGTCCGCCAACGATTTCAAATCGTCCAAACTGTCGCAGTAAAAGAATATTTCGTCATCCTTCTCCGTATCGGAATCCATGGCCAAAGCAATCCTTGCCTCTTCCGTTTCCAGCGTGTCACGCCATCGGATGACGCAATCCGCGTAATGAGGATCGCGCCCTTGCCCGCTGTAGAATTTCAAATAATGGCATCCTATTTCCTGCCTGACCTCATCCGTTTTTTTCCATGAGCTGTCATCCACGATTTCAAACCCCATTCCTTCAACCAGCAGGCACGTGCCGTTGTCATATGCCATCATGGTACGTTTGCCGATATGTTTTTCGCGTAAATCCGCCCAATCCGGCAAGTCCCAACGTTCGACAGTCCAAATCCCGCGATAGTCTTCCGGGATGGCGTTGTATTCGCTCAACGTTATCTTTCTCATATTATTATTCTTTGGGTATTACAAAAGTGACCTTGTAGGTCTTACATGCTTTCCCGAAAGCGGGATTGGTGTCAAATTCCTTGTATGACTCCCAATCCACCGACATGGTGTAGCCGTTCGGAAAGTTTTCAGCGATGAACTTGGTTATCATTTTCTTGTCCTCATCAGACAGGAACAGTTCCTCCCGGGTGCCGTACTCCAATGCAAAAATCGCCCATTCGGGAATGTTGTCCCAAACGAGCGTCTTGCTGTTATTGCCATTCATAATCCTGCTGTTTATTGCTGTGATACCATAAGCTCTTTGATAATGTTGTCGAGCTCTGTTTCCCACTTGTCCGTTCCGTCAATCAGCGAGGGATAGGTAAGCTGTTTCCACTGCCGGTAATCGAAGAGTTTCATACGCAGCGGATAGTAGTCGAAAAGTTTCCGGCCTTCGGAAAATACTCTCAGGTGGTTTGTCCCGACTTCCATCAGCCTCAGACCATAACGTCCAATGATTTCGTGGAACCTTTTCATCGGGGTGAAGTTGCTTCTGCTCATACCTTTTTATTTTTGAGTTAAACATTTCACGGCTCGTGAGCCGGTATTTTATTTCTTGCCTGCCTCGCTGTCCCGTGCCGGATTGTGCAAGGCTTTCCGGAAAAATACCGCAAGCGGAGCGCGGAAGATTTTTGCGGAAACCCATAAGGGCTCGGCCTTGCTCAATCCTGACAGGCACGGGGCGACCTTTGCAGGCTGAAATAAAACAGCGGTATCCTATTCCTCCTTCCTGTCGCTGTCTTCTTTGGGTATCAGGTGCTGTAAATCAGGATCGGTCTTGATGCGTTGCATTTCATCTTCAATTATTTGCAGCACGTCCGCCTTGATACGTGAATAGTTACGCTCTATCTGCTGCTGCATGATGTCGTTGCCGTCCGCATCCTTGAACTCGTTGATGACGGGTATCTTCTTGTAGGCTTTCGTTTCCGCCGCTACTTTCTCGTTGTCAACTATGATACGGGCATGGAAAATCTTCTGGTCTATCTCTTCCCCGAAGTTGTCCGCCACACTGCCCACGAATGTGCCCTGCGAGAGGTTGGCTATCTTGGATGCCGGTATCAGCGAGTCCAGCTGCGTGTTGATGGAGGTGGATGTGTCCTGCCTGTTGATGGAGATGGACTGCCGTTGCTGGAGAATCTTGCCGAAACGTTCCGAAAGGCTTTTGGCCGTTTCCCCGACCACCTGCCCGGAGAAGATATTCCCGACTGTATTTTGGATCACTTTCGCCTCTTTTTCACCGTAGTCACGGGTCAGCTGGGAGAAGTCCTGGAAACCGAGACAGACAGCCACCTTGTTGCTTCGGGCGGTGGCTATCAGGTTATCGATACCACGGAAATAGATGGTCGGAAGCTCGTCTATGATGATGGAACTCTTGAGTTGCCCTTTCTTGTTTACCAGCTTTACAATGCGGCTGTTGTACAGTCCCAATGCCGCCGAATAGATGTTCTGTCTGTCCGGATTATTTCCCACGCAAAGGATTTTCGGGTGTTCGGGATTGTTCAGGTCCAATGTAAAATCATCGCCGGTCATTACCCAGTATAGCTGCGGTGAAATCATCCTTGAAAGCGGGATTTTTGCGCTCGCTATCTGGCCCTGTAACTGGTCCTGTGCGCCTCCTTGCCAGGCATCCATAAAGGGAGAGAGGTAGTTTTCGAGGGACGGGTATGAGGTCAGGATTGTAAATATATCTGCGTACGGTTTATTCAGAAACTCTATTGCGTGAGGGAAGGTACAGTATTTGCCATCCTTGTAAATCCGCAAATACCAGATAATGGCTGCGAGCAGGATAATCGGAGATTCCACAAAGAAGTCACCCTGTTTCTGAATCCAGGTCTTGTTCAGATTCAAGAGTATGGTGTAGGCCGATTCGTAAGCGTCGGATATGTCCGCCATGAATTTCGGGTTGATGGGATTACAGCGGTGGCTGCGTCTCGGGTCATCAAAATTTATCACGTAGAATTCCGGTCTGACCCTGTACTTGTCAATGTTTTTAAGCAGTTCGTTATAGGCAATGACCGAGAGGTCATCAAATTTGTAATCGTACAAATATAAAGCGAATCCCTTGGAAATCATCTGTTTGATGTAGTTGTTCACCACCGCGTAGGACTTCCCGCTGCCAGGCGTTCCAAGCACGATGGACGCACGAAAAACGTTTACAACGTTGATCCATCCGTCCCATTCCTTGCCCTGATACACGAACTTGGTCGGCAAATTTACAGAATACTCGTTTTCCATCAAGTGTGTCTCCTGCATGAAACTCTCGTTGGCGGTATTGAACACGTCCTCCATCAGGTTGTGTTTCAGCATACGGCTTATCCATACGCCCGACATCAAAAGAAGGATGTACCCGGCGGTCAGCGTTACCGTGTAAATGGCGGCGTCAACTGTCGGACTGAACGGCAGATCGAACATCCACCAGTTCATGAAGAACAATACAAGCCCCGAAAGGAAGGCGGTATATATTTTCCGCCAGGTCATCTTCTGGTTTTTCACGCCCTTCGTGCCCAAACATGACAGCGCAAGGAATATGACGGCGAACACTTTTGTCACCAGCAGGTTGCTGAAAAGCCCCGCCGTCCTCTGGAAATTCAGTAGTATCTTATCGACCACTCCGATATTGATACCCGCATCCACGAATGCCCGGTAACAGAACCAATAGACGTGGATGACAACAAACACGATGGATATGGCACGCATGAATTCCATGACCTTTGCCAGTCCTCTCAAATCATCTTCCTGTTGCATAACGATATAATTTTAATGGTGAATGAATATTGTTTTTAGGAGATGCCCCGTGAGCGGCGTTTCTTTTTCTTCTTGTGATACAGCCTGCGTGCAAGAGCCTCTTCCTGCGGGTCGGGACCGTTTGCTTCAAAGTCGAAGATCCCGAAAGCCTGTTCTATGGCACTTTCCATGTCGGAGGAGAATCCGCTTTGCAGACCGGTGTCCGGCATGGGCGCATCCAGATTCGGGATATTGCCCGGATTATTAAAGAGGCGCTCAAAGGCATTTGCCGAGAACTCCTTTCCGAGCCGCGAGCCGTTATAGACCTCCCTGTTCCTGTGGTCGATGAAGGTCGCGCCGTAAATGCGTCCTTCCCCGTTCTCCCGGAACACCACGTCTATTCCCCGGCCGTTCAAGAGGCGGATGAAATCCTCCCGGTTGCCACGGCATCCATGCATGGCGAGTGCAATATCGTTCCGTATTTTGGGCTGCCGTTTTTTGTTCTTGTATTCACGGGTATTGTAACCAATACGCTTTTCCAGTCCTTCATAACCGAAGCGTTTTCCGATAAGGGAGGACTTGATGGGCGTACATACCGGTTTGCCTGTATTGTCTGTCATGGTATAGACAATGCCGTTGTAAGGTGTCCCTTCAAATTCGCCCCTAACCTGTTTCGCCTCGATGTTGAAGCAGGACAGCAACGCGCTGTACTCTCCGAATGACTGGAAACGGTAAGTGGAGAACACGCTTTTAAGGATGTTGGAAACCTGTTGCTTTACATCGCCATTCTGATAGTCCGCTTTCTTCAGATATGGTTCCAGCAGTTCCCTGCGTTTGTCCTCCACCTGTTTCAGACCGAATTTTCTTTCCAGTTCCCGACAGGCCTTCATCGAGCGGTTCCATTCGTAGGCATCGTCAATCTTTTCCCCTTTCTCGTTCACGCAGGTGGAAACGATATGGATATGCCTGCGGCCGATGTCCTCGTGAATATATACAATGTAAGGCTGGTCGCCGTAGCCCATGCGTTGCATATACTCCCTTGCCAAATCCGCAAATTGGGAATCGGTGAGACGGTCATCCACCGAAGGATTGAGCGATATGTGTAGCACCGGCTTCTCCGTGTTCCTGTTGGCAAGCAGGTAATTTTCGAATGCCCAGAGCGTGTTCCTCATGACCTGTTCCGGATTGCCCGTGACATCGGCAATCATGCGGTTTCCCGAAATGATGCGTGCCGTTGACTCGTTCACTTTCTGCTGGTTGTAGATGACAGCCCCGTAGAGCGACGCGCCCCTGTTGATTTTTGCCACCATGTCATTCCTCCTCCCTCTGTTTTTTGATAAGGTAGGTTTCTTCAAACTCACGGGTTAGCATGATGATCCGCTTGCTCAGCACCACCAGATCTATGGTCACCTTTTCCAGATTGCGAAGCAGGGCGTATGCCCGTTTCTCCCCGAAATTGGTCTTGATTGCCTTTACCGCCTGGTTGTAGTTGTTGCCTACGGCCTGGAACTGATGGTAGAAATTGGTAAGACGGACGTAGTAGTCCATTGCTGCCTTGTCGATTCTGACCACCTTGATTTCCTTGTTCAGAAGTACCGATTTAATAAACCTCGCACGGTAAGCCATACCCGATTTCTGGAATGAGAGTTCAAATTGCGCGTTCTCCCGTGAATTGAATTTGATACCGTAGCGGTACACGGCAGGGTCGGATTTTGATTTCCGCCCTACACCTTTTCTTGCTTTTCTGTTCTTGTTTTCTTCCATACGCATTGAGTTTTTTCAGTTTCTGATCTTCCGTCATGGATTTCCGACTTTGGAGGAAATCCCTCCCGAGCCGTCAGGCGAGCGGCAAGTTGTTTTGGGTTGCCCGAAATATTTCGGGCTGCCGAAAACACAACTTGCTATTACCGCTTGGTAATGAATTTTCCTTCGTCAAATTGTGTTTTGACCTTCAGCCTCATTCTTCGGCTTCGGAAAGCCCTCGCAGCCGTATCCGTTCCGTTGTCGGTGCAAAGTTATGGCAGTTTATTCTGTTGTAAAATAGCAAGTTATATGTAACATGATGACATATGGTGACACAGGTCGTCACCTCCCTTGAAACATGGTGGAAGTATGGGAAAATACCATTTTATTTGCAGCGTGAACGGTAAAACAAACCAATAGTCAAGTAACTGTCCGTTGTATTGCCGGTTAGCGAAAGCACTTGTTGTAACAGGCGGGTAATGATTGGATGCTTGCTTTGTTAAGGCAGAGAACTATCGGTTGGTCGGTTTGCCGGTTGGTGAGCACAAAGCAACCGTATCACTAACAAACCATGTCACAAAGCAAACAACAGACAAGTAAAACAATAGTATAATAAACCATTAAAAAAGTTCAGTTATGAAGAAGAATCCGTTATTCGTTGCGGTCAGCAATCAAAAGGGTGGGGTCGGCAAAAGTACCATGTTGATAACGCTTGCCAGTCTCCTGAATTATTCGATGGGCAAGAATGTGGCCATCGTTGATTGTGACTCCACCCAGCGTAGCCTGTTCAATCTGAGGGAACGGGACATGGAGATGGTGGAGATAAACAAGAAGTACATGGTGTTGCTGGAGGAACAGAGACTCAGGGGATGTAGGATTTATCCTATCAGGCAGGCAAAACCGGAGAATGCACGCCAGGTGGCCGGAGAGTTGGCGGCAAAAGCAGATTTTGATATCGTTTTCATAGATCTGCCGGGATCTATGGACATATCCGGCGTTTTGCAGACCATTTTCAATGTGGATTATGTATTGACCCCCATTGCCGCTGACAATTTTGTCATGGACAGCAGTTTTGTCTTTGCCAAAAGCGTCATGAAGTGTGCGGAAAACCGGAATAACATTCCCTTAAAAGACGTGTTCCTGTTCTGGACCAAGGTCAAGAAAAGAAGCAACACCGAGGTGCTTGACAACTATATGGCACTGATGAAGAAACAGGGGTTGAAAATTCTGGATTCAATGATTCCCGATCTCTGCCGCTATGACAAGGAACTGTCATCCCGGACACGCACCTATTTCCGCTGTTCGCTCCTTCCACCGCCGGCAGGACAGCTTAAAGGCAGCGGATTGCAGGAACTGGCAAACGAACTGATTGTAAAATTTAACCTGTAATTGAGATATGGCAAAGAAAATTGTAAAAGTGAATGAAGAAAAAATCAGGGGGTATATGGTCGGTGACATTCCTGATGCCATCGAGAACGAGGATATCATAGTGGTTGAGGTTCCGGAAGAGGGAAACAATGAAAGGCAGGATACGGAAAAAGAAACTGCCCGGAAAAATTCCAAATCTTGCAATATGCCTAAAAGTGACAGTAACTTTCGTCAAAAGTATCTGGTGAATACCCCCATGCCCGGACGTATCCAGGTGTACCTGAACCGCAAGCTGTACGACGAGATAAAGAATTATCTCAATGTGATAGCTCCCGAAGTAAGTATTGCGAGCTATATCAGTAACATCATAGCCGAGCATATAGAACTCAACATCGAGGAAATCACCCGAATGTATAAAGACCGTTTTTCACCCCCTAAAATTCAATAGTCATGGAAACAACATTAATTTATTTTTCAGTAAAAGCCGTGTCGGCAACTTATATATTATATAAGGTATGGATGTTTATATTCAGTCCGAAAGTTTATAAATTCTGGAACAATCAGCTTCGTTATATGCGCATTGCACGTATCCGGTTATGGAAATCACGCAAAAAACGGATGGCGGAAAAAGCAAGGAAAGCCCGGTATAGGGCAAGACTGGACAAGGCTGAAGCATGGATCGCACAAGCGGAGAACGATATCCTTAAAGTCGGGCATGAAAAGAATACCGAAACGCAGCCGAATCCCCTGAACGAGTACAATGAAGTAATCGGCAAGACGAAGATAGTCTATCTTGAAGACCCGGAAGTGGCGAGAAAAACTCCCACACGTTCTGAGCCTATGAAAAAGGAACCCATAGAGGAGGATGAGGATATAAATCCGGATGACGTGATTGATGACTTTACTCCCCAAAAAGGACTGACAGAATCGGAAAAACGGGAACTTATGTCAAATGACGGGTGCGTTCCTGACCCGGATTTTTCAAGGGCATTGACTTTTGAGGAACTGGACAATGTCGCTGATGTGCTTATTTCGGGGACGGATGACAGAAAGAAAATCCGAAATGCTGCCGAAACCTTGTACCAACTTCAGGATACAGACCTGTTCAGGTTCTTTTCAACCGAATTGAGTACTCAAAGCCAATTGGAAAAACTGCTTAGGGAAAATATGCCAAATGGAAAAGAGACATCAAAACAGTCTTTGGAACAGATTGGAATTGATTGGAATAAATACATGTAAATATGGAATCGAATGAGAAAAACAAAAAAACAACAAGCAATGCCGAAGTCAGAAGCAGAATCTTTTGGCATAAAAAGAAATCCTGCAATTCGTGCCCCACGCATCTATCTATCTGAAGAAGAAGTCATCAGAATTATGCGGAAAGAAGCCGCTATCAAAAAGAAGATAGGAAATCTTATTGATAGTATGCTTTGTGATGATTCACAAATTTCAGCAATGGATAATATAAAAAATAAGACAGAGGCATTCGATATAGATGAATTCGTTTAATTGTTTCTTTTTGCTGTCATAGTTTCAGAAGGCATGTCGATGTGATATCGGTGTGCTTTCTCTATGTCAGATTCCTTTTCCGGTTCTGAGGTGTAGACAATGTATAAAACGTGTAAAATGAACAGAAGCGAAGTGTGAAAGCCGGCTTTCACACTTCGCTTTTCCATTCCAATACAGACAGCCGCTATTTCATCCTTTCATAAAGATTGAGACCGGTTTGCCGCTTTCAAACGCCTTGCTCACCGTGTAGTATGTTCCCCCTTTCGGCTAAAGATTCCCAATAGGCTATGACTGTATCCGCTTTACGCACCATGTATTCATTCCTGCGAAAGTAGCCGCGGAAACGGGGCTGCCTTTGCCGGAAGGAATGAAATTCCACTTTCTTCTTATCCCTGTTTTTCTGTTTAACATTGATGGAAAAGCCCTTTTTGAACAGCTCAAAATCTTTTTCCGATGTAACGTGATGTCATACGGTGTCACATATCGTATAGTCTGTAAATCAATAAATTAAGCATTATATATTCGCAGTCGAAATCATTTTTTGTTTCACCAATTAAAAGTTTCGACACATGAAAAAAAGATTCTTTTTGGCAGCCATGACGCTGCTGGTTTCAATGGGGGCATCCGCCCAGGGCAACGGTATCGGTGGAATTACGGAAGCTACCAATATGGTCACTTCGTATTTCGATCCCGGCACCAAGCTGATTTACGCCATCGGTGCCGTTATCGGCCTTATCGGAGGCGTGAAAGTCTATTCCAAGTTCTCGTCAGGCGACCCGGACACCTCAAAGACTGCCGCCAGCTGGTTCGGTGCGTGTATCTTCCTGATTGTCGCTGCCACCATCTTACGCTCATTCTTCCTGTAATATGGCGGAATTCAATGTCAACAAGGGGATTGGGCGCAGCCCGGAGTTCAAGGGACTCAAGAGCCAGTACCTGTTCATCTTTGCGGGAGGATTGCTCGCGTTGTTCGTAATCTTCGTCGTCATGTACATGGCAGGTATCGACCAGTGGGTCTGCATCGGTTTCGGGGTCGTTTCCGCATCGGTGCTGGTCTGGGGCACTTTCAGGATGAATTCGAAATACGGTGAATGGGGCCTTATGAAACTCCATGCGCTGCGCAGCCATCCCCGCTACATCATCAGCCGGAGAAAGTTCCTCCGGTTGTTTTCTCCAACCATTAAAAACAGAAAAGCATGAAAAACGTAATGAAAACAGCCACGCTGGAAAGCAAGTTTCCGCTGTTGGCCGTGGAGAACGGCTGCATCATCAGCAAGGATGCGGACATCACCGTGGCATACCGGGTGGAACTGCCGGAACTGTTCACGCTGACACGTGCCGAGTACGAGTCCATGCACTCCACCTGGGCAAAAGCGGTAAAGGTCTTGCCGAACTACAGCATCGTACACAAGCAGGACTTCTTCATCGAAGAGGGATATAAGCCGGATATCTGCAAGGAAGACCTGAGCTTTCTGAGCCGCAGTTTCGAACGCCATTTCAACGAGCGGCCGTATTTGCAGCATACCTGTTACCTGTTCCTTACGAAAACCACGAAGGAACACAGCCGGACAACCAGCAGTTTCAATGCACTTACAAGGGGATTCATTATCCCCAAGGAAATGCAGGACAAGGAAACCGTCACCCGGTTCATGGAGTGCTGCGGACAATTCGAACGCATCGTAAACGACAGCGGCCTGCTACGTATCATCCGCCTGACGGATGAGGAGATCATCGGGAGCAACAATTCCGCCGGCATCATCGAGAAGTATTTTTCCATGTCGCAGGAAGATGCTACCTGCTTGCAGGATCTGTCACTCGGTGCCGGAGAAATGAAGGTGGGCGACAACTACCTGTGCCTTCATACGCTTTCCGATCCGGAAGACCTGCCGTCGAACGTGTCAACCGATTGCCGGTATGAAAGGCTCTCGACAGACCGGAGCGACTGCCGGCTGTCCTTTGCCGCACCGATAGGCATCCTGCTTACCTGCAACCATGTGGTGAACCAGTATCTCTTCATTGATGATTCGGCTGAAATTCTCAGGAAATTCGAGCAGACCGCACGGAACATGCACTCGCTTTCCCGTTACAGCCGTTCCAACCAGATCAACCGCGAATGGATTGAGGAGTACCTGAACGAGGCACACAGCAAAGGGCTGGTTTCCATCCGTGCGCACTGCAATGTCATGGCATGGAGCGATGACCGGGAAAAGTTGAAGCGCATCAAGAACGATGTGGGCAGCCAGCTGGCGTTGATGGAAGCCAAACCGCGCCACAACACGGTGGATGTGCCGACCCTCTTCTGGGCGGCAATACCCGGCAATGCCGGAGATTTCCCGTCCGAGGAGAGTTTCCACACCTTTATCGAGCAGGCCCTGTGCCTGTTCATCGGGGAAACCTCCTACAAGGACTCGCTCTCCCCGTTTGGCATCCGTATGGTGGACCGCCTGACCGGAAAACCCGTCCATCTGGATATTTCCGACCTGCCGATGAAGAACGGCACAATCACGAACCGGAACAAATTCATCCTCGGACCTTCGGGCAGCGGGAAATCTTTTTTCACCAACCACATGGTACGCCAGTATTACGAGCAGGGTGCGCATGTGCTGTTGGTGGATACCGGAAACTCCTATCAGGGACTGTGCAGCCTTATCCATGCCAGGACACACGGCGAGGACGGGATTTATTTTACTTATGAAGAAAAAGATCCGATAGCTTTCAATCCTTTTTACGTGGAAGACGGGATTTTCGATATCGAGAAGAAAGAATCCGTCAAGACGCTTATCCTTACCCTGTGGAAGCGTGACGACGAGCCGCCGACACGTGCCGAGGAGGTGGCGCTATCCAATGCGGTCAATCTCTTTCTGGAGAAAATCCGCAGGGACAGCAGCATAAAACCCTCCTTCAATACCTTCTATGAGTTTATCCGTGACGAGTATCAGGATATCCTAAAAGAGAAGCGAACCCGTGAGAAGGATTTTGACGTATGGGGATTCCTCAATGTATTGGAGCCTTACTACAAAGGTGGCGAGTATGACTACCTGCTTAACTCTGACAAACAGCTTGATTTACAGAGTAAACGCTTCATAGTTTTTGAATTGGACAATATCAAGGACAATAAAGTACTCTTCCCGATAGTCACCATTATCATCATGGAAACCTTCATCAACAAAATGAGAAAGTTGAAAGGAATCCGCAAGATGATATTATTGGAAGAAGCCTGGAAAGCCATTAGCAAGGAGGGTATGGCGGAATATCTTCGGTACCTCTTCAAGACCGTCAGAAAGTTTTTCGGTGAGGCCGTGGTCGTGACCCAGGAAGTGGAGGACATCATTTCTTCCCCGATTGTCAAGGGTACCATCATTAATAATAGTGACTGTAAGATTCTCCTTGACCAGCGCAAGTATATGAACAAGTTCGATGAGATCCAAGCGTTGCTCGGTCTGACCGACAAGGAGCGGGCGCAGATACTTTCCATCAACATGGCAAACAATCCTTCCCGAAAGTACAAGGAAGTGTGGATTGGTCTTGGAGGCTCACAGTCAGCAGTCTATGCCACCGAGGTGTCGCTTGAAGAATATATGTGCTACACCACTGAAGAAACGGAAAAACTGGAACTCATGCGCCTTACGGACAAACTCGGCGGCAACATAGAGCTTGCAATAAGGCAGCTCGCAGAGAGCAAACGTAACAGTAAGTAACATTCAAAAATCAAGAAAGACATGAAATTTACCGAATGGATAAGACATCGGATTGTCGGTCGCTTCCGGGAACCGGACCACCGGGAATTGCAGGAGATTGCTCAAAAAGCCAAACGTCTTGCCGGTGTGTACAATCACGGGGAACTTGCAAAGCTTATCCGGGAGTACAGTCATTCGGAAAAAGCTATTGAACAGATCGCCCTGCTGATAGCGAAATCCGAACCCTTCGATTCTCCCATATCAACGATGAACAAGGAATCCGTAGATATGATGGATGTATTGACGGATACTCCATTTATGGCGAAACACGGCTCTCAACTGACGGATATCCCACCATGGGAAGCCACATCAGTGCATGGTTTGTTCGCAATGTACACCATTATGCGTGATTGGGGATGTACGAAATATCCGATGAATAGAATTGAACGCCCGCCACATAGTGAAGTAATATCCGCAATAAGAATATTGGACTTCCAGAGAAAGAGCCGGGATGTATCTGAACTATGCGAACTCGCCTCATACAGCATGGTGCCATCGACCTACGTCAAGCTGCGCTATGGCATTGAGGACAAATGCAGTACCTATGAATGGCTCGAAAGCTATCTGATGGACAGGGATGACTGCTGCATTGAGCCTGATGTCAGGATGAACATTCCCCGTATAGAAGCCGAGATGTGCGCGGCGGCTGAAAAGGCGGTCGAGAATATCCCCGGAGTCCGTCTGCCGGACTTCTATCTTGAGGGACTTGACCGGGAGCTTGACAAATTGGGGCGTATCGCCGTGTCACCGGATGCTTCAAACGACCTTATCAATGTGCAACCGGATTTTCTGGTCAAATACGGTATTGACAAGACCGCAGCCCCGGAAGAACAATCCCGTCAGGCACAGAAAGCCTACAAAGAACTGGATAACAGATTAGTCCGGGTTACCAGCCGCAGACCTTATGCTGACGAATTCTTCGCATCCCTCAGACACGGGAAAGAAAAAGTGGCAGAGGTAGACCGTCCGAGACCGGTGCACAAGCCTATCCTCCGTAATCCGCCGTCCAAAGGGCGAAAAATGGGACTTTGACTTTCAACAGATTTTTATTCACCATTAAAACAGAAACATCATGAAAAAGAAAATTCTCATGCTGTGCATGGGCTGCTTCCTTGCCAGCCTCACAGCAAAAGCACAATGGGTCGTGAGCGACCCGGGCAATCTAGCACAGGGCATCATCAATGCCGCCAAGAACATTGTTCACACGTCCTCCACAGCCACTAATATGGCGAATAATTTTCAGGAGACTGTAAAAATCTACAAGCAGGGCAAGGAGTATTACGACGGATTGCGCAAGGTCAAGAACCTTGTCCGGGATGCCCGCAAAGTCCAGCAGACCGTCCTGATGGTGGGAGATATCACGGACATCTATGTCACCAACTTCGAGCGTATGCTCAGCGATCCGTATTTTACACCGGAAGAACTGAGTGCCATTGCCCTTGGGTACACCAAACTGCTGGAAGAAAGTGCCCACCTGCTGAACGACCTGAAGACGGTGGTCAACGAGAACGGCCTTTCGATGAACGACAAGGAACGTATGGACATTATCGACCGCTGCTACAACGACATGCTGCAAAACCGTAGCCTGGTGCAGTATTACACCAACAAGAACATCGGGGTGTCCTACCTGCGCGCCAAGAAACGGAACGACCTGGACCGCGTGATGGCACTCTACGGCTCACCGAACGAACGTTATTGGTAATTATTCCTAATCCGCTTTCATTATGTTATTGTTGGCTATAGATTTTGACAACCTGCATCAGATTTTACAGAATCTGTATGTGGAAATGATGCCGCTCTGCTCAAAGATGACCGGTGTGGCAAGAGGCCTTGCCGGTTTGGGAGCGCTTTTCTATGTGGCGTATCGTGTATGGCAGGCTCTGGCCCGTGCCGAGCCTGTGGATGTCTTTCCACTTTTGCGTCCGTTCGCCTTGGGGCTTTGTATCATGTTCTTTCCGACACTCGTTCTGGGTACGCTGAACAGCATCCTCTCGCCCGTCGTGAAAGGGACCCATACCATATTGGAGTCGCAGACCTTTGACATGAACGAGTACAGGGCGCAGAAGGACAAGCTGGAGACTGAGGCGATGAAACGGAATCCCGAGACAGCCTATCTGGTCGACAAGGAGACTTTTGACAACAGGCTGGACGAGCTGGGCGCGTTTGACGCTATAGAAGCTTGCGGAATGTATGTGGACCGTGCCATGTACAACATGAAAAGAGCCGTGCAGAATTTCTTCCGCGAACTGCTGGAACTCCTGTTCAATGCGGCGGCGCTGGTCATCGACACGCTGAGGACATTCTTCCTGATCGTGCTTTCGATACTCGGTCCCGTTTCCTTTGCCATCTCCTGCTGGGACGGTTTCCAGGCTTCTCTCAGCCAGTGGTTCGTCCGCTACATCAGTATCTACCTGTGGCTTCCCGTAAGCGACCTGTTCAGCAGCGTGCTGGCGAGAATCCAGGTATTGATGCTGCAGAGGGACATCGAACAGCTTTCCGACCCGGATTTCATCCCCGACAGCTCAAACGGGGTTTACATCACTTTCCTCATTATCGGCATCATCGGGTATTTCACCATCCCGACCGTATCGAACTGGATTGTGCAGGCCGGAGGCGGTGCGGGCAATTATGGAAAGAACGTGAACCAGGCGGCATCCAAGACAGGCTCCGTGGTGGCCGGGACTGCCGGAGCGGCGGTGGGAAACATTGCCGGCAGGCTTATCAAGTAATAACAGTATAAAACATTTACAGAATGGAATTCAAATCATTGAAAAATATCGAGACCAGCTTCCGACACCTGCGTCTGTTCGGAATCGTCTATCTGTGTGTATGCACCCTGCTTGTGGGATTTTCCGTATGGAAGGCTTACAGCTTCGCGGAAGCGCAACGGGAGAAGATCTATGTGCTGGATGAAGGCAAGTCACTGATGCTGGCCCTTTCACAAGACCTGGAGCAGAACCGCCCGGTAGAGGCAAGGGAGCATGTCAGACGGTTCCACGAACTGTTCTTTACGCTCTCGCCTGACAAGAATGCGATTGAAGGCAATATCCGGAGGGCCATGTTCCTCAGTGACCGTTCCGCCTATGCCCATTATGTGGATCTGGCAGAGCAGGGATATTACAACCGGATAATTTCCGGTAACGTGAACCAGCGTGTAGGGATTGACAGCGTCAAGTGCGATTTCCATACCTATCCGTATGAGGTCGTGACCTACGCGAAGCTTTCCATTATCAGGGAGAAGAGCGTGACCGAGCGCAGCCTCGTCACGCGGGGCAGGCTGCTGAACTCCACCCGTAGCGACAATAATCCGCACGGCTTCATCCTCGAAGCCTTCCGTGTGGTGGAGAACAGGGATATAAGAGTGTATGACCGTTAAAATTCAGAATGTATGAAAAAGATGTTTGTAAAAATCAAGGAATCCGTGGAAGAAAAGCTGCGGAAGCTGTGTTCCGGGCTTAGCCCGGAAAAGAGAGTGCCGGCAATTGTCGTGCTGGCTGCCCTGTTTGCCATCGGAAATTTCTATATGATTTTCCGTGCCATCCATGACATCGGACGGGAGGATGTACGGCCGGAAATCATAGAGATACCCCCGATGGAAATTCCGGATATCGTTCCTGCCGATACACTCCCGGATAAAAGGGTGCAGGAAATGGAAGAGTTTTTTAACCGATTCAATCAGAAAGAAAATGGGTAATGATGTCAATAAATTGAAACAGAGGCTGGAAATCAGGAAATACCTGGTTTTTGCCGGGATGTTCCTCCTGTTCCTCGGGGCGATGTGGCTCATTTTCGCACCGTCCGAAGAGGAAAAAAGGAAAGAGGAAAAAAATGCGGGATTCAACACCGAGCTTCCCGATCCGAGGGGAGCGGGCATAGAAGGGGACAAGATTGCCGCCTATGAGCAGGCTGACATGAAACGCAAACAGACGGAAAAACTGCGTACGCTGGAGGATTTCTCCGAGATGGCAGATGGGAACTCCGGGACTGTCGTGGAATTGTCACCGGATGCGGATGCCAAGGATGGCAGTTCACGTGAAGGTGACAGAAGGAATGAAGCCTGTTCTTCATCCGTCTCCGCCTACAATGACATCAACAGGACGCTCGGCAACTTTTACGAGTCGCCTCAGGAAGATCCGGAGAAGGAGGCTTTGAAAGCCGAGGTGGAACAACTCAAGCAGGCGGTCGCCACACAGAACGCGCAGCCGGGTTACGAGGAGCAGGTGGCTCTCTTGGAAAAATCCTATGAGCTTGCGGCCAGGTATATGCCGGGCAATGGCGGTGTGAATACGGACAGCCGTTCCGATAATGAAAGTCCCGGGCGGAACGGAAAGGCGAAAGCCGTTCCCGTGGGACTGGTTTCCACACCGGTGGTATCATCGTTGCCGCAACCGGTCAGTGATTCTATACAGCTTACGGGAATGGCACAACCGGAAAGATTCCACACGCCAATCGGTAATAAAGAAGAGAGAAACGTGAGGAATACCATCCGGGCCTGCATCCACGGGGACCAGACCGTCATCAGCGGTCAGGGAGTGAGGATGAGACTGCTGGAGCCGATGCGTGTAGGGAAGCATATCCTGCCCAAAAACTCCCTGCTTACCGGAGAAGGGCGCATACAGGGTGAAAGGCTTCACGTCAATATCCTTCAGGTGGAATATGGCGGTATCATCATCCCCGTGGAACTTGCCGTGTATGACAATGACGGGCAGGGCGGCATATTCATTCCGGGGTCAATGGAGGCTAACGCTGTCAGGGAGGTTGCCGCCAATCTGGGGCAGAATCTCGGCACGAGCATCTCCATCACCAACCAGTCGGCAGGCGACCAGCTGCTTTCCGAACTCGGAAAGGGTGCCATACAAGGTGTCTCGCAGTATATATCCCGGAAGATGCGTGAGGAGAAGGTGCATCTCAAGTCAGGCTATACCCTGATGCTTTATCAAGACAACGATCAATAACAATCCATTAAAATTCAATCGACATGAAAAAGTTTTTTGTAATGCTTGCCCTTGCATGGGGCACTGTGGGTGCTTTCGCCCAAAATGAAGCCGACAGCGTAGCGGCGGTAAACAATGCCATCACACTGGCCAAGGATGTGTATCCTCAAAAAGAGGAGGACGGAGACCTCTATCACGGTCTGACCCGTAAACTCACCTTTGACAGGATGATACCTCCATACGGGCTGGAAGTGACCTATGGAAAGACCACGCACATCATTTTCCCGTCATCGGTGCGTTATGTGGACCTCGGTTCTCCGAACCTCATTGCAGGCAAGGCGGACGGTGCGGAGAATGTCATCCGTGTAAAGGCCACCGTGAAGGACTTCCGTGAGGAGACCAACATGTCCGTGATTACCGAAAGCGGAAGTTTTTACACCTTCAATGTGAAGTATGCGGAAGAGCCGCTGCTGCTGAATATCGAGATGAAGGATTTCATTCATGACGGAAGTGAGGTGAACCGCCCCAACAACGCCCTTGACATCTACCTGAAGGAATTGGGCTGCGAATCGCCTAAATTGGTACACCTTATCTCGAAGTCCATCCACAAGGACAACAGACGGCACATCAAGCATATCGGGTGCAAGGCGTTCGGCATCCAGTACCTGCTCCGCGGACTCTATACGCACAACGGCCTGCTTTATTTTCATACACAGATAAAGAACCGCTCCAACGTGCCTTATGAGGTGGATTTCGTGACTTTTAAAATTGTGGACAAGAAGCTGATGAAACGTACCGCCATCCAGGAACAGGTGATATTCCCACTGCGTGCTTACGACTATGTAACGTCCGTCGCGGGAAAAAAGGACGGGCGCACCGTTTTTGTCTTCGACAAATTCACCATCCCCTCGGACAAGGTACTGGTGGTGGAGATGCACGAGAAAGGCGGTGGCAGACACCAGACCTTCACCGTGGAAAGTGAGGACATCGTGAGAGCCGGGGTTATCAACGAACTTAAAGTGAAGTAGCCATGAAGAAGTATCTGTTCCTTTTTGTTACAGTCGTGTCGCTTGCCCTGTTTTCAGGGCGGGCGCACGCCCAGCGGTACCTGCCCGGGATGAAGGGCGTGGAACTGCGCGGAGGATTTGCGAACGGCTCAAAGTCCCCCTTGAATTATTATACCGGATTTGCCGTTTCCGGATACACCCCAAAAGCCAACCGCTGGGTCATAGGCGCCGAGTATCTGATGAAGAACTACGGGTATCGGAATGCGAGCGTACCCCGTGCGCAGTTCACGGCAGAAGGCGGCTATTACCTGAAATTCCTGTCTGATCCGACAAAGACGGTCTTCCTCTCGGTCGGCGGTTCCGCACTGGCCGGCTATGAAACCGTGAATTGGGGAGACAGGATGCTGTTTGACGGTTCAACGCTGCTCGCCAAGGATGCGTTTGTCTATGGCGGCGCGATAACCCTGGAGCTTGAGGCATACCTGACAGACCGCATCGTCCTTCTTGCCGGTATCCGGGAACGTGTATTGTGGGGAAGCTCGCTGGACCTGTTCACGACACAGTTCGGTCTGGGCGTAAAATTCATAATCCATTAAAACCGTACCGCTTATGACTATAGAAGAGATAAGAGACATTCCTATCGCCGTTTTTCTGGCACGGATGGGATATGAACCGGCAAGAAGACGGGGGGATGAATATTGGTATCTGGCCCCGTATCGGGAGGAGCGCACCGCCTCGTTCCAGCTGAATGTCCGTAAAGATATATGGCATGACTTCGGTACCGGACAGGGAGGCGACATATTCACCCTTGCCGGGGAGTTTATCGGCAGCGGGGATTTCAAGGCGCAGGCCAGGTTCATAACAGAGATATGGGGCGGTCTTGCTCCCGAACACAAGACCGTTTTCCGCTCCGGGGAAAATGACAGGGAGGATTCCCATAGGCAGGAAAGTTTCACGAAGGTACAGTCCGGACCGCTGCACAACAGAGTCCTGCTCCGTTATCTGGCGGAACGTGGCATTAGCGGTGATGTGGCTATGCCGAACTGCAAGGAGATCAGGTATACCTTGCACGGGAAGCGGTATTTCGCCATCGGTTTCAGGAATGTCAGCGGTGGATACGAGGTGCGCAACCGCTTTTTTAAGGCCAGTCTCTCCCCGAAAGACATTTCGCTGATGGACAACGGTTCGGATACTTGCAATCTCTTCGAGGGGTTTATCGACTGCCTCTCGTGGATGCAACTCGAATTGGGATGTGGCGACGACTATCTCGTACTGAACTCGGTGGCATTGCTGGAACGCTCGTTCCCCGTTCTTGACAGGTATGAGAGAGTCAACTGTTACCTGGACCGGGACGAAGCCGGACGGCGCACGCTGGAGGCTCTCCGCAAACGCTACGCGGATAAAATAGTGGACTGTTCCTCTTTGTACAAAGGATACAAGGATCTGAACGAATACCTGCAAAACAAGTTTCTGTAAAAATAGAATTAAGTATAACGTTTTAAAATCTGATTGAATATGAATGCATTGAATAAAAAAAGAGGATTGGTCGGAATGACGGCAATCCTGTTCCTGGGTCTGGTGGCTTGTCTGTTGTCCGCCTGCAATGATGAAGTGGATGTACAGCAGTCCTATCCGTTCAAGGTGGAGACCCTGCCTGTCCCCACACGTATTGTGAAAGGCGAGACGGTGGAAATACGGTGTGAACTCAAACGTGAGGGACGGTTTTCCGATGCCCGCTACACCATCCGATATTTCCAGCCGGACGGCAAGGGTACGCTCCGTATGGATGACGGGATGGTGCTGCTGCCCAATGACCGCTATCCCCTTGACAGGGAGGTGTTCAGGCTATACTACACTTCTGAAAGCGAGGACCAGCAGACGATAGACATCTATTTCGAGGACAATAGCGAACCGGCACAGCTTTGCCAATTGACTTTTGACTTCAACAACGAGACGGAGGACGAGGATTCCGTCGTGACTGCGGATAGTAAGGAATTGCCGGTCACAACAGTCAGACACTAAGCCGGTCCTGCCTATGATGAAGTTAAAAGCAATATGGTTTGCGGTGCTTTCCGCTGCGGTCTTTTTTTCAGGTATGCCTTCAAGGGCGGAGAATCCGGTAAAGGCAAGTCCGGACAAGTTCAGTCTTGCGGTCGAGTGTGTCAAGCGATTCGAGGGTTGGCATGGAGAGAAAAAGCATTGGCCTTATGTCGGGTGGGGTCACAAAGTTCTTCCCGGGGAGAGGTTTACCAACGGTATTACAAAAGCACAGGGCGATTCCATTCTGAGAGCAGACCTCCGTAAGTTGTGCCGCATGTTCAGTTATCTGGGACGTGATTCTTTGTTGGCAGCAGTCCTTTCATATAATGTGGGACCCTACAGATTAAAAGGATATGGGAAAAGACCGAAGAGCCGGCTGTTGAAGAAACTGGAGTCGGGCGACCGTAATATTTACAAGGAATATGTCTCTTTCAGGTGCTATAAAGGGAAAGTGGTTCCGAGCATCGAACGGAGAAGGAAGGTGGAATTCATGCTGCTTTTTGAAGAGTAATTGAAAAAGGGAGAACCTTTCAGTTGTTATCACTGTCAGGTTCTCCCTTATTTCTTTGGTTTGAGAAGCTTGCATGTCAGTTTACCTGAACGGCATCCTGTACTTCCAGCTCTTCCGGCAGACGGGAAAGCAGGAGTTCCGCCATGGCTCCGTTCTGTGGAATAAGGGCCGGGAAGTCTGTCTTTCCGGGCTTGTATATCTCTGTGGCTATATTGTATAATTCCCAAGCGGTAATCTGTCCTTTGCTCATGGCCAGTTTAAGCACCTCTTCCGCGAAGATGGAAATCTGTCCCTGGTTCAGTGGATAGGTTTCCACGGAGGATGAGAGGTCCCTGTCCGAACTGTCGTGGGAGACACGCAACGCGGTCAGCAGACCTATGTACATATAGATTTCCTCCATAGATATAATCCGGCGTTTCAACCGTTGTATGCGTTCGATGTCCTCGTTCATGTTCACCTCGAAATTGGCCAGCCAACCATCCACGGTTTCGAACACCTCTTCCGTCGAGACTTTCTTCTTGCCGTAATTGCAGACGCTTCGCTCGGATGAAAGGATACACTGGTTATGACAGATTAGCACGCAGGGGCCTATGGCTGCCTGTATGCCGTCCTGGTGGTAGGCGATGACCAATGTCGTGGTCAGTTCGTCCGTCTCCCAATCCTTGATCCGGATGGTAGCGAAAATACGGCGCAGGATATGGGCTTCCACGGCTTTTTCGCCATGTGTCTGTTCAACCTGCGGGAGGATGCTCACTCCCGGCTGTGTCTTGTTCCTGTTCTGGGCAGCGAAGATTTCTTCCACCTCATAGTCGAGATTGTATTTCTCGCAGATGTCCATCATGCGCCGGATGACCTGGTAATGGTAGATGCCCTGCACCGGATTGTTGTAGATGTCATTCTCTTTATAGGTGCGTTGAAGTGTCTCGAAGTTCATCACTTCAATTCCGTTTTTCTGGAAGTCAAACTGCTGTTGTCTTTCCATTACTGCCAATGTCGTTTCCATATTGAATTGAATTTTATAAAGTTAATATTGTCGTTTGCCTCTCATCAGGTGTGTATCTGCCATCCATGGAACGGCTGTAGTGTCACGGCGAAAGAACGGTCCGGTATTCCGTGATAGAGCAGACCGCCCACGATGCCTGTCCTTCCGTCGGGATAGCGTTGGGTGAAGCCGAACGAGTACGGGGCATGGTCATAGTAGAGTGAGATTTCGCTGGGACAGTCAGGATTTTCTTCCCAGCTCTTCAACCGTTCCAGGCATTTCTGGAGTGAGATGTCACCGATGGATTCGGCATAACGCTTTACATTCTCGAAATGTTCTTCATTCAGGATTTTCATGATTCATTGTATTTTATCTGTTAAACACGTCCGGCTCCGGGAGCCGGTATTTTTATTTCTCGCCTGCTTGACTGTCCCGTGGCAGTACCCGCAAGGTTTGGCGAAAGAAAATACCGCAGCCGTCAGGCGAGGATGATTTTCTTTCAGCCAACCCCGCAAGGGGCCTGACCTTGACAGGGTACACCGGACACGGGACTACCTTTGCAGGGTGGGAAATAAAATACACGGTAGTGTGCTTTGCATGGTCTGTGGCGATTCTCTTCCTGATTTGTTCGCCATTGCCGGACAAATGGTGTATTTTTGTAATTTCTAATTTCAGGCTTATGGAAAACTATATAAAGAAAGCGGCGGATGCTTTCCTTGTGGAGCGTCCGTACGGTATGCGTGTGGATTACAGGAAGAAAGGATTCGTGCTGTTTAACCGTAACCTCAATGTGTTGGGAAATGCGGAACAGACCCGTCTGGAAGAACTGCCTCTGGAGCGGTTCAATGTGGAGGAGATTCCGTTGGAGGGTGAAGTCGTGGAGGAACACGCAGGATTTACCGATGTATTCTTCTATACCGATCTGACCAATCCCTATGCCGGATATGTACTGAATTTGCAAAAGCTTAAAGCCTATAACCGGTTTATGTTTCCGCTGGCAATGGCGCTGAACCGTGAGTTGTGAGGCCGGAAGATGGCAGCGGTAACAGTTGCATGAAGCAGGCCGTTACCGCCAGCATTTATTGTTTGCCCTCTTTTTCTGTTATGAACGCAAGATAGGCGGACACGGCCTTATGGCATCCGGTAAAGTCCGGAGTCCGGTGACCTTTGATTTTCCGGTAACTGATGCTTCCTTCCTTATTTATGCCCATAACATGCCTGTTGAATGTCCCTTTGGTTCTGATATGGATGTCAAAACCGTCCCTTCCGGTGATTTCAAGGAACATTCCTCCCGTGATCCGTTCCCCGTCCAGGAATTTCTGTTTCTGTTCATCGAGCAGCCGCTGATGTTGCTCTTCCCGCGCTCTGCGCTCTTCCGCCTCTTTCTCCTCCCACTCCCTGCGTTTCTGTTCCTGCTTCCTTTTGTACGCCTCACGGGCTTGCACCAAGGGGGTGGCGTCAAGTCCGAGAGCCTCGAACACGCGGACGGAGATCAACCTGACGAAGGTTCCTCTTTCCGCATCCTGAAGCGTATCCGCGATCCAGTTCCTGCAATAGGTGGCGGCTTCCTCTCTGCAACCTTCTCCCTTGAGAAACCGGCGTGAATACTGCCCGCTGGAAAAATAAACGTTTTCAATCCGGCAGACCACATGGAAACAGTCATCGTCTTCATTCCCGTCTTCGTTCTTTCTCGACAGGGAGAGATATACATTCTCCGCATACGGCTCCAGTTCCATATAAGGAGCCACGACGGTATTCCCGTCAGACTTGTACTTGAACACTTTTGCTTTCATATTATCGTTCAGTTTGTCGGTTGTTGAATATTTCATCTATAATCTCTTTCCCGCTTCTTTCACCCTTCAGGAAGGCAAGGAAGCGCCTCAAAAAGAGCCGGGCACAGTCAGTGCCCAGTTGGGAGCTTTCACCGTCTTTGGTTGCGCATACCGCAAAACGCCCCAGTCCGAAACTGTCCTGTTGCGGTATGATGTGGTAAGACAAGTCCTCGCTTGCGTTGATGTGCAACCCACGACGGAAAACATAGAAAGTTTTCGGGATTCTTCTGTCGGTATCGATTTCCATACGCTTGTAACCGTGGTGTTCCAATAACCGGACCAGTTCCCTGTTTGTCGGAATTGTATGTCCGATCCAGTCCGGCCAGCTTATATTTTCTATTATGTGTCCGTAATTGTCATATAATATGTTGAACTGTTCCTGGTATTCATCGTAAAATTCCCCGTTCCCGTTGCACATTTCCTCCAACGCGATGCCGTTTTTACGGACAAGGGCAAGGTCGCCCAGTCCACACGCGATTTCATTGAGCAGCGTGCGTTCCTCATCCCTGTCTTTTGCCGTTCCGTAAATTCTAAGCAGGGAATACCGGTGTAGCGCCGAACGGGATGGCATATCCAGTTTTTCCCATATCCCATCGTCTCCTATAGCCTGTCTGGTGTTTTCCGGAAGTCCGTACCACCACTTGTCCAAATTGTTTGTATCCATAATTCCTGAATCAGATTGTTTTCAAATTCTGTTTTGAGTACCATGCCTGATACGCGGCGGCATACTCCTGACGTTCCCGTTCCAGGGAATCTCTCATCTCAGGGGTGTACCCGAGCAGGCGGATGTATCCTCCGTTATAGCCGGTGAGTTCGCACCTTATTCCGGCTTCCTCCAGTTTGTCGATGCGTTTTTGGGCCATTTTTGCGCTTGAATATTCCTTCGGCCAAAAATAGAGTTCGCCCCGTGAGCCGAAACAGTCTTCCCCCAGAATTATTTCCCCGGCATACTTCCGGCTTTCGATGAAGCCGAAACGCGCTTTGCCCAATGCCCGGCGCATTGCCTTGTGTGCCGGACCTTCCGGATGCTTGAATACCTCCGGCTTGTCTTTGCTGCCGAGTCTGGGCGGTTCCACCTTGTACGGCTGTTTGTAACTTCCGATTCCGAGCGTCAGGTAAAAGTTGGTATGGAAATAGTCCGTCATGGGGTCGCTGTCATCGAAATTGTACGACATGATGAAATCGCAGATATTCATCATTACTTCTTTTGCCCTGTCCGTCAAGGATTTGTCTGAATGGATATGATGGTGGTTGACATCGCCTTGAACTTTTCCAGACTCTTTGGTGAACGCCTCGAAATCCGCTTTCATCAACCGGATATGGATGGAGTGGCAATTCTCCCGTCTGACGGAGAACTTGTATCCCGGATAGGTCTCCTTGAGCCATGCCCGTACCAGTTCCACGATTTCCGGCGCGTGCTGTCCCTTGTAATTGCGGCCTTTCCAGCGGTATTCGTTATACACGTACTCGGTGTATTCCTTTGCCGTGGCTCCCGGATAGTCATGTTCATATCCGGTTGAAGCCGCTGAAACATCCGGTTTGTCTTTCCATATCCCGTACAGTTTTTCAAACTCGGTGTTCACCCGTTGCATGATTGCAGTGTCACCACCCTTGTCCGGATGGTGCTGCAATGCCAGGCAGCGGTATTCCTTCTTCAGATCCGCCATGCTGTGTATGTTCTGAAAATAAGCCATAGCCATAAGTCTTTATGCCCCTGCGAGGCGGTTGATAAAATATTCCTGATAATCAAGGTCAAGCCCGAGGTTGCTGCACGCCATCCCGATGTCGTCTCCCCTCAAGTCATCCGCTTCCTGCAATTCACGCAGGTATCTGATTTCGGAATCCAGGTATTCCTGCGCTTCCGTCTGACTGCAACCGCATGAGTTACTTATCAGTTCAATGATGTTTGTCTGCATATCATTCGTTGTTTGAGGTATGTTTATTATAGATTTCCCGTTTATATTCGTAGTCCCGGCTGTTCCACCACCGGCCTGCCGCATCGACAAATGTCTGCGGACTTTCGGCAGGCGGACAGTCACAGACTTTCAACCCTGTGATTTGTTCTTTTGACTCAAGACCACATGACTCCCACCAGGACTGCATCTTTTGTGTGAATTCCGCTTTGGTACAGAAAAAGGTCTGGTCAACGCATTCTTCACACCATTTGCCGTCACACCAGTGCCCGTCATTGTCATCATACACATAGCTGATACGTTCATCCGTGTTGGCGTTTATCCATACTTGAATTTCCAACTGCCGTGAGCCGCATTCTTTGCATACAAGGATGTCGGAATCGTCCGGTTCTTTTCGGAAAGCCCTGCCGTCATAAAGCGTAACGGCACGTTCAACAAGTAACTTCTGATAGTTCTCCGACAATCCGGCAAAGAACCGTTCCGCGGCACCGAAAATGGCATTGTCTGCCGACACGGACCATTTATCCCAAAAGTGCCGGTACATATCTCCAAATACTACCTTGCATTCTTCCTTGCTCCAGGCGTTCCACATGTAGTAGAAGAAACTGGAGACTGCATTTTCCGCCTGATATTTCATGGTTCTTCCGTTTTGGGTTCAACATCTTTTGTCTCTTCCAATTGCCGCCATGCAGCATCGTACATTTCATGGAGCCAGTCTATATTCCTTGCGCCGAGTTCAAACGGGCCGTAGCATTCCACCTCATCACCGCTTTCTTTCTCTTCGGCAATGACGGTCAGGCTGCCCTCCATTATCCGGACACCCGTTACCCGGCATTCATACGGGTCTCCGTTTTTCCCGAACCAGATTATCCATACCGGGTCATCTTCCCGGTTCGTAAAGGCAAGTTCCGCCAGTGAGTGCGCCTGAAGCAACTGCCGTATCGCTTCAATGATGCCATTACGTAGTTCCTCAATCCGGTCGCTGAAATTCATCGCGATGTATTTTGCCCGGGCTTTCCTGCCCGTTTCCTTGATCGAGAGTATCTGCGATTCGGGATGGATGCCGAAGTTCCAGTCCGTTACCTCGTCATCATCGCGTGTCGTGTGGATATTGCCGCCCAGTACCAGACCGCAGTCTTCCTCTACCATTCTTTTTGCTTCTTCGCGGTTCCCTGCCGCTACCATGTAAGTGCCCTCGAAGGCGTATCTTACCCTTACTTCATATTTTGCCATACTCCTATAATTGGGTTGTTGATTGTTGATGTTACATGATTGATTGTTGTCCTGATTCCTCGAAGTATGCCGGTGATATCCGGTACAGTTCGGGAAGGTTCAGTTTTACCATCGGGTATTCCACCCATCCGCTCCTGCGCCTGTAACCCGTATCTTCGGCAAGATTGTATCTTATGAGAAAGTCCATCGCTTCCGGATTGTTGTTGATGTCAACAAATGCCTTGTCGGGAATCCCGAAGGCCGGAAAGTCCTCCAGATTGACGGTCAGTACCGTATAAGCTTCCCCGGTCTTCGGTACTTCCAGGCTCAAGGCAAGCCAGCCATTCGGATAAAACCTAGGGACAAGTTTCAATTTTCTTTTATGGTATGGATATGTCTTGCCATGCCGGTTCTGACCGGAATCCATGATTTCGAAATCTTCTTCGCCTTCAGTAAATGACCGCATCGGGCAGGATACATCATAATAGCAGCCGTCTTCGTGACAGCACAGGTATTCCTTTCCTTCGGAGAGGATGATGACATATTTCTTTTCCATGACTTTATGATTTTAATGGTGGATACTTGATTTTATGAGGCGACAAGGCTTATCCTCTCACCGAAAAAGGAGTCATCCACCCCGTACACATGCCGGATGGAGCATTCATATTTGGAACGTTCGTCATCCAGCCGGAAACGGAAACCGTGATAGTCTTTCACTTCCAATTTCAGCCTTACGTCTTTCTTCAGTTCCATTTCAAGCAGGCTTCCGCCGCCATATGTTGAACTGAAAAGTCCGCAACAGTTGCCTTTGGGGATAACGACCTCTTCCAATGAAAAGCCGGCTTCATACAGTTCTTTCAGGTTCACCCTGCCTATATAGGTCAGCAGGTTTGCCCCGCAGCAGGAATTGATAAGTTCCTCATAGAACTGTTCGTATGAGACCTGCTCCCTGCCGTTCCGGTTTTTACGGTTCGGGAAACGCCCGTAGGCCTTGTAGCCGTGCTTTGTCAGGATTTTCTTTACTCTCGCCGGATTGAGGTTCAGGCTGTCCACCATGTCCCCGAAATAGGACTCCTCGTACCTGTAACCGCCCTGCGATTCAAACCAGTGGGAGTTGATGCAGTCATAGTTGGAAAGCATCTCCACCCGGATGGGGATGTCGTCCGTATGCATTATCAGCTCCTTTATCACATCCGAATCATTTCGGCTGTAAATCTCGTCACGGATTTCATCTTCGTGCTCATCGAAGAAGTCATCCACATCCTCTTCGTCAAAGTCATTAAAGACGGTACATTCCTCTTTCAGTTTCGCGATGATTCCACGGACAGCCTCCCATTCGGCATCGCTGTACCACACGTCTGCCTCTTCCCACAAATGCTCACGGCTCTTGCTGTCAAGGCATTTTTGAATCAGGCCGCGGTGGTTGTCAAGATTGTCATCATAGTCCGTCCATACCAGCGTATAGGCCGGTTCCATCAGGGATTTGATGAAATCCAATGTCAATGTTTTCTGTTCATCCATTTCTGTTACCTGTGTACGGCAGGGTTCCTTTTCCCGTACATACCGTTATAAATGACAGAAGCGGCCTTCAAGCCGCCTCCGTGTGTTTCCTAACCATATAGTTCCTTCACGATCTTGTCGTATATTTCCTTTGCCATTTCCGTATTCCGGTTGAAGTGGAAATAAGCCGTGTATCTGTATCCTGTTCTTGGCACTCCTCCGCACTGCTGTATCGCCCTGTCTATCTCCCAGTCGATATCACCTATGCCGAGGGATATACTTGTGCCATGCAGCATACATCGGGCAAGTTTCAGCGCGGAATCCTTCCTGTCGTCCTTGCGGAGCCTGTCGAAAGCCATCAGCGCGATTTCCCTGTTGCTTATCGTTATGGTGTCCATATCCTGTTCAGTTTAGTGTCAGACTGTCTTTATTCCGTTCCCTGTTGCGGCTTGCCAGTATCCCGAAATGGATGCTGAATATGCGCCGGCTGAAGCAGACAGGGGAATTGTATTCCATACGTTGCCACAGCGTGAAGTGGTTGCCGGAGAACGACCACCTGAAATATCCTGACAGCGAGCCGAATTGCGGATTGGTATTCCTGTTTATCAGGAACCTGTTCACATCCACGATGTGCCTTGCCGTCAGGAGAATGTTCAGGATCTCCACGAACGCCATTTGCGAGTAGGGGTCAACCGGCATTACCGGTCCTTTGAAGTTGATTTCCATCCTGTATATGTTTTAATCGTAATTGTCATCGAATACCTCGAAGTGGGGAATGCCCGTGTCGAAGTAATTGCTTGATATGCCCGGGTAGTACGGCAGGCTGTCATCCCCGCTGTCCGGGCATGGCTCATCACCGGTATAGGCCGTGTTCCCGAAAAGTTCGATGTAATGCGCCACCAGCAGGTGTGCATCTTCCGTGCTTATGTCATGCCCGTAGCGGTCACACCAGTCGAAGAAACAATCCTTGTCGGGTTCTTCCAGCTGTTCCATCGCTTCCCGTATCTCAAAAAAGTTGGGGCACAGCCATTCCATGTTGATGAGTGAGTCCGGAATGTCCTCCCATTTCATGTACCTGTATTCCGGTGTCTCCTCTTCGGCGAACAGTTCGGAACAGGTGCACAGGAATTCCCCCATGTCGCCGAAGTCAGACATCTGCAACCAGTTGTCCTTCTCCTGCCTTGTGTCTATGAGATGCTGCGTGGTCACTGCCACTTCCGCTTGATTCAAGTCCATAATTCTTCATTTATCAGTTAATGATTGGAACCGGGGATTTCATTCCACAGGCTCCAAAAGGTCCGCACCCCGGCAGCGCAGGGTTTTTCGGGGAAATACCGGAGCCCCCGGCGAGGATGATTTCCCCGAAAACCGCCTGCGGCCTGACCTTGCCCTGCCGGTAAGGGGGTGGGCTACCTTTGCCTGTGGAATGGAATCTGCGGTTTCCCATTAGTTTTCCCTTTTTTCAATTCATTATGCGCTGGCTTCCCCAGCTGATGTGTATCCTGCCTTCGCTGTCGCACTCCCTTACCAGCAGGCTCTCGATGACGGACATGGTGACGTCGAACTCCTCGAAGATCTCGGACTGTTCCTTGACCTCACCCGTCTTGATGAACTCGTTCAGCCGTTCCTTCGTAAGTACCAGCGCCATTAGGTTCTGCTCCACGGAATCCTTATAGGTGACATAATGCACGTCCTTCTGCTCTTTGGAGTCAAGACGGATAAATCGGAAATAGAACTGTTCCATCTTCGGGATGTTCCATTGCAGGGATTCCAGTATCACGTCGTTGCAGGTGGGTATGTTCACCGAACTGCTCAGGCTCTGCTGCGTGCAGACCAGTATGCCGTTGACGGTGGAATCGAACTCCGTCACAACGCTTTGTCGTTTCTTGAACGCCACGTCTCCCTTGACCACGAATACAGGACGCTCCGGGAAACATTCGCGGAGACGCTTCTCGTAAAGGTCGAATGCGGCTATGGACGTGCAACCGACAGCCACCTTGCCGGGTATCTTCCGCACCAGCCTTTCGATATACTTTGTCTTGTTCGGAATTCCGTCGCCGGAATAGCCCTCTATCAGGTGGGGGACGGAACAGGCCTTGATGAGCAGCTTGATCTGGCGCATAAGCCGGAGACCGGCATCCTTCTTCGTGTCACCCGTGCTGTTGTAATACAGCTCGCAGATGCGGCAGAACTCCTCGATGATGACACGGTAAACCTCACGCTCGCCGTCGGACGGGCTGACGGTATGTGTCCGTATCCTGTATTTCTCGCCCGCGAAATCCCTGAACTTGCGGGTGATGACGGTCTTGCCGATAAGCTCTGCCAGTTCCTCCTTGTTATAGACATCCTGGTTCTGTTTCTCAATGCCGAAGACGGTGGATTTTCCCGGACAATGGCAGGCACGGAAAAGCACATGCCCCCTGAAAGCCGAGAACGGTTCGCCGTAATGGGGATTTGTGTCTTCCTCTATCTCCTTGTCCTTGTTATCGTGGTACACCCGGCCGCTCCAACAAATCATATTGACGGAGTTGTTATAGAGCAGTTCGAACTGGCTGTACAGTTCCGCGATATTGTTGCGGGTGGTCGTGCCGGTGTCGAGTATCTTGTACCTGAGACGGCGGAAGAGGCAGAGGATATGCCTTGTCCGCTGTGACGACGGGTTGGTTATCTCGTCCGACTCGTCGAAAACGAGGCACAGTTTTCTTGAGGTGCGCTTGACAAACCTTGCCAGCCCCCGTTTCAGCTTGCTGAGCATGGAGGTGGAGAGGATGAGGAACACGCCTTCCGGCACCGTTTCCAGGTCGGCATTGCACCTTGCCACACGGAACTGTTCCCTGTTCATTGAGAGGAAGGGTATCCATGTCATGTTGGTGGCGATGGCGGGAGCCAGTATGACGGCATTCCGTACCTTGCGGTATTTGAGCAGGTACTTAGCGCGGTGGTACACGGCGGCCGTCTTGCCCGAGCCTTGCTGCCAGTTCAGCAGCGCATAGCGTTTCTGCAGGACAAGGTTAAGGTCGTGTTTCTGGAGCGTGGTGAACTCACATACGTCACCGTCCTTGTTGATGAAGGTCGTGCGGTCAAGGTATTCTTTCAGCCTGTCATCTTCCTCCATCTCCGGGAACTGCCGGTCCTGCATTTCATACTCTCTCCGCTTGCGCCGTATCAGTTTCTCCGCCGCACGGATTTGGCGCATGTTCTTTTCTGTCGGCACTTCCGGCATGGGCAGTTCGGCACGCTCCAGCACGAGGTCGTTGATACTTGCCGCCTTGTGCGGAACTTTGTCCAACAGACGCGGCGCATATTGTTTCAGTTTGAATCCGTATGAGGTCTTCACCAACGCCACTTCCTTGCGAGGTACAGTATTTTGCGAGGTGATGTACCTGCGGATGACAGCAAGCACTTTCTTCGGGGTCAGCTTGTTCTTCTCCCATTGGTTCACCTGTTCCCGTGTGGCGTTCCCGGGCGGTTTCTGGTTGCGGAATTTCGTGACCAAAGCCTCCGTCTTGCCGATATACCTGTTCAACTTGGCGTGTACCTTCAACTCGTACATGTACTTGGCAAGTCTGTACTCGAACAGTTCAAGCTCTTCCTTGTCGATCCTGTTGGTCTCGCGCATCAGGTCGAAACGCAACCGGTGTTTCATAGCCCTTGCCCCGCCGATGCGTTTTTTCAATTCTTCCACCGTTATGAATTCCTCCGCGCTGTAAGCCCGCATCCCGATGTGGACCGATTTACGGAGAAATACCATAATCTTCGTATTGAAATCATGGACTCCGGTTGCAGCAAAGGCTGACGGGGCCAGCTTCGTCTGACCGACAAAGGAGAAATTACTGTTTATGCCGGCTATCCGTGTCTTTTCCCAGAATCCGCTCTGCATGAAAGAGCCAGGCACGATTATCATCAGGATTCCTGCCGGATTAAGCACATCATAAGCCTTGTCCATATAGTATTCCTGCGACAGTTTGTAGTCGAACTTCTGGTTGAAAGGAGGATTGCCGATGACAATATCGAAGCGTTGTTCCGGATAGTATTGCCGGAGGTCGCATTTCTCGATATGCGCGTCAGGATAGAGGTATCGTGCCACGGAAACGGCCTTGCCGTCTATGTCGAAGCCGTAGGCGTTATGCAGGTTGGGCAGGTGGTTGAAGAAATTGCCCATGCCGCAGCACATGTCAAGTATCATTTCCGAGGAGGTGGGAGAAAGCATATCCGCCATGTCCCGGCATACTTCATGCGGGGTGAAGAACTGTCCCATCTCGGATTCCTTCTTCGCTTCGGCGTACTCGTGGTAATTGGCAAAATCGGACTGCTTGAGGTTGTGCAGTCCTCCGATGCCGGTGTAGCAGTTGTAGATGCTCTCCGCCGGAATGAGGTCCTTGCCGGAGTCTATGGCGAAAAGTATCTTTTCGTTGACCTCGGCACGCATACCTTGCGGGATCTGTTGGGGGATGATGGCATACATGGCTTTATCTGTTTATCGTTGAAAATGAAAACACCCCGCAAGGATCGGCTTACGGGGTGTTGTGGGATTCTTCTCATGGTCAGTTCTCTCTTTGAGTGATTTCATCCAGCCGGAGACGTTTGAAGCAGTTCCCAGCTGCCGCGCTGTCCTTGAACCGGACATCGATGCGTCCGTTCTTGTAGAACCGGATCTGCTCGGCATTGGTGGTCGTGAGGTCGTACCAGTCAGTGACGGAAACATCGTTGTCATCGAAACGGATGATCATCTTTGAATTCCCGTTCAGTATGTCGTCCGCACCGTAGGCGATGCCGGCGCACAGGKTTTCCAAATCCCCGCCATAGTTGTAACTGATTTTGCACCTGTTGTTGTATTGTATGTAATAATCGTCGAAACGGATGATTTCGGGAAATACAATCCTGTCCTTCTTCAGCTCCGTCTTGACTTTACTCCAGCAGGAAGGTTTGACGACTCTGGCAACCCTGGCAAGAAGTTCCTCCACCGCCGTTTCCCGGAAACTCTTGCCACCCAGGTGTTCGATAACCACATCTACATATGTCCCATAGACAGGACGGGAGCCCATCTGAAGGGTCTTTTCGTCTATTTTATATTCAGGGACCGACACGTTGTAAGTCCTGTTGAAATAAGAAATGATGCGGCCCGCAAAGTTCGCGTTGGCGTTGCGGTTCTTATCCACCAGGTCATTGATCAGGTCGAACGGCTTGAACTCGTTGTGAGAATAGTCGTCCCTGTTGTTATGGTAAGTATAGAAATCCCGCATGGACACCTTGCCGTTCTCCTCGTAATGGAACTTGCGCTCGGCTTGATACTGTTCTGCCTCCTCCTTGAAGACGGCGTACCAACGGTCAATCTGGTCGAGTGTCTTGTAAAGCAGTTCTTGCTGCATCTGGCAATAGAGCCGGTCTTGTTCCGTAATCTTGTCCTCGTTTCTCACTTGTACGCTCAGGATACCGGAAAGCAGGTCGGGAGCGTTACCGGCCTTGGTCACTGTCGTTTGCATATCTGTTGGATTTTAAGTGTTAGAAATTATCTGGTTTGATTCGGTAGAAGTACGTGATGTGCTTTTCCATGTCCTTGACTATCTTGACCTGTTCGGGGTGGAAGTTGAGCCTCCGTTCTTCGGCAGGGGCATCAACCGTTTTCCACTCGGCGGAAGGTAGAAACACATATTCCCGACGGAAACACCATAACACGATTTGATTTTCCCAATTTCCCTTGAACACCGTTCCTTCGTAGTCCTTCAGGAACTGCCAGAACTCGGCTTCATCCCGGAAAGCGATGTCAAAGCCTTGATAGAGGTTGCCGCTTTCCGATTCATCCCTTTTGTTCAGGTAAAACTTCCGGTAGGTCTCTGTCGTGAAATCTCCATACCTGGAATTGGGTTCGGCATAGAACCATAAAGGCACTTTGGCAATGAACGTCACTGAACCGTTGGCGCATGCACCGCAGTGTCCCCAGTCCTTGAACGCTCCTTCCGTCCATTTCAGGAATTTCATGTCCTTCGGATTTACGGAGTGGAACGCTCCGCCGCTGACACTCAGACGGATGCTCCCGCCTTCTTCCCACACGAAAGGAACATAGGGCTGTTCGCATATGGATAGGTATCCTTCCTTTGTACTTTTGCCATCAATAAGAGCGTTCCCGTAATAATCCCCATGTTCGGTTACATATACCAGCCTGTCGCCGATTTGCGGTGTGACTTCAGAGCGTGTCCGCTCGATAAGCTGCACATGATTGTTGGCCATATCCACATCTTTCTGTGTCAGTCCATGTTCATGGTCGTATGAAACATTCCGTTCTTTGAGTGTCTCGATACCGTACTTTTCCTTTGTTGCCTGTTGTAGCATGACAATTATATTTTTTTGTTAGTCCGGCTTTTCGGGGCCGGAGTTCCCGTAACTACAGGCTATGAAAGGCCGTGTCCCGTACATGCAAGGTTGGCGGGAAAAATACCGCAAGCCCTCCGGGCGAGGATGATTTTTCCACGACACCCGGAGGGCTTGACCTTGCTTGTACGAGCAGGACACGGGGTACCTTTGCCTGTGAGTTAGGGGAACTCGGCTTCGGTATGACTGTCATGTCCGATACAGGTTATTTCATTGGTTCATCATGAATTTGTACCCGGAAAACTCCGGTATTCTCAGAAAAAATGCTATCTTTGCATCGAAACAAAGAGTTATTTGAAAGCATGAGGAATATAGTGATTCTGAACAGTCCGGCATTTTCTTATCCGTTGCCCGTTCTCATGCGAGTTGAATGTAATTCGTTGATAGTCAAATAAAATACTTCATACTATCACAAATATAGCGAAAGGTGAGAGTAATGGCAAAATAAAAAAGCGTCGTTTTTTTTATTTTTCCATTGCCGAGCCGCCTCCTGTCTTATGAAAAGATAGTGAAAGGTGAGTGCAATATCAAAATAAAAAACAGTGTTGTCATATATAATGAGCCCCTGCAAACAAAGCAGGAGCTCATTGGTTTTGTTATTATTTTATATACGTTTCACAGCCTTGCCATCAGAGATGTAAATGTTTATTCCGCGTGTGGGACCGTTGAGTTTTCTGCCATGGATGTCATAGTATTGTCCTGAACCTTTTGCAGAGGAGGCGTTTACAGTATTTATGCCGGTTTCGATTTTGTCTTTGAGACGCACTAACTGCCAGTTGCGCGTGTCTGCACCCACACTGTTGCCATACTCCTCAAGACCTACCACTGTACCGGCTGTGAGTCCGGACCTTTCGAGATCGAAGGCATTGCCAGAAGCATTGATTATCTTGTAGAAGAAATCCTCTACCGGTTCTATGGCAAACGTCTGTCCTTCGACAGCATTGCCGACGGTCTGTAAGGCATAGCTGCCGCTGTCCGTTATGGTCTGACCCTCTGCGTTTGTCAATGTGTATTCGTCGCCGTGCTTCTTTAATGTCCATTGCTGGAACGGGTCTTCCATGTCGGCAGGCTCTATGGTCACATTGCCGTCGTGTGCCGAGAGAGCCATGTTGCAGTTGCTTTGTGGAACTATCAGATAAGTGCCATTGTCCTCAGCGTCCTGGCTCTGAGTCTCCATAGTGTAGGGAATTATAAGTGTTATTATGCTCTGTGCAGGCAGACTGACTTTTACCAGCCCATCCTCGTTGGGAGAAGAGTTGTTGCTTATTTCATGCATGTATGAGTTTTCCATTGTGCGGTATGCCTTGATTTCTCCGTTCACATGAACATCGGGGAGCTTTATCTGATGGCGTACCCTGTCGTCGGTATTGTTGAGTGTCACAATGATAAGGGTGTCTTTTTCCGGATTTACAGCAGCCAATGCCTTGTTGGAAAGCGCAGTAACCATTGTGTAGCCCTGACGTATGAACTTCGTTACATGTTGGCGCACGTAGTAATTGGACACGCGTTTTGCGCTGTTCTCGTTGCTGAAGCTTGCCTGCACCGTGCACCACTGGTCGTTGTCTTCCTCTATATACTGCCAGTCGAGCCATGCCGAGGGCAGAATATAGTGCATGTCGTCGAAGAACTTCTGGCATAGTTTAAGGTTGCCTGCCAATCCGGAACTTCCGTCACCTACTTCGCTCATCCATACCGGCTTGCCTGCGGCACGGGCAAGTGAGCCTGTCTGACTGCGCGTGTGGTCGTTGGCTTGATAGGTGTGTGTATTCCATTGTCCTACCATATCCATGGCATTATTATTAATGTAGTATTTGAGTGTCGTTACGCTTTGGGACGTCCACGACTCGTCTGCACTTGATATGACGGTGTTGAGTCCGCTCTCTTTCAAAATGGGGGAAAGCACTTTCAGGAAGTTTACCTGTGATGCGGTGCTGAAGTAGCACCCCTCCTGCTCGCCATTCGCCCTCCATGTGTTCAAAGCCGGTTCGTTGAATGGTTCCAATGTCTTGAACTCTATACCTACCAGCAGAGGCTTACTACCCATCCTTCAATCTTCTGACGTGTGGCTAGGGGGTGGATGGAGTACGAGAAGGTGTTTTCATCTGCCGAAGCGTGTGTACACGCTATCATACCGATAGTTAATAGTAAATGAAGTGGTTTCATAGATGTTATGTTTTTAAAGCGTTGAAGTGTTATTTTAATGTTGGTTTAACGAATTATAAATGTCTGTAAATTTGGCGGTTAGCGAGAATGTTTTTACCTTTATGGAAAATTATTACAAACAATAATCGTTATGCTTACTGAAAGCAAATTTATATAATTATTTCGTGTTGCAGACGATTTTGCTTCACTTATTACCAATTTTTAAGCGTTCCGGTTTTGGTGCTGTGATGGAGAAATATACTCTGAAATATGATAAAAAACGTTATTGTCTGCGCGGTTCGACAATGCCAGAGACAATCAATACTTGTATGAAATCGGCGTAATGATTAATTTTGTGCTCAGACATTTAATAAAAAACGATATATGAAGAAATATAAAATAGGAATACTGGGAGCGGGATCCATTGCCCGCGCGATGGCGTGGACGGCAGGGCAGATGGAGAATACAGTGGCGTATGCCGTGGCGTCGAGGTCTTTGGAGAAGGCGCGCGCGTTTGCCGAAAATCATAATGTGGAGCGGGCATACGGTTCGTACGAGGAAATGCTGGACGACCCGGAGGTGGATCTGGTGTATATCGCCACGCCTCATTCCCACCACTATGAGCATGCACGCATGTGCATAGAGCGCGGCAAGCCTGTGCTGTGTGAGAAAGCCTTCACAGCCAACCTGCGACAGGCAGAGGCTTTGCTGAGGCTGGCACACGAGCGTAAGGTATTCATCACCGAAGCCATATGGACCCGTTACATGCCATTCACAAAAACGATTAACGCTATGGTGAACGACGGCACGATAGGCACACCGATGACGCTGACCGCACATCTGAGTTATCCCATTACACATAAGGAGCGCATACGCAGACCGGAACTGGCTGGCGGGGCGCTGCTTGACATAGGTCTGTATAACATAAACTTCGCCCTCATGGCGTTCGGCACGGACATAAGTGAGATTTCCTCAGCGGTGATAAAGTCGGATGAGGGCATGGACTTTCAGGACAGCATAACGTTCAAGTATGCCGACGGCAAGATGGCGGCACTTCAGTGCAACGTGTTCTGCGCGGGCGACCGGCAGGGCATTGTGTGCGGAGACAAGGGCTATTTCATTGTCGACAACATAAACAATCCACAGCGCGCCGACATCTATTCTGCCGACCACAAGCTGGTGCGCACCGTAAGCTGTCCGCCTCAGATAACCGGTTATGAATATGAAGTACAGGCATGCATCGACGCGCTTGAGCACGGCAGACTTGAGTGTGAGGACATGCCACACTCCGAGACTCTTCGCGTGATGGGGCTGCTTGACTCGCTGCGCATGGAGTGGGGCGTGCGCTATCCTATGGATGACGCGGAAGTGTGATGTCATCGTAAATATTGCAGAAAGACGACAACGGACGGACGCCATTACGGGTGTCCGTCCGTTGATGTTTATAAACAGACATATTCTATACGTAGAAAATTAGGACAAGAATCCGGCTTTATTGTTATTATTTGTGTATGAGTGATAAATAAACGGAAAAATAAGTCTGTGTCTTAGTGACGTGTTGCGTCGGAAAAACATTTATCGTATATTTGTCATACCTTAACTAAGCTGATGTATCACTTTAAACCTTTCGATTCTTATGGATAAACGCAATCTTATGCTGCCGGTGGTAATTGCATGCGGCATGCCGGGTTTTTCGCAGGAAAAGCCCAATATCATAATTGTGAATGTAGACGATATGGGTTATTCAGATCCGTCGTGTTATGGAGGCGACTATGTTGAGACGCCTAACATCGACCGAATGGCGGCGGAAGGCATAAGGTTCACGCAGTTTTATACGTCGTGTCCTATAAGTTCGCCGTCGCGCACGGGCTTGACCACGGGAATGTATCCCACACGTTGGGGCATCACCACATTCCTTCAGGACAGGGCAGGAAATGCGGCAAACGAACAGAACGATTTTCTTGACCCTTCAGCCCCTTCTATGGCAAGGGCGCTGAAAGCCGGAGGTTATGCCACCGGACATTTCGGCAAATGGCACATGGGAGGAGGCAGGGATGTGAAAAACGCTCCGTCAATAACCCGTTATGGCTTCGACGAATACTCATCCACATGGGAAAGTCCAGACCCAGACCCTAAGCTGACTTCGTCCAACTGGATATGGGCTCCTACTGACGAGGTGAAACGATGGAACCGCACGGCATACTTTGTTGACAAGACACTCGATTTCCTGTCGCGGAACAAGGGAAAACCATGCTTTGTCAACCTTTGGCCGGACGATGTGCACACGCCTTGGGTTTATGAAAACGATGAGGCAAGCCAGAGGGAATCAGCCGAGTCGTTCTCCATTGTGCTTAAAGAGCTTGACAATCAGATAGGACGTCTGATGCAGGGACTTAAAGATTTGGGCATCGACGACAACACCATCGTTATATTCACAAGTGACAACGGACCGGCACCAGCGTTTGACGGACACCGCACAAACTCACTCCGCGGACAGAAGGGCACGCTCTATGAGGGTGGAATAAGGATGCCTTTCATCATCCGGTGGCCGGGAGTCATAGAGCCGGGACAGGTGAACGGGCAATCGGTATTGTGCGCGGTGGATCTCTTCCCGTCGCTGTGCGCAATCGTCGGAGCAGATTTGCCGTCGGAATATAGGCTTGACGGAGTTGACATGAGCACTACGCTGCTCGGCAAGGAGCAGGCGGTGCGTGAGTCACCTTTGTTCTGGGAGTTCGGAAAAACGAAGAAGGACAGAGTCAGCCCGCACATCGCTGTAAGAGAAGGCGACTGGAAACTGCTCGTGAATGCAGACGGAAGCAGCGTGGAACTCTACGACATGAAGAATGACTTCAACGAAACTGTAAATCTCGCAACATCAAACCCGGAGACCGCCGGGAGACTCAAGCAAAAAGCCATAGAATGGTTTGGCGAGGCTTACCGCCAGTATGCCGACCATATCATACGTGTTTCCGCCGACGGTGACCCGACCTGTGCCGGAGACGCATGGGAGAATGCCACCACATTGCAGCATGCCGTGGAGACAGCTTCTCAGTTTCCGTCGGCACAGATATGGATGAAGCAAGGGACATATGATGTGGAGGCTTCTGTCAATATAGACGATGTAGCAATATACGGAGGGTTCGACGGAACTGAAAGACTGTTGTCAGAACGCGACTGGAAGGCTAACCCTACGGTAATAGACGGTGGAGGAACAGTGTCACCGTTGCGCAACTTCGGACTGGACAGGACAGTGCGCACAGTGCTCGACGGCATCATTGTGCAGAACGGCATAAGCGGTTCAGCCGATAACGGCAGCGGCAACGGAGGAGGAGCGATACTTGCCAATGGGGCGAAAGTGAGAAACTGCATATTCAGAAACAACCGTACGGCAGACGGGAAAAACGGTGCTGCTCTGCACTGCCACATGGGAACAGTGACGATAGAAAACAGTCTTTTTGTGAACAACTCGTCTACCGGCAACGGCGGAGCTGTGCAGGTGGGCGGCGGTGTGACGGCAAAGATAATAAACTGTACGTTGGTCAACAATACGTCGTCCGGTCCGGGAGGTGCGTTCGGCACGGGCAATGACGCTTCCAACATCAATATATACAACACCCTTGCATGGCACAACACCGGTGGGGACGGCAGTCCAAGCAGTTACGGACAGAACACAAACAAGGACGGAGGAGGAAAAATCGTGTCGATGAATTCTGCGATAGAGAGCGACAGCAGAAAGTTCGCGGACGGAGATGACGTCAACCATATCATGCTGTCAGACAACAATACACCGGACTTGCAGAATCCTTCTCCGGTAACCGGATACGCCGGTGCGGACATGACATACGGAGAATGGGGCGCATACTCTTATGCTCTTTCGGAGCAATCCTTATGTGTTGACGCAGGAAACGCGGCTCTCACGTCAGGTCTGGAATACGATCTGGACATGTGGAGACGTCTGTCCGGAAGGCAGATAGACATCGGATGTTATGAGTATGACAACGGAGAGCCTTCTGTGACATCGCCTGTGATACGCGTCGCTGTTGACGGTGACAATGCCTGTGACGGGGCGTCATGGGATAGAGCCACTACCATTGAGCGTGCGGGAGAGCTTGCCGGGATGTATGCTACAGCTGTCGATGTGTGGATGAAAGAAGGGACATATGTCCTTGACCAAACCCTAAATGTGGACAAGCTGCGCATATACGGAGGTTTTGACGGAACGGAAACGGCATTGGAAGAGCGCGACTGGAATGAGCACCAGACCGTGATTGACGGTGGAAGAAAGATATCGCCGTTGAGGAACTCAGCCCTTGAGTCTGAGGTGAATACCGTTCTTGACGGACTTATAATACAGAATGGTGTCAATCATGATAATGCCAACGGCAACGGCAACGGTGGCGGCGCGATACTCACCAACGGTGCGAGAGTGAGCAAATGTATATTCAGAAACAACCGTACAAAGAACGGAAAGAACGGCGGGGCTTTGCATTGCCACGTTGGAAAGATACACGTGGACAACTCCCTTTTTATAAACAACACCTCATCCGGTAACGGGGGAGCTGTACAGACAGGAGGCGGAGCGACGGCAGAGCTTGTCAACTGCACGTTCTCAAACAATAAGGCGGCTTCTTACGGCGGTGCGTTGGGGACAGGCAACAGCACATCTGCCGTCAACTTGTATAACTGTATTGCATGGAACAACATGGGACATGGCACATATGAAAGTTACGGGCAAAATGCTGATATTGACGGAGGCGGAAGCGTGAAGTCGGTCAATTCGGCGGTGGAAAGCGACAGCCGTAAGTTCGGCGACGGTGACGACAGTGGTCATGTTGTGCTCAACCGTGACGTGACACCTGCCTTTGAGGCATGTTCTTCAATGTCGGGCTGTTCATATGATGAGGCTTTATGGAGTGACATAACCGGCTCGTCATACATGTTGACGGAAGGTTCCATATGTGTGGACAACGGCAATGACTCTTTCGTTGAGGAAAGGTATGATCTTCGCGGAAACCTGCGCATAAGCGGAGAGTGTGTAGATATGGGAGCTTATGAGTTTTTCCCGTCTACGGCTGTGGATAAGCCGGAATACAGAAAGGCCAGTGTCGTGTATAAGAACGGTAGGCTTGTCTTTACCGGAACTGATGTTGGAGACAGCTTCGCTATATATTCGCCTGACGGCATCGAACTGCGAAGGGGAAAGATAACGTCAGACCATTTTCATATGAAATATGATGGAAGAGGTCTTATTCTTGTGAATCTGAACGGAAATGTGTCCAAACTGTATGTATATTAGCAGGAATGATAAACCCAGACACGGTCATCGGACGTCACACCTGAGTGAAGTTTGTGTTATAGAAGAAGTTCGGTATGTGTCCTGATGACCGGTCTGGAATTTATAGGTATGTGAGAAAACCGCACGGTTAAATAACGAGTTTCATTGTCTCTACCGCAGATCCGTGCATCACTTTCACTATGTATATGCCACCAGACTTGAGCGGCAGCCTTATCTCATTCGCATTGCCGTTTTGCGAGACGACTTTTGTGCCGTCTGTCCTGTAAACCTCTATTCTGTCTATCCTGTCTGTTGTGGTCAGGTGCAGAATGCCGTCGGCATAGCTGTATGAAGGCTTTTCCGCGTCGGCATGACTTATGGATGACATTTGCAGGATGTGTTTCAGTCCGGCAAGAGCGTCAATCTTTCCTTGTCCGAAGATGCCGTCGGGCACGTCGCCGGTGAATCTGTCATGCATGGACGTTTCCTTTATGGTATTCATCACGTCCTCATAGGTGAGCGAAGGGTCTGCCTCCAGCCATAAGGCTATGATGCCCGTCAGCACAGGTGTCGCCATTGACGTGCCGCTTGCCGTGCCCCATGTGTAGGTACGGTTGTAGAGCGGGTCTTTCACGGTCGCCACCTTGTCGGCGTCTTTCACATAGTAGCCGCTTGCGTATGAGTTGAACGACGACACGACGGCGGCTCCCGGTGCTGTGACGTCGGGCTTTATGCGTCCGTCGAAGGTCGGACCTTTGCCCGACAGAGGATATATGTCACCCTGTGTCCATGGTTTCTCGTGGGTGTTTCCTGATAAGTCGTTATATGACGTTTTGGACACATATGCCCCTACTGCCACGGAGTTGAACCCGGTGGCTGTGGCGGCTATGGTGCATGCGTTTGTGCCTTCGGTATATCCTTCACGCCCGGATGAGCCGAATTCGCCGTGGTCGCTGTTTATCATGTATCTTCCGTTCTCAGACTTGAGGACAATCTCCCATGTCTCGTTCTCCGGCATGCCATATACCATGTTCACGCTGAAATATGGATTGCCGTTGGCTGGATTCGCCGACACATATACGCTCATGCTCCCGTTGTCGGTGCTCTGCGTGCCGAAGTCGTCAATGCGGTAGGATTGCCGTTTGCCGCTTTCGAATGTCTTGGTGAAATAAGTCTCGTCCGTGTTCTTGTCTTTCAGCGACAGCGTGAGAGTATATTCCGAACCTGCCACACCCTCTACGAACAGGTTGTCACGGTTGTATGAGGGCAGAATCCAGAAGCTTTTCATCACCTGGTTGTCCTTGTCCAGTGTCCCTTTAAGGGTGGAACGCCTGTGTCCTTCGTTGCCGGCGGCGATGGAGAGAATCTTTCCTTTCTGTCCCTTCATGAGGTTGTCTGTCAGAACAGTGAACGCATCCGTGCCGTCCTTGAAGCCAAGCACGGTGCCTATGCTCAGATTGATGGAGATTGGCTTCTGCGCCTTCTCCGCATATTTCAGCAGCCAGTCCAGTCCGTCAATTATTCCCTGCTCGGTCTTGTTGGTGGACACGAGCACGATGTCTGCCTCAGGCGCCACTCCGAGATAGGGTCCGTCGTAGCTGCCTGTGGCTATTCCTGCCACATGGGTTCCGTGAGTGTCGCCGGTGAGTTCCATGTCTCTCGACACAGAAGCCAGTTCTTCGCCAGTGAGATATTCCTTGCCGTAGCCGTAGCTGCTGTTGGTCTGCATGAAGTTATTCTGGTCCCATACAGCCCGTATGCGGCTTTTTCCGTTGCTGTCTCTGAAGTTTGGATGTCTGAAGTCAAACCCCGCGTCGATTATTCCGACCAGAACACCGTTGCCTTTATACGCTGTGTCAATGCCTGTGGCGGAGTGCACGGCGTCCACATTGGTTAGTGTCCGCACATTGTCCATCATGGTGCGCACCTCCTGTCCGGCGTCAATCTCCTCGACGTCGTTGTCGTCAGCCAGAGCCACTATTCTACTGACAGGAACTACAGCCGTGTAGACATCTCCGCAGCCCACGTTGAACCTCACACCGTAGACCCTGCTCAGGCGTTCCTTGTCGGCGTTCTCGCGTAGCCTTATGAAGAGGTTTGCCACAGCATCCGCCGCGACACCGTCCTGCGTGCCGCGTTTCTCTGTAAGCCTCAGTGTGGAGGCTGACAGCTTCGGACTATATGTCCTGACTCTTGTCTGCGCGCCTGCGCCCAGCAGACACAGTGACAGTGCCAGTGTTAACAGTGTTTTCCTCATATCTGTGTTAATAAAGTCCACGATGCGCGCTGTCACAGCGTCACCGTGGACTGAAGTTGAAACCTAATCTATATTACTTAACTATGATTTTATGGCTCTGCCTTGAATTGCCTGAATAAACGGTAACAATGTAGAGTCCTTCTGCCGGAACATACACGCTGCCTCCGTTCACAACGCTGTCGGCAACGGTCTTTCCGTCAATTGTGCTTACTGTGATGCGGCACGGCTTGTCATACTTTGCCGAAACGTAATGTCCGTTCACAGCTATGCCGTTTTCGCCTGCGGCTGTTACGCCTGATATGGAAGTAGCCTCGCTGTTCTGCCATTTCAGAACCGGATAGCCGCCGTTGATGTTCTTTGTGTCGGCAGTCCATATGTCCTGACCGTTGTCAAGCTGGGCGATAAATTCCGCGCTCTTCATCTCGTCGGCTGTCTTGGCTGTTACGCCCGGAGTCTCATCAAACGCCGCGTCTGCCATTTTGAGATAGAAGCAGTCAGAAACCTGCACACCGTCGTCATATGACCCTATCACCGCGCCTGAGTAGTAAGCGTCTGCGGACACCTTTCCAACATTGTAGCAACCGGTCACTGTTCCTTGAGGCAGATAGCCCACAATGCCTCCGGCGAACATTCCCTTGCAAGCAATGGAGCCTGTGTTGTAACAGTTTGTCACTTTGCCGTCCAGATCTACATATCCTGCTATGCCGCCGATATTCATCTGTGCGTCTATTGTGCCATGATTGACGCACTGTGATACTTCTCCTCCAAATACGTTTCCTACTATTCCTGCCTGTCCCATTCCGCCTGATATGTCCATAGAAGCATAGCTGACGCAGTTTGTCAACTTGCCTCCTTTCATCGCTCCCACAAATGTGCCGGTGACATCGAGACCTTCAACTTTGGATTTTGCGCCCACGGTGAGGTTCTTCACTTCAGCGTTTCCTGATATGCATGCAAAGAGTCCTGTGCCTCCTACAGAATTGTTCGGATTCGGATCGACGTAATATATGTGGATGTTGTCAATAGTCTTGCCGTTGCCGTCGAACACACCGAGGAAATACTTCGATGCGTCTACCAGCTGATTGCCGTTCTCTTGGTCAACATACTCGTCGAAGAATCCTATAGGGTCGAATTTAAGCCCCTTGTCGGCTCCCATGTCGAGGTTGTCGGTCAGTTTGAAGTACTTGCCTTCATATGTCTCCCCGGCTTTCACCTGTTTAGACAAGTGTGCGAGCTGTGAGGCGTTCTCTATAAGGTATGGGTCGTTCTGCGTTCCGCTGCCCGCTGTCCACGGGCTGTCCGTGCCGTCCCATACCTGTGCGCCTGCTGTGGCTGCAAGTATTATTCCTAACAAGAGTAAAAATGTTTTCTTCATAATAGTAAGTGTTTAATGTGTTGTGTATATAATAATGTGAATGTATGATGGTCTTGTCTTTCTGCGGACTTCGCGCTAGTCGTTTGAGGGTGTTGCGCCGCATTGTGAGACATGCGAATGCCGTAATGCCATGTGCGTGCGTTCTTCTGTCATGTGGCTTTAGCTGTTCCGGCTTATGCGTGTTCCGGCAGGCTGTGCCACGCTGTGTGTCCTGTCGTTTTGCCGTAAGTTCCGCCGTTTGTGCGCCACAAGCGTGATATCTCATTCACACATCCTTTCCGCCGGAGGCGGCTGGCATAAATGCCATTGTGCCGGTTGCCGGTTGCCGACATGTTTTCCCAATGATGTGATGTCTCTGCTTTTCTGTGTGGAAAATATACTGTTGGCGCGATGTCTGTGTTTGTCTTGTTTTATGAGAATGATGTTTATGAAAATATGTCTGAATCATCACCGGAGGTGATTTCCACAATAGTGTGATACATGTGTGGAATTCGCAAATTTATGTATAATTATTTCTGTATCAAAATTTTTACAGAATTTTACCAATAATAGCGTATTTCAGTTGAATAAAAATCGCGTAACAAGCCTGACAGTCTGCATTTACGAGATTTTACGAATCATGAGAACGATGCACGATGTCGTGGGTCATACACACCACCTCCGCATCCGGAGAGGTCGTTCCGGTGCGGAGGTCGGGAGGTTGATGGCACGTCAGCCGTCATGCTTCCGGTGCCATTGTGTTTGTGACTTTCCGTGGTTTGCGTCCGGATGCGTCGTCATCCGTTTTCAGCCACTCTGCGTTCTGTCTCCAATGCTCTCGGGAATATGATGTTGTTCTCGATGTGTATGTGCTCATGAAGTGCGTCGCGGAATGCGCGCAGGCGGCTCATGAGGAGTCTGTAGCTGTCGCATGCGTCGTCGGGAGCGGTGAAGTCTGAGGTCAGTCCGGCTATTGTCACGAACCGTTCGCCTTCCGCGCTGTGCTCGCTTTCCATCACCCCGATGGGGTAAAGGATTGTCCCGCAGTGGAACGACTCCGCCTCACGGTGTTCCGCCTCCGCCTGACACAGCTCATAGATGTATGGAAACAGCACCTGCTCTTCCTTGCCCAGATGGTTCTCGAGGTCGGCAAGCGACTGGCGGAAGAGATGTCTTATCTCTGCCAGTTCGGGATGGTGGGCTCCATGGACAGATGTCACCTTGTCGAGAAGCTTCTCTATCTGAGGACCTACGGTCCTGATGTTGCGGTGATGTATCTTCAGGACATAGTCCACGAGCAGGTCCAATGGCCATGAGGCAAAATCCTTCACGGCGGCGGGAGCGTCGTCAGCCGCGTTGTCAAGCTCATGCGCCACAGCCTCGGGGTCGAGTCCGCGGGCGCGGCATGCCTCAGTGAACGGTGTGCTGCCGTGGCAGCAGAAGTCTATGCCATGACGCTGGAAGACAGATGCCGCCGCGAAGTTGGCAGCCACGATGCCGCCTGTTGTCTGGTTGTCATAGTTCTTATTTGTCATGATGAAAGTGATTTTCAGTTTGAAAGTCCGAATTTGTCAAGGTCTTCCTCCACAGTGCCGATTCCGGCTATGCCGAAGTTCTCGACAAGCACTTTGGCTACGTTGGGCGAGAGGAATGCCGGAAGTGTCGGACCAAGGTGTATGTTCTTCACTCCGAGACTCAGCAGCGCGAGCAGCACGATGACGGCTTTCTGCTCATACCATGCTATGTTGTAGACGATGGGCAGGCTGTTGACGTCGTCGAGCCCGAACACTTCCTTCAGCTTCAGTGCTATGACCGCCAGTGAGTAACTGTCGTTGCACTGTCCTGCGTCGAGCACGCGCGGTATGCCCTGGATGTCGCCCAGCGGCAGTTTGTTGTATCTGTATTTGGCGCATCCTGCGGTGAGTATGACCGTGTCTTTGGGAAGACGCTCCGCGAAGTCGGTGTAATAGTTGCGGCTGTTCATGCGTCCGTCGCATCCAGCCATGACCACAAACTTGCGTATTGCTCCGCTCTTGACAGCCTCTACAATCTTGTCGGCGAGCTGGATGACCTGATTGTGAGCGAATCCGCCGGTTATCTGTCCGTGCTCTATTTCCTTCGGCGCCGCGCATTTCTTTGCCAGTTCTATTATCTCGGAGAAATCCTTATGTCCGTTTTCGTCTGTTTCGATGTGGCGGCAACCGGGGAATCCTGTCGAGTTTGTGGTGAACATGCGGTTCTTGTAGTCGGCGTTGGGCAGCGGCGGAACGATGCAGTTGGTTGTGAAAAGTATCGGACCGTTGAACGATGCGAACTCCTCGCGCTGCTTCCACCATGCATTGCCGTAGTTGCCTGCGAAGTGTGCGTATTTCTTGAATGCCGGATAATAGTGTGCCGGGAGCATCTCTCCGTGTGTGTAGACGTCGACGCCGGTGCCTTCAGTCTGCTCGAGCAGCATCTCAAGGTCTTTGAGGTCGTGTCCGCTGATGAGTATTCCGGGACGATTGCGCACGCCTATGTCTACAGTCGTAGCCTCGGGATGCCCGTAGGACGATGTGTTGGCGGTGTCGAGCAGAGCCATTGCGTGCACTCCCACCTCGCCTGTCTTGAGTGCAAGCTCCGTGAGCTCGGCTACGGACATGCGGTTGTATGCGGTCTCGGCAAGCGCGCTTTGCATGAAGTGATGTATTGCCGTGTCGTTGTGACCCAGACGCATGGCATGCTCCACATATGCCGCCATGCCTTTCAGTCCGTAGACAATGAGTTCCTTGAGCGAGCGTTTGTCCTCGTCGGTCTCGTGCAGCACGCCCACCTCGCGGGCTTTAGCGTCGTAGTCGTCGCGTGTGCCGCTCCACGTCACCTCGTCTACATGAGGCAGTTCTATACCGTGTGCCGCAGCCGTGTCTTTCAGAGAGTCGCGCAGAGAAAGGGCTTTGTCCACGCGGCGGCGTATGCTCTCGATGTCGAAGTTGGCATTTGTGATGGTGCTGAAGAGAGCGTCGACGACAAACCTGTCGACCTTTGCGTCGACGTCAATCTCGTTCTTCCTGAGTGTCTCGGCTACCGCAGAGATGCCTCTTGTCACGAACAGCAGCAGGTCCATGCTGCATGCCGTGGCGGCGTCCTTGCCGCACACGCCTTTCATTATACACCCTGTGCCTCTGGCTGTTTCCTGACATTGGAAACAAAACATCTTATTTTCCATATCTGTCACTGTTTGTTTGGTTTTGTTATTGTATGTTTTCTTTTGTATGAATGTTTTTTATTATTTTTGTATAAGCTAAGCTTCGGCTCGGCAGTGTCAAGTCTGGTAAAACAGTGTTTTCCCGTCTTGCCGTTGCACTCGCCTTGCATTATCTTTGTCCGGCAGCATGCTACGGTCCGGCAGTGAGGCTCTGTTCCCACCTGCCTCTTACGCAGCGGATTTTTTGTAAAGATGATGCAAATGAGCGGAATGAGAGCTTGCTCTCAAAATCCCAGATGCAGCTTTTCTTATGCAAAGGTAAACCTGCGAAAACGCTCAAACTGTATCAAATGTTACAGTGGATGTAAAAAATAATTAAAACTGACGATATTATGGAACTGACACCCCTTCTTAAGATTATGCCGTTTCGCGGAATGAGTGAGACGGAGCTTGCCTCGCTGCTCTTTGGCGGGCATGGTAGTGTGCGACGGTTTGCCTCAGGAGACTTCATCGCGTTTCAAGGCAGCCTGTGCCGCGGACTATATGTGCTTGTGAGCGGCAGGGTGAGGGCTGCTATGGTGAACGCGGACGGCAAGGAGGTGACCATCGAGGAGATTGAGGCACCGGCTCTGCTTGCCTCCGCTTTTGTCTTTGCCACGGAGAACAGGTTCCCCGTGCAGATATCGGCAATAAAGCCTTGCGAGGTGTGTGTCGTAGGTAAGGACCGCCTGACGGAGGCTATGAGCCGTATTCCGTCGCTCATGTCGGGATTCCTGACGGACATCAGCGACCGCAGCGCATTCCTCGGCAGGAAATTGAATGAGTTCGCACTGCTCGACCTGAAGAAACGTATTCTTGAATATCTGAAGACAAATCCGGTGATACGCAACCAGCGCGAGGTGGCTCAGCGTCTGGGTGTGACAAGACCGTCACTGGCGAGAGCCTTGTCTGAACTGGCGAAAGAGGGGAGACTGCCTGCGAGTAAGGGAGCGTCGGAATGACATGACGGCGAGTCTGCCACCGTATGCTTCCCGGTTTGCGCGGTCATGCGGGATAAGCTTATGCCTCATTTTCACGGTCTGCCGCTTATGCTCTCTTGTGCATGCTCCAGCCACCGTATGCCGTGCCATCGTAAAAGCGACGGAGTGAGACAGTAGATTCACACGCGGTGTGAAATTACCTGGTAAGAGCGAAATATGGTATAACAAAAGCGATGATGAGGATAACGTCAAGTCAACGAGAATCGTGCGGAAGCGAGCAGACTGATGTCTGACGGTGTGTGCGCGAATTTTAAAGGTGTGGATATAATGTGTTGTAAATAAGCGTGTTGCGTGTTTTGTTCTTGAAAACAAATCATGTGGCACGGTGAAAAAGCCTTTTCCATCATACAGAAAAGCCTTTATGGGCAGGCGAAAGAGGCTATATCGGAACGTGACACAGCCTCTCCGGGAACGGTACATTGAACGGTGAGCCGACGGAAAGAATGCGTGCGGTTCGTAAAAAGGACAGATTCTGCGTTTTTCAGATGAAAAAAATGACGCATTATATGGCTTCCGTCGAAATCAAGGAAATAAAAAACCGGTGGAAGAGAGTGTCTGAGCAGATACTCAATATCTGTTTGGCGAAAAATATTTGTCAATATTTTTTACTTCACACAGTGCCTCGTTCCACCGGTGTCTGACGCACAAAGAATGCGGCAGCGTGTACGCCATAGCGTAACGTTGCCGCATTGCAGGTATTATCGTAAGTTATTCATACTTCTAAATGTTGTCCAGGCTCCATATCTCTTTTGCCGCGCGGACAATTTTGTTGAAACGTTTTTCTATGCACGACTTGTCCCAGACAGGATGCTCTCTGTCCACGACAAACTCCATTATCTCTTTTTGCTGGTTGAGCAGATTGTCCCGACCATACACCCGGAGCTTGTCTGCAAACGGACGGTTGCCCAAAGAACTGTTCTGCCTTCCAGCCATAAGCATGAGGTTTCCGACACTGTTCATCCATTCTCCGGAAACGATGCCCTCCTTCGGATTTTCCTTGTCCGCATAAACACCGTATCCGTTTTCCAAAGGAGAGTCTTGCGTCTGAGGAGCTATGTGCTCAATGCTTTTGTCGGAGATGACATCCTCATACGTAATCTTAGGTATAGGATAGTTGTCGTTACACAGATATTGTTCGTATCTCCACAGCAGGTAGTTGTCCACAGGATTGCGGTAAAACCATCCGCTCTTGATGTGGCTTATCATCTCGGCATCGCTCCAATATCCCCACCACATGTCGTTGTTGAGCTTCTGTTTCACATCGTCTATTTGCCTGTCAAAGCTTTCCGTGTCGTAAGCATTCTGAATGACGTTATGCAGTCTGCCCTTTATGTCAGCCCTTCCGCCTCTGACCAGTATGCGGAACGTCAGATTCTCCATCAGCCTGATAAGCCGCATGTACACTTCGTCGCTGACATCAGACAGTCTGGCTTTTATGAGCATGGGATATGAGTAAGCCATGTTGTTCATGCATTTCAGGTTGGCGGTATAGAAAGAATTGTCCTGCTCTATTTGCCTGACAATTGAAAAAGCTCTGGAGAGTCCGTTCACAAAACGTTTTATTTGTATTGTCAGCTTGTCTTGGGGAATGGATTTAAGCCAATCTTTAACCTCACTCACGACTTTATCACTATAATATCCGTTAGGTCCGGTAGCCTTCCAGTAATAATTGAGCACATTGTCCTCATCCAAGGTAATGAGAACAATGTTGCGGTATATCTCCTCAAAAGCATTTTCTATATAGGCTGTTCCGTCACTGTCGTTCCCCTGTCTGAAAAGCTGTAACATGAAATATGCCTTGAGGACTTCCAGATTGGTGAGTTTCTTTCCTCTGTCGTTCTGGTAGGCGAAAATCTGTGCCGCCTGAAGCTTGTCCTTGACAATGAATGTGGTGAGGGATGCGTTCTCAAGCGTGTCTGCCCATGGCAGCATCTGCGGTACGGACACTTTGCTCATTTCATCCTCAAAGTAGGCGCGCGCATTGCGCATTGCAATCCTTGACTTGGAAGTGAGTTCCTCTTCATGGACAGACTCTTTATATTCTATGATGGCATCGATAAAGAAATTGTTGTCATAAGAAACGGTCGTGAATTTAAGTCTGTTGGATGTGTTGTCTTTCAGATAGCGGTCTGTTATGTTATTCAACAAGCCGGTTATGTCATACGCGTTTCCTGCATTGATCCATTCATCTTGCCTGTGCCTTATGGCATTAATAAGTACACTGAAGAAGATGACGCATGTGGTAAGACGCTGTTGCCCGTCGATTATATATAATGTATTCTCGCTTTTTTCAAACAGGAAATGTCCCAGAAAATAATTCTTTCCACATTCCATCAGATCCTCAACAAACTGTGATAACTGCCGTTCTCCCCACGTGTAGGCACGCTGGTATTCAGGTATGACGAACCGTATGTCGGGTTTCGCGAATAAATCTTTTAGTGTTGTAGACTTCATAACGCTGTAAGTTTAAATAAATGTCTTGATGGCTGAAGGCGAGAAGGCTCCGGCGTCTGCCAACGCAAGACGTGATATTACGAGCCATATCAATTGCAACGGGCGGAAGTGTTCAGTTGGCGGTCCGGGCGTCTGCCGGCGTAAATCATAGCCAAAGCCCTGCATGTGCGGTGTCATCTGTCATTCAACCGTTCATCTTCTCTATCCAGAATCTTACTCTCTCAGAAACCGTACCGGCGTCAGTGGACGGCACTTTCTCCAAGACCACATATCCGTCATCGTTGATATCCCTGTCCTGACATCCCATTCTCTTCAGTGCGTTCTTCAGCATATCCAAGTCTCCGTTTCTGTTGGCGAAATGTATGAGGACATTTCCGCTGTTCCCGTCTTCAAAGATATCCATGTAGAGAGTCCTTTCTCCGTCCGAATACATCTGGCAAGCCAGCATGTCCCAATACCATATGAATGTTTCCCAATGCTCATGTGAGCCTACGGCTTTCTTCCATGAGGCGGTACGGTGATGGCGTTTTATTATGTCCTTCAGCTGATTCACATTGTCTATGATATATTGCTGCATATCCCTGTCAGACTTGAACGCCTCTGAAAAATGACCTTCAGCTATACTGCAATAAGGCTCTGCCAGATACTGCCACCATTGACCATGGCTTCTGCGTCCTCCCTTTTCCCATTTCAATGGCTTTGAAAAATCGGGGTCGCTCTCATACGTTGCTTGAATATAATATTTCCCTTGCCAGAATCCTACGCCAATGACTCCGGGGTTACCGTTATTGTCCGTCATCCTGAAACCGTCATATTGGTCGGTCATTCCTTCGACGCGCCATCTTTCTTCTTCCCATTCAGACAATGCGTTATCCCATAAGGCGGTGTCTTCAGGGAGAGAGGCTGTGTCTTGCCTCATGCCGTCTTCCGCATCAGGCTTTGTTTCCGGGATGGTGTTTATGCACGCATCTGCAATTGAGTTGGAAAGCACGTTCAAATCGACAGTTATGCGCTGTCGCTCTTGTTTCGTTTCGCTGTCATCGCTTTTTGCATGTCGATAGGCGTCGGAAAAGTTTTCGAGCGTGCTTTGCTTGTGAGTGTCGTCAAACTTAACGTCATCTCCATACAGATCTTTGCGGAACGCATTCACAATGGAAAAAAGACAGTCTAACAACTGGTCGGGTGAGTTGCTCCTGTTCTTACGGATGACATTCTGTTTTTCATCATCAGGACAACAATGCTCGATGAGTTCTTTAACCGAGCTGCTTACAACGGCTATGTATTTCGAGTCGCAGTGCATCGCAACATAGGATGTCTGGAATTCAAGGCGTATCTTTTCCTCATCCGAAAGCTTGTGGTCCTTTATCACGTCATACAATGTATGAAGATAGTCTTTATAAATTCTGAGTTTCTCTTCAAAGACCTTGGCGGCTCTCTCACGTTCAACGTCATTGTCGCTCTGACCACGGAGCAGAATCATTGTTATGATAGCGGTTATCACCACTCCGAGAACAGCTGCAAACATCTCATACCATAGCTCTTTCTCTGTAAACAGACGCAGGTATATGGCAAAGAAACATGCCAGAGCAATAAGTATGGCTGTTATTGTTATGATTTTATATTGAGTGAATTTGTTCATGTAAAGTATATTATAAGTTTTATGTACAGAAACTTGCATATAGCAGCCATATCGGGACATTTTGATGACATGTCCCGATATGGCTGATGGGTGTCAGCGTGCGGGGCGGCTGTTTATCTTCTTTCCAAACATGTCATAGGTATCAAGCCATGACCCTTTTCTCACTACGAATGTGTCGCCCGTTATGCTCACAAACATGCCGACAGACTCCGGAATGCTTTTGATTTTCCTGCCGAACTCATTGTACAGATCATACCATGAGCCTTTGTGTACAATGAAGAACTGTGAACCCCATCCCAGCATCATTCCGATGCTCTCAGGAACGGTCTTCTGTTTTTTCCCACGGTCGTCGTAAATTTCGTACCAGCTGCCGTGACGCTCAATAATAGAAATGGCCATAATTGTTATCAGGTGGTCGTACAGTCCCTTTTGACCTTTAAATAAAACACTGAAGCGTGGAACTGCAATGCTACCACGTCTTAAGTCGGAGGTCGTAGGAAAACCTTTATTCAGGATATGGTAATAGCAGCCCACGCTATAGCGCGAGAACCACTATGCTCTCTCTCTGAATAAGTCTTGAATTTCCTACGTTCCCGACTTTGAGATAAGCATAACGCTTCTTTCTGATATGTCTTGGGTAGAGTATTCTCTATCCGGTTACAAATATATGGATTTTTTTGTAAAGTTGGTCTATATAGCGATGTTTTAATTTGCATATTATTTATTAAATCCGGTTTTACTTTAGAACTCCCGGGCTGATATCTACTTTTTGCCGGTTTTTTCCTGCGATTATCCGAACTGCTGATATAACATTATTTCCCGTTTATTATCGCTTCAAACAGCCTTGTTCTTGGCAATGACAGATGCCGATATGTCTGGCAATAGCAGCTCTGAAGAGGAGCCAAAATACTATGGTTAAGAAATAATACAGTTTTTGCGGTATGATGGAATTTTGATTGGAGGTGGCTTTATGTTTGCCTGTTACTTTCGAATCAGGTGTTTAAGGATTTATGGCATAATATATTAATGTATTATATGATAAACCTATGGAGATGAAGAAAAGTTGGCATGAATGGATAAAAAATAAATGGGAAAAGTTGTCGGGTTCAAAAATAAAGTGTAATTTTGCACCGCATTTTGTGGCGGAAGCCCGAAAAACAAAAAATATATCATAAATAATTAAAAACAAAAATAGCATGATAATTGTACCAGTTAAAGATGGTGAGAATATCGAAAGAGCTCTCAAGAAGTTTAAGAGAAAATTTGAAAAGACAGGCGTTATGAAGGAACTGCGCAAGCGTCAGCAGTATAACAAACCGTCTGTACTGAAGAGGCTCAAGATGGAGCATGCCATCTATGTACAGAAATTACGCGCAGCAGAGGATTGAAAAAATACCTCTGAAAATTTGGTAGTTTGAATTTTATTCTGTATATTCGTTGCCGAAATATATTGTGATTTGAGCAACGGATTGATGATGATAAAGGAATTTTTGAACTATCTGCAGTACGAACGTAACCGTTCTGCGCTGACAGTGAAGAGTTACGGTGAGGATGCGAGAGCATTTGAATCGTATTTCAAAAATTTGGATACTCATCTCTCTTGGGAATCTGTCGATTCTGATATTATCCGTGACTGGATGGAGAGCATGATGGATAAAGGAAACACCGCAGCTTCAATTAACAGACGATTGAGCGCAGTGCGTTCCCTTTATCGTTTTGCGTTATCCAGAGGTTTTGTGGAACATGATCCTTCGCGTGGGGTTTTCGGTCCGAAGAAGAACTTGTCGCTCCCTTATTTCCTTAGAGAAGAGGAGATGGACAGGTTGCTTGACCCGGGAAGATGGTCGGACGCTTATGGTGATGTGTGTCTGCGCACCATGCTTATGGTATTCTATGAGACGGGTGTGAGACTCTCGGAACTGACGGGACTTGATAACGCATCGGTGGATTTGGCGAACAGTGAGCTTAAGGTTACCGGAAAGAGAAACAAACAACGTGTTATTCCGTTCGGTGACGAGCTTCGCGAAACATTGTGCACATATATATATAAGCGTGATGCGGAGGTGTCTGGCGTCGATGGGGTGGAGGATGCTTTTTTCCTTACTTCAAAAGGACGAAGATTCAGTAATGCTGCGGTAAGACAAAAGGTCAAGGCCGCGCTCGCGACTGTCTGTACTCTTAAAAAACGTTCGCCGCACGTACTGCGGCATTCGTTCGCCACAGCAATGCTCAATCATGATGCAGGACTGGAAAGTGTGCGGAAGTTGCTCGGACATGAAAGTCTTTCCACAACGGAGATTTATACGCATACGACTTTCGAGCAATTGAAGCGTGTATATTCAAATGCCCACCCAAGGGCTTAACCTAAATTAAAAGGAGGTACTATGGAAGTAAAAGTTCAGTCGATACATTTCGACGCTACCGAGAAACTGCAGGCGTTCATTGAAAAGAAGACAGCCAAGTTGGAAAAATCATTTGAGGACATCCAGAAAGTAGAGGTGCAACTGAAAGTAGTAAAGCCCGCCACTGCACTAAATAAGGAAACAAGCATGACCGTGTCGGTTCCGGGGAACACTTTGTTCGTTGAAAAAACATGTGATACTTTTGAAGAAGGAATAGACCTTTGCATCGATGCTATGAGGGTTCAACTGGCTAAATTTAAGGAAAAACTGCGCGAAAGATAAAAAAAACTCGCAAAAGTTTTGGAGATTAAAAAATAATGCCTATCTTTGCAGCCGTTTTAGAACAAGTCCTAAATGATAAGCCTTACGGCTGCAAGGATTTGCCTCTTTAGCTCAGTTGGCCAGAGCACGTGATTTGTAATCTCGGGGTCGTTGGTTCGAATCCGACAAGAGGCTCAAAAGAAAGAGAAGAAGATGCTGTCGAGAGACGAAGTTCTTTACTCTGAGAATTTATTGGACAAGCAACGGGTGGTTACCAGAGTGGTCAAATGGGGCAGACTGTAAATCTGCTGGCGATGCCTTCGGTGGTTCGAATCCATCACCACCCACTTCAGTTGAAGTTTTGCGGAAATAGCTCAGTTGATAGAGCACTAGCCTTCCAAGCTGGGGGTCGCGGGTTTGAGTCCCGTTTTCCGCTCTAACTTGCTGTAATAGCTCAGTGGTAGAGCACTTCCTTGGTAAGGAAGAGGTCCTGAGTTCAACTCTCAGTTACAGCTCTACTTCTGTTCTTTATTTGTTTAAGGAGTCAGAAGAAAAACAGATAAATCATTTATATAAATAAAATAAAAGAAAAGCTATGGCTAAAGAGAATTTTGTGCGCACGAAACCGCACGTAAACATTGGTACGATAGGTCACGTTGACCATGGTAAGACCACTTTGACCGCTGCCATCACTACAGTTTTGGCTAAGCAGGGTCTTTCTGAGGTTAAGTCTTTTGACCAGATTGATAACGCACCTGAAGAGAAGGAACGCGGTATCACTATCAATACTGCCCACGTAGAATATGAAACAGCAAAACGTCACTATGCACACGTTGACTGCCCGGGGCACGCTGACTATGTAAAGAACATGGTAACAGGTGCTGCTCAGATGGACGGTGCTATCCTTGTTGTTGCTGCAACTGACGGTCCTATGCCTCAGACACGTGAGCACGTGCTTCTCGCTCGTCAGGTAAACGTTCCGCGTATGGTTGTGTTCCTGAACAAGTGCGATATGGTTGAGGATGAGGAGATGCTCGAACTCGTTGAGATGGAGGTTAGAGAAATCCTTGATCAGTATGAATTCGAGGATGATACTCCTATAATTCGTGGTTCTGCACTCGGCGCACTTAATGGCGTAGCAAAATGGGAAGAGAAGGTTATGGAGCTCATGAACGCTGTTGATGAGTGGATTCAGGAGCCTCCGCGCGACCTCGACAAACCTTTCCTTATGCCTGTTGAGGACGTGTTCTCTATCACTGGTCGTGGAACTGTTGCTACCGGACGTATCGAGACTGGTCGTGTTAAGGTCGGTGACGAAGTAGAACTTCTCGGTCTTGGCGAAGATAAGAAGAGTGTGGTAACAGGTGTTGAAATGTTCCGCAAGATTCTTGATGAAGGTGAAGCTGGTGATAACGTAGGTCTGCTCCTCCGTGGTATAGACAAGAACGAAATCAAGCGCGGTATGGTTCTCTGCCATCCGGGTCAGATTAAGCCGTTCAAGAAATTCAAGGCTTCTATCTACGTTCTGAAGAAAGAAGAGGGTGGTCGTCATACTCCGTTCGGAAACAAGTATCGTCCGCAGTTCTATCTCCGTACAATGGACTGTACAGGTGAGATATCTCTTCCGGAGGGCGTAGAAATGGTAATGCCTGGAGACAACGTGGAAATCACAGTTGAGCTGATTTACGCTGTTGCTCTTAACAAGGGTCTGCGCTTCGCTATCCGTGAGGGTGGACGCACAGTAGGCTCTGGTCAGATTACTGAAGTATTTGAAGACTAAATTTCAAAATCAGGGTTCCAATATCCCTGTCTCTTGAAATAAGATAATAAATGTTCCCGCATGAGCGGCATGCGGGAATTTTTTACGGGATTAGCTCAGTTGGTAGAGCACTGGTCTCCAAAACCAGGTGTCGGGAGTTCGAGCCTCTCATCCCGTGCTAAATAAAGATAATATGTTCAAGAAATTTGTGAATTATTGCAAAGTTTGTTACAACGAACTTGCGCATAAGACTACATGGCCTACAGGTGCCGAACTCACGCACAGTGCTATGATTGTATTATCTGCTTCCCTTGTCATAGCTTGTGTCGTATTCGCAATGGATCAGCTCTTTGAGTGGATCATGAGTATGGTTTATCCAGGTTAATTTATCGGAAAATGGCTGAAACAGGAAAGAATTGGTATGTCTTGCGTGCTGTAAGTGGCAAAGAGGCTAAGGTGAAGGAATACATTGAGGCTGAAATGAAACACAACACGTTATTATCGACACATGTTTCTCAGGTTATCATACCTATGGAGAAGCATGCTTCTTTGCGTAATGGCAAGAGAGTCATCAAAGAGAAGATTTCTCTTCCCGGCTATGTTTTCGTTGAGGCCTCTCTCGTTGGAGATGTTGCGCATACCTTGCGTTTCATGCCCAATGTCCTTGGCTTTCTTGGTGGACTAGACAATCCTTCTCCAGTTCCGCAGGCAGACATAAATCGTATGCTTGGTACTGCAGAAGAAACAGAGCTTGTAGACGATGTTAATATTCCGTATGTTGTCGATGAAACTGTGAAGGTTATTGATGGTCCTTTCAGCGGCTTTAGCGGTGTGATTGAAGAAGTCAACAGTGAAAAGCGTAAGTTGAAGGTGATGGTCAAGATTTTCGGAAGAAAGACTCCATTGGAATTAGGTTTTATGCAAGTTGAAAAAGAAGGCTGATGCATTGTTACGGGTGTATCGCATCTTTTTATACTAATCATTTAACATATAAACAAAAATGGCTAAAGAAGTTGCTGGATTAATCAAGTTACAGATTAAAGGTGGCGCAGCGAATCCCTCTCCTCCTGTAGGACCGGCTTTGGGTTCGAAGGGTATTAATATTATGGGATTCTGCAAGGAGTTCAACGCCAGAACCCAGGATAAGGCAGGTAAGATTATTCCTGTCGTTATCACCTACTACACCGACAAGTCATTCAGCTTCGAGCTTAAGACTCCGCCTGCAGCTGTTCAGCTTAAAGAGGCAGCCAAGGTTAAGAGTGGCTCAGCACAGCCTAATCGTCAGAAAGTTGCCAGCGTGACTTGGGATCAGGTTAGAGCAATAGCAGAGGACAAGATGAAAGATCTTAACTGCTTCACTGTGGAGGCAGCGATGAAGCTTGTTGCCGGTACTGCAAGAAGTATGGGTATAACTGTAAAAGGGGATTTCCCTGGTAAATAATTTATAACTTCAATTAGAAAAATGAGTAAACTGACAAAAAATCAAAAATCAGTAGCTGATAAGGTTGAAGCAGGGAAAGCATACTCTTTGATGGAGGCATCAGAGCTTGTTAAGGAAATAACTACGACTAAGTTTGATGCTTCTGTAGATATAGATGTACGCTTAGGCGTTGACCCGCGTAAGGCAAACCAGATGGTCCGTGGCGTAGTTTCGCTTCCGAATGGCACTGGTAAGGTTACACGCGTGCTCTGTCTTTGTACACCGGATGCTGAAGCTGCTGCCAAAGAGGCTGGTGCAGACTATGTCGGTCTTGATGAATACATCGAAAAGATTAAAGGCGGATGGACTGATGTGGATGTTATCATAACAATGCCGTCATGCATGGGTAAGATAGGTCCTTTGGGACGTGTTCTCGGACCGCGTGGACTTATGCCTAACCCAAAGAGCGGCACAGTGACAATGGATGTTGCTAAGGCAGTAAAAGAGGTTAAGCAAGGTAAGATAGACTTTAAAGTTGACAAGGCTGGTATTATTCACACATCTATCGGCAAGGTCAGCTTTACAGCAGAGCAGATTATGCAGAATGCAAAGGAGTTTATCGCTACTGTTATAAAGCTTAAACCTTCTGCTGCTAAAGGTACATATATTAAGAGTATCTTTATTTCTAGCACTATGAGTAAGGGTATCAAGGTTGATCCTAAATCAGTTGAGTAACTCTAAAAGTTTTGTAAAATGAGAAAAGAAGTAAAAGATACTATTATAAATGAACTAGGTCAGAAACTGAAGGAATATCCTCATTTCTATCTGGTTGATGTTACAGGTCTGAATGCGGAGGCTACAAGTAACTTGCGCCGCAAGTGTTTTAAGAGCGAAATCAAGATGGTTGTTGTGAAGAACACTCTTCTTCACAAGGCTTTCGAGGCTTCAGACGTGGATTTTGAACCTTTGTATTGTACTCTGAAAGGTACGACAGCCGTATTGTTTACACATACAGCAAATGTTCCTGCAAAGCTTTTGAAAGAGTATACTAAGGAAGGTATCCCCGCACTTAAAGGTGCATATGCAGAAGAATGCGTATATGTAGGTGCAGACAAGCTCTCTGAACTTGCTTCACTGAAGAGCAAGAACGAAGTTATTGCTGAAATTGTCGCATTGCTGCAGTCTCCCGCCAAGAATGTTGTTTCTGCACTTCAGTCTGGTGCGAACACGATTCATGGTGTCCTGAAAACTTTGGGTGAGCGCCCGGAGTAACAAAAAACAATTATTAATATAAAAAACAATTAAAATTTTAAATAAAATGGCAGATATCAAAGCTATTGCTGAAGAGTTAGTAAATCTTACAGTAAAAGAAGTAAATGAGTTGGCAACAGTCCTGAAGGACGAGTATGGAATCGAGCCCGCTGCTGCAGCCGTAGCTGTAGCTGCTGGACCTGCAGCCGGTGGTGCAGCTGGTGAGGCAGAGGAGAAGACTTCTTTTGACGTTGTTCTCGCTGAAGTAGGTGGTGCAAAACTTCAGGTTGTTAAGGCAGTTAAGGAAGCTTGCGGTCTTGGCTTGAAAGAGGCTAAGGATCTTGTAGACGGCGCTCCTGCTACAATCAAGGAAGGTCTTTCTAAAGAAGAGGCTGAGAACTTGAAGAAGGCTATCGAAGAGGCTGGTGCCAAGGTAGAACTCAAGTAATAATAAATCTTATAAATTCGCGGCAAGACAATGATTTTGTCTATGCAGTGTGAATCTTTTTAAAATACGGTTAGAATCTTCCAGGTAGGTAGGTTCTAACCTTTTTGTGTCTTTTCATTTATTATAAATATTAATATCTTCTGATGGCTTCAAAAATTGTTGATAACAGAGTTAATTTTGCCAGCATCCACAATCCGATGCCATATCCGGATTTTCTTGATGTGCAGCTTAAGTCGTTTAAGGACTTCCTTCAGATGGACACTCCCCCCGAAGAACGCAAGAACGATGGTCTCTATAAGGTTTTCTCAGAGAATTTCCCTATTACGGATACCAGAAACAACTTTGTTCTTGAGTTCCTCGATTATTATATAGACCCGCCTCGCTACACAATTGAAGAATGTCTTGAGCGCGGGCTTACATACAGTGTGCCTTTGAAGGCAAAGATGAAATTGTATTGTACTGATCCGGATCATGAGGATTTCGGTACATTCATACAGGATGTTTTCCTGGGCACAATTCCTTACATGACGAGCAACGGCACATTCATCATTAATGGTGCCGAGCGTGTTGTCGTTTCACAGTTGCACCGCTCTCCGGGCGTGTTCTTCGGACAAGGTGTGCATGCAAACGGCACAGTGCTTTATTCTGCGCGAATCATACCTTTCAAAGGCTCGTGGATAGAGTTTGCCACAGATATCAACAATGTGATGTATGCTTATATCGACCGTAAGAAGAAATTGCCTGTAACGACTCTTCTTCGTGCCATTGGATATGAGCAGGACAAGGATATCCTTCAGATTTTTGATCTTGCAGAAGAAGTCAAGGTCAACAAGAAGAATATGAAGGCAGCCATCGGACGTAAGCTTGCCGCACGTGTTCTGAAAAGCTGGAATGAGGATTTCGTAGACGAGGATACCGGTGAGGTTGTTTCCATCGAGCGTAACGAAGTCATCATGGAGCGTGAGACTGAACTCACAGAGGATAACATCGTCGACATAATAGAGAGCGGCACCCCTTCTGTGTTGCTTCATAAGGATGCGGAGGCAGCAAACAAATATTCGATAATCTTCAACACACTCGCAAAAGATCCGAGCAACTCTGAGAAAGAGGCAGTGCTGTATATATACAGACAGCTCCGTAATGCCGATCCTGCAGATGACGCGAGTGCCCGTGAAGTGTTCCAGAATCTGTTCTTCTCCGACAAGCGTTATGACTTGGGAGAAGTGGGACGTTATCGTATAAACAAGAAACTTGGTCTTGACACGGAGTCAGACATTCGAGTGCTGACAAAGGACGATATAATCGAAATCATAAAGTATCTTATTCAGCTTATCAACTCTAACGCAACGGTGGACGATATCGACCACTTGTCCAACCGTCGTGTGCGTACCGTCGGAGAGCAGTTGAGCAATCAGTTCTCCATCGGTCTTGCCCGTATGAGCCGTACGATACGCGAGCGCATGAATGTGCGTGACAATGAAGTGTTCCAGCCTACAGATCTGATTAACGCAAAGACAATCTCAAGCGTAATCAATTCTTTCTTCGGTACAAACCCGTTGTCACAGTTTATGGACCAGACCAATCCGTTGGCAGAGGTAACACACAAACGCCGTCTGTCTGCTCTTGGTCCCGGCGGACTTTCACGTGAGCGTGCCGGATTCGAGGTGCGTGACGTTCATTACACACATTACGGACGTCTTTGTCCTATCGAGAGTCCTGAAGGTCCTAACATCGGACTTATATCGTCGCTTTGCGTTTATGCTACCATCAACGAGCTTGGATTTATTGAGACTCCCTACCGCAAGGTTACTGACGGTAACGTCAATCTTAATAATGATGATGTTGTATACCTCACTGCCGAGGAAGAGCAGGATCACATCATCGGACAGGGAAATGCACCTCTTCGTGAGGATGGTTCGTTCATACGCGACTATGTGAAATGCCGTCAGGACGCCGACTTCCCTGTAGTAGCACCCGACCAGGTCGATCTTATGGACGTGTCTCCGCAACAGATTGCGTCTGTTTCCGCCGGACTCATTCCGTTCCTCGAGCATGACGACGGTCACCGTGCGCTGATGGGATGTAACATGATGCGCCAGGCTGTTCCTCTTCTTCACAACGACGCGCCTATTGTCGGTACAGGACTCGAGAAGCAGGTGTGTGAGGATTCACGCACTATGATTACGGCTGAAGGCGACGGAGTAATCGAATACGTCGACGCTACGACAATACGTATATTGTACGACCGCACGGAGGACGAGGAGTTCGTCAGCTTCGAACCTGCGTCTAAGGAATACCGCATTCCTAAGTTCCGCCGTACGAACCAGAATATGACAATCGACCTGCGTCCTATCTGTAACAAGGGTCAGCGCGTAAAGGCAGGCGACATCCTTACTGAGGGATATGCCACAGAGAACGGAGAGCTCGCCCTTGGACGCAACCTGCTTGTGGCTTACATGCCTTGGAAAGGTTACAACTATGAGGACGCCATCGTGCTGAGCGAGCGTATGGTGCGCGACGATGTCCTTACGTCAGTGCATGTGGATGAGTACTCGCTTGACGTGCGTGAGACAAAGCGCGGTATGGAGGAGTTCACGAGCGACATACCAAATGTCAGCGAGGAAGCCACCAAAGACCTTGACGACAATGGAGTCATCCGTATTGGTGCGCGTGTCGAGCCGGGCGACATCCTCATCGGTAAGATTTCGCCTAAAGGTGAGAGCGACCCGTCGCCAGAGGAGAAACTTCTCCGCGCCATCTTCGGTGACAAGGCTGGAGACGTAAAGGATTCTTCTTTGAAAGCCAATCCATCACTCAGTGGTGTGGTGATTGACAAGAAGATGTTCTCCCGTGCTGTCAAGACACGCGAGTCGAAGAAACAGGACAAGGTGCTGCTCGCTAAGATAGACGAGGAATATGAGGCAAAGAACAACGATCTTAAGGATATACTTGTAGAGAAACTGCTTATTCTCACTGAGGATAAGGTTTCGCAGGGTGTGAAGGATTATTCCGGTGCGGAGATTATCACAAAGGGCAGCAAGTTTACTGCTCCTATACTCAAGAACCTCGAGTATGACGGCATCCAGTCTAACGGATGGACAGACGACGCGCACACCAATGAGCTCATCCAGAAGCTCATAATGAACTATATACGCAAGTATAAGCTTCTTGATGCCGAACTGAAGCGCAGAAAGTTCGCCATTACCATAGGTGACGAGCTTCCTTCCGGCATTCTTCAGATGGCAAAGGTTTATATTGCGAAGAAACGTAAGATAGGAGTCGGCGACAAGCTTGCCGGACGTCACGGAAACAAGGGTATCGTGTCGCGTATCGTGCGCATGGAAGACATGCCGTTCCTTGAGGACGGACGTCCTGTGGATATCGTGTTGAACCCTCTGGGCGTGCCTTCACGTATGAACCTCGGTCAGATATTCGAGGCAATTCTCGGTGCTGCAGGAAAGAAACTCGGCGTTAAGTTCGCCACACCTATCTTCGACGGTGCAAAGCTCGACGACCTTTCTGAATGGACAGACAAGGCGGGACTTCCGCACCTGTGCTCAACCCATCTTTACGACGGTGAGACAGGCGAGCGTTTCGACCAGCCGGCGACCGTCGGTATAACCTACTTCTTGAAACTCGGTCATATGGTAGAGGATAAGATGCACGCACGTTCCATCGGTCCGTACTCGCTCATCACACAGCAGCCTCTTGGAGGTAAGGCACAGTTCGGTGGCCAGCGTTTCGGTGAGATGGAGGTTTGGGCACTCGAGGCATTCGGTGCCAGCCATGTGCTTCAGGAGATTCTTACAATCAAGTCCGACGACACTGTCGGCCGTTCAAAGGCTTATGAGGCAATTGTCAAGGGCGACCCGATGCCTACCCCGGGAATACCGGAGTCGCTCAACGTGCTTCTGCACGAGCTCCGTGGTCTTGGTTTAAGTGTCAAACTCGATTAATCCCGAACACCCTAAATTATAAAAGATATGGCTTTTAAGAAAGATACAAAAATAAAGAACAATTTCACGAAGATCACCGTCGGTCTTGCTTCGCCTGAAGAGATTCTCGAGAACTCTTATGGTGAGGTCACCAAACCAGAGACAATTAATTACAGGACTTACAAGCCTGAGCGTGACGGACTGTTCTGCGAGCGCATTTTCGGTCCTACACGCGACTATGAGTGTGCGTGCGGAAAGTATAAGCGCATACGCTATAAGGGCATTGTCTGCGACCGGTGCGGTGTCGAAGTCACTGAGAAGAAGGTACGCCGTGAGCGCAGCGGACACATAGAGCTTGTTGTCCCTGTAGCGCACATATGGTATTTCCGCTCTCTGCCCAACAAGATAGGCTATCTGCTCGGTATGCCTACAAAGCGTCTTGATTCGGTGATATATTACGAGAAATATGTCGTTGTGCAGCCGGGTGCTCTTGAAGGACGCAAGGATGCCGAGGGCATCGAGATAAACGGCTCACACAAGATGGACTTCCTTTCGGAGGAGGAATATATCGACATCATCGAGAACAAGCTCGATCCGCATAACGAATATCTCGACGATTCAGACCCCAACAAGTTCATTGCCAAAATGGGTGCTGAGGCGATTTACGACCTTTTGTCCACAATCGATCTCGACGCATTGTCTTACGAACTGCGCGATCGTGCCAACAACGACTCTTCGCAGCAGCGCAAGACCGAGGCGCTCAAACGCCTGCAGGTAGTGGAGGCGTTCCGTTCGAGCCGTGGTGTAAACCGTCCTGAGTGGATGATAATGAAGATTATTCCTGTCATTCCGCCGGAGCTCCGTCCGCTCGTTCCGCTTGATGGCGGTCGTTTCGCCACATCCGACCTCAACGACCTCTACCGTCGTGTCATCATACGTAACAACCGTCTGAAGCGTCTTGTAGAGATAAAGGCCCCCGAGGTCATCCTCCGAAACGAGAAGCGTATGCTTCAGGAAGCTGTCGACAGTCTTTTCGACAACTCGCGCAAGAGTTCTGCCGTCAAGAGCGACAGCAACCGTCCGCTGAAGTCATTGTCCGATTCGCTCAAAGGAAAACAGGGACGTTTCCGTCAGAACCTTCTCGGTAAGCGTGTCGACTATTCCGCACGTTCGGTCATCGTTGTAGGTCCGGAGCTTAAAATGGGCGAGTGCGGTCTGCCTAAACTCATGGCAGCCGAGCTTTACAAGCCGTTCATCATACGCAAGCTCATCGAGCGCGGCATCGTGAAAACGGTCAAGAGCGCAAAGAAGATTGTCGACCGTCGCGAGCCCGTCATCTGGGATATTCTCGAGAATGTGATGAAGGGTCATCCCGTGCTGCTCAACCGTGCGCCGACACTTCACCGTCTCGGTATACAGGCATTCCAGCCGAAGCTCATAGAGGGTAAGGCCATCCAGCTCCATCCGCTGGCATGTACGGCGTTCAACGCCGACTTCGACGGCGACCAGATGGCTGTCCACCTCCCTCTGAGTAATGAGGCTATCCTTGAGGCACAGATACTGATGCTCCAGAGCCACAACATCCTCAACCCGGCAAACGGTGCTCCTATCACTGTGCCGTCACAGGACATGGTTCTCGGACTCTACTATATCACAAAGATACGTCCGGGCGCAAAGGGCGAGGGACTCGTGTTCTATGGTCCGGAGGAAGCGCTCATCGCACACAACGAGGGCAAGTGCGACCTTCACGCACCTGTGAAGGTTGTTGTAAACGACCTTGTCGACGGTGTGATGCAGAAACGCATGGTCGACACTTCAGTAGGACGTGTCATTGTCAATCAGATTATTCCAGAGGAGGTAGGCTATTTCAACGACATCATCTCCAAGAAGACACTGCGCGGCATCATTGCCGATGTCATCAAGTCGGTTGGTATGGCGCGTGCGTGCGAGTTCCTCGACGGTATCAAGAACCTCGGCTACCGCATGGCTTATGTGGCAGGTCTTTCGTTCAACCTCGACGACATCATCATCCCGAAGGAGAAGGAAGCCATCGTTGAGAAAGGTAATGAGGAGGTTCGTCAGATTACTGAGAACTACAACATGGGATTCATCACCGACAACGAGCGTTACAATCAGGTCATCGATACGTGGACCCATGTCAACAACGACCTTGCCAATGTCCTCATGAAGGAAATGACCGAGGCTGACCAGGGATTCAACGCCGTGTTCATGATGCTCGACTCCGGAGCCCGTGGTTCAAAGGACCAGATCAAGCAGCTTTCCGGTATGCGTGGACTTATGGCAAAGCCTCAGAAGGCGGGTGCCGAGGGAGCGCAGATCATCGAGAACCCTATCCTCTCAAACTTCAAGGAAGGTATGTCCGTGCTCGAGTACTTCATCGCGTCACACGGTGCCCGTAAGGGTCTTGCCGACACCGCCATGAAGACAGCCGACGCCGGTTACCTCACACGCCGTCTTGTCGATGTGTCACACGACGTCATCATCACCGAGGAGGACTGCGGCACACTGCGCGGACTTGTATGTACGGCTCTTAAAAACGGAGACGAGGTCATCTCCACTCTCTATGAGCGCATCCTCGGACGTGTGTCAGTCCACGACATCATACATCCTACCACAGGCGAGCTCATAGTAGCTGCCGGTGAGGAGATAACGGAGTCTGTTGCCAAGGCGATAGAAGAGTCGCCCATCGAAAGCGTAGAGATACGTTCGGTGCTCACATGCGAGAGCAAGCACGGCGTCTGCATGAAGTGTTACGGACGCAACCTTGCCACAAGCCGCATGGTGCAGATAGGCGAGGCTGTCGGTGTGATTGCCGCACAGGCAATCGGTGAGCCGGGAACACAGCTTACCCTGCGTACGTTCCACGCCGGTGGTGTGGCTGCCAATGCCGCCGCCAACGCGTCTATCGTGGCAAAGAACGACTCGCGCATAGAGTTCGACGAGCTGCGCGTGGTTCCGTTTGTGGAGAACGACGGCGAGAAGGACGTCAACTGCGACATGGTGGTAAGCCGTCTGTCTGAGGTGCGCTTCATCGATCCGCATACCGACATCGTGCTCTCCACACTCAACGTTCCTTACGGTTCAACTCTCTACTTCAAGAACGGAGCACTCGTGAAGAAAGGCGACCTCATCGCCAGATGGGACCCGTTCAATGCGGTCATCGTCACCGAATACGGCGGTACGCTTAAATTCAACGATGTGATAGAGGGCATCACCTATCGTGCCGAGACCGACGAGGCTACCGGACTGACCGAGAAAATCATCACCGACTCTAAGGACAAGTCCAAGGTTCCTACCTGCGACATCATCGGTAAGGACGGTGAGGTGATAGGCACATACAACTTCCCGGTGGGCGGACACGTCGTTGTGGAGGACGGACAGACCGTCAGGACAGGTGCCACACTCGTAAAGATTCCGCGTGCCGTGGGCAAGGCTGGTGACATCACCGGAGGTCTCCCGCGTGTGACAGAGCTTTTCGAGGCTCGCAACCCGAGCAACCCCGCTGTGGTTTCTGAGATCGACGGTGAGGTGACAATGGGTAAGGTGAAACGCGGCAACCGCGAGATTATCGTCACAAGCAAGACCGGCGACCAGAAGAAATATCTCGTCAGCCTCTCCAAACAGATTCTTGTTCAGGAGCACGATGCCGTTCGTGCCGGTACTCCGCTTTCCGATGGTATCATCACTCCGGGCGACATCCTCGCCATCAAAGGTCCCACTGCGGTTCAGGAATACATCGTCAACGAGGTTCAGGACGTATACCGTCTGCAGGGTGTGAAGATTAACGACAAGCACTTCGAGATTATCGTGCGCCAGATGATGCGCAAGGTTCAGATAGACGAGCCTGGCGATACCACGTTCCTTGAGCAGGAGATGGTGGACAAGCTCGACTTCGCCGAGGAGAACGACCGCATATGGGGCAAGAAATATGTGACCGATGCGGGCGACTCCGAAACACTGAAGGTGGGTCAGATCATCTCCGCACGCAAGCTGCGCGACGAGAACTCGAGTCTCAAGCGTCGTGACCTGCGTCTGGTTCAGGTGCGTGACACCATCCCCGCAACATCCACACAGATACTCCAGGGTATCACTCGTGCGGCGTTGCAGACCAAGAGTTTCATCTCTGCCGCATCGTTCCAGGAGACAACAAAGGTGCTCAACGAGGCTGCCATACGTGGTAAGGTAGACCGTCTGGAAGGTATGAAGGAGAACGTGATAACCGGTCACCTCATTCCTGCCGGTACAGGACTCCGCCAGTGGGAGAAACTCATCGTCGGCTCAAAGGAAGAGTACGACCGCATCCTTGCTAACCGCAAGACCGTGCTCGACTTTGCCGGTGAGAATGAGTCTGCAGAATAATGCATAATGTTCCTGTGCCTTCTAAGAGGCAGAGGAAAAGATAATTCAAAAGGAGACTGCGTCTGACGCAGTCTCCTTTTTCTGTTTATCGCCTGTTCTTCAGTGCTGTGTATTTTCTCGTACCACGGAATAAGTCATTATACTTCATTCGTATTTCGTGTTGTTGTCAGTCAGATTGGTTTATGATTTTTCCCGGTGTAGCCCTCTACATCTTTGATAAGGCTGGACACAATCCGGCTGACAACAACACGAAATACGAACGGAAGTATGATGACCGATTTGGGTTAATCCATTAGGGGCTGAGATTATGAGTGGTTACTCACCCACACAAACCAACATGTTCCCAAATAATCATCTACGTTGGATATCAACCTTTGCCTTGTCATTGTCGCTCTCAATCCGATTCTTTGTTTTCTCTTTCCTCACTGATCGCCTTTATTTCGTCAGCAAGGATTTTCTGTAGTTTCTCCTTAGGTACTGTCGGCTGATAATCCGCCACCCGCAATGTGTTTTCCCGTATCTTCGGGTGTACAACGGCTTCAACCCTAATCTACCTTTTTGGGCAGTTTGTTTGAAGTCTTTTCTATTTTCTTTTCATTGCTTGCCACTCTGCGTTCCACCTTCTTTATATCCTCTGCAGGTGGAAGGTTCTCGGGTTTTATGCCTCGTTGTCCCAGCATCTGCCTTACGCTGACATTGTTCTGAATATGTTCAGTCGTTATGCTCTGCTCACCATGAAGATCTTTTTGCTCCACGTTGTAGTTTGTCATTTCGGTGGCGAGGTTCTTGGCGGCAATGGTAAGCGTAGGAAGAAAATCAGCCAACGGTCGTGTCGACTTGATGCCAAGGCGGCGTTTCATGTCCTCGGTGGTATGTCCGCCAAACAAAGCCGTGTCGCCTTTTGAACGTATGCGCCCGAATCCCCGCTCGTCAACGCCGCGTTCGTATATGTTACGCGACAGTTGTTTCTCCGAAGCGCGCAGTCGGTCACGTGTGTCCAGACGTGACACTTGCTGCAAATGCTCGGCTATAAGTTCAGCCCGCCTTGTCTGCAATGCGAAGTAGCCTTGAGCAAAAGCTATCTCCTCTTTCTTAGGGTCACCGTTCTGGGCAATGAGATAACAGGCAAAGCGCGTAAGCATGTAGTCCTTGACTTCACGCTTGGAACCGCTACCCAAAGTGACCATTTTCGTGACCTCACGAAAATGGTCATCTACGTTGATATTCTGTGACTTGCATGATTCAACAGCCCGCCCTATAGCAACAATGAAGTTCTCCCAGCGGGCATAGCCAAGAACCGACTGAAGCTCACGGGCAAACCACACTTCAACCTTTTCCTTGCCATTGTCGCTCTCAATGTAGTGTGTTATCTCGTTGAAAGCCGATGTGTGCTGGTTTATTCTTTGAATGTCCATATTATAAGTCCCTTTGTTTCTTATCCCATCTCTCCTCACCAATCGCCTTCATCTCGCCCTCAGTCATTTTCTGTAAATTCTCTTTCGGTACGGTCAGCCGATAATCCGCTACCCGCGATGTGCTTTCTCATATATGTGGCGTGGCGGCATTACCCGGTCTGTTGTCCGGCGTCGTGATGTCGTGCGGATGCGGAGCGTATCAATCACACATCATATTGATATATGATTCTGACCACAAATATAACTATAAAAACGCAACAATCAGGCATAAGTAGGTCCGGAATAATGCTTGTCCGTCAGGTGGGCGTACATAAAGATAGCTGTAAGCTAATTGTGAAATGAAGACACATGGAGTGAAGACACGTAAAAACAGCAGAGCGGGGCGCGTCAGTTTCGTATGTGGCAACCGGCTTTTTTCTTGTATTTTTGTTTTTTTATGAAGTGAGACCTTGTCCTGTGGATTGATATTCCTATCTTTGTGACACGTCTTCCGGAACGCTGTCCGGATATGTGTTTTCCTATTCCGAATATCTGAAAGTTATGAGACATCTGTATATCTTTTTGTCGTTGGTGCTGTGCGCATGTGCTTCCGGCTGTATGTCGGGGCTCTCCGGCAAGTGGAAGGTGCTGGCACACAGCTCCGGTTCTGAGGCTGACACCGTCCATCCCGACAGTCTGACACCGTCGCGACAGCCGTATGAGGGCTTTGTGTGGGACGAGGTGAGGGGTGCCGGACTGCGCTTGCTTGCCCAGCGAAACGGCAGCATGCGCGTCATGGCAGACCCGTCGTTGCCGGGCATGGTGCTTGTGAGGGACGGCAGTGCGAGTCCTGTGCGGCTCATACAGGTGTTCGACATAGGCGTCGGAGGCATCAGCGTCTTGACAGACACGCTCCGTGCGCGTGGGGAGTTGCCTGCCGGCGAGACGTGCCGGTTCCGTAAGATAGACTCAGACAGGGCTGGCGTGAGCAGGTATATTCTCGTGCCTCATGGTGACTATGCCGCACATGTCGATTCCGTCTCGGCTCACGGACCGGTGCCGTCGACCTGCGGAGGATGGGGCGTGGGCAACAGCGGCATGCGCTATTTCGAGATACACGACAGCAGTCCGTCAAAGGCGGTTTTCGTGGAGATAGGGCAGGAGATGCCGCTCTTTGACGAAAAAAGCATAACGCTTGCCGACACAGAGTCTGACGCCATGTCAAGAGACGTGTTGTATACTCTTGAGGGTGTTCTGAGAATGGGACACGAGGTGAGGTCGTTTGTGCCTTCGGGCAGCGATAAGGAATATTGGGTGGTCGACAAGACGGGAAAGCTTGGCGGCATGTACGACCGTGTTACCGGTGGAAAGAAAAACGGCAGTCCGGTGAGGGCGGTTCTCAAGTTGGAGTATGGCGGCAGACGCGGTGACGGCTTTGCCGAACAGTATGACGGGGTGTGGCTTGTGCGTGAGGTGGTGCGCGTCGCTTCCGTCTGACGCCTCGCCTTCTTCTTCCGGTCCGTCCCGGCATGGTCGGAACGGGGTGTTTTCGTACCCGTAAAACACAATGATATATATCGGTTTGCGAAAGAGGCTCTTTGAGGCTGCGGAAAAGGCTTTTCGGGACGATGAAAGAGCCTCTTTCGCAGCCTCAGAGAGCCTCTTTTGTAATGCGCTGTGCGCCAGTTGGTTGCGCGGTTGTTTTTCTTCGTTTCTGTGCATGTGCCTTTTGTGTCATTAGCCTTTGTCTTAATGCGGTATGTCTCGCGTGTTTTCGTGAGTCCGGAGGGGTGTCCGCTGTCTTGCTTTCATGATTATGGTGTGACGTCAACGGTAGTGTATCTGCATGGAAGCGGTTCATTTTTTGATTCATATTTTTGGGAATGTAAGTCGGATATGTTATCTTTGCATAAGATAAGCTTCGGCTCGGCAATAGCAAGTCTTATAAAACTACGTTTTCAAAACTTGCTGCTGCACTCGCCTTGCATTATCTTTGCAAAAGACAGGCTGCACTCGGGAAGCCGGAATAAAAAAACTTTCCGTCTGTTCGCGGCATCTTTAGGGAATATACTCAGTGCGCTGTGTTCCATATGGCATCAGCTTTATGATATGGCGCAATTTATTTTTTTATATCTAAAACTAAAAAATTATCATGGACGAAAACAACAATCAGAAACAGGGCTTTCCCATTGAGCTCAATGCGGAGACAGCCCTCGGCGAATACGCCAACCTTGCTTTGATAAGCCATTCAAGTTCCGACTTCGTTATCGACTTCGCACGCATGCTCCCCGGCATGCCCAAACCGCAGGTGCGCAGCAGGGTTGTTCTTGCTCCGGAACATGCGAAACGTCTCCTCCAGGCGTTGCAGGAAAACATATACAAATACGAGCAGTCGTTCGGTAAGATTCAGATTCCCAACCAGCAGGGACGCACCATCGCTCCGTTCAACAGTGGTACAGGTGAGGCGTGAGCTGACTTGTTTTTCTGAAAGAGACATGGCAGGGATGCGTTTGATCATCCCTGCCTTTTTTATTCGTTTAACCTTTTCCACTTTCCGTTTTTTATTTTTGTCATTTCATACTGTTGCAAGCCGGTATGCGCGTTACGCTTCTTTGACATACCGTAATGCGTTTGTAGCCTCGCCAGTCAGTCAGAATCTGTGATTGTTTTTCGTTGCGGCTAAGTTTCAGTAACCTGATATTGTATGTCCGTCCCGCTTGTCCGACGTGGCTGTATGCATTTTCTGATGTAGTAATATGTGCAAATGTATATAGTCGTTTCTCATGTATAACAATATTTAAAAATATCTACACCTCTAATGCAGAGGTGTATACATATTGCGATATATATTATTCTAAACATCAGCAAAATTAAGATTAAAGTATGACTTAGCAAAATATACGGCATTATAATTAACATAAATACATATATATTAACTAACGTGAGTGCCAGTATTGGTTGAATATAAGAGATAAATACAATAATCAAACATCTCCATTTCCTCTATTTTGTGAAAACATATACACCTCTGCATTAGAGGTGTAAGGTTCTCAAAGCATATGCGGCATGTTTTTTAAGTCTGTATGACTGAAAAAGGCACCGTGATGCGGAATCTCTCATAAGCGTCGTTTCGCGACAAAAGCTGCGTTTATTTACATTAAGTTTTATCCATAAACAGACAATAAATTCTATTACAACGAGGCATGCCGGACTATCTTGAATTCCGRAAAGCCACACCGCCACATCCTGACGGCAACGGTGAGAAATGAATGTATAAAACCAACGAAAATAAAAAAGGAAATGAAGAAAATGTATGAAAAACCATCCGTCGATGTAATTGCGATGGAAACGGAACAGTCGATGGCGACCTTGTCATCGTACAACACTACCGGCGATGAGACGAATCCGGGATTTGACATCAATGAGGGCAATCCGCCGTCTGACGGCACAGACCTTAGAGGCAATGCCCCGTACGGTTCTACTGATAACTGGGCAAAACCGCACAATGTGTGGGAATGAGAGTGAATGACTGAAGAAAAGAAGAACAACAACAAGAAGAAAAAGAAAGGAAAAACGAGTTATTATGAAACATTTTAGTACATTTGTATCGATGTTCCTGCTGCTGCTCATGGGTGGCGTGCAGACTGCGACGGCGCAGGACGACAGCGACTGGGAGAGATATGCGAGAGACCCTCAGAATTTAGTCGGACAATACGTATATCTTTACAACGTCACCCAGCATGCGTTCCTTAATGCCGGAGGCAACTACGGAATGAATAGTATAATGAACGAAAGAGGTATAAGGCTTACGCTGGAGCGCGACGGTGAGGGAGACTACAATTTAAGAGGTCCGATAATAAACACTGCGCAGGGTGCCTATCTCGGCTTTGTTGAGGAAAATGGAGTTTATCCTGTTTATGTGGACAGGGCAAACGCGGATACTGAGAGCGACAAGAGTAATGACTTTGCGAAAATTGATTTCGTGTTAGCAGGAAATAATACATATTATATTCGCAACCAGAAGTCGCAAAAATACGTGGAAAATTGGTGGGGAACAGGACACTGGGAGACAGTCACAAGGTACTGGAATTACGATGGAAACAGGCACGCGGTTTATGCGGAAGAAACTTATCAGAACAATTCTGACGTGTGGTGTCTTATTTCGATAGATGATTACCGTGAGCTTATTAAGAATATCGCACAGGTTGGCAACTACAATGTGAGCGGTCTGTTGTACAATACCCGCTTCATCCGTAACGTGAGCGATGAGGATAACCTTTTCTGGAAAACAACCGGACTCGATCATCTTTCGAGCGATTACTGCACAGCCATAAACCCGAAACTCGGAACTAATGAAAGCGGTAAAAACAATACATATGCACAACTTTATGGTTCATACGGCTGCTTGGAGATTGGTCGTGCCACCGGAACTTTCTATCAGGAGGTGAAAGATTTGAGACCGGGTCTGTATAAAGTTTCTGCCCAGGCGTTCTTCGATTTGTATGATGATGCTCCTTATACAGACGGTGCGTACGACGAAGATAATACTGCAACCGCAACCAACGCATACCTCTTCGCCAACGGCAATAAAGAGCCGATACCTGCGCTCACTGATGATCAGTATGATGAATTCATGGCTATTGTGAATGATCATTACGGGCAGCTTAAAGAAGAAGGTGAGTCATCAGACGGTACTCCTAACAGAAAACTGTTCCGCCGTAACGTTCCTGCATCAGTATTCATGACCGGTAACAATACGTTCGCACCTGATGAAAGCAAATTTGTGGTAGAGGTGTTCGTGATGGTTGGAGATGACAAGACACTCAGACTCGGTGTAGGTAAGGATAAAGAAGGTGGTCGTGTGTACATGGACAACATGACTCTGACATATATGGGTAACCCACAGGAGAATTCTTACGGCTTCGGCGTTGATGCTTATGGTGACTATGATGCTGTGGATCCGTATACATACAGCAAGGATGGATATGTATTCTATCTCAGCCGCAAGTTTGTAGGAAGCGATGAAGGTAATGGATGGAACTCTCTCACACTGCCTGTAGATCTCTCTTCGTCGCAGTTGCGCGGAGCTTTCGATGCAGCATATTTACATCACTGATTATCAGTGACTGTTCATTTTAATCGGTACAACCTCTGTTTTGACAAATACACAGAATGTGGGGACAAATGCAAATCGGTGTATTTCATAGCTTTGCATATATGTGTTGTACCGCTTTCTTTTAGCCTTTTTTGCGAATGTCCGCTATCAGATACAAGGTGTTGAATGATAGGGCATTTCCGCAGGTATGTTACAGAACACTTGTTGAATACAAAGGTAGTGGTTTTCTTGGAATTTCTGTGGTTTGCGGTGTGTTTTTTATTTTCCAGAAGGTGTTGGATGATAGAATCGGTCATAAAACCTGAAAACTTTTGTAAGGTTTACGTTTGATTCGCTTGAAAAAGTGTAGAGCAATGTGCAATGGGTGATATACGTTGGGAAAAGTGTAATAAGGTTGAATTATTCGCATAAAAAATGTATGCGCGTATTACATACCTCTAAAAGATACAAACAAATTATACCCATACTGGTATATTGTTGATGTTTTGTCTTAATTTTGTATCCGAAAGGGTATAACATTAAAGGTATTATGCTATGGATATATTAAGTCTCACCAAAGTAACATCATTGTTCATCCTAACTTTAATAGAAAGAGACGATGGACAAAAGAAATAAATTGTGGAGACGCCAACAAATGGCTCGTGTGTTTAAGACTCGTATGATTCTGTATGCCGCTTATGGTCATTGCATCATTCGTGAGGATGGAAGCTATTATGAACATCCTCATTGGTTTGAGTTGGCAAAAGACAAATGGGCACAAGTTTACAAAACTACAGGAACTCCGTGTAGTTGCTGGATGTGCAGAGGATTTGAATATGACCGCAAAGAGTATAAGAAAGAAACTTTGCGTATTATTCGGGAATCAATGGAGTAGTTTAAAGGGACAGGATAGGAACTAAATCTGTGCCATTATGCGCACAGGTTCAGTTCCTTACTTTTTTGTGTAGGGCAAGGCTTTATCAAAGATTAAAAACACTACCGATATTCAGAATAAATATCTTGTAATGTATCATAAAATCCCCAACCACAATCCGATACGCTATCAATAAGCTTTTCAATCCGTTCGTAATAACAGGCTAACAATCCGTTGAGAAAGATAAAGCGCATAGCTTTGTCGAAATTTCCCTCCAGTGTTGTATAGAACTGTTCCCACATATCGCCAAATTCAAGTGTGTATTCGCATCCTTGTTCGATATAGAACAACATTAAATCGGCAACAGTGGTCGGCTCCGGTTTTAGCTTTTGAAAATCGGAAATGACTTTTCGACATTTGGCAAATGACGGCTTTTCGGAAAATCCACGAGTTGGGAAGAACTCGTTTCTGATAGCTTTCTTGCTCTTTTCTAATTCAGCGTTGCAATCTGGGGCAAGATAAAACTCCAGATAATCTTTTGCCTCTTTACGTGCATCGTATAGTTCAAGAACAATGTCGGTTATCTGTTCTTTTGTAAGTGACAACAAGTGTTTTTTTAGCTTTGCTTTTGACATAGATTGATTTTCAATTGATTGTGTATTTTACATTCCTGCTAATTTCCAAACAATCCTTTTTCTTCCATATATGCTTCCAATTGATATGTTATTAATCCAGCTGTTTTCTATAAACTGAATCCAATGTGTTTCCATCTTTGTCTTTCCATATCAACCAGCCATTATTACTGCTACCAATACAGAAATCTGCGGCAGTACTGGGACTTGAAAAAGTTTTATCTGATGTCAATACCAATATTCCGTTCTCAGTAGAAGTGTAATCTTGAAGCATTTTTTCTCGTTTTTCTTTCCAGTTGAAAGACGGAACCATTGTTTTGGCAACAGTACTTCCTTTTAGGACTGTAAAGCCATCGGAACTATAGAAGCCCTTTGCATTGCATCCTCTACCTTTGGTGTAGAATAGATGTTCTTCTTTGGGTTGTGATACATCAAAAATATTGCAACCGATAAATGATGCCAGAAACTTCACATCTTCGAAAAATTCATCCATTGAGTCCTGTTGATGCTCTGGTAGATTCGGTGCTTTAGGGATTTGTTTATTATCGCTTAAAACAAAAGCGTTTGCTTTCTTGGCTTCGGCTATCGCTTTATGTTCTAGGTATTGCACATCAACTTTAGTCATATCGGCATCTTTCGATACGAATATGAGTGCTTTTTGCCAAAACGCTTTTTTGCTGTCGTGGTCTTTTACACGTTCTTTGAAATTTTCCGTTTCACCTATATATGCCTGCGGTTTTGTTGATTCATCTTCCCCCAGTAATATATAGAATGCAGGTTTTTGTAATTTCTCTTGTGTATTCAAATAGGAGAGATTAGAACGTGGTACGACAAACATTTGGCAAATTTTGTTGCTAATGAATGCATATTGAGTTCCTTTAGGATCTCCGTCGATTAAATATGTTGTTACAGTCTTTCCCATTGTTATTCAACTTCAGTGATTTTGAGGATAGTTGTACTTACTGTTATATTCGTAATCGAAGATTTTGCATAAATATGTCTAATTTCAACTGTTTTGAGGTATAACTTATTTAAGTATAGCCTTTTCTTAATGCAAATATACACCATTATCGAATATAATTCGCTATATTTGCACTATAAAATCGCATTAAACAATGAAGCTAAATAAAATAAAGACTGTTTTGTCGGATAAAGGCATCTCCCAGACATGGTTAGCCAAGCAACTTGATAAAAGTTTTAGCATGGTCAATGCTTATGCGTGCAATAGAATTCAGCCGAATTTGGAAACACTTCAGCGGATTGCTGAGATTTTACAGGTGGATTTAAAGGATTTGATAACAGATAAAGAGGAAAGGTAAAATGCAATGAAAAACTTTACGGAGAATACAAGAGTACAAGTCCCGGCTGCATTGCATCTTTGCAAGCTCGGTTATACATATTTGGATGATTTAACATCATACAATCCCCAAACGAATATTTTGACGGATATTTTTATCCGTTCAGTAAAACGTCTGAATCCTGCTTTGACGGACTTGGAATGCAGCCAGTTACTGGATAAAATTGTCGGAATCTTGAATAATGATGATTTGGGCAAGGAATTCTATACTATGCTTTCTTCCAACAGTGGTGTGAAGTTGATAGATTTCGCTGATGCGAATAATAATGAATGGCACGTTACGACAGAGTTTACATGCGAAAATGTCGAATCCGGTGATAGCTTCCGTCCGGATATTACGTGCTTTATAAACGGCTTGCCTTTAGCTTTTATCGAAGTCAAGAAGCCTAATAATCACGATGGAATTTTAGCAGAGCGGGATAGGATTAATAAACGGATGCGGAGCAAGAGTTTTCGTCGCTTTATCAATCTTACCCAATTGATGATTTTTTCCAATAATCAGGAATACGATAATGAAAACAGAGTTCCGATACAAGGTGCATTTTATTGTTGTGCAGCAAAAGAGAGAGCTTTCTTTAATGTGTTTAGAGAGGCTGATGCTACTTTCGTGTCGAAATATCCATATTTAGCGTTGACGGAAGATTCAGAAAAACAGGTTCTCAAACATAGGAACTGTATCGTTATTAAAAACTTGCCCGATTATGAAACCAATAAGAAGGTAGATACTCCAACGAATCGTGTTTTGACATCAATGCTTTGCCGGGAGAGGTTTTTGTTTCTGTTAAGATATGGCTTTGCGTATGTTAATCGAACTATAGAGCTGGAAGATGGCAGTAAAATCACAACTCTTGAAAAACATGTGATGCGCTATCAGCAATTGTTTGCATCATTGGCTATTCGCAAAAAACTATCTAAAGGTGTCAAGAGTGGAATAATATGGCATACACAAGGCAGTGGCAAGACAGCATTGGCGTATTATTCAGTTCGTAGTTTGACCGATTATTATGCAAAACGCGAGACGGCTGTTAAATTCTACTTTATAGTGGACCGTATTGCGCTGATGGAGCAGGCGAGTGATGAGTTTGTTGCACGTGGCTTAGTCGTAAGGAATGTCAATAGTCGGGATGATTTAATGAAAGATATCCGCGATACCACCCCTGTAGTGAACAGTGAGGGTAAAGCGGAAATAATGGTTGTAAACATACAGAAATTTAAGGAGGATTCCACTAAAATACAGATAGAGTCAGGCTATAATACTAATCTTCAGCGTGTATTCTTTATAGACGAAGCACACAGAGGATATAGTCCACAGGGTAGTTTTCTTGCAAATCTTCTGGAAGCTGATAAGGATGCTGTAAAAATCGCATTGACAGGAACTCCTTTGTTGCGAGAAGAAAAAGAATCTTGGCGTGTCTTTGGTGATTACATTGACACCTACTATTATGATAAGTCGATAGCGGATGGTTATACGCTAAAACTGATGCGTGAACCGATAGAAACCATTTATAAAGAGCGTATTGAGAGCATTCTTGATAAATTGGCTGGAAACGTAGAGGTCAAGAAAAGTGATATAGACAAAAATAAAATAATTGAGCATGAAAGTTACCTGAATGCTTTGCTTGATTATATCATTTCTGATTTGCGAAGATTCAGAAAAGAACAAGCTGATGATTCTATCGGGGCAATGATCGTGTGCAAAACAAATCCACAGGCTCGTGAAATGTTTCGTTTATGGCAGCAGCGTTTTAGATTTGCGCAGCGCATTGAAGATAAATGGGAAGAACAGTTGGGAATGGTAGCAGAGCCAATGGTTGCGTATGGTCATGCCAAACCATTACGTGCCTCTCTGATATTGCATGATGAAGGAGACAAATTAGAAAGAAAGGCATATATTGAAGAATATAAGAAGCAGCAGACAGTAGATGTACTGATTGTCAATCAAATGTTGCTTACCGGATTTGATGCTCCCAGGTTGAAGAAACTATATTTGGGACGTAGTCTTGACGGTCATGATTTGTTACAGGCTCTTACGCGTGTAAATCGTCCGTATAAAGATTTTAAATATGGCTATGTGGTTGACTTTGTAGATATAAAGGAAAACTTTGATTCTACAAATGACCGCTATCTGAGAGAATTAAACCGTACAGCGGATATTAAGGAGATCCAACAGGACGAGCCTGTTGGTAATGCTATTATCGAAGATAAGGAAGAGATAATAGCGAAAATGAAAGAAATCAAGAGTATTCTCTTTAATTTCACTTGCGATAATCCGGAAGAGTTCAGACAGGAAATTGATGAAATTGAGGATAAAGACAGGCTCTATGAACTACGGTCAGTATTGAATGATGCTAAAGCTATTTTGAATCAAGTCAGAGCCTTTGGTGATGATGAATTGAAAGAAAAAATAGAGTCTTTGGCTTTTGGTGGTATTCCTACTTTGGTTACAGAGGTTACGCATCGCATAGAGAGGATGAATCTGTTTGAAAGTACAGAGCATAAAGCAGATGTTGCCGGAATAATCAATGTCGCTCTGTCAGAATTGGAATTTGAGTTCAAAAAGGGAATATCTGAGGAACTGAGAATTGTTGTCAATGATATTCGTGAGCGTTGCGAAAAGGTACAAACTGAATTTGATGCCAATTTTGATAGGAATGAAGAAAAATATGTCATCCTTGCAGATGAGTTCCGAGCATATTTCCGTAAAAAAGGTTTTGTTCCGCAAAATACTCAAGATGCAAAAGACAGCATTGATTACATGGATAATGTAATGAAAAAGATTCGGGAAATAAACAGACGGAATAATATCTTGAAGAAAAAATATAAGGGTGATGAGCGTTTTGTTCGTATTCACAAGCGGATTGAGGAGGAAAATCAAAAACGTGAACAGCCTATTATATCTGCACACGAATATGAAATAGCCGAGAATCTGTCACAGATGAAGTCTCAAATAGACAATATGTTATTCTTGAATATCAATGTTTTGGATAATGAAGATGCCTTTAAGCGTGATGTATTGGCTATTATTGGTCGTAAATTAATAGACCTTGGAATTAAGGCAAATTTGACAGACCGTAAATATATCAACAATCTTATCACAACAGAATATTTCCAACAACGTAATTTTGCATATTGATTATGAGCGATATAAATATAACAGAATCAACGATTGCCCTGATTGATTCTTTGAAAAGTACAACAGGTGCATTTGGTTTGGCAGGAACAGGAAGCGAATATAAAATTGTCACAGAAATGTTTCTGTACAAGTTCTTTAATGATAAGTTCGGCTATGAAGCCAAGCGAGATAAAATGTACGGAGAACGGCTAAGCAAAGCAGAAAAGTGGGATGCCGAATATGATACATTTACAGAGGAAGAGGTAGAAGACCTTTTCAGTTATTTGCCTGCTTCTGTGCCGAGACTTAAACCTGAACATACACTCTCTCATCTATATAATTTCACAGGAAAGGGAGATTTCTCTACATTGTTGGATGCTACATTAATAGATATAGCCAATATCAATGCAGATACCTTTTCTGTAACAACTTCCGGAAAAAGTAAGGTAAATATCTTCAGTGCCATAACAACATTTGTAACTGACCAACAAAAGCGTGATGAATTTGCAAAATCGCTGATGCGTAATGTTGCTTCATTCAATTTTGAACATGTATTTATTGAGAAGTATGACTTCTTTTCAAGAATATTCGAGCATTTGCTGAAGGGATTTAATAATGCCGGAGGTGGTAAATATGCCGAATATTATACTCCACGTGCCATAGCCCAAGTTATGGCGAGATTATTGGTCGGGGACAATGCAGATTTACGAGGCGTGACTTGTTACGACCCATCGGCTGGAACAGGTACATTGCTTATGGCTCTTGCTCATCAGATAGGAGAAGATAGATGCTCGATTTATAGTCAGGATATATCAGAAAAGTCGAGTGAAATGTTGCGTCTAAACCTTATTCTGAATAGTTTGTCTGCTTCTCTGCCAAATGTTGTACAGGGCAATACATTGACAGAACCATCACATACAGAATTAAGTGGCGCATTGAAGAAATTTGATTTTATCGTTTCAAATCCTCCATTTAAACTTGATTTTCCAGAGTATCGTGATACATTAGCTGCTGATACGATTCGGTTTTGGGCTGGAGTTCCGAATAAGGTTAAAAAAATCAATCCCGAAAAGCCTCAGATGGGAATATATTTGTGTTTCTTACAGCATGTAATAAACTCTTTAAAGGATACAGGGAAGTCAGCTGTCGTAGTCCCAACTGGTTTTATTACATCAAAAAAACGTAACAATGTTGTTGCCTATAATATTCTTCAAAAAATTGTAGATGAACATATAGTATGTGGATGTATATCAATGCCTACTAATGTATTTGCTACTACCGGAACGAATGTGTCCGTTATATTCTTTGATAAGTCGGCAACAGCAGATAAAGTAATTTTGATTGATGCAAGCAAATTAGGTGAAGAATATAAAGAAGGCAATAACCAGAAACGACGTTTGCTTGATAATGAGATAGATTTAATAGTCAATACGTTCCGCAACAAAGAAGTTGTAGAGGATTTTTCCGTAGCTGTTTCTTACGATGAGATAAAGGAAAAGGGCTATTCTCTTTCTGCTGGACAATATTTCGACATCAAGATAGATTATGTAGATATAACGGAAGAAGAGTTTAACAACCGTATGGCAAATTATAAACAAATACTCTCCGAGCAATTTAAAGAAAGCCATCGGTTGGAAGAGGAAATTATGAAGCAGTTGGATGCTTTGCAGTTCAACGAAAATGTAGGAAACAATGAGTAACGAAATACAGTTTTTGTTATACAATCTTCCCGATAAAGAGGGAAGAGTACAGGTGGTTATAAAAGACGAAACCATTTGGTGTACGCAAAAGGCTATGGCAGAGCTTTTCGGTATTGATAAATCAGGTATTAGCCGCCACATAGCCAATATATTTAGAGAGGAAGAATTACAGCAAGACACGACGGTTGCAAAAATTGCAACCGTCGTAAATCGAGGCATAAGAGGCGAGGTTGAAGAGTTGGTTGATTTCTATAATCTTGATATGATTATTGCTGTTGGCTATCGTGTATCTTCTCCAAAAGCTACCAAGTTCCGTCAGTGGGCTACCAAGATTCTGAATGAGTATATCAAGAAAGGCTTTGTGCTTGACGATGAACGCTTAAAACAGGGAACGGCAGTATTCGGAAAAGACTATTTCCGTGAATTGTTGGAAAGGGTACGTTCCATCCGTGCCAGTGAACGGCGTATTTGGCAACAGATTACCGATATATATGCAGAGTGCAGTATTGACTATGACAAGAACTCGCCTACCACACACGATTTCTATGCCATGATACAGAACCGTTTTCACTATGCCATTACCGGGCAAACAGCAGCAGAAATCATCTACACTAAGGCTGACCATACCCAAGAACACATGGGGCTGACTACATGGAAGAATGCTCCCGATGGGCGTATCTTGAAATCGGATGTGTCAATAGCCAAGAACTATTTGCAGGAAAATGAAATCCGTCGGTTGGAACGTGTAGTAACAGGATATTTCGACTATATAGAAGACCTTATAGAGCGTGAAAACACGTTCAATATGGAGCAATTTGCAGCCAGTGTCAATGAGTTTCTGACTTTCCGCAAATATCAGATATTGCCCGACAAAGGGCGAATCTCTGCGGCACAAGCCAAGACAAAGGCAGAAAGCGAATACGATATTTTTAATAAAACCCAACGGATTGATTCTGACTTCGATAAAGAAGTTAGGGGAATGTTGGGTGAATAATATAGATATAGTATGACAGAAGACGAAAAACTTATCCAAGAAGTACAGGATCAATGCGAGTATTTTGCAAAAGGCATCATAAACAGTCTTTGTAAGCGAGCCATTCGTAAAATAAACTCCTGGAACATTCACATAGGTACAGATGATTATCCTTCTTCGTTTAACTTTTTTAATATTCTCTCAATAGAGTACCAAAGCAAGTGTTACGATGAAATATCACCCTGCTTAGAGGACGCCATAGAGGGGGTATTGGACAATGAGTACGAGAAACTATTGCCGCAAGAGCGGTTCTTTGTGGATTATAGCCAATGCTATTATGATAACGAATTTGACTCTGAGTCTATTAAAAGAAAGATATATGACCGCTTCTACGAAATTCTCAACGAGCATTGGGAGTCAAAGAAAATAGCTAATTTTGAAGAAAAAAGAAACTGGTAATAAAACTACAAAAGTAAATATATACGATTAGATATAATGACTGAAATTAAAGAATTTCTTAAAAGTGAAACCAAAATATCAAAAGATTGCCGAGTGAAATATTGGCTATTCTGTAAAATCTTGGATTATTTACTTGCCAATCAATTTTATATTGGTAAGGACTATGTATCATATAAGGACATCCATACGTATCTTGACAAACAATGCACATTTGACTATATTGACTCTATTCATGCACAAACTGAACTTTGGGTCCATGAAATGTTATGGTTGGGTCTCATCAATTTTGATGAAAACTCACAGCAAATGTCTCTCACACCAGAAGGCTATAAAGCTTGTCAAGAGCAAAGATACCATAGTATTCTTGCATCATTGTATGAAGCAAAATACTCTCGTTTAATTGCAAAGTGGGCATTGATAGTTGCGCTCATATCTGTCATCCTTTCAATAAGTATTAACGCTATCTGATTTCTTAATAATGAAACTAATAGAAACCATAGAGACTTTTATATCAGGTGATTGGGGCAATGAATCACATACGGAAGACACTCCTTGCGAAGTCTTCTGTGTACGTGGTGCAGATATTGAGCCCATCAAAAACCAAGATTATAATCATATACCCAAAAGGTATATTTCAAAACGTAGTTATGAAAATAAGCTGCTACAAGTAGGTGATATAATTGTAGAAAAATCAGGAGGCAGCCCCACACAATCGACAGGAAGAGTTTGCCTTATAACGCCTAACCTTATAGAAAAGTTGCAATCGGTTGATTGTTCAAACTTTTGCGCAGCATTCCGTGTGAAAAAAGAGTGGGATGCGGAATACATTTATCTCTACATTCAGCACTTTTATAACATGGGAGCTTTCTTCAATTTTGAGGGCAAAACTTCAGGAATTAAGAACCTACAACTAGAGCAGGCATACCAAGCCATTGAAATAAAGCCAATTTCTATTGCTGAGCAAAAGAAACTGGCCAAAACTATTCGTACTATCGATGGGAAAACGGCTATAAACCGTTCGATAAATCAGAATTTANAAAAAAGAGTGGGATGCGGAATACATTTATCTCTACATTCAGCACTTTTATAACATGGGAGCTTTCTTCAATTTTGAGGGCAAAACTTCAGGAATTAAGAACCTACAACTAGAGCAGGCATACCAAGCCATTGAAATAAAGCCAATTTCTATTGCTGAGCAAAAGAAACTGGCCAAAACTATTCGTACTATCGATGGGAAAACGGCTATAAACCGTTCGATAAATCAGAATTTACCGATACTTGACCGTTCATCAAAAGTGGGAGAAGTTCGTCTCGTTGCTTAGTAAGGAATTCGTTTTCTTTTTGAATTACAAACTGTTTGTTATTAAGAGCTGACACTTGCTTTTCCCATAAATCCAAGATTGCATCACTTGGCTTTAGAATTGGAAATTTCAGCACGTCTTCACGAGACACCTCTTTGAATGTTGTTCCAGTGCCTAGTTGTTCTATCTGCTTGATGTGAATGTTTAGATAATAATACAGGTAAGTTGATATGTTTTCCGCTTTGGGAACAAAGCTCTTAAATCCTTGATTGGTACACAACTCAGTCTTAGCAATAGATAACAGACCTATTGGCGCACGGCTTGACATCAATATTGTATTTGGAGGCAATAAATGAGTACTGCAAGAATTATATCCTGCTTGCGAAATATTGCGTTCTCCTTGATATACAAACTTTTGCTTCTGGTCAGATAAATCTTTCGGAGTAATCCAAACAATATCTCCTCCATAATTTTGTTCATTAATAGTAGAAGGGGTTGCACCATTGTAAACATCAGCAATATCCTCTATATTTTTGTTTTCCCAAGATGCAGGAATCTTACGTTTCAACTTCTCATTCCAAACCATTTCACCGCCACTTGACTTATATGGTCTTCCATTCTCATCTGGAAAGTCAAATTGCACAAACCAGTAATCGTAAAGCTGCTTTGCCATTGCTTCTAAATTCTGATTTATCTGCTCATTGAGTCTGATTTTTTGGTCAAGATTCAAGAAAAATGTGCCAATGCTTTCCTCCGAACAAGAAAGTGTTGGCATTTCATATCTTAGAATTTGCTCTTTATCTCCACGAGGCATTTTACTTCCTTTGGCTCCTTGCATTACATAGTCAAAAAAAGAATCTTGAAGTAGTACGGCATAAAGAAAACTTGGCGAATGTCCCTCTTTAGCTCTAAAAACCAACACGTCAGAAGAGGCTCCACCGTCTATATCTGCAAACCAAACCTTTTTGAGATATGGTCTGATATTTGCTATTAATACATCGCCATGTTGATAGCGAGTGAGACAACAAGACTGTGGCGGAAGATTGGTTGCAATTTCCCGTCCTTTTTTGTTTTGTAATATGCAGTCTGTAGTAACATATTCGCGTAAGGCAATATCGTTGCTACTGATTTTGTCGGTTACATAATCTGCGATTGATGATAACTTAGTCATATACATCCTGTTTTGGATGCAAAGTTACATAATTTTAGGCAGATTCTTGTGGTTCAGTTATCCCAAATATTTCTTATGCGCCAACTTTACATTGTTTTGATTCACAATGGCATAGTGCAGTGTTGTGTCAATGCGTACATGACCAAGTAGTCGCTGCACCTGTTCGATGGGCATACCTTTGTCGATAGCCATTGTTGCAAGGGTACGACGGAACTTGTGAGGATGAACTTTTGGCATAGAAAGTGCTTGCCCCATTTTTCTGATTCTAACTTCCACACCGCTAATAGTCAGTCGTGAGTGTGGCGAATTGAGGGAAACGAATAAGGCTGGATTGCTGTCTGTTCGCTCATTAAGATATTGTTGCAAATGTAGTTTGGTACGGGCGTTGAAGTAAACAACACGTTCTTTGTTACCTTTTCCGAACACCACGCACTGCCGTTCGTGGAAATCAATATCTTCACGGCTCAGTTTGACCAACTCACCCACACGAATACCCGTGGATGAAAGAAAGTCTATAATAGCAAGATCTCGTTTGGTCGTGCAACTATCTCGAAGTTGCTCCAATTGTTCGTCAGAAAGCACCTCTTTTACAAGTGAATCTGTCTTAACCTTGTGAATGCGTCTTACCGGGCTTTTGGCGATATAATCTTCATCTTCCAACCATGCAAAGAAGCTGGAAAAGATTCGTCGCATATTGTCAATGGTCACTTTGCTCGATTGGTGTTCTTCTTGATAATCGGATAGATAAGTACGAATATCTGTTGTCGTAATGTGACAAATTGCCAATGAAAGCGTGACTAACAACCGTTCAATGGTATTACGGTAGTAAGTTAATGTCTTTTCTGAACATCCCTCTATCTTTTTGGCTGATATAAAAGAGTTAAGAAGATGTTCATTCTCCTGCGTTTGCTGTGTGGCACAATCGCTCTTTTCAATGATTTCTACATTATGCAGTTCTGATGTAAGCACAGCTTTAAGCCGTGCCATTTGTCGGCAATCTAAGTCACGCTGCATTTCCGCAACTATCGCCTGAATGATGTTTTCTTTCATAATTCTAATAATTTTGTTCTTATATATAATATTAATTCTCCGGTAGCAATGAGAGACTTGACCAACAATTCGTTCATTGTGTCAGCTGTATTGAAGTCATATGATTTACCTGAGTCTGGAGATGAATACGTTATGTTGTCTGTAGTCAGTTCTTTTATGGCGCGAAGAATCGTGTCTGCGCTGCAGGTTTTAAGTTTGGGATGCAGGGAAAGATGGGGCATGAGATGAGTGGATATGTCTTCAATGCACGAGCCGCCACAGAAGAATACGCACATGAGAGAACGGATGATTTCACTGTATTGGTAACCATAGGTTCTGCTACGCAGTCCTATATGTGGAGTCGATTACGTCCGATAAAAGAGCATCAAATTGCTCCATGATTGAAAATATTCCGCCAAAAGGTGTGATTGAATCGAATTTTATTTGTACTTTAGCCATGTCTGCTGAAGATTGGTTTGATTTTTATTGCAACACGAAGTTAAGTGAATCTTCTGACATGACAAAGCACTGGGTAATACATTACTACTCAGTGCTTTAAATTATTCTTGTACAAAAGTGTTGCGGAAATTAGGTATATCAACAATTGAGGAAGCGTTATGCTTGTTTTGTTGTGACTCCACTCAAAATGCGGTGTTCCGGTTTCACGCTTCCATGTATTATCAGGTTCTTCCAAGAAACCTGGAAGGCGTAAAATAATCCACATTTATGAAGCAGTATTGGTCTTTTTTCAAATCAGGCAAGTTTGCTTTTCTTGCCTTGTTCTTCGTATCACTTACGGTAATATCTTGTGACAACGATGACGATAACAATGTTTCTCCCGATCCGCCTATTGAGAAAGGCGAAATTGAGCTTGCAGAAAATGCCCAAGCTCTCAACTATTTTGATTTTATCAATCCGAACGATGTGGAGATCTTAAATGCTGACACAACACAGATTCGTGTGAGCCAGGCATACCTGGATAAGATAAAGACAAAGGTAAACAAGAACGATGTGTTGTCTATATGGCGCAGCATTGACACGCCACCTTTCATTCGGAAGGTATCAAATGTATCGGCAAACGGAAAGGATGCTATTCTGACGACAACCCAAGGTACATTGGCAGACCTGATAGAGCATGGCGACTTCAAGCTGAGCACGGAATTGTATGTTAACTACGGCGAGAAAGGCTTGAAGAACCGTTATTCCAAAGACGGCGTTTATCATCCCAGCGTGGTTATCTTCAGCGGTACAGAAGACAATGGCAAAAAGTATGCAACAGCCGAAGAGCTGCTGGCCCAAGAAGCTACATGGCACATTTTCAACAAGGATGGAATAACCAATTATTCATACGAAGAAAAAGGCTTACGCATTGGACTGAAGGATGTACAGACCCACACAGCATTAGACCTTGAAATCGGCATCAACATTTCCTGGTTCAAATTACGTAACTTTGATTGCTACTTCACAGGTGAGTACAAACTGGATGGTCCTCTGTTCGTTGAATGGGATGTGAAGGATAAATCAAGCGGCGGTGAAGTCCCATTAGTCTATTATCCTCCTATTGTAGTTGTATTCCCGATAGCAGGTCCCATTCACATTTCGGTCATGGTTATACCCACTTTAACTATGGACTGTAATGCACATGCAAAAGGCACGATAGGCATAACTCTGCCCATGACTTTTGATTCTTCCTTTAAGCTGGGTCCTTCCTATGCAAGAGACAGAGGCTGGGTCTTTTATAAAGAATACAACCATTCGTTTAACTGCTATGTAGATCGAACCAACATCACTTACTCTGGTGAAGTGGCTGCAAGCCTGGGTGTATATTTCAAGACGGAAGTCAATATAGCCTATTGCGGAGGTCCTTTCGTTAAAGTAGGTCCTTCTGTTTCAACAGATCTGTCTGCAAGTGTAGTAACGGGTTCCGACTATCAGTTCAAGGTCAACACCAGCGGCAAGTTTAAGCTGGCCGGTAAGACAGGAGCCGAATTGCATATAGTGGGATATTCGTTAGGCAAGTGGGAAACGGAATATGTTTTAGCGGAGAAAGATGCCTGGAATAAAGAATTTATAGTAGATATGTGGCCTAAGTAGGGCTTTTAGCGGATAAACCTCAATCAGTCATTAGAACGAGAAAAGTAAAGCGACTGACTATTTTTATTCGTTCTAACGACCGAATTGGGTTAAAAGAGACAAAATGGGCGAGGAAGACCACTGAGCTTTCAGCCTATTTTGTGACTTTCACTTATAGTCTTAACAGTCCGTTAAAAATTCAACATATCGGCTAAGCGGCTTCTGCCACTATGCCAAATAGTTCTTGGATAAGTTTAGTATTAAAAGTTCTGTTCGGTTTCAGACCGGACTTGCTAAAAAATCTTTTGAACATATAAATATTACTCAGATAGGCCTTTAGCAATCCGATGGAAAGCGACGGATAGTATTGTTTCCGCATGACCTTTGCGATGTTTACCGAGGCCAGTGAAGCATTGAAAGCGAAGTCGAGTTTCTTCAAGTCTCTTGCTTGGCAATCATTGAGTCCGGTAAACTGCTTTGAATCCCGAAAGCAAAACTCAATCTGGAATCGTGTACGGTAGTATTCGATGATGTCTTTGGCCGGCATGTCAAGATCGGTGGAGAAATAGATTTTATGTCCTCCTGATTCCGGATAATGAACCACTACTTTGATGTTGCGTTTCATTGCTTTTGAATATGCCTTGACTGAGTAAGCCCTTCCTCCTTCAATGTCTAGAATCTCGCAATGCTGAAGGTCGAGTCTCTCAAAATCAATCTTCTCTCCTTTGATACGCGGTCGTCCCCGTTTGCCTGTGCGGACACCGTTATGTGAATACCACAAGGCGGCATCATCACGTAGGCGGCTGATGACATGAAATCCCAGCAGACAGGCTTCACCCACGAACTTAGCCTTTGAGAACCAAGCATCCGCAACGATATAACGTGTTATGCCGAGCAACTTGTCCCTGTATTTGCGGAGTACGTCAAGATACCAGTCCACAAGGTTGTAATCTTCGCCTTGCTTTTCCATATACGCCTTGTCCGGTGTCTGTTCCGCACGTAGCATCATACAGTCCCGACTATCAATGTCGATAATGCCAATGCCGAGAATCTCCAATCCTCGTTTCATTGCAGAAGCGCATCCCGACCAGAACTTGCCGATATAAGGGAGTCTTCTTTCCCGACTTTGAAATGTAGCTTGCGTCTATGGCAATGGCTTTCCTGGCGCTTTCACCAAACCGCTGCCGCATAAGGAAGAGATTGAACTGCATCCAGTCAAACCCACGTTCAAACAACTGTCGGAAGCGTTGTTCCGAGCTATCTGAGTAACGCCCCATTTGTGTGAAATTTATCTTTCTTGGTAGTACCATATACAAAATCATGAGTTGGATGAATGCTGTTTCAAAACTTTTGCGTAACTTCGCCGAACAACTTTTCAAAGCATCGGTTACGATTTCCTCATATTGGTCAAGTGCTGTCTTATTCATACCTTTAATGTGTGGTAGGATACCATTAAAGATAATGATAATCAGCCACTTGACCTATTTTATTTTGCTAAACTTTGTCAATTAACTTGTTTGTTCTCAACGGATTAGGTATAAATTTAACGAAGTATTGTAATATAAGAGACTGCTAAATCAGAATTTACCGATACTTGACCATTCATCAAAAGCGGCAATAGTTCGTCACGCTGCATAGCCAATGAATCTATTTGTTGATAGTTATTTACAATCATTTGGTAGATACTTCCAATCTTCTCATCAAATAGTTTCAGAATATTTCTTGTTGGTATGGGCAATAAGATATTCTTGATTGTATTTTGAGAAATATTATCCCTTGCGGAACCCNATTGTAATATAAGAGACTGCTAAATCAGAATTTACCGATACTTGACCATTCATCAAAAGCGGCAATAGTTCGTCACGCTGCATAGCCAATGAATCTATTTGTTGATAGTTATTTACAATCATTTGGTAGATACTTCCAATCTTCTCATCAAATAGTTTCAGAATATTTCTTGTTGGTATGGGCAATAAGATATTCTTGATTGTATTTTGAGAAATATTATCCCTTGCGGAACCCGTACTGAGTGTAATAAAATGGCTATATAACGATGATATATGGAAGTACACATAGTATAACATATTTTCTATTGTAGGGATAATGCCACAAACGGCTTGATTAGAACAAGCTTCGAATGTTAGCAAGCTAACTTTACCTGCTGTTGCGCCATACATTGCGACCAATATACTGTTGCTTGGATATAACTTTGCACTTGAATTTTCTAATCCACATTTTGTAATATAATTGGTAGTCTTAGTGATTATAGGACTATTCAGTTCCCCACTGTTTATCCAAGCTATTTCTCCGTTGTTGTAGTATTCTATATTTGTTGATTTGGGTGTACCTCCTGAATATGTGGTAGCAAAATCTTTTATTAAAGATATATTCCATCCTTTTGGAATCTCTCGCTTCAACTTTTTATTCCAAACCATTTCCCCACCACTTGATTTATAAGGCTTCCCTTCTTCATTCGGAAAATCAAATTGCACAAACCAATAGTCGTAAAGTTGTTTCGCCATTGCCGTTAAATTCTGATTTATCGGTATATAAGAAAAGGAGAGGAAAAGTCCCCTCCTCAATTTTAAACGATGTGTCAGACATTTAAGTCTTTAATCGGCAATCCATAATTGTTTTGATCAAAGATTCCTCGATAGATGAGCTTTAAACCGAGTGTTTGATAATACTTGTAGTTATCACCTTCGGTACAAAGGTATTTGTAACCGTAGCGTGGCATGTACTCCTTGAAGAAGCGAGCCAAATCTTTCAGGCTTTCTTCTTGGTTCTTCTTGAAGTTACTGCGCACAATGATGATAGACCAGTCGGGGAAATTGCCTCTTCCACAACTATACTCCCAGAAGCGGATGTAGCAGTCTAGATCACGTTCACTGATGTTCACACAAAAGCCATTGGCATTTTGCATCACGCTACAACTGTTTCTGTAGCCGAACTTCTCACACAAGTAGAGATTGAAATCTAGAATCAAATCTTCCATAAATAATTGATTTAAAGTGTTAATAAAAAGTGGATTATAAATGAAAGCCTCGCTTGCGCTTAGCCTTTTTCTTTTTCATCAGCCGATTGAACTCGGCTTCTTCTGCGGCAGTGGCATCGTAGGACGAGTTGCCGTTTAGCAAGCCGAGACTGATGCTTGAGCCATCATCGGAATGGGAAACGCTTTGTTGTACATTATCTTCCTTATGTCTGGATTCCTGTTTGGGTGATTCAAACAAGGATGCACAAGCATTCTCTTCCAGTCGGTTGTCGATATTCAAGTAGCTGAACTCTCGGCTAATCTTAGAGCCGGAGAAAGAAAAACCGTTGTACTCAAATTTTACACCCTGTATTTCCCGTGTAGTTCGGCTGACCTTGAATTTCATATCAATGTCTCGGTCGGCAAGTGCATCCTTTAAGTCAGCCCAATTTTGTACTTGGGACAGTTCCTCTTTCAACGCTTTGTATATCTCATGCTTTGCTCGGTCATAAGGGCGCAATCGTTCCTCCTTGATATGGTCTTTACCATTGGCAAAATGCAAGCGATATTTGGCGGTCAACATTTTGCAAACTTTCTCATTCCTGCGAAAGTCATTCTTGTCGCTAATCGTTTTGCCGTCATTGTCCACTCGATTAAAGACGATGTGGCAATGCGGATGTTCACGGTCGATGTGCCGGGCAATGATGTACTGCGTGTTTTCGATTCCCATCAGTTTCATGTAGTCGTGGGCAATTTGCAACATCAGTTCATCATCATATTTCAAGCGTTCGCTATCTTCCGGTGAGAAGTTGAGCGAAGTATGTCCGACAATATTCTTTACCTTATCATTGAGCAGCGATTGTAACTCAAATTGCTCCGCCATCTGTTCGGGTGTACCTTCTACTCCAACTGCTTCCAGCAATTTGGATTTCTCCTCTTTGAGAACATAGCTAACACAGCCACCGAACGATGTCCCTTTAGTCTGTTTACCTATCATCTTTCAAACGTTTTATAAGTAGGTTAATGTGCTGAGCCATTTCCTTGCATCTGTCCGCTACGGCGAAGAAACCGTAGGTGTTTGCCTGTCTTGCCAACTGGTTAAGATTGGTACTTTCGCCAATCAGTTGACGGATGATGTGAATATGCTCTTGCGTGATTCGTTCACGTACCGAACCGTTTTCGATGAGCGAACGGATCACTTCGCTTTGAGTCTGCTTGCTCCGTCTGCAAAGCGCACCAAGCCATGCGTATTGCTGATATGACAGACGGAGTGTTACTGTATATTTCTTTTCCATTTGAATCTGTTTTTAGTGAATAATGTGTGACCATCGGGAGCCGCCTCCTCAGACTTTTTGAGGAGCAAGTGGTCGGGGAATGTAATACACCGACATTAACTTGCTACAGTAAAAAAGTCTCGATTCCTCTCCCTGAGTTCAAAGTCTGAATCCTCGCTTCTTGGGTGGTAAAACCTTCGGTTGTGGAGTGCCTTGTTGTACGCTGATGAGCTTTAAATCGAATGTCTCTATCAGTGTTTTCAAGACAGGATTCTTCCTTATCATTTGTTGAAGAATGGCTTCGTCAGGCTTCACTTTGAGTAGATAATCAGCTATGTCGTAGCCCTCTTTGCGTTCGTCTTCGGTAGCGTTGGCTTCCAGATAATCGAACATTTGTACTTCAATTCCGCAGCTTTTCATCAGGCTGATTTTGCTCTGCCAATAGTCGGTTGCACCTAAATCAGGGAATAATACAACGCTTCTTCCTGCTAAAACGGATAGGCTGTTGACATTGAAGCAACCGTTCTTTCCACCTGATGCTATCCATAGGAATTGCGGCAGATAGTAAGATGCAATAATTGCCGTTTTCTCGCTTTCGACCAGCGCAACTGGACGGTTTTTGTCTTCGGAAAGCAGATGCTCACCGAAGAAGCACTGCTTCAAATTGTAATCATCTTTGTGTAATACGGAGTGCACCCACGTAACATGATTGTATGGTTCTTTTATTCGCTTACCCGTTTTGGAATTGTAAAGCATTATCTTACCAGTTCTGACTTTACTCCGATTGTCCGTTTGCCAGAATACGGTTGCACCATCCCAATACTTGGATGTACCAACCTTGTATCTCTTCATAAGATTCAATGTTTCCGTCTCTCCGAATTGGGCCGATAGAAACTGAAATAACTTGTTCGCAGAATAGCCTCGTAATGATTGGTTGACTATATCCAAATCCATGTAGGAGATGGCTATCGGTTTTACTTCTTTAATAGGTGTATAACTTCCGAAGCTATTCTCTGCAAACTTTTCTTTCTCAGATGGATTCTGCTCAAAGTAATCACGAGGCGTGAAGTGATAACCACATTTCTGCTCATGATCACAACGCCCCACGTATTCTGGGAACTTGATTTGCTTCTCTGTATCAATGTATTTGGAAAAGCATCTTTGGCGGTGACAGTTCGGACAAGTATGTCGAGTGCTGACACCTTTGTAGGGTTCTAATATGAATCTATGTGTACTCATTGTATGTTTCTTTTTTAGTGTGTCACTTTTGTCGTTATTGTCGTTTTCGTTTGGAAAGTGTCAATACCGACAAAAATGTCACGGGTTAGTCTTTGAATATTCTCCATGTTTCTCTTTGCGAAACAATGTCCCGATGTTGTCATTGAGAAAGCGTTGAAACGTGCGCTCCTTCATCCCGTTTTGCTCGGCTATCTGCATAGCTTGGGCGGTTGTAAAGGATGGAGGAAGCAGATTGACTATTGTCTGTTGTTGGCTGTTGAGCGTATTTTCATTGAGGACATTTTGAACGTTCAATGCAGACTCTTTGAAATACTCCGTCAGTTTGATTGCTCGTTCCACTGTCAACAGGTCGATACAGGTCTTATCACATTCTCCGCAAGTCCATCGTGCTAATTGGATAATCAGACAGAAACGGATGATGTATATTTCCAGCTTGCAATAGATACTTACGATGGTGTCGTTTGTTTCCCGGTCGCACAGCTCAGAAAAATGGTGCTGCCACTCGTAAAGCCGTTTCTTGGCATCCTCTGAGAAAAAAAGGATTTGTGGTTCAATCTCTCCATGTTCATTGAGGTGGCACTCTGATTGTATCAGCTTGTCAATGATGGCATTCCACTCTTGCTCTATATCTTCCGGCAGTTCTTTGTCATTCCACCGTGCTTTCTGTTGCAGATTCGGCATTACAAACAGGATGCGGTCGATAAACCCGTTGCTGGAACGTTCACCTTTAGCCAACTCATTCAAGATTTTATTTTGGATAGTCCCAATAACCGATATGTACGGACGCTTGATGAAGATGGAACTCTTGGCGTTCTTGCGGTCGGACATGGTGGTCTTTGCACTGAATACTGAGAGCCAAAACTGTTCCTCCGAACCGTTGTTATAGCGGTTGAAATTCTTGAACCAAGCGGATAATTCATCAGCCCACAAGCATAACCCACGTTTGTTTTGAGCATGAATGAGGCTCAATCCTTCGGGCGTTACATCCGAAACCAAGAAGCGTTTGCGGATAGGCTCTTGTGGAAATTGCTCACTACCGCTTTCCGCACGTTCCTTGCGGCTCATGCTCATCAGCTCATCGTACTTTGCAAGTGCCTTTTCAAATTCCTGATTCTGTCGGTAGTCATAATCAAGAAACGGCTTCATCGCAAAGCTGAGCGGATGGCTTTTGTTTGCTCCCGGTCGTCCAATTAATGCTATATATAGGATAGGGCTTTCCACCCAGCCTTGCTTGATTTGGACAAGATGCGTGTTGCCAATGCCGACTGCTAGTGCCGTAAGGATAGCTGCGGCAATGTAGTCGGTTGGGTAGTTATGGCATTCGTGTACCTCGCTGATGATACGTTGGATTCTTGTAGGGAATATGCTAACAGGGAAATCAGTACCCGTTAGTCGCATACTTAAATCAACCGCTTCGTCAATGATGGATGCCGGATTAATAGAATATGTATCCATAGCCACACCTATTAAAGTTTCACGGATGATTTGGGCTTATGACGGATGCCGCCTTGCATATTGGCAAGCATCTCTTCGTATGTTTGCTCGGAAGTTTTTCTTCGACCATTCTCAATCCATGCTAGAAGTTCGTCTTCGTAGAAATAGAGTTTTTTTCCTTTCTTATAGGCAGGAAGCAGCCCTTTGCGTACCAATGTATAAATGGTAGGCTTGGCTTTTCTGATAATACGGCAAGCATCCTCAATTTCAACCAACACGTGTTTGTCTGATGCGGGCGGTTGAAGTTCCGATACCATTCTTTTCAACTCGATGACTTGTTCGGTCAGATAACCTACCGCTTCGGGCAGCTTATCAAATGTTACTGTTTCTTTTTGCATACGCCAATCGTTTTTAATTGTTCGATGGCAAAGGAAACAGGTGTTTCAATGGTGGAATTATTCACCAAAATATAACTGATGAATAACTTTTTGATGTAGTTGGTAGAATAATTGCGAAGATTTCGCTATGTTTACAATGTATTAGTTCTTTGATAGACTGAGGAAGGCTTTGGAGACTAGATTATGCTAAAACCTAAAGCGAGCAATCGCACCAAGTCATTGGTAAAATGGGGCGGATATAGTTTTGAAGTATGGCAGAATGGAGACAAGAACATCTCATATAGTTCGTTCATTATTTCCGATTGTCGATACATGGAAGATTCGTATCTACTTCATTAATTTGTGTCCATTTTTTAGGCACGTGAAAATAGAGAGTACAATGGAAGACAATGTCTAAGCATATTTTAGTTAGGTCATATTGATTTTAGGCACGTGGCAATATTGCCCGAACTAAAATTAAATGCTTATGGCTAAAAAAAAGAAGAAGCCTTCAAAGAGAGGGAAGAAGGCTTACAAAATTTCCCTCCATTGTTCTCCAATGATTGTAACACAGGAGAAGAAGATAAAAAAATTGGCAAAATGGATTAAAGCCATTGCTGAATTTATAAAGGCATTGATTCAATTATCGAATGTAATGAAGCCTTTGATTGAATGGTGCAAATCTTTTTTTGAATTGTTATAATCAGCTCTCTAATTTCTTTTTTTGATGATAACAAACGAAAAATATTTACTATATATACTGGGTGTTAATAAGGGACAGTTGGATTACTTATTGGCACACATAGAAGATTACTATTATTCTTTTGAAAGAGTAAAATTTAATAAGTTTACTGACAAACCAAAGAAGAATAGTAATGGAGAAATTGCCACTAGACAAATAAACTCGTCTAGAGGAAAACTAAAAGAGGTTCAAACGCGCCTTTACGATTTTATGTCAAAGCAAGTTAAAATTCCTCAATATGTTTATGGTGGTATTCGGGGGAAAAATAATGTGCGTAATGCTCGTCTTCATCAAGGAAATAAATATATATTTACGACAGACTTGAAGTCATTTTTTCCATCTATTTCTCATAAGCAAGTTTTTCAAATGTTTCTTCGAGAGGGTTGTACGCCTGCTATAGCAAGAATATTAACTAAACTAACTACTCATAAATATCAAGTTCCGCAAGGTGTTCCAACCTCAACTTTAATTGCTAATTTGGTATTTAAACCCATAGGTACGGAAATTGACCAGTTAGCAAAGGAGCATCATATTAAATTTTCAATGTTTGTTGATGATATAACTTTGTCATCTAAAGTTGATTTTAAAAATCTAGTACCTCAGTTCCTTGCAATCATTAAAAAGTCAGGATTCAGAATCAGTCACAAAAAGACACATTATCAAACTAAAAATCCTATTATAACAGGTGTAATATGCCAAAATAACCGACTTCTTGCTCCTTTGGGTTATAAAAAAAAGATAGCAATACTATCCAAGCAGCTCTCAACGCACGAATTTATAAAGAATAAGCTACAAGGAATAAAAGCGTATTTGTCAATAATTGAAAAATCAAGTTCGCTTTGACTATTTATGTTGTCATTATATGTGGTGATTTTATGCAATTCTCCTATCTAATTTAATCTTGCATACGGATTCCGTATGCGACATCTTACGCTCAATGGTAGATATTTCTGAATCACGGAGGGTATGAGCAAATACCCTTTTGATAAATGTGGCTGTCTGCAAACGTGGCTTGCCAAATGCCTTACCTATATTCCAACCAAAGTGCATGATGTCAATGGTTTTTAATTGGGCATCAACCTTTATTTGCTCGACTTTGGGCATAGTATCTGATAAGTAATATTCTGTAATATATCCACATAGACGATTGAGGTCAGTTTCGCTAAGGTAGAGAACCAAGTTTTGTTTCGTATATGCGAGAACCTTATCTAATTTTTCTTGCGATGCTCGTTCCTTCTCAGCCATAGCGTTGGCACGGAATATCTCGTATTCTGATGGCTGATTGGATTCTGCGATGGGTATATTATTGATGGTAGAAGGTGTGGCTTCTTCCTTTGGAAGTTCTGTCACATCTTCATTGAGTTCAGAACACGAAGGGGTAGAAACTTCTTCTGTTGTGTCAGATTTAATTTCAATTTCAGGTTCAGAAATGATGGATTTTGAAATAATGGTACTTTCGGCAAGTTTCGAATGTTTCACTAGAGCTTCTACCACCACAGCCTTATTACGGTAGCCCTCAAATCTCAAAATGCATCTTTCTATTGTTGGGGAAAGGAGTTGTCTGAATGCCATTTGTAGATTGAGGTAGATAGCTCCTATGACAATAGAGCATACTATAAGAATAAGGTAGCTGCTGAACTCGTCCCAACCATAGTGAAGTACGGTCTGACGGGCTAAAACACTAATGATAATGATTGTACCAAAAACAATCAGATGCAATGTTATCTGTTCTATCTTTTTCTGCTCCATAGTGAGTTGTATTAATCGTTTGTGTGCAAATATATAGGATTAATTTTTGAGAAAATCCATAGTTTTGCTTGTCAATGGGCTTTTGACGATATATTTCATCACTTTTCATCATGTTACATGCTTAATAATAAGCGTATTGCAAATTTCTTGTTTTTAGATGAAAATAGTTGGTGCAACAAACTTGTGTATCTCAAAAATAAAAATTATCTGCATCATTTGGGATAAACAATGCAGATAATCAATAGGGTATAGAGGTATAGTTTATTAGCAATACAATGTATGGTTTGTACCTTTGTTGAGATATAACAGGATGTTGTAATCTTGATTATGAGTAACTTTGTTTATTAACCATCTCCTGAATGCTGCAGAATGTCCAGTGTCTATTTGATAGGATAGAGCTATAATCATGTTGAGATTATATACATCGGCACTATTCCTATTTTCCAACTTTATACATTGGCAGATGTCATACTTCTTTAAGACATTGGCTTTCAATATTGCTTTTAAACGGGAATTGATTGATCCAACTGTTGTATAGAATAAGTCGGCAATCTCCCAAACGGTCATCCATACTTCTCCATCAGAAATATGGATACCATGTCCGTTGTTTGTTATGATTCCTCGTTTCATAGCTGTAATTTATTTCAGTGAAATCTTATTGGCTGTCTCTCGTTTCTTTACATTGACCAAATCTGCGTAGATTTGAGTAGTGGAAACGTTCTTGTGGGTTAGCATCTTTGAGACAGTGTAAATATCTGTGCCTAAAGAGATTTGGATAACTGCGTAGGAGTGACGAAATCCGTGGAAGGTTATCGGCTTCGTTATTCCTGCCTTTTTGAGCCAGTTCTTCAGCGGATAATTAATCATACTTCGTTTCAACCCTTTGAATACCTTACCTGTGTCGGGCATACCGCATAGTTCATAGGCTTCGTAGCTGATGGGGAGTGTCGCTTCCGTTTGGGTTTTCTGAGTTCTGATACGCAAGCAATAGCCTTGGTCGGGAGCAATGGCAAAATCTTCCCATTGAAGATTGAGAATATCGCTGATGCGTAAACCTGTCAGACAAGCAAACAATGAGGCGGCTTTCAGAACGGGGATGTCGCAAGGAGTGGCGGCAAGTTGTTTCACTTCGTCCAGTGTCAGGTATTCTTTCTTCACATCTTGTGGTTCAATCTTGTCAAGATAGTCATTGATGTTTTCTCGAAGCCATTTGTCTCGGTAAGCAATCTTCAACAATCCTCTGAAAGTAGAGTAGTAGCCGGATGCCGAATTGAGAGATATGGGACGATTGCTGTGTTTGAGCTGCTTGGCATTCAACAGGTACTCACGGAACTTCTTACATAAATCCACATTCACTTCGCCGAAGGTACATTGCCCTTTGACGAAGTTGTAGAAATGCTGATAGACAAACATCCATTTCTGGTCTTTGCTTCGGCACATCTTTTTGAAGTAGGCGAGAAAGTCGGCTTTCTGTTTGGTCTTGTCTAAGAAACCGAACTCTTCATTGATGAGCGATTGCACTCTGATACAACGGATAGCCTCTGCCTTGTTTAGCATATCGTTGTTGAATTCCCGTTCCATTTCATTTTTAGGATGGGCATAGATGTAGATGCCGAGATATTCCCGACGGCTCATCTGCATGGTTTCGGGGTTACGAACTGCCGGATAATAATCCAGATACAAGGAGATGCGATTATTCCGAATCGCTCTCTGACGAACTGTTACTTTTGTACACGTGTGTGTCATACTGTTTAATATTTAGAGTTTTACATTTGTTTGGTGCAAAGGAATAAGGTGATTCAATGGTGAGAACATTCATCGATAAATAACTTATTCAATTTTTGGGGCTGCAAGTAGCTTATCCAATTCAGGTTTGGAGATAAGCGTGTATTTGCCCTTCTTGACCTTTGGGATATTATGATATTTCGCATAATGATAGAGTTGGTCACGGGTAAGATTGAACTTCTCCATAGCTTCGGCTACCGTATAATACTGAGGTTCTTCGGGTACTTCCACTCCTTTGGCTATATCGACATGTTTCTTGGAATAATACACCATGATACCTTCTTTCTTCTTTGGAATGGCATTCTTAGAAACGAAAGTGTAGATAGCGGATAAGGTCATGCCGAATTTTTCCTGCATTTCTTGTGTACTATACCATTCATTGATGTCTGGACTCGGGGCTTTCTTGGCAAAGTAAGTGTCCATGTGCTTCTTGCTCCAGTAGGTCTTGCCACGATTGAAAGTGCGAGGAATGTTGTTCTTCTTGGCTACCGCAAATATCCATGATTCATTTACATGATATTTCTCTTTGACTTCGGCTGTGGTGTAGAAATCGGTGATAGGAATAGTGTCCTTCGGATGTCGTTGTTCATAAGGACGAGCTTCTACCATCCGGTCAATATCTTTTTTACGGATAAAAGACAACCTGCTACTGATGCGGAATGCTTGCAGCTTTCCGGCATATACCATTTTATATACGGCTTGTTTACTCAGCCCTAATAAAGTCGCAGCTTCTTTGAACGATAGATATTCTTTATCCTTGAAATCGGATATGGGTTGTTCACTGATGATCGTTTGGACTTTGGTTTCTACTTCTTGTATTCTCTTCTGCCGTACCGTTTCTTTGTATGCAAGATTATTGCACCGATGAGAACAGAAGCGTGTTGTTAGCTTTTGGGCATAAAATGTTGTGCCACACCACTCGCATACCTTTTTGATTTTCATTTTACTTGTTGCCATATTCGTTACTTTTTAGAGGTTTATTTCTCTTGTTATTTCTCCATTTTGTTCAACTATCGTCAATCATAGTCAACCACAGTCAACTTTCTCCACGACCTTTCCGACCTAAAATCGGAGAGTAACAAGCGAGTAACAAATACGGTACAAAAATGAGCTGAAAAAGCCCTATAAACGATAACCATCGCTTATAAGGCTAAAAAGAAAGGCGCTCAAAATGAACGCCTTAATAATCATTGATGATATATGCTAATCGCTGGTAATCACTACCTACTTACCGATGCAGACATGGAACTTGTAAAGCTCGTTGGACTCAACCCGCAGAATACTCAGCAGATACTCTTCAAACCGGTTAACCTGAGTGGAGGAGAAGGTCTTGAGGCAGGAGAGTGTTATCTGGTGAAGGTGACTAATGGTCCTGTCGGTTCAGACACTGGTACAGAAGACAATCCTTTTGAATTCAACAGAATAGACGAAAGCAAGGGAGATGCCGCATACAATGATATAGAAAAGGTTACATATCATTATGGCTATGTATACAGTTTCGAGGGCGTTTCTTGTCCTGACGGAATAAGCAATGGTGCTGTCAGCAGAACAACAGATGACGGTGCGCTCAGATGGACAACACACTATTATCATCCAAGTAGTCCTGGAAATTCTTATGCTGCTCCCGCAGGCTCATACGTAATGAGCGGAGGCGACATGTATCATCTGGGTTCCGACTGGAGTAACGGTCTGATTGGTACCGCATGGTATATCGAGGAGACCACCCCGGCGTCAGAAACAAAGACCCTCGTGATAGACAACGGCAACGGAACGACTGACATCAACGGCATCGTGACAGAGACACCTGCCGAGAAGGCTGCCGAGGGTGTGTACACCATCAACGGTCAGAAGATTGCTTCAGACAAGTCGCTCAACGATCTGCCCAAGGGCATATACATCGTGAACGGTAAGAAACATATCGTAAGATAAGAAAGAAATTCATCATGCGTTAATGTTCAACCGTGAGGCTGGATGTTTGCGGCCGGTAATGTGAATGCACATTACCGGTTTTTTTATGCCCCACAACCAGTATCACCACATTATTATATTATGCGCCAGCCCCCAGCAGAGACGCAAAATCTTGCGTCTCACGAGTAAGTATGCGCAATTAACCATCCCTATTCCATTTCCGTCAAACAGCGGTATTCTTTCTCGTGAGACGCAAGATTTTGCGTCTCTACTGGCTGACGCCATTGGGATGACGGGCGGTGGAAATATGAAAAACGCTGTCAGCCGATGACTTCGGTTGGCAGCGTTGCATTTCTGACGGGTACATGCATGCACCCTGTATGTCAGCTACATACTGTCAGACATTCACATCTCAGGAGCTTTCCTTATCTTTCCAGTGAAGTTCCATTGGGTGTTTATCGACTTCCAGTCGTCCGATCCGCTATAGTTCGGGTCGTAATATATCATTTCGAGTGGTGATATTGAGACTGTGTATTTGTCTCCGTTTCTGGTTATCACGAGGTTTCCGCTGGAAGGACCTTCCTCTATGTAGTATTTGCCTTCGGGGTTGTTGATGCTGCATCCTACAGCACCAGACACCTCATACGATCCCTCCGCGAAACTCCCTTCCGGCAGTTCTGACAGTGAGCCTGCCGTATCGAACGACACAAGTACGGCTGAATAGTTGGATGGAAACGCCGACATGTCTCCGCTTGCCATCGCACTGTACATGTCGAAAGAGTAGAACTGAATCTCATAGAAGTTTGTTCCGTCACCGTTGCTTTCCGCTGTCCAGTAGACGTTGTTGAGCTTTGCGCTGACTCCGTCCAGGTTTATTGTTATCGAACTGTTGTCGCCTGAACCAGAGCCGGAGCCCGAACCGTTGTCGCCGTCGTCGTCACTGCTGCATGCAGATAACACACATAATGACGCAAAGAGAAAATACTTGAAAATTGATTTGTAGTTTGTCATAATGTTTTGGTTTGTGAATAATGCAAAAGTAACGATTGTCTGTCGTTCCCACAAACGGCATCCGGCGCATGACTGCCTGTTGTCTGCCATGCGGATTCTATCCGGCGGAAATTGATGACTATACGGTTTTATAAGATGCTCGTGATGATTACGGCAATGGCATGTCACCGGGTAAGCAATGCTATGACGCGGTATGTTATAACGAAAAAAGCCTCCTGCGATATGGGCAGGAGGCATAAAGGATTGCATGCGAGCAGATTCGCTGGGCATGTTCACTTTACGGTGTCAGACATCGACGGCGGCAGCACCCCGTTGCGCGACCATCCCGACGGTTCGGGACCCATCACAAACTCCAGCGTGCCCCCGTCTTTTATGTCGCTGTGTCGGAACCAGTTGTTGCCGAGAGGCTTCCCGTTGAGTCTTACCGACTGCACGTATATGTTCCTGTCGCTGTTGTTTCGTGCCGTGATACGGAGCGTGCGTCCGTTCTCAAGATGCAGTGTCGCTTTCCTGAACACGGGACTGGAGATGAGATAGACGTCCTGTCCGGCGTTCGGGTAAAAACCGAGCGAATGGAAAACGTACCATGCCGACATCGAGCCGGAGTCGTCGTTGCCCGGTATTCCGTCGCGTGTCGCCTTGTAGCGTTCGGCAAGTATGTACCGCACGAGACGCGCTGTCTTGTCCTGACGGTTGACGTAGTTGTAGAGCGAAGGTGCGAGGAAGCCGGGCTCGTTGGCTATCTGGTACATGCCGATGAGCCACCGCTGGTCACCGTTGTTGTGTGTGAAGAATGTGTCGAGACGCTGTGTGAACCTCTCCTGGCCTCCGCAGCGCGCTATGAGAGACTTCATGTCGTGCGGCACATACATGGACAGCTCGAACGAAAAAGTCTCGTATGTGGGGTTCTCCCAGCCGCCTCCTGTGAGTACGGTGTATTTGTCCTCAGCCAGAAAGCTGCCGTCGCGCTCTCTCGGCCATGCGAAGCCCTTGTGTCCAAGGCACTCTATGTCGTCGTTCCACGTGTTCTGCCAGTTGGACGCTTTGCGGTAGTATCTGTCTGCTATGTCGTTCTTGCCGAGACGGTTTGCCACGGTGGCTATGGCGAAGTCGCAGTTGGAGTACTCCAGTGTGCGCGTGAGGCATCGCTCGGTGGCAGCCGACACGTAGCCGAGAGTGTTGTAGTCGTTCAGTCCGCCGCGCCCTTCCTTACGCTCGTCTCCTCCCGGCGGCACCTCGGCGTTCTTAAGCATAGCCTGCAAGCCAGCCTCATAGTCAACCCCCTCCACGCCTTTCACTATGGCGTCGGCAAAGAGAATGTCGCAGTTACTGCCGCCTTGCACCCTCCCGTTGTCATTTCCGCTGCGCGCGTCAGGCATGTAGCCGTCGTTGCGCCATATGTCGATAAGCGAGCGCAGCATGTTAGCCTGTCTCGACGGAGTGAGAATGGTGAATAGCGGATGGGTGGCGCGGAAAGTGTCCCATATGGCGTAGAAGTCATCATAGTTGGGTTCTGCAGATGTCCATTTGGGGTTCTCGCCGGTCTTGTCGGTGGGTTGCAGATAGCAGTGATAGAGTGCGGTGTAGAACTTCACTTTGTCGTTCTTGTCTCCGTCAAGCTCCACCTTGTCGAGCACTCTGTTCCACTTGGCTGTCGCCTCAGCCTTCACCTTGTCGAAATCCCATGTGTCCACCTGCCTCATATTGGCTCTTGCACGTCCGCAACTGATGTAGGATATGCCCACGCGGACTCTTATTTTCTGTCCTGCCGTGGTGTTGAACGTCATGTAGGCACCAGTCTTTTGTCCGGAGTCAAACTGGCTTTCCTTGCCCGGCTCGGTCTTTCCGTCCTTCCAGGTGCCGAAACTTGCAGCCGGAGTGTTAGTTTCGGCGTGGAAGTACACAGTATATGCCTCGCCCTCGTTCCAGCCTCCCCGCACGCGGGTATAGCCCTCCAGCTCGGTAGGCGACAGTATCCTTACTTCCGAGCCGATGACCTTTTGCGTCTCGCACATCTTCAGAGCGAGGCAGCTGCCCATGTCGAACAGTATTCTGGAGTCGGTGGCTGCGGGGAAGGTATATTCGTGCAACGCAGCCCGGTCAAGAGCCGTCAGCCTTGCCGACGTGCCGTAGCGTGTGAGCTCCACACTGTATTCGCCAACTGACGCCTGCTCGTTCTCGCGTGGCGACGAATAGTCGGACAGGTCTATCACGCCCGTCATGGGCAGCATGAGAATGTTTCCATACTTGCATCCTCCGCCTGTTCCGCTCACGTGCGTATGACTGAAGCCGTGTATGTTGCCGTCGGGAGCCCATCCGGCGTTCCACTCCATGTTGCCGCAATCAGGTCCCAGCTTCACCATGCCGAACGGCACGCATGCTCCGGGGAATACGTTGCCGCCTCCCTCCGTGCCTATGAACGGGTCGACATATGACGAGTTCCCGTTTTCATTGGCACCGCAGACAGTCGCCGAAGGCAACATGGTCAAGAGTCCGCACAGCAATGCCGTCAGCGAAAACGGTCCCGCTACAGACAGCATACCATGTCCTGAGCCGCTCTTGTGCAGCAGCATTGCATTCTGCCTCCGGCTTTCACGCGTGGCGTGTCGGGTGCAGCCGGAATGGGATGGTGTGATGAATGGCAGCCAGAATGCACTGACTGCCAAGAAAAAAGAGACAAACATATATTCAAGTTTTACAAATACCGATGGTACAGTCGGGTTTAAGCGTGTCTTGAGCATTTCTTTTTATTTATATGGTTTTTGGTTATGTCCTGTCCCGTTCCTTATGCCATGTCTTCAGAATCAGTGTGTGTGGTGTCACCGTATATTCTTATGGCAGAGGAAATTCAGGTGTAAAGTTACAAAAGTCTTTCCTTATAAACGATAACGGGAGCGCTTTTTTGTCCCTCGGATTTATAGGTTTTGTTAACATAGACATTAAAAAATGTTTTCAATATAAGCTTATTTTAGGTTAATATTGGACTCTTGATGAAATAAAATAATATATATATCGCAATTTTTTAATTATTATTTACAAAATAAAGAAAATAAATATTACTTTTGCATTAATTCATAAAAAACAACCAAACAACATTATTATGTTCAGAAAAGTTTTACTTTCAGTTGCATTATGTATGACGTTCGTGTCTGCTTATGCACAGATTTTAAGCGGGAGCAGCCGCGGACCTGCCTATGCCTTCTGTACGTCTGGCATGACGGGTATCGTGGGGTTCCCGTTGGATTCGTTCGAGCCTGCCATTCTGCACAGCCAGGACGAAGGAGTGAGAGCCGCCGCATTTGTGGAGGGAAGTTACTATGCCATCAGTCAGGACCAGACCCAGCTCTTGTCCTATGACCTTGAGAACGGGACTAAGAAGACCGTGATGGAACTCAGCGGAGAGTTTCTCGACATGGCATACGACTACAGTACGGGCTCTCTGCTCATGCTCCAATACAATTATCCGAACCCGTCGTCGCTGGTAAGACTCAATCTTGAGAGCGGCGAGATAACCCAGTTGTGCTCTTTCGAATACAGCATGTGCGCCCTGACGGCGACGCCTGAAGGCAAGGTGTATGTCACCGACATGTGGGGCGAGGTGTATGAGGCTGACCCCTCCACGGGAGCAACGACGAGCATAGTCAAGACCAACCAGTATGCGTCAAGCGGCGTAATGCGTTCAATGGACTATGATGTGGAGACAGGAAAACTATATTATCTGCACAACTCATCGTATGGCGGATGCACGCTGTATGAGATTGACACGGTGCAGAAAACGTTCAAGGCAAACGGCAGCAGCAACGGAACATACGTGGGACTGTACACCGGCTACACCAGCGCAGTGCCTTCAAGTCCGGCAGCCCCCGAAGGTCTCACGCTCACACCCGCACCGGACGGCTCAAACAGTTGCGTGCTTACATGGACCTGCCCTGCGACTACTTTCAACCGCCAGACATTGGACAAGCTCGCGCATGCTACGATATACCGTGACGGCGAGGTGATAGGCACGACTGAGAATGTGGCTCCGGGTAAGGAGGCGTCGTATACTGACACTGACGCCGCAACAGGCATACATATATATAAGGTGACGCTGAGTAACGCGGACGGAGAGGAAGGAATGTTCGCCATAGCGTCCTCGTTTGTCGGAACGGACGTTCCGGCGGCACCGACCGACGTGAAAGCCACCGTTGCCGACGGCAATACGATTGTAGTGACATGGACAGCTCCCGACAAAGGACTCAACGGAGGATTCTTCAGAACGGACGACCTTAAATATAAGGTGGTGAGAAACGACGGCGTGACATTAGCCGAGGCGACAGCCGAGACTACTGTGACAGACAAGATAGAGGGTGCGTACAGAGGATACTCGTACACTGTCACCGCGCTGAACGGAGCCGGAGAGGGCGGCAGCACGGTGTCGAACACAGCCGCGACAGGAGCAATAGGAGAACTGCCTCTGTCTACTCCGTTCGACAATGAGAACGAGTTCTACACATGGACAGTGACCGACGCCGACGCCGACGGCAACACATGGCTCATGGGAAACAAATGGGGCGCCGGCAGGACAGGAGCCGAAATATACAGCACCGGAGGCGAGAAGGACGACTGGCTCATATCTCCGCCGGTGAAGCTGAAGCAGGGAGTGCCTACCCGTATATCGTTCGGAGCATACTGCACATACTACTGCACGGAGAACATAGAGGTGCGTATGGCTCCCGCGGACACCGCACCTGAGGACGCCGTCACTGTGGGGACGATAGAGATAAAAGGCTCTGACGGAGGCTATTACGGCGACGTTATAGAGAGGTGGATGGACATATCGGCAGCCGAGTCGGACGGAAACTACAGCATATACCTTCACTATCAGGGCGGATACTCCACTCAGGGAGTGCACATCAACGACTTCGCGTGGAAGGAGAACAAAACCGCAACCGTGACGGGAAAGGTGGAGAACTTCATGTTCGGCATGCAGGGAGCTACGGTGACTGTGGGCGAACAAAGCACCACAACCGACATGTACGGTAACTATACCATCAGTGAGATACCGGCAGGCGAATATGATGTGACCGCGTCATATCAGGGATACAAGACTGCGACGGAGCATGTGACACTGAAGGCAGGTGACAACGTGACCGTGAACTTCATGCTGGAAATGCTTGAGAAGCGCAATGTGAGCGGAACGGTATCAGACAAAGGCGGAAAGCCGGTAAAGGGAGCGAAGGTCTCGCTCGCCGGATATGAGAGTCAGTCGGCTGTGACCGATGCCGAAGGAAAATACACCATAAGCGCCTACGAGGCTGAGGGATACACACTGTCTGTTGTGAAAAACAACTACAAACCGCAAAGCCGTGAGATGAATCTCGACGCAGACAAGACGGACGAGAACTTCGCGCTCGATGTCGACGCGCTTCCTCCGTACAGCGTTAAGGCAACCGACAACGGTGACGGAAGTGTGTCTGTGAGCTGGAACAAGCCGCGCAGCGTCAACGAGATGGCTTATGACAACGGACAGCCGGAAGGCGGATATGGGTATGGCTCTTACTTCACCGGCTCACAGGTTGTGGGAACAATATTCCCGGGAGAGACCATCGTGAACGAGCTGAAGTGGTGGACCGTCGGCGGCGAAGGCTGCGGAGAGGACATCACTCTGATGCTGATAGACCTGAACTGGAGCGGAAAGCCGACAGGCGAGGTCCTGTATCAGGCTAATGTGAAGACCGTGGACGGACAGTGGAATACGTTCCGCCTGCCGGAGCCGCTGCATACCGAGAAAGGCTTCCTCTTCGCCATAGCGGGCAAGACAAATGTGGCAACCGACGGAGGAACCGCCGACGGCACTGTGGACCATCCGCAGACGCAGGTGTATACCACCACTTACAATGCCGAACGCTCATACAACTACTTTGACGATACCAACGATCCGTCGCGCCATCTGCTGCTTCGCGCCGTGTGTGAGAACGTGGAGCCGGACGACGCCACGATGCCGGACGTTGTCTATAATGTGTACAGACTGCCTGAGCAAGCAACGGAAGATGAGGCTCAGTGGACAGCTGTGGCAGAGGGATGTGAGGACATGTCGTTTACCGACGACAACATTCCGAGCGGCAAATACCGTTATGCCGTGGAGGCGAACTACGGAGAAGAGACATCTGAGGTGACGTTCTCGGAGGTTGTGGAGCATAACATGGCAGCTTCTGTAAGCGTGAGCGTGACTGCCAACTCGAAGCCCGAGCATGCCGAGGGAGCCGCTGTGAAGCTTTATAATGACACTTATTCATACACTGCGACAGTAGCCGGAGGGAAGGCTGTGTTTGACAATGTGGAGAAGGGTGTCTACTCTATGAGTGTGGAACAGACCGGATTTGAGACATATGCTGTGGCAGACCTGCAGGTGAACGGAGAGGAGACAGAGTTCGGCTTTGACTGCACTCTGACGCAGAAACTCGACAGACCTGCCAACATGGACGTGCTTGTAGACGGCTCAAACGCGAGACTGCTGTGGAACGTTCAGCAGAATATCAGCGACGACTTCGAGGGCGACTGCTACAGCGACTTCGAACTGAATCCGGCGGGAGACGCAGGCTGGCAGTATGTCGACAACGACGGACTGATGACTTGGGGATTCGGCAACACGACGTTCCCGCACATGGGTGAGCCTATGGCTGCGATAACATTCAATTCCGGAGCGACCACTCCGCCGCTCGCATCGGCTGAAGGTGAGGTGTACAACACGGCACATTCAGGAAACCGGGCACTGAGCTTCTTCGCCTCACGTGAGGTGGACGGCACTACCGTGGTGGAGAGTGACGACTACCTCATCTCGCCTGAACTGAATGCATACCGCGACTTTAAGTTCTCGTTCTGGGCACGCACATACGACGAGTATGAAGGCTACCGCGAGCGCATAAGAGTGGGTTACTCCACAACGACAAGCGACCTTGCCGACTTCACGTGGATAGACGAGGAACTGAAGTATGTTCCTACGGAGTATACATATTATGAATATGACATACCGAAGGAGGCGAAATATGTCGCTCTGAACAGTTCTTCAATGATGAACTTCATGCTGCTCGTGGACGACGTGTTCATCGGAGTGGACGGACAGGTGAGCGGTAACGGTTATCTGCCGGTAAACGTGCTGTCGTATGAGGTGTATCTCGACGGTGAGAAGGTTGCCGACACCAATGCGACAGAACATCTCTTCACCGGTCTGTCGGCAGGCAGCCACACAGCCGGAATAGTACAGAAGTTCGATACAGGCAAGTCGGAAATGCTGTCCCTGTCGTTCGACATCGTTACCACAGGCATCGGTTCTGTGGCTGAGAATGTGGTTGCCGTATATGCCCGTGACAGCCGTCTCTATATAGAAGGCGATTACAGCGGTGCGGCAGTATACGATACGGCAGGAGCTAAAATGATGGAACTGCACGGAGAGAGTTCGGCAGACATCAGTTCAATTCCTGACGGAGTGTACATTGTCAAAGTTGTGAAGAACGGAGGCAAGACTGTATCTGTGAAGATAACAAAGTGATGATGTAGCCTTATGGCTTGGTGAAATGTCGGGGGACTGTCTCAAAATGAATTTGGGGCGGTCCCCTTTTTTTGTTCATGAAAGCCCGCCATGATAAGCCCGAATCATGTATTTATGCATGCGCATGTCGTCCGCATGGTTTGTTATATGCTTGTTGTGCAGGTGGCATAACGTGCGGCGGGGTGGGGCTGACACTGTGAATGTGGATAGGAGAGGATTGTTAAGACGCTGCATGAAAAACAACGTGCGCTGGCGTGATATGGTGTAACGGAGAGGAATATACGTATAACGTCAAGTCGCTGAGAATCGTGTGGAGGCAAGCGACCGGCAATCTTTCCGCGTATGCGCGCTTTTATGACGTATATACATAATGTCTTGCAAACCAATGTGTTGCACATATTGTGTAAGTATATATGGTTTCCTGTATTTCGGAAAAGCCTTTTCCGCAACACCGGAAAGGCTTTATGGACGCGCGATAAAGGCTTTATGGAGAGCCGATATGCCCTTTCCTGTAGGGTGATTTCTTGTCATGAGTGAGGTGGACAGAACGCTGTGTTTCTTAAAAAGGACATTTAATGCGGGTTTGAGGAGAAAATTGTGGTCTGTCATACGGTTTGTGGCAGGACTATGGTAGGATGATGGTGTGGGATAACTGGTTCTTTATTCGTCTGCCATATCTGTTTCGTATAAATATTTTGTCAATATTTTTTACTTCACGTTTTGCCGCAAATACCAACTGCGATTAAACCAAAATCGGTCATTAGAACGTATATATTTGAATAAATCTTTATTTCACATACACTCCGGTCTGTTTGCGCGTTTCTGTCAGCGTCTTGCTTACAGTTCAGTCTCGGCGTAGCCGCCACACCTTTGATGAGGCTGAACACGATCCGGCTGACAGCAGTATGAAATAAGGATGGAAGTGTGATGACGTTTCTGGTTAAAAGGGAAATGTCACCTGAGAGCGACGGACAGTATGCGGAAGAATTCTTCCTTATCATGTCATTGCCATAATCTCCTTACGTCATGCGGTTTCTCGTCCTGTTTTGTCTTATCCTTATGACAGTGCGTCAGGGCAGAGGCTTCCATTTCAGACATGGATTTCTAATCGGTGTGGAATATAATGCATGAGCGGAGAAATGACGGATAGTCCGCCATTGTCAATCCGCGTCTCGTACCGGTTTCATACAGACATGTTCCTATTTTTGTACAGAGAGTCGCTTATTTCATCAGATGTAGACGTGAAATAAGGTGTTCGGGACATCGGGAGGGAGGGGTGAGTCTGCCGTATAATAAGCTTTTGCCGGATATGTCTTATATGGAATAAGCACATATAATTATGGTACGCGCGACATGAACACATGCCTGTATTTGGCTGCAACAGCGTCTGCCGAAGAGTGCCGGAACTGCTCATGTTTCTTCAAGAAGTCGGGAATTGTGAGCGATAACAGGTGTAAAGTAGATTAATATAAGTTATATAATGTTAATTGAATAAATCTCTGCCGCTTTCTTTACCGCTTCTTTTAGGCGGATTAAATAAAAGTTTGTACCTTTGCAGCCCGAAAGGCTCATTGTAGCCTGTTTGTAATAGTTTGATAACAACAAAATAAATATATAAATTTAAAAAAGTAATATTATGCCTACAATTTCACAATTGGTAAGAAAAGGCAGAAAGGTGCTCGAAGACAAGAGCAAGTCACCGGCTCTGGACGCATGTCCTCAGCGTCGCGGTGTTTGTGTCCGTGTCTACACAACCACACCTAAGAAGCCTAATTCGGCAATGCGTAAAGTTGCCCGTGTACGTTTGACAAACCAGAAGGAAGTGAACTCCTACATTCCCGGAGAAGGACACAACCTGCAGGAGCACAGCATCGTGCTGGTTCGCGGCGGTCGTGTGAAGGACCTTCCGGGTGTGCGCTATCACATCGTACGTGGTACTCTTGATACCGCAGGTGTTGCAAACCGTACCCAGCGTCGTTCAAAATACGGTGCCAAACGTCCGAAAGCAAAGAAATAAGATAACATTAAGTTGTTGATCGGACTATAATATTTTATAATCGTTTTGCTGGAGAATTGTTAAAGAGACAGGTTGAGTAAATGTCCGGGAGCGGACGTTGAAGAACACTAATAAACAGCCCCAAGCAGAATTAAATTTTCAAAAACAAAATGAGAAAAGCAAAACCAAAGAAGCGCGTGGTTCTTCCGGATCCCGTCTTCAATGACCAGAAGGTTTCAAAATTCGTTAATCATCTGATGTATGACGGCAAGAAAAACGCTTCATACGAGATTTTTTACAATGCACTTGATGTAGTGAAGGAGAAGATGGCAAAGGAAGAAAAGCCGGCTCTGGAGATATGGAAGCAGGCTCTCGACAACATCACTCCGCAGGTAGAGGTGAAGAGCCGTCGTATAGGTGGCGCAACCTTCCAGGTTCCTACTGAGATACGTCCCGAGCGCAAGGAAAGCATTTCGATGAAGAACCTTATCCTGTTCGCACGTAAGCGCGGCGGTAAGAGCATGGCAGAGAAGCTTGCTGCTGAGATTATGGACGCATACAACAATCAGGGCGGAGCCTTCAAGCGTAAGGAAGACATGCACCGCATGGCAGAAGCTAACCGTGCATTTGCTCACTTCAGATTCTAATCCACTAAATAAGGTAAAAAGAAAATGGCAAGTCGCGATTTACATTTGACTCGTAACATCGGTATCATGGCTCACATCGATGCCGGAAAGACCACAACGTCTGAGCGTATTCTCTTCTACACCGGTAAGACACACAAGATAGGTGAGGTGCATGACGGTGCCGCAACAATGGACTGGATGGCTCAGGAGCAGGAACGTGGTATTACTATTACTTCTGCTGCTACAACATGTAACTGGAAGTGGAACGACAAGACTTATAAGATAAACTTGATTGACACTCCGGGACACGTTGACTTCACTGCAGAGGTTGAACGCTCTCTGCGCGTGCTCGACGGCGCGATAGCAACCTATTCGGCAGCGGACGGAGTGCAGCCGCAGTCTGAGACTGTATGGCGTCAGGCAGACAAATATAATGTTCCGCGTATAGGATATGTCAACAAAATGGACCGCTCGGGAGCGGACTTCTTCGAGACTGTACAGCAGATGAAGGACATCCTTGGCGCCAATCCGTGTCCTATACAGATACCAATCGGTGCGGAGGAGAACTTCAAGGGTGTTGTAGACCTTATCAAGATGAAGGCTATCCTGTGGCATGACGAGACCATGGGTGCCGAATACAGCGTCGAGGAAATACCTGCCGACCTGGTTGACGAAGCAAATGAATGGAGAGACAAGCTTCTTGAGAGTGCCGCAAACTTTGACGATGCTCTCATGGAGAAATATCTCGACGGTCAGGAGATAGGCGAGGAGGAGCTTATCAGCGCAATCCGCAAGGGTACGATATCCATGCAGGTTACTCCGATGCTTCTCGGTTCGTCATACAAGAACAAGGGCGTACAGCCGCTTCTTGACTACACATGTGCGTTCCTTCCTTCTCCTCTTGACACAGAGGATATCATAGGTACAAACCCTGATACAGAGGAAGAGGAGTCGCGCAAACCGTCGGAGGATGCTCCGACATCGGCTCTTGCGTTCAAGATTGCAACCGATCCGTTCATGGGACGTCTGGTGTTCTTCCGTGTTTATTCTGGTAAGGTTACAGCAGGTTCTTACGTGTACAACCCGCGTTCGGGTAAGAAGGAGCGTATCAGCCGTCTGTTCCAGATGAACTCAAACAAGGAAATCCCGATGGAGGCAATAGAGGCTGGCGACATAGGCGCAGGCGTAGGCTTCAAGGATATCCGCACCGGTGACACTCTTTGCGATGAGGCACACCCCATCGTTCTCGAGTCGATGACATTCCCTGACACCGTTATTTCAATTGCTGTTGAACCGAAGAGTCAGGCTGACATAGCCAAGCTGGACAACGGTCTGGCAAAGCTTGCTGAGGAGGACCCGACATTCACCGTACGCACCGACGAGCAGAGCGGTCAGACAATCATCTCTGGTATGGGTGAGCTTCACCTCGACATTATCATCGACCGTCTGAAGCGTGAGTTCAAGGTTGAGTGTAATCAGGGTAAGCCGCAGGTTAACTATAAGGAGGCTATCACACAGCCTGTCACTCTGCGTGAGGTTTACAAGAAGCAGAGCGGTGGACGTGGTAAGTTCGCTGACATCATCGTGACTGTCGGTCCTAAGGATGAGGATTACAAGGAAGGCGACCTGCAGTTTGTCAATGAGGTTAAGGGCGGTAACGTGCCTAAGGAGTTCATCCCGTCTGTACAGAAGGGTTTTGAGACCGCAATGAAGAACGGTGTGCTTGGCGGTTATCCTATGACAGGACTCAAGGTTGTTCTTACCGACGGTTCTTTCCACCCGGTAGACTCTGACCAGCTGTCATTCGAGCTCGCTGCAATCAATGCTTACAAGAACGCATGCCCGAAGGCGGGTCCGGTTCTTATGGAGCCGATAATGAAGGTCGAGGTAGTGACACCGGAGGAGAACATGGGTGATGTTATCGGAGACCTTAACAAGCGTCGTGGACAGGTGGAAGGCATGGATGAGGCTCGTAGCGGTGCGCGCATCGTGAAGGCTATGGTTCCGCTGGCAGAGATGTTCGGTTATGTTACCGCTCTGCGCACAATCACATCCGGACGTGCTACAAGTTCAATGGAATATGATCATCACGCACCTCTGTCAAGCTCAATAGCAAAGGCTGTGCTTGAGGAAGTGAAGGGACGTGCCGATCTGGTATAATTCAAGCATAACAAATGATAAAATCGGAGTACTGCCTGCTTAGCGAATGACTCTTAAGCGGCAGACTCCTTTTTAAAACAATCATGTAATCAAAAATATTTATGAGTCAGAAAATCAGAATTAAGTTGAAGAGTTACGACCACAAGTTGGTTGATAAGTCTGCAGAGAAAATCGTTAAGGCTGTTAAGGCGACAGGTGCTATTGTGAGCGGTCCTATTCCACTTCCTACGCACAAGCGCATTTACACCGTAAACCGCAGTACGTTCGTTAACAAGAAGGCACGCGAGCAGTTCCAGCTCAGTGATTTCAAACGTCTTATCGATATATACAGTTCTACAGCCAAGACAGTTGACGCTCTGATGAAGCTTGAATTGCCGAGCGGTGTGGAAGTAGAGATCAAAGTATAGTATTTTTTTTAATATTTAATTATAATTGAAATGCCAGGATTAATTGGAAGAAAAATCGGAATGACATCCGTTTTCAGTGCCGACGGCAAGAATGTGCCGTGCACTGTTATCGAAGCTGGTCCTTGTGTTGTGACACAGGTGAAAACCGTTGAAAAGGACGGTTATAAGGCAGTTCAGCTGGGCTTTGGTGAGGCAAAGGAAAAGAACACCACCAATGCTATGATGGGTTGCTTTAAGAAAGCCGGTACAACACCGAAGAGACACTTGGCCGAGTTCAAGTTTGATGAGGAATATAACCTCGGTGATACGCTTACTGTTGAAATCTTCAACGATACAAAGTACGTTGACGTTGTTGGTACTTCAAAGGGAAAAGGTTTCCAGGGTGTTATGAAGCGTCACGGATTCGGTGGTGTCGGTCAGAGTACTCACGGACAGGATGACCGCGCTCGTAAGCCGGGTTCAATCGGTGCCTGCTCTTATCCTGCAAAGGTGTTCAAGGGAATGCGTATGGCAGGACAAATGGGTGGCGACAGAGTAACAACCCAGAATCTGAAAGTATTAAAAGTTATTCCGGAGCATAACCTCATTCTCGTAAAGGGTTCTGTTGCCGGATGCATTGGTTCAACCGTATTAATTAATAAATAATGGAAGTTAGCGTATTAAATATCAATGGTCAGGAGACCGGAAGAAAGGTTACGTTGAACGAATCTATCTTCGGAATTGAGCCTAACGATCATGTTCTGTATCTTGACGTTAAGCAATACCTCGCTAACCAGCGTCAGGGTACGGCAAAGACAAAAGAGAGAAGCGAAGTAAGCGGTTCTACACGTAAGCTCGGTCGTCAGAAAGATGGCGGCGGTGCCCGTCGTGGAGACATCAATTCGCCTGTACTTGTCGGTGGTGGTAGAGTTTTTGGTCCGAAACCACGCGATTATGGTTTTAAACTCAACAAGAAGGTGAAGGCTCTCGCACGTAAGTCTGCATTGTCATACAAGGCACAGGCAAACGATATAGTTGTAGTAGAGGACTTTACTTTGGACGCACCGAAGACAAAAGATTTCGTAAATATTACTAAAAATCTTAAAGTGGACGGTCGTAAGACTCTTCTTCTTTTGCCAGGTGTAAATAAAAATGTATATTTGTCAGCTCGTAACTTGCAGCGCACTGAAGTCATGACTGCATCGGCACTTAACGCATACAAGGTTTTGAATGCGGATGTGCTTGTTGTGACAGAGGATGCGCTGAAGATGATTGACGGAATCTTAACAAAATAAAAGGGAGACAAAAGCAATATGGCAATTATCATAAAACCATTGGTCACTGAGAAGATGACCAAAATGACAGACAAGTCTTCTGTAGAGAAATCTTATAAGGTAAAGGGTGAGACAAGAACAAAGAAAGCTGAGACCAAGTATGGTTTCATCGTGCGCCCGGATGCCAATAAGTATGAGATTAAGAGTGAAGTCGAAAGTCTGTACAACGTTACAGTGATTGACGTGAACACAATGCGTTATGCAGGTAAGCGCATGAGCCGCTATACCCGCGCAGGTCTTATCAAAGGACAGAAGAACGCATACAAGAAAGCTATCGTTACTCTGAAGGAGGGCGATTCAATTGATTTTTACAGCAATATTTAAATAAAAAATGGCAGTACGTAAATTCAAACCGGTTACTCCGGGACAAAGACACAAGGTTATTGGCACGTTCGAGGAGATTACTGCATCCGTGCCAGAGAAGTCTCTCGTTTTCGGTAAACGCTCTACCGGTGGTCGAAACAACACCGGAAAAATGACAGTCCGCTACAGAGGCGGCGGTCATAAGAGAAAGTATCGTCTGATCGACTTTAAACGTGAGAAAGATGGTGTTCCAGCTGTAGTAAAAACAATAGAATACGATCCGAACCGTTCGGCTCGTATTGCTTTGTTGTTTTATGCAGATGGTGAAAAACGTTACATTATTGCTCCTAATGGACTGCAGGTGGGTGCTAAACTGATGTCAGGCGCGGATGCCGCTCCTGAGGTCGGAAACGCTCTTCCTTTGGCAAACATTCCTGTCGGTACTGTGATTCACAACATTGAATTGCGTCCGGGACAGGGTGCGTTGCTCGTTCGTTCGGCTGGTAATTTTGCTCAATTGACTTCTCGTGAAGGCAGTTATTGTGTAGTTAAGCTCCCTTCTGGCGAGACACGCCAGATTCTGAGTGCTTGTAAGGCAACAGTAGGTAGCGTCGGTAACTCCGACCACGCTCTTGAACAGTCCGGTAAGGCTGGACGTTCACGTTGGCTCGGTCGTCGTCCGCACAACCGTGGTGTGGTTATGAACCCTGTAGATCACCCGATGGGTGGTGGTGAAGGACGTCAGTCCGGAGGTCATCCGCGCTCACGCAAGGGTCTTTATGCAAAGGGTCTCAAGACACGCGCACCGAAGAAACTTTCGAACAAGTATATCATTGAAAGAGCTAGTAAATAATTTTAGTTAACAAGAGTAAATTATGAGTCGTTCATTAAAAAAAGGTCCATATATCAACGTCTCTTTGGAGAAGAAGATTCTTGCCATGAATGAGAGTGGCAAAAAGACTGTTGTAAAGACATGGGCCAGAGCATCAATGATTTCCCCTGATTTTGTGGGACACACTGTTGCAGTTCATAACGGAAATAAATTTATCCCTGTTTACATTACTGAGAATATGGTGGGACACAAACTCGGTGAGTTCTCACCCACACGTAAGTTCGGTGGACACGCCGGCAATAGAAAGTAAGCGGGTTAAAACCATTTAAAACAAGATAATAATAATGGGAGCAAGAAAACATATAGCGGCTGAAAAGAGAAAAGAGGCCCTTAAGAATTTGTACTTCGCAAAGCTCAAAGGCGTTCCTTCTTCACCACGTAAAATGCGCTATGTCGTAGACATGGTTCGTGGCATGGAGGTTAACCGCGCACTGGGAGTACTGAGATTCTCCAAGAAGCAGGCTGCCGCCGACGTTGAGAAACTGTTACGCTCGGCCATTGCTAACTGGGAAGCAAAAAATGACCGCAAGGCAGAAGACGGCGAACTTTATATTTCTAAAGTATTCGTTGATGAAGGTGTTACTATGAAGCGCATGAGACCGGCACCGCAGGGACGTGGCTATCGTATTCGCAAGCGCAGCAATCACGTTACACTGTTTGTTGATTCCAAAACTAATGACGAAAAATAAATAGCAGAATGGGACAGAAAGTTAATCCAATAAGCAATCGTTTGGGTATTATCCGTGGCTGGGATTCCAATTGGTTCGGAGGTAAAAACTTCGGTGACAATCTGGTCGAAGACCGCAAAATACGTAAATACCTTAATGAGCGTCTGGCAAAAGCCAGTGTTTCAAAGATTGTAATAGAGCGTACGCTGAAACTCATTACAATTACAATCTGCACAGCTCGTCCTGGTATCGTCATTGGTAAGGGTGGACAGGATGTTGACAAACTGAAGGAAGAGTTGAAGAAACTCTACAAGAAAGACATCCAAATCAATATCTTCGAGGTGAAGAAGCCTGAGCTTGATGCAAACATTGTCGCAAACAATATAGCACGTCAGGTTGAAGGTAAAATCGCATATCGTAGGGCTATTAAGATGGCAATCCAGAATACGATGCGGGCAGGTGCTGAAGGTGTGAAGATTCAGATCACCGGACGTCTGAACGGAGCTGAAATGGCACGTAAGGAGATGTACAAGGAGGGAAGAACTCCGTTGCATACTTTCCGTGCTGATATAGACTACTGTCAGGCAGAGGCACTCACCAAGGTGGGACTCCTTGGCATCAAGGTTTGGATTTGCAGAGGTGAGGTTTATGGCGAGCGCGATCTGACTCCTAACTTTACACAGGAGAAACAGAATGGTGGCTCTAATGGCGGCCGTGGTAATCGCGGTAATCGCAAGAGAAACAATAACCGTTAAAAGTAAGACACTATCATGTTACAGCCAAAAAGAGTAAAATATAGAAGACCTCAAGACGGGCGTGGCAATAAAGGCAACGCTCACAGAGGCACACAGCTGGCTTTCGGATCGTTTGGCATCAAGACACTTGAGGCAAAATGGATTGACAGCCGTCAGATAGAAGCTGCACGTGTAGCTGTGAACCGCTACATGCAGCGTGAAGGTCAGGTATGGATCAGAATATTCCCGGATAAACCAATCACACGTAAACCTGCTGATGTCCGCATGGGTAAGGGTAAGGGTGATCCAGCAGGATGGGTCGCACCTGTTACTCCGGGTCGTATCCTCTTTGAAGTTGAAGGAGTAAGTTTCGATGTTGCAAAAGAGGCTCTTCGTCTTGCAGCTCAGAAACTGCCGGTAAAGACAAAGTTTGTTGTTAGACGTGATTACGATAAAAACGCTTAAACTATGAAGAGTAAAGAATTGAAAGACTTGGACGTCAAGTCTCTTAATGAGAAATTGGAGACAGAGGTTGCTCGCCTGAATCAGTTAAAGCTTAACCATGCGGTTTCTCCTCTGGAGAATCCGTCACAGATTAAGGCTGCACGTCGTGATATCGCACGTCTGAAAACCGAGATCCGTCAGAGAGAACTTAATAAATAACAATGGTCCAGATGGTAACAAGAAATTTAAGAAAAACAAGACAGGGTGTGGTTGTAAGCAACAAGATGGATAAAACCATTGTTATTGCCGCAAAGTTTAAGGAGATGCACCCTATTTATGGTAAGTTTGTCCAGAAGACAAAGAAATACCATGTTCATGACGAGAACAATGAGGCAAATCTCGGTGATACTGTCCTCATCATGGAAACACGTCCTTTGAGTAAGACAAAGAGATGGAGATTAGTTCAAATAACTGAAAAAGCTAAGTAATTATGATACAAGCAGAATCAAGACTTACAGTATGTGATAACAGCGGCGCACGTGAAGCTCTTTGCATTCGCGTATTGGGCGGAACACGCCGTCGTTATGCAAGTGTTGGTGACGTTATTGTCGTAGCTGTCAAGAACGTTATCCCATCAAGTGATTTGAAAAAGGGTGCAGTATCTAAGGCTTTGATTGTTCGCACAAAGAAGGAAATCCGCCGCCCGGATGGCTCGTATATCCGCTTTGATGACAATGCGTGTGTACTGCTCAACAATGCGGGCGAACTTCGTGGTAGTCGTATATTCGGTCCGGTTGCGCGTGAACTGCGTGCCGTTAATATGAAAGTCGTTTCTTTGGCACCTGAGGTTCTATAATTTAAAATAAGATTTAGAAATGAGTAAATTACATATTAAGAAAAATGATACAGTCTATGTTCTTGCCGGTGAGGACAAGGGCAAGACTGGTAAGGTGCTCAAAGTCTTGGTTGACAAGAACCGCGCCATTGTGGAGGGTGTGAATATTGTCTCTAAGAGCACAAAGCCCTCTGCAAAGAACCCTCAGGGCGGTATCGTCAAGCAGGAGGCTTCAATACATGTCTCTAATTTGAGCCTGATTGATCCGAAAAGTGGCAAGCCTACACGTATTGCCATAAAGAAGAACGATGACGGCAAGAAAGTACGTATTGCTAAAAAGTCAGGGGAGGAAATCAAATAATGGATACAGCACAGTTAAAGAAAGTATATGTTGAGAGCATTGCTCCGGCATTGAAGAAACAGTTCAACTATTCTTCATCAATGCAGGTTCCTGTCCTGAAGAAGATTGTCATCAATCAGGGATTGGGAGACGCTACACAGGATAAGAAGATTATTGATGTCGCAATCAATGAGATTACTGCAATTACCGGTCAGAAGGCTGTTGCAACTTATTCAAAGAAGGATATTGCAAACTTCAAGCTCCGTAAGAAAATGCCTATTGGTGTAATGGTAACACTTCGTCGTGAGCGTATGTACGAATTTCTTGAGAAACTTGTGCGTATCGCTTTACCGCGTATTCGTGACTTCAAGGGTATTGAGAGCAAGTTTGACGGACGCGGTAATTACACATTGGGAATACAGGAGCAGATAATCTTCCCTGAGATTAACATTGACGCTATAGACCGCATCCAGGGTATGAACATCACATTCGTGACTACAGCTCAGACAGATGAAGAGGGCTATGCTCTTCTCAAAGCATTTGGCCTTCCTTTCAAAAACGCTAAAAACGATTAAGTAATATGGCAAAAGAATCAATGAAGGCTCGCGAAGTTAAGCGTGCGAAGATGGTTGCCCGCTATGCTGCGAAGCGTGCGGCTCTTAAGAAAGTCATTGCTACTACTGACGATCCTGCTGAGGCATATGAGGCTGCTCGCAAGTTGCAGTCCATACCTAAAAATGCAAACCCAATCCGTTTGCACAACCGTTGCAAGATCACCGGTCGTCCGAAAGGATATATCCGTCAGTTCGGCTTGTCACGTATTCAGTTCCGTGAGATGGCTTCCGCAGGACTTATTCCCGGTGTTAAAAAAGCAAGCTGGTAAATTATTTAATATTGTCGGGGTAGTCCCGATTAATTAAAACATTATATTATATGACAGATCCAATAGCAGATTATCTGACAAGACTCAGAAACGCAATCATGGCACATCATCGTGTCGTTGAGGTTCCTGCGTCAAACTTGAAGAAAGAGATTACAAAGATCCTCTTCGAGAAAGGATACATCTTGAACTACAAGTTCATAGAAGATGGTCCTCAGGGTACAATTAAGGTTGCTTTGAAATATGATCCGGCAACCAAGGTCAACGCAATCAAGTCGTTGAAGCGTGTTTCCACCCCCGGTCTCCGTAAGTATACCGGTTATAAGAACATGCCGAGAGTTATTAACGGATTAGGTATTGCGATTTTATCTACATCCAAGGGTGTAATGACAGACAAGGAAGCTGCTGCTCTTAAAGTTGGCGGTGAGGTTCTTTGCTATGTTTATTAATTGGAGGATTGATTATGTCAAGAATAGGAAAATTACCAATTAAAATCCCCGCAGGTGTAAATGTTACTATGACTGATGGGGTTGTAACTGTAAAGGGACCTAAAGGTGAGCTTTCTCAGCAGGTAGATTCTTCCATCATTGTTAAGATTGCTGATGGTGAGATTGTATTCGAAGTTGACGAAAAGAGTCCTGTAGACTATAAGCAGAAGCAGGCATATCATGGCTTATATCGTGCCTTGGTAAACAATATGGTAGTAGGTGTAAGCGAAGGATACAAGAAAACTCTGGAACTTGTCGGTGTCGGATATCGTGTTTCCAATCAAGGTAATGTGATAGAATTCTCTTTGGGATATACACACCCAATCTTCCTTGAACTCCCGAAAGAGGTTAAGGTCGAGACAAAGAGTGAGAGAAATCAGAATCCGTTATTGATGTTAGAGTCTTGCGACAAGCAGTTGATTGGCCTTATCTGTGCAAAAATTCGTACTTTCCGCAAACCGGAGCCTTATAAGGGTAAGGGTATCCTCTTCAAAGGCGAGGTCATCCGCAGAAAATCTGGTAAGTCAGCTTCTGCTAAGTAATCTTTTAAAATTTACGATTATGACAACAAAGAAAGTAGAAAGACGAATAAAAATTAAATACAGAATTCGTAAGCGTGTTAACGGAACTGCAGAGCGTCCTCGTTTGAGCGTGTTCCGTAGCAATAAACAGATTTACGCACAGGTTATAAATGATTTGACCGGATCGACTCTTGCATCTGCGTCTTCTCTCGGACTCGAGAAAATGCCAAAGATTCAGCAGGCGGCTAAGGTTGGCGAGATGGTAGCTGCCAATGCGCAGGCTGCCGGTATAACTACTGTTGTTTTTGACCGTAACGGTTATCTTTATCACGGACGTGTTAAGGAGTTGGCTGATGCAGCTCGTAAAGGTGGTCTTAAATTTTAAACGATTATGACAATGAATAAAGTTAAAGTATATAATGACGTTGAGTTGAAAGACCGTCTGGTGGCCATCAACCGTGTTACAAAGGTAACAAAGGGAGGTCGCACTTTTACTTTTGCTGCTATTGTCGTTGTTGGTGACGGTAAAGGTGTCATCGGCTACGGGCTTGGTAAGGCAGGTGAAGTTACGGCGGCAATATCCAAGGGTGTTGAAGCTGCAAAGAAGAATCTTGTTAAGGTTTCACTTGTCAAAGGAACGATTCCTCACGAGGTTGAAGCCCGCTTTGGTGGTTCGCATGTATTCATGAGACCTGCAGCTGCGGGTACCGGTCTTGTTGCCGGTGGTGCTATGCGTGCCGTTCTCGACAGTGTAGGTGTAAAGGATGTCCTTGCAAAGTCCAAGGGCTCTTCAAACCCGCACAATCTTGTTAAGGCAACGATAGAGGCTCTCACAGAGGTGCGTGATGCTTACACCATAGCTGGTGTTCGTGGTATCAGTATGGAAAAAGTTTTTAACGGATAAGGAGACTTACAATGGCAACAATAAAGGTAAAACAGATAAAGAGCCGTATCGGCGCCAACAAAGAGCAGAAGAGCACTCTTTTGTCTTTAGGTCTGCGAAAAATCTCTCAGGTGATTGAGGTTGAAGACACACCCAGTATACGTGGTATGATACGAAAAGTTCATCATCTGGTAACAGTAGTTGAATAATTAATCTTTAAGAAGAATAAATTATGAAATTAAATACTTTAAAACCAGCAGAGGGTTCTACACATTCTCGTCGCCGTATAGGCCGTGGACCGGGATCCGGATTAGGCGGTACTTCAACTCGTGGACACAAGGGTGCGAAAGCTCGTTCTGGTTATAAGAAGAAGATAGGTTTTGAAGGTGGTCAGATGCCTCTTCAGCGTCGTGTGCCCAAGGCTGGATTCAAGAATATCAATCACAAGGAATACTTTGCAGTTAATCTTTCTGTTCTGCAGATGCTTGCTGAATCAAAGAATCTGACAAAGATTGGACTTGATGATCTCAGAGCGGCAAATCTTGTAAAGAAGAACGCCCTTGTAAAGATTCTTGGCAACGGTGAACTCAAGGCGAAGCTTGAAGTCGAGGCAAATGCTTTCTCGAAAACTGCTGAAGAGGCTATCAAGGCAGTTGGTGGTAACACAACTATAATTTAGGTCAATGAAAAAATTTATTGAGACACTGAAGAACTGTTGGAGAATTGAGGATTTGCGTCAGCGACTCCTCATAACTCTCCTGTTTACGGCTATATACCGTTTTGGCTCGTTTGTGGTACTTCCTGGTATCGATCCGGGCATGTTGCAAAGATTACAGTCGCAAACATCCGGCGGACTGATGTCATTGCTGGATATGTTCTCTGGTGGTGCGTTTTCCAATGCATCAATATTTGCACTTGGAATTATGCCGTACATCTCAGCTTCTATCGTAATGCAGCTCTTGGCCATTGCAGTTCCTTTCTTTCAGAAAATGCAGAGAGAGGGAGAAAGCGGTCGCAAGAAGATCAACTGGTATACTCGAATTCTGACTATAGCCATATTGTTCTTTCAGGCACCGTCATATCTCCTTAACCTGAAGGCTCAGGCTCCTCAGGCTCTTGCATCAGGACTTTCATGGTCGGCATTCATGATTTCCGCTTCAATAATTCTTGCTGCAGGAAGCATGTTTGTTCTTTGGTTAGGAGAGCGTATTACAGATAAAGGTGTTGGAAATGGTGTTTCAATGATCATTATGATAGGTATCATTGCAAGGTTCCCGCAGGCATTCATTCAGGAAGTGGCAACACGTCTGAATGCTATTGCCGGTGGCGGACTTGTGATGTTTATTGTTGAAATACTTATTCTGTATGCGGTTGTGTGTGCTGCGATTCTTCTTGTGCAGGGAACACGCAAGATACCGGTACAATATGCAAAACGTCTTGTAGGTAACAAGCAGTATGGCGGAGCGCGTCAGTATATTCCTCTGAAGCTTTTTGCCGCTAACGTAATGCCTATCATCTTTGCACAGGCTTTGATGTTCATTCCGCTTGCAATCGTACGGTATCAGAGTGAAAACGCATCATGGGTAGTAAGTTCATTGATGGATAATCGTAGTCTGTTGTATAATTGTGTATATGTCATTCTTATAGTGGCGTTCACATATTTTTACACAGCTATCACCTTGAATCCTACTCAGATGGCAGAGGATATGAAGCGTAATAATGGTTTTATTCCCGGCATACGTCCCGGAAAGGATACAGCAGAATATATCGAGACCATTATGTCGCGTATAACATTCCCCGGCTCCTTGTTTATTGCATTCATTGCAATAATGCCTGCTCTTGCAGGTCTGCTCAATGTGCAGCAGCAGTTCTCTCAGTTCTTCGGAGGAACGTCCCTTCTGATTCTTGTCGGAGTTGTCATCGATACACTTCAGCAGATTGAGAGTCATTTGCTCATGCGTCATTACGATGGTCTGTTAAATTCAGGCCGTACACGTAACAGCGGAGTCTCTGCATATTGATATTCTTTGGAAAATGAAGATATTTCTGAAGACTAACGATGAAATACAGCTGATGCGCGAGGCTAACCAGCTTGTCGGTAAGACCTTGGCGGAATTGGCAAAACATATCAAACCGGGTGTAACGACCCTTCAATTGGATAATATTGCGGAAGAGTTCATAAGAGATCATGGAGCGATTCCCACGTTCAAGAATTTTCCAAATCCATTTGGAGGGCCATTCCCTGCAAGCATCTGTACCTCGGTAAACGATGTGGTGGTGCACGGTATACCGGATAATAAGACAGTCCTTCGTGACGGTGATATTATTTCGATAGATTGTGGAACATTGCTTAATGGTTATAACGGTGACAGTTGCTATACGTTTTGTGTAGGCGATGTCGCACCAGAGGTCAGGCAATTGGTCGAGACAACAAAGGAGTCCTTATACAAAGGCATTGCTCAGGCTGTTGCAGGGAAACATATCGGTGATATAGGGGATGCGGTTCAGTCGCATTGTGTTAAAATGGGCTACGGTGTTGTTCGCGAACTTACCGGTCACGGTATCGGACGTGAAATGCACGAAGACCCGCAGGTCCCGAATTACGGTATGCGCGGACACGGTGTGTTGCTTAAGGCTGGCATGTGTATTGCCATTGAACCGATGATTACAATGGGGTCGCGTGAAGTCGTCATGATGCCGGACAAATGGGGTATACGTACCCGGGACGGCAAGCCCGCCGCACACTTCGAACATACTGTAGCCATTCAGCGTGGCAAGGCTGAGATTTTATCTACATTCGACGGAATATAACATTTAAAAAGAAACAGAACAGGATTATGGCAAAGCAGTCTGCTATAGAACAAGACGGAACAATTGTGGAATCATTGTCTAACGCGATGTTCAGAGTGGAACTCGAGAACGGCGTTCAGATAATAGCGCATATTTCAGGAAAAATGAGGATGCACTATATAAAGATTCTGCCAGGAGACAAGGTTAAAGTGGAAATGAGCCCTTATGATTTGACAAAGGGCAGGATAGTTTTCAGATATAAATAAACTCAAAGATATGAAAACAAGAGCATCGTTAAAGAAACGCACACCCGACTGTAAGATAGTACGTCGTAAAGGTCGCTTGTTCGTTATCAACAAGAAGAACCCTAAGTATAAAATGCGTCAGGGCTAATTAAAAAAAAGGAGACAAAGGGCAGAGATTGCGAAATTTCTTGCTTGAAGCTCAAAATAAACAAAACATCAAAATTTAATTAAATTATTAACAATGGCAATAAGAATTGTTGGAGTAGATTTGCCCCAGAATAAGCGTGGCGAAATCGCATTGACCTATATTTACGGTATAGGTCGAAGTAGTTCAGCAAAGATATTGGATAAAGCCGGTGTCAGCCGCGACCTGAAGGTAAGCGAGTGGACAGACGATCAGGCTTCCAAGATCCGTGAGATTATCGGTGCTGAATTTAAGGTTGAAGGTGATCTCCGTGCAGAGATTCAGATGAACATCAAGCGTCTCATGGATATTGGTTGTTATCGTGGAATCCGTCATCGTAATGGTCTTCCTGTTCGCGGTCAGAGCACAAAGAATAATGCCCGTACACGTAAAGGAAAGAAGAAGACTGTTGCTAACAAGAAGAAAGCTACTAAGTAAAATTTAGTTTGGAGTTGGAAGTTTGGAGAATTTAATGTCTCAAACCTTTTAACTTTTGACTTTTAACTTTTAACTAAAAAAGATTATGGCAAAGAAAACAGCAACATCCAAAAAAAGAAATGTGAAAGTCGACGCTATCGGACAGCTCCATGTTCATAGCTCTTTCAACAATATTATAGTGTCTTTGGCTAACAGCGAGGGACAGATTATCTCATGGTCTTCTGCCGGCAAGATGGGATTCCGCGGTTCAAAGAAAAACACTCCGTATGCGGCTCAGATGGCAGCAGAGGATTGTGCAAAGGTAGCTTACGATCTCGGCTTGCGTAAGGTTAAGGCTTATGTGAAAGGTCCGGGAAACGGACGTGAGTCTGCTATCCGTGGCGTTCACAGCAGTGGAATAGAGGTTACAGAGATTGTAGACGTTACTCCGCTGCCGCACAACGGCTGCCGTCCTCCAAAGAGACGTAAGGTATAAGTTCCTGCTTCAAACAAAGTTACACAAATAAAAAGCATTTTATAATATTATGGCTAAATATATAGGTCCGAAATCTAAAATTGCGCGTCGCTTCGGTGAACCGATTTTTGGCGCAGATAAAGTTTTGTCCAAGAGAAACTTCCCTCCTGGACAGCATGGCAACAGTCGTCGTAGAAAGCAGTCTGAGTACGCAGTCATGCTGGCAGAGAAGCAAAAGGCTAAATACACATACGGTGTATTGGAGCGCCAGTTCCGTAATATGTTTGAAAAAGCAGCCAAGGCAGAAGGTATTACCGGTGAGGTTCTTCTTCAGAATCTTGAAAGCCGTCTCGACAATGTTGTTTTCCGTATGGGTATCGCCCCGACACGTGCGGCTGCCCGTCAGCTTGTAGGTCACAAGCACATTGTTGTTGATGGTAAGGTAGTCAACATACCGTCATATTCAGTAAAGCCAGGCCAGATAGTAGGAGTGCGTGAAAAGTCAAAGTCTCTTGAAGTTATTGAGTCTGCTCTTGCTGGTTTCAATCACAGCAAATATCCTTGGATCGAGTGGGATGCAAATACCAAGAGCGGTAAGTTCCTGCACAAGCCGGAACGTGCCGATATTCCTGAGAATATAAAGGAACAGTTAATCGTTGAGTTGTACTCTAAATAAATCATTAAATTAATGGCGATATTAGCATTTCAAAAACCTGACAAAGTTGTAATGTTGGAGGCCAACGATAAATTCGGCAAGTTCGAATTCCGTCCTCTTGAGCCTGGCTTCGGCGTTACCATAGGTAATGCGCTGCGCCGCATACTTCTTTCGTCGCTTGAGGGATATGCCATCAACACGGTGCGCATATCCGGGGTCGAGCATGAGTTCTCGTCCGTACCGGGAGTGAAGGAAGACGTGACCAACATTATCTTGAATTTGAAACAAGTAAGATTCAAGCAAGTAGTAGAAGAATTCGAGAACGAAAAAGTTAGTATCACCGTAGAGAATTCAACAGAATTCAAAGCAGGTGATATTGGTAAGTATCTGACTGGATTTGAAGTGTTAAACCCTGATTTGGTGATTTGTCATTTAGATGCCAAGGCTTCGATGCAGATAGACCTGACCATCAACCAGGGACGTGGATACGTTCCCGCTGATGAGAATCGCGAGTTCTGCACTGACGTTAATGTAATTCCAATCGATTCTATCTACACCCCTATCCGCAATGTGAAATATTCGGTCGAGCCTTATCGTGTCGAGCAGAAGACCGACTACGACAAGCTGGTTCTCGAAGTCACTACGGATGGTTCCATAAGTCCGAAGGACGCACTTAAGGAAGCCGCCAAGATTCTTATCTATCACTTCATGCTGTTCTCTGACGAGAAGATCACACTTGAGAATCCCGATCACGAGACCAACCAGGAGTTTGATGAGGAAGTGCTTCATATGCGACAGCTGCTCAAGACAAAGCTTGTGGACATGAACCTCTCAGTCCGTGCCCTCAACTGTCTTAAAGCTGCTGATGTGGAAACTCTCGGAGATCTTGTACAGTACAACAAGACAGACCTTCTCAAGTTCCGCAACTTCGGTAAGAAATCGCTTTCAGAGCTTGATGATTTGCTCGAGAGTCTGAATCTGTCTTTTGGAACCGATATTTCTCAATACAAATTAGACAAAGAATAATCCGGCATTATTATTGCGGACATCCGTTGTCCGCAATAACCGGTTTATCGTAAAAAGTAAAAAACAAAAATGAGACATAATAAGAAATTCAACCATCTGGGTCGTACTGCATCTCACCGTCAAGCCATGCTTGCTAACATGGCAATCTCGCTGATAATGCACAAAAGAATCACTACGACCCTCGCAAAGGCTAAGGCTTTGAAGAAATATGTTGAGCCTCTGCTTACACGTAGTAAGGACGACTCAACAAATTCTCGTCGTGTCGTATTCCGCTATCTTCAGAACAAAGAGGCTCTGAAAGAGCTTTTCGGTGAGGTGGCTGCAAAGATTGGCGACCGTCCCGGAGGATACACACGTGTCATCAAGCTCGGTACACGCAGAGGCGACGCTGCTCCGATAGCATTTATCGAACTTGTCGACTTCGATGAGAACATGGCTAAGACTCCGAAGGCTGCCAAGAAGACCCGTCGTAGCCGCAAGTCTGCCGCAAAGGCTGAGGAGGCTGCACAGGCACCGGTCGCTGAGGCAACAGAGGCACCGGCAGCAGAGGAGGCACCTAAGGCTGAATAAGATTCTGGAACATCAGACTCGTTTTCATATCGGACCGCAATATAACGTTGCGGTCCTTTTTTTGTTTTGACCCAATCCGCTTATTATACTTCATTCATATTCCGTACTGATGTAATCACTTGTTGTTTTCTGCTTTTATACACGATGCAACGGACTATGTCGGGAGTAGACGGAAGACAAGATGACGGCAGCTGTGCGGAAGAGTCATAAGAAAACCGGCAATCAAGTAAAACAAGCTTTAACGGTCTGATTGCTCATTCGGGTTTAAACATGTCTGACCGTAATGCTTAACGACTGCTGCCGCATGGTTCATCTATAACATGACTCCTTCTCACTTCATCCATGCCACGTCCTGTTGTCTTGCCGTTTGCCTTCCGCTTTGGTCTGAGACATGACTGTAGACACTTGCAGACAAGATGACGGTGGCAGGATGGAAGATAGGGCGAAGAGTCGGCATTCAAGTATGAGTCTGTTATTTGCGCTATGCTGCTGCCCGGACATATATGTCAAAACAGCTGCGTGGCATACGGACTCACACATGTCGGCACTATGGTGGAGAAACATGATAGAGTCCGAAATTTGCCATGAAATCATGAGTAATTTACATTTGTAAACAAATTATCATGAAAAATAGAGTTTTTCATTTGGAAGGGAAACAAATTAAAGCTATATTTGCGATGTGTATTGACATAAAGACATAATCTAAGAACCCAACCTAAAAAACATACATTATGGATGTCAAAAAAGTATTGAGCAGTATCGAGTTCAGACATCCCGGCGAGCCGGAATATCTGCAGGCAGTGAAGGAAGTGTTGCTTTCCATAGAGGAAGAATACAACAAACACCCTGAATTTGAGCGTGTCAAACTGATAGAACGCATGGTGGAGCCGGAGCGCGTGATAACATTCCGCGTGCCGTGGGTAGACGACAAAGGCGAGGTGCACGTCAACACGGGTTACCGTGTGCAGTTCAACAGCGCCATCGGTCCGTACAAAGGCGGCCTGCGTTTCCACTCATCAGTGAACCTCTCCATCCTGAAGTTCCTCGGATTCGAGCAGACTTTCAAAAACGCACTCACCACTCTGCCCATGGGCGGCGGCAAGGGCGGCTCGGATTTCTCCATCCGCGGACGGTCAGACGCTGAGGTGATGAGGTTCTGTCATGCGTTTATGAGCGAGCTCTACCGCCACATCGGACCCGACGAGGACATTCCCGCAGGCGACATAGGTGTGGGCGCGCGTGAGATAGGCTACCTCTTCGGAGCATACAAGAAGCTCACCCACAAGTGGAGCGGAATGCTCACCGGAAAAGGACTGGAGTGGGGCGGATCGCGCATAAGACCTGAAGCCACAGGCTACGGAGCACTATATTTCGTGAAGCAAATGCTCGAGACGCATGGAATAGACATAAAAGGCAAGACCGTGGCAATAAGCGGATTCGGCAATGTGGCATGGGGAGCGGCTAAGAAAGCGACGGAACTCGGAGCGAAAGTAGTCACAATAAGCGGACCCGACGGATACATTTATGACCCGACGGGCATCAGCGGAAAGAAGATAGACTACATGCTGGAACTGAGGGCAAGCGGAAACGACGTATGCCAGCCTTACGCAGACGAATTCCCGGAGGCTACATTCTACGAGGGAAAGAAACCTTGGGAGGTGAAATGCGACATCGCCCTGCCGTGCGCCACACAAAACGAGCTCAACGGCAACGATGCTGACATGCTGATGGCAAACAATGTGATGTGTGTTGCAGAGGTATCTAACATGGGATGCACCGCCGACGCCGCCGACAAGTTCATCGCCGCCAGACAGCTCTTCGCACCGGGCAAGGCTGTCAACGCAGGAGGTGTAGCCACATCAGGACTTGAGATGACACAGAACTCCATAAGACTGACATGGAGCGAAAAGGAAGTGGACGAGAAACTGCACTACATCATGCATTCCATTCACGAACAGTGCGTGAAGTACGGCAAGACAGAGGACGGTTACGTCAACTACGTCAAAGGTGCCAATGTCGCCGGGTTCATGAAGGTGGCTAACGCCATGATGGCGCAGGGTATCGTATAAACGAAATGTATTACATAAAACAATATTGTGAAATATCGAAGAAGTGTATTATTATTGATTTCAATGTTAAGCTTTACTCTTCTGTACCCTCAAAAGATACAGAAGGGTAAAGCTTCGTATTATTCAAAGAGGATGACCGGAGCGCGCACAAGCAGCGGTGAAAGACTTCACCACGACAGTCTGACATGTGCGCACAGGACGTATGAGTTCGGGACCATGCTCAAAGTGACTAATCCGGAAAACGGAAAGGAGGTCGTTGTAAGGGTGACCGACAGAGGACCGCACATAAGGGGGCGGATCATCGACCTCTCGTGGGGAGCGGCAAAAGAGCTGGGCATTCTTGCAAAAGGCGTGGCGATGGTTGTTGTGGAGCCCATGGACAACTACATAGTACCGTTCAAGCCAACGACGGACATACAGCTGCCGGAAATCGATTTCGGCTCTGCAAACTGGAGATACACCATGCCTAAGGAATGGAAAGTAAAGCAGAAGGCTTTCAGAAAAAAGGCGTCGCTTGGAAAAAACAGGTCAAAATCTGAGAAAAACAACAGGGCGAAAGACGCAAAAAAAGCAGCCGTCCGTGAAGACTGACAGGGCGGCGGCATAATAAAACAGATAAAAGGTGACAATGAAAGGACATTTCATTATCACCTTCCGGATTCATTTGCTTGTACTGATATTAAATTCATGCACTTTTGATATGGTGGTGTCGCCTGACAGCACCGACACGCATATCCTCACATTCCCTTTCTTCAGACGCTTGTCTGCCTTGACAATGGCGGTATAGCGCACACCGCGTCCCGGTGCGATACTTTCCACATATACACTCGGAGAGATGTATATGTGCCTGTTGCCTGTCGCGTCCATCACCACGGGACGCACGTTTGACACCGGCTTGTCACCACGGTTGTAAATCTCGAATATCACCTTGCACGTCTCGCCGCGGCTGATGCGGTTGTCGTGGTTCTCGTCCACGAAGCGTGCGTTCACTATATCCACATGCGGTGAATAGGCATAGTCGGAAACCAGCTCCTCAACACTCGATGACGACGGCATCTTGACGGTCTGCTCCCCGGCACTGTAGTCCCCGGTGTAATCGCTGCCGTTGAAGTCATAAAGGATGTCGTCACCGGCATTAGACGGGTCAAAACCGCTCCGGCTGTCGTCATATCGGTTTTCCTGCCTGCTGTAGTCATTATGCCGCCGGCTTCTTTTTCGTGGTCTTTCTCCGTCATAGTCGTTGTATGATGTCTGCCGTTGCCTGTCAAGCTGTGAGCCCGCCGCTCCGCCTACAGCCGCTCCTCCAGCCATACCTATCAGCGTTCCGATGTCGCTGCCGCGCGGACCGCCTGCAATGCCACCTATTGCCGAACCGAGTATAGAACCGAGACCGGCACCTGCATAAGCACCGTAACCGGCTGAGGTGGTACAGCCGCATAACACGAAAAACGGAAGTACTGCTAATACAAAAACCTTTCTCATATTCATATCAATCACATTTACATTATACAATATCGTCGGGAGACGCACATTCTGAAACCGCAGTCTCCACACCGGCAAAGATAGTATATAATGTGGCTGTGGAGAAATTATTTAACATCATTTCATCTTATACGGAAGCATATTAATGGAATATTAAACCTGTCAGACTCCTGCCTGCTTCATGCTCTTGCCGTAACGGGCTGTGGTTAAGCCCGATGGGGTTGTCGACATTCGCGCATTCTTATGATACGGTAAGACATACGGTGTCGGGCTTTTGCCGTCGATGTGCCGGAATATACCATTACCCCTGAATCGCTCGTCAGTCCGTCAAATTCTTTTCCCGGTTCATTGTCTGCTTGTTCATACCTCTTCCACGCTGCTGCCGCCATTCTTTATTCTATCTTTCTCTGATGTAGTCAGTTGCATTTCCGATAAAAGCGGAGAGCGGTCTGGCGGACGGCAGCACGTGGCAAATATTAAGTCCGATAACCGTTTCGGATTAAAACGCGGCAGATGGTCTGACGGCAGCAGCGATGAAGAGGAACGACGGGTCTGCATGTCAGGAAATGGAGCTGTTCCGGAGGTGTGACGCCGGTTGGCGTTTAGGCATGACAGACAGTAAAAAATTTTGACAACTGAATTTTGTGAAATAGGAAAACGGCATGCCTTAATATACTCCTTTATATGCGTTTCAGACTTATGTGAGTCCTGGCATACCCCGCTTTCTATCCCAAAAACACAATAATGACATGCGCAAACAGCCTCAAAAAAGTGGTGTCTCACCCTGTATGTCAATCCTCCACCTGCGTTGCCGCACAGTCAAAGAGCCTTTTTCATGTCCTCAAACGGGCTTTTCCGCGTGATAATATGGGCTTTTCCACATAACAGAAAAGGCTTTTCCGTGTCGCCTCGGAGTAATGTTTTGCTGTCGTGTGCTGTAATAGGCTGATGCTCAATGTGCTATGTGTATGGTTCAAAATACGATGCTGTAGAGCTGATAGATGGATTACGGTCGTCAGAAAACATTTCTCAGCGACTTCAGGTTGTTCTTTTAGTCGTATCATTTATCCTTATTATGTGTCCGGACGTCTGTAGTCCGTCAGCGGAAAACAGTCGCATTTACGCCTGTGCAACCCAAAGTAGAGACGCAAAATTTTGCGTCTCACAAGCAAGGATTCGCAAAATAGTGTGGTGAATATGTTGCTGTCGTTGCCGCTTTTTTTGCTCGTGAGACGCAAGATTTTGCGTCTCTACTGGGGAGGATGCGCAATAAAGTGCGATGAATACATGCCTGTCGATGCTGCGTTATTTGCTCGGGAGACGCAAGATTTTGCGTCTCTACTGGGCTGACGCCATCATTATTTTGAAATGAAAACATCGTTTTTTTGTGGAAAATTCGTATTTTTACAACCACAAGTATCAAATTTATCACAAATGAAAAGAATCTTACGTATTGCCGCATTTGCGCTGACTGCGTTGTGCGGCGGTCTGCACGATGCCGTGGCACAGGATGTTCCGGCTCCTCTTTATCGTGACCCCATCACCGATGGTGCGGCTGATCCGTGCCTTGTCTACAATCCTTTTGAGAAAGCATGGTGGATGCTCTACACGCAGAGGCGCGCAAACGCGGAGACGGGTGACGTGGCTTACTGCTACGGCAACGCCATAGGCATAGCTTATTCGGAGGACAACGGACGCACGTGGCGATATCGTGGAACGCTCGATCTCGACTTTGAGCGCGGTCACAACACCTTCTGGGCTCCTGACGTAGTGCTCCACAACGGTGTCTATCACATGTTTGTGTCATACATACGCGGTGTGTCCATCCACTGGAGCGGGACTGCCACGATGATGCACTACACCAGCAAGAACCTGTGGGACTGGAAGTGTGAGGGACCGGTGAAGCTGCCTGTGGACAATGTGATAGACGCCACGCTTATACAGAAGGCTGACGGAGAGTGGCGCATGTGGTATAAATGGGACAGCAAGTCGCTCTATGCCGACAGCAAGGACCTTTTCAACTGGAAGGGCGACACCAAGCCTGCCGTGAGCGACAAGCCCCACGAGGGAGCCAAGGCTTTCCGCTTCAAGGATTCCTATTGGTTTGTCACAGACGAGTGGCAGGGCATGGGAGTGTACAGGTCTTCCGACCTTGAGCACTGGACCAAGCAGTCCGGACTCATTCTCGACGGTCCGAGCAGGAGGGCAGACGATGGTCCGAGCGGGTCGCATGGTGACGTGGTGGTGACTGGCGACAAGGCTTACATATTCTATTTCACACATCCCGGACGCCGTTTCCATACTGCCGACCATCACGACAATAACGGCAACATACCCTACGAGATGCGCCGCTCGTCCATTCAGGTAGCTGAGCTTGATGTCGTTGACGGTTCTCTTGTGGTGAAAGACCGCAACCAGCCGTTCACGATATTCCTGCCGAACAAATGACAGTTGCCGCATGTCGCGGTGACGTCGCGCTTTATCCCTAATCTGTCATCATACTTCCTTTCTTATTCGTACTGCTGTCAGCCGGATTGCATTCTGCTTTATCGAAGATGCGGTGGACAGCACCGGGAAAAAGACGAATACAGGATGACGGCGGCAGTGCGTAAGAAGGATGAAGAGCTGACAACTGACCTTAAATGTACAATCGGCGTCCTAATTACCTGTTCGGGTCTATATGAGTCTGCAAATCGTTTTAGTGAATATATAAAAGAGCCGCTCCGGAATGTCCCTGAGCGGCTCTTGCTTTGCATAGTATGCTGATTGTTCATGTCGCTTTTTATTATTCGCGCACGGCAGTATTGTTGTGTCCTGAGCCCGTCACTTTCTCAGCATCTTCTTTCCTTTGCTTATTATGATGCCCTTTGCGTGCTCGTCCACTTCCTGTCCCATTATGTTGTATGTCCGTAAGTCGCCGTTTTCTTTCTCCCGTACGGTCACGCTTTCTATGCCGGTGCCTGTGTCCGGCGATGTCTCCAGCGGCATGCGCATCCATGTCGTGGCGTCGTCGATGTCACTGCCTGATAGAGTCTCGTCCACGGTGGCGGTCTTTCCGCCTGTCTTGTCGGTGTTGTGCAGCTGATAGCAGCAGTACAGCTCCTCTCCGGCGGGCTTGCCTCCAATCTCCTGCCATGGCACTGCTACCACTATGGTGTATCCGTCTGCGCCTGTCTCCACGTGCCCGCAGGTGTTCACCGCATCGTCCGCAATCCATCTCGCGCCGCTGCCGTATTGCTTCTCCACGCGCCCCCTGGCGTCCACGCGCAGCCTGTACTGGCTGTATTTACGTGCTGATGTCGGTTTCACTGTTGATATGAACACCTCCACACCGTCCGTCTCGTGCATGTTGTCGGATAGGTTCAGCAGTCTGTCTTTCACTTCGAAGCGGAAGTATATGCTGTCGTTGTCCCACAGCGAGCGTATGCGCGCCTCTGCCTGCGACTCCGCTCCGATGAACAGTTCGTGCGGCAGACTGTCCCATTTGCGTTCCGTTCCGGTCTGCATGCTGGCTATCGGTCTTATTATTTTTCCCTCGTTTGTCCATATGCCGCTTTGCTCCACGTTGCCTTCCACAGTGCATACAGCCATCAGAGTGGAGTCGTTATACTGCATTATACTGTTCCATATGGCGCGTGCCCCAGTGTTCTCTACAAACGGGAACGGGAACGACCGGGCAATGAAGTTTCTGGCGTCGCTGTCGCCCACATACACAGCCATGCGCCCGTGTGTGTCCGACGTGTCCGGATTACGGTCCTCACCTGATGCGGCGGAATATACCGTCTCTCCCGTGGACAGCTGTATCAGATAAGGCTGACCGCAGTAAACCTCTGAAGGCAGGTAGTCTTTGCTTGAGGCGAATATGGACCATCGGTGTGCGCTGTTGCCGTCCACGGTGCCGCTTGTCCAGTTGTCGGCGGCGTCGGTGTGTACCACCATCGGCTTGAATGTTCCCATGAATCCGGGGTCTTCTATAGCCACGGCTATGCCCTTGCGGTCTTTCAGATACACCGGCACCGGCATTCCGTCGCGTGATCCGCTTCTGTAAGACACTATCTCCGTGCCCGGCTGCCAGCTGCGTCCGCCGTTGTAGGAGCGTCTCATCGATATGTTCTGCGTGCCTCCTCCCGCGCTTGCCTCGTTGGCGAAGTATATCTGGAGCTCGCCTGTCGGCAGTTGTATCATTGCCGGTTCCCATACTCCTAGTCCGTAGGTGTCGGTTGCGGTGTATATCACCTGCTCGTTCTGCCATGTCTTTCCGCCGTCGGAGGAGTATGCCGCCATTATCTTGCTTGGTCCCTGTGAGTTTTCGTAGTTTGTGCGATGCAGCCATGCATACATCAGCCGTCCGTCTTTCAGCTCTATTATCTCCGCGTTTTTGTTGGTGTGATATTCGTCCTGAGCCCTTGTTACGGTAGCCTCGCTCCAGTCTCCGTACGGCTGTTCCTGCCAGCGTATGTAGTTGTTGCCTCCTATGTTGCTTCCTCCTGTGCTGTAAACCATGACATATTTGCCGTTGTCCAGCCTTATGGCGCGCCCGTAGCTTCCGCCTCCTATGTATCGCTGACGGTTGTACTGCCATGCTATTCTTATTCCGTCGGCATAAGTCTGCTGCTTTTCCGTCTCTGTCTCAGGCTCGCTGTTGTCACCGTCTCCCTCTTCTGTCTCGTTGTTATTGAATGTTATGCTTAGCGGCAGACGGTATACGTCGTAGCCGAGTTCTTTCAGCAGCAGTGAGTTTTTGGGAATGTTAAGAGTGTATTCTCCTTTGGGCAGAGCCTTCGACAGGGTGAGCCTTACGCTTGTGTGATGCCATTCGTCGTCAAAACAGTTGGTTGCACTGGTGCCGTATGCCACTTTCCTGCCTTCAGTGTCGGTTATGGTGACGAGTCCGGCAGTACCGTGTTCGAATGCCAGGTCCTCACTTCCGTCGAACGTTATGCACAGATGCGCTCTGTCGCCTTCGCGGTATCTCACGTCAGATATGCCGGCGATCTTCTCCGGCTCTTCGGTCTGTGTGTCGTCCTTACCGAGATATGTCAGTCTGAAGTTGTCGAATATTATCCACGATTTGCCTGTCCCGTCGTCCACGGTCACGCCTAAGCGCAGTCTGCCTCTGTCCACATTCACTATGGCTTCCTGCGTCTGTCCTTTTCCTTCAAACATGTGGTTGGCATACTGTTGTATGCCGTCGGGCATGTATTGTCCGCCGCCTAAGTCCTTCGTGTTGAATCTGTCGCGGCGCTCGTTGCTCACAAGCGTGTATATGTTTGTCATCGGTACACGGACGTCACCGGCAAAGACATAACCCGCGGTCTGATCTGTCCCGTCGGTGAACGCGGCGAGATGGTCTGCTGACACCTCGTTGTTGGGCGATGGAGAATAGAAAGCCTGGGCACTTACAGCATACCGTCCGTCAGGCAGACCTGACAGTTCCTGGAACACCTCTGTCTCCTTTATACCCCACATTTCCCACACACGGTTGCAGTGATACAGCTCGTCGCCGGTCACGTTGTTGCTTCCCCATGCTCCTTGCCAGTATTTCCTGCGCTCGTCGGCTATGGGGAACGTGCCTCCGTATATTGCCCACGACAGGTCCGCAGGCTTGTCCGCCGACGCGTCTTTCGTGTCGGCGAGCATCCTCTCCGCCCTTGTCACTATAAGCCAAGTGTCCCTGCTGTCAGCGTTGTTCACTATCCGTCCCGACTCGTCTGCGCCAAGCCTGTATGCCCCCGATGCTATCTTGACTCCGTTTTCCACGTCTTCTGCCGGAGTGATCGTCCATACCGTCACTGCCTCATCAGTGTCCATATACAGGTTGCCTGCGTTAAGTGAATGATTGTGTCCGAGTTTCGGATTCAGCCTGTAGCCTCCCTCCATGCTTGTAAGTGCGAAATCCATACCGCGTGTTCCAAGCTCTGCGCGCGATGTATATCTCTCTTCGTTGGTGTGGTTGTCGCCCAGCCACAGTCCTGTCTCTACGTTGTAGAGATAGTAGTCACCGTCTGTTATGTCCTCGGGTGCCACGCCCTGATACGGCGGATTTTGTGAGAATGCAGCCATTGCCGCCACAATGAATGCAAGAAGAAGTACATTTCTTTTCATAACGATTGTTTCTGTAGTTTATGCTGTTAGGATTAATTGATGGCAAAGATAATGCAAGGCGAGTGCAACGGCAAGACGAGGAAACGAAGTTTCATCAGGCTTGACACTGCCGAGCCGCCGCTTATCTTCTACAAAGATAATGCAAGGCGAGTGCAACGGCAAGACGAGGAAACGAAGTTTCATCAGGCTTGACACTGCCGAGCCGCCGCTTATCTTCTACAAAGATAATGCAAGGCGAGTGCAACGGCAAGACGAGGAAACGAAGTTTCATCAGGCTTGACACTGCCGAGCCGCCGCTTATCTTCTACAAAGATAATGCAAATCGAGTGGAATGAAAGCCTGCTTTCCGATTCCTAAGTGCCGCTTATCTTCTACAAAGATAATGCAAGCGAGCGGCAAAAGAGCTTGCTCTTATTTGTCCGAGTGCCGCTTATCTTCTACAAATGTACCGAAATAAATTACAATAATCAAATCATTTGTCGTTTTTTATCTGATTTTATCACGTAAGAGATATACTTATATATAAAATAAAAGCGACCGTCAGAGCGTTTGTTCTGATGGCCGCTTATGGTTGGTATTGCCGTAGTGTTGTTCCGGCATCACGTTTGCCGGTCGCAGTTCCGGCGTTTTACATTCAGAGTTTGTCAAGAGCCTGACGGATGTCATCTATGATGTCGTCCGCGTCTTCAATGCCCACCGACAGTCTCATAAGGTCGGGCGCTATGCCGGCTTCCCTCAGCTGCTCCTCCGACAACTGCCGGTGTGTGTGGCTGGCAGGATGCAGGATGCATGTGCGGGCGTCGGCAACGTGTGTCACTATGCTCACTAACTGCAGCGAGTCCATGAACTTCACTGCCGTGTCGCGGTCGCCCTTAAGTCCGAAGGCAAGCACTCCGCATGAGCCGTTTGGCAGATATTTCTTTGCAAGCTCATGATACTCGTCGCTTTCCAGTCCGCTGTAGTGCACCCATGCCACACGGTCGTCGCTGCTCAGAAACTCCGCCACGCGCTGTGCGTTGCGGCAGTGCTGCGGCATACGGAGGTGTAGTGTCTCCAGTCCGAGGTTCAGAAGGAATGAGTTCTGCGGCGCAGGTGCCGAGCCGAGGTCACGCATCAGCTGCGCCACGAGCTTCGTCATGTATGCCATCTTGCCGAAAGTCTTGGTGTAGGTGAGCCCGTGGTAAGACTCGTCAGGAGTGCACAGTCCGGGGTATTTGTCGGCATGCGAGTCCCAGTCGAAGTTGCCGCTGTCCACCACGCATCCCCCTACCTGGGTGGCATGTCCGTCCATGTATTTCGTCGTAGAGTGCGTCACGATGTCGCATCCCCATTCGAACGGACGGCAGTTTATCGGTGTCGCGAAGGTGTTGTCCACAATCAGGGGCACGCCGTTCCTGTGTGCTATGCGCGCGAACTTCTCTATGTCGAGCACCTTACAGCCCGGGTTGGATATTGTCTCGCCGAACAGCAGCTTGGTGTTCGGACGGAATGCTGCCTGAATCTCCTCTTCGCTTGCCTCCTGGTCTACGAACGTGCATTCTATTCCGAGCTTCTTCAGCGTCACTCCGAACAGGTTGTATGTTCCTCCGTATATCTCGTTGGAAGTCACGAAGTGGTCGCCTGCGCTGCATATATTGAACACTGCGTAGAAGTTTGCAGCCTGTCCGCTCGATGTGAGCATAGCTCCTATGCCGCCTTCAAGAGCCGCAATCTTCTTTGCCACGGCGTCGCATGTAGGGTTGAGAAGTCTTGTGTAGAAGTAGCCTTCCTTCTTCAGGTCGAACAGCATTGCCATTTCGTCGCTGTCGTCATATTTGAATGTGGTGCTCTGCACTATCGGCACCACGCGCGATTCTCCGTTCTTCGGTTGCCACCCTGCCTGTACGCAGAGTGTGCCAGGTTTCAGATTTTTCTTCATAATGCTTTCTTTTTTAATAAGACAGGCTGCGCCCGGCAATTTGAGAGCTTGCTCTCATTGCGCTCGCTGGCACTGTTTTTTGTTATAACTCTGTTATTGCTGTATCCAAATCCAGCGGACAAAGTTAATAAAAAACGCTGTAATAATAACATAATGTTGGTGCGCTTTATGTTTTATTTCATTTTTGTCGCCCGCATGTCGTACTTCTGTCCGTTTGCGACTATTTCTTTCCGCTCGTCATGCCACATCCGTTCAGATGGTATGAAAAGCCACATCTGCATGTCTCGTCATGCGTGGAAGGTGCTGTATTAAGTGAATGTTTCATATTAGTCCGTATCGTATTTTATGCGTAGTATTACAAAAAATGTGCATGTAATTGCCTGATTAAGACAAAAACAATATCTTTGTATAAGATAAGCTGCACTCGGGAAAGCAAGAGCAAGCTCTCTTTCCGCTCGTTTGCATTATCTTTGTAAAAGATAAACTTCGGCTCGGCAGTGTCAAGCCTGATGAAACTTCGTTCCCTCGTCTTGCCGTTGCACTCGCCTTGCATTATATCTGCTACAAATAATAACAGGCAGTATTTGCCATAATGTAAGTGAATTATGAACCCGGAGAAAGTATATCAGATGCCGTTGTCAAAGGTCTATCCGTTGCTTGTTGCCAAGGTGGAGAGGAAAGGGCGTAGTGAAAACGAGGTGCTTGAGATCATCCGATGGCTCACCGGTTATACACCGGAAGAGGTCGCGGGGCTTCTTTCCACGGGCATTACATACGGTGAGTTCTTCCGTGACGCGCCTCACATGAATCCCGACCGCATGCTTATCAAGGGCACCGTCTGCGGTGTCAGGGTAGAGAACATTGCGGAGCCTCTGATGCGTGAGATAAGATATCTTGACAAGCTTGTAGATGAACTTGCGAAGGGGAAAGGCATGGACATGATTCTGAGAAAATCTTTCACTGACAGATAAAACAGCTTTTTATGATAGTAAACGGTATACATAATTGCAGCGGTTTGATTGACTACATCAACAAAATAGGCTTCCTGCCGTTGTTGCGCATGGGAATCGAGGGATGGTCGGCGGAAGAGGCTGTCGACGAAGAGTGCCGTTATGTCAGTCTGCCCGAGGGCGGATGGGAATGGCCCTTGTGGGAATGGAAGGGCGACATCATCCGTGAGAGCGGATGCGCATACGGCAAGTTCTTCGACAGGAAGGCGGCTTTCATAAGCCGTGACTGGTGGTCCGACTTCTGCAACTGGCGCAGGCACGTGTTTCCCAGTCCGGAGGAGGGAAGCGTGGAGGACATGATTCTCCAGACATTGCGTGAGAACGGCAGCATGATAACCCGTGACCTGCGCAGGGTTTGCGGCTTTACGGAGTCAAAGATGCGCGGTAAGTTCGACACATTTATATCTCGTCTTGAAATGGGCTGCTACATTGTTACTGAGGATTTTGTATATCCTAAGGACCGTCACGGACGCAACTACGGATGGGGCTGGTCGTTGCTCACCACTCCGGAAAGCCTCTTCGGCAAGGACAACTGTTTCCCTGACCGTACTCCCGAGGAGTCTCGTAGGCGCATAGGGAGACACATCCGACAGTTGTTCCCGTACTCGGACGAACGCTTTCTTGATTTTCTGCTAAAATAAACATTGTTCCCGAATCTTTTAACCCGAATCGGTCATTAGACTTCCATTCTTATTTCGTGCTGCTGTCAGCCAGATTGTATTCAGTTTTATCGAAGATGTAGCGGGCTACATCAAGAAAAAGCTGAATACAAGATGACGGCAGCAGTGCGGAAGAAGGATGAAGAGCTGACAATAAACCTTAATGTATAATCAGTGTTCTAATGAGCGATTTGGGTTTAAAAGCCAACAGACAGTGATTCTGAATCACCTTAACCGGTCTGGTTCAGTCACGCTTTTACATACATATTATTGCCGGATACGGCTCTGACAATTGTCCCGTTTCAATAGGCTTACAGCCCTCCACGCTTTACATCGGACAGACTATGCGCGGTTCAATGGTGATGCCACGTTTATATAACGGCATTTATTGTTCCGCGTGTATTATAATAATAGGTGTATGTATAATCACACTCGTTTTGCGTCAGTATAGTTACAGAGATCTGAAAATGTTTGTTACGACATGAAGAACAGCGCAATACTCACAAAGAAATATGCAAAGAAAACAACCATCATGGCATAGGCGAATATAGCCCATAATGTCTTTCTTATGAATGATTCCCTTTTGAAAACCGTAATATACTTCTCAAAAAGCTCGCCATCTAAATACTTTTTCTCAATTATGTACGTAATATAAAGGAATAGAAAGAACGCTGCAACCACTATAGTACAAAGCGGTACAACTCCTAATGATATCATATATTTAAGTCCGATGATGCTTAGTATATTGCATATAGGAGCACCGATTAATCCGTGTATTATCAGACCTATTCTTCTATCTGCTATACTCGGTATACTTTCAATGGTATAAAAACCATATCTCAACCGGTTTAGTAACTTCTCGATACTCATTTAATATGTCCTCAGAAAATTGTTATTCTACCGTTGTAAGAGTTTTGATGTTAAACATAAAAGCTGTGATGAAAATTTATTACGACATAAAGAAGAACGCAATACTCACAAAAAAATATACAAAGAACACAACCATCAGGGCATAGGCGAATATTGCCCATAATGCCTTTCTTATGAATGATTCCCTTTTGAAAACCTTAATATACCTCTCAAAAAGCTCGTCATCATAGTACTTTTTATAAATTACGTACGTAATATAGAGGAATAGAAAGAATGCAGCAAGCACGATACTACATAGCGGTACGACTCCTAATGATATCATATATTTCAGTCCGATGATGCTTAGTATATTGCATATGAGACCACCTACCAATCCTGTTGTTATTACTCCAAGCCTCCTGTCTGCTCTGGGTTCGATGCTTTCAATTGTGTAAAAACCGTATTTCAGTCTGTATAGAAATTTCTTTATGCTCATTTAATATGCCTCCTCAGTAATTTATTATAACGATTGTTGAAGCCGTTTTTATGCTGAATGGGATACTGTATTCGTTAAAGTTGTATTATGGTATAAAGTAAATGATTTTTCATTATATGACATATGTGAGCATCAACTTAGAATCATGCAAAATTATAAATATTATATTGAATATTGAACTGTTTGCGTATTGAAATTATGTAAAATTCTTATTGCTGTGCGGCAGTCAGCCTGTTTGATTGGCGTTTTTATTTGTTTATGAGTCTGTTTGTCGTGAAATGCAACTTGTCTCAGGTGTGTTTGCAGACCTTATTGTGCGGAATGTCTTTGTTTATCGTTGTTGTAAGAGTGACGCGCGGGATGTTTCTTTCTTGTGTGTTGCGAGGTTATGTGTTTCACTTTCTGTTTTGAGACGGTTTCCTTTTTTGCGTCCGGGAGTCGTGGAGGCTGTTTGTCGGAATTGTCCTGACGTGTTGTGTCCGCATGGTTTTGTTTGCTTTTCTTAACAGTCCCGGCTCCGAACGGTGTCTTTCATATGTTAAATGCCGTACGGCTTTTTGTCCGCTGCATAACGGATTACAGGTTATAAGACACGCTTATCCGCTGTTTTGTATGGCGGGAAAAACGGAGCGAGAAGGTGGAGACGGGTGTTCCGTCATGCGGAACGGGCTTTATCGGTCGGCGGAACGGTGTTTATGATGTGGCGGAACGGTGCGTTTCGGGTGATGAGAAAGGCTTTTTCATTGGACGGAAGAGCCTTTTTCACCGTCTGGAAGAGCCTTTTCCGGATGGAATGACGGGTGCGATGGGGAGGCAGGAGAGCTTCTGTTGATGTGTGATTCTGTGTAATGTTTTGATATACAAAGATATATCCGTATCCTCGCAATACTCGCGTATTTCGCCCTTACGTGCCGTTTCATTGCGTCGGCGTGTTAAAATGGCGTTAAAAAGTGTTGCGTGGTGGCACGGCTGAGTGTCGGAGCTGTAAGGCGAACCATTGCTTTTCACGTTTTGCTTTTCCGTATTTCACGTCGTGACTGTCGCATGTACGTTTTGATTTTCTATCTCGCAAGCCACGCTGTTTAGTGTCCGTGCTTTCCGTTTTCGTGGCATATTTATAGCTGATTCGGTTCATGCCGTGTTCTGAAAAAACTTCGGCATTCATTTGCCGTTGTGCCGCCCTTTTCTTATCTTTGTCAAAGATAAGCTGCGGCTCGGCAGTGTCAAGCCTGGAAAAACAGAGTTTTCCCGTCTTGCCGTTGCGCTCGCCTTGCATTATCTTTGTCAAAGATAAGCTGCGGCTTGTTATCTGTGACCACCATTTTCCGTGCGATGTATTCTTGAGCAAACACGTTGCCGCATGGCGTATGATGAGACAACAATTAATAACATAACAAATAACTGAAAACTATGAAGGTAAAATCTATCCTCCTTACATTCATCGCGGCACTCATAATGGTGTCGTGCTATAAGTTCACACTTATTGAGCAGCCGCACGAGGCAGTCACCAACAGTGTGTTCAACGGCAAGGTGGTGGTGAAGAGAAGCGGCACAAGCGACAACGGGTCGGTGCTGCATGTTTACGGACTGTTCGGCATCTGTGTTCCTGACGGGTGGAAGGCAGAGGGCGACATTGTGATGACACAGGTGCCCAAACCTGGTACCGACGTTGGCGACGACGAATATAAGAGTGTCATAACACGCCGTCTCGTGCCGAACGACAAGTACACCGCACTGCTCAACAAGGATTATCCTAAGTCCGGATACAAATGGATAGGATTCATGACCGACCGCGATTTCAAGAGCCTTTTCAACGCATCGACTCCTGATACAGAGGTGGACAGCATCTATGCGGAGTTCTCCATACGCACCGATGACAAGACCGGAACGTTCCATCTCGACTATATCGCCGGACATGCAACCTTCGACAAGGCTGACGACATAGGCGGAGAGGAGCGCGGCAATCAGACACGCATAGCCACATTCGCGGGCGACAACATAAGCAACGTCACGTTGACAGACACCCACATCACCGTGACGCGCCCCGACGGATCTACCGACAATCCTACAGACGGACCTGACATAAAGCCCGAATGGAACCTCGAGCGCATGCCGGACGCCACACGCGACGGTGCGGCGGTGGCATACAAGGACCTTAAATACAACCGTCTGTTCACCCGCACGCGCGGCTGGAACGGCGGCGACGGTGTGCTCACAGTGGGTCTGCCGGACGGAAGTGTGTTCTGGACATTCAACGACAGCTTCTACGGAAGGGTGAACGCTGACGACCGTTCGCGCTTTGACTGCAACTTCCCGCGCAACAGTGTGATGCTCCAGAAAGCCACAGACGGAGTGCTGGGAGAGACGGAGGACGACCTCATATGGCTTGCCGACTATGTCAACTGGACCGACCCGGCGGCGGCACGCTACTTCCACTGCCGCACACACCTGCGCCATCCGGACGGTGAGAAGACGCTCGACGAGATTCTTGCGGGCGACATCGACCAGGACCGCGTGTATTGGTCGGGCGACGGAACAATATATGACGGCAAGCTGCAGATGATGTGGATGGGAACGGCTTCGCAGGAACTGCGCGCCCTTGGCACAAGTCTCGCCACCTACCGCCTCGACGGCACCATTCCCGAAGGCTACTATCTTGACGACATCCCCGACTATCTGCCCAAGAAAGGCAATTATCTTTACCGCGAGCTGGTGAAGCATCAGATAAACGACAACACCGTATCGTATGGCTCAACGCTATGTGAGGGCGACGACGGACACAACTATCTCTATGCCACTAACGGCTACGACGTGCTCGTGGCACGCACCGGGACGCACGACCTTTACAGCAAGTGGCAGTACTATGTGCGCCCCGAGGAGGGCGGAGACTTCGTATGGCAGGACGCATATCCTACCGACGAGGAGATGAAACGCTCGCAGATCATGGAGAACAACCATCAGTGCAACATGCCGTGGGTGTTCAAGGACGGCGACTGGTACTACATGACGGCGCAGGGACCTTACTTCGCCCGTGAGGTGTACATCTACCGCAGCAAGACTCCTTACGGTCCGTTCGGCGAGAAGCGGCTGCTCTTTGTCCTCCCCGGTGAGCTCGACAAGCTGGGAGACACAGCCTATCACTGGCTCTACATGGTGAACCTCCATCCTGCGCTCTCGCGCGAGGGAGAGCTCGTGTTCTCCACCAACAGCGACCCGGACAATTTCTGGAAAAACTTCAACGACCCCGGCAGTGCCGACTATTACCGTCCGTTCTTCTATCGGGTGTTCAACTGGAAGAACCTCTTCGGTGATGACACCACGAGCGGAATAGGCGGAGTAAGCGTCACACCGGTTGTGAAAGACGGGCATTACTACAATCTGCAGGGCATCCGCGTAGACCGTCCAACACGCGGCATATACATACACAACGGCAGAAAGGTGGTCGTAAGATAATACATGCGAACCGATTTCATAAGATAACAACATAAACCACCATACTATGGAAGAGAACACCATACCTCAGGAGTTCAGCCGTTTCTATCTGAAGGATGTGACGTTCATGAACCTCATGCTGCGCCGCATATACAACGTTCTGATAGTGGCGAACCCTTACGATGCCTTCATGCTCGAGGACGACGGGCGTATAGAGGAGAAGATTTACAACGAGTATATGGAACTGGGACTGCGCTATCCGCCCACGTTCACGCAGGTGAGCACCACCGAGGAGGCTTATAAGGTGCTCCATACCATGAACATCGACCTCGTGATATGTATGCCGGGCAACGCCGACAACGACGCCTTCTCCGTGGCGCGCGACATAAAGGCAGTGTTCCCCGACATCCATTGTGTGGTGCTCACACCGTTCTCCCACGGCATCACGAGGCGTATGCAGGACGAGGACCTTTCCATCTTCGACTACGTGTTCTGCTGGCTCGGAAACACAAACCTCATCCTGTCGATAATCAAACTCATCGAGGACAAGATGAATCTCGACCACGACATACGCGAGGGAGGGGTGCAGATGATACTCCTTGTTGAGGACGGCATACGCTATTACAGTTCCATCCTGCCTTATCTATACAACTATGTGCTCATGCAGAGTAAGCGTTTCTCCACCGAGGCTCTCAACCGCCATGCCGCCACTCTGCGCATGCGGGGACGTCCGAAGGTGGTGCTCGCGAGGACATATGAGGAGGCTATGGAGCTGTACGACCGCTATTCGTCCAATGTCCTTGGTGTGATAAGCGACGTGCGCTTCCCCGTCGACGGGGAGAAAGACCCTGACGCGGGGCTTAAGCTGTTGCGCCACATACGCTCGGAAGACGAGTATGTGCCGCTCATCATTGACAGCGCGGAGAGCGCCAACCGCGAAAAAGCGTTGGCGGAGGGCTTCAAGTTCGTTGACAAGACGTCAAAGACAGCAAGCATAGACCTTCGTCACATACTCGAGGAACACATGGGTTTCGGCGACTTTATATTCCGCGACCCTGCCACTCATGCCGAGATAATGCGCGTGCGCAGCCTGAAGGAACTGCAAGACAATATCTTCAAGATTCCATACGACTCCATGCTCTACCACATCTCGCGCAATCACATGAGCCGGTGGCTGTCGGCACGAGCCATATTCCCGGTGTCGGCGTTCCTTAAGAAAGTGACGTGGCACAAGCTGAAAAACGTTGATGCCCACCGCAGGATAATCTTCGACGCCATCGTGCAATACCGTCGTATGAAGAATCTTGGCGTTGTCGCCGTGTTCGACCGTATGAAGTTCGACTCCTACTCGCACTTCGCGCGCATAGGAGAGGGCTCGCTCGGAGGCAAGGGACGCGGTCTGGCGTTTCTCGACAACGTGGTGAAGACACACCCCGAATTCAACCGGTTCGCGGGCGTGGAGGTACGTATCCCGAAGACGGTGGTGCTCTGCACCGACATCTTCGACCAGTTTATGGAGCAGAACAACCTCTATCAGATAGCGTTGAGTGATGCTTCCGACGAGGATATTCTGCGCTATTTCCTACGTGCGAAACTGCCTGAATCGCTCATCGACGACTTCTTTATATTCTTCGATGCGGTGAAGAGTCCCATCGCAATAAGGTCGAGCTCGCTCCTCGAGGACGCACACTACCAGCCCTTCGCAGGCATTTATTCCACGTACATGATACCGTATGTGGAGGACAAGTATGCCATGCTCGAGATGCTGGCATGCGCCATCAAGGGTGTCTATGCGTCCGTGTATTACCGTGACTCGAAGGCTTACATGACCGCCACGAGCAATGTCATCGACCAGGAAAAGATGGCTGTGATACTTCAGGAGGTGGTTGGCAAGCAGTACGACAACCGTTATTATCCCAACTTCAGCGGTGTGCTGCGCTCGCTCAACTACTATCCCATAGGCGACGAGAAGGCTGAGGACGGAATTGCCTCGCTCGCGCTGGGACTCGGAAAATACATCGTGGACGGCGGACAGACGCTGCGCGTGTCGCCCTATCATCCCAATCAGGTGTTGCAGACGAGCGAGATGGAGACGGCGTTGCGCGAGACCCAGACCCAGTTCTACGCTCTCGACACCGCGCATGTGGGCAACGACTTCAAGGTGGACGACGGTTTCAATATTCTGAAACTGAAGGTGAAGGAGGCTGACAAAGACAAGTCGCTCAGCTTCATAGCGTCGACCTACGACCCTTACGACCAGGTGATACGCGACGGTATATACGACGGCGGACGTAAGATAATATCGTTCTGCGGTGTGCTTCAGCAGGGAGTGTTCCCTTTGCCGGAGCTTCTGCAGATGTCGATGAAGTATGGTGCGGAGAGCATGAAGCGTCCGGTGGAGATCGAGTTCGCGTGCAACATCAACGACGACCGCACGGGCGAGTTCTATCTTTTGCAGATACGGCCCATCGTCGACGCCAAGCAGGTGCTCGACGAAGACCTTTCCGGCATACCTGACGACAGATGTCTGCTGCGCTCTTCCAACTCTTTGGGACACGGCATAAGCGAGGATGTGGTGGACGTTGTGTATGTCAAGACAGACGATAATTTCACAGCCATGAACAATCCTGCTGTCGCCGACGATGTGGAACGCATCAACCGGAAGTTTCTTGCGGACGGTCGCAACTACGTGCTTGTGGGTCCCGGACGGTGGGGATCGAGCGATTACTGGCTCGGCATACCCGTGAAGTGGCCGCACATCTGCGCCTCGCGGCTCATCGTGGAGGTGGCGTTGAAGAACTATAGGGTGGAACCGAGTCAGGGAACGCACTTCTTCCAGAATCTCACAAGCTTCGGAGTGGGTTACTTCACTGTCGATGGCAATGCCGGAAACGGTCTTTTCCGCAAGGACATTCTTGACGCCATGCCGGCTGTGGAAGAAACGCGCTATGTGCGGCACGTGCGTTTTGACGCCCCGCTGAAGATAATGATGGACGGCAAGAAGCAGTGTGGTGTCGTGTTGCTTCCTTAATGTAACGGATTGATTCAATATCTATACGTTAACTTACGATATGTTTGATATATATCAATAAAATGATTATATTGCAATGATTATGACGCTTTTGTTTTACTGAAAAGGCATCGGGCGTTATATTTGCAGTGTTTTTCATGGTATTAGATTTAAGTTTAACAAAGACAGGGGACTCGGCGGAGTCCCTTCTTTGTTTTTGTTATGTATTACAGAAAGTATTTTTCTGCGTACTGAAACCGTACGGGATAACTTTCATAAAGGTTTGTTTATAATGTAGAATCAACATCTGTAAGGTTTTCCGGACGCGCAATCTCGACGGCATTCCGTTCACTCGTGACCTGCGGATATGCTTTGAGATGCTTTCGTGGGACCCTGGAACGGTGGACATCTCAGCCACTGTGTTCTGGTATGGCGACGCTCTCAGTGCCGCAACGTCCGCCATACCGTCCGACAAGGCAGGGAAAGAGCTTATACGATAATCAATTGTTAATAAGACGACGGATACCGTTTAAAAAATATAAAATATAAAAGAAATAAGACGAAATATTTGCATGTGTGACATTATATGCATATATTTGCAGCGTTTTTCATGGTATTAAATTTAAGGTTAACAAAGGTTTAGGGACTCAGCGGAGTCCTTTTTTTTTGCCCATAGGGTCTGATGCCGCATACTTCCGACACAATTTCATACAGGAACAGTTCCTGACACACCGGACCGCTCATAGCATGCCGGCATCCGGAACACCGGTTTTTTTACTCATTGTTGTATGAGGAGCAGCGCGTAACGCATCCTCGCATGCTGCATTTTTTATAAAACAGGCAGCGTCCCATCATACAAACAACCCGCTATTATGCATTGGCAATCCAAAGTAGAGACGCAAAATCTTGCGTCTCACGAGCAAGTATGCGCAATAAAATGATGAGAATATATGCTTGTCTTTGCCGCAATTTTTCCTCGGGAGACGCAAGATTTTGCGTCTCTACAGGGCTGACGCCATCGTTGTTTTGCGTATGATACACCGTCATACTTACCGGTGCACTGTCCGGAGGTCCGTATGTGATGGCGCGCCATGTTAAAAAATCGGTTTTATTACTATTAAAACAAAAAGCCTGACGGTATGTTTCTTTTTATCCGTAATTTTGTCGCCACATGTCTGCGCGGGCATTCCGGGGGAGCGTTCCCCTTATGTTGTGAATGAAGCGGCATGCATGCAGACGCGTGTTACAGACATTGACACACATTGTTTTTCTGATTACAAATGGACAACCGTAAGGATTTTTACACCCGTCACCGCGACCGTCTGGCGGTGCGGACGGCAATGCTGAAACACCGCAACCGCGGTTTCATATTGGGAGAAATCATATCGTTTATTGCCTTTATCGCTTTTCTGGCGGCATACACCGCCGTAGACAGCGGCATGTGGACGCTGGCTGCCGCGGCTGCGATGCTGATGCTATATGTGGTGATACGCCGTATGGACGTAATAAACTCGCGGCGCATAGAATGGCTTGAGGCTCTGCACGGTGTGCATGAACGCGAGCTGCGCTATCTGGCAGGCGACTACAAGTGCTTCGATGACGGTGCGCGGTATGCCGATCCGTCCCATCCTTTCACATTCGACATGGACGTGTTCGGGCGCGACTCGCTCTACAACCGTGTGTGCCGCACACTCACCACCGGCGGCAGCGACTGTCTGGCGCGCAGTCTTGCGGGCAATCCGTTCGACGGAAAGCCGATAAGCCGGCAGCTCATCGACGAACGTCGCGAGGCTATAGACGAGCTGGCTGCCATGCCCGACTGGCGTGTGCGCTTCCTCGCATCGGGGGCGGCTGGGCATATAGACACCGGTGCCATAGTGGCGTCGTTGCAGTCTGTGCGCGCGATGAACGTTCCACGCACCGCTCTCTCCATGCCTGTCGTCATCCTGTCTGCCCTTTCCCTGACAGGTTTTTATGCGAGCATTCTGATGTCAGCGTTCGGCAGTCTGCCTTCCAACATCCCCGTGCTGTGGGGCGTGTTGCAGTTTTTCACGGTGCTGATGCTCTGCTCCGGTCCGCTCAGGAAGATAAGCCGCGAGGTGGGCAGTATGCATGAGCGCATGAGACATTACGTGAGCATAATACGCCAGACATACAGCCTGCGCGACGGCGGTGCGGTTGCGGATGGCGGCGATGCCTCCCCTTTGCGTTCGGCAGAGCTGCGGCGGATACTCGGAAGTCTCGACGGTGCGCCCGATTCTTTCCACGAGACGGAGCAGATATTGAAGGCTCTCGACCGCAGGGGCAACGTTCTCGGACTCATACTGTTTGATATGTTCATGCTGAGCGACTGGTTTCTTCTACGCCGTTTCCTCAAATGGCAGGAGCGTTATCTTGACCGTGTGGGGCAGTGGACGGCTGCCATGAGCCGTATGGACGCCCTTGTCTCGATGGCGACGTTCAGGTATAACGAACCGCAGGCGGGCGGCGCGGTCATCGATGAAGGCGACGGTGTGGTGTATGAGGCACGCGCGCTGTGGCATCCTTTCCTCGGACGCAAGGCTGTGAAGAACGATTTCAGCATACAGAACGGCAACTACTACATCGTGACAGGAGCCAACATGGCAGGCAAGAGCACCTTCCTGCGCTCGCTCGGCATCAACTACATACTTGCGATGAACGGCATGCCGGTGTTCGCCGGAAGCCTGCGTGTGTCGGTGTTCGCGCTGTTCACGAGCATGCGCACCACCGACGACCTCACCCGGGGCATAAGTTATTTCAACGCGGAACTGCTGCGTCTGCGACAGCTCATCGGCTTCTGTGAGGAGCATAAGAACACTCTCATAATACTCGACGAGATACTCAAGGGCACCAACTCGGCTGACAAGCTCAACGGCTCGCGCCTTTTCCTCGAGTATATATCGCTCCGCAACGTCACAGGAGTAATAGCCACGCACGACCTTGAGCTCTCGCGCATGGCTGACGGACACGCCGGACGATTCCACAACTATTGCTTCGAGATAGAGCTGGGCACCGACGTGACCTACAGCTACAGGATAACGCCAGGCGTGGCACGCAACCAGAACGCCACGTTCCTGCTCAAGGAGCTGCTCGACGGGAAGTCTCCGCGACCATGATGCCATAGTTGCTTATACGCAACTATAAAACACCGAATGTTAAATCATATCGTGTTTTTACGGTGATAAAATCCATGGCGCGGGAAGACGAAGCCGAAAATACAGTTTTTCAGTGCCTTTTTATATCCCTTTCATTATCAATGTCTTATCGTCATAATGCACGTTCTGTCATTGTCAAAACCGTTCTCCTGTCATGCCAAACGGTGCTTTCCGTGTCGCCAAACGGGCTTTCCTGTGCCGTGATACGGGATTTATGATGGGGCGGAACAGCCTCTCCTGTAATGCGAATGATGTTGTTTTGTGTGGTTGAAGTGCTGTTCGCACAATTCCGGAGACATCAAGTCATGCCGTGTGAGAGTTTTTCCGGGTATGTAATATCTGTTTCCTGTGTCCGGTGTAAAGTAATTTCGATGCTGTTTTTAAGTTAAAATTACAAAGGCGTCCGCCCTGTAGAGACGCAAAATCTTGCGTCTCCCGAGGAGTAAATGCTGTAATGGCAGATATGTATTCACATCGCTTTATTGCGTATGCTTGCGTCTCCCGAGGAAGAATTGCGGTAGTGGCAGGTATGTATTTACCTCATTTTATTGCGCATGCTTGCTTGTGAGACGCAAGATTTTGCGTCTCTACTTTTGATTACCAATGCGTAATAATGCGTTGTTTATATGTATTTTATGATGGCAACGTTGGCAACAGGAAATCTTTTTCATATTGTATGGTGCAGCCTTTATATTAAAACAATGATGGCGTCCGCCCTGTAGAGACGCAAAATCTTGCGTCTCCCGAGCAAAAGGTGTGTCACCGATGGTTATATATATACATCATTTTATTGTGCATGCTTGCGTCTCCCGAGGAAGAATTGCGGCAGTGGCAGGTATGTATTTACCTCATTTTATTGCGCATGCTTGCTTGTGAGACGCAAGATTTTGCGTCTCTACTTTTGATTACCAATGCGTAATAATGCATTGTTTATATGTATGGGGCAGTGTCGGTCAGTCATTGACAGACTGTGGTGGAGCCTCTTGCGGACAGTCGCCGTGCGTGTCGCGGGTTCGCGCCCACTGCATGACGTTTGCCGGAGGACGACGGTTGAGCAGTTCGTTGCGCATGAAGTCCATGTAGGGAGCGGTGTGGGCGAAATACCTGCGATAGGCTGAGCACATGTAGTTAAGCCCGGGCTCACCGTCGGCTGTGGTGAGAAAGCGGTCCTTGGGACATCCTCCGTTGCACACCTTCAGCCATCCGCACTCGCGGCACTGACCCGGCAGCCCGGCTCTCTTTGCCTCGCCGAACTCCTGCTGGCGTCTGCCGTACATCATGGACGTGAGCGTCTCGGTGTGTATGTTGCCGAGTCTGTACTCCGGAAATACGAAATGGTCGCACGGATACACATCCCCGTTGAACTCCATCACAGCCGCGTGACCGCACGACTCAGCCATGGCGCACACACCGGGCTGCTGTCCTGCCCACAGGGCGAGCGTGGAGTCGAACAGCTGCACGAAGATTGTGCCCACGTCGTTGCGCACCCACTCGTCGAAAACAGAGCACACGAAGCTGCCGTACTGTTCCGCAGTGACTGAGAAAGGAGCCGTCTGTCCCTCCGTGCACCGGTCGGCTGGGGATGCCAGATGACGCCCGTCAGAGTGGGGGAGAAGCCGTTCGATGATGGGCGCGAACTGGATGTAGCGTGCGCCGATGTCCTTGAAGAAGCGGTAGAACTCGAGCGGATAGTCCGCGTTGAAGTCGTTTACCACAGCCATGGCGTTCCATTCCACCCCGTGCTTGTTGAGCAGCCGTATGCCGCGCATCACCTTGTCGAACGACGGACCGCCTGTGCGTGTGCGCCGGTATTCGTCGTGAAACTCCTTCGGACCGTCTATGGAAATGCCTATGAGGAAGTTGTTGCGTCTGAAAAACTCGCACCACTCGTCGGTGAGAAGCGTGCCGTTGGTCTGCAGGCAGTTGTCTATGATGTGTCCACGCGCGTACTGACGTTGCAGGCGCAACGCTTTTTCGTAGAACGATATGGGGCGCATGAGCGGTTCGCCTCCGTGCCATGTGAAGAGCACTTGCGGTTGTGTCTGCGCCTCGATGTACTGTCTTGTGAACTTTTCGAGCAGTTCGTCGCTTATGGTCATGCGGCTTCCGGCACCGCACGAGCGGTACATGTCGCCTTTTTCTGTGTAATAACAGTAGTCGCAGTTGAGGTTGCAGAGCGAGCCCGCAGGCTTCAGCATGACATAGAGCGGGTGCGCGAAAGGTGCGTAAGTTGGCATATCTGGATAGTGTAATGTTGTTTGCAGGTCAATAATCTTTATCTTATGCAAAGAGAGTGCAAATGAGCGGCAAAAGAGCTTGCTCTTATTTGCCCGAGTGCCGCTTATCTTATGCAAAGAGAATGAAAGGTGAGTGCAACAGCAAGTCGGGAAAACGTAGTTTTACCAGACTTGATACTGCCGAACCGCATCTTATCTTCTGCAAAGATATACATTTGATTCCACATTATCGCAATATATCTCCCACATTATTATAATAAGTCTTCCACAATGTTGGCTGATATGGAAAGATTGATTAATTTTGCACGAACAAAACTTCGGTTCGCATCTTTTACGGGCGGAATGATGATATACAGAAAACCGTATCCGCCCTTTCTGCTAACATAAAACCAAAATGATGAATGTCAGACATATTCTTCTTGTGACACTGATGTCGCTTGTGGCGATGGTGTCGGGCGCGGAGGAGAGAGACTCGCTGCGCATGTTGTGGATAGGCAACAGCTACACTTTCTTCAACGACCTGCCGTCTACGGTGCGCTCCATAGCCGCGTCGCAGGGCATGAGACTGAGCATCACGACCGTGGTGAAAGGCGGAGAGCATCTGTCGGGACACCTTCGCAATCCGCGCCTGCACGAGCTGCTGAAGCGCGGGGGATGGGACTACGTGGTGGTGCAGGAGTTCAGTGCCGGTCCGGCGGCAGACACCCGGACTGTGGCACGCACCGTATATCCTTACGCGAAGACAATAGACAGTCTTGCCGTGAAATATTCGCCGGAGGCAAAGGTGGTGTTCTACATGACCTGGGGACATAAGTATGGCAACGTATACAAGAACGGTTACGCCCTCGACGACGACTATCAGACGATGCAGGAACGCCTGAAGACGTCCTATCTTGAGATGGCTCACGACAACGGAGCGTGGTGCGCGCCTGTCGGAATGGCATGGCAGACGGTGAGAAAGGAGCATCCCGAGTATGTGCTTTACGCCCCCGACTGTTTCCATCCGTCGCCTGTGGGCAGTTATCTGGCGGCAAACGTCATATTCACCACGATATGGCAACGCCCCTATCAGACCGGTGTCTGCTGCGGACTGCCGGAGGACCAGGCGGAGATATTGCAGCAGACGGCTCAGAAGACAGTGCTGGAGAACATGACATTGCTTAACATCAAGGACGGAGGAAAGAACTGAACAACAACATAAGACCCTCATGCCGGCGCGTGCTTCGGACAGGATGGCACCTCCGGCAACGGTCGGCAAAACACAGAAATGGAAAAAAAGAAGACATCATTGAGCGACAGACGCTATCTTGTGCCGTTTGTGCTGATCACCTCACTGTTCTTCATGTGGGGATTTGCGAGAGCCATTCTCGACGTGCTGAACAAACATTTCCAGAACGAGCTTGACATAAACATCGCGCAGTCCGCGCTGATTCAGGTCATGACTTATCTCGGATATTTCATCATGGCTATACCTGCCGGACTGTTCATCAACCGTTACGGCTACCGCAAGGGAGTGATAGCCGGACTCATCCTGTTCGCCCTCGGCTCGCTGCTCTTCATACCGTGCTCGGCTGCGGGGACGTTCTACGCCTTTCTTGCCGCGCTGTTTGTGATAGGATGCGGTCTGGTGTTTCTCGAGACATCGGCAAACCCGTATGTCACGGAGCTTGGTCCGAAGGAGACGGCAACGAGCCGTCTGAACTTCTCTCAGTCGTTCAACGGACTCGGATGCATGGCGGCGACGTTCGGGGTGGGCTCGTTCCTCTTCGGCGTGGGAGGCGCGGAGGGCGGCGTGGCTGTGCCTTACACCGTGATGGGAGTGGTGGTGCTGCTCATAGCGGTGGCTTTCTCAAGAGTGAGACTGCCCGAGATAAGCCATGAGGACGACGGCTCTGCGGCTGACGGGAAAGGCAATATCTCGAGGCTGTGGAAGAACGGCATGTTCGTGTTCGGGCTGTCGGCGCTGCTCGCCTATGAGGTGGCTGAGATATCGATAAACAGCTATTTCATCAACTTCGTCACCGGTCAGGGATGGATGAGCGACCATGGCGCGTCGATGGTGATAACGGGTGCGCTTGCCGTTTTCATGATAGGACGCTTCGTCGGGAGCTGGATAATGCGGCGCGTGGCGGCGGAGAAGATGCTCTTCTGGTGTGCTGTGGGCACTGTGGCGTGCATGCTGACGGTGTTGGGCAATTTCGGCAGGGTATCGCTTGTGGCACTGATGTGCAACTATATGTTTGAGGCTATAATGTTCCCGACAATCTTCTCGCTCACCCTGCGGGGGCTCGGCGGACTCACGAAGAGTGCGTCTTCCATACTCATGATGACTCCGGTGGGTGGCTGCGCGTTCCTTCTCATGGGACTTGTGGCTGACAGTGTGAACAACATCGTGCCGTTTGTCATTCCTTTGGCAGGCTTTGCGATGGTGCTGGCTTATGCCTTCAGGCTTGTCGCAGGGAGGCGCAGCCGCTGAAGAACCGGCGCGATGGCGCGGTGACGAATATCATAAAACAATACGGGCAAGGGGAATGCTGTCAGCGGTGTTCCCCTTGCCCGTGTCTCTTACGGCTGTAGTCATACAGTCTGGGTGCCTTTCTTTATTTCCTTTTCAATCTTGTTGTCGCCCCACATCAGGGTGAGTCTGAACGGTGTGTTGGTGGTGACGGTCACCTTCGGCTTCTCTCCGGCTGAGCCCCGGCGTGCCACCTTGAACGATATAAGTCCGTCGGCACCGTACGGGTAGCGGTCTATGCCGTATCCGTCGGTAAGGTTCACATCGAGCGTTATGTTGTTTTCCTGCACGTTGGCGCGTATTCCGAAGATGTATTCAATGATCTCTGCGATAGGCGGCAGTCCCGTCCAGCCCACGAAGTCCTTCCGTGCCATGAATCCGGGTTCGGCTTTCTCCGGTGCGTAATACTCCCAGAAGGTGCCTGTCTTCTCATATACTTTCAGCACGTTGTTATAATGGTTCATTGTGATGTCGTGCGCCAGACGGCGGTATCCTTTGTCGGTAAGTCCGGAGATGACCATATAGTTTGTGCCGGGCCACACTCCGCCGGTCCAGTATCTGCCGTTTGCCTTGTACTTGGGATGGTCTGCCGCGAGTGACGCCACGCGGTGGGGACGGTTGAACTTTGTGGTGTCCTCGAGATGGCTCACCAGCGCGTCGAGCCTGTCTTTGGGCAGAACGTCGGTGTGCAGTGCCCAGTAGGCGTATATGCCTTGCGTAGTGCTGAGGCTGTTGTCGGCATACTGGTCGTATAGGAAAGCGTCTTTCTCGCTCCACATATTATTGTTTATGTATTCGGACAGCTTCTTTATGTCGTCCTCAAACTCCTCTATCTCCTGCCAGCGTTCCAGATAGAAGCCCATTTTAAGCAGTATGTCGGCAACCATTATCTGCTGTAGGCATGCGTCGAGCCATATCATGTGGCCGTTGCTGTATATGGTGTTGTAGCCTTCGGGTACCCGTGGCATGTTGTCCATGCCCGTTCCCCAGCCGCTGCTCCAGTAGGTGCCGTTGCGCCATGTGCGGTTGAGCTTCAGCCATTTGTAGTATGCCGCAAGCACGGGAAACACCTTGTTGAGCCTGTTGTCGTCACCGAACTGAGTGTAGTATTTCCATTCCGACCACGGCAGAAGGTTGGGACCGGTGCTCGTGGGGTCGTATCGGCTGAAGCAGTCGGAGCCGTCTGCGCGTATCTCGCGGCATATGAAACCGTCAGGATGCTGCTTTGCGTAAAAGTTGTCGAGTGTCTTCTGGAAGGGGAAGAAGTTGCGCCCGTAGCGGCAGAACATCGTTATGAAGGCGTCGTCCCACATGAATATGTTGCCGTTGTAGGCTGGCGCGATGTAGCTTGTGACGAATCCTGAGTCGTCAAGCGGCTGGCATATGTTCTTTATTCCTATCTGCCATGCCTTCCAGTACATCTCTATTTCCTTCTCATGACCTTCCCAGTAAGGTGCGGGAAGTACTTTTCGTGCCTTCTCGAAAGAGCCCGGCACGGTCTTTTCCACCTTTGCCGTGCGGAAGGTATTCTCTGCCACGAGAGTCTGCATGACGTAAGTGTTCTTGTATGGAAGCTTGTACAGCGGTGAGCCGGACGGAATGAGGTTCTGCGCTCCGGCTGTTGTTGCAAGTGCGGCAAGCATGACTGCCGTTATTGTTTTTATTCTCATGATGTGTATTTGAGTTGTGTGGTGAGTGTTTCTTTAGTCTTGCGTGACGGCGGAAGAGCCGTTCCCGCATCCGGAACGCCGCCTTATCGGCGTTCCATAAGGCTCTTTATCTTCCAGAAAATGTCAGTGTTCTCCATTATGCCCGTGAAGTTTTCCGAGCCCGGACCGAACGCATAGACCGGCACCATCACGCCTGAGTGGCTTCCGGTGGAGAACCGGCATGTTATCTTTCCTTCTTCCTTGTCACCGTCGATGAGCGTTAGTCCGCCCGTCTCGTGGTCGGCTGTCACTACGACAAGGGTCTCGCCGTCCTGCGCCGCCCACTTCATCACCTCGCCGACGGTGCGGTCGAAGTCGAGCGTTTCCTTCATCAGCATGTCCAGTTGGTTGAAATGTCCGTAGTCGTCGAGCTGCGATCCTTCTATCATCATGAAGAATCCGTTAGCGTTCTGGTTCATGAGCGATATGCCTTTCAGCGCGGCTCGTGCGAGCAGATCGCCCCTTTCGTCGGGCAGGGGAGTGTCCACTTCGTAGGGAACAGCGAACACTTTGCCCTTCTTCCATGCAGAAAGGTCTTCCCATGAGCGCGATATGTGGTAGCCGTTCTGTCTCAGTTCTTCGAAGATGTCGCGTCCGTCCTTGCGCTTTGTGAAGTATTTCGCTCCGCCTCCGAACGCATAGTCTATGCCACAGTCAACGTAGTCGGCTATTATCTCCTGCTCGTTGTCGCGGTCGGAGTTGTGGCAGCAGAAGTCGGCGGGTGTGGCGTCCCACAGCCGGCATGTGACAGCTATGCCAGCATCCTTGCCGAGTGATTTTGCCACATCGCACAGCGTGGTCAGCGGTTTGCCGTCCGGATCCACTCCCACAGCGTGGTATCTGGTCTTGTGTCCGGTGGCTAATGCAGTGCCTCCGGCACCGGAGTCGGTGATGAGACGGTCGGTGCAGTAGGTCTTGGACAGCCCTGTGAATTGCGCGTTTTCCAGCCAAAGCCGCCCGTGATTTGCCGTCCATGCCGAGTAGACGTGCATAAGGCTCATGCCGTCGCCTATCATCAGTATGACGTTCCTTACTTTCTTGCCTTGCGGAGGTGTTATCTTCTCCACCTCATACGGTTTCTCGCAGATGTATGTCTGCGGCTTGTCATTTTGTGCTGCTGCCGGTTTAAATGTCAGAACAAGTGCGCTGACCAGCAGGATACTTCTGATATTCATAGCGGATAAGTTTGTTGTCAGATTGTTTCAGTTCTCGCGTGTAGCATCCGATGGAAGAATGCGGGTGTCTTGTACGTTAGGAATTACACATACAAAATTACGAATTTTTTTGTTTACACGAATGGTTAGACTGCGTATAAATATGATTTCAGCCATTGAGAATGTAAAAAAACACGGCGGCTGTACCTCGTTGGCACAGCCGCCGTCACGTCTCCGCCGGTTTTCCGGAGAGAATGTCCTGTGTGTTGCGGACGTCAGTCTATCTCCTCGTCTGCCTCATAACCGCCCATCTCGCGTATTGCGTTCTTCAGCATGGTGTACTGCTGATAGAGGTTGTTCACAGCCTCCTCGCCTTTTGTGAAGTCGTGCATCGGACTCTTGAGGAAGAAACTCAGGAATCGCTGTATGCCGTAGCGTCCTGCCCGTGCCGCAAGGTCGCTGAGCAGACAGAGGTCGAGCAGCAGCGGCGCGGCGAGTATTGAGTCGCGGCAGAGGAAGTTAATCTTGATCTGCATGGGGTATCCCATCCATCCGAAAATGTCGATGTTGTCCCATCCTTCCTTGTTGTCGTTGCGTGGAGGATAGTAGTTTATGCGCACCTTATGATAATAGTCAGTGTACAGGTCGGGCTGATCCTCCGGTTTCAGGATTGTCTCCAGAGTAGACAGTTTGCTCACTTCCTTCGTGTGGAAGTTAGCCGGTTCGTCGAGCACAAGACCGTCGCGGTTGCCGAGAATGTTTGTAGAGAACCATCCGCTCAGTCCGAGGCAGCGTGTGCCGATGATGGGTGCGAATCCGCTTTTCACCAGAGTCTGTCCGGTCTTGAAGTCTTTTCCTGCGATAGGCATCTTTGTCTTTTCCGCCATTTCCCACATTGCCGGAATGTCAACCGTGGTGTTCGGCGCTCCCATTATGAACGGAGCGCCCTCTGCCAGTGCCGCGTATGCATAGCACATAGACGAAGCCACGTGCTCGCGGTCGTCGTCCTTCATCGCCTTTTCGAGTGCCTCGAGCGTTCCGTGCACCTCTTCGCAGTAGGGAACATATATCTCTGTGGAAGCCGCCCATATCACAACGATGCGCGAGCATCCGTTTTTCTCCTTGAAGGAGCGTATGTCTTGGCGCAGAGCCTCGGTCATTTCCCATCGTGTGGCGCAGTCTTTCACGTTGTCGCCGTCCAGTCGTTTTGCGTAGTTCTTGTCAAAAGCAGCTTTCATCGGCACAATTTTCTCAAGCTCATCGCGTACGGGTTCGATGTCCTTCTCCTTAAGAACCTCGGCGTACATAGCCGCCTGGTAGGCGTTCTGGGGGTAAACATCCCATGTCCCGAACACAATGTCGTCAAGCGAGGCAAGCGGAACTATGTCGGCATAGTGCAGATATTTCTTCTCGTTGCCTTTACCTACGCGAATCTTGTCGTATTGTGTCATTGACCCAACGGGTTTTGTCAGTCCTTTGCGTGCCATGAGTACGCCTGTCATGAATGTTGTTGTCACGGCGCCGCATCCGACGACCATGATTCCGAGTTTCCCGTTTGCGGGTCTGATGTCTGTCTGTTTCATTATCTGTTATGTTTTTAATTATTTTTGGTTCTGACTGTTGTCAATGTGCGGTATAGGTATCCGGTGATGCCTGTAAGGTAATAATCCGCTACTTGCAAAGTTACGTATTTAAGATTTGATAACAGCTTTGTTTGTCAGTTTTTTATCATTAATTAGTAAAAATGAACTACATTTTGATTTTGAAGTAAGGAAAAACAGTGATAAAATGTATACTTTTAGTATTGATTGCGGCGTTTTCGAGCACTCGATTACAGTAACAGTACGGCTCAGACCCTCATGTTCCGCCCGGTGTCCGTACACCTTTCGCATCACATCAGGTGCCCCGTTTCTCATCCTTCGGATATGTCGCCCGGTGCGTTTGCGGCAGGACGATTGCCTCCGTGCGTAAGAACGCCCCCGCGACATGCCGTATTCATAATGCCTATTTGGGTTAAAAAACGTTGTATCACTTTGTGTTGCCAAATTAAAATACTAACTTTGCAATCGGTTATATGACATAAGACAACGTTTTAAATAAACTTTTACAATTATGGTAAACTATAAAGATTTAGGCTTGGTGAACACACGTGAGATGTTCAAAAGAGCCATTAATGGAGGTTATGCTATCCCTGCTTTCAACTTCAACAACATGGAGCAGTTGCAGGCAATCATCAAGGCGTCTTCTGAACTGAAGTCTCCGGTGATTCTTCAGGTTTCCAAAGGAGCGCGCAACTACGCCAACCAGACACTTCTGCGCTACATGGCACAGGGTGCTGTAGAATATGCAAAGGAACTCGGATGCAAACATCCTGAAATCGTTCTCCACCTTGACCACGGTGACAGCTTCGAGCTTTGCAAGAGCTGTGTGGACATGGGCTTCTCTTCTGTGATGATAGACGGCTCTGCTCTTCCATACGATGAGAACGTAGCTCTCACCAAGAAGGTTGTGGAATACGCACATCAGTTCGACGTTACAGTGGAAGGCGAACTCGGCGTTCTTGCCGGAGTTGAGGATGAGGTTGTTGCAGAAGAGTCTCACTACACAAAGCCGGAAGAGGTCATCGACTTCGTTACAAAGACAGGAGTTGACTCACTTGCCATCTCCATAGGTACAAGCCACGGTGCTTATAAGTTCAAACCGGAGCAGTGCACACGCGACCCGAAGACAGGCCGTCTGGTTCCTCCTCCATTGGCATTCGACGTTCTCGACGCCATCATGGAGAAACTGCCGGGATTCCCAATCGTGCTCCACGGCTCTTCTTCTGTTCCACAGGAGTATGTAGACATGATCAACCAGTATGGCGGCAAGCTGCCTGACGCAGTGGGCATACCTGAGGAACAGCTCCGCAAGGCAGCCGCAAGCGCAGTCTGCAAAATCAACATCGACTCAGACTCACGTCTTGCTTTCACAGCAGCTGTGCGTAAGGTGTTCGCTGAGAAACCGGGTGAGTTCGACCCGCGTAAGTACTGCGGACCGGCACGTGACCTCATGATTGAGCTCTATGAGCACAAAATCAAAGAGGTACTCGGTTCTGACGGCAAGCTGGCTCAGCTCGACTGATAATATGGCAGACACAATGTCATGACACAAACAGTCCTTTTGTCCATGCACATCCAAGGCATGACAAAAGGACTTTTTTATTTTCCTCATATCACGCCGCAGCCCTTATGCCGGCAGACCATCGCCTGAATGCGCGCCGGGTAAGATTTATTCATGTGCCGCCGGACAGCTTTTCATGAGCGTGACATATATATAATAAGGTGTGACATGGATTCATCCGCTTCTATGTACGTTTTGTTTAAAATAAGTGAAATGGCACGCTTACAATCGCTGTATCGTGAAACGATGTTAAGAATGAGGTAATAATAATAGAAATAGAACGTTGGATTAACAGACGGGCGGCATAAAAGCGCATGCCCTCTCCGTATTGCCGACAGTGGTGCGGGCTATGGTTCTGCGGAGAATGATACAGAGTAAACACGCTTTTGACGCATAAATCATAATGACACATACTATTGACAGCGACATCGCATCCTGCCGATAATAATGTCATGCAATACAGATAATAATAAGAGATACTATAAGAAACATAATAACACAGAGAAGAAAAGCATGAAAAGGATTATTGTGTCCGTGCTGGCGGTATTGATGTCGGTGCCGGCGATGATGGCGGACAACCATGAAATGAAGGCATTTGTGGACAAGCTTATGTCCAAGATGACAGTCAAGGAGAAGATAGGACAACTGAATCTTGTCGTTGCCGGAGACATCACAACCGGCAAGGCAGCCGATTCGGAAGTAGGAGGAGAGATAGCGGCAGGCAGTGTAGGAGGCGTCTTCAACATAAAGGGAGTGGACGGCATACGCGCCTTGCAGGAGGTGGCTGTGAAGAAAAGCCGTCTGGGAATACCGCTGCTTGTGGGCATGGACGTCATTCACGGATATGAGACCATATTCCCCATCCCTCTCGCACAGTCGTGCAGCTGGGACATGGAAGCCATAGAGAAGGGCGCGCGCATAGCTGCCAAGGAGGCGAGCGCGGACGGAATAAACTGGACTTTCAGCCCGATGGTGGACATTTGCGTGGACGCGCGGTGGGGCCGTGTGGCTGAAGGCGGAGGCGAGGATCCGTTTCTCGGCTCGCGCATAGCCGAGGCAATGGTGCGCGGTTATCAGGGAGACTACTCGCAGAACAGCAACATCATGGCATGCCTGAAGCACTTCGCGCTGTATGGCGGAGCCGAGGCTGGACGCGACTACAACACCGTGGACATGAGCCGCGTGCGCATGTTCAACCAGTATTTGCCACCTTACAAGGCGGCTGTCGATGCCGGTGTGAGCAGCGTCATGTCGTCGTTCAACATTGTGGACGGCGTTCCGGCGACGGGAAACAGATGGCTTCTCACCGAACTGCTGCGTGACACGTGGCACTTCGGCGGGCTCGTGGCTTCAGACTACGGCTCCATTGGAGAGATGATGACCCACGGGCTGGGCGACCTTCCTTCGGTTTCGGCACAGGCACTGAAGGCTGGGACAGACATGGACATGTGTACGCGCGGATTCGTGCAGACGCTCGAGAAGTCGCTGGAAGAGGGACGTGTGAGCATGAGCGACATAGACAACGCATGCCGCCGGGTGCTTGAGGCGAAATACATACTCGGACTGTTTGACGACCCTTACAAGTTCTGTGACGGCAAACGGCGCAAGAAAGACATCTTCACAGAGGAGAACCGCAGAGCCGCACGCGACATGGCGGCAGAGACATTCGTGCTGCTGAAGAACGACAACAACCTGCTGCCGCTCGAGAAGAAGGGAAAGATAGCACTTATAGGTCCGCTCGCCGACACGCGCGCCAACATGGCTGGAACGTGGTGTGTGGCATATACGCCGGACAGATATTCCACTCTCAAGGAAGGACTCGAGCGTGCCGTGGCAGGCAAGGCGGAGATTCTTTATGCCCAGGGATGCAACCTCACTGCCGACGCACAGATGCAGAAGGACGCCGAGTTCGGCAGGACAATAAAGCGCGGCGACGACAACGCCATGAGGGCTGAGGCTCTGAGAGTGGCGCGCGACGCCGACGTGATAGTGTGTGCCATGGGAGAGAGCTCGGAGATGAGCGGTGAGTCGTCGAGCCGTTCAGACCTCACCCTGCCCGACATACAGATGTCCCTGCTCAAGGAACTTGTGGCTACGGGCAAGCCCGTGGTGCTTCTCAACTTCTCGGGACGCCCCACTGTGATGACATGGGAGAGCAGACACGTGCCTGCCATCATGAATGTGTGGTTCGGAGGAAGCGAGGCTGCCGACGCCATTGCCGACGTGCTGTTCGGCGACAAGGTGCCGTCGGGCAAGCTCACCATGACTTTGCCGGCTGCGACAGGACAGGTGCCGATATACTACAACCACCTTCCCACAGGACGCCCCGTGCCTGACGGGGCGAAGGACTACCGCAAGTATCAGAGCAACTATCTCGATGTGCGCAACGACCCGCTCTATCCGTTCGGCTACGGACTGAGCTACACCACCTTCGCCTACAGCGACCTGAAACTGAGCAAGGGCACTCTCGCTCCCGGAGGAAGTGTGAGGGCGACAGTCACCGTGACCAACACCGGCAGCCGCGACGGCTACGAGGTGGTGCAGATGTACATACACGACCGCGCGGCACGCATATCGCGACCTGTTAAGGAGCTCAAAGGCTTCAGCCGCATACATCTTGCCGCCGGAGAGAGCAAGGACGTGTCGTTCGACATAACTCCCGAGCTTCTGAAGTATTATGACAGCAGTCTGCGCTACGGCATAGACCCGGGAGAGGTCGAGATAATGGTTGGACCGGACAGCCGCAACCTGAAGAAGGCTGTGCTAAACGTGGAATAGGCATTCAACTTACACTTGCATCCGGACCGTACGGCGTGAGTCTGCATGACGCTTGCGCCGCGCGGTCCGGTTTTTATTTGCCCCGTGTATGGTCCGGATGTTTGCTCACGCACGGATGAGGGCACTTTACGGAACTGTATAAATATGCGGTCTGACAGTAAAAAATATTGACAAAGGAAAATGACAAAATAGAAATGACAGAACGCCGGAAAACGTTCCGCGACATGCTTCCGTCCATACGGAAGAGCCTTTTCGGGTATTATATGTCCACGTGAAGTCTGTTTTATGATACGGAAAAAGCCGTTCCGCAACGCGAAACGGCTTTTATTGTTGTGTGATACAGGCATTATGAGTGTGCCAAAAAGGCTTTTCCGCAGTGCCGAAGAGGCTTTCCGGCAGCGCGGAAAAATGCTTCTTACGGGCGTGTCGGGCGTAAGCCGCTGACTGTCAGCGTGATGGGCAGACTGCCTGAAACTCGCGTATTTGCGCCCGGATGTGCCGTCACGCGCAAATACGCGGTTCTCGCGGAGTTGCCGTGTATATTTATGCATGCGTCAGACAGTGTTTTCCGTATATTCATGCAATAATACAGCGTGGTGCACATGCGTCGGTGTCACGGACGGGAAGCGTCGGAGCCGTGCGCCGGAAGTGAGGCGCGCGTACTTCGCCTTACCGTGTATGGGCGTCAGTCGAGCGGTTCGGTGTGAAGGCTTGTTATGCCTCCTGTCGCCTTGTCGAGCACAATCTGCGATGTGAATTTCTTGCCGAAGAGCGAGCCGCTGAGCGTGTCGACGGTGCCGAACTGTGCCGCATATGTGCTGAACGAGCCTAAAGTGTTGGTGCCGTCGGTTATTCTTATCTTTATCTTTCCCGGTATGTTCACCCCGATAATCATGTCGTCCTTCTGCTTCTTCAGCTTCTCGTCAATCACGGGAGCCTCCGCCGGGGTCTGCATATCCTCTGTCACGGCATAGAACGGAGCACCCGAGAGGTCGTCGGCAGAGGTGAGTCCGAAGTGTCTTGAGAAGCGGAAGACCGTCTGCCTGGCGTTTTCCTTGTCGGGAACGAACGACACTACAGCCTCGGTGGTGTCGGTGACGGTGGTTCCCTCGAACACCTGCATGAGCGCGTTCTCCTGGGTCTGGAGCTGCGCGAGCATTATCTTGAGCTGCTCTCCGTCTTTCGGCATGAACTCGGCTTCGCCCCGTGACAGCTGGTTGCGGCTGTCGCGGATGTCGTATATCTCCTGTGCCACCATCTGCGCCATCTTCGGCAGGTTGGTAGACGAGAGTATGTCCTGGCTCATGTAGTCGTTGGGCGAGGGCAGGGCGGGTCGCGGTGCCGGTGTGAAACGTTGCTGCCGCTGTTCGTCGTTGCCCTTGGTGTTTATGGCTTTCAGCACACCGTTCCTGTCGCAGTCGATGCTCAGGATGCTGTGTTTCTTGTCCACCACAAGGCTGTATTGCTTGCTTTCGTCCGGCACTCCGTCCGTGGCGAATGTCATTCCTACTATTCTGTAGCTTACCTCCGGCTCTTTCTGTGCCTTTGTCTTGAAATACAGGTCGCAGTAGTCGGCAAGTCTTCCCGGGGTGTATGTGGTTTTCTCTATGAGCAGCGATATGCTCACTTCTGTCTTCGGCAGGAAGTATGTGAAGTTGCCGTTGTCTTTCTGCGCGCAGGCAGTGCCTGCGGCAGCTGCCATCATTAGGGTTGACAGTATCTTTCTCATCATTGTCTATCGTCGGTTAGTTGTTTGAATGCGTGTGGAATGTGTCTTATTATGTCGCTCGCCATGAGGCTTTCCTCGCCTGTCTGCCGTGCCGCGATGTCGCCTGCGAGTCCGTGCAGATACATGGCGGTGAGGCACGCGCGTGCGCTTTGATACCCTCTCGCCAGCAGTCCTGCTATTATTCCTGTGAGCACATCGCCGCTTCCGGCTGTCGCCATGCCCGCGTTGCCTGTGGTGTTGAACGTCACGCTGCCGTCTGGCGCGCACAGTGCGGAGTGGTGACCCTTGAGAATGATGTGAGCCTGAAGGCGTTGCGCCATGTCGCATGCCGCTTCGAGCCGTTCGTATCCGCTCTGTGACTTGTTGCCGCACAGGCGGTCCATCTCTCCTGGGTGGGGCGTAAGGATGAGTCCTGCGGGCAGGTGCTGCATCCATGTGCGGTGGGCTGCTATGATGTTGAGCGCGTCGGCGTCGAGCACTATGGGGCATGCCGTGCGTCTGAGCTGTGCCATGAGCGCGACAGCCGTGTCCTCGTCGGTGCCCAGTCCCGGACCTATTGCCACGGCGTTGTATGCTTCGGTGTCTACGGCTTCGGTGAAACACCTCCCGCTGCGGGTCTCTCTCATTATGGCTTCGGGTATTGCCGTCTGTATGATGGAGCGGTTGCAGTCTGGCGTAAGCACGGTGGTCTTGCCCGCTCCGGAGCGCATGCAGGCTTCCGCAGCAAGCACTGCGGCTCCCGCCATGCCGTAGCTTCCGGCTATGAGGAGTGCGTGCCCCATGGCGCCTTTGTGCGCGAAGGGGTCTCGTCTTATGATGTTTCCCTTTATGTCAGCCTCTTCTGCCGTGGTATACCGGCATGAAGCGTCTCTTATGAACTCTTCCGACAGTCCGATGTCGAGCACTTTCACCCGTCCGAGGAAAGGCTGTGTGTCAGCGAACATCATGGCGAGCTTCTTCTGATGCAGTGTCAGTGTGGTGTGTGCCCTGACGATGTTGGCTTGCACGTTGGCTGTGTTGTCCTCGGTCATGAGTCCTGACGGCACGTCGATGCTTATCACCGTGGCATGTGACTGGTTGATGTATTTCACGAGAGAGGCGAATCCTCCTGTGAGCGGACGGTTGAGTCCGGAGCCGAACAGTCCGTCTATGAGCAGCGTGCCCGAGTCGAGTCTCGGCGGGTCGAAGTCGGTTGTCACCTCCGTGAACTTCTTCATGAGACTGTGAGCGGTGAGCCGTCTGCGGTTTTCGGCGCAGTCTTCGGAAAGACGGTTGCCTATGTTGAACAGCCATACGGCGACATCATATCCTCTGTCGAGCAGCATTCGTGCCACCGCGAGGGCGTCTCCTCCGTTGTTTCCCGGACCTGCAAACACTATGACATTCTTATCGGAGGGCCATTCATCCGTTATGGCGGCGGTGATGGCTTTGGCGGCACGCTCCATCAAGTCAACCGACTTGACCGGTTCGTGCTCTATTGTATATTTGTCGAGCTCATGAATCTGTGAGCCAGTAAATATCTTCATACGGGGCAAAGATACAAAATAAATTCGTGCCCGACAATAATTTGGTCTTTTTTTCGGGGCTTTGCCGGCATGCCGCCTTCCTGCGCCGGAAAGTCCGCGGAGAGCCTGCCATAGGGCGTGGGGAGCGTGAGAGGACTGGGGGATGTGCGGTGCGCGCCGCTGTAAAAATCCGAAATAAATGTAAAGAGCCTGCAACGTTCGGCATATTTTTTGTAAATTTGCGGGCAAATATAAATTAAACACCATGGACAGTACGGTAAGAATAAAGGACAAGACGTTCAGAACGTCCATACCGGAAGCTGAGATATTGAAGCGCGTCAAGGCTGTGGCAGACAAGATAAACGCCGACATGGCGGGGAAAAATCCTCTGTTGCTCGCAGTGCTGAACGGTTCGTTTGTATTTGCGGCTGACCTCATGAGAATGATAACAATACCGTGTGAGATTTCGTTTGTGAAACTGGCATCCTATCAGGGCACCACCTCTACCGGGCGGATAAAGGAAGTGATAGGCATAAACGAAGACCTGACAGGGCGCACGGTGATAATAGTGGAGGACATCGTGGAGACCGGACTGACGGTGAAACGCATGATAGAGTCGCTCGGGACGCGCAATCCCGAGTCCATACACATATGCACGCTGCTGCTCAAGCCGGAACGTCTGAAGGTGCCGCTCGACGTGGATTATGTGGCGATGAAGATACCCAACGACTTCATTCTGGGCTACGGGCTCGACTACGACCAGCAGGGACGCAACCTGCGCGACATATATACGCTTGTGGAGGAATAACCTGATGCGGACGTGTCCGGGCATCGTGTGATGGCTGGAGCGCGCTACGCATGTATACATATAATTTCAATCAAAACATAAAGATGAAGAATATCGTGATTTTCGGTGCCCCGGGTTCAGGCAAGGGCACACAGAGTGACCTGATGATCAAGAAGTATGGATTCAACCATATTTCTACCGGTGACGTGCTGCGCAATGAGATAAAGAACGGCACGGAGCTGGGCAAGACAGCCAAGGGATACATTGACAACGGACAGCTCATACCCGACGCGCTGATGATAGACATTCTCGCAAGTGTCTACGACAGCTTCGGCAAGGAGCATAAGGGTGTCATCTTCGACGGATTCCCGCGCACCATACCGCAGGCTGAGGCTCTCAAGACAATGCTTGCCGAACGCGGACACAACGTGGCTGCGATGATAGAGCTCGACGTTCCGGAGGACAAGCTGATGGAAAGGCTGATAAAGCGCGGACAGGAGTCGGGTCGTACGGACGACAACGAGGAGACAATAAATAAGCGTCTGAAGGTGTATTCCACACAGACGGCACCGCTCATAGAGTGGTATAAGAGCGAAGGGCTGCATCATCACATCAACGGATATGGTGAGCTCGACCGCATCTTCGCTGACATATGCGCTGTTATCGACAATATCTGACAAGAACACCAACACACTGAAAACAAGATATGGCAGAATCCAACTTTGTAGATTACGTGAAGATATATTGCCGCTCGGGAAAAGGTGGACGTGGCTCCATGCACCTGCGGCACATCAAATATCAGCCCAACGGCGGTCCCGACGGAGGCGACGGCGGACGGGGAGGAAACATATACCTGCGCGGCAACCACAATTACTGGACTCTGCTGCATCTTAAATATCAGCGTCACGTGTTTGCCGAACACGGTGGAAACGGCGGCAGAGACAAGTGTCACGGCAAGGACGGAAAGGATGTTTATATTGACGTTCCGTGCGGAACGGTGGTGTATAACGCCGAGACGGGAAAGTATGTGTGCGACGTCACCTATCACGGACAGGAGGTGCTGCTGCTCAAGGGAGGACGCGGCGGACTGGGCAATTTCCAGTTCCGCAGTGCCACCAACCAGACTCCGCGATTCGCGCAGCCCGGTGAGCCGATGGAGGAAATGACCATCATACTCGAGCTGAAGCTGCTTGCGGATGTGGGACTCGTGGGATTTCCCAACGCGGGAAAGTCGACACTGCTCTCTTCTCTGTCGAGCGCGAGACCGAAGATAGCCAACTATCCGTTCACAACGCTCGAGCCGTCGCTCGGCATTGTGGGCTATCATGACAGGCAGTCGTTCGTCATGGCGGACATCCCGGGAATAATAGAAGGTGCGAGCGAGGGCAAAGGACTCGGTCTGAGATTTCTCCGTCACATCGAGCGCAACTCGCTTCTGCTGTTCATGGTGCCCGGAGACACCGACGACATAAAGCGCGAATATGAGATACTTCTTAACGAGCTGAGACAGTTCAATCCTGACATGCTCGACAAACACCGCGTGCTTGCCGTGACCAAATGCGACCTTCTGGACGATGAGCTCATAGATATGCTGCGTGACACTTTGCCGGAGGATGTGCCCGTGGTGTTCATTTCGTCTGTAACAGGCATGGGGCTCAACGAGCTGAAAGACGTGCTGTGGCGTGAGCTCAACAGCGAGAGCAACAAGCTGCAGGGCATCATCGCCGAGGACAATCTCGTACACCGTGACAAGGACATGAGCCGTTTCGCGGCGGAGATGCAGGCTGAGGGCGAGGACGAGATAATATATATTGACGAGGACGAGATAGAGGACCTCGACGATTTTGAGTACGACGAAGAGGATACGGATGATTGAGCCGCCTGTCATAACGTATTATGACGTCGCAGATGAGGTCGTGGCGTTCAGCACAACACGCCACGGCGGATGTGGAAAGGGAGCCTATTCCGGTTTCAGTATAAACGCTTATTGCGGTGATGATGAGGACTGCGTGCGCCGCAACCGTGAGGCTTTGAGCGATGCGCTCGGTATAGACGGCAGTCACATTGTGATGCCTCATCAGACGCACGGTACTGAAACAAGGGTGATAGGACCCGAATTTCTTGAACTGGGCAGCCGCACCCGGCACATGGTGCTGGAAGGTGTGGATGCTCTGATGACCTCTGTGAGAGGTGTGTGCATAGGCGTATCCACTGCCGACTGCATACCAGTGCTTCTTTATGATGCGTACAATCATGCTGTGTGTGCCGTCCATGCCGGATGGCGGGGGACTGTGATGCGTATCGTACAGAAGGCAATTGTGGAGATGAACGCGGTATACGGTACTGACGCCTCACGCTTGAAGGCGGTTATAGGACCGGGCATATCGCTTGACAGTTTTGAGGTCGGCGAAGAGGTGTATGACAGATTCTGTGCTGCCGGTTTTGACATGCAGGGCATCAGTTGCAGGAAAGGGAAGTGGCATATAGACCTTCCCGGATGCAACCGCATGCAGATGGTGGAGTCGGGAGTCGATGACGGCAACATATATTCGTGCGGAATATGCACCTTCAAAAACGCTGACGACTACTTCTCGGCACGCAGACTCGGAACGGAGTCTGGCCGTATTTTCAATGCGATATACCTGCGTCAGTGACACGGCGCGGATATGTCTGAGCCGTCTCAGACGGCTTGTTTCCCTTTAAAAAACAGTGCGGGCGGATTCTACGGGCATATGTTCCAATACCGATGTCCGCAGTCTGTTTATCTTAAACTACAAACAATTTACTGACGATGAGTATACTAAGACAACTGTTTCTTCTGATATCATTTGTTGTTACACTGACGGCAGCCGCTCCGGTGAAGTATAAGTTCACTGCGGCGGAGCAGCAGCAGATTAGCATAGAGACGCCCGGACTGTTCAGCCGTTCGGATGCTTTCAGCGTGGATTTCTCTTCCGTGAAGGACAATGACTATTCTTTTCCGTTGCCGGTAGGCAAAGCCACGCTGCAGGATGACAATGTGTTGAGGATAGAGACGAAGGAAGGCGATGCGGTGAAAGCCATGTTCGACGGTGTGGTAAGGCTCTCGCGGCATCACGACGGAATGAGAAACGTCATCGTGGTGCGCCATCGCAACGGACTCGAGACCGTGTATGCGAACAACAAGAGCAACGTAGTGAAGGTCGGTCAGAAGGTGAAGGCGGGGCATACGATAGCTTTTGTCGGCACCGGTGAGGGAAAGACGTTCTGCGACTTTTCCATTATGGTGAACGGATGCAGGATAAATCCGTCGACGATAATAAACATAAACAGTCACAGGTTGCGCAAACAGACATTGATGTGCAAGCGTAACGGCTCGTATGTTGACGTGACATCTTCGTCAGGAGCAAATGTCCTGATGGCGGCGGAAAGCATGGATGACGACCCGTTCGAGACTGAATCGAAGTTCGAGCTCAACCTCTCCGACCTTGATGAGGGCAATTGGGCGTTCCCGTTGCCGGGTGCCAAGGTTATCAGTCCTTATGGCGGACGGCGCAGACATTCGGGTGTGGACCTGAAGACAAAGCCGAATGACGAGATTGTGGCGGCGTTCGACGGAGTGGTGACACGCTCCGGACCGTATTACGGATACGGCAACTGTATTGTGATAAAGCACGCGTACGGATTTGAGACGCTTTACAGTCATCAGTCCGAAAACATGGTTAAGGTGGGTGACAAGGTAAAAGCCGGACAGGTGATAGGGCTTACCGGACGCACCGGACGCGCCACAACGGAGCATCTGCATTTCGAGATTTCGTTCAGAGGAAAACGGCTCAATCCTACCGTTGTGTTCGATTGTGCCAACAGAACGCTTCAGCAGGCGACGCTGACACTAAACAAGAGCGGCAAGGTAAGCTCACGCAAGAACTACTACGCGCAGGGAAAAAGTCCGTCATCCCGCACATAGCGGATAGGCTGCGGGGCGCGATGAGGCAGTGAGGCATGTGACGGCGTAAGTCGGGTCATCACATGCCGCTATATATAAATAATGTGATGATACGAATATGGCTGCAATCTGAAGAGGTTGCAGCCATATTCGCTTATGAGTGTTTCGTCCAGAGCATGATGACATAAAGTGCAGACACGTCCGTGTTATTTCTTGTGTCTGTTAGCCCTCTGCTCCCGGTATTTGGCTTTCTGACGTGCAGAGCCGCTGCCGTGCGCACCGGTTATGTATTTCTTTTTCTTGGCTTTGGTCTTCACCTTGCCATCTTCCTTGGGAGCGGTGCTTTTCTTTTTGAATACAAGTCCGCCTCCGCTTATTATATCATCAATTTCGTTGCTCATTCCGAAAAGTGTTTTCTGATCAATGATGGAACAGTCTCACACCTGTGAAAGCCATCGCGATGTCGTACTTGTCACAGGTCTCTATAACGTTGTCGTCGCGTACTGAGCCTCCAGCCTGGGCTATGTAGCGCACTCCGCTCTTGTGTGCGCGCTCGATGTTGTCACCGAACGGGAAGAACGCGTCGCTTCCGAGAGCCACGTCGGTGTTGCGTGCTATCCACTCTTTTTTCTCCTCTGCCGTGAGCACCTCTGGTTTTTCCTTGAAGAACTGCTGCCATGTGCCTTCACGCAGGACGTCGTCGTACTCATCGCTGATGTACACATCAATGGTGTTGTCGCGGTCTGCGCGGCGTATACCGTCAATGAACGGCAGGTCCATTACTTTCGGATGCTGCCTCAGCCACCATATGTCGGCTTTGTTTCCGGCAAGGCGTGTGCAGTGTATACGGCTTTGCTGACCGGCTCCGATGCCTATTGCCTGTCCGTCTTTCACGTAGCACACTGAGTTGCTCTGTGTGTATTTGAGTGTGATGAGGCTTATGATGAGGTCGCGTTTTGCCTCGTCCGAGAATGTCTTGTTCTTTGTGGGGATGTTCGCAAAGAGCGCAGGGTCGTCGAGCTTTATCTCGTTCCGTCCCTGTTCGAATGTTATTCCGAACACCTGTTTGCGCTCTATCGGCTCGGGAACGTATTGAGGGTCTATGCTGATGACGTTGTATGTGCCTTTGCGTTTGCCTTTAAGTATCTCGAGAGCTTCAGGAGTATAGCCTGGCGCAATCACACCGTCGCTTACCTCTCGCTTGATTAGTGTCGCCGTAGCGGCGTCACATGTGTCGCTCAATGCCACGAAATCACCGTACGAGCTCATTCTGTCGGCTCCGCGCGCTCTTGCATATGCGCATGCGAGAGGTGAAAGTTCAATGTTCACATCGTCCACAAAATAAATCTTCTTCAGTGTGTCGCTCAGCGGCAGACCTATTGCCGCACCTGCCGGTGAGACGTGTTTGAACGACGCGGCGGCAGGCATGCCTGTTGCCTCTTTGAGTTCCTTAACTAACTGCCATGAGTTGAGCGCGTCGAGGAAGTTGATATATCCCGGTCGCCCGTTGAGCACTTCTATCGGCAGTTCGCCTTCAGTCATGAAGATGCGTGACGGTTTCTGGTTCGGATTGCATCCGTACTTTAGTGCTAATTCTTTCATATTGTGATATTGAGAATATAATCGTTTTCAGGCGACAAAATTACGATTTTTTCATGACATATGCAAATATGGGAAACGGCTGTCGCTGATGTAGCGCGGCATGTTTATTTTTCACACTTATTGTTTTGCGGAAACGTATGTTTGTATTACTTTTGCAGGCACAGAGCGGAGCACTTTTCCACTGTTTCCGAAGGGTATGGCTGCAATGGTTTATGCCACTGTAAGGCATGCATTACGTGACGTGGAATCAGGCTGGAACGTAAATGCGATGCTCTGGAATTTAAGCGTTGGTAATGTAGTATGGAAAGGAAGCATTGGGAATTGAGCATGTTGCTCAAGGCAGTTGAGAGAAAGTTTAACGACAATGCGCATAAGCCGGCTGTGCTGAAGAAAATAGCCGCACACATCAAAAGTGCCGAGAAACCGGGTAAAGAGACGCTCGACAGACTGTCGTTGCTTGCCGGATTTCAGGATTGGGAGAGTTTTAAAGCCGCTATCTACGGCTCGGCTGACGGACTGTCGAACTTTGAGGATGAAGACGCGGACACGGAGGAGAGACCTCACAACGCACCGGCAGGACATTGACGCCTTCACTCATAGGGTATATAAGAATCAGGAATGACCGCTGTGTTTCCGCTTGTTGCGGAACAAGGCTTGCGCAGACTGCCGGGCTCAGACGTTCTTTGAGTGTCCGGCAGGTAAGAGTGCGGCATGCGTCTTTTATACCGCGTGTCGTCTGTAAGGGATGTTCCGGTGTGGTTTGCGTGTGAAATCATAAAGCGAGGCATTCCGATTAAGACAGACGGATGTGATGTCTGCCGTTTGAGCCGTGGCAGGATGATGCGGCTGGATGTGGCATGTTTTGATGTATTGATGGCTGTTATGCGTGGAATTACAGTCACGAGCCGGTCATAAGAACGCAAAAGCTGTGTTTTAAACACATTGTAGGCTCTTCATCCTTTTTCCGCACTTCTGCCGCCATATTGTCTCCCGCTTTTTCCTGATTCAGTCCGCCGCGCCTTCAATAAGGCATCAATGAAAACATCCTGAGCACAGGACTGAATACGAATGAAGAGTGACGAGCGGTCAGGGACAATGTATAGAGCCATTAACGACAAAAGGTTTTGCGGCATGACTGCGGCAAAACCTTTTATTTCTTTTGCAAGAATGTAATCCCTGAAAGCGCGTATGCGCATTATTCGCCAGTGATGACCTTCTTCTCTTTGATACGTGCTTTCTTACCTGTAAGCTTGCGCAGATAGTAAAGTTTGGCGCGACGTACCTTACCATGTTTGTTCACCTCGATGCTGTCAATGTTCGGTGACTCAATCGGGAAAATACGCTCAACACCTACGGTGCCTGACATCTTGCGTACGGTGAAGCGTTTCTTGTCACCGTGACCGTTGATTTTGATTACGACACCACGATAGAGCTGAATACGCTCTTTGTTTCCCTCGATAATTTTGTAAGCGACAGTGATAGTGTCACCAGACTTGAATTCCGGGAACTTCTTGCCGGTTGCAAATGCTTCTTCAGCAACTTTAATTAAGTCCATTTCTTGATAATTAAATTTGTTTATCGCCCAACGCAACATGACCAGCGACTCTTCCGTTGTCAGCGGTTACGCCGAAAAGCGGTGCAAAGTTACTACAATAATTCAGAACGGACAAATTTATGCCTCTAAATTTGTTGTTAATCAGTTAAATAACGGGCGTTTTCAGTAAATGCACCATGTGACCGTCATATTTCATGACAATGATATCCGTTCTGTTCCTTTTGTCGTGTCAGCAAATAAACATGAATAAGAAAATGAACGTTTGGCTTTGCATTATGCGATAGTTGCATTAACTTTGTAGCTTGAACATCCGGTGCTGAATGCGGAGGAGAAGGCTTTTGAGACCGCTGTATGGGCTGACCGGAAAATACACACATTATATGACAACAGACAATATGAAAAGAAAAATGCGCAGACGGGTGCTTGACTGCGGACTGCTGACATCAGTGCTTCTGTTTGCGGCATGCTCTTCAGGCATACAGCTGACGGGTGTGGAGCGCGGACGGATGCTGGTGGACAGTAGGTATGACACCGTGAGCGACAGTTCGGGTATGAGGTTCCTCTCACCGTACAAGGCAAAGGTGGACAGTTTGATGAGTCCTGTCGTAGGGCACGCGGCACACTACATGGAGGCGGCGCGACCTGAAAGCGACCTGTCCAACCTGCTTGCCGACATACTGATGTGGGGCAGCAGGGCATTCGGAGAGAAGCCCGACTTCGCCGTATATAATATGGGCGGCATACGTGCAGCCCTGTCGGAGGGGGCTGTGACGATAGGAAACGTGCTTGACGTGGCTCCGTTTGAGAACAAGATATGTTTCCTCACGCTCGACGGAGACAAGGTGGAGGAACTGTTTGAACAGATTGCCGCGTCGGGAGGAGAGGCTGTAAGCCATGGCGTAAGGCTTGTAATAACGAAGGACGGAAAGCTGAGGTCGGCTCTCGTAGGAGGAAAAGGTATAGAAAAGGACAGACAGTACCGCATTGCCACACTCGACTATCTGGCACAGGGCAACGACGGACTTGAGGCGTTCAAGGACAAGACCGGAGTGGTGTCTCCTAAGAGTGAGGAGAACAACGTGAGGCATATCATCGAGAATTATTTCAGAGAGCAGGAGAAGAACGGGCGTCCGGTGGAGAGCAGGGTTGAGGGACGCATAGTTGTGGAATGAAACATCGGAGACATATGATAAGGAATATTATAATGAGCTGTGCGCTCATCGTGTCGTCAATGGCGGCGGAGGCACAGACACAGATAGAGATACTGCACACCAACGACACGCACAGTTGTATACTGCCGTTGAGCAGAAACCTTGCCGACACGGTGGTGGCAGGACGCGGAGGATTCGTGAGACGCCTGGAGCTTGTGAACCGCGAGCGCAGTAAAGACCCCGAGTTGCTGCTGCTGGACAGCGGTGACTTCTCGCAGGGGTCGCCTTACTACACCCTTTTCCATGGTGATGTGGAGGTGGGGCTTATGAATCTTATGGGCTATGATGCGGTGACTATAGGCAACCATGAGTTCGACTTCGGACTGGAGAACATGGCGCGTCTCTTCAGAATGGCGAAGTTTCCGGTGGTGTGTTGCAACTATGACTTCACGTCAACACCGCTTGAAGGACTCGTGAAACCGTATGTCGTGATAGAGCGCAAGGGAGTGAGGATAGGCGTGTTCGGTGTGTGTCCCGAACTTGACGGGCTTGTTGACGAGAACAACTGTCGCGGAGTGAAATTCGAGAATCCGGAGAGTGCGGCAGCCAGAACGGTGAAGACACTTAGGGAGAACGAGAAGTGCGACGTGGTGGTGTGCCTGTCTCATCTGGGATGGGATGACGAAGGAGAGGAAGGCGACAGCAAGCTCATGTCTGAGACAAGTGGCATAGACATTGTGCTCGGAGGTCACTCGCATTCTTATTTTAAAGAACTGAAATATGTGAAGAATGCCGAAGGCAAGGAGATACCAAACGATCAGAACGGCAAACACGGAGTGTATGTGGGTCGGATAGTGCTCAGTTTTGACAAGTGATGTGCTGCTGCACTTGCAGTGAAAGCATGTGCCGGAGCATATATGAAAGGAAAGTCTCATCAGAAATGGTGAGACTTTTTTATTCTGAACCGCGTTTTGACTCCATACGTATTAGGTGCTGCTGTCATGCAGATTGGTTTCCGGTTATGTAGAAGATGTGACAGGATGTACCGGGAAAAGGCAGAATGCAAGATTGTGTCGGCATTGCGGAAGAGGAACGGATAGGTCGGCAATAAAGTAACAAAAAAGTTTTGACGGTCTGATGGACTATTCTGTTTTATTCAAAAACAGTGCCAGTGAGTGCAATGAAAGCTTGTTTTCATATTGCCGAACGCAGCCTGTTTTATTCAAAAACATACGGCATCAGGATGTTTAAAAACTCGTATTGTGCTTACCGATACTGTCTCGCAAATGAAAATAACGCGGTATTATACGTTGGTAATCCAAAGTAGAGACGCAAAATCTTGCGTCTCACAAGCAAGTATGTGCAATGAAGCGAGGTGAATATATGTCTGTCGTTGTCGAGCCTTTTGCACGGGAGACGCAAGATTTTGCGTCTCTACTGGGCTGACGCCACCATTGTTTAATGTAAAACAGGCTTGATTGACAATAGGATGGCAGGCTTTTGTCGTTATAGTCGCCACCATTTGATACATGAGAATAACGCGGAATATATGTGGATAATCCAAAGTAGAGACGCAAAATTTTGCGTCTCATAGGCAAGTATGCGCAATAAAGCGAGTTAAATAGATGCTTGTCGTTGTCGCTCCTCTTTCGTCTCACAAGCAAACATGCGCAATGAAGTGAGGTGAATATATGCCTGTCGTTGCCAAACCTTTTGCTCGTGAGACGCAAGATTTTGCGTCTCTACTGGGTTGACGCCATCATTATTTAATGTAAAACAGGCGTGATTGACAATTGGATGGCATGCTTTTGTCGTTATAGCCGCAACCGTTTGATACATGAGAATAACGCGGAATATATGTGGATAATCCAAAGTAGAGACGCAAAATTTTGCGTCTCACAGGCAAGTATGCGCAATGAAGCGAGGTGAATATATGTCTGTCGTTGTCGAGCCTTTTGCTCGTGAGACGCAAGATTTTGCGTCTCTACTGGGCTGACGCCATCATTGTTTTAATATAAAAAGATGCATTGACGGTCTGATGTCCGATTTTTGTTCGTGTATATGTGGATTGTGCGATGACTGAAGAGGAAAAGAAGGATTGCATTTGTTCGGAATCTGCCATTATGATTCATCCGTTTTCCGTGCTGCTTTCAGACATTGTTTATTCCTATTTAGTGCAATATGTGGCATTATGCGGTTACACCGGCAAAAAGCCTGTGAAAGAATGTCGGCGGTGGTGTGGCGGGATGGCATGGAGCTGGCAATAGTGTGTGAAATGATGAATATCGTTCCTATCGCATATTCCGGTCAGGATGATTATTCGAAATAGAAGCTGAGGACAATCATCTTCGTGTGTGCCTCCTTCACTGATTTGGCGAAGCGCAGCATGTTTCTGTCGCGCAGACGGTCGGCGTGAGTGGTGTCGAGGCTGTTGCCCAGTCCGTACATGAACTTCAGTTCGGGTCGCAGCTTGAAGAACGGGAGGTAGAAGTCGCAGCCGAATCCCACCTCAGCGCATATGTCGTAGCGTTTGAGGCGGATGTAGTCGGTGCTCTTGCCGCTGAGATTTATCATCGGGTTGACACCGGCTATGAGGTAAGGGCGGTGGTTGTTGAACCGCGGTGCGGCGAATATGAGGTCGAGTGCGGAGGAGATGTACACCGACTTGAGATTCTGGTTCTGCTCTCTGGGCTTGCCTTCAGGGTCGAGGTCGGTCATGTCGCGGAACGTTATGTGGCGGTTGCCGAAGTAAAGCGTTGGAGCCACACGGAACTGGAAATAAGTGCTTATGCGGTATTCGCCCACCACACCCACGTTGAATCCCGTGTCCCAGCGGTCCTGGTCGGCAGTGACAAGAGTCTCTACGGTTGTGCCGTCCTCGTTTGTAATGATCTGCGGACCGGCGTTCAGCAGTTCGAGATCCTGCAAATGAGTGCCGACGACCACTCCGAAGTGGAACGGGCGGAGGTCTGTGTAAGGTCTGTTCTGCACCGTGCGCGTCTGCGATAATGCATGTGACACACAGGCGAGAATCAATATCATCGTTGTCGCGAAACGTCTCATATATGTATTAATAACGCTGTTTGCGTTGGCTTATTGTATCACACCGGGTGAAGACAGTGTATAATTTAGTTAAAATAATATGACGAATGAGTGTATTCGGGATAAAAAATGTAACTTTGCACCGTACGCATCCGGTGTGTGCCGGCAGTGAGAATGTACAATAACATTATTAACATTATAAATTTATTTTAACTATGGCTTACGTAATTGGTGACGATTGTATCGCATGCGGTACATGTATTGACGAGTGCCCGGTTGGCGCAATCTCAGAGGGAGAAAAGTATTCTATCAATCCGGACATGTGCACTGAGTGCGGCACATGTGCTGATGTTTGTCCTTCTGAGGCTATCAGCCTTCCATAATAACGATTTTACTAAGAAGCGGGCTGTGCCTGACAGGTTGAGCACTTGTGCTCATTGCATTTGCCTGCATTGTTTAATCATGATTATTTTTTGCGGCTGCGCGTTTGCGCGGTCGCTTTTTTTGTTTTCGACATTGTGCTTATTGCTCTTCTGTATTTTGAGCTGAAGTAATGTGGAAACATTCGTTTCTTTATTGATGATATATTGCGGAGCATCCGTAACAAGTGGAATATAGTATAGCGGAACAGGCATGAGGGGTGGCTGAGGCGGCGGCAATATGGTGTAAGCGTATGATTGGCGTTCTGATTAGCGGGTCTGGTCAGTAGCATGACAATGTGGTTTTGTCGTCACATCTTTAACGTGAAGTAAATCGCAGGCATTCGGTCGGCATTGTCGGGAGAGACGTGTGCTGGTCAGGAAGCGGCGGTGTGAGACGGACATGAGATAAATGCGGAGGGGTGGCGGGATGTAATGTTTTATCCGGAATAGGAAGGAAGGCATCGTCATTAATTAGTGCAGACGTCATACGGAAGTTTTTCCGGTTTTGCAGGATATGTGGGCTGGCACAGCAGACAAAGGAGGGAAGAAGGATTGTAATGACGGTGAGGCAATGGGATGGAGAAGAGTCGGTCAAGTGAGAACGAGGCTGTGGCACTGTGATTACCGCTTCTTTTTTATGTATAAATATACATTTTAGGGATTAAGAGAAAGTATTCTGATAATCAGAAAAAGAGAATCTGTGGAGTGTCAGTGATTGGTTTGTCTGTCGGATGAATTGATTCGGAAGTATGGTTTGGTACATTCTGAATGTCTTCGTTACGCTTTTTATTCACTATTTAGGCTTATTTTGAGCGTCAGAACATGCTCTTTTGAGTCGTGAAACGGTACGTTCTGACGGACGGAAAAGCCTTTATCGCAGTATGGAAAAGGCTTTCTTGCAGTCGTGTTTTCTGATAATTGTGATGCATGTAATGTTATCCGGTTGATTGTCAGGACTTTATCGTATTGTCGGAATACTCGTGTATATGCGTGCATGTGGTTGTCTTGTTGCATATAACGTGCTCTCGTGAGGATGACTATGTATAATTATGCAGTCAGTAGACGGTTTTTCTTTATCCGGAATCTGGCATCAGACTTCAACCGGATGGCACGTTACCGTCATGAATTTCGGCTTAATTTATACCGAGGATATGAGTGTTTGCATCGGGCAAAAAGACAGAATATGATTGCGGCAATGGTGTGGAAGACAGATAAGGATTGTACCGTCAATCGTGTATTTATTGTTAGTGTTCTAATGTTTGATTTTAATTTTTAATCGCGAATATGATGTCAGACCGTCCGCACTGATTTTTCTCGTTTGACTGTATGTCACATGTCTTTCTTCTGCACTGACGCCGGCATCCTGCCATGTATTTTCCCTCCGTGTGTATATCCGCTTCTCAGCCAAGCCAGAAAGGCAGTCTGTATGACTGGAACTGTATATACGTATTGAGCATAACTGCGGATTAGGAATAACCACTCTCTCTACATTCATTTTTGTCCAACCTATGATGATTATGCTGTAAGGTTTGTGTTGATTGTCTGAACGTGCTTTTCCGATTTAAGTGAGTATTCTTCATGATACAAAAACAGTGCCAGTGAGAGCAATGAAAGCTTGCTTTCATATTGCCGAGCGCAGCCTGTTTTATTCAAAAACAGTGCCAGTGAGAGCAGTGAAAGCTTGCTTTCATATTGCCGAGCGCAGCCTGTTTTGTGCTGAAAATATGTTGGCGTCAGCCAAGTAAAGACGCAAAATCTTGCGTCTCCCGAGGAATCATCATCGCAATGAAGGGCATATAATTACCTATATTCATGCGTCTTCTTGCTTGTGAGACGCAAGATTTTGCGTCTCTACTTTGGATTGCACACATATAATAGCGTTTTATTTCAAGTGTGAAACAGTTCCAGTGATCGCATTATATACTCGTTTTCGGATTGTCGAGCGCAGTCTGTTTAATAAAAAAAACGCATGCGACAGGTAAGTGCCGCATGCGTGTGGTATATTGATAAATGATGTCTTACAGTTGCTCTGCCAGTCCGAGAGCCTGCTTTGCCATTGCGTTCTCCGGGTCGATTTCAAGAATCTTGTTCCAATACATTACAGAGTTTGCCTTATCCTTCTTAAGCAGGAAGTAGTAGCCCATGTAGCGGTATGATTCTATCAGACGCTCGTTGTCGGTCTCGTCCTTTGTCGGTTTGGCGTTGATAAGCTCAATGAGCTTCTCGTAGTGCGGTTTTGCAAGACCTGTTTTTGTCTCCGGGTCGAGAGCGTAGCCTATGTGCGCGCGCTGCAGTGTTGCGTAGTCGGCTACACTCGGCATATTAGTTGCCATCTCTCCATAGATGGAGTCAGCCTTTGCGTAGTATATCTTTTTCTTGTCTTCAGCTATAGTTGAGTCGGCTGCTTCTGACATATACATCGTTGCGAGTATGTTTATGTCGTTGGCAGTCTTCTGTTTCAGATTGTCAAGATACTTCTCGTAAGTGCTTATGGCGTTTGTGTAGTCGCCCTTTTTCTTATACGCCTCGGCAATGTTCTTCATAGCGTCGTTCTTGTCAGCCTCGTTGTCCTTGTTGTTTTCGATGGACTTCTGGAACATGGCGATGGCATCGTCGTAGTTGCCTTTGCCCAAGTGAGCGTAACCGTAGTAGAGATAGTCGCTTTCGGTTATTTTTGTCTCATCCGACTCATTGAACAGTTTGTGGGCATACTGCAGTGCCTCGTCGTAACGCTTGAGGTTTGTAAGGTCGAAGAACGATATACGGTTGAGGGCGGGATTGCGCGGGAACTTGTTGTTTCCGAACTGCGAAATCTCCAGACTCTTTTCAAACTCGCCTTTAAGGAAGTAGGAGAGTGCAAAGTCCACCAGCTGGTAGTCTTCCATCTGAGACTTGTCCACCTGTGTGTAGTATTGTATTGCCTTGTCCAGATCACCGGACTTGCTGAATATCTCAGCGGAGATGAGAGCGATGGGATAGTCGGGTATCTGCTTTTTCATCTCTTCCAGTTTGGCAACGGCTGCGCTCGGGTTAGCCTTGCTGTTCACTTGTGCGTAGCGGCGGTAACCGTTGGGGTTTTTAGGGTCGAAATAGATAGCCTGCTCGAAAAGAGCTGATGCTGCACCACCGTTGTCGTTGATAACCTGGATGTCACCAGCCAGTACGTAAGCGTCGCCATAGTTCTTGTCGCGCTTGATAGCCATGTCGGCATATTTCTGGGCGTTCTCTGTGTCTTTAATGTCGAGGTATGCCCGTCCGACGGCAACTATCACGTCCGGCTCTTTCTTATACTCCTTGAAAAGATCCTTTACCTGATCCTCTTTGTCGGGAGCGTCAGATTTGATAACTTTGGTGAGTTGTTCGATAACAGCCTTGTGGTCTTCTTCCTGTGCTGTAGATGGAGTGTTGATGCCTATCATCAAAGCTCCGATAAGTAAATATTTTATTGCTTTCATATCCTTTATTATGTTCAGTTAAATTTTCATTGCTGTTGTGCTCATCCGGTATTTCAATCGTTTGTCACCTTGACATCGCGGATTGTGATGTTGCCTTGTACAGGCAGTAATCCTGCATTGAAAATAATCATCTGTCCTTTCGGGGATGAAATGAAGTTGGAGAATCCCCATGGCAGACCGCGCAGCGGATCGTTAAGCAATGCCCATATTGTGCGCGTGAGCGGGTAATTGCCGTTATACATGTAATATTGATACGGTTTCCAGCTGTTGGCTGGTGTCGCTTCGTCTATTCTGCTGACAGACATTACACGTATGTCTTTGTTGAACGTGAGGTTTGTCGAGTCACGTTTGTCGTTGAGCCAGTTGCTTCCGATGATGCCTATGGCATTCGGTGTCTTCTCAACGTAGGTGATGACATCTGCTGTCTTTTTTGTTGCCACGACATTAGGACTCGTTATCGGTTTGCCGCCAAGAATGCTGTCTTCGGCAAAATGCACGGTGCTTGATTTCTTGTTGTCGAACACTACGATTATGTCACCGCGTTTCGAGCCTGGATATATGTCGCTCCATTTGGTTGCCTTTCCGCTAAGTATCTCCTTAATATCCTTTACGGAAATGCAGCTGTCGGTGTTCTCGTTGTTTATGATGAGAGCGAGTGCGTCGTAGGCAATGGCTTTTGAGCGTGGGTTGAATCTTCTGTCACGAAGATTCTGTCTTTCGTTTTCCTTGAAGTCGCGTGATGTTATGGCAAGGCAAACCTTTCCGTTGAGCAGCATGCTTATTGCATCCGACTCGTTTGTGTATATCGGATTGACCTTTGCCTGTTGGTATGTGAACTCGAATATCTCGCGCTCTTCTTCTATAATGGGACTAAAACTTTCGTCAGAGGCGAAACTTATCACCCCTGACGAATATGTATCTGTCCTGCCGTCTTTGCGCTTCTTGTTACAGGAAACGCAAAGACTCGCAAGCAGTGCTAATCCTACGAATATGTAAGATATTGTTTCTTTTCTCATTCTTTCTGTTTTGTTACTGTAATCTGAATGTAACCGGTACCTGATATTTCACACGTACTGCAGAACCGTTCTGCTTACCGGGAATCCAGCGCGGCATGCTCTTCACAACGCGTGTTGCCTCACGGTCGAGCGAAGGATCCTGTGACTTGATGACTGTTACATCTGTGATGGAGCCGTCCTTCTCTACAACGAAGCCTATAACAACACGGCCTTGTACACCGTTTTCAGCTGCAATTGTAGGATAGTGGGTGTTCTCCTGCAGATATTTCATCAGAGCTGCGTCACCGCCGGGGAATGCAGGCATCTGCTCAACCACCTCGAATATTTTGTTTTCTTCGGCTTTAGGCGGTTCGGGCTGTGCGATTACTTCCTTTGCCTTGAGCACTTCACCGTTTGCGTCATCGTTTCCTTTTACGTCAAAAGTACCGATGGCAACTTTGGTGTTCATGAGCTCGTCCTGTGTCTTAAGCTCTTCTTCAGGTTTTACCTCTTCGTCTTTCTTGATGACAGGAGCTGTAAACTTGATTGAGCTCTTTACACGTTCAACGACCTTTTCAGGCTGCTGGATTTCAATCTTCTTCTGCTTTACTTCCGGCTTTTTCTTCGGTTGTTTAAGAGCGGAAAGCTCTGTCACCTGCGTTACGGCAACCTTTGAGCGCTGTTCATCAACGAAGTTCTTGAATATAAGTACTACGAGACATACAGCAACCAGAATCAATACTGAGATGATAGCGATTATATTGCGCTTTGATGTGCTCCTGCGGAGTCTGTAGGCTCCGTAGGATTTGTTGCGACCTTCAAATACTAAATCAACCCAGTCGTTTGAAATTAAATCTATCTTTGACATAGTCTTTTCGTTTTAATTGTTCAACATTCAGCGACTATTTCACTCCTACCTTGTCGAGAAGCTTCTGGTCGTCCGGGTTAATCTTGTCGATCACATACTTACCAATGCTGCATATCTGCATCTCATCAAGAGCTCTGATAAGGTTTTTGTAGGCAGAATTGTCAGTGGCCTTTATAATGATGGTCATTGTAGAGATTTTCTGTCCGTCAATCTCTCCAGCCTTGATCTTTGACAGCTCCTTGTTGTAAATAGAGTCAGGATATGTCGGATCTGCCAGCTTCTTTTCATCAAGCTTGGCTTTTGCAAGCATCACCTGCTGTACCGGCTGGGTTCCGTCTTCTGTCACGTGGGAAATGAGAACCTTGCGGATTCCGTCTTTTCCCCATGTGGTCTTTTTAAGACATGTCGGATCATCATACTTAGGAAGTCCTGCGATATAGTAAATCTGATCGTCGGCTCCTACATATATCGTAATGGTATATGAGGCTTTTGTTACAGACTTATCCTCGTCTGTCTGATTCTTATCGTTACTCGGCATACTCAACTCCATTGTCTGTGGTTTTGCCAGAGATGTACAGAGCATGAAGAATGTGATAAGAAGCATCATCATGTCCACCATAGGCGTGAAGTCCACGCGGACATTCATCTTTTTCTGCTTGCTTTCTTTTTGCTTGGCCATTCTTAATCCTCCTCTGTTTTTAATGAAGTTATGAGATAGTAACGGTTTTCGTTCATATCTTGAAGTTCAGACATTACAGTCTTGATGGCACTGTACGGAGTGTCCTGGTCGGCTTTGATTGCGATTTTTATATTCTCGTTTGCATTACGTGCTTCTGTAACCCAAAGCTGGAATTCGCTTTTGTCTTTCTTGCCGGAGCCGTCATCAATACTGTCGGTCGGAATACCTTCTTTCTGTATGGCTGTTGCCAGCTGATCCTCAGGAAGACTGAGATAGGCTGTCAGTTTGTCCATGCTGACACCAAGCATAGAGTGTTTTCTCAGTGTCTCTCTCTGGGTGCCCGTAAGGGATATTCCGAATTTTCCTGTCATAGCATCTACCATTGATACCAGATCATTGGTATTGTCAATGGACATGAACACTTTGCCATCTTTGGCAACATGTACGTTCAAGACATCTGTTTCCGGAACTTTAATCTCCGACACCGAGTTCGGGGTGAGCACTTTCACCGGTTCGTTCTTCACGAATGTTGATGTCAACATGAAGAAACACAGCAAAAGCACCATCACGTCGGACATTGGAGTCATGTCTATCCAGATGTCGTTTTTCTTAATTTTTACTTTACCCATAGTGATAAAAGTTTAAAGGGTTAGCAAAAATTAAGCCTCTTCTCCGTGGTTGGCTTCGTATGTCTGTGCGATAGTGTAACCAACTTCATCGAGAGCGTATGTCAGCTTGTCGATCTTGTTTGTAAAGAAGTTATAAATAACTACAGCGAACCAAGATGTCAAAATACCTGATGCTGTGTTTACCAACGCCTCAGAAATACCTGTTGAAAGAGCCTGAGAGTCAGCACCTCCACCAGCTGCCAGAGCAGCGAATGAACGGATCATACCGACAACGGTTCCGAACAGAGCGGTAAGTGTACCAAGTGTTACGATTGTAGCTACGATGGGAAGGTTCATCTGAAGAGTAGGCATTTCAAGCTGGGTAGCCTCTTCGTGTGCCTGCTGAATCTTAGCTATCTTCTGGCTCTTTTTGATGCCGGTTGTCTTTTCCATATCCTCATATGCATTGAGAGATGCGGAAACAACGTTTGCTACAGAGCCTCTCATCTTGTCGCAAAGCTGGTGTGCTGTTGCGAAATCACCGCTCTTTATAGCTGCTTTAATCTGTGCGGTGAATTTTGCCAAAGGCATCTTACCGAATGCAGAACGCAGTGCGAGATAACGCTCAACGCCAAGTGAGATAACTGTGAAAAGCAATGTGAAGATTACAGGAACGACGATACCTCCCTTATAGATTGTACCAAGAAGGTTGGCAGGTTCTCCGCTGTTGTCTCCGCCATGGAAGTTTGATGGGTTACCGAGGAAATATTCATAGAAAAGGAATGCAATTACGCCACATATTACTATGATCCAAATTGCGTCTCTAACTCCTTGGAAACCCTGTGATTTCGGGCTGTTCTTTTGTGTAGTTGCCATAATTTAAAATTTTAATTTTAGTTGTTAATAAATTTTTTTGGTTGTTATGTTTAATTATTTATATCGACTGTTTGCTTTTGTTCTTACTTGCTATTTTGCTTTCCGGTATGTAATCTTGAGGCAAAGATAACAATTTAAGTATAATTGAAACTTGTATTTGCGTATTTTAACAGTGAATTTATTTAAATTAGTCAGGACATTTGATGTTTGAAGTTTATTTCAGGCGTGAAAGCACGTCTTTTATTCTGCTCATCGCTTCGCGTATGTTTTCATCGCTTGTAGCGTAACTCATGCGGAAACATTCAGGATCACCGAATGCGTCACCGGCTACTGTTGCCACATGACCGACTTCAAGCAGATACATCGCAAAGTCCGTAGAATTGTTTATTGTGTGCTTTCCGTCGCTCTTACCGTAGAAGCTGCTGCATTTCGGGAACAGGTAAAAGGCACCTTGCGGGGTGTTCACCTCAAGTCCTGGAATGTCTTTTGCCAGTTCAACAATCAGATTGCGGCGGCGTTCAAAAGCTTTTCTCATTTCCTCAACACAGTCTTGCGGCAGTGTATATGCAGCTTCCGCAGCCTTCTGGCTTACTGAACACGGACCGCTCGTGTATTGTCCTTGCAGCTTGTTGCATCCTTTTACTATCCATTCCGGAGCTGCAATGAAGCCTATACGCCATCCTGTCATGGCATATGCTTTAGATACACCGTTTACGATGATTGACCGTTCTTTCATGCCAGGGAATTGGGCAATGCTTTCGTGACGACCTGTATAATTGATGTGTTCGTATATTTCGTCAGCAAGTACAAAGAGGTCTTCATGACTCTTTATCACTTCAGCTAAGCTTTCAAGTTCATCTTTTGTATATACGCTTCCGGTAGGATTGCTTGGAGAGCAAAGAATCAACAGTCTTGTTTTTGGAGTGATGGCGTCCTCCAGTTGTTGTGCTGTGATTTTGAAGTTCTGCTCGAATCCCGCATTGATAAAGACCGGGTTTCCACCGGCAAGTTTTACCATCTGCGGATAGCTCACCCAATACGGTGTCGGAATAATCACTTCGTCACCGTCGTTAACGAGAGCCATTACGGTGTTGCATACGCTTTGTTTTGCGCCGTTTGACACCAGTATCTCATTAATATTGTATTCAAGATGGTTCTCTCTTTTCAGTTTTGCGGCAATGGCTTTTCTCAGATCGGCATATCCCGGTACTGGAGAATAACGAGAATAATTATTGTCAACAGCTTCTTTTGCCGCATTTTTGATGTGGTCGGGAGTATTGAAGTCAGGCTCACCTACGCTCATGTTTATAACGTCAATGCCTTGTGCTTTCATCTCGCTGCTTTTCTGCGACATGGCAAGTGTTGCGGACGGTGCGAGTCTGTTAAGACGATCAGATAATTGTGCCATAATTTTTATGTTTTTTATTTTGCAAAATTAAGAAATTAATTCATTATGCCGAAAGAAAAGATAGTATATTTCTATATTGTTAATATAATTGTAATGATTTATAACTTTATTGATTATTCTTGAATTTTATGAGTACAAAGATGTTAATTATTGCGGCAACGAGCGCTCCTGCGAGCAGTCCGTATATCAGTCCCGACCTTATATTGCCTGATTTCGCACCAATTGCCGTACCGAGCATGATTGAGACAGAGAATACGACTCCGTCTATAAGATATATTATGTATTTATATTTCATTATACGGGTTTTACACCGCAGTATTGCAGAAGTCCGTTCCTATTTCAGATGAAGGGTGTGTCCCATCCTGTCACGCTTTGTCTTCAGATAGCGTTCGTTGTATTCGTTGGGTGTTATCTCAATGGGAACATTCTCTATTATTTCCAGTCCGTAAGCCTCCAGTCCTACTCGTTTTACCGGGTTGTTGGTCATAAGTCTCATCTTGTGTACACCCAAGTGGCGCAGCATCTGTGCCCCACATCCGTAATCACGCTCGTCAGGCTGAAATCCGAGATGGATGTTTGCGTCTACTGTGTCATAGCCTTCTTCTTGCAGCTTGTATGCCGCGATTTTATTCATAAGACCTATGCCGCGACCCTCCTGCTGCATGTATATGATGACACCTTTACCTTCTTTCTCAATCATCTGCATCGATTTATGCAGCTGTTCGCCGCAGTCGCATCTTTTGCTTCCCAGTATGTCTCCTGTAGCACACGACGAATGGACTCTTACCAGTATTGGCTCGTCTTCTTTCCATTCCCCTTTCACGAGTGCCATGTGTTCCATTCCGTTGCTTTGCTGACGGAACGGAATAATGCGGAAATGACCGTATTCTGTAGGCATGTCGACTTCTTCGCCTACCTCTATTATTGACTCCTTTTTCAGACGATAGGCAATGAGATCCTTGATTGTTATTATTCTGAGTCCCCATTTTTCAGCCAGTCTGGTAAGTTCCGGCATTCTTGCCATCGTCCCGTCATCGCTCATAATTTCCATCAGTGCCCCCGCCGGATACAGTCCAGCCAGTTTGCACAGGTCTATTGTCGCTTCGGTGTGTCCGCAACGTCTCAATACACCGTTGTCCTGAGCGTATAGAGGGTTTATGTGTCCGGGTCTTCCGAATGTCTGAGGCGTTGAAGCCGGGTCGGCAAGAGCCTTTATTGTTTCAGCCCTATCGTGGGCGGAAACGCCTGTGGTGCATCCTTCCAGCTTGTCAATTGTCACGGTGAAAGGGGTGCCGAGCACTGATGTGTTGTTGCTCACTTGTCTTGGCAAGTCAAGCTCCTCGCAGCGTGAGAGCGTCACTGGAGCGCAAAGTACGCCGCGCGCGTTCTTCAGCATGAAATTCACTTTATCCGCAGTGATCTTCTCCGCTGCGATAATCAGGTCGCCTTCGTTTTCCCTGTCTTCATCATCAACGACTATTACGAATTTTCCTTCTTTAAAATCTTTTATCGCATCTTCGATGCTGTTGAGGTTGAACTCAGTCATATTCTCGTATTCTTTTTAAATGTTCGTGTTATAATATATGTATTGCAGCGGACTCACATCTTGTTTATCCGTGCTATTATTCTGTCATTTGTATTCTTGATGTTCTTGAGATCCTGAAGCAATCTCAGTCTGTATCGCCACATTCTTATATATAGTATGGCTCCCAGCGGTACGATTATAGCTGCCGTAATATTGAGCCATTTGCGGTCGAAAGGTCTCGTATGTGCCTTTTCCGATATTATGGGATAAGCGTTGAGCTCGTTCAGTATTATACTGTCTTTTGTGTTTGCCAGATCCTCTATTATCCCCTCAAGCTCTTTGTTTATGCGTTCTATCTCATGGTCCGGCTCATATCTGAAGAACACTTTTATGCAGTTTGGCGCCGATTTCAGCCGGTGTCTCTTTGAGTATTCGTATATCTCGGTGCTTATTTTCTGCAGTCCAGCCGCGTCGTTCTTGTAGTCGGGTGTCTCTATTATCACTTCTTTAGCGGCGATATGGCGTTTTATCCTTAATCCGAGGAGTTTGCGCAATATGTTGATATACACGTCTATGTTGAACACCGTTGAATCCTTGTTTGCCTTATATGTGAAAAATACGGCTGTTGGGATAAGCACTGCGGATGCCAGACTTGTTCCGAACCATATGCTCCACATGCCTCCGCTTGCCATGCGGCTGCCGGAATTCTCAAGTATATAGTACACAATGAACACCAGCACCGATATTATCACAGGCATCCCGAGCCCACCTTTACGTATGATAGCCCCGAGCGGTGCTCCTATGAAGAAGAAAACCAGACAGGAGAGAGCCGTCGTGAATTTCTTTATACGCTCAATCTTGTGCTGTCTTATAAGTTTGTCACCGTCATCGGTTATCATGCTTTTGAAGTCGAGGTCGGTCACATGCTGCTGTATTTTGTTCAATGCGTCGTTGGCAGCCATTCTCTTTTTCTCCGGCGGGAGCTTTGCGTAAGCCGAATCGACGTTGTATGCCACTTCCGCAGCCCTTCTCACTGCTGTTATGGAGTCTTTCTTGGAGACTTGCGGAAGATAATAGAACGACATCTTGTCATTGATGTAATAAGCCCGTCCTATGCTGTCGTAATCATGCTTTATTGAGTCCACGAAATGGTTTATCTGCGTGAGACTCTTTGCCCTTGCGTCGTTTGAAAGAGATGTGGCGTCCGCCATGTTGAAGTCACCGTCATAGTCGAGCACAATCTTCTTGTTCACGAACGTCTCTCGTCTGTATGGCACGGATGCGCTGTTGGCAAACTCCTGAGATTTCATGTTCTCAAACCACTCTCCGCTCCACAGTGTCAGCAGCAGGTGCTTTTTCTCTGCCGTTGCCTGCAGCATGCCCGAGTCGGCGAGTATTATCGCCTGATCCTCATAGCTGCCTGTCATGCGGTATATCATGATTCCGTAGAGCTTTCCCGTGTTCAAGTCTTTTTTCTGCACGTAAAGGTTGCTGTTCGGGATACCGTCATAGAACACACCTTCGGGTATTTCCAGCTCCGGACTCTTCTGTTTCATCGACATCAGAATCTGTCCCAGTTTCATGTTGGCTGACGGACCTACGCTGTTCTGGAAATAGAATGAGGCAAGACATACCAGAATGGAAATCACAATGAGCGATCTGAATGTCTGCATAAGTGATATTCCGGCTGCCTTTATTGCTGTGAGCTCACTGCTTTCGCCTAAGTTTCCGAATGCTATGAGCGATGAAAGCAATATCGCCAGAGGAAAGGCTTGGGGGACAAGCATGAGTCCCATGTACCAGAAAAACTGTGCCAACACATCCATTGACAGTCCTTTCCCGATAAGTTTGTCAATGTATCTCCATAAGAACTGCATCATCAGCACAAACTGGCAGATGAAAAAGGTGCCTATAAAGAGGATGCCGAACTGTTTGGCGATGAATATATCTAACTTTTTTATACGAAACATTGTTGGCAAAAGCTTTTTGCACGAATCAGTGCTTGTCAGCCTGCAAAATTAGTAAAAAAAATATGAAACGTTTCCATTTATACTTTTTTATTATTTATTTAAGATGTGTGCTTTCGGTCTAAAGCCCGCTTGTGTGGTGAAGCCTCTTCATGTTCTCTGCCCATATGCTTTGAAGGGCATCCACGTCCTCCTCTTCGGCGAAATCTGTAATGTGGAGCGTAAAGTCACCGGTCAGCGTGTTTCTTTCCATTCTCAGGTCAACGTACGTGTTTTCCTCCTTCTCGTCTTCCCACACGAAGCGAATGTTGCAGAATTTCTCACATTCAATCACTCTCGCATGTCTTATCTCATGATTGCTCCATACCTTTCCCCAGGTAAATGTAAGTCTGTCATTTTCCTGTTCTATTTCGTCGGCGAGCCATTTACCCATACCCTCGGGAGTCCCTATCAGATTCCATATGATGTTGGGTGATTTTGAATTCAGTCTTTGTTCAATTACTATTTTCTCTTTTTTCATCTGGAGTTTGGTGTAGGTTGTTTTTCTTCAGAACATCTTACATCTTAACTGTTTACAGTGCAAAAATAATATATTTGATATGCAAAACAGCAAAAAAGAAGAAAATATTTTGCAGTTTAATAAAATTGTATTATCTTTGCACTCGCAAAAACGAAAGGCGGGATAGCTCAGCTGGTTAGAGCGCATGATTCATAATCATGAGGTCCCCAGTTCAATCCTGGGTCCCGCTACAAAGTGATACAGAAATATTTGCCATAGGTGGTTTTCCGCTTATGGCTTTTTCTTTTTCATCAGTCCGTCATGTCAATGCCATGTCGCGTTCCGGTAGAGTCGCTGTTGCCGTCCTGCCCGTATGGACAATTCATATAGTTTGTTTTATTTTAAAACAATATTGGCGTCCGCCCTGTAAAGACGCAAAATCTTGCGTCTCCCGAGGAAAAATCGCGGCAATGACAGGCATATAATCACATAAGTTTATTGCGTATCATTGCTTGTGAGACGCAAGATTTTGCGTCTCTACTTTGGATAGTCCGCCTAAATAACGGGTTTTGTCATGCGCTCACTGGCACTGTTTTGCATTAAAAAACTACCCGTTCTTTTTATAACTGTACACCGCCAGAGTGTTTGCCACTATGGCAAAGGCGGTGAGAACGGCTGTCTGCGGCAGTATGTCGCATAGCGTTCCTCCTTTTATGAACACTGTGCGCATGCCGTCGATGAAGTATCTCAAAGGATTCACCGTGGTGATGTATATTGCCCAGTCGGGCATAGAGCTGACGGGTGTGAACAGTCCGCTCAACAGTATCATGCACACCATGACAAACCACATTACGAACATCGCCTGCTGCATGGCATGGCTGTAGTTGCTTATCATCAGTCCGATGCCGCTGAAAGTCAGCGCAAGCAGCATCGCAAGCATATAAAGCAGCAGTATGTTTCCCTTTGGGGCAATGCCGTATACAGCCCATGACAGCACAAAGCATATTGTCATCACTATCATGCCGATAATCCAGTAAGGAATGAGTTTTGCGATGATGAATGTGGTTTTTGCTACCGGCGACACGTTTATCTGCTCAATGGTGCCTTGCTCTTTCTCCCCCACGATGTTGAGTGCCGGCAGAAATCCGCAGAACATCACTATGAGTATCGCCATCAGTGCCGGAATCATGAATATCTTGTAGTTCTGCCCTTTGTTGAAAAGACTGAATGTCGCAAGCTTCTCCCCTTTCCCTTCCACCGCAGGGCGGGCATGCTCCTTCAGATTGTCGTTCATTATGTTAGCTATGTACGATGCCCCCATTCCTCCTTTAATGCCGTTCACCGCGTTCGCGTCAATCAATATTTTCGGCTGTCTGCCGTTAGTCACATCGCGCTCATAGTTCTCCGGTATCACTACAACTACGTCCGTCCTGCATCTGTCCATTGCCTGCATCGCCTCCTCGTGGCTTCTCTCCGTTCCTGCGAAATCGAAGTAGTCGGACGCCTCTATCCTGTGTATCAGTCGCGACGAAAGCGTGGAATGGTCGTTGTCCACCACACTCACCTTTATGTTCTTCACCTCGAAGCTTGTCACCCAAGGCGTAACACACATTATTATAATAGGGAACAAAAAAATCATTTTAGGAATGAACGTGTTCCGCATTATCTGTATGAACTCCTTTTCCAGCAGGTATCTTATTGTCATAACATGATGTTTTTTATTTCAGATGCTCTTTGAAATTCCTCAGGGCGGCAGCAAGCAGCACTGCGGTCATTGCGAGCAGCACACACGTCTCTACGGTTATGGTGGATGGCTCTGCCCCCATTATCATGATTTTCCTTACGGCTGAGATGTACCATCTTGCCGGAACCACGGCTGAGACATACTGTAGTATCCCCGGCATACTCTCCACCGGAAATATCATTCCGGACAGCAGAAGGGTGGGAACGAGCATCGCCATTCCCGAGGCAAGCAGTGCGGCGACCTGTGTATGTGTGGCTGTGCTGATGAGAAGTCCGAGCGACAGCGCGAGCACGATGTATATAAACGACACCAGAGCAATGACCGGAAGACTCCCGGCTATCGGTACGCCGAGCACAAAACGTGATATTGTGATTATGCATGCCAGTATTACTGTCGACAGCACGAAATAGGGCACCGCCTTGGCTGTTATTATCACAACCGGCTTTACCGGCGACACGAGCAGCGTGTCCATGCTTCCCCGTTCCTTCTCGCGCACTATGCTCACAGACGTCATCATGGTGCATATGATGAGCATCAGCATCCCCATGATGCCCGGAACGAAGTTGTAGGAGCTTTTCATCTGCGGGTTGCACATCAGTCTTGTCTCAACTGCCTGACCCGCCGCCGTCTGTCCGTAGAGTGTCTCCGCCGCTATCAGTCCGGCATAGTTGGCGTGCAATACAGACATGTTTGGGTCTGAGCCGTCCGTCATTATCTGTATCGCCTCCTCGCCGTCGTATCTGTGGCTTGCCGGAGAAGGCTGGAATACAACCGCCATGTCAGCCCTGCCGCTTCTTATCATGCTTGCCGCGCTTTCCGGAGAGTCCGTGCTGCCGGTGACGGTGAAATATTCCGACGCATCCAACCGTTCCGCTATCCGTCGGGTGAGCATGTCCTCCACCGGAGCCACGGTCACAGTCCTCACGTTTCTCACATCTGTCGATATGGCAAATCCGAACAGCAGCATCATCACTATCGGCATGCCGAACAGCACCATCATCGTACGGCTGTCGCGTAGGATGTGTTTCGTCTCTTTCGATATGAATGCCATGAATTCTCTCATAGTGCCCGCTCTCCTCTCTTTGCCGTCATGGCAAGTCTTGTGAATACTCCGTCCATGTCGTCGCATCCGTACCTTGACTTCAGTTCTCCGGGTGTTCCCATGGCGCGTATCTGCCCGTCCACCATTATTGATATGCGGTCGCAATACTCGGCTTCGTCCATATAGTGGGTCGTCACAAACACGGTTATGCCGCGTCCGGCAGCTTCGTATATGAGTCTCCAGAACTGTTGCCTTGTCTTAGGGTCCACTCCTCCCGTGGGTTCGTCAAGGAACACCACCTCCGGATTGTGCATTATGCTCACCGTGAAGGCTATCTTCTGTTTCCATCCGGGCGGCAGCTCCCTCACGAGGGTGTTTTCCAAGGCTTTCATGTCGAGCCGTTCCACCGCCTCGCGGCTTTTCCGCTTTATGTCGTTTTCTGCCATTCCGTATATCCCTCCGAACAGTCTCAGGTTCTCTTTCACCGTCAGGTCGCCATACAGAGAGAACTTCTGGCTCATGTATCCTATGTGTCTCTTCACCTGCTCGTGTTGTGCGGCGACGTCAAATCCAGCCACCTCCGCGTGTCCGGAGGTGGGACGGCTCAGACCGGTAAGCATGCGCATTGCCGTTGTCTTTCCTGCTCCGTTTGCTCCGAGAAATCCGAATATCTCTCCTTTCCTCACGTTGAACGATATGTCGTCCACCGCCCTGAAGCTGCCGAAGGCTTTCACCAGACGGCTCACCTTTATCACCTCCTGCCTGCCGCTGTCTTTCATGTCATTCTGCGTGCGCGGTCTGTCGGGACAGAATATGTCGGCAAAGCGCGTCAGTATGTCGTCCGGGCTGCCTGTACCCATGACGCAGCCCTTGTCTATGAACACAGCCCGTCCGCATCTTCTTATCTCGTCGATGTACGGAGTGGCAGCTATGACCGTCACGCCGCTTCTGTTTATTGTGCCGAGCGTGTCCCACAATTCCTTTCTCGACACCGGATCCACACCCGTCGTAGGCTCGTCGAGCACCAGCAGCTGAGGCTTGTGCACCAGCGCGCAGCACAGTGCCAGCTTCTGTTTCATTCCTCCCGACAACGCCCCGGCGCGCCTGTCCTTGAACCGTTCTATCTGACTGTATATGCCTTTTATGTTTCCGTAGCCCTCCCTTATGCTTGTTCCGAACAGGGTGGCGTAGAACTTCAGGTTTTCCTCCACCGTCAGATCCTCGTAGAGAGAGAACCGTTCCGGCATGTAGCCGCATATGCGTCTTATCCCCGAAGCCTGCCTTCTTATGTCCATTCCTCCCACCGTGCCGCTGCCGGAGTCGGGCAGGAGCAGTGTCGTGACTATGCGCAGCAGAGTCGATTTCCCCGCTCCGTCACATCCGGTAAGGGCAACCATCTCTCCGCGTTCCACTCTCAGCGACACCCTGTCGAGTGCCGTCGCGCCGCCGTAACTCTTGCATATGTTGTCGAGTGCGATCATTTCAGAAACCTCACTTTGCCGTACATACCTATCTTCGCGCCCCCGTCGTTGTCTATGGCTATCTTTACGGCATATACGAGAGAGGCTCGCTCGTCGTCGGTGAGAATTGTTTTGGGTGTGAACTCAGACTTCTGCGCTATCCACGTCACCGTCCCCTCATAAGTCTTTCCCTTGCCGTTGCCATAGTCGCAGGTCACCTCCGCCTTCTGTCCTGTCCTCACCTCCGCCAGCTGTTCGGACGTGATGTATGCCCTTATGTACATTCTGCGCGTGTCCGCAATCTTGAACAGCGGTCTGCCTGTCGTGGCGAATTCGCCCTGTTCGGCATATTTCTCTATCACTGTTCCGGTGACCGGTGCCACAATCCTGCATTTCCCGAGTCTGTCGAGTATCTGCATTCTCTGTATGTCCGTGGCGTTCATCTGCTTGTCGAGGCTGCGGGTGCTGTTGCCGAGCGACGAAAGCTGCGCCTGCAACTGCCGCCTCAACACCTTCAGCGCGCTCTCCGCGTCGTCCAGCTGTTTCCTGTTAGCCGCGTTGTCGCGCACGAGTCTCTCGAAGCGCAGCTTCTCCATCTCCGCCTTTTCAATCTGTTGTCTGGTGGCGGCTATCTGTGTCTGTATGTCAGGTCTGCTGCTCGCGATGCTCTCTTTCGTAGCTCCGAGCCTTATCGCGCTTAGTGCCAGCTGCACGGTGTCGATGAGTCCCGCCTGATGTCCTTTCTTCAGCAGCGTGCCCTCTTCGGCGTCAAGGCGCACAATCTGTCCCGTCTCCAGTGCCGATACTGTTATTTCGGTCGCCTCGAAGATGCCGGTCGCGTCAAAACCCTTCTCCCTGCTGTCGCATGCGGCAAGCATTGCGGCAGCCGTAATCATTATCATCGTTCCTGTTCTCATCATTGTTCGTTTTGGCTGTTGTCAGTTTATATCATTCCTGTTTCCGGGTATTTAACCCGTTACTGTGCGTTCACATATTGTTGTTGTGGCGCAGAGAGTAAAGTTCCCTCGTAAGCATCAGCTCGTGCATAGCCTTGTCCAGTCTCGCCTCGCTCACGGCATTGACGTGCCTGAGCAGTTCGTTCACGGTCTCCGTGCCGTTCTCCACCTTCTTTTCCGTAGTTTTCCTGATGTTCAGGCGCAGTGCTATTATCTCGTCGTCGAGTTCTATCTGCTTTCTCAGACCGTCGATGCTGCCGTATGAGTTTTCGTTCTGCATGCGTGTGTCGAGCATGAAAGTCTCACGCAGCGACTCCGTTTTCCGCTTTTGCGTTTCTATGTTTCTTATGTCGTTCCTGCGTGTGTACAAAGCCCCGATGTTCCAGCTGAGGGTCACTCCGGCAGCCAGTGTGCCGTTCTTTACGATGTTGTTGATGCGGTTGTGATAGACAGCCGCGCCGAAAAGCGATATCTGTGGGAGCAGACGGGTGTCGAGTGCGCTGCGCTGTCTGTCAAGCAGACGCATGCGGGCGGAGTAATATTCCAGTTCCGGTCTGCGGTTCTCCACACCTCCATGGTCGGGTATCACTGTGTCGGCAGGTCTTTGCAGTTGTGTCTCAGACGTCAGGTCTTTCCCTGTGAATGCGGCGAGCATCCTCACGTAAGCGTCGCGTGACGTCGCCATACCGCTCTCCTGCTGGCGCGCCTTCAGCTGTTCCACCTTTATGGCGTCCGCATCCGACTGGTTGGCAAGTCCTCCTTTCATCAGTCCCTCCACGGTGCGCATGCTTAGTGCGAGGTCGTCCTGAAGCAGCCTTATCTGCTTCATCTTCTCGTCCAAGGTCAGTATTGAGAAGAATAGTTCCTCCACACGGCTGTCTATGTCGTACATTGTCACGTCGAGTCGGCTTTTCTCCACATCAGCCTCTGCACGTGTCACGCGCTTCCTCGCTGCGGTGGAGCCTCCGTCATATATGGTCTGCTTCACCTGTAGCATGGCTCCGTATATGTCGTTGCTTATTTCTCCGGGCGCGCCTCCAGCCACGTTCCCGGTAATGTCTGACATCAGTACGGCACCCGCCGCCACGCTTATCTTGGGCAGCCATGCCTTCGACGCGTTGTCCACGGTGTAGTCGCGGCTCAGCTCTATCAGCCGATACTGCTTCACGGAAGGATAGTTCTCTCTTGCCGAAGTCTTGCATTCGTCGAGTGTCACCTGAGCCCCTGCCGGTAGTGAAAGCACAACCGCGATTATTGCCTGTAATGTTCTGTTTGTCATTCTTATATACATACGTTGTCTTTTATATTTTTCAGGGAAAGTATAACCGAGTGCAATGAGACGTTGTATTCCCTTTCCCGGTGTGCAGCTTATCTATGACAAAGATAATGAAAGGTGAGTGCAGTAGCATGGATGGTAAACTTTGTTTTCCATACTTGATATTGCCGAACCGCATCTTATCTTTGGCAAAGATAGTGCATAAACCGCTACACTTCATTATCATTACTTATTTATGAATGTTCTTTTTGTAATATTTTATACCGACGTCTGCATGTTTGAACCATGAATTGATTATATTTGCAGTCGTGGTGGGGCGTATGCGACTGCTGTCCGCCCTGTAAATACGCAAAACCTCGCGTTGACAGACGCATCCGTACCGTTGTCGCGCCACGCTGAATATATTGCTTACACATTATATTATATATTATGTCGGAAAATCACAATACTTTCGACCGCCTTTCATTCTCTGATATGCGAAGGATGGTAGATGACAGGGATACTGACGGGAAGACCTTTTTCCTCGGTCACGACTTTGCCATGATAAAAGGCTATAACAAGGTTTTCGACAATATTCTAAACCGTAAGGCTCCGTTTCTCGTCGAGGACAGCAGGTTCCTGCTGCTGATGCGAGGTGAGGCAGACGTCACAGTGAATCTGATTAACCGCAGGTTTCACGCCGGCATGCTCATATATGTGGGGCGGGGGAGTGTGGCGCAGATAAACCGTGTGAGTCACGACTTTATGCCGCATGGCATGCTGATGGGCGACGACTTCCTCAATCTCGCGTTCGACGGACGCCTCCCCGTGTCGCTGTGCGGCAGTGAGTCGTCGTTTCATATGCTTCTCCCCGAACACGACATGGCGGTTCTCTCCGGCATGATGCGCGTGATATGGGATGTCGTACATCAGTCACCTTTCTGCCGCGACGCGGTGTTGGGCATGGCGTCGGCGTTTGTCAATTATGCCGACTGGCTCAGACAACGGCTGATAAGCTCGCCGGTGAACGTCCGTTCGCGTGGGCGCGAGGTGTTCGAGAGGTTCATCACCCTTGTCAACACCCATTGCAGGGACGAGCGTCAGCTGTCGTTCTATGCCGGCAGGATGTGCATGTGCGAGCGTTATCTTGGCACACTCGTGAGGAAGGCGAGCGGTGTCACTGCAAAGGAATGGATTGACCGGGCTGTCGTTACGGCTGCGAAGGTGATGCTGTGCCACACCCGAATGCCTGTCGGCGAGATAGCTTACAGACTACATTTCGCCAACGACAGTTTTTTCTGCAAATATTTCCGGAGGCTCACGGGAGTTACGCCCACGGAGTTCAGGTCGGAATACGACAGTCTGAAAAAGGTGACGTCGGATGCATAAATATACGCTTTTGACGGTAAAAAATCTTGACATCCGTAATTCGCGAAAGAGAATGCGGAAAGATGTGAAAATGACAATAGAACACCGTCCGCGCCTCCTTAAAGTGTGCGAATGGTGTATTTTATAAAGTGAAATATTGTCTTTCGCTATACGATATGGTGTTTTCCGGCATACGGAAAGCACTGTTCCGCACTCCCGAAAAGGCTCTTTCGCGGCATGAGAAAGGCTTTTCCGCAGTGCCGTTGTGCCTATGCGGAAATGGCGTCAGGCGTAATTGGTTGTGTGGCTGGGAGTTATGCGTAACGCCGTATTTCTGCGTTTTCCTCGTCGGAAGGCATCTTTTCCGTAAATATTCGGTTCTCGTGAAGTTGAGGTATGGTCTCCGCCGCCTTTTCTGCATGAATATACGGAAATGCATGCATAATTATGCGTAGTCCCGACCATGTCTTTCCGCCGCTTTCACAGAGCCGCCGCACAGTCCCTGTTTGCCCCCGTCCGCATGGCTGCCTGCACAAATAAACATGACGGCAGATTTTTTCTATTTTTTTAATATGTAATATCATGCCTTTTTAGTAACTTTGCATCTCGAACGCATATAATAAATTTAAAATGGCTGGAACAAAACAAATCAAGACTGCACTTGTGTCCGTCTACCATAAGGACGGACTTGACGAACTGCTTGCAAAGCTCAATGCCGAGGGCGTGAAATTCCTTTCTACCGGAGGCACACAGAAATTCATAGAGTCGCTCGGATACGAATGCCGCACCGTGGAGAGTGTCACCACATATCCGTCCATACTCGGAGGCCGTGTGAAGACCCTTCACCCGAAAGTGTTCGGAGGCATTCTCGGACGCCGCGACAACGAGGGCGACCGCGAGCAGATGGCTCAGTATGAGATACCGGAGATAGATCTCGTGATAGTGGATCTTTATCCTTTCGAACAGACAGTGGCAAGCGGAGCGTCAGACGCCGACATAATTGAGAAGATAGACATAGGCGGCATATCTCTCATACGTGCCGGAGCAAAGAATTTCAACGACGTGGTCATTGTCCCGAGCAAGGCTGAATATGGCGTGCTGCTCGACATCCTTAACCGTAAGGGCGCGCAGACCGACCTTGAGGACCGCAAGATGTTCGCCACGAGAGCATTCGGAGTGAGCAGCCATTACGACACTGCGATACACGATTGGTTCAGCAAGTGATGTCCTGATTATATTCCCGCGATATGCCGGACGCATCGGCGAGAGACACGTTGGAGTGGTGCGGATGGTCCGGCTGACACGCAAAAGAAACAGCAAAACAGAAATTCAATAATTAAGGAAATGGGATTTTTTTCATTCGTTCAAGGGATAGCAATGGATTTGGGTACGGCGAACACAATCATTATCAGTGATGATAAGATTGTCGTTGACGAGCCGTCAGTGGTCGCGCTCGACCGTCGCACAGACAAGATGATTGCTGTCGGCGCAAAGGCAAAGATGATGTATGAGAAGACGCACGACAATATACGCACCATAAGGCCGCTTCGCGACGGAGTGATAGCCGACTTTACGGCGTGCGAGCAGATGATGCGCGGACTCATAAAGATGGTGCACACCGGCAGCAGACTGTTCTCGCCGTCGTTGCGCATGGTGATAGGAGTGCCTTCGGGAAGCACCGAGGTGGAGCTGCGCGCGGTGCGCGACAGTGCCGAGCATGCCGACGGACGCGACGTGTATCTTATCTTCGAGCCCATGGCTGCGGCGATAGGCATTGGCATCGATGTTGAGGCTCCGGAGGGAAACATGATTGTCGACATAGGCGGAGGAAGCACCGAGATTGCCGTAATATCGCTCGGCGGCATCGTGTCAAACAACTCCATACGCACAGCCGGTGACGACCTGACAGCCGACATTCAGGAATACATGGCACGCCAGCATAACGTGAAGGTGAGCGAGCGTATGGCTGAGCGCATCAAGATACATGTGGGCTCTGCCCTGACAGACCTCGGCGAGGAGGGTCCGGAGGACTTCATCGTGCACGGACCTAACCGCATCACGGCACTGCCTATGGAGGTTCCGGTGTGCTATCAGGAGATAGCGCACTGTCTGGACAAGACTGTGGCAAAGATAGAGAACGCTGTCCTCTCCGCTCTGGAGAACACTCCGCCGGAGCTGTATGCCGACATCGTGAAGAACGGCATATATCTTACCGGTGGCGGCGCGCTGCTCCGAGGACTTGACAAGCGTCTTACCGACAAGATAAACATCAGGTTCCAGATTGCCGAAGACCCGTTGCACAGTGTTGCAAAGGGAACCGGCATCGCGCTGAAGAACATTGACAGGTTCTCGTTCCTGATGAGATGATTTTCTGATAATTCATGACTCTCCGCCCGTGACCGGCATCACGGCATTTCTTCCCGCACTGCGGGAGGGTGCGCGCGCTTGTGGTCGGGGAGTCGTGAATTGTCGTTTATGGATGATGAGTTGAACGATGCGCAATCTTTTAGACTTTCTTGCAAGACATTACCACTGGTTTCTGTTTCTGCTGCTGGAGACAGTCAGCGTCATACTGCTGTTCCGTTACAACAGCTATCAGGGCAGTGTGTGGTTCTCGTCGGCTAATGCCGTGGCTGGAAAGGTGTATGCGTGGAGCTCTGCGGTGGAACAGTATTTCTCGCTTACCGAGGTGAACGAGAAACTCACTCAGCGCAACCTGTATCTCGAAAGACAGCTCTCGGCGGTTGCCGAGCGACAGGTGAGCGAGAGGAAAGACACCACTTACCTGGAGCGTCTTCAGATGGAGACAATGCGGGGGCTTGTCACCATACCCGCAAAAGTGGTGAGCAACTCTGTCAACAGGCTCGACAACTTCATCACAATAGACAAGGGCTATGCCGACGGAGTGAGGAAAGACATGGGCGTGGCGTGCGGTTTCGGAGTGGTGGGCATTGTATATCTCGTGTCCGAACATTATTCTGTGGTCATCCCCGTGCTCAATTCGCACTCCAATATCAGCTGTACCATACGCGGAAAGGGTTATTTCGGATACCTTCACTGGACGGGAGGCGCATCCGATGAGGCTTATGTGGACGACGTTCCGCGCCACGCTCGATTCCGCATAGGTGATGTGGTGATAACGAGCGGATATTCTTCGGTGTTTCCGAGGGGTGTGGTCGTGGGTACCATAAAGCATGTGTACAATTCGGACAACGGTCTCTCATACAGACTGAGAGTGAAGCTGTCGACCGATTTCGGATGCCTGCGCGATGTGTGTGTGATAAGCGACTCTTCTATGAAAGAGAGGCAGCAGTTGCTCAATGCGGCTGTCGACTCTATAAAGCCGAAGTACTGACAGACGGCTGAAAGGGGGCGCATGCGGTTGTTTCACATGGATAATAACGATTTCTGAGACATGAATCTGGACTGGGTCAAGACTTTGTCGTTCTTTATAGTTCTGCTGCTTGTGCAGGTGCTTGTGTTCAATCACATCCATCTGTTCGGCTATGCGACACCTCTTTTATATGTTTATTTCGTGCTTCCGGCACGCCGCGGCTTCCCCAAATGGGCTTTGCTGCTGTGGGCTTTCCTGCTCGGACTGTCGGTGGATGTCTTTTCCAACACGCCCGGACTTGCAGCCGCATCCATGACACTCGTGGCTCTCATACAGCCATATCTGCTCGAGCTTTTCGTGCCGCGCGACAGTCCTGACGACCTGAAACCCTCTTTCCGCTCGCTGGGAGCGGCAAAATATATGTTCTACACCTTCATCCTGGTGTTTGTCTACAGCGTGGTGTTCTTCTCATTGGAGATATTCAGTTTCTTCAACTGGCTGCAATGGCTTGCCAGCGCGGGTGGAAGCATGCTACTGACACTGGTTATGGTGTGGGTAATAGAAAACCTGGTTAAAAGAGAATGAAGGACTTCAGTCTTGAAAACCGGCGTTTTGTCATCGGCGGAGTGGCTGTGGTCATCGTGCTGATATACATCATCAGACTTTTCACTCTACAGCTGATGAGTGACGACTACAAGAAAAACGCGGACAGTAACGCCTTTCTTAAAAAGATAGAATATCCGTCGCGGGGTATCATAAAAGACCGCAACGGCAAGCTGCTCGTGTATAACCAGCCCGCATACGACATCATGGTGGTGATGAACGAGGAGAAAGGAAGGCTCGACACCATGGAGTTCTGCCGCACGCTCGGCATATCAAAGGAGTACTTCATAGAGCGTATGGCTGAGATAAAGGACCGTTCCAAGAATCCGGGATACTCGCGTTTCACCCAGCAACTGTTCATGAGCCAGCTCTCGAACGAGGAGTTCAGCATGTTCCAGGAGAAGATATTCCGCTTCCCGGGGTTCTATGTGCAGAAGCGAAGCATACGTCAGTATCAGTACAGTCATGCCGCCCACGTGCTGGGAGACGTGGCGGAGGTGTCTCAAAGCGACCTTGAGGACGACGATTATTACCAGCCCGGCGACTACATAGGTAAGCTGGGAGTGGAGAAGTCGTACGAGAAGGTGCTGCGGGGGGAGAAAGGTGTGCAGATATTCCTGCGCGACGCGAGGGGCAAGATACAGGGAAAGTACATGAACGGAGCATACGACCGCAAGCCGGTTGCGGGGCGCGACCTCACCCTGAGCATCGATCTTGAGCTTCAGGCTCTCGGAGAGAGACTGCTTGAAGGGAAAATCGGGAGCATCGTAGCCATCGAACCGTCCACCGGAGAGGTGCTTTGCATGGTGTCGTCGCCTACATACGACCCGAAGATGATGGTGGGAAGATTGCGCGGAAAGAACCATAAGAAACTGTCGCTCGACTCTTGGAAGCCTCTGTTCAACCGTAGTGTGATGGGTCAGTATCCTCCCGGCTCGACGTTCAAGACGTCACAGGCGCTCACGTTCATGTCGGAGGGAATCATCGGTCCCGGCACTGCCTATCCGTGCCATCACGGTTTCTATTACCGGGGAATGCACGTGGGATGCCATTCCCATTCCTCTCCAGTGGCTCTGGTGGGCGCGCTCAGCACGTCGTGCAACTCTTATTTCTGCTGGGGACTGTACAACATGATTAGCAACCGCCGCAAGTACAAGAGCAAGGCAGAGGCTCTCAACACATGGCGCGACTACATGGTGAGCATGGGCTTCGGCTACAAGCTCGGTGTTGACTTGCCCGGAGAGAAGCGCGGAATGATTCCCAACGCGTCGTATTATAGCGACATGTATCAGGGCTATTGGAACGCGCTGACGGTCATAAGCATCTCCATCGGTCAGGGAGAGGTGGCTCTCACGCCGCTGCAAGTGGCAAACCTGTGCGCCACGATAGCCAACAGAGGATATTATTATGTGCCTCATGTGGTGCGGAAAATACAGGACATGCCGCTCGATACAACATATACACGCCGTCATTACACCAAAGCCACGCGCCGCGCATACGACTATGTGGTGGCTGGAATGCGCTCCGCCGTGGTGAAGGGAACGTGCCGCTCGGCAAACACTCCGGCTTATGAGGTGTGCGGAAAGACCGGAACGGCGCAGAACCACGGGCAGGACCACTCCATATTCATGGGTTTCGCCCCGATGAACAATCCCAAAATAGCGGTGGCGGTGTATGTGGAGAACGGTGGTTACGGAGCCGACTTCGGTGTCCCCATCGGCTCTCTGATGATGGAGAAATATATCACCGGCAAACTCTCTCCGGCGAGTGAGGAGCGCGCCACGCATTTTCAAAACAGTAGAATTGCATATGGTACAAGGAGCAGGTAGGCGTCAGAGCGTTTTGTGTTCGATAGACTGGTGGACCATCGGACTCTATCTCGCCCTGCTGATATTCGGTTGGATAAGTGTGTGCGGTGCGAGCTACACTTACGGCGACAACGACATTTTCAGTCTGGACACACGTTCAGGCATGCAGGTGGTGTGGATAGCGACGTCTGTCTGTCTCGGTTTCGCCATACTGCTTATGGACGCGCGCTTCTTCGACACGTTCTCATACATCATCTACGGCATACTTCTGCTGTTGCTGTTCGCCACGATATTCAACCCGCACGACATCAAAGGCTCCCACTCGTGGATAGTTCTCGGTCCGTTGCGCCTTCAGCCCGCCGAGTTCGGAAAGTTCGCCACAGCGCTCGCGCTTGCCAAACTGATGAGCTCGTTCGGCTTCAACATACACCGTTGGAAGCATTTCGCGGCAGCGTGCGCCATAATCCTTATGCCGATGTTCTTCATCATCGGTCAGCGCGAGACGGGTTCAGCGCTTGTCTATCTGTCGTTCGCGCTTGTGCTCTACCGCGAAGGTATGCCCGGCAGCATACTGTTCACAGGAGTCGCGATGGTAGTCTATTTTGTCGTGGGGATAAAGTATGAGCAGGTGCTTCTTGCCGCCACGCCCACCTCTGTGGGCAAGTATGTGGTGTTTCTGCTTGTTCATGTCTTCACGGCATCAATGATTTACGTCTATTGCAAGGAACGCCGCCAGACATGGCTCATGCTTGCCTATGTGCTCGGCATAACGCTCACGGCAACGCTCTTTTCTGTTTTTGTGATACCGTTCGACATCGTTCTGGTGCAGATTGCGCTCAGTGTGCTTGTCATGCTTTATCTTCTTTACCAATGGCTGCGCACCCGTCTTTACAACTATCTGTACATAATGCTGTTCTCTCTCGGCTCCATCATGTTCTTCTATTCAGCCGACTATGTGCTCAACGATGTGATGGAACCCCATCAGAGGGTGCGTATCAACGTGCTGCTCGGTCTGGAGGAGGACATATCAGGCGCCGGATATAATGTTCATCAGAGCGAGATAGCCATAGGATCGGGCGGATTGAAGGGAAAGGGATTCCTCAACGGAACGCAGAACAAACTCAAGTTCGTGCCCGAACAGGACACCGACTTCATCTTCTGTACGGTGGGTGAGGAGGAAGGTTTTCTCGGTTCGGCGGGCGTGCTGCTGCTTTTCCTGGCACTGATATTAAGGCTTATATATCTCTCCGAACGCCAGACATTCAAGTACGGACGCATTTACGGCTATTCGGTGTTGAGCATATTCCTGTTTCATGTTTTCATAAACGTCGGCATGGTTCTCGGACTTACGCCCGTGATAGGCATTCCCCTGCCGTTCTTCAGCTACGGAGGCTCGTCGCTGTGGGGCTTCACCATCCTGCTGTTTATCTTCCTTCGGATAGACGCTGACCGCAAGTCAGTCAACACTTAGAGATATTCCCACGTCGCTTATTCCCGGCAACATCTCCCTCTTCATGTCGTGTCTGACACGTATGTGGAGCGAGTCGCCCTTGCTGAGGCGCATTTCCCTCAATGGAAATCTGAACTGATAGCAGCTCAGTCCCTTGCCTCTGGTCTTGCCGATGGCGTCGGTAAGCTCACATCTCACGGTGTCTGTGAAGGTGGTGTCGGCAGGAACCAGCCTCTGTTCCACAATGAGAGTGAGCCCCACGAACGGATAGCTGACGGTGGCTCTCAGTCCGAGCGACGTACTGTACACACCGTCAGCCGTGAGTCTGGGGATGTCGAAGCGCAGCGTGTCGTTCTTTTCCCACCCCGAAAGAGGTGTATGCTCATATCTGTCATACACCCTTCTTTCGTTGCAGGACGGCAGCACCGTCGCGGCAATGATTCCCACGATGAGTGCGGAAAAAGTCTTTCTCATTCCTGTTTCGGTGACGTTTCGGTTTTCTTCGGCTGCTGTGCCGTCTCCCTTATGCTGTCCTTGTTTCTGTTCTGTGCGGCGTTGCCCTGCTGCCTGTTTCCTCCGTTGGGCTGTCTGTTGTTCCTGTTTCTCGAGGCGTTGTTCCTTTTCTTCTTCCTGCTTTTGTCAAATCTGCTGATGTCAGCCTCGGCAAGCAGGTCGGCGGGACGGCTTTCCTTTTTCGGTTTCCCGTTTTCGGTGAGCGAGAGAGGTTTCTCCCCGTGTTTGTTCATTTCTATGATGTGGTGCGCCCTGTCAAATGAAATCGTCTCCACGTTTGACATCGTGTTCTTGTCGGTGGAGTAGGTGACGAGTCCTGTGAGGATGTCGCTTTTCACGAGATAATGGTCGCTGTCCTTTGTCTGGAGCACAATCTCCTTGCTCGGCATGGAGCGTCTTGCCTCCACATAGTCGTCAGCCTCGTAGTTGAGACAGCACTTCAGCTTGGCGCACATGCCCGCCAGTTTCTGCGGATTGAGCGATATGTCCTGTATGCGCGCGGCGTTGGTGCTCACGCTCACGAAGTTTTTCATCCATGTGGCGCAGCACAGTTCCCTTCCGCAGGGTCCTGTCCCGCCTATGCGTCCAGCCTCCTGACGCGCGCCTATCTGCTTCATCTCTATCCTTACATGGAACGTTTCAGCCAGCACTTTTATGAGTTGTCTGAAGTCAACGCGCTCGTCCGCGATGTAGTAGAATATCGCCTTGTTGCCGTCGCCCTGATATTCCACGTCGCCTATCTTCATCTGCAGTCCGAGGTCTTTGGCTATCTGCCGGCTCTGTATCATCGTGGCGTGCTCCCTGCTTTTAGCCTCATGATACATGTCCATGTCCACGGGCTTGGCTATGCGGTATATTCTCTTGATGTCGTCAGCCGATTTCAGGTTGGCTTTCTTTATCTGTAGCTTCACCAGCTCGCCCGTAAGAGTGACCACTCCGATGTCGTGTCCGGGGGTTGCCTCCACCGCAACGATGTCGCCCTTTTTCAGTTCTATGTTGTTCACATTATGATAGTATCCCTTCCGTGTGTTCTTGAACTGCACCTCCACGAGGTCGGTCCTGTCGGTGTTTCCGGGCACGTCGTACAGCCAGTCGTAGGTGTTGAGCTGCCTGTCCTGCCTTCCGCACGCCCCGTGGCAGAGTCCTCTGCCGCAGCCGTGGGCTATCTTGAATTTCATATCTTTAAAGTCTGTCATGTCTTGAAGTATAAATTTGTATTATAAAAGTATATATATATAGTTGTAGAATGCTTATTTGCGCTTGTGGAGTAAGATGATAATCTGGAGTGACATTTCGAAGAACACTATCTTGGCGTTGGCGTTCTGCGCTATGTCACGTCTCGCCTTTGCCGTCAGTTCAGCCATTTCCACAATGTTAGCCTCATTGATGAACGGTGCGAAACGCCTTGCGAACTCCTCTTCCTCCTCCGTCATGTAGTTGAGCTCAGGCGTGTGGAAGTTGTACACGAAGTACTCCCTGACAAGGTGTGTGAAGTAGTCGAGCAGGCGTCTCTGCTTCTCCCGTCCGTATCCGGCTACGCTGTCGCTCCACTTCTTCAGCTCCTTCACCTTGCGCTGGTAAGCCAGACGCATGAGCATGGTGAACATGTCGAAGAACATCCTGTTCTCGTTGCCGGCGTTGAGTGTCTCGATGGCCTTTGTCCAGCTGCCTCCGGCAAGGCGCGCCATGCGTGCCGCCACGTTCTGTTCTATGCCCCTGCGCGCCATGAGCTCGCGTTCCATGTCGGCGGAGTCTATCGGTCTGACGTCTATGCGCTGTGTCCGGCTCCTTATTGTCTCGAGCAGCTGGTCGGGCTGTTCGCTCACCATGATGAAGAGAGTCTGTCCGGGCGGTTCCTCGAGCAGCTTGAGCATCTTGTTCGCGCAAGTCTGGTTCATCCTTTCCGGTAGCCATATTATGCACACCTTATATCCTCCCATGCTCGGCTTGAGGCTCAGTATGCGTGTCAGCTCGTCGCTCTCAGCCCCCGTTATTATAGCCTGCTGGTTTGCCGCCCCGATGGCGTTCATCCACTGTTCGAATGTGAAGTACGGTCCTTTGGCTACCATCTCGCGCCATTCTTTTGCGAAGTCGCCGCTCACGGGCTGGTGTTCCTTGCCCATGGACGGCAGTTTGATGGTGGGGTAAGTGAAGTGAAGGTCAGGATGGTTGAGGTGGTCGGTGAGTGCCGTGTCGCCGAGCAAGTATGCCGCGAACCCCATGGCTATCGCCATCTTGCCGCATCCCGACGGTCCGCACAGCAGTATGGCGTGCGGCACCCGTCCCTCGCTCTTCATCTCCTTCAGTCTGTCTATTGTCTCATTCTGTCCGACTACGTCCTCAAAACTCATTCTCTCTTCAGTGTTCTATTTCAGATTTTACAATATGTTACTTACAATCTCCCTCACAGAGTCGGATGCCGACATCGTGTAGAAGTGTATGTTTGTCACGCCCGCCGCATACAGTTCGCGGCACTGCGTCGTGGTCCACTCTATGCCGAGGGCGCGCGCGTCGTCGTCGCTCTTGCACCTGACAGCCTCCAGCGCGAGCTCCTGCGGCAGGTCGCACCTGAACGTACGGGGTACGGCAGTGAGCTGCGACACCTTTGTGAAAGGCTTTATGCCCGGTATTATTGGTATGTGTATGCCCATCGCGCGCGCTTTCCTGACAAACTCGAAATACTTGCTGTTGTCGTAGAACAGCTGTGTCACGGCATACTGCGCCCCCAGTTCCTGCTTCGCCTTCAGCCATTTCATGTCCATCTCGATGTTAGGCGCCTCCTCATGTTTCTCCGGATATGCCGCCACGCCGTAGTCGAAGGTGCCCATGGGACATTTTATCGGTGTGCCGTCGGCAAAGAATCCGTTGTTGAACATGTTCACCTGCCTTATCAGGTCGGTGGTGTGCGCGTGCCCGTTTGGCGTCGGAATGAAGTTGCGGTCCTCCTTAGCCTTGTCTCCGCGCAGCAGCAGGAGGTTGTCTATTCCGAGAAACTGGAGGTCGAGCAGTTCGTATTCGATGTCCTCGATGGTAGCTCCGCTGCATATGACGTGGGGAATGACAGGTATGCCGAACCTGTTCTTTATCGCGGCGGCGACGGCAATCGTTCCCGGGCGACGCCTTATGCGCCGTCTCTCGAACAGTCCTCCTCCGGTCTCGCGGTAGACATATTCGCTGTGATGTGTGGTGATGTTGATGTAAGCCGGAGCGAACTCCTTCAGCTTCTCTATGGTAGAGAACAGGCTGCCCGTGCCCGTGCCTTTGAGCGGCGGGAGCACCTCGAACGAGAAAGTGCGCCTGTCCGTGCGGCTCAGCATTTCCTTTATTTTCATTCTTATGGGCGTATATTGTCTTTGTTGTTTTATTTTTAGTTCTCCTTGCAGCCGTAGCATGTCACGTCGCGTGCGGCTTGAAGCGTTGTGGCGGAGCTATCTCGACATCTCTCCTTTTATCAGCAGACATGCCGGTGAGACCACTCCTCCGTGGTCGAACCCGCTTAGTTCGTGTATGGGTATCTCGCTGTTGCCCACTCCCTCGAGCACCGCTTTAAGGTAGAGATTCTCCTCATAGCGCGCCATCTGCTCCAGACGGCGGTCTCCGGTGTACAGAACCAGGCGTGTGCCGAGCTTCCGCGCGTTGTTTAGCGGTGCGTATTTGTCCACGACAGGCAGTGTGAACGAAATCTTGCGTTCCTTCCTTATGGTGTAGTGGGTAGCCGCCTGACCGCTCACGGGGAAGTAAGCCCGTATGGAGTCGGCGTCTGTTCCGTATTCCGCCAGATAGCTCTTGTCGAGTGCGAGCATGAGTGTGAGGTATCCTCCGGCGGAGTGTCCGCCCACGTAAACCTGCGAAGGGTCGCCTCCATATTCGGCTATGTGCTTCACCGTCCACGCCACGGCGGCAGCCGCGTCGCGCGTGTAGTCGGGGCATTTGCAGCGTGGAAAGAGTCTGTAGTTGGGCGCGACGATGGCTATGCCCGAGTTTTGCAGCTCCGGACGCAGCTCCTTTGAGCCGCCCTCGAGCGCGCCGCCGTGAAACCACACGATGGTCTTGAAGCCCTTGCGTCCTTCGGGCATGTAGATGTCGAGCTTGCAACGCTCGCGTCTGTATGCCGATGTGTCGCTGTCGCTGACATATTGTATGTCCTTCACTGTCTTGTATTTGTCCTGTGCGGCAAGCGTAAGCGATGCGCAAAGTGCCGCGAATGCAAGTATGAGTCGTCTCATTTTCCTGTTTTTTATGTGTACTGTCTGTATTACAGAGAGTGTTGCCTGACGGCAAGATACTGTCAGTTGATGTTCAAGATAATGCAAATCGAGCGCAACGGCAAGTCGGGAAAACGGAGTTTTGCCAGGCTTGACACTGCCGAGATGCCGCTTATCTTATACAAAGATAATGCAAGCGAGCGGCAAAAGAGCTTGCTCTTATTTGCCCGAGTGCCGCTTATCTTATACAAAGATAATGCAAGTCGAGCGCAACGGCAAGTCGGGAAAACGGAGTTTTACCAGGCTTGACACTGCCGAGACGCCGCTTATCTTATACAAAGATAAGAATTTTATCGATAAAAGAGGTCATATTGTTGTTGAACGGATTCTTATTAACTTATTTTTGCGTAATGAAAATATAAAGTGTTAAATATTAATCTCTGAAACCTCCGTATTCGCGTAACGGAGTAATGCTGTGGACTTATGCGCTGTTTTCGGGCGTCATGACCGGTATGGCTCAATGCGTTGTCTTTCAGTCCGTTCTATATGAATAGCCGTACGATATGTTTTCTTCCGCATTCTCAAAGAGCCTTTATCAGTTTGCGGAAGAGCCTTTCCTGCATGATGACAAAGGCTTTATTGTGACGTCGGAAAGCCTTTTCTGTGACACGGAAGAGCCTTTCCGGCAAATAAAAACGTCGGAAACGGTTTTGCAGTTCTACCGTTTCCGACGTCTGTTGTCAGCTTTTATGGTTGGTGATATGTTTGATTGCGTCCGCGTGTATGTTAAATGCTGACGATTTTACTGTTAATTAATGCAAAGTCAGAACCACGATCTGCAATCCGCAGCCCTTATTTATCCCATTATGTAACGCGCCTTTCTGCCGAGCAGTCTGTACATCGCCCATGTGAAGGCATAGGATATCATGAATATCATTATAGCCATCACAGGCACCTGAAGAGGTATTGGCAGCGACATCTCACCTATGAGCAGGAACACCGGACCTACCACGAAGTAGTGCACGATGTATATGCCAAAACCGTATTTGGGCATGGTGGCGAGAGCCTTGCGCATGCGCGCGCCGTTTATCTTCACTTTTTGCAGCAGGAGGAACACGGCGATTGTCATGAGCACCACGTTCGGACTGCAGAACGTGAAGTACAGTTCCATGTCGAGCTCCGTTGACGCCGGGTTGGCGGCAGCCGCGCTGAAACCTGTGAAAGTGACGGCATATCCGGCTGCGAACATCACCGCGCTCACCGCGAGAGTCTTGCCGAGGCTCCAGTCGTTGCCGCGTCGCAGATAGTGTCCGAGCAGCAGATAGCCTGAGAATCCTGCGAAGTAGTAGAACAGTCCGAACTCGTTCCATGTAGCCTCACCGAACAGATACTTGCTGATGTATGCCTCGCCGTAGGGGAGGAAGAGCGACACAGCCCATATGGTGAGGAACAGGCGTTCCGCACTTCTGCCGTATTTCTCTATCCATGCCGAGAAGAAGGGTATGTAGAGATACATGCCGATGAGCAGATACATGTACCACATGTGGTTCTCGGTGAAGCTGAACTGCAACGGAATCATCGCCACACTGCGAAGAGAGTCGGCGAGAGCCTGCGACTCGTTGCCCTGCACGTAGCAGAAAAAGTCGCCTATAATCTCCTTCGGCAGACCTATGACGCCCGTGAACCACGGGAATATGTTGTAGAGCACCGACCATATAAGCATGGGCCATAGTATGCGCGGGATGCGCTTCTTGTAGAAGTCCTTTATGCTCATGTCGCCTATGGGGAGCAGCAGCAGACCGGTCATCATCACGAAAAGCGGTACGGACGGGCGGAGCAGCGAGCCGTAGATGGCTGCCCAACTCTTGTATTCGGGCAGTTTTCCGAGAACCGGGGAGATGTAGAACGGGTCGATGCAGTGTACGCCTATTACCATTATCATGGCGACGAGGCGCACGACGTCGAGCCATACAATGTGTTCCTTTTTGTTCAAATTGTTCATTCTTTTTGTGGGTTTTTAGATGATTAGCGGTGCAAAGATATACTGTTTTTCTTATTTCATGTGCTTTTGTGCAATATTTTTTACGTATATTTTATTAATACAGGATGCGGCTCGGCAGTGTCCATTCCTTCATTTTCGGGCAGTTGCATGTGCATTCCTCAGCCGTCCTCCAGTAGAGACGCAAAATCTTGCGTCTCCCGATTGGCATGGCATTCCTTCATTGTCGGGCGTTTGCACGTGCATTCCTCAGCCATCCTCCAGTAGAGACGCAAAATCTTGCGTCTCCCGGTCGGTATGGCATTCCTTCATTGTCAGTCAGTTGCATGAGTATTCATCAGCCTCCCTTCAGTAGAGACGCAAAATCTTGCGTCTCCCGTTCATCATGTCATTCCTTCATTGTCAGGCAGTTGCACGTGTATTCCTCAGCCTCCTGCTTGTGAGACGCAAAATTTTGCGTCTCTACTTTTGTTAGGCAGCGTTGGTTGTTAATGGCGTGTGTGCAGGCATTACGCCACCTGTGATTGGATAATGCGGCGGAGGTATATTGTGACATCTGTTGTACGATTGTGCTTATTTGGTGTGGCGTTGTTTTTTTTGACGTATTTTATTTGTGCGGATATTTTTATTTTGTATCTTTGCATAAGGTGGGCTTCGGCTCGGCAATGCCAAGTCCGGTAAAACTCTGTTTTCCCTCCTTGTCGTTGCACTCGCCTTGCGCCACCTTTGCATAAGGTGGGCTGCACTCGGAAAATTGAGAACAAGTTCTCTTTCCACTCGTTTGCACCACCTTTGCATAAGGTGGGCTTCGGCTCGGCAATGCCAAGTCCGGTAAAACTTTGTTTTCCCTCCTTGTCGTTGCTCTCGCCTTGCACCGCCTTTGCATAAGGTGGGCTTCGGCTCGGCAATGCCAAGTCTGGTAAAACTTTGTTTTCCCTCCTTGTCGTTGCTCTCGCCTTGCACCACCTTGCTCTCTGTCTTGATTTATATGGTATTTACTAACCCATAAGCTTGATTATTTTTACAAAAGATGACGAACAATAGTTTATTTAACCGCATATTGCTGACGGTCGTCGCACTGGCAGCATTGGGCGGTGTGTGCGCAAGTGCCTCGGCGAAGGACGGAGGCAATGCCTATCTTATGAAAAGAGCGTCGCAGACATTCGACGCGGTGAGAAAACACATGGCGACGGACGACAAGGTGCTTTTGCAGGAGGCGGTGCCGGTGAAGGAAGGACAGAACCCTTATTCGTTCCTTTGGGGATATTCGGCTATGGTGTCGTCGGTGAGTGCCATGTATGAGGCGTCCGGCGACAAGCATTGGCTCGACGTCATGGACGGCATGATGCTGAAAGGTCTTGACAAGTATTATGACACCAAGCGGCAGCCTGCCGGATATGCGTCGTATGTGAACACGGCTCCGCAGAGCGACCGTTTCTATGACGACAACATTTGGCTCGGCATCGACATGGCAGACCTCTACGCTGCCACAGGGAAGAAAAGCTATCTGCAACGGGCTGAGGAGATATGGACGTTTGTGATGTCCGGATATGACGACAAGCTCGGAGGCGGCATATACTGGTGTGAGCAGAAGAAGGAGAGCAAGAACACATGTTCAAACGCTCCTGCAAGTGTGTTCGCACTGAAGATGTATAACGCTACGAAGGAGAAGAAATATCTGGAGCGCGGACAAGACATATACAAATGGACGAAAGACAGTCTGGAGGACAAGACAGACCATCTCTATTTCGACCATCTCACGCTGAAAGGTCGTCTGGGACGCGACAAGTATTCGTATAATACGGGTCAGATGCTTCAGGCGGCGGCAATGCTTTACAAGATAACGGGCGACAGAAAATATCTTGACGACGCCCGTCTCATGGCGGCTGCGGCATACGACAGGTTCTTCGAGGACAAGGGACGCGCGGACGGACTGCGCATTCTGAGGGGCGGAGAAATGTGGTTCGACTCAGTGATGCTGCGCGGATATATAGAGCTTTACGGCGTGGACAACGACGGCAAATATCTGAAGGCGTTCCTCGCGTCGATGGACACGGCGTGGGGCAAGGGCGGTTCGCGTGACGCGGACGGACTTTTCGGACGCCATTATGACGCGCGCGGAAAGAAAGGCGTGCGCACTCTGCTCAATCAGGCTGCAATGATTGAGATGATGGCGAGGCTGTCGGCGGTGAAGTGAACAGACCGTATATAATAATAGGTATAAATATAATAATGTATATATAATATAAAATCTATGAATCAAAGACTTAAATTCTTTGCCGGAGCAGCCGTGATGCTGGCTCTCTCGGCAAACGTTGCGCAGGCTAAAGACTTTGACGCGCAAAAGTACATCACACACGCCAAGGATGCCACGGCATTCGTGTCGAAACGTCCGGCGGAGTCTGAGCGTCTGTTCCGCTCGGATGCTGTGGAGAAGAAAATAAAGGAAGTGAAGAAGCTCCTGAAGGATAACAAATATCTGGCATGGATGTTTGAGAACTGCTTCCCGAACACTATCGACACCACTGTGCACTTCGACGGCAAGGACGACACTTTCGTTTACACCGGCGACATCGCTGCCATGTGGCTCCGCGACTCCGGAGCTCAGGTGTGGCCCTATGTGCAGCTGGCAAACAAAGACCCTGAGTTGAAGAAGATGTTGCGCGGTGTGATCCTGCGCCAGCTCAAGTGCATCAACATCGACCCGTATGCCAACGCATTCAATCCGGGTCCGCTGGAGGACAACCCGTGGGCAAGCGACCTCACAGACATGAAGCCCGAGCTGCACGAACGCAAATATGAGATTGACTCTCTGTGCTATCCGCTCCGACTGGCTTACCATTACTGGCAGGTAACGGGCGACACATCCGTGTTCGGTGACGAGTGGAAGGCTGCCGTAAGAAACATACTGAAGACCTTCCGCGAGCAGCAGCGCAAGAACGGACTCGGTCCGTACAAGTTCCAGCGCAAGACCGAGCGTCAGCTCGACACCGTATGTAACGACGGACTCGGTGCTCCCGCCAAACCGTGCGGACTCATATGCTCGTTCTTCCGTCCGTCTGACGACGCCACTACATACCTTTATCTCGTGCCTTCAAACTTCATGGCAGTGTCGTCGCTGCGCAAGGCTGCCGAGATTCTTACAAAGGTAAACAACGACGCAGCTACTGCCGGCGAGTGTACCGCTCTGGCTGACGAGGTGGCTGACGCGCTGCAGAAGCACGCCATATACAACCATCCCAAGTATGGCAAGATTTATGCTTTCGAGGTTGACGGATACGGCAACTACAACCTCATGGACGACGCCAACGTCCCGAGTCTGCTCGCTATGGCTTACCTCGGTGATGTTGATATAAACGACCCCATCTATCAGAACACACGCCGTTTTGTATGGAGCGAGGACAATCCTTACTTCTTCCGCGGCTCGAAAGGCGAGGGCATAGGTGGTCCGCACATCGGTTATGACATGGTGTGGCCAATGTCCATAATGATGAAGGCGTTCACAAGTCAGGACGACGCTGAGATAAAATGGTGCATAGAGACGCTTCAGCGCACTGACGCCGGAACAGGACTGATGCACGAATCGTTCAACAAGAACAATCCGGACAACTACACTCGTCCTTGGTTCGCATGGCAGAACACACTTTTCGGTGAGCTTATACTCAAGCTGATTGATGACGGCAAGGTAGATCTTCTTGTGAACGCGAAGAGATAAGAACGCCATATCGCGGCATGAACGTGCAACGCTTGTGCCGGGCGGATATATAAAACGTCGGCAGAAGAGTCCGTAGCTATGCGGACATACTTCTGCCGACGTTTCTTTTACGACAGACTGCCTGTTGGAAGAAGCTGATTATAAAAGTCGCGTGACTGGCTAAGCTGATTTATAAGACACATGAAAACACCTTCCGGATGTTTTTTACACCTTATTATATATATCACGTACGGCAATGAAGAATATTTATATATGTGAATAAATACCGCCTGAGCCGCATTATCCTAATGGAGTTGCTTACGTATTGTAATAAGAGTGAAATGTTAAAAAACGGATTTTGGCGAAGTATTTTATTATTTTCTTCGTGTTTTATTCTTTTTTTACAGAAAAATGGTTTACTTTGCATTGTATATAGAATTAGAGACATCAAATAAGGATTCTAACGAATTGAAGAATATTGAATTTTTGCCTCAAATCCTCAACTAAGCCCTTCAACGTCCTTCTTGCGTGTACATGTCCTCTCTTACTGAATTAGCAGATAAATTGAGGTAGAAATCCCCACTGCAACCCTCAATATTCCCTTACCCCACAATGCGACTTGAGGCAATACGCAGTATCATACCCATAAGTTGTAGGCGTTATCCAAAATCAGTCTGAAAAATGTCTGCGTAAGCATTATTACAGGTATAGATATTCAGCACANCCTCAAATCCTCAACTAAGCCCTTCAACGTCCTTCTTGCGTGTACATGTCCTCTCTTACTGAATTAGCAGATAAATTGAGGTAGAAATCCCCACTGCAACCCTCAATATTCCCTTACCCCACAATGCGACTTGAGGCAATACGCAGTATCATACCCATAAGTTGTAGGCGTTATCCAAAATCAGTCTGAAAAATGTCTGCGTAAGCATTATTACAGGTATAGATATTCAGCACATACCGCCTTGATGTCCTGATCCACTTGGCTGGTACAGAGATAAACCTGAAGACAAACGCTTTTATGCGACTTGTTGCATTGAGTCCGAACCTCTTTACGTCAAGTCTTTGGATAATGGCCTTGTAGAAATTACGGATAAGTGCTGTAAGAAGAAGGAACACAGTGTTTTCTGCCATGAAGGATCTGGGCAATCTGTTCCACCCGAAACCATTGTTCATATCATCGAAGATACGTTCCTTTCCTCCACGAAGGTTATAGAACTCGACTATTTTTCTTACGGAAGATTCATAGTCGTTGGTCAGGATACAACGGTATGTGTATTTTCCTTCCCAAAGATCCTGCATACCATCCATCCGTTTCTGTCTTTGAATCACAAGTCGGTATGCTTTACCCTTCCACTTCTCAACAAGGATAGAGTTCAATTCGAACTCAATGCCATTGATTTCCTCAGTCTTCCATCCTCTGAGAGCAAAGATGTCATTGTAGAGCGAACTGCAGCGGTTTGCGCGGATATAGAAGGACTTGCAGTGTTTCTCTATTTCCTCCACGATTTCCTCGGAACATGATCCGCAGTCAGCTCTGAAACGATTGATAGTAAGGCCGTTCTGCTCAAATCTCTCAAAGAATCTCTTCAGCGTTTCCTTCTGATGGAAACGAACATTTGTGTTACCATCGCTATTCTCTATGCCAACAATCAAGTCGCCAATAACCGCCACACCAGGGCGATAACCGGAGAACTTCTTGTATGTAGGCTTTGCATCATACTTTTCAGTCTCTATGAACTGATGGTCGAAATCAACATCATACATCTCACCATCTTTCAGTTGGCCAGATGCAAACATACAATTGAGCAGTAAAGTATTGAGGACGTCAGCCGTATTGAAATCGTAGTTCTTACCCGTATCTGATGTATATGAGATGTTTTCTTGCGTCAGTTCCTTTATCGCTCTGAGAATAGTATCAGAACTACAAGTGCGAAGTGTCGGATGAAGCGAGAGATGGTTCATTAAATGAGTAGTGACATCCTCAATACATGAGCCTCCACAGAAATAGATACTCATGAGAGAACGGATGATTTCGCTATACCGATAACCAAACGATTTACATCTTAAACCGAGGATTGAGTCGATTACTGATGACAATGTGGAGTCAAATTGCTCCATGATAGAAAATATTCCTCCAAAAGGAGTGAGTTTCTCAGATTTAATTTGTATTTTTGCCATGTCTATCGTCGGATTTTCTTGTTTATTTTTTGCAACACTAAGATAAGTGAATTCTTCGACATGGCAAAATCCTGAGCAACTTTTTGTTGCTCAGGTACTTAAAAAGTTTAATTTATAATAGTGTTGCGGAATTAAGGNAGTGAGTTTCTCAGATTTAATTTGTATTTTTGCCATGTCTATCGTCGGATTTTCTTGTTTATTTTTTGCAACACTAAGATAAGTGAATTCTTCGACATGGCAAAATCCTGAGCAACTTTTTGTTGCTCAGGTACTTAAAAAGTTTAATTTATAATAGTGTTGCGGAATTAAGGTTTTTGTTTAAGTTATATAATAACGGTACTTGGTTTTTTCTTGAAAGGTAAAATAAGATTGCTTAAGGGGTAACATGAAAAATTATAAGTAGGTTGATTATTAACTAACTTTAGAATTATAAATTTGATGAAGAAATTATTAATGTCTGTTGCAGTACTCGCTACTGCAGTGTTTGCCAATGCTCAGACACCGGCAGATTTTGTGCCCTACAAGAGCACGAAGCTTCGTTTGCCGTCTGTGCCGCTGGTGGTTTCGGATCCTTATTTTTCCATCTGGTCTCCGTATGATAAGCTCAATGACGGTGATACACGCCATTGGACCAACGACGAGAAACCTCTTGAAGGACTTCTGCGCGTTGACGGCAAGACTTATCGTTTCATGGGATCAAAGGAAAGAGCTCTTCTTGAATCAATCGTTCCTATGGCTGATGAGGCAGAATGGAAGGCTATGTACACACGTACAAATCCGGGTGCTGGATGGGAAAAGCCTGACTTCAACGCAAACGGATGGAAAGAGGGTACTGCCGCGTTCGGTTCTCCGGAGCTGAGCAACGTGCGCACTCATTGGTCTGAACAGAATTCTGACCTTTATGTTCGCCGTAGCGTAGAGCTTACAGCAGATGACCTTAACAACGATCTTTATCTGGTTTATTCTCATGACGACGTTTTTGAGATCTTTATCAACGGAACATCTGTTGCCAAGACCGGAGAGACATGGCGCGAGGGCGTAAAGCTCCACCTGTCTGACGACGTGAAGAAGCTTCTCAAGCCCGGCAAGAACGTGATAGCCGCTCATTGCCACAACACAACCGGCGGCGCTTACACAGACTTCGGACTGTTCAAGAATCTTGCAGTAAGCAACGCCAACATCCTGCAGGCTGAGCAGAAGTCGGTAAGCGTACTCGCCACATCTACTTATTACACATTCGTGTGCGGACCGGTTGAGCTTGACGTGGTGTTCACAGCTCCTATGCTGATCAATGACTACGATCTGCTGTCAATGCCTATCAACTACATCTCATATCAGGTTCGTTCTACAGACAAGAAGACACACGACGTGCAGTTCTACCTGAGCGCCAATCCTTTGCAGGGCGTGAACAAGAGCTCGCAGCCTACTGTTTCTTCTACTGTAATAAAGAACGGTGTGAAATATCTCAAGACAGGTACTGTTGACCAGCCTATTCTCGCAAAGAAGGGTGACGGCATCTGCATCGACTGGGGATACTTCTATATGCCTAATGTGAACGGAAACGTAAGCCTTTCAGCAGAGAACAAGATAAAGGATACATTCCTTTCTACAGGTGAGCTTCCTGAGAGCGAAGAGGTTGTTGTATGCCGCAAGCCTTCACAGATGCCTACATTGGCTTATGTGCACAACTTCGGCAACGTGACCACAGCTTCAAGCTTCACAATGCTCGGCTATGACGAGATACAGGACATCGAGTATATGTACGAGCGTTACAAAGGATACTGGGCACACGGTGGCAAGGTTACGATTTTCGACGCTTTCGACCGTCTGAAGAACAGTTATTCAGAGCTTATGGCTAAATGCCGCGAGTTCGACAAGATGATCTACGATGACGGATTGAAGGCTGGCGACGTGAAGTATGCCGAGATTCTTTCAGGTTCTTACCGTCACGTGATTGCAGCCCACAAGCTTTTCGAGGACAAGGACGGCAATCTGCTCTTCTTCTCTAAGGAAAACAACTCCAACGGTTGTGTGAATACGGTTGACCTTACTTATCCTGAGGCTCCGCTGTTCCTTGTTTACAACCCCGACCTGCAGAAGGCAATGATGACAAGTATCTTCGATTACAGCTACTCGGGACGTTGGACAAAGCCGTTCGCCGCACACGATCTTGGAACATATCCTATTGCTAACGGACAGGTTTACGGTGGCGACATGCCTCTGGAGGAAGCCGGTAACATGATTACTCTTGCCGCTATGATTGCTAAGATTGAGGGCAATACGAAGTATGTTGACAAATACTGGAATATCCTCAAGATGTGGACTGACTATCTCGTAGAGAACGGACAGGACCCTGCCAACCAGCTCTGTACAGACGACTTCGCAGGACACTGGGCTCACAACTGCAACCTTTCAATAAAGGCTATCATGGGTGTGGCAGGCTTTGCGGAGATGGCTCGCATCAAGGGCGACGCTGCAACAGCCGACAAGTACATGAACAAGGCTAAGGAAATGGCGGCAAAGTGGGAGAAGGACGCACGTGAGGACGACCACTATCGCCTTGCTTTCGACCGCGAGAACACATGGAGCCAGAAGTACAATATGGTTTGGGACAAGCTCTGGAACATCAACATCTTCCCCAACGACGCCATGCAGCGCGAGATAAAGTACTATCTGAAGATGCAGAACAGATACGGTCTGCCGCTCGACAGCCGTAAGGATTACACCAAGAACGACTGGATAATGTGGACTGCCGCAATGGCTCCCAACAACAAGACATTCCTGAAGTTCGTGCATCCGGTGTATGATTACATCAACGAAACAGAATCACGTGTGCCTATCAGCGACTGGTATGATACCAAGACAGGACTGATGACCGGATTCAAGGCTCGTTCTGTAATTGGCGGATTCTGGATGAAGGTTCTTGCCGACAAGCTTGCCGAGAAGAAATAACAACTCATTTACCATTGGGTGAAAACAATATTCGTTTGCCGCTGACAGGGAATCTCTGATGATTCCCTGTGGCTGGCGGATGAAGTGATGATAGTGTCATGATGAAAGACGAAAGTGTTTACCGTTATTACGTCTTGTAGTGATGCTGTGGGAAGCTTATGCATATATATTAGGAAAAAACAGTGCCAGCGAGCGCAATGAGAACTCGTTCTCAGATTGCTGGGCGCAGCCTGCTTTTTGTAAAAAGATAAACAATCAATCCTTAATCAATTAATAAGTATGTTTAAAAACTATGTTACTTTGCACAAGCACCTGTATGGTGCGGTGCTTGCATTGTTCGCCTGTTGCTTCGTATCATGTAGCGACGACGACGATGTTGCTGTTCAGGAGTACGACCCGAACACGCCGGTAACAATCACCGATTTCTTGCCGAAGTCGGGAGGAGCCAATGACAGGCTTATCATTTATGGTGAGAACTTCGGCAACGACACCTCGAAGGTGAAGGTTACGGTAGGCGGACGTAAGGCTACTCTTATTAGTGCCAAGAGTAATGTGAGAGGCAAGGACGACGGACTGTATGTCTTCGTACCGCAGGGAGCATTCTCAGGTGAGATCCAGGTTACTGTGGGCGACGAGACTACAGGTACTCAGAGTGCCACAAGCGCGGAAAAATTCAATTATGAGCGTAAGGAAGTAGTAGGACGTCTTTGCGGATACCGTAACGAATACGACGACCAGGGATGGAACGACGGTCCGTTTGCCACCTGTACAGGTTTTGCCGCAGACGGTGAGATGAAGTTCGACCCGAAATATCCTAACCGTCTGTACATAGGCTACGACCAAGGTTCACCCGGTATACAGGTAATCGACTTTGAGAAGCAGACTGTTGAGAGCATAATGGGTTATTCCATGTTCAACAACAGAAACCGTATCAGATCTATCGATTTCACCAGCCATAACGGTGTTGACTACATGATTGTCTCAATAGACGAAGACCGCAGCCAGCAGAGAAGTCCGTCTGTTTATATCGTGAAACGTAACGAGGACGGCACATTCAATGAGAACTCTGACGTACAGCTGCTTGCCGCTTATAAGCAATGCAACGGTGCGTACATTCATCCTGTAAGCGGTGACCTGTATTTCAATTCTTACGAGAACGGTCAGTTCTTCCGTCTTGATATGGACAAGTATTTCGAGTCTGTTGATGCCGGTGCCACATGGAATCCGTATCTTCAGGATTATAATCTGCAGAGTGAGGACTCTCCGTTCCAGCAATTATTCACAATTCAGGATACTAGGTGGGAGTTCAAAATTGCAATCCATCCTACAGGAAATTATGCTTATATTATAGTTGTTAACCAGCACTATATCCTGCGTACTGACTACGACAAGACAAGAGAGCGTTTTACTGCGCCTTACATAGTTGCAGGACAGATGAAAACTTCTGCATGGGCAGATGGAGTCGGTACCGGTGCACAGTTGGCTACACCTTATCAAGGAATATTTGTGAAGAATGATGAGTATGTAGCAGAAGGTAAGGAAGATGTATATGATTTCTATTTTGCTGAAAAAGGTAATCATGACGTGAGAGTGATGACACCGGAAGGTATTGTAAGAACATATGCTGGTCGTGGAAGCCGTACTTCTGCTGCGGACAATAACATATGGGGTACTGATAACGGTGACCTGCGTGAGGTTGCGCGTTTCCGTGATCCGACAGGTATCGCTTATGATGAAACAAAGAAAGTATTCTATGTGCTTGACACCGTAGGACGTTCTATACGTACAATCGGTATGGAGGAAGCTCCGGAAGAGGAGAGTGGAACTACAGGAGGAGAATCCGGAGAAGCTACCGGTGGTGAGGCAACAACTGCTAACTAACAATCAGAAGCTATGAAGAAAGTATTAATAATGCTATTTATGATGCTGGGCGTCGCAGCGAATGCCTTGGCTCAGGAGGAATTGGTCATAACCGGTACGGTCACAGACGCAAACGGTGAACCGATTATTGGTGCCAACATCAGTAGAAAAGACGACCCGGGACTTGGTGCTATTACCAATTACGAAGGAAAGTACAAGATTAATGCAAAGCAATATCAGACTCTTGTCTTCACATACATAGGTTTCAAGAAGGTGGAGGTTCTCCTTAAGGACACCAAGACGACCATTGATGTGAAGATGCAGGAAGAAGTACAGAATGCTGTTGACGAGGTCGTTGTAACAGCGATGGGTACTCAGAAGAAACTTAACGTGACCGGTGCCATCACCAACGTTAATATGGGTGACCTGAAGCACTATACTTCATCCAATCTGTCAAACACTCTTGCCGGTAACGTTCCGGGTGTGCTCGCATTCCAGACATCAGGACAGCCGGGTAAGAACACTTCTGAATTCTGGATCCGTGGTATATCCACATTCGGTGCCAGTTCTTCAGCTCTTATCCTTGTCGACGGTTTCGAGCGTGATAATCTCGATGAGCTTAACATTGAGGATATCGAGTCTTTCACTGTGCTCAAAGATGCGTCTGCTACAGCCATTTACGGTTCAAAGGGTGCTAACGGCGTTGTGCTTATCACTACAAAACGTGGTAAGGCAGGTAAGATTAACGTGAACGGTAAGTTCGAGACATCTTATAATATGCGAACTATCACTCCTGAGTTTGTAGGAACAGAGGAATATATCGACCTGTTGAATGAGGCACGTATCACAAGAAGCCTCGGTGCTGCCTATTCAGAGGCAGAGAAGGAACTCTTCCTCAACGGACTTGATCCGGATCTTTATCCGAACGTAGACTGGAAGGACCTCCTGCTTAAGGACGGTGCGTTCAGCTATCGTGCCAATGTCAACCTCAGTGGTGGTGGTAACACATCACGTTATTATGCTTCAATCGCATACGTTGAGGATCAGGGTATGTATAAGACAGACAAGACTCTCCGTGATAAATATGATACAAACGCTAACTACAAACGCTGGAACTATCGTTTGAATGTCGATATAGACATCACTCCGACCACAGTGCTGAAGCTCGGTGTATCTGGTGATTTGAACAAGCGTAACAGTCCGGGACTTGGTGACGATAGGGTATGGGGACAGCTGTTCGGTTATAACAACATCCTTTCACCTGTGATGTACTCCAACGGTTATGTACCGCAGATAAACATCGGTCGTGACGACAACCACGTCAATCCTTGGGTGTCCAGCACACAGACAGGTTATAACGAGGAGTGGACCAACAACCTCTATTCTAACGCTTCACTCGAGCAGAACCTTGATTTTGTGACAAAGGGTCTTAAGTTCACAGCACGTTTCGGTTACGACACATACAACTTCAATAAGATTTCTCACATGCGTAGCCCTGCTACATATCATGCCAACGGTCGTGACGATAACGGTAACATCATCTGGGACCAGATACGTAACGAGTCTGACATGACACAAAGCTCAAGCAATGAGGGTTCACGTAGGGAATTCATAGAGCTATTGCTCAACTACAACCGTCAGTTCGCGAAGGTTCACAATGTGGGAGCCAACTTCAGATTCACTCAGGACACTAACATACAGACACAGAATCTTGGAAATGATATCAAGAACTCAGTGTCCCGTAAGAACATGGCACTTGCCGGTCAGGTGACATATAACTACGCAAACCGTTACTTCATTGACGGTAACTTCGGTTACAACGGAACAGAGAACTTTGCTGACGGACACCGTTGGGGATTCTTCCCGGCTTTCTCCGTAGCATGGAACGTTGCCGAGGAACCGTGGGTTCGCAAGGTAGCTCCTTGGATGGATATGTTCAAGATTCGTTATTCTTACGGAAAGGTAGGTAATGACGCCATCATGGATGGAGGCACCAGAGTGCGTTTCCCGTATCTGTATACTTTGGACTATTTAACTCATACTGATGACAATGGAAACATTGTAAAGGATAACATTTATAATTTTGGTACTTCCTCATATACTAATATTTTCAATGGTATCCATTACACTCAGCTTGCAGCAAGGGGTGTGACATGGGAGGTTGCCCGCAAGTCGGACGTAGGTATCGACCTCGTGCTTTTCAACAACAAGTTTTCCATGACAGTGGACTACTTCTATGAGAAGCGTACAGGACAGTACAGCAAACGTAACTTCGTTCCGTCAATGGCAGGTTTCGAAAGCTCTCCATGGGCAAACGTAGGCGCTGTAAGAGTCAACGGTTTCGACGGTAACTTCAGCTACAATCAGAAGTTCGGTGAGGTTGACCTGACCGTGCGAGGAAACATCACTTACAGTAAGAACGAGGTACTCGTTGCCGACGAGCAGTTCAACACTTATCCTTACCAGTATTCTGCAGGTTATCGTGTTAACCAGCAGAAGGGTCTCATAGCTCTTGGTCTGTTCAAAGACTGGGAGGATATACGCAACAGCCCCGAGCAGACATTCGGTGACTATATGCCGGGTGACATCAAGTATAAGGATGTGAACGGTGACGGTAAGATTGACGGCGGTGACGTTGTAGCCATCGGTGCCACTTCCAGACCTAACCTTATCTACGGTCTAGGATTCTCTGTAAGATGGAAGGATTTTGACTTCAACCTCCACTTCCAGGGAGCAGGCAAGTCTAATGTACAGATACTTGGTAAGAACGTGTTCGCATTCCGCGAGAACCAGTGGGGTAATGTGTTCAAGGGTATGGTTGACGACCGTTGGATATCGGCAGACATCTCAGGAACAACGGCAACAGAAAACCCCAACGCCTCTTATCCTCGTCTGACTTATGGAGCTAACAACAACAACGAGCAGGCTTCAACGTTCTGGCTCCGCGACATGAGCTATCTGCGTCTGAAGAACCTTGACTTCGGTTATACTCTTCCCAAATCTATCGTAAATAAGATACACTTCAACACAGTTCGTTTCTATATCACGGGAACAAACCTGTTGACATGGTCTGATTTCGATACATGGGATCCGGAGTCATTGCAGCAGCGTGGTGAGGAATATCCTCTTACAAAGTCTGTGACAGTGGGTGTACAGGTTAACTTGTAATAATTACAAAAAGACAGATATGAAAAATAAGATAGCAATATTAATGATGTCGGTTCTCGGTTTAGGGTCTCTCACATCGTGCGTTGACCTTGACTCCGACAAATATTTTGAAGACCGCCGTACGTTAGAGTCAGTCTTCACAAACCGTCAGCAGACGCAGGAATGGCTTGCCTACGCCTATTATTTCATCCTGAGGGAGAATGTGGACGTCGGCAATAAGTCAGGTTCGTTCTACAGCTGCTTCGACGACTGCGTGTATTACGGCGACCGCGACAGCAAGCTGTTCGGTGACAACAAGGACGACGTTCGTGTGTCCTACAACTCTTACCGCATGGGTCTCTATGAGGAAGACTTCAACAACTATGTATGGCAGATGTGCTACAAAGGCATCTATCAGGCTTCCGTGTTCATTCATCACGTTGACATGAACCCGCAGATGACTGAGACTGAGAAGCTCGACTATAAAGGTCAGGCACGTTTCGTGCGCGCTTACTACTATTGGCTGCTTCTTCGTAAATACGGTCCGGTGCCAATCGTGGCTGAGGAAGGTGTAGACTACACTCAGACATACGAGGCTATGTCACAGCCGCGTAATACATACGAGGAAGTGGTAGAGCATATCTCAAAGGAGATGATTCAGGCTGCCAAGGAGATTCAGTATTACAAGCGTGATCAGGAGAACTCCGCACGTCCTACAAAGGGCGCATGTCTCGCAACACGTGCGTTGGCTTACATCTATGCTGCCAGCCCGTTGGCTAACGGTCAGCTTAAGAACGGTCAGCACGATACCAAACTTGTTGATGATAAAATCGCCAAGGATTTCGTAAACAAGGATGGAAGTCCTCTTCTTAGCACAGAATATGATGAGAGCAAGTGGGCGCGCGCTGCCGCCGCATGCAAGGACGTGATTGATCTTAATCAGTATGAGCTTTATCATACTAATAAGAGCACTTCGGGAACAGCTACTATAACTCCGCCCGATGACGGCAACTTTGCAAAGAAGAACTGGCCTGACGGATGGGCAGACATCGACCCGATGCTTTCTTATGCCAACCTCTTCAACGGCAATGTGGCTATTCAGGACAATCCCGAGATTATCTTCTCACGTGTTGACAACATGTGCCGTCAGAATGACTACTCCATAGAGTCTATCGTGCTTCACTCAATGCCTGTGAGCTGTGGTGGATGGAACACCAACGGTCTGACACAAAAGATGGTTGACGCATACTATATGAATGATGGAACCGATGTTCCGGGTAAGGACAGTGAACTGAACGGTAAAGACGGTTCGGATCGTCTTCCCCAGTGGGCAAAAGATGAAGGATATACTTTAGAAACATATTTCACCACACGTCAGAACTACAAGGACTATCCGCCATTGAAGGCTAACGTTTCTCTGCAGTATGCCAACCGTGAGCCGCGTTTCTATGCCTCTGTGGCATTCAGCGGCAGCGTGTGGGAGAATGCAGGACATCCTACGCAGTCACAGCGCGACAAGCAGATATTCTACTATCGTGGAGGTGGAGACGGTTACATCAACGCGTTCTCTTATCCCCGTACAGGTATAGGATACAGGAAGTTCTATAATCCTAACGATTACATAGAGTCCGGTCACAGCATGGACAATATCGCAGCCAAGCCGGAACCTGCAATCCGTTATGCCGATATCCTGCTGATGTATGCTGAGGCTCTCAACGAGCTTGACGGCAAATATGATGTACAGTCATGGGACGGTACAAAGACATACACAATCAGCCGTGACATTGAGGAGATTAAGAAGGGCATTCATCCAGTTCGCATCCGTGCCGGACTGCCTGACTTTGCTGAGACAGATTATCTGGACAAAAATGTGTTGCGTGCGAAGATCAAGCGTGAGCGTATGATCGAGCTTCTCGGTGAAGGTAAGCGTTATTACGACCTGCGCCGCTGGATGGACGCTCCGGTTGAGGAGTCACAGCAGATTTACGGTCTCAACGTGTTCATGACACAGGCAAGGCGTGCTGACTTCCAGGTTGTTATCCCGACATCCAACCTCCAGCAGACATTTGCCGAGAAGATGTACTTCTGGCCCGTTACTTTCGACGAGCTGAAGCGTAACAACCTCCTCGTTCAGTCACCGGGATGGAGAAATTATGACTAATCATTATAATCAAATAGGAATAAAAAGATGAAACATATATCTATTTTAGGTGCTTCCCTGTTGGGCTTGCTCATGGTTGCCACATCCTGTAACGATGAGTGGGAGGATGAGCAGTACGCACACTATGTGGCTTTCAGTGCTCCGCTTGACAACAACGGAGTGAGAGTAGTCAATGTTCCGTATACCCGCTGCGTTTATGACGCTGAAGGAAATGTCACAGGCAACAAGTTCCCGGATGAGGGTGACGGAGGCTACGGTATATCCGAATACGACCTTCCGGTTGTCATCGCCGGTTCAACCACGAACCCCAAGGACGTGACAATACACTTCGATGCTGACCCTGATACGCTGTATACAATGAACGTAGCGCGTTTCCAGAACCGTACGGACTTGTATTATCAGGACATGACTCAGTATGCCACATATCCGAAGGAAATGACAATCCCTGCCGGAAAGGACGTTGACCTGATGAACATCAAGTTCGATTTCCGTGGCATAGATATGTCTAAGAAATGGGTTCTCCCCATTCAGATTCTTGACAATGAGGATTACGGCTATCAGTCTCATCCGCGTCAGTACTACGCAAAGGCTCTGCTCCGTGTCTATCCGTTCAACGACTGGTCAGGTGTTTATTCGGGTACTGCACAGCAGATAACTATAGCCGGTGATACTGAAGCTTCTGTTGTAGAGAATGTACGTCTCTATGTTGTTGATGAGAACAAGGTCTTTGTATATGCAGGTCTTATAGATGAGGACAGAAAGGATCGTGCGAATTATAAGATCAATCTCGAATTCATTCCGAATGAGAACGACCACACACGAGGAACTATAAAGTTCACATGTGACAATCCTCTGGTGAAATTTAAAGTTAACAAGGTGAAGGACGCTCATGGTAATGATACTGAAGAAGATGAAATCACACGCTATACAGTAGTCGAGGAGATGGATGCCACACAGAACTATCTGTTGCACCGTTACGTGATGATACAGAATGTGAATTACACATTCACCGATTACGGAATGGTTCCGGGATATGAGATGTCTTACACAGTGAAGGGTTCTCTGACCGGTGAGCGTAAGATCAATACTCAGGAGCCTGATCCTCAGCATGCTATCAACTGGGATTAAACTGATAATTCTTTCATAAAAACACTTTCAATCTCTCTCCGCATTTTGCGGGGAGAGATTTTTTTATTATGCCGCATGTGACAGTCACTGTTCTCATCCGGCTTTTTTCCGTATACAGAATCATTACGAATGCCGGAGCCGCCATTAGGTCCTGACGCATGAAGCCTCCGTCCTTCCCCCGCTGTCAAACCAAAGTAGAGACGCAAAATTTTGCGTCTCACGATCAACCCATAGCAATACATGCCTGCAATATTTTGCTGCCGATAAATGCATTCGTTGCACGGGAGACGCAAGATTTTGCGTCTCTACTTTAATTAAAAGCGCATACAATCAATGATACATTCCTAATATCCTCAATGGTGTCAGCCCAGTAGAGACGCAAAATCTTGCGTCTCACGATCAACCCATAGCAATATACGCCTGCAATAATTTGTTGTCAATAAATGCATTCCTTGCTTGTGAGACGCAAGATTTTGCGTCTCTACTTTAATAAAAAGCGCATACAATCAATGATACATTCCTAATATCCTCAATGGCGTCCGCCCAGTAGAGACGCAAAATTTTGCGTCTCACAAGCAATCCATAGCAATACACGCCTGCAAAAATTTGCCGTCAATAAATGCGTTCCTTGCTCGTGAGACGCAAGATTTTGCGTCTCTACTTTAATAAAAAGCGCATACAATCAATGATACATTCCTAATATCCTTAATGGCGTCAGCCCAGTAGAGACGCAAAATTTTGCGTCTCACAAGCAGCCCATAGCAATACACGCCTGCAATAATTTACTGTCAATAAATGCATCTCTTGCTCGTGAGACGCAAAATTTTGCGTCTCTACAGGCTGACGCCATTATATTTGAATTTTATCATTGTTTTGACGACAGGATACCGCCCTCATAGCGATATTCTCAGACATCCGTAATGCCGTGTCAATGACATGGTTATATCGCTCCGATGACGTAGGTTTTAATACACCGGTACAATCATTTTGCTATGGGTGAATATCGTGTGTGTATTTACAAATCTGTGTATTTTGATACTGTCGGATATGTATTTTGATACCAATACTATAAAAAACACGAGGATGTATGGTGACGTTTGGTATATTTACTTATCTTTGTATAAGACAAGCTGCACTCGGAAATGTAAGAGCAAGCTCTCATTTCGCTCGTTTGCATTGTCTTTGTATAAGACAAGCTTCGGCTCGGCAGTGTCAAGTCCGGTAAAACTCCGTTTCCCCGTCTTGCCGTTGCGCTCGCCTCGCATTGTCTTTGTATAAGACAAGCTTCGGCTCGGCAGTGTCAAGTCCGGTAAAACTGCGTTTCCCCGTCTTGCCGTTGCGCTCGCCTCGCATTGTCTTTGTATAAGACAAGCTTCGGCTCGGCAGTGTCAAGTCCGGTAAAACTGCGTTTCCCCGCCTTGCCATTGCGCTCGCCTCGCATAGTCTTTGTATAAGACAAGCTGCACTCGGGCAACTAAGAGCAAGCTCTCTTGCCGCTCGTTTGCATTGTCTTTGTAAATGCTGTTTCGTTGCGGCGTCAATACATGGGCGGTGACTTCTTGCAAGCTGCATTGCAGTCTCTTATACTGCCGCTGCAAAGGTGACACGGTTTTGTTTGATTTATCTGAGACACACTAAAAACTGAAATATGAAAACATACGATATTCTTTTCTTATGCGACGTGATGTATGCCCCGATGCCGGTGGGATATATCAGTACCAGCCATCCCGCCTAATGGACGCATTACATGTAACATACTGCGGGATGGGGAAGGAGAACAATGTGACAGAACCTGATAATAAACAAATACCGTATTGATAATAGACAAACGCTACATTAATAACAATCAGACACGATATTAACAACAAACAAACACGATATGATGAATTACAGACAGATGTTTTATTGTGCGGCACTCGCAATGCTCACTGCTTGCGGCACTGCCGACCGTAAAAACGTGGGTACACTTATAGGAGCGTTGGACGACAATGCGTGGAAAAGCTCGGAATGGATTTCGGTGGTCAACGCCCCTGTCGTAACGGGTACGGTGAACGACGGAGCGCGCGCTGCCGACGGAGCCAGCTGGTTTGTCTCCACGGTCACTAACGAGGGAAAGGTGGAACGTGCCGAATGGATGACATCGGGACTCGGTGTATACGACCTGTATGTCAACGGAAAACTCGTCGGCAAGGAGGTTCTCAAACCGGGTTTCACACATCCGTTCAAGACGAAACGGTCGTTCACGTATGATGTCACCGACGCGTTCGACACTCGTAAGGGTGCCGTCAACCAGCTCTCCGCGCAGGTTACGCCCGGCTGGTGGGGCGACAAGATTGTCACTCCCGGCGGCAGTCAGGGAATGTTCGGCACCAAGTGTGCGTTCCGCGGAGTGCTGCGCGTCACGTATAAGGACGGAACAGTGCGCCTTTACGGAACAGACACCGACAACTGGAAAGCCGGTATAGCCGGACCGGTGAAGCATGCCGCCATCTTCGACGGTGAGGAGTATGACGCCCGTGTGGCACAGGGATTCCTTACTCCGGAGCTGCTCTCCAGACCTGAGATAAACCGGGAGTTCAAGGGACAGATACTGCCAGACAACGGAGCGGAGATATATATGCGCGACGACATCGCGCTCGCACCGGTGAAGATATACGTATGGCAGGACATAACGGGACAGGGTGACGACGCTTACGGCAAGGTGGTCGTAAAGAGAGAGTATGCCGACGGTGAGACAATTGAGGTCAATCCGGGTGAGAATCTTGTGGTGGACTTCGGTCAGAACGCCGCCGCTGTGCCCGATTTTCTCTTCCGGGCGAAGAAGGGGACAAAGCTGCATTGCATCACGTCGGAGCTGCTCAACGACGGCAACGGATTGAAGAGCAGGGGCATGGACGGACCTGAGGGGAGCGTTCACCGGCTCAATCTGCGCATACCCGACACAGGCATGATGCTCGACTACACCTTTGCCGGAGACGGCAAACCGGAATCCTACCGCCCTAAAAACACGTTCTTCGGCTACCGCTTCGTGTCAATCACCGTCACAGAACCTGTCACAATCAGTAGGATACGCAGTGTTCCCGTCACGTCCATAGCCAAGGATATGGAGACCGGACGCATTTCTACGGGCAACGAACTTGTGAACAGACTCATATCAAACACCTATTGGGGACAGCTCTCCAACTATCTTTCAGTGCCCACAGACTGCCCGCAGCGCAACGAGCGTCTGGGATGGATGGCTGACACGCAGGTGTTTGCCGAGACCGGAACATTCTTCGCCAACACAAGCCGTTTCTTCCATAAGTGGCTGCAGGACGTGCGCGACACGCAGTCGCCCAAGGGCGGATATCCCAGCGTCGCGCCTTTCGCGCAGTACGGAGCGACCGAAGATGTGGACATGAACCGTCTCGGTTGGGCAGACGCCGGAGTCATTGTGCCATGGGTGGTATGGAAGCAGTTCGGCGACAGAAAGGTGGTTGACGATTCGTGGGAGTCCATGGAACGGTATGTCAACCATATCGCGGAGGCGAAGTATGACTTCAATACGCTTAAAGGAGAGAACGGAAACTATCAGTACGGAGACTGGCTCAGCTATGAGCCTTTGGAGAGTTGCAGCGGGAAGATATACGGTCCTGACGGTCTCAAACCGGAAGCCGTGGCATACTGGAACTACCTGAGCGCATGCTATTGGCTGATGGACGCCGACATGATGAGTGACATGGCAAGGGCTACCGGACGCGATGCCTCACGCTATGTGTCGATGGCTGGCGAGGCGCGCGAGTACATCCGATCGCAGTTCCTTACTGCCGACGGTGAGTTCAAGACCGAAATACTCAACACCATGCAGACTCCCGCGCTGTTCGCCCTGAAAAACAATATAGTGGAAGGAGCGGCAAAGGAACGCATGATAGAGCGTCTGCGCCGTAACTTCAAGGAGCATGGCAACTGCCTCCAGACAGGATTCTTGGGCACGTCCATACTTATGTCGACACTCACGGAGAACGGTATGGCAGACATGGCATACGAGCTTCTCCTCCAGCGCAAGAACCCGTCGTGGCTCTATTCCGTGGATAACGGTGCCACAACCATATGGGAACGCTGGAACAGTTATATGAAAGACTCCGGCATGGGACCGCAGGGCATGAACTCGTTCAATCATTACGCCTACGGCTGTGTGTGCGAATGGCTGTGGGAAACGGCTGCCGGCATAGCTGCCGACCCTGCCCGTCCGGGCTTCCGCCACATCATAATGCGCCCCGTGCCTGACCGCCGTTTGGGTCACCTCAACGCCGAATACCGTTCGGCTGCGGGACTGATAAAGAGTTCATGGAGGTATGACGGCGACATGTGGAAATGGACATTCACCATCCCGGAGGGAGCCACGGCGTCGGTGACGCTCCCCGGTGACACTGCGGCAAAGGAATATGGCGCGGGCACACATACGCTCAGCGTCAGGATGTGATGCCAATACCACGTTTCCGTCGTGACGGCATGAACCGGTAGAGACGCAAAATTTTGCGTCTCCCGAGCAAGGAATGCACTTGTTGACTGCATACCATTGCATGCGTGTATAGCTATGTTTTGCTTGTGAGACGCAAGATTTTGCGTCTCTACTGGGCTGTTGCCATTGAGGATATGAGGAATGTATCATGGATGACATTCGCTTTTAATTAAAGTAGAGACGCAAAATTTTGCGTCTCACAAGCAAGGAATGCATTTATTGGCGGCAAATTATTGCAGGCATGTATTGCTATGGGTTGCTTGTGAGACGCAAGATTTTGCGTCTCTACTGGGCTGCCGCCATTGAGGATATGAGGATTGAATCATGTATGACATGCGCTTTTAATTAAAGTAGAGACGCAAAATCTTGCGTCTCACAAGCGAGGGATGCACTTGTTGGCTGCAAACCATTGCATGCGTGTATAGCTATGGGCTGGACGGGAGACGCAAAATCTTGCGTCTCTACTTAGGCTTGCTTGTGGAATTACTCAGGCTTTCCTGCGGAATTACTTTGATTTGCCAGCCTTCTGTTTTCAGCTTTCCGGCAGTAAAAAATTTTTACAGCTGAAAATCGTGAAATATAAAACGGAGGGACGGATATTTATGTGTGATAATCGTGTTTATATACTTTTGTGCGGCAGCTCATAACCTTTCGTCGTGCGAAAAAGGCTCTTCTGTCCCCCGAATGTCTTTTTCATCATGGCGGAACATGCCTCCACGCATCCTCATAACGGCTCTTCCATATCCCCAAACATGCTCTTCCGTGCTACAGGAAAGCCCGTTCGGCATGCCCGGAAAGCCTCTTCCGCGTGACAGAAAATCACGTTTTTGTTCCTGAAATGATATATGTCTTTGAACGTCAGACAGTTGCGTGAAACTCTGAAAATCCGCGTATTTCCGACCGGAAAACTGTTCCGACGTCCGCGCGGCGTTCTCGCGGAGTTGAGACTGGATGATAACGGAACATCGTTGGTATACATGCCGCTAAGCGTAAAAATATGCGTTACAGGCAAGTATGTGTGAGGAAGCGTCAAATTAAATGGATTTTTTATTTTGCAGTAAGCCCGATTTATATTATCTTTGTGGCATGAATGTATTGTGTGACATTCAGTCATCAACGTGCGATGGCATATTCTTGCGAAGCCTGTGGCTGCCTCCGGCTGTGGAAGGAGCGCAGACAGCGTACGCGCTTAAGCCGTAATAACCCGAAAATTCAATAATTATAATTACAATATGAGATTAAAACGCTTATTCACCGCTTTGTTTGCGCTGGCATCAATGAGTGTCGGTGCAGCCAACACTGCCGAGCCGGTAGACTACGTCAGCCCGCTCGTGGGAACACTGTCCAAATTCGAACTGTCCACCGGAAACACCTATCCGGCTATCGCCATGCCGTGGGGCATGAACTTCTGGATGCCTCAGACCGGCAAGATGGGTGACGGATGGGCATACGTTTACACCCATGACAAGATACGGGGATTCAAGCAGACCCACCAGCCAAGCCCGTGGATAAACGACTTCGGACAGTTCTCGGTGATGCCGGTTACGGGTGCTCCCGAGTTCGACCAGGACAAACGCGCATCTTGGTTCTCTCATAAGGCTGAGATAGCGAAGCCTTACTACTACCGCGTTTATCTCGCCGACCACGACGTGGTTGCCGAGATGGCTCCCACAGACCGTGCCGTAGCCATGCGCTTCACGTTCCCCGAGAGCGACAAGTCGTACATCGTTGTCGACGCGTTCGACAGGGGCTCATATGCCGAGATTATCCCGGAGCAGAACATGATTGTCGGTTACACCACACGCAACAGCGGCGGTGTGCCCGAGAACTTCAAGAACTACTTCGTCCTGAAGTTCGACAAGCCGTTCACATACAAGGCTGCCGTGGCTGACGGAAAGGTGGACGCGTCGCTTCTGAAGTCTGAGAGCAACCACTCGGGTGCCATCGTCGGCTTCAAGACAAAGCGCGGCGAGCAGGTCAACGTGCAGGTAGCCTCGTCGTTCATCAGCCCCGAGCAGGCTCTGCTCAACCTCAAGGAACTGGGCGACGGCAACTTCGACCGCGTGAAGCAGCAGGGACGCGACCGCTGGAACGAGGTGCTTGGACGCATCGAGGTGGAGGACGACAACGTGGACCATCTGCGTACTTTCTACTCTTGCCTCTACCGTTCGGCGCTGTTCCCCCACAGCTTCTACGAGATGGACGCCAACGGTCAGCCCATACACTACAGTCCGCACAACGGCAAGGTGCTGCCCGGTTATCTCTACACCGGAACGGGTTTCTGGGACACATTCCGCTGTCTCTTCCCGCTGCTCAACCTTGTATATCCTTCTGTGAACGAGAAGATGCAGGCAGGTTTTGTCAATGTATATAAGGAGAGCGGATTCCTTCCCGAATGGTCAAGTCCCGGTCACAGAGGCTGTATGGTGGGAAACAACTCGGCTTCCGTGGTTGCCGACGCCTATCTGAAGGGTCTGCGCGGCTTCGACGCAGAGACTATGTGGGAGGCTGTGAAGCACGGTGCCAACGCCGTTCACCCGCAGGTGTCGTCCACAGGACGTCTCGGCTTCGAATACTACAACAAGCTTGGCTATGTGCCTTACGACGTGAAGATAAACGAGAACGTTGCCCGCACGCTCGAATATGCCTACGACGACTGGTGCATATACAAGTTCGGTAAGGCTCTGGGCAAGTCTGACAAGGAACTGAAACCGTTCCTCAACCACGCCTTCAACTACAAGAACGTGTTCGACAAGGAGACAAACCTCATGCGCGGACGCAACAAGGACGGCAAGTTCCAGACACCGTTCAGCCCGCTGAAGTGGGGCGACGCCTTCACCGAGGGCAACTCTTGGCACTACACGTGGTCGGTGTTCCACGACCCGCAGGGACTCATCGACCTGATGGGAGGCAAGGCTACGTTCAACGCCATGCTCGACTCAGTGTTCAACGTTCCGCCATTGTTCGACGACAGCTACTACGGAGGCGTCATCCACGAGATACGCGAGATGCAGATAATGAACATGGGCAACTACGCCCACGGCAACCAGCCCATACAGCACATGATATATCTCTACGGCTATTCGGGTGAGCCTTGGAAGACCCAGTACTGGATACGCGAGGTGATGGACAAGCTCTATAACGCCAACCCCGACGGCTACTGCGGTGACGAGGACAACGGTCAGACCTCAGCATGGTATGTGTTCTCCGCAATGGGATTCTATCCCGTATGTCCGGGTTCCAACGAGTATGTGCTCGGAACTCCGTACTTCGACAAGGTGACCCTCCATCTGGAGAACGGCAAGACCATGACAATCACAGCCGAGGACAACAGTGCCGACAACCGCTACATACAGGCGATGAAGCTCAATGGCATGGGTTACGGCAAGAACTATCTGACACATGAAGACCTGCTCAAGGGCGGAAGCATTGTCTACACGATGGGTTCCACACCAAACAAGGCGCGTGGTACGGCAGACAGCGACGCTCCTTACTCTTTCTCTAAAGAGCTGGCAAAGAGCAAGAAAAAGAAGTGATATAAGGTATAGAAAACAATATCGGAGGGGTAGGGAAGACGTATCGCTTCCCGCCCCTCCGTTTTTTTATGACAGGTTCTGCAATTTTCAAATGGAAGTTAATACCATATAATAAATAAAAACTTTTACAATCATGAAGAAAACAATCCTTTTGTTTGCGGCGGCACTGTTCGTTACGGGCGTGAGAGCGGCAGACGACCTGACACTGAAATCGCCCGACGGCACTGTGAAGGTGAGCGTCGCGCTGGGCGACAGAATGACCTACACGGTAAGCATCGACGGAAACACGGTGCTCACAGACTGCGAGATGGCGATGAACATGGGCGGCAGGCAGATGGGCGTGAAGCCTAAGCTGAAGAAAGTGAGACGCGCTTCGGTGAACGAAAACCTGAAGCGTGAGGTGCCGATAAAGAACGCCATGGTGAAAAACCATTACAACGCCATGACTCTGAGCATGTCGGGCAATTATGCGGTGGAGTTCAGGGCTTTCGACAACGGAGTGGCATACCGCTTCGTGACAGACGTAAAGGGAACGGCAGACGTGACGGGCGAGACGTTCAAGATAGGTTTCCCGGGCGACTATACGGCGCATGTGTCGTTCACTGACGGCTTCAAGACTTCTTATGAAAGTCCTTACAGCCATCTGAAGACACGCGACTTCAAGCCGTCGGACAAGATGATATACTTCCCCGTGCTTGTGAGTACGGACAAGAACTATAAGATTCTCATCTCCGAGGCTGACCTCAGAGACTATCCGTGCATGTTCCTCAAGGGCACGGGCGAGAACGGTATGAGCGCGGTGTTCCCGAAGGTTCCGCTTGAGTTCGGTGAGGACGGAGACCGCAGCCAGAAGATTCTGAAGGAGGCTGACTATATCGCCCGCACGCAGGGCAGGCGTTCGTTCCCGTGGCGTTACTTCGTCATCTCCAGACAGGACAGGGACATCCTTGCCAACGAGATGACCTACGTGCTGTCCTCTCCGTGCGAGCTGAAGGACTGCAGCTGGATAAAGCCTGGTCAGGTGAGCTGGGACTGGTGGAACCATAAGATGATTTGGGGCGTGGATTTCAAGGCTGGCATCAACAACGACACGTACAAGTATTACATCGACTTCGCCTCCAAGTTCGGCATACCGTACATCATCCTTGACGAGGGATGGGCACGCACGACGCGCGACCCGTTCAATTCCATCGACGCCATCGACATCCCCGAACTCGTGGCTTACGGCAAGAGCCGCAACGTGGGACTCATTCTGTGGCTGCCGTGGCTCACTGTAGAGAACAACATGGACCTCTTCAAGCGTTATGCCGAGTGGGGTATACCGGGCGTGAAGATAGACTTCATGGACCGTAGTGACCAGTGGATGGTGAACTTCTATGAGAGAGTGATAAAGGAGGCTGCCAAATATAATATGGTGGTTGACTTCCACGGTTCGTTCAAGCCTGCCGGACTGGAGCGCAGATATCCTAACCTCCTGTCGTACGAGGGAGTGCGCGGAATGGAGCAGAACGAGGGCTGCCGTCCTGAGAACACCATATGGCTGCCGTTCATACGCAACGCTGTCGGGGCTATGGACTTCACGCCCGGCTCGATGAACTCGGCTCAGCCGGAGCACAACCGCTGCACCGACCCCAACCCGATGGGTATGGGTACACGTGCGTGTCAGATGGCTATGTACGTCGTTTTTGAGAGTGGCATACAGATGTTGTCGGACAGTCCGACGAGATATTACGCCGAAGAGGAGTGCACAAGGTTCATAAGCTCGGTGCCGGTGACGTGGGACGAGACACGTGTCGTCGACGCCAAGGCGGGCGAGTATGTCGTTGTGGCGCGCAGGAAAGGCAGCCGCTGGTTCATAGGAGCGATGGGCGCGGGCGACGCAAGGACGCTTGAGGTGCCGCTCGGGTTCCTCGGTGACGGCGGAAGCCGCAGGCTCACATTCTTCGCTGACGGTGTGAACGCCGGACGTCAGGCATTCGACTATGTGAAGGGAGAGCGTCAGGTGGACAAGTCTGCGGTGCTCACTCTGAAACTGGAACGCAACGGCGGCTGGTGCGGAGTGATAGAATAACCGCACTGAACATTATACAGTCGAAACGCGCTGACTGCCTTTTCTGCTGTCAGAGACTCTTTCCGGTCCTGAAGCCTGAGGCGGTCAGCGCGTTCAGCTTGTCTTTTCCGTATTCCGTTTTTTATTTTTTCATTATCCCGAACCGGTCATCAGACTTCCATTCTTATTTCGTGCTGTTGTCAGCCGGATTGTATTCGGATTTATCGAAGATGTAGCGGGCTACATCGGGAAAAAGCTGAATGCAAGATGACGGCGGCAGTGCGTAGGAAGAATGAAGAGCTGACAACAGACATTAAACGTATAATCAGCGTTCTGATTATCGGTTTGGGATTATCTTTCCAACCTGTTCCGCTATCTGCTCCATGCCTTTCACGGAAGGGTGTCCGTTCATTTTGTCTATGTTTTCCAGCATCACGTATCTCACCTTATAGTGCTCGCATATGGCGCGGCTCGACTCGGTGATGTCTTCAGACAGTCCGTCGTTTATGATGACATATATCTCGGTGTTGGGATAGCGGGCTATTGTGTTGTCGAGCATGTATGCCATTGCCGGACGGAAAGAGTAGAGGTCGTCTTTCGTCCATCCGCTGTATTTGTATTCGCCTATGGGTGACGATGCCCAGCTGTCGTTTGTTCCGCCGAAGATGAAGATGATGTCCGGAGAGCCGAGATTCCACAGACGTGTGCAGAAGGAGCGGTCGCTGTAGTCGTCCTTGTTGTATCCGGTGTTGCATATCGTGGCTCCGGAGAACGAGTTGTTCACACACAGGCGCAGTCCTCTGCTGCTTATCAGCCTGTGCCACCACGTCTGCTGCACTGCCGTGACGTCGGTGTTGTCGTGCTTTCCAGCGTTGTACCACACGTAGTTCGTGTCAGGCTGAAGGTAGCCCTGGAACGTGCTGTATGAGTCTCCGAGTATTGACACCGACTTCTTCGACTGTGCCGGGCACGCCGTGCATGCGATTATGAGAGATGCGAAGAGGAAAAGTTTCTTTATGTTCATGGCTTTTTCATTTGTTTATTGTTGTTCTGTTGCTGTGTGATATGTCTCTCCGCTCAGATAGCCGAGCACCTTTCCGCTGAGCTGGAGAAGCGATATCTCGCATATCTTTGTGTCGTATTCGGCTACGAGAATGCGTTCGCGTGCGTCGAGCAGACTCTGTTGCGCCTCGCGCATCTCAAATCCTGATATGCTGTGCTCGAGATATTTGAGGTTGGCGAAATAGTAGTTTGTCTCGGCGGCGACGAGGTTCTGTCTCTCCTTCTGCAGTATCTCCCAGTTGTTCTTGTATGCCTGCCAGAAGTTGTTCAGCTCCGATTTGAGTGTCAGCCGCAGATTGTCGCGTTCCAGTTCCGAGTATCTGATGTCGAGTTCGGCGTTCTTTTTCTGCATCTTCCGCTTGCCGTCGAAGAGCTTGAATCCCACGGTTATTCCCGCGTTCAGCCCCCAGTTGTCGCGCTTTCGCGTGGAAGAGAGCTCGTAACGGTTCATGGTGTATCCGTAGCCGAGGTTCAGCCGCACGTAAGGATAGTCGCGAGACATTATCTTCTTGTAGTCTGCCCTGACTATATCCGTGTTCTTGTCTGCCAGCAGAAGCGATGAGTTGGCAGACAGGGTCGCCTCCCACAGCTCGTCGTAACGCAGACCGGGATTCACGTCGATGGTGGTGTCGCGTATGCCGAGTAGTGCGGTGACGTCCTCGTTGCCCAGCATCTCGTTCAGCTTTATCCTCGATGTGGTGAGTGCCTCGCGCTGTTTCATGTACTGGGTGCTGTCGGCGTTGAAGTCCACTTTTGCCTGAAGGTATTCCAGTTGTGAGAAACTGCCTACGTGGTAGTTCACTTCCACGATGCGCAGACGTTCCCGCGAGAGCTTCATTGCGTTGTGGAAGTTCTTCAGACGTATGCTCTGCTGTATGAAGTTATAGTATTCGGCGGCGAGTGACGCCACGTAGTCTTCAACGGCAATGCGTGTCTGCAACTCGCCCTGTTCCTTCATCATCTGCAACTGTTTGTAGTTTGTCCACACGTTGAAACCGTCGAATATAGTCCAGTTAAGCTCTATTCCGGCGTCAAGAGTGCCGTCGTAGGCGTTGCTTTCTTTCGTAGTGACGCCCGACTCTCTTGCCGTCGTGCTGGTGGTATGATAGTTTCCGCCGTACGAGGCGGTGAGGTTTACCTCTGGGAGCAGTCCCGCGTTGGCGGCTGTGGCGTTGTTAGAGCTCACCTCCTGACGGTTTTTCACCATGCGGATGGAGAAGTTGTTCTCAAGACCCTTGGCAAGACAGTCCTGCAGTGTGGTCACTCCGACATCATGATATTCCGGTTCCTGCTGTGCGGCTGCCGGGCAGACACACAGCATGAACACTGTTCCGGTGATGATTTTATTTACCATTTGTTAGCTTTTTAATTCTGTTTGTTGAAATGAAACTGTAGACAGAAGGCACGATGTACATTGTCAGGACAGTGGAGACAAGCATTCCGCCCACAACTGCGACACCCATCGCGATACGCTGGTTGCATCCTTCACCCGACGCGAAAGCCAGAGGGATGAGTCCGAGGACGGTTGCCGCGCTCGTCATGAGAATAGGGCGAAGGCGCAGCTTTGAGGCTTCACGCACGGCGGTGAGCTTGTCCTGTCCTTCCTGCTGCTTCTGGTTGGCAAACTCGACGATAAGTATTCCGTTCTTGGCGACAAGACCTATGAGCATGATAATGCCTATCTGACTGAACACGTTCATGGTTATGTCACCGAAGAACATGAATATCAGCGCGCCTGTTATGGCAAGAGGAACGGTGAGCATTATGATGAACGGATCCTTGAAGCTCTCGAACTGTGCCGCCAGAATGAGATAGATGAGCACCAGGGCAAGTATGAACGCGAACATAAGGCTTGACGAACTCTCGCGGAAATCCTTCGAGTCGCCTGCCAGTGTGGTGCGGAATGTGTCGTCGAGCACCTCCTTTGCTATCTTGTCCATCTCGTCGAGACCTTCTCCGATGGTCTTTCCTTCTGCCAGACCTGCCGACACCGTGGCTGAGACAAAGCGGTTGTATCTGTACAGCTTGGGCGGAGCGATGGTGTTCTCAAGCTCTATGAGGTTGTCCATCTGTATCATCTTGCCGTCGTTGCTGCGCAGATATATGGAGCGCAGATCGGCTGGTTTGTTGCGTTGCTGGCGGTTTATCTCACCGAGTATCTCGTACTGTTTGCCGTTCATGTAGAAGTATCCCATGCGCTGGCCGCTCAGTCCGTATTGCAGAGTCTCGGACAGGTCGCGTGTGCTTACGCCCATTACGTTCGCCTTGTCGCGGTTGATGTGTATGCGCGCTTCGGGCTTGCTGAACTTCAGGTCGACGTCCGCCATCTGGAACACCGGATTCTCGTATACCTTCTCCATGAACTTGGGAAGCACTTTCTCGAGCTTTTCGAGGTTGGTGGCTTGCAGTACATACTGTATTGGCATGCGCGAACGACGCCCTCCGAACGATGACTGCTGCTGCACGAAAGAGCGCGCCTTGGTCTTTTTCTGTACGGCTGCCGACAGCTTTTCGGCAATGTCCATCTGGCTGTAATCGCGGTCTGCCATGTCTTTAAGAGTCACCTGTATGTTTCCGCTACCGCTCGATACACGTGCCGTCACGGCTTCCGCGTCAGGTATTATGGAGTCTACCACAAGGTTGATGTCTTCTGTATAATCCCTTATGTATTCGTATGTCACGCCCTCGGCACCGCGTGTGTTGATTGTAATCATCGAACGGTCTTCGAGCGGAGCCATCTCCGACGGAATCTTTCCCCATAGGAATATGGCGAGCACAATCATCAGTACCATTACCGGAATCACCCATATGCGGTGGCGCAGGACGTATGCCAGCGATTTGTCATAGAGCCTGTTCATGCCGTCGAAGAACGGTTCGGTGGCACGATAGAATGCGTTTTTCCTCTCACGTTGCTTCAGCATCTTGGTCGCAAGCATCGGAGTGAACGTGAGGGCGGCGAATGCCGATATGAGCACCGAGCCGGAGATGACCATGCTGAATTCGCGGAACAGACGGCCGGTGGTGCCCTCCATGAATACTATGGGGAAGAAGACAGCCACCAGAGTGATGGTTGTGGAGATGACGGCGAAGAATATCTCCTTCGAGCCTTCAATGCCTGCCTGCATCGGCGGCATGCCTCTTTCGATGCGGATATATATGTTCTCGGTCATGACAATGGCGTCGTCGACCACCAGTCCCACGGCAAGCACCACGGCAAGCATTGTGAGCACGTTGATGGAAAAGCCGAAGAGATACATTATAAAGAACGCTCCGATGAGCGAAACGGGTATTACGATGCAGGGAACGAGTGTCACCCGCCAGTCGCGAAGGAAGAGGAAGATGATTATTATCACGAGAACGAACGCCTCATACACCGTATGCTTCACCTCATCTATGGATGCGCGGATGAACTTAGTGTTGTCGAAGCCGTAGCTGTACTTCACATCTTCGGGCAGGTCTTTCTTCATCTGCTCCATCCGTTTGTACACCGCGTCGGCTATGTCGATGTGGTTCGCGCCGGGCTGGGGCACCACCACCACGCCGACCATGGGCACACCGTTCATCTTCATGTAGCTTTTGATGTCGGCGGCACCGAGCTCCGCGCGTCCGATATCGCTGAAACGGATTATCCTGTTGCCGTCGCTTTTGACGATAAGGTCGTCAAACATCTTTGCGGTATTCATCAGACCCATTGTCCGGATGTTCAGTTCTATGGTGTTGCCCTCGATGCTTCCCGACGGCAGTTCCACGTTCTCGTTGTCCACAGCGTTCTTCACGTCCATCGGCGTGATGCCATATCCCGCCATCTTGATGGGGTCGAGCCAAAGCCGCATGGAGTATTTCTTCTCACCCCATATGCTCACGCTGCTCACGTCGGGTATTGTCTGCAGCTGCTCTTTCACCGTGAGGTCGGCTATTTCGCTAAGCTCCAGCAGCGGTCTTTTCTCGCTTTGCAGAGCCACCATGAGTATCGGTGAGGCGTCGGCGTCGGCTTTTGACACTGTCGGAGGGTCGCAGTCGCGCGGCAGATAACGCTGTGCGCGCGACACTTTGTCGCGTACGTCGTTCGCCGCAGTCTCAAGGTCGACCGACAGTTCGAATTCTACGGTTATCCTGCTTCGTCCCTGTTCGCTTGTACTTGTCAGCGAGCGGATGCCCGGAATGCCGTTTATGTTCTGCTCAAGCGGTTCTGTTATCTGGTTCTCAATCACATCGGCGTTGGCTCCCGCGTACGAGCAGCTCACCGAGATGATGGGATTGTCCACCGAAGGATATTCCCTTACGCCAAGGTAGGCATAGCCTATTATGCCGAAAAGCAGGATTATCACGGTCATCACAGTCGCAAGAACCGGTCTGCGTATGCTTACTTCAGAGATGTTCATCGTTCGTGCTTTTTAAGTGCGTTAATCAACCTTGTCGAGCTTCACCGGCAGGTCGGTGCGCAGCTGCAGTGTTCCTGACGTTATCAGAGTGTCGCCCACGTTAAGTCCTTTGATAACCTGCACCTTGTCTTCTGTTCTCAGTCCCACCTTTATTTCTACAGGCTGCGCCTTTCCCGATTTGTAAAGGAACACCTTGTCTTTTCCCATTTCCGGCACGACAGCCTCCGAAGGGATGGCTATTGCGTCCTTTATCTCCTGTTTCTTCAGGTTTATGCTGGCATACCGTCCGGGCGTAAGTCTGCCGTCGGGGTTGGCATAAAGGGCGCGCACGGTGAGTGTATGGGTGTTCATGTCGATAGCCGACTCCTTCGCATACACTTTAGCCGGGAATGAGTTGAGCACTCCGTCGATGGTGAACTGAAGCCTTGTGCCGGGCTTGATGTCTCTTGCATAGCGTTCAGGAACGGCGAACTCCAGTTTCAGCGGAACTATTCTTGTCAGTTTGCTTACAACGGTCTGCGGCGTGGCATATGCTCCCACGCTTATCTGCCTTAGTCCTATTATTCCGTCGAACGGTGCTCTCAGCTCAGTCAGTTCTATCTGTGCCTTCACTATGTCGATGTCCGCCTGCAGTGTGGCAAGCTCGGTGTTCACCTGCTCATAGGCTTCCTGGCTCACCGCGTCGTGCTGGAGCAGGGTGCGCTGCCTGTACACGCGGTCCTTTGCCAGCTTGAGTTGCGACACCAGTCTTTTCAGTTCAGCCTGCAGTTTCTTGTCGTTCACCTTGGCGAGAAGCTGTCCTTTCTTCACGTGCACGCCCTCTTTGAACATTATGCTCACCACCTGTCCGGAAGTCTCAAAAGACAGGTCGACGTTCTCGTCAGGTATAAGCGTTCCTGTGACAGTGAACTCGTCGGTAAGCGGACCGGTTTTTATGATTGTCCCGTTCACGTTCAGCTCCTTGTTTTTCCCCTTGCTGCCTTGCATTATCTTGTCGGCTTTTGCAAGCTCGGAGTTAGTCTTAGGCATCTGGGAATACACACCCCATGCGACCAGCGCGCAGGCAATAACGGCTATCATGCCCCATTTCAGTCTTTTGTCCATCATCCAGTTTTTAGTTTATTAATTCGGTTGCATAATGCGTGGAACCGTTCTTTTGCATCCACAAAAGATTATGTCACACGAAAAAAGTCAAAGTAAAAAAGTATTGGTAGTGCGAAGATACGAATTTAGAAGAAAGATGTCATAATCTTTTTACATTATTTATAAATTAAGGTTGAAAATATATGAAATCGCACAATGCATCCTTCCGATTTTATGGTTTGTTCTTCCTATAATACTAAAATTATCAAATAATGGTGCGACATGTCCTTTTTATCGCTCCCATATGCGGCATACAGCCTTATGATGGTGAATGCAAGGTGTCACCGTGACGTATGCCCGTGCCTGCCGTGACGGGATGCTGACCATGCCGTTTGCGGCGGGTGAGGACAGCGAAACGAAGCATATGATGCCCGACAGCGTAAATTCCGAATACAATAATTTGGATGTTTAAAAACTAATATCTATATTTGCATCAATAAAAAACGCCTGTATCTACCGCGCAAGGCGGACGGATTGTACCGCCGGAGCTGATTTTCGCAGGCATCACTGTGCCATGAATACGCCTTTCCCTCATGGCGGGCGACATTTACAAGATTACAGCTGAACCAAATAAACAAACGATATAAGAAAATATGATTGACGTAAAAGAGACATTAAATGCTGCCGGCGAGCGCATGGAAATGGCTGCGATGTATCTGGACGAACAGCTTTCGCGTGTACGTGCAGGCCGTGCCAATGTTGCCATACTCGACGGTGTGAGGGTTAATTCCTACGGTTCGATGGTTCCATTGAATCAGGTTGCCAACGTGTCGGTGCCCGACGCACGCACCATAGCCATACGTCCATGGGACAAGAAGGCTATACGCGACATAGAGAAAGCCATCATGGACAGTGATGTGGGCATCACTCCTGAGAACAACGGAGAGATAATACGCCTCGCCATCCCGCAGCCTACAGAGGAGCGCAGACGCGAGCTTGTGAAGCAGTGTAACAAGATAGGCGAGAAGACAAAGGTGGAGGTGCGCAATGCCCGTGCCGAGACAAAGGAGAAACTGAAGAAAGCCATCAAGGACGGACTGTCCGAAGACAACGAGAAGGACGCCGAGCTGGAGCTTCAGAAGATACACGACAAGTACATCAAAAAGATTGACGATCTGCTTGACGAAAAGACTAAAGAGATAATGACAGTATAAAAACGGCAGGCAAGAAAGAACACAGACACCGCCTTCTCCTGTCGTACAGACACCGGAGCACAAGGCTGCCGCCATGGCGCGGGAGGCGATAAGTCTGTTTTCTTTCTTGCCTTTTTTATTCTTATTCCCATCAAGATGCAGGGCTTAGTGATAAAGAATACCGGCAGCTGGTATACGGTGAAGACCGTCGAAGGCAGCGTTGTGGAGTGCAAGATAAAGGGAAACTTCCGTCTGAAAGGCATCCGCAGCACCAATCCTGTGGCTGTGGGCGACCATGTGGAGATAGAGCTCAACAGTCAGAACACGGCATTCATCACAGCCATAGGCGACCGCAAGAACTACATCATACGCAAATCGCAGAACCTGAGCAAGCAGAGTCACATCATCGCAGCCAACGTAGACCAGGCGTTTCTCGTCGTTACGGTGGAGCGTCCGCAGACAAGCACGACGTTCATCGACCGTTTCCTTGCCACCGCCGAAGCCTACAGTGTGCCCGTGGTGCTCGTGTTCAACAAGACAGACCTGCTCGACGACAGTCTCATGCGCTATCAGCGGATGATGACCGACCTTTATGAGACAGTGGGATACAAGTGTGTCGCCGTGTCGGCGGAGACCGGTGAGGGCATGGATGGGCTCATGGAGATGCTGCGCGACCGCATCACCCTGCTCAGCGGACACAGCGGAGTGGGCAAGTCGACGATGATAAACAGACTGCTGCCCGGTGTCAATCTGCGCACGGCGGAGATAAGCGACGCCCACAATACGGGCATGCACACCACCACCTTCAGCGAGATGCTGCCTCTGCCCGGAGGGGGATACATCATAGATACGCCGGGAATAAAAGGCTTCGGAACGTTCGACATGGAGCCGGAAGAGCTCACGAGTTACTTCAAGGAGATATTCCGCTTCTCCAAGGACTGCCGCTTCAGCAACTGCACCCACACACATGAGCCCGGATGCGCCGTGCTGAAGGCTGTTGAAGACCACTACATCGCTGCCAGCCGTTATCAGAGTTATCTGTCGATGCTGGAGGACAAGGACGGAAACAAATACCGCGAGGCATACTGACCCGCCCGTTCCCGCGTCACTCGTCCAGCGAGTTTATCCATCCGGCAATGTCTTTCATCACCTCTTCAGACATTGTCTCCTCTATCGCGCCATACTCGTCGGCATATCCCGTGGTGCAGTGCTGGAAGAGGTGGTTGAGTCCGTCATATTCCCTTATCATGTTTTTCCTGTTGTGGGGAAGCAGATTCCTTATTCTGTCAAGGTTGAGGCGCGGTCTCACCTGCGTGTCCTTCGTCCCGTTGATAACCATCGCCGGGCATGTGGTCGAGGCTATCACGTCAGCCGGGTCGTAGCCTGTGAAGAACTCCAGCCATGCGTTTCCGCTCCTCCCAGCCTGTGTCCTTACGTCTGCGGCAGACACATTGGCGGGTCTGCCCATGCGCATGAGTGCGTCGTTGTTCTGTCCGGCTATTATCGTGTCGCCCCTTACTCCCGGTCCAGCCATGCTCACGATGAAGTCTGCCTTGCCGTCGGCAGCCAGCATGAAGGCTATGAGCGCGCCTTCGCTGTGACCTGCCACGCCTATTCGGGAGAACCTCACGTCCATGCCGCGCAGCATTTCTGTCGCGGCAGCCGCGTCTTTCATGAAGTCGATGGTTGTCGCTCCGGCGGCGTCGCCAGTGGATTTGCCTGTGCCCCGGTCGTCATATCTCAGCGAGGCTATGCCGCTGCGTGCCAGCCTGTCGGAAAGAACGAGGAACGGCTTGTGCCCGAACAGCTCCTCGTCGCGGTTCTGCAAGCCGCTTCCGCTCACCATCACCACCACCGGCACGGGCTTCTTTCCGTCGTAACACTCGGGCAGGGTCAGTGTGCCGCTCAGCACCGCGCCCGCCTCTCTGTTCTCAAAACTCACCTCGCGCGTGCTGTATGCGAACGGCGGTTGCGGAGTCTGCGGACGGTCAGTCACCAAGCCTCCGCGTCTCAGGTCGAGCCTGAGCGGCATGCCCATCTGTGTGAACCGTCCTGTGATGGAGTCGCCGCTGACGTGTCCCTCATACTTTGCCGCAATGTCGGGAAAGGTTATGTTGAGCGAGTCTTCCGTCAGAATGTTCACCTCAGCCTTTATTCCCTCCGCGCCCTGCATGGGACTGTCGAGCGTGCACCGTGGCTTGCCGTCGTCACCGGTGGCGATGTTCAGTACGAGAGGCAGTTCTTTTCCCTGTCCCAGAACGAGTCTGCCCGACCATTGCCCGTCGGGCGTCTGCGCCGCCATGTCCGCCGCTGTGGCGAGAAGCAAGGCTGATATTGATGCGAGAACGGTTCTCATGCTTTTCTGTTTATAAGAAATCTGAATATGAAGATGGTGGCAAATAAGACCACAGGAAGAGTCACGGGAAATATCTTGTCGGCAAAACCGGTGATGGCGTTGCAGCCGAGAAACATCACAGCCGTCTCCAATGCCAACACCCTCACCATGCGTATGACGAGCGCGTATTGTGCGGTGTTTCTTATCTTTATGTCAAGATTGATCATCCTGTCGGGGAAGTAGGCGGATACGAGCAGCAACAGTGTCGCCGCCGTCACCGCTATGTTGGGTATTAATATTTTTCCCGCGCCTTCACCGTCTGCCGCTGTCGTGGATGCCGCAGCGTTGCCCCCGGCTCCCAGCTCTTTGAAAGTCAGTATCCAGATTATTATCAGCAATACTGCTGTCACCGCCTCGAAGATGTTGCCTTCCATGGTGCGGTATACCTTTATTCTGTTCTTGTTGTTACTGCGTCTCATCGTTATCGTGTTTTTCTGTCTTCTTTTTCTTCAGCCGTCCGCTCTTGCGCAGTGCCTCCGTAATGATCCATTGCAGCTGTCCGTTGGTGCTGCGGAACTCGTCGGCTGCCCACGCCTCGATGGCGTTCATCATGTCGGTGTCGATTCTGAGGATGAAGTTCTTTGTCTTTGTCTCTTTTTTTGCCATGTCAGGATATAGTCATGACCGTTCCGGTTATGTTAATTATGTGAGCCGGCATGGAGCCGGCTCTTTTTCTCAATGGTTGAGAGTGCCGGTGTTGACAACCGGCTGTGCGGGCTCGTCTCCGCAGAGCACCACCATCAGGTTGCTCACCATGGCAGCCTTCTTGTCGTCGTCGAGCTCCACGACATTGTCCTCGCCCAGCTTCTGCAGTGCCATCTTCACCATCGACACGGCACCCTCCACAATCTTCTCCCTTGCCATTATTATGGCAGAAGCCTGCTGGCGGCGCAGCATCACGGCTGCTATCTCGGGCGCATATGCAAGATAGTTGATGCGCGCCTCCACAATCTCGATTCCCGCCATGTTCAGACGCTCGTCCAGTTTCTCCTCAAGCTGGCGGTTTATCTCCTCGCCTCCGCTGCGCAGGGTAAGCTCGCCCGTGTCCTGCTCGTTGTCGTCGTAGGCATAGAGTCCGGCTGTCTGTCGCAGTGCGGCGTCGCTCTGCACCTTCACGAAGTTCTCGAACGCCTTCATGATGCTCGACACCGAGTTGCCCACGGCGTTCTGGTTTCCGCTCTGCGCCATTGTCTGCGAGTCTATCTCAAACATTGCCTTGTAGGTGTCTTTCAGCTTCCACACGAGCATGAGACCAATCATCACCGGGTTGCCGGTCTTGTCGTTTACCTTTATAGGCTCCACATCGAGGTTTCTGGCACGCATGGACAGCTTCTTGGCACTGAGGAAAGGGTTTACCCAATAGAATCCTACCTTGGTGAAAGTTCCCTTATATTTGCCGAAGAAAAGCATCACCCGAGCCTCGTTGGGTTCGAGTTGCATCATTCCGCACCACATTATAATCGCCACGAGCAGGAGCACTCCGCCGCCCACTCCGGCAGTGATGCCTTGGGCGGACTCGCCGATGTTGACGCCAAGCACAATGAGAGCGATGCTCAGAATTGTGAGAAACAGGTTGACGAAAAGCATAAGAAAGCCGTTGACGGTCATTCCCTTGAATGTGAATTCCTTATTTTCCATAAATGTGTAGTAATTTGGTTGGTTTTGTTTTGATATCATTTTGATATTGCAAATATATTATTTTATATCTTGACTCGCAACATCTCGCACTGAAATTTAACGTGAATTAACAGGCACCTCCGTTCATTGCGTACATATATATCATTTGTCACATAACGTCAATGCGCCTCCTGCGGTTTGGGCGGACATGAGCCGCGTATGCCAGTTCCTGATTCATTGCGACGCTGTCACACGACGGACATAGCATGGGATAGTGGTGATAGCTGGCTTTGATGTTGCCTGTCGCGGCATGTCTTGGAAAAAAGGATGACGGGCAAGACGATGTTCCGGCAGACAACTGTAGCGGAAGCCTTGCTTTTAAAAGGCTGTGATGACGCATGTATGGTGTTCTCACATGATACGGAGGCAGGCGTATGGCGGTTCTGCAAGCTGTAAGACGTGTATACATCTTGTAAAAATATTTTACCAAAAACACGTCCTTCACGTGCCGGTGAAACAGAAGACGGAAACAGGGAAAAGGCTTTCCGTGGCATGAAAAGAACCGGTGGAAATGACGTGAAAATGTGTGTCGGAAGACGGAACAGGCTTTCCTGTGCTGCGGAAAGTACCATATGAGGGTGCGGAACGGGCGTTATGATGAGGCTGAAAAGCCCGTCCGGCGGTGCGGAAAAGGCTCTTTCGTGGTGTGATAAGGGGCGGAAAGGAATGCCGGAAAACTTAACTTGCGGAACGTCAGGGACTTGCGCTATTCTCCAAAAATCGCGTTTACGCATCCGGGTGCGCGCCTTTTCTGAAATGACACGGCTATGAGGGGGCTGTTGTAAAAATAAAGTCAATCATCGGCGGCGGTTCTCCGCAGATGCCCGCGTGCGTAACATGACGTGCGGAGGATTTTATGCCGTCAGGCGTCGGAATATGAAAAATAATGAGTAAGTTTGCATACGGATAATAATCATGCACTATATTATGGACGAGAATATATTCGACAAGCGCATCGCCGTGCTGCTCTCGGGCGGCGTGGACAGTTCGGTGGTGTTGTACGAACTGGCGAGCAAGGGTCTGCATCCCGACTGTTTCTACATCAAGATAGGACCGGAGGAAGAGGAGGAATGGGACTGCTCGAGCGAGGAAGACCTCGAGATGGCTACTGCCGTAGCCGCGCGCTACGGCTGCCGGTTGCAGGTGGTGGACTGCCACAGGGAATACTGGGACGGCGTGACACGCTACACCATGGACAAGGTGCGCGCAGGCTATACGCCCAACCCCGACGTGATGTGCAACAGGATGATAAAGTTCGGTGCGTTCGACGAGAAGATGGGGCACAACTACGACCTCATCGCGACAGGCCACTACGCGCAGACAGAGATGATAGACGGCAGGAAATGGCTCGTGACGAGTCCTGACCCGGTGAAAGACCAGACCGACTTCCTGGCGCAGATATACGACTGGCAGCTGCGCAAGGCGATATTCCCGATAGGCCATTACATGAAGGAGGAGGTGAGGGAGATAGCCGAACGCGAGCATCTCATCAACGCGAAGCGCAAGGACTCACAGGGTATCTGCTTCCTGGGAAAGATAAACTACAACGACTACATAAGGCGTTATCTGGGCGAGAATCCCGGTGACGTGCTCGAACTGGAGACGGGCAGGAAGATAGGACAGCACCGGGGACTGTGGTTCCACACCATAGGGCAGCGGCACGGACTGGGTTTCGGCGGCGGTCCATGGTATGCCGTGAAGAAGGATGTGGGGCGCAACATACTCTACGTGAGCCGCGGATATGAGCCGCGCACGGCATACAAGACCGACTTCAAGGTGCACGGTTTCCACTTCCTGACGATGAATCCGTGGGGTGACTCGCCCGAGTGCGGTGTCACGTTCAAGATACGCCACACTCCGGAATACCATCCCGCACGGCTCGAGCGTCTGGGCGAGGGCTCATACATGGTGCACTCGCAGACACCCATACATGGCGTGGCGCCGGGGCAGTTCTGCGTGGTTTATGACGAGCGTCACCATTGTTGCATCGGGTCGGCGGAGATTACGGTGTGAATTGAACGTAATGTGATATGCCGGTTATGGTACGGTAAGAGACATGGATTTGTTATTCAGACGGCATTAATGTCTTACTTACAGATATCATCTTATTAAAACAGAAGCTTATGAATATTTATAACTTCAAGTATGGTATGGGCTATTGTGCGCGTGGTGCGGCAATGACAGCACTCTGTGTCATGACAATTGTAAATGTGTATGGCTTTTCAGCTTCGTCAAAACAGACTGACGACCGGCTCATGACGGAGAAGGAGAAGTATGAGGTGCTCGACAGCGTGTGCGCGGTATTGGGTGAGTCAATCTATGACAGCAACGTGTATGGGATGAAACTCGACAACGGCTACCTTCTGTCGCAGCGTGAGGAGCTGGCAGACAGCCTTTCCGGGCTGTTGGAACACAGGGGAAAGAAAACGCATACTTTTGAGGATGTCTTCGTCAGGAGAAGGCATTTGCCATATGCCAAAATAGCCTGCAAGCATGACAACAGCGTCTATACCTCTACGTACGAACTGCATAAGCTGAATCCTTTTCCCGGTTGTGGATATGGTGACTTCTGCGATTTCGGTGACGGAATATCATTGGATGTCAGCGTGACTACGCACATAGAGCGTCCTCCCTATGAAGGAGGTGTCATAGCTGTGGAGTCGCTTAGGATAACGGATGCCGCGAGCCGTGATGTTATCAAGGATGTAAGGGAGAGCGTAAGGGACATAAAGGCGGAGCTTATAAGCAATCCTGAATATGAGGTGAGGTTCTCGCTGACGTTCGACTATGGCGGTTCTTCGTATGAGGTGACGGGTGTTGTACTGTCGCCGAAAATTTTCAGAAAGTATATGACGAGCTATGAAGCCTCCATGGAATTCAGAAAGAAGTATGGTCTGAAGGTGAGGAAAGTGGAGTGACATACATTGTGTTGATATATATGCGACGTTAAAAAATGTTGCAGGATTTGCCTGCAAGTCCATTTCATGTTATATTTGCAACGTGCGGAAACGGTTTGTCTGCATAACATAATGACGGCAGGCATGAGTCCGCACGGATAGTGTGAACAAAACAGACAAACATTAAAACAGATTGTTATTATGATGAAGAAATCATTATTGGCACTGACCGCTGTCGCGTTTGTGGCTATGATGGCTTTTGCACAGGACATAAAGACAGCCGTAAGCAAGAGTCAGTCAGGGGCACAGACAAGCGGATATGTGAAGAAAGACGTAAAGAAGAAGACTGACGGCAAGACATGCGATGTGTGTCCGGGAGCAGAGGCTTGCAAGAAAGCCGGATGCTGTGCCGGGACAGCTTGCAAGGACTGTCCGAACGCTCCGGCATGTGCAGGCAAGGGAACATGCTGCAAGGGCGGCGACTGCACAGGCAACGCTCAGTGCGCGAACAGCCCGGCGTGCGCCAAGGCGTGCCCGCAACATCAGGGAAAGTGCCACCGTGTGAAAGGATGTCCGGGACGTCCGCCAATGCAGGGACACTGCCATCGTTGAACAACATAAATGCATGAGGATATGTTATTAAGCACAACACCTACAATAGAAGGCAGTCCTATACGCGAGTATAAGGGCGTGGTGACCGGCGAGACCATCATCGGCGCCAATGTGTTCAAGGATTTCATGGCTGGTCTGCGCGATTTCTTCGGCGGACGTAGCGGCACTTACGAGAAGGTGCTTGCCGAGGCGAAGGACACTTCTCTGTCTGAAATGGCGGAGCGGGCGCGCCAGATGGGAGCCAACGCCGTGGTGGGGATAGACCTTGACTATGAGACTATTGGTCAGGGCAACTCAATGCTCATGGTGACATGCAGCGGAACAGCGGTTGTCATCTGACCGTAAAACGGAAGCATAGACATACTGACTGAACGTTAAGACGGAAAACGGACAGGACACAGAACGTATGTGCACAGGGTGGCACACGTCGGAGTGTCTTGTCCGTTTTCCGTCTTTCAGATAGACTTTTTGCCGTATGCGGCTATCTCATGCCACAGTCGGCACAGCTCGGTCATGCGTGGCAGGACTATGTCGGCACCCTGAGAGGCGAGCGCGGAGTCGGGGAGCGGTCCGCTGTTGACGGCAACGGTGAATATCCCTGCGGCTACTCCCGCCTTGACACCGAGCGGGGCGTTCTCCACGACGACGCCCTCCCACGGCTGGAGGTTGCCTGCTTTGGCAAGCCCCATGAGATAAGGATCGGGGGCGGGTTTGCCACGTCTGACGTCGTAGGCGCACACAATGTGGCGTTCGTCTACAAAGTCGGCGAAGTCGTCGAGCACCCTCTGTATGAGCGGACGCTGCCCGCTGCCGGTGACGATGCCTATCTGCATGCCGTCAGCCTTTATGGCTGTCATCAGCTCCTTTACTCCTTCCATTATCGGAGCTTCGGGCATCAGTCCGAACAGACGTGCTTTCTCGTCGTACATTTCCTGAGCCTCCTCTTCGCTGATGTCGCGTCCCTGCTGTTGCTTCACTACTATCTGGATGGTCTCCACACCCCGCATGCCTTCATACTTGTATGTGTCAGCTTCAGGCATGTCTATGCCATACTCAGCCATCGCCTGCTTCCAGCATATGGCATGATTGGGCATCGAGTCGTAGAGCACGCCGTCCATGTCAAAAAGCACAGCCTTGGGACTGAACCGCCCAAAGCTGTGCTTCTTTATGTATTCGTTTATGTCTGCCTCTATCATGTCCACACGTTTTATGCTTCAGCGGCAAGACGCTCCTGTATAGCCTTGCTTTCAGCCTCGTAGCCCGGCTTGTTGAGCAGTGCGAACATGTTTTTCTTGTATGCCTCAACGCCCGGCTGGTTGAACGGATTGACACCGAGAACGTTGCCGCTTATGCCGCATGCTATCTCGAAGAAATAGATGAGCTGTCCGATATAATACTCGTTGAGCTCCGGAACGGACAGGCGGATGTTGGGCACTCCGCCGTCTACGTGAGCCAGACGTGTACCGAGCTCAGCCATCTTGTTGACCTCGTCGACGCGCTTGCCTGCAAGGAAGTTGAGGCCGTCGAGATTTTCCTCATCGTTGGGGAAGAGCACCTCGTGGTTTGTCTTCTCAATGCTCAGTACGGTCTCGAATATAGAGCGTTCTCCCTGCTGTATCCACTGACCCATGGAGTGGAGGTCGGTGGTGAAGTCGCATGATGCGGGGAAGATGCCTTTACCGTCCTTGCCTTCGCTCTCACCGTAGAGTTGCTTCCACCATTCGCTCATGAAATGGAGTTTGGGCTGGTAGTTTACCATTATCTCTATTTTCTTTCCTGCCTGTGCATAGAGTGCGTTGCGTACGGCGGCATAGAGGGCTGCGGGGTTCTCTTCGAACGGAACATCGGTGCTTGTGGCATTCTCCATGTCTGCCGCACCCTGAATGAGAGCCTTTATGTCGAAGCCTGCGATGGCGATGGGCAGCAGTCCTACCGGAGTGAGCACGGAAAAACGACCTCCCACATTGTCGGGAATGACGAATGTCTTGTATCCTTCTTTTGTGGCTGCTGCGCGTGCGGCGCCTTTTACGGCGTCGGTGATGGCTACGATGACATCGCGTGCCTCATCCTTGCCGCGCTGTGTCTCGCACTGCTTCTTCAGCAGACGGAAGGTGAGGGCTGTCTCTGTTGTGGTGCCTGATTTTGATATGTTGATTACTCCGAACTTCTTGTCTTTGAGATATTCGGTGAGTTCGTACAGATAGTCCTCACCGATGTTGTTGCCTGCAAAGACTATCGTAGGATTCTTCTTGTCGCCTGTGAGCCATGAGAATGAGTTGCCGAGAGCCTCGATGACGGCGCGTGCTCCGAGGTAGCTTCCGCCGATGCCCGCAACCACAACCACCTCGCACTTCTCGCGCAGGGTGTCGGCAACTGACTGTATTTCGTTTATGAATTCCGGCGTTACCGATGACGGAAGGTGCAGCCATCCGAGGAAATCGTTGCCGGGGCACGTGCCTTCTTCGAGAGAACGGCGTGCGTCGTTTACTTGCTGTTTGTAAGATTCAACGGCACCCTCCTTTAGGAACGAGGATGCTTTGGTGATGTCTAAGATGATTTTTTTCATCGTTGTTGTTTTTTATGTTGTCTGTTGTTTGTTGTTCTGATTTATGCCATGTGTCACCGGAACTGTTATCTGAAAGAGTCGGTGAGGAGCTTTATCTCTATCTGAGGACTGATGCGTTCGTACAGAATGTTGTATACGGCGTCGAGGATGGGCATGTTCACGTGCATGTGCCTGTTTTTCTCCTTCATGCATTTTGTTCCGAAGAAGCCCTCGGCTATCATCTCCATCTCTATCTGCGCGCTCTTGACACTGTAGCCTTTGCCTATCATGGTGCCGAAGGTGCGGTTGCGCGAGAAGTTTGAGTATCCGGTAACGAGCAGGTCGCCCAGATAAACGGAGTCGTAGACGTTGCGCTCGAGAGGATAGATGGCTGAAAGGAAGCGCGACATCTCCTGTACGGCGTTCGCCATGAGCACCGCCTGGAAGTTGTCACCGTATTTCAGACCGCTGCATATGCCTGCTGCAATGGCGTAGACATTCTTCAATACAGATGAATATTCGATGCCGAGCACGTCGCTGCTGGTCTTTGTCTTGATGTATTCGGAAGCGATGACGTCTGCGAACGCCTGCGCTTTGTCCTGGTCGGAACAGCCCACTGTGAGATAGGAGAGGCGTTCGAGAGCCACCTCCTCGGCGTGAGACGGTCCTCCGATGCATGCCAGACTGCTTATCGGAACATCGTAGACGTTGTGGAAAAACTCAGAGCAAGCAAGGTTGTCATCGGCTACAAGACCCTTTATGGCTGTGATTATGAACTTGTCGCGCAGGCGGGTTTTGAGTTTCTTGAGATGATTCTTCAAATATGGTGACGGTATGACGAACACAAGAGTGTCGTAGGCTTCGACAATCTTATTCAGGTCGCTGGAAAAGAAAATGTTGTCTACATTGAACCTGACACTTGTAAGATAGTTGGGGTTGTGCCCCATCCTGCGGAAGTTCTCGATGCTGTCGTCGCGCCGGATGTACCATCCTATGTGATCGGTCTTGCCTATCACAATCTTGGCTATGGCTGTAGCCCAGCTTCCGCCTCCGATTATTGCTATTTTGCCGCAATCGAACATTTTGTTGGAATCGTAATTTTCATATTCCCGGCGGTATCATATCCTCCGGATGATGCCGGCGTGATGTTCTGGAGTATATGCCGTGTCTCACGCCGGCAGTTGTATGAATGTCATGCGTTTGCCGCGTCAATCCACTTCTGGAAGTCGTCCACTTTCGGATTTTCGTAGCCTAACTTGTATTTCTTGTTCACACCGCACACATCCATCTGGAGCTTTTGCGCCTTTACTTCCCTGATGTCTGATGTGAGGTTGTAGCCTGCCTTGTTGAACACGGGAATCCATTCCTCAGGAACACCGAGCGCAGTCCATTCGGCAACACAGCTTCTCGGTATGGCTTTTTCAGGGCGCATCTGCGGGAAGAACAGCACTTCCTGGATGGTGGTCTTTCCGGTCATGAGCATCACGAGACGGTCTATTCCTATGCCTATTCCGCTTGTCGGCGGCATGCCGTACTGGAGTGCGCGGAGGAAGTCCTGGTCTATTATCATCGCCTCATCGTCGCCTTTGTCGGCAAGTCGCATCTGTTCCTTGAACCGCTCCTCCTGATCTATGGGGTCGTTAAGCTCGGAATATGCGTTGGCGAGTTCTTTTCCGTTGACCATAAGCTCGAAACGCTCTGTCAGTCCGGGCTTGCTGCGGTGCATCTTTGTCAGCGGTGACATCTCGACAGGATAGTCTATGATGAACGTGGGCTGTATGAATGTGCCTTCACAGAATTCTCCGAATATCTCGTCAATCAGCTTTCCTTTACCCATGGTGTCGTCAATCTCCATGTTGAGCTTCCGGCATACATCGCGTATTTCGTCCTCATTCATGCCGTTGAGGTCGTAGCCCGTCTTCTCCTTTATGGCGTCAAGGATGGGCAGACGGCGGTATGGAGCCTTGAAGCTTACGATGTTTCCGTCTATCTCACGCTCCGGTTTGCCGTTCACTGCGATGCATATCTTCTCGAGGAGCTGCTCGGTGAAGGACATCATCCAGTTGTAGTCCTTGTACTGGACATACAGTTCCATGCACGTGAACTCAGGATTGTGATTGCGGTCCATCCCTTCGTTGCGGAAGTTCTTTCCTATCTCGTACACACCTTCAAAGCCTCCCACAATGAGCCTTTTCAGGTAAAGCTCCGTGGCAATGCGCATGTACATGTCGGTGTTCAATGCGTTGAAGTGTGTGATGAAAGGACGTGCGCTCGCACCTCCGGCAATGGTTTGAAGGGTAGGAGTCTCAACCTCGGTGTATCCTGCTTCGTCAAGAACGTTGCGGAGTGTCCTCAGCACGGTGGCACGTTTGATGAAAGTGTCTTTCACTCCGTCGTTTACGATGAGGTCCACGTAGCGTTGGCGGTAGCGGAGTTCGGGGTCGTCGAACTTGTCGTAAGCCACTCCGTCCTTGTATTTCACGATAGGTAGCGGCTTGAGACTCTTCGACAGAAGCTTTATATTCTGCGCGTGAACGCTTATCTCACCTGTCTGTGTCCTGAAAACAAAACCTTCCACTCCAATGAAATCCCCTATGTCAAGCAACCGTTTGAAAACGTTGTTGTACATGCTTTTGTCTTCTCCCGGACAAATATCGTCCCGGGTGATGTATATCTGTATTCGTCCTTTCGAGTCTTGTAGTTCCGCGAAGCTTGCCTTACCCATGACGCGGCGGCTCATAAGACGCCCCGCAATGGTGACATTGCGCTTTTCGTCCTCATTGAAATTTTCCTTGATGTCGTCTGAAAAAGCATTTACCGGATATTCAGCTGCCGGATATGGATCAATGCCCATGTCACGCAATTCCTGTAAACATTGTCTTCTGACAATTTCCTGTTCGCTCAGTTCTAAAATATTCATATCTTAATCAGAATTTATTCGATGTAGTGTGGTGCGTCGGACATGTGTATCGCGTATGAGTGTAAATACATATGTTCAACGTAATATGATGCAAATTTAATAAATAAATCCGAAAGGTTATTCATTTTCACATTTTATAATAAACAGTCATGACTTTAATTCTGGCTTCCAGGATGGACATAAATAAAAAAGACAACTATCATAGTTGATAATTGTCTTCCGTATTCTGGTGATCCGTTTGGGGCTCGAACCCAAGACCCCAACATTAAAAGTGTTGTGCTCTACCAGCTGAGCTAACGGATCTCCATGGGTGCTCAGATAGCTTGTATCTTAAAAGCGTGTGCAAAGGTATTGCTTTTTTTTGAAACACGCAAATTATTTCAGGCTTTTTTCTTGTATTTTGTCTATTTCGTGTTCTTTGGTTACGTATCTCTGCCAATATGCTATAATAAGCGTTGTAAGGGGGAGGGCGATTATCAGTCCGATGAATCCGAGCATGGCACCCCATACAGACAGCGAGAGCAGCAGTATCGCCGGGTTGAGCCCCATTGCCTTACCCATTATTTTGGGAATGACAATTGTCTCGGTGATAATCTGTACAAGGATGAACAGTCCTACAGCCAAGCCGAATACATACCAGAAGTTCTGTCCCGTGTCGGCTGCTTTGAGCATGGCGAGGAATGCGGTGGGTATGAGTGCGAACGTGTGTAGATAGGGCACAAGATCCATTATTCCGATGAGAATTCCCAGTCCTATAGCCATCGGAAAATCCATAATTGTGAATCCTATGCAGAACATTATGCCCATGCATAAAGCTACCGAACTCTGTCCGCGTATGTAATTGTTCAGTTCGCGTTCCACGTCTTTCATGAGTTCCTGCCAGAACGGACGGTTCTTTTTCGGGAATATCTTTATCCAGTTGGTCGTGAGATATTCATAATCGAGGAGTATGAAGAACATGTATAGCAGTGTTATGCATGACGCCACGATGCTTATAATCACGCTGGCGGTTTGTCCGAGAACGGAGAACACTTTGGGCATACCGCTTTTCAGGATGTCGCTGAAGTCCTTGCTCTTGAAGAACCTCTCTATCTCGTGCTGGTTGTCTACAACCCATCTTTTTACAATCAGTGACAGGTCGTTTGTATGCGTTGTCTGTTGCAGCCATCTCATGAACACCTCATAAAGTTTCTGGAACTGTTCTATCATAGGAGGTATTATGAAATATACCATGCCGCCTATCACACCTATTACTATAAGGAGCGCGATTATTATGGCAATCGCCCTGACCTTTACTTTCATCTTATATTGTATGAATTTCACCAGTGGATAAAGCAGATAAGCGAAGAGCCAGGCTATTATGAAAGGCAATAGAGCGCCGCTAAGATAGTTGATGGCATACAGTACGGCAATGACAAGGATTGCTATCAGCATCCATCTTACGAACTTATCGAAGGTGATTTTTTCTTCAAGCATAATTTTATGTTAGTTTGGAAATGGTGTAATGAATGCGTATTATATTTCCGTCAATTGTCTGATATGTTGTTTCTGGAGTTTCAGTATGCCATGTCTTGCCGTTTCGTTCACCCTGTTATTGCATCCGGTGCGGGCGTTTGTGTGACGTTGTTTAGCCCGGATGCATATTATAACGGCTTTATACAGAATTTATCATATGGGCAAATCAAGGGTCCGCTACGGTTGTGAAAGAACGCTGTCAATGATTTATGTATCTCATGTACGCATCATGTGTCTTGCCGGTTGAGTATGTCTGTCACATCCTTCCTTCCATTGCCTTCTTGTAGCATTCGCGGCATAGCGGCTCATACTCGCTCTCCTCACCGAGCATCACACGCTTTTCACCGTCAACTATCCTGTGGCTTATATAAGCAAGATTGCCGCATTTCACGCATATGGCGTGAACCTTCGTCACGTCGTCGGCAATGGCGCACAATGCCGGCATAGGTCCGAAAGGCACTCCTTTGAAGTCCATGTCCAGCCCGGCTATGATGACCCGTGTCCCGCGGTTTGCCAGTTCGTTGCATACCTCCACAAGACCCTCGTCAAGAAACTGCGCCTCGTCTATTCCCACCACATCGATGTCTGACGCCAGCAGCAGTATGCTTGAAGACGACTCTATGGGTGTCGACTGTATGGATGTGTTGTCGTGGCTCACCACATCAACGTCCGAATAGCGCGTGTCTATTGCCGGTTTGAATATCTCCACTTTCTGACGTGCGAACTTGGCGCGTTTCAGACGCCTTATCAGTTCCTCTGTCTTGCCTGAAAACATAGAACCGCATATCACTTCAATTCTTCCCGGGCGGTGTGCCTCGTCTGATAAATAATCTGTCATGTTGGTTGCAAAAGTACAAAGACGTTTTAAAAATTGCAAAGAAATGAAGGCTTTTTTTGTCCGTGAGGAATATTTAGTTATATTTGTCCGCAGTATGGGAACACTTTATATCGTGCCTACGCCGGTGGGCAATATGGAAGATATGACGTTGCGTGCCATCCGTGTACTGAAAGAGGCGGATGTCGTTCTTGCCGAAGACACGCGTACTTCGGGTGTGCTTCTGAAGCATTTCGACATACAGAACCGGCTGCTGTCACATCATAAGTTCAACGAACACGGCACGACGGCATCTGTAATTGAGCGTCTCAAAGGAGGTCAGGACGTAGCCCTTGTGAGCGATGCCGGAACGCCGGGAATAAGCGACCCGGGATTCTTTCTTGCCCGTGAGGCTGTCAGAGCCGGTATAACCGTGCGGTGTCTGCCTGGTGCCACGGCGTGCATTCCTGCGGTAGTGGCTTCCGGACTGCCTTGCGACAGGTTCTGCTTCGAAGGGTTCCTGCCTCAGAAGAAGGGACGTCAGACCATGCTCGCCTCCCTGAAGGACGAGCCTCGGACGATGATTTTCTACGAGTCGCCCTACAGACTGCTGAAAACGTTAGGACAGTTTGCCGAGGTGTTCGGTGCCGGACGCGAGGTCTGCGTATGCCGCGAGATATCCAAACTGCACGAAGATTATGTCAGGGGAACGCTCGCGGAGGTCAAGGAACATTTCGAGAACAATCCGCCGCGCGGTGAGATTGTCATCGTGCTTGCAGGCAATGACGACAGACAGAACAACAAAGAAAATGTATAACAAAACCAGACTGATATGAAGAAGTTATTATTTTTAGCAATTGGTTTGACTTTGATCACCTTCATGGGATGCAAGGAAGACCGCAAAGTAGCCGACGTAGCAGGATTCAGCCAGAATGACTCATTGCAGAAAATCATTGCTCAGAAGGATAATGAGATAAATGACATTATGGAAACATTCAACCAGATTGAGGCTGGATTCAAGGAAATAAATGAGGCTGAGAACCGTGTGAGTCTGATGAAGGACGGTGAGGGTGCCAACCGCAGACAGCAGCTTGTGGAGAACGTGCAGTTCATCTCCGCCACGATGAAGGAGAACCGCACGCTCATAGAAAAGCTGCGCCGCCAGCTGCGCGAGAGCAGTGTCAAGAGCGACAACCTGAAGAAGACCATCGAGAACCTCGTAGCCGAGCTTGAGGAGAAGGACAACCAGCTTCAGCAGCTCCGCGCAGAGCTCGACGCGAAGAATATCCATATTGCCGAGCTCGACCAGACCATAAGCGGTCTGAACGACAATGTGACAAATCTGCAGACCGAGAGCTCGCAGAAGAGCGCTACCATCCAGGCTCAGGACAAGCAGCTCAACACCGCATGGTTTGTGTTCGGCACCAAGAAGGAACTCAAGGAACAGCGCATCATCGACGGCGACCGCGTGCTCGAGTCAAACTTCAACAAGAGCTACTTCACAAAGATAGACATCCGCGTGGAGAAGGAGATTAAGCTCTATTCCAAGTATGCCAAGATTCTCACCATGCACCCGTCAGACAGCTACACGCTGGAGAAGGACGCCAACAAGCAGTATGTCCTGCGCATCACCAATCCGCAGATATTCTGGTCGACAAGCAAGTATCTCGTCATACTCGTAAAATAACGTAGTCATATACGTATTCATTCATCAAAGGGGCAGACTCCGTCAGAGTCTGCCCCTTTGCCGTTTGTGTGAAGGTGCCGCTGCCATGTGTGCCTGCCGTATGCCGTATTCGTTGTGTCCTCCGCTTTCGTCCGGCACAGACAGCCACGTCTTCTGCGGAGGCGGAAAAAACGTTTTGACGGTCTGATGACCGGTCCGGGTTTACCCCGGAGGATGATACACATGAGGCGAAACAGCCAGTCGCGGCTTATCCGAACATCGGAACCACATATTTCGCCAGTGCGTATCCGCCGCCCAAGAGCCATGCGAAGAGTATCAGGGCAAGTACGAACGGCTTCACGCCAGCCTTGCGGAACTTGTCGATGCTTGTCTCCGCGCCGAGTGCCGTCATTGCCATCGTGAGCAGGAATGTGTCGAACGTGTTGATGAAGTCCACCATACCAGCCGGCAGGATGTCGAGAGAGTTGAACCCGATCACCACAAGAAACAGAATGGCAAACCACGGCAGCGAAATCTTTGCGCGCCCGCCCGTGTCACCGCTCTTCACCGCCGCCCTCATGACGCTGTAGCTTATAATGAGCAGGACGGGCACGAGCATCATCACACGTATCATCTTCACTATTATAGCCGGGTCTGACACCTCCTTGCCCATGGCGTTTCCCGCGCCCACAACGTGTGCCACCTCATGCACGGTGCTGCCCGTGTATATGCCCATCTCCTGCGGAGTGAGGTCTACGATGCCGTTGCGGTAGAGTATCGGATAGAGAAACATCGCTATCGTTCCGAATATCACCACCGTCGACACAGCCACCGCCGTCTTGTACGGCTTCACCTTTATCGCCGATTCGGTTCCCAGTATGGCTGCCGCCCCACAGATGCCGCTGCCCACAGATGTAAGCAGCGCGATGCCCCTGTCCATCTTCATCAGCCGTCCTATGAGCACTCCGCCGCATACGGTCACCGTCACTATCACGGCGTCTATGCATATTGCAGGGATGCCCACCTCAACCACATTCTGGAACGTAAGCCTGAATCCGTAGAGTATGATGCCTATGCGCAATATCCTCTTCGAGCAGAACTGGATGCCCGGAACCCACGTCTCCGGCAGGTTGTTGCGCAGGCTGTTGGCATAGAGCATGCCGAGAATGATGCCGACAATCATCGGGCTGAACGACAGTTTTTTCACAAACTCCATGCCGCCGATGTAGAATGCGGCGCATGAGAACAGTGCGATAAGCAGCACGCCGTGCAGCATGCTGCTGCGTTTTTCACTTAACATATTATTCAAATCGTTTTAGATGATAAGCCGGACTCATTAGCGTGAAGCCGCGCTTCACGTCAGGTGTGTCCGCGTTATCTTGTTTATAATTAATGTTTCAGGGCGTAAAATTAATTAAAAAAAGCATTTCCTCACTGTTTTGTCATGATATTTTTAATTGTCAGAAGCGGAGATATGTGAACGGGTCTACTTTTTTGCGCCTCTTTCATACACTTTCTCCTACTTCGTGTTCTTTGCGCTAATCTGCCGTCATACTGTCCAATATGTTTCCCCCTCTGCCTGTCACCTCTTCATCCCTCTTCCTCACTGCCGCCGTCGTCTTGTCCCGCGCTTTTACCAGATGTGGCTGTCCGCATCTTCGGCAAAGGCGCAGACAGACATGTCCGGCGGCAGTGCTGAATACCGGTGAAGTATTAATGACCGGTCCTGTTTCACTGTTTCTTCATCTCCATCTTCAGCTTTTTCGCTTTCATCGGCAGAGGATACGAGCACAGCCATATCTTAGGGCTTATCTGCTGTCCTGTTATCACGCCTTTCCTTTCGCCGCTGTCGGGCCGCTCGTTGTTGCTGTAGTCCATGTTGCGGTTGAGTGCCAGCACGTAAGCCTCTATCTTCTTGCCAGCCATGTCTTTGGTCAGCGGTATATAATATGTATAGTTCCTGTCGCTTGCGGCACTCTTATATTCCCACGTGTTGGATGTGAACGACGGTGCCCTGTCCGGACATCCCACATACTCGCCGTCTATCTTCACCGCTGCCCACGCGCCTTCCTGTCCGTGATAGCCGTTCACTGCCACGCACAGATAGGCGCCGTCGGCAATCTCCCCGAGCGTCAGCTCACTCTTCCATGCCTTCTTCGCCATGCACGTCGCGCTTCCGTAGGGGCGGAACAGGTTTGACGCGTGCCAACGGCTGCTGTCGGTTTTCTTTCCGTCCCTGTAGCCAGTCACCTCCGACAGGCGCAGGGGGCAGGGCGCAAAGCGCACATATCTCACCTCGCCCGCGCCGCTCAGGTCTATCGTCATCCTCTTTCCCGCCGTGAAGGTTATCGGCTTCCAGCTTCTCAGGTCGGCTGAGACGTATGCCTCCACACCCTCGTAAGATTTCAGCGGAGTGATGGAGTATTCGTCGAACGACTCTATCACCAGACTGTCCAGCCGCTGTCTCCCGCCCATGTCGAGGCAGAAGCCCGACTCTCCGAACGGACGTATGTCGCCCCAGCGCATGGCTATCGAGAATCCCGTCTGCGGATTGCCGTCAAACAGGTTGCGGTCCCATATCTCCCTTGCTCCGAACAGTTCCTGACCGAAGAAGGCGTCGCGTGCAGCCTTCACCTGCGGCACAGCCGTCTCGCCCGAGCGTTCCAGCGAGCGCACCTCGAGCGCGTTGTTGTCGGCGGCGAAGCATGTGGCGTAATACAGAGCCTCGGCGTCGGCTGGCACGTCGCACTCCCGCATGTCGGCAAGCTTGCGGTAGGGCGGCAGAGTGAGCTTCTGTCCGTCGAACGTCAGTGTTATTTGCCGTCCGTCCAGCAGTTTCCGCGCCTGCGTCCCGTCTATGCCGGCTGAGACGAACAGTCCGGCTCCACGCTCCATCCTCACCTTGTATTTCTCTCCCGGCATGCCCAGCAGCCTCACTTCAGCCGTGTTTCCCGCGCGGTCGTTTATGATGTGATAAGGTATGCCGCTCAGAGCCACGCGGTCTTTCTCCTTGTCTGTGGTTATCTTCACAAGAGCCGTGCGGAACGGCAGCACCTCAACCTTCAGCTCCGAACCGTAGTCGTGGCTGCCCAGATCGTATATATAAGGATGGTACAGACGCGCCTTCACCTTCCGTCCGCAGTCCTTCAGTCCCGTCTCGCTGTCGAGTCTTACGCTGTATGTCTTTGTCTCCCACGACAGGTTGCGCATAGTGATGAACTGCGTCCTGCCGTCGCCTCTCGACACGGCTCCCTCTCCGTAGCGTCCTTCAGGCAACTGTATGCCTCCGGTGAGTATGTCGCGGTAGTCGCGGTGCAGATTGTAAATGTATGCCAGATACGGAAACTCGTCGTCTCTCAGCAGCCATGGGGTGGCGTATATCTGCGGAGAGAGAATCAGTCCGCGGTTGAACGCCTGCAATATGAGGTCGTCCTCCCAGTAGTCAAGACATGACGACAGGCACACGCCGTGGTCTTCCGTCAGGCGCGTCAGGTTGTCGGGAGCTTTCCTTGCCAGCGCGCGTGCGCGGTGATGCGGGGCTGTCACGTCGTTGGTCATGTGCACGTCTATGTATGTCTCCTCACCTCCCATGAGATGTGTCGTCGAGTATTTGTCGCCCGGACCGAGGTCCAGCCTGTGGTTGAGCAGTATGAATCCGGGGTCTTCCTGCCTTATTGCCTTCATCATCCTGTCAAAGTTGCCGTACATCTCCTGCCTGAGCTGTCCGCACACAGCGTCCATCTTGAACAGTTTGAAGTTGTATTTCCTCACCAGCTCGGTCATCACGTCCATGCGTTCGTCGGCTTCCGCCTGTGTGTTGCCGAACCCGTCGGGACCGCACCACACCCCGAAGCGCGTGCCGATGGACGCCGCTTTGCCGCAGACGGCGTCCAGTCCGCCTGGAAACTGCCTCCTGAAGCGTTCGGAGCGAGTGCTTCCATACCGTTTCGCACCGTCGAGCGCGCCCGCGTCGAAGGCGTATATGTCGAGCTGCATGCCGTAAGTGTCGTGCATCCATTTGAAGAAGTCGAGGTTTATCAGAGTCTGTTTCTCGGTGGGTCCCTCGTTAGTGTTGTTTATCCATGAGAAATATTCGGAGTATGACGGTGTGTTTTCCGCAGCCCCTCCTACGGGCAGAGCCTGACCGTAAGATGCTGTTGCAGATGCCATTATGAATATTGCCGACAGGAATGACTTGTGTTTCTTGTTCATGATTTTGTATGTAAGATTGTCTGATTATATTATGTATGTTATATCGGTTCACGTAAAATCGTAGTGCAAAGATAGCGAAAGGTGAGCGCAAAGCAAAGCGAAAAGAAGATATTTTTTTCAGCTTTGCTTTGCCGAACCGCCTCCTATCTTATTCAAAGATAGTGAAAGGTGAGCGCAGAGCAAAGGGAAAAGAAGATATTCTTTTCAGATTTGCTTTGCCGAACCGCCTCCTATCTTATTCAAAGATAGTGAAAGGTGAGCGCAGAGCAAAGGGAAAAGAAGACTTTTTGCGACTTTGATGGTGAGGAGGGTAATTAAGTAGAGACGCAAAATCTTGCGTCTCACAGTTAGCTTTGTGTGCTTAATGTCATTGTGTTGTGGCGATTATGGGTTCGATGGCTTGCGTCTCACAGTTAGCTTTGAGTGCTTAATGTCATGGTGTTGTGGTGATGACGGGTTGCGATGGGTTGCTCGTGAGACGCAAGATTTTGCGTCTCTACTGGCTGTCGCCGCTGTGGTTATTGCGTGAGGACTGCTGATTTAAGTTGCTATGGCTTGCGTCTCCCGATTTGCTTATGTGCTTAATGTCATTGTGTTGTGTCGATTACGGCTTGCGATGGGTTGCTCGTGAGACGCAAGATTTTGCGTCTCTACTGGCTGTCGCCGTTGTGGTTATTTCGTGAGGGCTGCTGATTTAAATTGCGATGGGTTGCTCGTGAGACGCAAAATTTTGCGTCTCTACTGGCTGGCGTCGCTGTGATGATGGGGTGGGGATGGCGTGGTGAAATGCGACGGGGAGGTAGGGTGCTGTTTGGGGTATTTCTTTACTTGTAAAAACATGCACGCCTTTGTTTGTAAAAATATGGATATTGGTGTGTGTTTTTCTGGTTTACGCGCTGTATCAAAAACTGTGCCGGATTTTAAAACGGATGTTTAAAAATTAACATATGTTTGCTTTTGTGGTGTAGTATTTAACTTTTCAGCTTGTCGGTTCTGTGCTTTTGAAAGCCGTTTTTAAGTGGGGTGATGGCATGTTCCGGTCGTATTGCAAAGCGTTTCGGGCGATGCCGGATGGTGAAAAAGCATGTTTCGTGTTGCGGAAAAGCACGTTTTGTGATTCCGGACGGGCTTTCCGGGCATGCCATATGTACCGTATGACAGTCTCAAACGGGCTTTTTCATACATCGGGAAAGCCCGTTTGGGGATGCGGAGGGAGCAGGGCTGTTGTGTGATATGTTGTAAGTTGTTTATTGCCAATGACTTACCAAAGATGGTTTTTCTGTGTTTTTTCCGGCATAAACGCATCATGATTGTTTCCGGAAGAGTTTTCGCGCGTTTTTCACGGTATCAATTTAACATTCCAGACTTCGTTTTATTGTCTTTTCACTTACACACGCCTCCATGCCGTAAGCCTTTCGGGGCAGTCGTCCGGACGGCTCATTCCTTCAGGGCTATCCTGCCTCTTATGTTCTCGAAGCCCACATATCCCCACGCCCTGCTGTCTATGGAGTGCGCCCGGTTGTCGCCCATCACGAAGTATAGCGTGCTGCCGTTCCGTTCAGGTATTGCCAGCGGACCGTAGTTGTGGGCGTTCCATGTGTTGTGCTCGGGGAAGGTCACTGGGCGTATGGTGTCCTTCTCGGTTGTCGGCACAACGGTGGCGGGCATCTTCTGTCTGCGGTTGTTCACATACACAACGCCGTGCCTTATCTCCAGAGTGTCGCCCGACATCGCCACGATGCGCTTGCACAGGAACATTGTCGTGTCTGCCGGACTTGTGAAGACGATTATGTCTCCGCGCCTGGGCATCCTTATCGCCGGCATCCTGCGGTAGCCCCAGTCTGTTCTCTGGTCGTAGTCGAACACTGAGAGCGGCACGAGAAAGAGCACGTTCTTCACCAGCGCGATGTCAGCCACCCTCCGTGGCAGGCACGCGCCGTAGGTTATCTGGTCTATCAGGATGACGCTTCCCGCCTTGATGGTGTTCTCCATGCTCGTCGTGGGCACATGGTTCACCGTGGCTACGAAGGTGCTGAGGACGATGTAGAGCGTCGCCCCTGCAATCAGGATGGTCCTTATCCGTGGCATTCTCCGTTTCATCTTGTGTCTTGTTTTCATTCCCTTGCGTACACCAGCAGGGTGTCGTCGCCGTTGAATGTCTTGTAGAAGAGGTTGAGCTTTCCCACCCATTGCGGCACGCTTCTGTAAACGAGCCTCAGTCCGGCGTTCTCCGCCATCTGCCTTCTCCATATGTCGCCTTGGGTTATTATCACCGCGTCGCCCCTCTTCGGACTGATGCTGCCGAGCAGATAGAGGTCTATGTCCTCGTCCACGGTTATCCCTTTGCGCCGGTAGAACTCAAGGTCGAGGCTCGACACGCGGTAAATGTTGTTCTCGTGGGTGCATATCACGCGTGTTGTCTCATCATCGCGCATCTCACCAGCAGAAAGCTTGCCGGCACCGATATGATGTAGACCGGTATCGGGGCAAGCTCATTGCTTACGCCGAGAAGCAGCGATATGTTGAATATGGTTATCTGTATGAGGTAGTTGATGCCGTGGCTCACGGCGAAGCGGAGGAATCGTCTCCATGACGGTCTTACCTTGAACGTGAACCATGAGGTCATCATGAAGTTGAACAGAAAGCTTATTATGTAGCCTGATGTGAATGCCACGTTGAGATATGTGTGGCGTAGCAGAAGATAGTATACACCGTAATGTATCACCAGCGCGGTTGTACCGACAATCCCGAACCGGAGAATCTCTCCTGAAAGTTTGTGCATGTGTGTTTTTATGTCAGTCATTCCGGACATGTGTTGTTTTTATATTGTTTAGACGTTTTTCTATTTATGGCTCCCAAATTTACATATTTTTGGGATAACGGGAACACTTGAAGGAAAAATATTTGCAGCTTTAACAAATTTTATCACAATATTTTTTATTTTGTTTATTCGAAGTTGTTATATCATTAAACAGACAAAAATAACTTAAACTCTAAATGTATTATGAACAGAATTATCATTGCTTTACTTGTGGCATTTGCCGCTCATGCGGACAGCTTTGCCTATGATTTCATTGTGAACGGTTTCGCCTATAACATAAAGAAAGACGGGACGGTGGCGTTGACTTACAAGAATCCGGATGTGACGAAGATGTCTGGCGACGGCGGATATGTGGGAAATGTAGTCATTCCGAAGACGGTGAAATACAAGAACCGTACATACCGGGTGACGGAGATAGGCGAGCGCACGTTCAGCTACTGCCACAAGGTGACGTCTGTGAAGATTCCGGAGGGCATCAGGAAGATAGGCTGGTTCGCATTCGGACAGCTCATAAACGTCAGCTCAATACACATACCGTCCACTGTGCAAGAGATTGCGCCGGGTGCCTTCCAGGTGCTTCTGAAACTGAAGAGGCTTACCGTGTCGCCCGCCAACAAATATTACTGCTCGGCGGGCAACTGCATATACAACAAGAAAAAGACCGTGCTGGTGTTTGTCGCACAGGTGAACAAGGTGCTGACCATCCCTTCCTCTGTCACCACGATACTCGACGACGCTTTCTCAGGAAACACGAAGATGAAGAAGCTTGTAGTGCCTAAGAGCGTCAAGTATGCCGGACGGGCGGCATTCTCAAGTATGAATGCCACCTATGTCGAGAATAGGGCAAGTATGAAGGATTTGCCGGGAAGCTCCAAGTATGGGCATCGTCCTCTGTGGACTTACCAGCCTTGTTTCGTGACACCGGGAGAGATAAGAATGATAGAGTGAGAATTGGACCGGGGAGAGACATAATATGTACGCGTACATTAATAATTGATATATGATGATAGTTAATATATGAAAAAGGTTACTGGCTGTTTGTTGGCGGCACTATGTGCCGGATGCGCCCTTCTCTCGTGCGCAGAGCAAAAGATGTGTATGCCTGTGGAGGCAAGTGAGATGACTTTCAGGGATGCTTCTGCCGATTATCTGATAGCCTCCAACTTCAGGAACATACATATGGTTCAGCTTGAGATGAAGGACGAATGTGTGGTTTCTGATGTGAAACGCATAATAGACACCGATGGAAAGGTGTTCGTGCTGACTTCAGACAATGAGATATTCTGCTTCGACCGCAGCACCGGTAAATACCTGAGCACTATAGGGAGCGTGGGCGAAGGACCCGGTGAGTATGTTGATGCTACAGACATCTTCTATGATGAGAGAGAAAAGCGCATATGCGTGCTTGACCGCAGCAAGAACGCAATTCACGCTTACACTCTTGACGGAAAGTATAATGGCGACAGGACTCCCGGACAAGGTGGTGACGCCATCGCAGCCTTGAGCTGGGCTATATGTGCGGAGCGGTCGGCAGACGGCAGCTTGATGATAGCCTCGCAAATGACTGGCGGCTATCCCTCAAACGACTATGCTTACACTGTTGTGCGCCCTGACGGAACGCTGAGCAGTATGGATGCCTTCGCTCCCGTGAAGGTGGAGGATTATTCCATGCCTTTTGCCACGCGGTCCATTGCCGTATGTGAGGATGGTCTGAGGTTCTTCAAGTTTCTCAACGACACCATTTTCACGTTGAAAGACGGTGAGGCTGTGCCTTATTGCAGGTTGAATACAGGGCGCAGTATGCCGCCTAAGGACGTGGTGGCGAAAATGGGAAGTTACAGGGAAATAAACCTGTACAACCTGTATAAATCAAGTGGCTATGCCATGACGTTCAGGGAAATGTATGAGTGCGGGAATCTTATCGCGGTTGTACCGGAACTTTACATGATGACGGGCGGATATTTCTGGATTGACAAGGAGAGACAGGAGGGCATACATATCCTCGCTACGGGCGATTTCGATGACGAATGTTTCCGCTTTCTTCAGGGACAAAGCATAATAAGACTTGTAGGGTCTAACGGGAAAGAACTGATAAGTGCATTCAGCGGCGCGACGTCTATAAGGGCTGTACAGAAACAGTTGAGTGATGGGAAAACACTGAAACTGTATGATAAGAGGATGAAGACGTTCTTTGAAAAGGCAGACCCGGAGGGCAATCCGTGCCTTGTGTTCTATGAGAACTGACGTGCCGGTGATTACTGCGGATGTATGATCCGGAGTTCTGTAATACGCCAGTCGCTTACGAATTGAAACTAAAATAGAACGGAGTTTTTATAAAAGGCTCCTTAAATAATAATTATTAACAAATTTTAAAACCATCAAATCATGAAAAAATTATATATTTTAGCATCCTGCGCGGTTCTGTGTTCAGGATTTGCATTCAGTATTTATCAGGCGGCAAACGACTATGGTATGAAAGAGAACAAACTGCACAGTGCGATTGTTGCGCAGTCAGACGAAACGTCAGGAGGAGGAAGTGGTGGAGGTGTTGCTTATTATGATAAAACTATAAACATAATTCGTAATAGCATCGGTGAGAATTCTGGTACAACCGGATCCATCACCATAAACTCGCTTGGAGAAACTAATAGCTTAACAATAACTGGTCTGAGAAAGAATACAAAATATTATATATCTTATGTAGATAGATATTGTATGGCATATCAGGGCGGTCTATGTTACCATGGTGATGAGATAATCGTTGTGACAGACATTGTCGCAGGTGGCTCGGAGACAACAGGCGGAGGTAATTAATAATAGACGAATAAAATATGATTTAAAATGAAACATACAATTATTCGTTTGTTAGTACTGTTTTGCGCAGGCATTCTGGTAGTGTCATGCCGCGAGCAGAAGAAGAGCGCCCCGACTGGTGCTGACGTGAAGGAGGTGACTTTCAAGGAAGCCCCCAAGGATTTTCTCATTGCCTCAAGCTTCAAGAACATCCACATGATACAGCTTGAAGCCAAAGAGGAATGCCTCATCTCGGATATCAAGCGTGTCGTTGATGTGGAAGGAAAGGTTTATGTTCTCACAAGANGAAGGAGGTGACTTTCAAGGAAGCCCCCAAGGATTTTCTCATTGCCTCAAGCTTCAAGAACATCCACATGATACAGCTTGAAGCCAAAGAGGAATGCCTCATCTCGGATATCAAGCGTGTCGTTGATGTGGAAGGAAAGGTTTATGTTCTCACAAGAACCAACGAGATATTCTGCTTCGACCGTGCCACCGGCAAATATATACGCACTATAGGACGTCTTGGAGAAGGTCCTGGCGAGTATGTCAGTGCAAGAGATATATGCTATGACGAGAAGGAAAAGTGCATCTGTGTTGTGGATTATTATAAAGGCGCGATACACAATTACGCTCTCGACGGCAGGTTCCTCGGTGACAGAAAGCTTGACGAAGAAACCGCTAAAGGTGTGAATTTGACGTTTTTTGCAGACTGTGCTCCGGATGGCAACATGCTGCTTTCCTTGAGTATGTCAGCAAAGAAAACTTCACGTGACCATGTATATATGATGCTACGTCCTGACGGTTCGTCGACAGGAGTGGACGTTTTCTCTCCTGTGAAGGCAGAAATAGGGCTTGTAGAAGTATCCAGACATCCTATTGCAAAGAGTGAGGACGGTCTGCGGTTCCTCAAGTTTTTGAATGACACCATCTTCACTTTGTCAGGTGACGAGGTTTTTCCTTTCTGCAAGTTGAATTTGGGACGCAAGATACCCGATAAAGATGTCCTTGCCAAGACGGGTTCTTTTGATCTTACAAATACGGCAAAACTTTACAAGAGCGGTTACTCTATGCCGCTTTTCGAGCTCTATGAGGACAAGAACTACATACTTGTCCTTACTGAGCCGATTACGCTTCAAGGCAGAGATAATTATCTGATAAACAAGAAGACTCTTGAAGGTATTCATATCAAAGGAAGTGCTCTTATGGCTGTGGAAGGTGTCATGTTTCTTGAGGGAAGACTTATGCCGTCTGTAATCGATTCCAACCGCAATGAGTTCATAAGCTGGTTTGCTCCGATATGGATAGAGTGTATGCGTGATGATATCTTCGCCAAGAATCTTGACGTGAAGCTTTATAAGAAGGAGATGAGGACGTTCTTTGAGAAGGCAGACCCGGAGGGAAATCCGTGCCTGGTGTTCTATGAGAACTGACATGCGGGATATACCTGCGGGAATATGTGGTAATATTTCCGCAGACATATAATCTCTGACGTGAACGGAAACAATAAAAGGCAGTGCTGTTTTAATAAAGACTCCTTGAAATTCCTGCTTTGTCGGTTTTTTAATATTAAACAATAAGAGTGTATTTATGCAGAATATTTCCTGTGTAGTCGCATGTTTGGGACTTGACTCCGGTATCTGTCAGGTGACAAGCGACTATGGTATGGAAGAAAACAAACTAATTATATTATAAACATAAGCTATATATGAAACATTTTATCAGTGCTTTTCTGGCAGTATCTTGTGCCGTGTGTATGTTTCTTTCGTGCTCCGACCAAAAGAAGAATACTCCCACATACATTAAGGAGATAACTTTCAAAGAGGCTACCAAGGATTATCTGTTGGCTTCCAACTTCAAGAACATACACATGGTTCAGCTGGAAATGAAGGACGAATGTATGATATCAGACGTGAAACGCATAATAGATACTGACGGTCAGCTGTATGTGCTTACCTCTGATAATGAGATATTCTGCTTCGACCGAAGCACGGGGAAATACCTGCGTAAGATAGGTAGCACAGGCGAAGGACCCGGTGAGTATGTTGACATAACAGACATGTTCTATAATGAGAAAGAGAAGAGAATATGTGTTGTTGACCGGGTGAAAAACGCAATCCATGCCTATACTCTTGGCGGCGAGTTCGTCGGCAGCAGGGCATTCGACAAGAACGGTGATATAGCCACCGCCTTGATATGGTCTGAATGTGCGGAATACTCTCCTGACGGAGATGTGATGATTGCCTTGCAAATAACTGACGGATTTCCTGTCTCCGATTATGCATATACCGTTATCCGTCCGAATGGGACAGCGATAAAGTTGGACGCTTTCGCCCCATTGAAGATTGAAGGAACAAGTATGGCATTTGCAAAACGCCCGATGGCAAGATGCGAGGATGGGCTGAGATTCTTCAAGTATGTCAACGATACCATCTTTACTCTGTCAGACGGTGAGGCTGTGCCTTACTGCAAAGTGGATTTGGGGCGTAAGATGCCGTCGAGGGAAATGCTGGCTAAAATGGGAGGCGATCTGTATCTGAATATAGATAAGGTGTTCCAGAGCGGTTATGCCATGCCTTTGGAGGAAATATACGAGTGCAAGAATCTGATAGCTCTGATACCTCAATATTACGAAATGGCTGGTGGGTATTATTGGATTGATAAGGAGAAACAGGAGGGCATACACATCATTGCTACAAATAATTTTGATGACGAGTGCTTCCGTTTTCTTCAGGGACGTAGTATAATAAGTCTGAAAGGGTCGAATGAGAAAGAGCTGATAAGCTCTTTTAATGGCGCAACGGTGATAAAGGCTGTTCAGAAACAGTTGCGTGAGAAGAAAGACCTTAATGTATATAAAAAGGAGATGAGGACGTTCTTTGAGAAGGCAGACCCGGATGGCAATCCGTGTCTGGTGTTCTATGAGAACTGACATGCGGGATATACCTGCGGGAATATGTGGTAATATTTCCGCAGGTATGCCTGCCATGAAATGTGTGAAATTAATAAAAAGACACATATTATATATAAATGTAATAATTGAAAATGTAACATCAGGCTTTCTGGCTTTTGGTTATTTAAACATAAATGGAAATGAAACATACAATCATTCGTTTATTAGTACTGTTTTGCGCAGGCATTCTGGTAGTGTCATGCCGCGAGCAGAAGAAGAGCGCCCCGACTGGTGCTGACGTGAAGGAGGTGACTTTCAAGGAAGCCCCCAAGGATTTTCTCATTGCCTCAAGCTTCAAGAACATCCACATGATACAGCTTGAAGCCACAGAGGAAAGTATCATTTCGGATATCAAGCGTGTTGTTGACGTGGACGGAAAGGTTTATGTACTTACAAGAACCAACGAGATATACTGCTTCGACCGTGCCACAGGCAAATATATACGTACGATAGGACGTCTTGGAGAAGGTCCGGGTGAGTATGTCAGTGCTATGGATATCTGCTATGACGAGAAGGAAAAGTGCATCTGCGTTGTGGATTATTATAAAAGCGCAATCCACAATTACACTCTCGACGGCAAGTTCCTCGGTGACAGAAAGCTTGACAATGATACCGCTGAAGGTGTCGGTTGGGCTGTATATGCAGACTGCGCACCGGACGGCAATATGCTTGTTTCCTTGCGTATGTCAGGGAATAAGCCTCCTCGTGATTATGCATATATAATTGTACGTCCGGATGGTACGTCGACAGGAGTGGATGTTTTTTCTCCGGTTAAGTCAGAAATAGGGAGTGTTGAAGTATCCAGGCACCCTATTGCCAAGAGTGATGACGGTCTGCGGTTCTTCAAGTTTATGAATGATACAATCTTCACTTTGTCCGGTGACGAGGTTGTTCCTTTCTGCAAGTTGAATTTGGGACGCAAGATGATTCCTAAGGATGTCCTTGCCAAGATGGACTCTTATGATAATATAAATGCCGGAAAACTTTATCAGAGCGGTTATTCTTTGCCGCTTTTCGAGCTCTATGAGGACAAAAATTATATACTTGTTCTTACAAAGCCTCTTACGCTTCAAGGCAGAGATAATTATCTGATAAACAAGAAGACTCTTGAAGGCATCCACATCAAAGGAAGTGCCCGGGTGGCTGTGGAAGGTGTCATGTTTCTTGAGGGAAGACTTATGCCTGATATAATAGATTCCAACCGCAATGAGTTCATAAGCTGGTTTGCTCCGATATGGATAGATTGTATGCGCAATGAAATCTTCGCCAAGAATCTTGACGTGAAGCTTTATAAGAAGGAGATGAGGACGTTCTTTGAGAAGGCAGACCCGGAGGGAAATCCGTGCCTGGTGTTCTATGAGAACTGACATGCGGGATATACCTGCGGGAATATGTGGTAATATTTCCGCAGGTATGCCTGCCATGAAATGTGTGAAATTAATAAAAAGACACATATTATATATAAATGTAATAATTGAAAATGTAACATCAGGCTTTCTGGCTTTTGGTTATTTAAACATAAATGAAAATGAAACATACAATCATTCGTTTATTAGTACTGTTTTGTCTGGGCATTCTGGTAGTGTCATGCCGCGAGCAGAAGAAGAGCGCCCCGACTGGTGCTGACGTGAAGGAGGTGACTTTCAAGGAAGCCCCCAAGGATTTTCTCATTGCCTCAAGCTTCAAGAACATCCACATGATACAGCTTGAAGCCAAAGAGGAATGCCTAATCTCGGATATCAAGCGTGTTGTTGACGTGGAAGGAAAGATTTATGTTCTTACAAAAAACAACGAGATATTCTGTTTCGACCGTGCCACCGGCAAATATATACGCACTATAGGACGYMTTGGAGAAGGTCCTGGMGAGTATGTCAGTGCTATGGATATYTGCTATGACGAGAAGGAAAAGTGCATCTGCGTTGTAGATTATTATAAAAGCGCRATMCACAATTACTCTCTCGACGGCAGGTTYCTCGGTGACAGAAAGYTTGACGAAGAWACCGCTRAAGGTGTGAATTTGACGGKTTATGCGGACTGTGCACCGGACGGCAATATGTTGCTTTCCTTATGTATGCCACCCCAAAAACCTTCACGTGATTATGTATATATGATGCTTCGTCCTGAYGGTACGTCTACCGGAGTGGATGTTTTCTCCCCGGTGAGGTCAAAAATAGCGCAAGTTGAAGTCTCMAGACATCCTATCGCAAAGAGTGAGGACGGTCTGCGGTTCTTCAAGTTYATGAATGATACAATCTTCACTTTRTCMGGTGACGAGGTTGTTCCTTTCTGCAAGTTGAATTTGGGRCGCAAGATGGTGCCTAAGGATGTCCTTGCCAAGATGGGKCCTTATGAAGATGTAAATGCCGGAAAACTTTATCAGAGCGGTTATTCTTTGCCGCTTTTCGAGCTCTATGAGGACAAGAACTACATACTTGTTCTTACAAAGCCTCTTACGCTTCAAGGCAGAGATAATTATCTGATAAACAAGAAGACTCTTGAAGGCATCCACATCAAAGGAAGTGCCCGAGTGGCAGTGGAAGGTGTCATGTTTCTTGAGGGAAGACTTATGCCGTCTGTAATAGATTCCAACCGCAACGAGTTCATAAGCTGGTTCGCTCCGGTATGGATAGAGTGTATGCGCGATGAAATCTTCGCCAAGAATCTTGACGTGAAGCTTTATAAGAAGGAGATGAGGACGTTCTTTGAGAAGGCAGACCCGGATGGCAATCCGTGTCTGGTGTTCTACGAGAACTGACATGCGGGATATACCTGCGGGAATATGTGGTAATATTTCCGCAGGTATGCCTGCCATGAAATGTGTGAAATTAATAAAAAGACACATATATATATAAATGTAAAAATTGAAAATGTAACATCAGGCTTTCTGGCTTTTGGTTATTTAAACATAAATGGAAATGAAACATACATTCATTCGTTTATTAGTACTGTTTTGCCTGGGCATTCTGGTAGTGTCATGCCGCGAGCAGAAGAAGAGCGCCCCGACTGGTGCTGACGTGAAGGAGGTGACTTTCAAGGAAGCCCCCAAGGATTTTCTCATTGCCTCAAGCTTCAAGAACATCCACATGATACAGCTTGAAGCCAAAGAGGAATGCCTCATCTCGGATATCAAGCGTGTCGTTGATGTGGAAGGAAAGGTTTATGTTCTCACAAGAACCAACGAGATATTCTGCTTCGACCGTGCCACCGGCAAATATATACGCACTATAGGACGTCTTGGAGAAGGTCCTGGACCTTATGAAGATGTAAATGCCGGAAAACTTTATCAGAGCGGTTATTCTTTGCCGCTTTTCGAGCTCTATGAGGACAAGAACTACATACTTGTTCTTACAAAGCCTCTTACGCTTCAAGGCAGAGATAATTATCTGATAAACAAGAAGACTCTTGAAGGCATCCACATCAAAGGAAGTGCTCTGATGGCTGTGGAAGCTGTCATGTTTCTTGAGGGAAGACTTATGCCTGATATAATAGATTCCAACCGCAACGAGTTCATAAGCTGGTTTGCTCCGATATGGATAGAGTGTATGCGTGATGAAATCTTCGCCAAGAATCTTGACGTGAAGCTTTATAAGAAGGAAATGAGGACGTTCTTTGAGAAGGCAGACCCGGATGGCAATCCGTGCCTGGTGTTCTATGAGAACTGATATGCGGAATCTAACGGAACCGTACATATAAAAATACTTTCATGTTTATATAATAAAAATGTATGAAGACTGATTTGAAATTCTTTGCAACGGTCACGGTAGCGGCAGCAGCATTGATTGCCGGTGTCGCTGCGGTGATGTTGTCTGGAAAGGACAGCAATGGAGGGCATACACAGACGGATGCTGACAGAGAGTATGATGCGGAAGTGGTGATGAGTCATCTGAATTATGACGGACTGTATCTGAACGGAAACACCACATTGAACTGTTATGACAGAACAGGGAAACTGAAGGAGTCTGATATACCATTGGATTCTGTCATGAGAGGAGGCAAGTGTCTCGTACTGTTCTCCATGAACAGTTGTTCTGATTGCTCGAGGCTTGAGATGTCCCTGCTCTCAAAACTTCCTTGCCGTGACAACATCGTGTTCGTGTTCGATTATGACATGCACAGTCATATGGGAAACCGTAAGATGCCTGCCGGAGGATTCTACGAGATTTGCAAAGGAAAACTGTGTGACGGGATAGAAGATGAACCTCAGTTCCCTATTCTATTTTATACTGAAGGGCTTAGAATAGTGACATCTAACGTAGTCAGTACGACAACGCTTCCCTTCACACGCAGGTTTCATAATTTCATCAGTAAGAAACTATCAGAATGACTATGGGTTATTATCGCCAAAAGAGTGCCGGTGAGCGCAATGAAAGCTCGCTTTCGGATTGCCGGACGCAGTCTGTCTGTATTAGAAGAATGTTGCCTTACCTGCTGCTGGCAGCCGTCACCGTTGCCGTATATATACAGACTGTGTGGAACGATTTCCTGTTTCACTGGGATGACCAGTGGGTTGTGATAAACGCGTTCACAGACCGCGGAATGTCATGGAGCAACATATGGGATGTTGTGACACAGTTTTATCACGGTCAGTATGCTCCCGCCAACGAGCTTTATTATATCATCATTTACAGTCTTTTCGGATATAACTCATATGCGTTTCATGCCGGCAGCGTGCTGTTGCATACGGCAAACGTACTGTTGACCTACCGTTTTGTGTTCCTGTTGTCATTAAAGACACAGAATGGAGAGACGACTGTCGCGGGCAGAATCGCGTTTGTCACGGCATTGTTGTTCGCTGTCCATCCTGTATGCGTGGAGTCGGTGGCGTGGCTGAGCGCGTCCAAGATACTCGTATATTCATTGTTCTATCTTACGGCACTCGTCATCTACATACGCTACATCGAGCGAAAGGATGCGGCGTCCTATCTGCTTGTACTTCTGTTATACATTCTTTCGTTCGCCGGAAAGGAACAGGCTGTGGTGCTTGTGCTGTGCTGCGCGCTTGTCGACTACGCCATGCGCAGACGTGAACCGGTGCTGTTGATGGTTGCGGAGAAAGTGCCGATGTTGTTTCTTGCCCTGTTCTTCGGACTGATTACCATTCTTTCTCAGGGCGACACTTCCGGCGGTTCCATGCCGCAGTATGATATTATGGAACGCTGTCTTCTTGCGTTTTACTCACTGTTTGAATATATTGTCAAGGCGATAGTGCCTTACAACCTGTCTTATATTTATCCGTTCCCGTTCCAGCCCGGTGACGCCGTTCCGTTCGGAATTTATCTTTATCCTTTATATGTACTTGCATTGGGCTATCTTGTCTTTGTCTTCAGACGTGACAGGATGATAGTCTTTGCAGCCCTTTTCTTTGTCATACATGTTCTTGTGGCTCTTCATATAGTACCGATATCAAGGTTTGCTGTCACTGCCGACAGATATTCATACCTCTCGCTGATAGGCTGCGCTTTCATGATTGCTTATCTGTCGGCGACGCGCTTCCGGTTTACACGATGGGTGAAACTTGCGCTTGCAGTGTATGTGGTGTGTCTGTCGGCAATGACTCTGACATATGAGAGACACTGGAGAAATACCGATATGCTTAAACAGAACATTCGTGAGATACTCAAATCGAGGAAAGATTATGATGACGGAAAGAAAACACTGATTACAGCTCCGGTCAATGCCGGACATTAACTCCGTACAGTTCACGACAATACTGACAACATACAATATTCAAACTATGAAGAAACCAATATATAAGATACTCCCGCCGGTGGCACTGATGTTCCTTGCCGCTGTATTTCCGGGATGTAAGGGCGAAGGTAATAAGACCGTAGAGCAGAACGTTCCTTTAAAGGCTGACACGATAACCGGTGTTGTGAGGACCGTCAAGGTGAAGCCGTCCGATTTCAAGGTGCAGATGGTGAGCAACGGAAAAGTGGAGGCGACAAACATCGCCGAGCTTATGTTCAGAACCAACGGGATAATATCCCGTGTCTATGTGAAGAACGGACAGCACGTGCAGAAAGGGCAGGCTATAGCGTCACTGGACAAGTCTGACCTGCAGGGAGACATCGCAAAGAAAGAGATGGAATGCGAGATGTCCGAGTTCCAGCTTAAAGACATCCTTATCGGACAAGGCTATTCATATGAGGAGCAAGACAAGATTCCCGCCAAAATACTCAGGCTTGCCATGATAAAAAGCGGATACCTGAGAGACAGGAAGGAGCTTGAGGAACTCAAACAACATATGGAGCAGACCACGCTCCGCGCTCCGTTCGCCGGTCTGGTGGCAGACCTTGATGCCAAGCCACACAGCTCTGCCGGAACCGAGCCTGTTTGCCGTATTGTCGGTCAGAGCGGTATGGAAGTGAAGTTCCCGCTTGTCGAGAATGAGGTAAGACTTGTCAGAGTGGGCGATGCGGTAACCATCTTGACTTACGGTGACGGCGAGAAGCCTTTGGCAGGACGCATAAGAGCCATCAATCCCATTGTCGACAAAGACGGACTGATAACGGTGGAGGCGACAGTAGAGTCCGGTGCGAATCTGATTTCGGGAATGAGTGTGAGGGTGCTTGTCAATAAGACGGCTCCAGACCAGATTGTCGTGCCCAAGACTGCGGTGGTGCGCCGGTCTGAACGGGATGTCATCTTCACCGTAAACGACAATAAGGCGGAGTGGCATTATGTGAATATCGGACTGGAGAACATGACGGAATACACCATCACAGACGGATTGGAGCCGGGAATGGAGGTTATAATATCCGGTTCGCAGAACCTTGCGGACGGAAGTGCGGTAAAAGTACAAAACTGACGGGAGGAGACTGTGGTATGGATATGATAAAATTTCTGCTGAAGCGTCCTGTCGCTGTGTGCATGACCTTTTTCGCGTTCTGTCTGCCTCGGAGTGATAGCATATGCCAATCTGCCCGTATCACTGCTCCCGCACATACCTGTTCCTGAGATCAATGTCAAGGTGACGGCATCGGGCTCTTCAGCACAGGAGGTGGAGCAAAGCGCCATCGCTCCGATAAGAAGAGAACTGCTTACGGTGGGTGATGTCGAGAGCATATACAGCAAATCGTCCAACAATCATGGATTTGTAAATCTCAGATTCGCTTACAATACAGACATCGACATCGCGCTGGTAGAGATAAACGAGAAGATAGGCAAGGTGACGGAGAATCTTCCTGCCAACTTCGACAGACCGCAGATCGACAAGGTCAACAGTACGGATATTCCTGTAGAGTATGTCACACTCACCCTGAAGAGCGACCGGCCTTTCGAACCTACAAACACCGATGAGTTTGTCCGTATGAGTGAGTTGTGCGAGAAGGTCATCAGCCGGCGCATAGAACAGCTCCCCGAAGTAGCTATGGTCGATATCAGCGGACTCATGAGAAAGGAGATACAGATAACGCCCAAGAAGCGGAACCTTGAATTGACAGGCATCACAGGCACCGACATAAAGAACGCCGTGCAGGCAAGCAACGTCCGCCCGAGTGCCATGCGCATAAGAGACGGATATTTTGAGCGCACCATACACATAGAGAACTCTCTGATGTCTGTTGAGGATATAAGGAACGTGTCGGTGAAAAAGAACGGACGCATATACAGAATAGGTGACGTGTGTGATGTGAGTCTCGTGCCTCAGGAAGACATAGGCGTGGCATTGTCACAGGGAAAACGTTGTGTCAGCATGCGTGTCATAAAGAAGACCGACGCCAAGGTGAACCGGCTGAGAGAGGATTTGAGGAAGTCGCTGAAGGAGTTCTCCGTACAATATCCGGACATAGAGTTTCAGGAGAGCCGCGACCAGACAGCCTTGCTCAACTATTCCATCGTGACGCTGAAGGAGAATTTCATCTCGAGTCTTGTGCTTATGCTTATCGTGGCGTTTGTCTTTATGGGCGACTTCAAGACACCTGTAGTCACTGCTATCAGCATGACGGTGGCGCTCATCATCACCTTTCTTGCTTTCTTCGTGTTCGGAATGTCGCTCAACATCCTGAGTCTCTCGGGACTAATCCTTGTCGTGGGTATGATGATAGACAACATTCTGATAACGTCTGAAAACATCCTTATGCACGAGCAGGCAGGTGAAGGAATCATCGAGGCGTGCGCCAGAGGCACTGCGGAGATGATAACGCCTATGCTTAGCTCCACGCTCACAACCATCGTCGTGTTCATCCCTCTGGTCTTTCTGAGCGACATGGCAGGCGCGCTGTTTATCGATCAGTCGCTCGCTATAAGCATCGGTCTCCTCGTGGCTTATATCCTTGCTTTGTTCCTCATGCCTGTGCTCTTTATGCTGTTCGGCAAAATGGACAGGGCTTTGGAGTCAAGATACAAGAACCACGACAGGTTAAGCCGGCTGCTGACGCGGATGTTGGACCGCTTTTACGACAGAGGCATACGCTTCGTGTTCCGTCGCAGCAGATTGTCATTGTGCCTGGCGTTGCTCTCCATCCCCCTTTGCTTCCTGTTTTATGAGCTCATGCCCAAGGCGCGCATGCCGCATACGGAGAGCAGCGAGATGCTTGCCAAAATATCATGGGACACCAACCTGCCGCTGGAAGAGAATGTGCGGCGCACCAACGACATTGTAAAAGCCTTCACGCCGCACACCGACTATATCGCAGCATCGGTAGGCACGCAAGGCTATATGATGGAGACAAAGGACATCCTCTCCACTTATCAGACAGAGATATACATGAAGGCTTCCGGCTACAGACAGCTGGAGGAGTGTAAGGACTCGTTGGCTGGATATGTCAAGAGCCGCTATCCGGATGCCGCGCTCACCACCTCCGCCGCCGACAACATATTTGACAGAGTGTTCGACACGGGGCAGGCTCCAGTCATAGTGAAGCTTTATCCCGATGATGTGAACGGAGCGCAGTTCCGTGAGGAGGCTGCTGACATAGAGAGGAAGATTGGAAGATATGGCGGCAGGATGGAGACTGCGTCAAAGCAGAGAGAGATTGTCGTGTCGCTCAACAAACGCAACATCGACTATTACGGGCTCGACCGGCAGGATGTTGTCAATGCGCTCATGAGGGCGTTTAAGGGTACTGAGGTCTCGGAGATTTATTCTACAGACTACATTCCCGTCGTTCTGAAGGACAACGCACGTGACTGGAACACCCTGCTGAGCAGTCATTCGGTTGCCTCGAAAGACGGTAGGATGGAATTCCCGCTGTCTTCTCTTGTCAGCTACACCTACACAACAGGACTCACCAATCTGGAGGCTGACGGGAACGGAGTGATGTATCCCATCAAGCTGTGGAACCTTAAAGACGCCCGCTCTGTGGCAGGCGACATAAGGACTGATGTGCTGGACAGCATTCCAGAGCTGAAGTCAGCCATAGGAGGAGAGGTGGCGTCGGAGAACAAAATGACCTCCGGACTGATAGGTATATTCCTGTTGTCCCTGTTGCTTATGTACTTCATACTGTGCGCGCAGTTCGAGAGCTTCACGCAGCCGCTCATTGTCCTTGCCGAAATACCTGTGGACATAGCCTTTGCAATGCTCGTCCTGATGTGTTGCGGATATTCGCTGAACATCATGTCGGGCATAGGCTTGATAGCGTCCTGCGGAATCGTCATCAACGACAGCATCTTGAAGCTTGACGCCATCAATGTGCTTGTCAAAAAAGGAATGAAGCCGCAGGAGGCGATACACAAGGCGGGAAAAATGAGGATACGCCCCATCATCATGACATCTCTTACCACTGTCATCGGCATGGTGCCTTTCTTCTTCACCAACGACCTCGGTTCCGAGCTGCAGCAGTCGCTCGCGCTCGCCATGATAGCGGCTCTTTGCATTGGCGTCCCTGTGAGTCTGTTCCTGATACCGCTGATATATGATAAGTTTATTCTGGAAAGAAAGCATCGTTACTCCGTCGTTCCGGCAGACACAGGTGTGATAAAGGAGATGTGAATATGGCACATACCACACGCAAAATATCGTCGTTCTCAATATTGGTCCTGTTCGTGTGCTTGTCATTGATAGGAGTGGGACTGGCGTATTATGTGCCGTTCCAAAGCTCTGCCACATCAGAGCTGCCGCGCATCACGGTGTCGTTCAATACAAGAAACCAGCTCTCTCCAAGTATCGTAGAGAATGAGATTACCAACAGACTTGAGCAGGTGTTGTGCCGTATAGAGGGACTGAGCCGCATCACGTCGTCCTCTACCGAACGCTCGGGCAAGATAAACCTGACGATGTTTCCGGGCACAGACATGAAGAGGGCGCGCTTTCTTGTGATGACAAATATAAATAAGGTGTGGAAGCGCATCTCCGATCTGGCTTATTATCCTGACGTTAGCGTGTCGACAACGGGCGGAAGAAGCGGCACCGAGTTTATGAGCTACTCTCTCAGAGGCAACACTTCCGTGTCAGTGTTGTCGGCGTATGTGGAGGAGAAGGTGAAGCCTGCGCTGAGCCGTGTTAAGGGTGTTGACGAAGTGAGGTTTGAAGGCAGACGGCAGGACGGGTTCATCCTGAAGTACGACCAAAGGGTTCTTGACAACCTGCATGTGGACTTTTCGTCGGTCATACGTGCCATACAGGAATGCGGCACGGCTTCCAGCCTTGGTCTTCTTCCCTATGAGGATGAGGAAGGCAATGAGGTTATGATGCGGTTCCGGTTGCAGAACGATGACGACCCGCTCGACTTTCTCTCGCTCTATGTCACGTCTGACGACGGCGTCAGGATTCCTTTGTCGTCCATCGTCACCATTGTCCCCGACAGCGGCAACGAGGACAGCAGCGTGCGCATAAACGGACAGAACACCGTGTTTGTCTATATTGTGGCGAAGCCTGACGCCAATCAGATTGTGGTGAGCCGTCACATAAGGGATGCCGTGGACATGTTGAAGGCAGAGTTGCCGCCGGGTTATGAGCTGTCTTCCGAGAGCGACATGTCAGAGAAACTGAAGGCTGAGGCTTTCAACATCGGTTTCCGTCTGATACTCACCGTCATCATCCTTCTGGCTTTCATGTTCCTGTCTATAAGAAATGTGAGGCTCGTGGCAGACACCATGCTCAGCCTGCTTGTCGCCATGCTCGTAGCCCTTATAGGATATTTCGTGTTCAAGGTGGAGGTAAACATGTATGCGCTTGCCGCAATCACCATCTCGTCAAACCTGATGATAGACAACATAATCGTGATGTCAAACCAGGTGCTCTACCGCAAGAACATCAATGCCTTCATGCCCATGCTTGCCGCCACGCTGACCACCGTCAGCGCGCTTTCTCTTGTGTTCTTCGTAGGCGACAGACAGAAGGTCACTTTAAGGGAATTTTCAGAGGTTCTCATCATCAATCTGTTCGCATCGCTGTTCGTCGCCACCTTCTTTGTGCCGGCATTGCTGGAGCAGACAGGACTGAGCACATACCGCAGCAGGCGCATCACACCGCGCAAACTCATGCTGCTCAGGCTGTTCAACCGCTGTTATGAAAGGCTGATAATATTCTTGAGGAGGCATCGCAAGCTGTTGTGCGTGCTGCTCGTGCTGTCGTTCGGACTGCCTGTGTTCCTCCTGCCGGTCAGCATCATAAAGGAGGGCAAGTGGGTGAGGCTGTACAACAAGACGCTTGGCAGCGATACATACATTGAGTACATCAAGCCTTGGGTGGACAAGTACATAGGCGGTTCGCTCTACAGATTCTGCTCATACAACGACAAGATGGAGGATGAGGAGTTTTCCTACGACCCTGACAGACCTGTCCTTATTATCGGAGCCAAACTGCCTTCCGGTGCAAAAAGCGAGATGCTCGACATCCCGATAAAGCGTATGGAGCATTGTCTGGCGTCACAGTCTGGCATCAGACAGTTCAATACCCATGTCAACGGTACCGACAATGCGTTCATCGAGGTGTTCTTCAGCGAGAAGGCATGCAATGAGGGAGCTCCCGTTACGGTGCGCGGCAGGGTGATACAGGAGGCGTTGTCAATCAGCGGACTTACCTGGCGTGTCACAGGTCCCGGCAATATGATGTTCTCCAACACTCCGGTCATGGAGGCAGGGAGATACGCCGTCACGATGAACGGCTACAACTATGACCGGCTGCGGAGATATGCCGCCCAGTTCAGAGACTCGCTCGAGTCGGTCATGAGAGTGAGAAACGTCACCATATCGTCACGCGAGCTCGTCACACTTCCCGACTACAAGGAACTCACTTTCGACATATCTGAGAGGAGTCTCAGCCGCTACGGAGTCACCATGGCAGACGTCATAGGCGAGCTGTCGCGTCAGTATGGCAACGCAAGTTCCGTAAGAATATCACGCAACGGAGCGGTGAAGATGCTCCTGCCACAGTCGTACGCGAGAAACGAAAACGACATCTGGGCTCTGACGAACACGCCTCTTGTCATCAACGGAAAGGAGGTGAAGCTGTCAGAGATAGGCACTTTTGAGATGCATGTCGCTCCGATGAGCATCGAGAGGGAAAACAGGCAGTATGTCCTTCTGGTGCAGTGCGACTATAAGGGCGACATGGGAAGGGCTAACGATGTGATGGAGAGCAAGGTTGAGAATTTCAGCAAGCTTCTTCCGTTGGGCTATACCATAAGGTACGGGATGTTTTTCAACCGTAGCGAACGCACCAAAACAACGGCTCTGGTGCTGCTTGTCATAATAGGCATAATATACGTCACCACCTGTGTGCTGCTCAATTCTTTCAGGCAGCCGTTCGCCATAATAATGGTCATACCCGTCGCCTTTATAGGTCTGTTCCTCGCTTTCAGCTGGTTGAGGGCGCCGTTCGGTCAGGGCGGCATGGCGTCCATGGTGCTGTTGTGCGGTCTTACTGTCAACGCAAACATTTATCTTACATACGAATATAACGAGGTGAGAAGGAAATACCCGCGTCTGTCTGAGGCTGCCGCTTTCGTCAAGGCGTGGAACCGGAAGATAGGTCCGGTTTTCCTCACAGTCCTCTCCACCATATTGGGCTTCCTGCCTTTCGTGATTGAGAACAGCTCGGACAATTTCTGGTACGGGCTGGCTGTCGGCACCATGTCGGGACTCGCATTCACCATGGTGGGCATATTCATCTTTTTACCTGTATTCCTGATTAAATTAAAGAAGCGATGAAAGTATTGTTTTACAGAATTGTTTTACCCTTCAGGGCGTTCTTCTCAAAAGCCGGTATGGCTTTTCTGATGTTCTTGCTCGGCGCGCAGGTCAGCGTGGCGAGGAAGTTGCTGTCAATCAACGATGCCATATCGTTGGGTCAGCAGAACTCTCTGAACGCCATGATTGCACGTCTCAATTTCATGAGCGACTATTGGAGCTATAAGTCCTTCAGGGCGCAGCTGCTTCCTGCGGTAAATCTCAGGGGCAACCTGTTGCAGTTCAACCACAGCATGGTGGAGGTGAGAAACTATGAGAACGGCGAGATTTCACTGCGGCAGGACAACTCCATGAGCAACAGTCTGTCGCTTTCGGTAGACCAGAACGTGGTGCCTCTTGGCGGAACGCTGTCGGTGCAGTCTTATCTCTACAGGCTCGACCAGTTCAATTATGGTTACAGGACATACGACTCGCAGCCGCTTCGCATTGTCTATTCGCAGCCGTTGAGGGCTTTCAATTCGCTGAAATGGCAGAAGAAGACCGAACCGATGAGATATGAGCTTGCCAAACGCGAATATCTGGAGAATATGGAGACGGTGACGGAAAATGTGGTGTCGCTTTTCTTCAGCGTGCTCTCCTCGCAGTCGGCATATGAGCAGAGCGAGCGCAAGTTGCAGGACCGGCGGCAGCTGTATGAGATGTCGGAGAAGCGTTTCGAGATAGGCTCGGTCACCAAGAACGACCTCCTGCAGCTGCAACTGTCGGTGCTCAACGCGGAGGTGGAGCTTAACGAGAGGAAGGTGGAGCTTAACGACGACAGGTTCAGGCTGTTCTCGTTCCTCCGCATATTGAGCTATGACGACATTGAACTGATGGTGCCGTCGGACGTACCGCAGATTGAGGTCAATGCGGAGACTGTGGTACAGAAGGCGTTGGAGAACTCCAAGCATGTCCTCTCGCAGCAGTTGAGCATATTGGATTCGGAGAAAAACCTGAAGGAAGCCAAGGCGGCGAAGGGCTTGCAGGTGCAGCTTAACGGCGAGGTGGGCTTCAGCAAGGTAGCCAACCACTTCTCCGACGCTTTCCGCAACATGCAGAACAGCGAGATAGTGGGTGTGACTTTCTCTCTGCCGCTTTTCGACTGGGGAGTGAGCAAAGGACGTGTGAGGATGGCAAAAGCCAATCTGGAGTCGGTGAGGACACAGATGGAGCAGGAGCGTGAGAAGTATATTCAGGACATAAGGACACTGGCTCTCAAGTTCAACATGCAGTACTCGCAGTGTTCAAACACCATGCGGGCGATGAGCATTGCCGAGGAGAGGTATGAGATAACAAAGAAACGTTTTGAGGAGGGAGGACTCACCGTTACCGAACTCAATACCGCCCAGCAGGATCTTGAGTCGTCGCGCTCGCAGTATATCGCGCAGCTTCAGTCTTTCTGGAGTTCTTATTACTCTCTGCGCCGCATCACTTTGTATGACTGGATACGCAATTCTGACATAGCAGCCGATTTCGACCGTATCATCGACTCTGAATGACGACGCGGGCTGGAGTCATCTTTTGTCCTTGAAGAAGTCCTGCATCAGCCTGCGGCATTCGTCTTCGAGCACGCCTGCCGTGACCGTTGTCCTTGTGTGGAGAGCGGAGGGTGCGTACTGCGTATAGCCGCGCTTGTCGTCAGGTGCGCCGTATACCACCCGCGACACCTGCGACCATCCCAGCGCTCCGGCACACATTGTGCACGGCTCCACGGTGACATACAGTGTGCAGTCTTTCAGATATTTGCCTCCGAGCGAGTCGGCGGCGGCGGTTATCGCCTGCATCTCGGCGTGGGCGGTGACGTCGTGCAGCGTCTCGGTGAGGTTGTGCGCGCGTGCTATTATCCTGTCCCCGCACACCACAACGGCTCCCACCGGAATCTCTCTGGCTTCTTGTGCGGCGTGTGCCTCTGCCAGTGCCATGCGCATGTATTTCTCGTCTTTAGTCTGCCGGTTGTCCTTTTCCATTGCTGTGCGTTTGTCTTTTTCTGTGGCTTTTTTATGTAGTTGTCATGATATGCTTGGCATTCCCTCCCTCAGCCTTTCTGTTTTTCTTGTGCGTCAGGCTTTGCGTCAGTCGTCAGAGCCGGTCCATTCGGAGCGTTCGCGGCGCGATATGCCGAACTTTATGTTGCCCACAGTACCCTTCAGATTGCAGTGTCGGCAGAACGGCATAGGCTTGCATATGAAGTCGAGTATGCTGTCGAAACTCTCCACGCTGTGTATGTCGATGTAGTCGTGCGGCGTCACTTCGAGCCTTGTTCCGAATCTCCGGTTGAAATACTTCACGTATGGTATGAGCGAGCATGTATACAGTCTGCCATGGTCGAGGGCTATGCAGCGGTTGGCGCGCGCGCAGCGCAGGAAACTGTCGGTGGCGTTCTGGCGTCCTTCAACGTCGAGCGGCACACACACCATTGTCTTCTCCACCACCTCGGTGTTGCCGTAGAAGGAGAACCTCACGCCCTGAGCCCTCACGTGTGCAGCCATGGCGTGATAGTCGAACTTTATGGGATATTTCGTCACTATGATTTGCACGTCGTTGCGGCGGCAGCATTCCCAGAAACGCTCGTCCTCTTTTGGCAGCAGCAGACCGTTGCTCACGAGGTTTATCGGAGTGTGCGGGAAACAGCTGCGGGCGATGTCCATGAACCGCGTCACCTGCGGATGGAGCAGCGGTTCGCCGCCGAGCAGCTGTATCTCCTTTATGCGGTTGCGCGTGCCCATGAGCTGTGCCATGCGCCGGCAGTCGGCTTCAAACGCTTCTGTTTCGGTGAATGTGTCCGGCGCAAGGGGTGAGAAGTTGTCGCATCCCCGGCAGTTGAGGTTGCAGTGGTCGGTAAGATGGAAGTGGAGTATCGGTATCATGTCCCTGCGCCTCATGTTCTTGCGTGTCCACTTTGCCATGAGAGGAAGCAGTTCGCGCCGCATGAGCACCAGTCTGTAGGGCACCATTCTTTTTAAAGCATTCGCTATGTTCATCCTTTGTCTTTCTTTCAAGGTTTGCTGTTTACGGTCTGTTCAGACAGGGGGTGTTGCCGTAAGTAGTGTCATGCGCATGCCTGCGGGTTGGCGGCACACGCGAATGAGTGATGCAAAGTTATACATTCCCCGCAACATACGCAAACGGATTGATGCAAAACAGACGTTTCCCGGACATGTCCTTCCGGCACTGAACGCGCTCTGCAAGGCTCTGCCGCCCGACCGCCCAAACCGCTTTCCCATTCTGTTTACCGCTTTTCGTCTATGATTTTTAGGTTTGTTCCGTGTTGAGATTGACGGCTGTATAATGTTAAATTTTCAGTTAAAAACCATTTCAGTAATCTTATTCCGCATTTCCTTCTTCTGTGTGCCGGAGCGCGCATATTGCTCTTCCTTGCGGTTGTCCGGTGCTTGTTTCTGCGGAGTTTTTTCGTCGTGATGATGCGGAAGAGGCTCTTCCGTATGTCGGAACGGTGTCTTCCGTGTGCCGGAAAAGCCTGTTCTGCATGATGAAAGAGGCTTTATCGCATCGCAGGAAAGCCCGTTCCGCATGGCTGCATGGCGTGTGTCGTGGTGATGTCTGGCTGTATCAGGCTCGCTGTCAGAGTGTTAACTCTTCTTGCTGAAAACTGCGTTTTTCTGCGCTTTTGTCGAGTCTTTCACGAGAAACGGACGTATGCGCGGTTGCATTTTAACATTATTGCCCCCATGCTTCACATATCTCGCACAACCGCTTCGGGCATGGAGTGACGGCATATCGCATCGTCCGTGTCCGGACACGGTGGATTATGTATGATATATTAATTTTAATTAACATATAGGGTCTTGACATGAGGCATTTTATTTAATAACTTGCGCCACATAAAAAACAGTGTCCATGATTATCACACATTCCTTTTGGCAGTCAGTACAGTCTTTTACGGAGGACGGATTCGGATGGATTCATGCCGGACACGACATCTTGCCGTGCGTCCGCGAGTGTATGCGCCTTACGGGATGCGGCACGGATGGCATCGTGCGGACGGTGTGACGCCGGAGGAAGTGTGGCGGTATGAATGGGCGCGTTTGTAAGTATGGGACGGATAAACGACATATTGAATCTTTGATAGGCTATGTTTTCTGACATTAAGGATGAAAAAGAGAGAAACGTAGGGATACGTTATTTGAAAATCAGAGCATTTGACAGCTTTTATACGTGTGTACCAAAAACAGAGAGAGAGACTGTTTGAGGAAGATTGTTTCAGGATGATTCTACGGTCCGGTATGGCTTTCCTGCACATGCCGGACTCTTCTTTTACGGATATCATACGGAGTGTCTGCGGAAGCGTGACAGGCGGCGTGCGTGACGTGAGGGTCACCGCCTGCGGCGAGTCTCTCGCCAGACAGCCGGCTCGGCATGTCCCTTCCTCATTGTTTTCACGTTGTCGAGGCAGTATGACATGGCGTCGGATGATAAAATAAACGGTGAATAATTTTGCGTTTCATCCTTTTTGCTGTATTTTTGTGATGGCTAAACACCTGCACATGGCAAGACACAACGATATGGGAAAGTGGGGCGAGAACGTGGCGGCGGACTATCTCCGGCGCAACGGGTATGTCATACGCGAACGCGACTGGAGGTCGGGCAAGCGCGACATTGACATCATCGCCGTCACTCCCGACGGCATTACGGTGGTGTTTGTCGAGGTGAAGACGCGCCTGCCCGACAGTGTCATATCGCCCGAGGAGGCAGTAGACAAGGCGAAGATAAGAAACCTGTGTGTGGCTGCCGACAACTATGTGAAGATGCACGAGGTGGATGAGGAACTGCGCTTCGACATCATCACGGTGACAGGCACACAGGGGGGCGAGCCGCACATAGAACATATGGAGGATGCGTTCAACCCGCTTCTGATAATATGAAAAAGATGAATGTACACACGATAAGGCTTGATGAGGTGGACTCCACCAACACTTATCTGCGCCGGATGGAGAATTTGCCGGACGCGGACATTGTGGTCGTGACGGCTGGACACCAGACTGCCGGACGCGGCATGGGCTCCAACAGGTGGGAGAGCGAGGACGGACGCAATCTGCTGTTCTCCATGCTGGTGAGACCGGAGGGTGTTCCGGCGGCGCGTCAGTTCGCGTTGTCCATGGCTGAGGCGCTTGCCGTGAAGGACGCTCTCGACCCTATTGCCGGAGAAGTGACGCTGAAATGGCCCAACGATGTGTATTGGCACGACCGCAAGATAAGCGGCACTCTCATAGAGACCGCGATAAGCGGCAGACTCGTGAAGGACTGCATATTCGGTACGGGCATCAATGTCAACCAGCGGGTGTTCCGAAGCGATGCGCCCAATCCGGTGTCGCTGCGCCAGATAACGGGGCGCGACACCGACATGAACGTTGTGCTCGACAGTGTGCTGGAGGCGTTTGAGGGATATTATGCCATGGTGCTCGACGGTGAATACGACAGGGTGGGCAGGCTTTATCATGATGCCCTCTACCGCCGCACGGGCATGCACGCCTACTCCGACTCCGACGGTCGTTTCATGGCTTCTGTCGTGAGGGTGGGGCACGACGGCAGACTTGTGCTGCGTGATGACGCAGGGCGCGAGCGTGTATATGCTTTTAAGGAAGTGAGTTACATTATTTGAATGATATATGGCAAAGTACAAGAGAATTCTACTGAAGCTCAGCGGCGAGAGCCTGATGGGTAGCCAGCATTTCGGAATCGACCCTGTGAGGCTCGACGAGTATGCAAGGCAGATAAAGGAGGTGCACGAGATGGGGGTGCAGATCGGTATCGTGATAGGCGGAGGAAACATCTTCAGGGGGCTCAGCGGGGCATCCAAAGGCTTCGACCGTGTGAAAGGCGACCAGATGGGAATGTGTGCCACGGTAATCAACTCGCTCGCCTTGAGTTCCGCTCTCGGCGCGAATGGCGTGAAGACAAAGGTCATGACAGCCATTCGCATGGAACCTATAGGTGAGTTCTACACAAAGTGGAAGGCAATAGAGGCGATGGAGGCGGGCTATGTGTGCATCTTCTCGGCGGGCACGGGCTCTCCTTATTTCACTACGGACACGGGCTCGTCGCTACGCGGCATAGAGATTGAGGCGGATGTGATGCTTAAGGGTACGCGCGTCGACGGCATCTATACAGCCGACCCGGAGAAGGACCCGGAGGCTGTGAAGTTCAGTGACATAACATACGACGAGATTTACACGCGCGGACTGAAGGTTATGGATCTCACGGCTACAACGATGTGCAAGGAGAACAATCTGCCGATATACGTGTTCAACATGGATAAGTTCGGCAACCTTAAACGTGTTATGGACGGTGAGGACATAGGCACTTACGTTCACAACTGACGTGCTTCCCGGCAAGCCGCGGCATGCTCTGAGTGCCACGGCTATCATCTGTCGGGTATATGATACGGAGATGCCGGCATGGGCTTTGACTCATGCCGGCATCTCCGTATGTCCTTTATATATGCGCTGTCGGTTTGCCTGTTTGCCTGTGTCTTGGCTCAGGCGCATTCCGGCTGTCATGGATTCCCGGTGTGGTGTCACACTTCCGTGAAGTCCACATATTCGCCCTCGTCCTTCGGTATCTTCTTTTTCTTCATCTGTCCGGAGTATCGCGTCTTTATGCTTTCCTCTCTTGAGGCGTCCCGGCGGTGCGTCGTGCGGCGGTTTCTTGTGTCGTTGAATCCGAACTTATGCATCGTTTCGCGTATGTCGCGGTATACTCTGAACAGGGTGGCACCCAATAATATCGCGATGACAAGGATGAATAGGATGATTATTTTAAGTAAAGTGAACATGTTCCCGTTATTGTTTTTATGTCAGTTGTTCTTGCTGCCGTCAGTCTTTGCAGACTGTGTGAACAGCGATATGATGACATACAGAGGTATGATAAGGCAGAAGCTGCCGATGAATCCTGACCATGCGATGATGGCTACGCACAGTGCCATGAATATGTATTTTATCTCGTTGCCTTTCCATCCCCACTGCTTGAACTTGAGGGCGAACATCGGCAGCTCGGCTACAAGCAGCCAGCAGCACAGCGCGACGAGCATTATGAGCACGCATGACATCCACGGCGAGCTTTCCAGCCATCTGCTTTGGGTGGCGATGAGCGAGCCCCAGAACAGGGCGTTTGCCGGTGTCGGCATGCCGATGAACGATGTTGTCTGGCGTTCGTCGAGGTTGAATTTCGCAAGACGGAGTGCTGAGAACGCTGCCATTATGAATGCCATGAAAGGCAGGACGGCGCGTGCCGGTTCGAGAAACGGGGGATAGTCCATCACGCAAAGCTGCGAAAAGACTATCGCCGAGGGCGCGAAGCCGAACGTGATGTCATCGGCAAGCGAGTCAAGTTCCTTACCGATGGGTGACGATACATGGAGAATGCGTGCGCTCATACCGTCGAAGAAGTCGAAAGCGGCGCCTGTTATAATCCACAAAAGAGCCATTCTTGCGTCGAACGCAAAGGCATATCCCGTAGCGATGCAGCCCGATATAAGGTTGCAGCAGGTGATTGCGTTAGGTATGTTTCTTATTATCGGATTTGACATTTCATGTCTTTTATGAAACGATGGTCTTATTTCAGCTTCGCTATTATTGTCTGGTCGCCGGTCGTGCTCTGTCCCATCTTCACGCAGACCTCGCTTCCCAACGGAAGATATACGTCCACTCTCGACCCGAACTTTATGAATCCCAGATGCTCGTCGATGTAGCATTCCTCGCCCTCTTTGGCGTAGGTGACAATCCGGCGTGCCATTGCGCCTGCTATCTGACGGCACAGTATGTCCTTGCCGTCGGGCGTTGTGATGATTATGTCGGCGTGTTCGTTTTCCTCGCTTGCCTTCGGAAGCCATGCCTTGTGGTAGTTTCCATTCTGATGGTGTACATGTTTCACATGCCCGTCAACGGGAAACCAGTTGGCGTGAACGTTGAAAAGACTCATGAAGATGCTTATCATGATGCGCTTTTCATGAAAATACTGGTCTTCATCCACTTCTTCTATGACTACGATACGGCCGTCGGCAGGTGCCACAACGATGTTTTCGGTATCTTCCTGGGGAAAGTATCTGATGGGACAACGGAAGAAATTGACAACCACACCGTACAGAGCCACTGCCACGGCTACGAAGAACCAGAACGGTATCTTGTTGTCAAGACCGCGCCACAACAGCAGTGCTATGGCGGCGAGAATGATGAATCCGTATAGAAGAGTGTCCGTGCCTTCACGGTGCAGACGTATTTTTTTCAGTCTTTTAATCCTTTTTATCATAACTGTTGATGTACATCTATCTTTCTGCAAAGATAGTTGTTTTTTGAAGATTGGGCAAATTTTTCATGTCATTCTTTTGGCGGTGTTGTTTTAAAGTGGTAACTTTGAAATCTAATTATGCTTGAAAATGGAAGATTTCGTACATCTGCACGTTCATACTTATTACTCTATTCTCGACGGACAGTCCAGCATCCAGCGCCTCGTAGACAAGGCTGTGGGAGACGGGATGAGGGGCATGGCGATAACAGACCATGGCAACATGTTCGGAATAAAGGAATTCTATAATTATTGCAAGGGTGTAAACAAAAAGCGGAAGGCGGAAGGCAAGGAGCTTTTCAAGCCAATCCTGGGCTGCGAGATGTATGTCGCACGACGCCGGAAAGAGGACAAGGTGAAGGAGATGGGCGACATGAGCGGATATCATCTCATCGTTCTCGCGAAAAACTATAACGGATACAAGAACCTCATAAAGCTTGTCTCGCGCGCATGGGTGGACGGTTATTACATGCGTCCTCGTACGGACAGAGCCGACCTCGAGCGTTATCACGAGGACCTTATCGTCTGTTCGGCGTGTATAGCGGGCGAAGTCCCGTCGAAGATACTTAAAGGCGACATCGCCGGAGCGCGCGAGGCGATAGAGTGGCACAAACGTGTCTTCGGCGACGATTATTATCTTGAGCTGCAGAGACACGAGGTGAAGGACCCAAATATAAGGGCTAACAGGGAGACGTTCCCGCTCCAGCAGAAGGCGAACAAGGCTATGATGGAGCTTGCCGGAGAGTATGGAGTGAAGCTGGTGTGCACCAACGACGCGCATTTCGTGGACCAGGACAACGCCGAAGCGCACGACCACCTGCTCTGTCTTGCCACAGGCAAGGATCTGGACGACCCGAAACGTATGCTATACTCGAAGCAGGAGTGGTTCAAGACGAGGGCTGAGATGAACACGGTGTTCGGTGATTTGCCACAGGTTATGGCAAACACGCTGGAGATTCTCGACAAGGTTGAGATGTACAGCATTGACCACGACCCCATCATGCCGTTCTTCCCCATCCCTGCCGAGTTCGGAACGGAGGACGACATAAGGCGTAAATACACTGAGCAACAGCTGTATGAGGAGTTCACTACCGATGAGAACGGGGAGAATCCGTTGCCTAAGGAGGAAGCCGACAAGAAGATAAAGCACCTCGGAGGCATAGAGAAGATATACCGGATAAAGTTCGAAGCTGACTATCTTGCGAAGCTCGCGTACGACGGAGCGAGGCGTCTGTATGGCGACCCGATACCCGATGAGGTGGCTGAAAGAGTGAAGTTCGAGCTCCACATCATGAAGACGATGGGCTTCCCGGGATACTTCCTCATCGTGCAGGACTTCATCAACGCCGCCCGAAACGAGCTCGGCGTGCTCGTGGGACCGGGTCGTGGCTCGGCTGCCGGGTCGGTCGTGGCGTACTGTCTTGGCATCACCAAGATTGATCCTATAAAATATGACCTGCTGTTCGAGCGTTTCCTGAATCCTGACCGAATCTCTTTGCCTGATATAGATACCGACTTCGACGATGACGGAAGAGGCCGTGTGCTCGAGTGGGTGGAGGACAAGTACGGGCACGACAAGGTGGCGCACATCATCACATACGGCACAATGGCTACCAAGAACTCCATAAAGGACGTCGCACGTGTGGAGAAACTGCCGCTCGACATATCAAACCGTCTGTGCAAGGCGATACCCGACCGTCTGCCGGACGGTATGAAAATGAACCTGCCCAACGCCATAAAGGCGGTGCCGGAACTGCGTGAGGCTGAGGCGAGCGCCGACCCGCAGATGAGCAACACCATACGTTACGCCAGAATGCTCGAGGGAACCGTGCGTGGCACGGGCATACATGCGTGCGGCACTATTATCTGTCGCGACGCCATAAGCGACTGGGTTCCGGTGAGCACAGCGGAAGACAAGGCAGACCCCGGACACAAACTGCTGACCACACAGTATGACGGACATGTGATAGAAGAGACCGGACTGATAAAGATGGACTTCCTCGGACTGAGCACACTGTCGATACTCAAGGAGACCGTAGATAACATAAAGATTACGCGAGGGGTGGAGGTGGACCTCGACAACATACCCATCGACGACGAGCTGACATACAAGCTGTATCAGGAAGGACGCACTGTGGGCACATTCCAGTTTGAGTCCGCCGGCATGCAGAAGTATCTGCGCGAGCTCAAACCCACCGTCTTTGAGGACCTCATAGCCATGAACGCCCTCTACCGTCCCGGTCCTATGGACTACATACCGCAGTTCATCAGGCGTAAGAACGGGCAGGAGGAGATAAAATACGACATCCCCTGCATGGAGAAATACCTCAAGGACACCTACGGCATCACCGTCTATCAGGAGCAGGTCATGCTTCTCTCCCGACAGCTCGCCAACTTCACGCGAGGCGAGAGCGACGCTCTGCGTAAGGCGATGGGTAAGAAGAAGAAGGACATTGTGGACAAGATGAAACCCAAGTTCATCGAGGGTGGAAAGGCTAACGGGCACGACCCGAAGGTGCTCGAGAAGATATGGGCAGACTGGGAGAAGTTCGCTTCTTATGCGTTCAACAAGAGTCACGCCACGTGCTACTCATGGGTGGCATACCAGACGGCATATCTCAAGGCGCACTATCCGGCTGAGTTCATGGCTGGAAACATGAGCCGGTGTCTCAACGACATCGGAAAGATAACCAAACTCATGAGCGAGTGTCAGGCGATGGGTATAAAGTGTCTCGGTCCGGACGTCAATGAGAGCCGCCACAAGTTCAGTGCCAACAAGAAGGGAGAGGTGCGTTTCGGTCTTGCGGCGGTGAAAGGCATGGGCGATTCTGCCGCTCAAGCCATCATAGAAGAGCGTGAGAAGAACGGTCCCTACAAAGACATCTACGACTTCGCGCAGCGGGTCAATCTCTCGGCAGTAAACCGTAAGGCATTCGAAAGTCTCGCACTGAGCGGCGGATTCGACAGTTTCGGCATAAAGCGGGAGCAGTATTTCGGGGTGACGACAAGGGGAGAGATGTTCCTCGACACGCTCGTGCGCTACGGCCAGCTCTACCAGATGGAGATGTTGCAGGCGCGCAACTCGCTCTTCGGAGGGTTCGACTCGGTGGACATCGCAAAGCCTCAGGTGCCTCAGGCTGAGCCGTGGAGCACCATAGAGAAGCTCAACAAGGAGCGCGATCTCGTGGGAATATATCTATCAGCCCATCCGCTCGACGACTATTCGGTGGTGTTGCGCAAGATGTGCAACCTGCATTGCGCGGACGTGGGACGCGACGCCGACAAGAAAAAACTGTCCAGACTGTCTTCCATGACGTTCGGAGGCATCGTCACGGGAGTGGTGTCGCGCTGGTCGTCGAGAACCAACAAGCCGTTCGGATTTGTGACGATAGAGGATTATGAGGGTCCGGGCGAGCTTGCGCTTTTCAACGACGAGTGGGCTAAATGGCAGCATATGTTCAAGGAAGGATACACGGTTTATGTCACCGCCAAGTGCGTACCGCGGTTCCGCGACAACTCCGAATTGTTCGACATACGCATACAGAGCGTCGACTTTCTCAACGATGTGAAGGACAAATACATAGAGAAGCTCACCATAGCGGTGAACACTTCGGTGCTCGACGACACGCAGATGACCGACCTTGCGACTGTCATCAGAAGCAATCCGGGCAGGGTTCCGCTCTTTTTCCAGATGTATGACGCGGAGCACAAGAGGGATGTCCTGCTCGTGAGCAGGGGCAATGAGGTGGACATCAACGCCTCTCTCATATCATACCTCGAGAGCTGTCCGGCACTGACATATACTTTGAACTGAAAATGGCATGGTCTTTGCACAGTGTGTAATATGACAAGACATGTCATCATATAGTAATAACATCAAATCAATATAAGCAAATGGAAGTTAAGATTACGACTGAGAATTTTGAGAGTTATAAGAATGGCGGACTGCCTTTGGTTGTTGACCTGTGGGCTACATGGTGCGGACCGTGCCGTATGCTTTCGCCTGTTATTTCGGAACTCGCCGAAGACTACGACGGTAAAATAGTCGTAGGAAAGTGTGATGTGGAGGAAAACGACGAGTTGGCGTCCGATTTCGGCGTGCGTACAATCCCGACTCTGCTCTTCTTCAAGAACGGAGAGCTTGTCGACAAGTTTGTTGGTGCCACCACAAAAGCTGTCCTCCAGGAGAAGTTCGACGCTCTTCTGAAGTAATGACAAGAGAAGATATGTGAAATGCATGGCATGTTCCGGTTTTGCCGGAGCATGCCTTTTTTCGTTTGTGGAGGTGTCGGGCGGCGGCATGACATGGTGCGGTCGGTGCGGCACACATGTCATACCGTGCGTCGTACTTACAATGCCCGGCATGCGGCAGTATGACAGTCATGCGCGCATGAATGCGTTTGCATAAATATACGGTGTTCCGACCGCTGATGCATAAATATGCAGCAGTAAGCCTGCAATACTGCCGTCTGCGCGCGCACGAGACCATCCGGCTGCAAATACGCGGTTTTTGAGGCACTTGCGTAATGCGCTGACGCACAGCAGGTTGGCTTTTCCGGTGCCGCAGACAAGCCTTTCCGGTGATGCGGAAGAGCCTCTTTCGTGCTGCCGAACGGGCTTTCCTGTGTCGTGGAAGAGTCCTTTTTGAGTGGCAGAACGTGCTTTTCCATATCACTGAAGTGCGCGTCCTGTCGTGGAAATTCCACCGGATGGCGGTACGGACGGCATCCTGTGACGTCTGAGAAGCGTTTTGGGCATGCCGTGAAGCCGTCACAGTCGGTTTCCCGTTTCTGTTTTGCGAAAATATTCTGTCAATATTTTTTACTTCCGTTTCTGCATAAATATGCGTTTAGCCAAGTGCTTACGGAGCAGTGAAAGCATTTTTCACGGTGCGTTACCGTTCATTGTCCGGTGTCCGGACATACGTGTCATATATGACAAAAAGTCGCATCGCTGGTTTTCGTTTTTTCCTTAAAGCGCTCACTTTCGTCTGCCGCGATGTGACAGATGTGTGCGCGTCATCCTGTAGGTGACATGTTGTCAGTCTTACGTTTTTCGTTATTATTGGTATCATTGCGGCTATAAGACACATCATGCGCGCCCTCCTTGTCGGCAGGCGCGCATGAAGTCGGGTGTATGTCTGTGCGTGGGCACAAGTCGTCGGGCGTTATGTCCCGCTGCAGCCGTTTCTTTTCAATATCCTCGCAGATGTATGAGTATTACATCGTCACGGATCGGCTGCCGTCCGCGTTTTCCTTTATTGTCACCTTTACCGCATTCTCCGGCAGCAGGTCCTCTATCAGTTCGGGCCACTCTATGAAGCAGTAAGCCCCGCCGTAGAAATATTCCTCATATCCGAGGTCGTACACCTCCTCGAGCTTCTTTATGCGGTAGAAGTCGAAGTGGAATATCTGTCCGCCTGTCGTTTCCGACTCATACTCGTTCACTATGGCGAATGTGGGCGAGGTGATGACATCCTTTACGCCCATGTGCTCGCACAGAGCCTTGATGAATGTGGTCTTTCCCGCGCCCATCTTGCCGTAGAAGGCGAACACTTTAGAGTCTTTCATGCAAGCCGCAAACTGTTCTGCGGCGGCATCTATCTGGTCGAGTGAGTTGATTCTTATTTCCATATCTTTGTTTTTTATCGTTTTCTTGAAGTAAGCGTTATCAGCGGAACGAGCATCTCCTCCATGGATATGCCGCCGTGCTGGAACGTATTCTTGTAGTAGGACACGTAGTAGTTGTAGTTGTTGGGATAGGCGAAGAAGGAGTTGCCTGTGGCGAACACGTATGCGGTACTCAGGTTGGGAGCCGGCAGATGAGCCTTCCTCGGGTCTTTTATCACGAATACGTCCTTGGCGTTGAAGTTCAGATTCTTGCCCAGTTTGTAACGCAGGTTGGTGTTGGTGTTGCGGTCGCCCACAATCTTTACGGCTTTCGAAGCCCTTATACTGCCGTGGTCGGTGGTTATTATCACCTTGCATCCTGTCTCAGACAGCCTTTTCAGCAGTTCGCTCATCACCGAGTGTCTGAACCAGCTCAGCGTTATGCTGCGGTAGGCTGACTCGGTGTTGGCGAGCTCTCTCACCATCTTCGACTCCGTGCGTGCGTGTGAGAGCATGTCGATGAAGTTCACCACTATCACGTTGAGGTCGTTTCTGAGCAGTTCGTTCAGCCGTTCCACTATCTTCTCACCGCCAGCCGTGCCGTTTATCTTGTGATAGCTGAAGGTGTCGTGACGCCTGAACCGTTCTATCTGTGTCCTTATCAGCGGCTCCTCGTTGAGGTTCTTGCCTTCATCCTCGTCCTCGTCCACCCACAGATCGGGGAACATCTCGGCTATCCTGCTCGGCATCAGACCGCTGAATATGGCGTTGCGCGCATATTGGGTGGCTGTGGGCAGGATGCTCATATACATGTCCTCGTCGATGTCGAACATGTCTCCCACCTCCTGTGCGATGACCCGCCACTGGTCATATCTGAAGTTGTCTATCACTATGAGAAACACTTTCTCGCCTTCGTTGAGCAACGGGAACACCTTCTTCTTGAATATGTCAGGACTCATGAGCGGCCGTTCCGTGTCGCCGGAGGGCGACATCCAGTCCATATAGTTGTTTTTCACATATTTGGAGAATCCTATGTTAGCCTCCTCCTTCTGCATCTGCAGTGTCTCTGTCATGGAGCTGCTGGTGCTGCTCAGCTCCAGTTCCCAGTGCACGAGCCGCCTGTATATGTCAGTCCAGTCGTTGTATGTGCGGCTCTCCATTATCTGCATGGCTATGTTGCCGAAGTTCTGCTGATAGCTGCTCTGCGTCACTTCGGTCACTATCTGCTTCTTGTGTATGTTCTTTTTCAGTGTCAGCAGAATCTGGTTCGGGTTCACCGGCTTTATGAGATAGTCGGCAATCTTCGAGCCTATAGCCTGGTCCATGATGTTCTCTTCCTCGCTTTTGGTCACCATCACCACCGGTGTCGCAGGCGATATCTCCTTTATCTGCTGCAGAGTCTCGAGTCCTGTCAGTCCGGGCATCATCTCGTCGAGCAGTATAAGGTCGAATGTGGTCTGCCGGCATCGGTCTATCGCGTCGGTGCCATTGCTCACGGTGACCACTTCATAGCCCTTTTTCTCGAGGAAGATGATGTGTGCCTTGAGCAGCTCAATCTCATCATCCACCCATAATAGCAAACCGTTTGTCATATGTCTGATGTTTTGTCTGTTTGTGTTGTCGTGTCTCCGGCTGTGTGGCGGAGGCTGTCCGGCGGTGCAGCCGCAAGTCTTCTCAGAAGCCTTCAAGGTCGTAATATTCGTCGTCTGTCACGTCAGGAACGTCTTTCTTCCGCTTGTTGCCGGTGTCCTGAGGGGTGTCGTCGAAGTAGAACTCTTCCTCGAGCTGCTCCGCGGGCTGCTTCTTCTCCTGTCCGCTGTCTTCCTCCTGCTGTTCCTTTGGAGTGGTCTTGCCGCCCTCGTCCTCCTTCTTCAGAGGCTGTTTCGGCTCCTCTTTCGGCTTCTCTTTCTGTGTGCTGTCGTCCTTGAGCTCCTCCAGAGGTATTATTATAGAGTCGTCCGGCTCGGTCATTACGTCTTTCTTCACGTCTTCCGTCTTGCCCGGAGCAGGACTCACCGTGTGCTCTTGCCGCACGGCTTCGTCCTTCCTGTCTTCCTTCTCCTTGTCTGCAGCCGGACTGACAGTCACGCCTTCATCCACGGTTTCGGGCTTCTTCTCCGGCTGTACGGGCGTTTCCGGCTCGGGAACTATTGTCGTTCCGCCCTGAGCGTCGCTTTCATCATTTGTGCCCTCGGCAGGTATCACAGTTCCGCCGTCGTCTTTCTCAGGCGCCGTTTCCTCCGGTGCGACTATTGTTCCGGTTTCGGCAGGTTCCACGTCAAGACCGTTGTCAATGAACGTACCGTTGTCGAGCAGACGGTCTATCTCCTCCGGCGTCATACCGTTGTCCTTCCTTCTCACGGTCGTTATCTCCGTCGGTTCTGTCAGCAGGTGCAGAGTGCTCACCTTGAGCGGTGCGAAGTGCTTGTTGTAGAACTTGTCGTAGTCGTCGTAACTGTATTTTGTCCCGAGCAGCGGAAGGTTTGTCTTGCTTATGATTATTGTGCGGCTGTGCGCTGCCTGACGTATTATGTTCTGCTGTCCATACAGCTGCCGCGCATATTGCAGAGCCTCGTCGTAGTTTCTGAAGCCCGATACCGTCATTCTGTTGATGCCCTCCATCGGCTCGATTACTATGTCGAAGTTGCGCACCATGTAGCTTGTGAAGTTGTATTTTGCCAGTTCGTAGAGCAGCCTGTTCTCATCCACGGAGTCCGGACTGTATGCGAAGATGAAGAGGAAGTCGGTGTTGCGTTCGTTCGAAAGCGTTTTCTCTGCGGTGGAGTCGGCGGGAGCCATTGTCTCCGTGCGCCGTTCCCACACGTTGCTCATGTCGAACTTGCCTCCGTATATCCTCCGTCCAGCCTTGACACCGTTGACTATCATTCCGGCGAGATTGCTCAGCTCGCTTTGCGGGAACTTTTCCACGAGCATGTTCATGTCGGTCACGCATCCTTCCGCATCGCCGTTGTTGAGTTTTCCGAGACCGCCTATGAATATGAACTTGTCGCGGTTCGCCCCGAGCGGGAAGCGTGTCTCGGATATCTTAAGGTTCGCCGCCACCTCCTGCAGACGGTCTGCCTTGAAGGCGTCATACGTCGCCGCGTAGATGGAATCCTCTATGTGCTCGCCGAACTTCGCGTTTTCAGCAAAGTAAGGGTCGGTGAGCAATGTCGTCCACGGGCTTTCCGGATAGCTCTGTCTGAGCTTTTCCACATACGTCTCTGCCGTCTGCGGCTCTCCCATTCTCGAATAGAGTAGGAACAGATGATAGAAAACGTCTGCCATGTTCTCATATTCCGGATAGCTGTCGGTGATGCGTCGGAGAGCCTTCTCGCTCAGCGGCAGGTTGTCGAGCTTGTCCTTGAATATCACTCCGGAGTTGTACAGACCGTCCATTATTATAAGGTTGCTTGCCTGGACCTGTTCCTCCGTGAACGGAATCTGTTTGAGATAGTATTCCCGTTTGTGCGGATCGTTCTGCGCGCTGTCGGTTACCTGCTCGAGCGAGTCTGCCAAAGCTTCCGCCCTGGCGATGGAGTCGAGCTGCTCTTCGGTCATCTCCTGCGGTGTGTCAAACGCCACGACGGTCTTGTTGACACGCTGCCAGTTGTCCACGTTTTCCCTCTTTCCCCATATCTTCTGGAACTCCGCCTTGCCTTGGTTCACAGCCATCTGGTTGTAGAAATACCACACCGAGCTCTTGTTGCCCGGTCTTTGGTTCTGCCGGTTGGCGTTGCCGGTGTTTCCGGCGTTGCCTCCGTTCTGCGCTATCACGTTCTGCGCGTTCTGCTCCGCCAGCCTGTCCTGCTCCTCCTTCTCCTTTTTCTTCAGTTCCTCTATCACACGGTCAATCGCCTCATTGCGCTCTTTCTCGCCCATCTTTGCCAGTGCCTGAAGCGAGTCCTGCAGGTGTACGGCGTCTGTGTAAGGCACGAGCTCGTCGAGGACCTTCGACCGCCGCGACAGTTCCTCATAGTCCTTGCGCTCCTTGTCGAGCAGACCTATCGCCTCGCCGTAGCACCGCTGCGCGTCGCTGTAGCGTTCGCGCTCCCAATAAAGACCGCCGAGCTTCAGCAGGAGCACACCTTTCTCTATGCCGTTTCGTGTCGATCCGCTGTTTCCCTTTTCGTATGCAATGATGGCGTTGAGCGTGTCTTTCTGTGTCAGATATATGTTTCCGATGGCATAGTACACCTGATCCAGGTAATCCTTGTTCTTGTCTGACGACGCCATGCGCCTCAGCCGCTTTATCATCTTCTTCGACTGGCTGCCTGACATCACCTCCGTCATCGCTATGCGGGCGTTGAACTCCACCTCATACGGCGGGTTCTGTCTTATCACCCTCTTGTAAGCCTTCATCGCCTCAGCCTTGTTGCCGAGCGCGCTGTGCAGCTGTCCCATGAGATACCATTCCCTTGCGCGCTGCTTGCTTCGCATCTCGTGCTTTATCACCTTGCGGAGATAAGGTATTGCTTTGGCGTAGTCGCCTGTGTGTATGTAGTAGCTGGCGTAGGTGTAGTCCCATTCCTTGCGTGCCTGCCAGTGTATGGAGTCGCGCTGCATGTTGCGTATCACGTCTTCGGCATCGTATATCCATCCCTCTTCAAGGTAGCATTTGGCAAGCCACGCCCTCGCCTTGCCGTATATGGCGGGCTGTGTCTGGTAGAGACGGCTCATGTATGAGAATGTGGAGGCAGCCTCGTCGAAGTCGCCTTTGTTGAACTGCGAGCGTCCCATGAGCAGCCATGCCTTCCAGAGGAAGGGATTATACTCCTTCCGTCCGAGCCATTCAAGGTCTTTCTCTGTCTTTCGCCTGTTCTTCGTCCACACAGGCTTGCGCTTTATGCTGTGCAGTTTTATGGCCTTCTGGCATTTCTCTATCGCCCTGTCGAAATTGCTTTTGCCAAGCTCGCGGCTGTTTTTGTTGCCCACGGTGTAGAGCGGTATCATCTCCGTGAAGTTGTCGCGGTTGCCCTGTTCCTTCTCCAGCGAGCCCTCGATGTATGCCTGCGCCCCGTTGTAATAGGTGTTGTATCTGGCGTTGAAGGCATGCCACCACCTGCTCTTCGCGGTGTTCTTCTGCGTAGAGCATGCTGCGATTGTCATCAGCCCGAGGGCTGCCACGAGTATGGAGAAGTATTTAGCGTTGCGATGTCTCACTCTTATTTAACTGCTTGAGTGCGTATTTTATTGCCTTGCATATGCAATAAATGATGATACTGACAAAAATAATCGACGCTCCAGACGGCACGTTGAGCCAGTAGGACAGCGCGAGCCCCGCCATGCAACCAGCGCATCCGATGAGAATGCTGTATGCCGCGATGCGTCCGAAACTGTATGTGAAGAGATTGGCTGTCATCTGCGGAATGGTCAGCATGCTCATGGCGAGCACTATGCCCACCATGCGCAACGTCGAGACAATGGTCATGGCGATGAGCGCCATCATGGTATACTCGACGAGACTCACGGGAAGCCGCTGCGAGCGGGCGAACTCCGGGTCGAACGCCGTGCTTACTATTATGCGGTAGTAGGCTGTGAAGAGAAACAGCGTTATGACGCAGAGGGCTGCCAGCAGCCACAGGTTGCCGCTCTCGATGGTGAGTATGCTGCCGAAGAGGAACGACGGCAGGTCGGGCACGAAGCCCGGAGCGAGAAAGCAGAACAGTATGCCCACGCTCATGCCCAAAGCCCAGAACACGGCTATAGCCGAGTCTTCGCGCACATTGCCGCGGCTTGACAGCCACTGTATGCCGAACGCGCTGAGCACCGAGAATACCATTGCCGAGAGTATGGGACTGACGCCAAGGAACACGCCTATGCCTATCCCTCCGAACGAGGCGTGCGTGATGCCGCCGCTTATGAACGTTAGGCGGCGCGTGACGATGTATGTGCCGACGAGTCCGCACACTATGCTTGCGAGCGCCGCACCTATGAGCGCGTTCCTGAAAAAGCCGTATTCAAGAATGTCCATCGTCTATAAGCATTATCACTTCGTCCTTCAGTTCGTCGGGAAGGGATATGCCGCGCAGCGTGAGACTGCGCCACCATGCCTGCACCTCGTCCTGTCTCATGGTGTGCAACACGTCGCTGAACTGCTCCACTTCCTGCTGGTCGTAGCTGTCTGACTGCCTTCCGGCAAACGTGTCAAGCTCCTCGTCGTCAAAGTATTCTATCTCTTTTGTCGCGGCTTCCATCATGCATTCCTGCTCGCATTTGGCTGATACTCCGTCGCATGTGGCGCAAGACGGGGCGGCATTGCCGCTGTCTGATGTCCTGCCGGGGCTTATCCGGTTCCATACCAGTGCCGCCACGAGCAGCAGGATGCCTGTAATTGTTATCCAAAGTAAGGACATGTCTGTGTGTTTATGGTCTTTCGTTTATGATGAATCCTGCCTTGCGCAGGTCGTCCCAGTAGCGTGGATATGATTTTGACACCACTTCGGGGTTGTTTATGTAAATGTCGCCCGCCATCAGACAAGCCGGTGCCAGCGACAGTGCCATGCGGTGGTCTTCGTATGTTTCGAACACCGGAGCGGACGGCTCGCAGCGTTCTCCCTCCCAGCAAAGCGTGTCGCGGTTCTCGTCGGTGAGCGCGATGCCGAACTTGCGGAGCTCAGCCTTGAGCGCCTCTATGCGGTCGGTCTCCTTTATTCTAAGGCTTGCCAGTCCGGTGAAGCGGAACGGTATGTCGAGCATGACGCACGTCACGACCACCGTCTGCGCCAGGTCGGGCGAGCTGATGAAGTCGTAGTCGAGCCTCGGCAGCATGCATGGAGTCTTTCTCAGAGTGACTGTCGTGGGGCAGCCTTCCTCCTTCGACTCGAACACTGTCTTTATGCCGAGCAGCGAGAAGATGTATTTCACTACCGAGTCGCCCTGCTTCGAGCCGTCGTATAGTCCGGTGAGGCGTATTGACGACTCGCTGTCGCCGCACAGCGCGAGCATCTCATACCAGTAGGACGCCGAGCTCCAGTCGCTCTCTATGGTGTATGCGCGCCGGGTGTAGGGCTTCGGTCTTACGCTGACGGTGTCTGCCTCGCTCCAGTCGGCTTCCGCTCCGAACTCGCGCATCATCCACAATGTCAGTTCTATGTATGGTCTCGACACTATCTCTCCGGTCATTTTCAGTTCCAGTCCGTTCTTCAGTGCCGGTCCTATCATGAGCAGTGCCGAGATGTATTGCGAGCTCACGTCGCCCGGTATCTCCACGTGTCCGCCGTCGAGCTGCCTCCCCTTTATGTGGAGTGGGGGGAATCCTTCCTCCTCAAGATACTCTATGTCGGCTCCGAGAAAGCGCAGCGCGTCCACGAGCGGTCCTATGGGGCGTTGCTTCATGCGTTCCGTTCCGGTGATGGTGTGCTCGCACGGGGTAGCGGCGAAGTATGCCGTGAGAAACCTCATGGCGGTGCCTGCCGCCTTGATGTCTACGGTCTGCGGACTGTGTTCCAGCGCGTGGCGTATCACCTCGGTGTCGTCGCAGTCGGAGAGATTGTCGGGCAGAGTGCTGCCTCCCGACAGGGCGTGTATTATCATAGCACGGTTGCTGATGCTCTTTGATGCCGGCAGTGCTATGGTAGTGTCTATTTTTGTGGGTGCTGATATGTGGTATTGCATATTGTTTATGTTTTGAAGAGTTGCTGCTTCTTTAGGTACAAAGGTAACTAAAATATTTTTTCCGCCAAAAAACATTAACGATGTATGACATGTGTTTGCATTTATAAAAAAGCGTGAGAGCCCATTTCCTTTGCCCTCCGTGCGCATCCCGGCTCACCGTCTGCCGTCCGTATGCGTGAGGATGCTGCCGGAGGAGTGTGCGCTACGGGCGTTCCCGAAAACCCGTAGGGCGTCTGCATGAATATGCGCAGAATGTGAATATATATTCATATTGTGTCTGCGTCAACTCCGCGAGAGTGCCGTCGTTGCTGACAAGCGCGTGTTCTGACGCAAATACGCGAGTTTTGGGCTGTTTTTGTAACCTTTTGTCATACAGCGGGTTAGCCTTTTCTGTCGCGCCATGTGGCTTTTCCAGCCTCGCGAAAGAGCCTTTTCGGGGATGCGGAAGAGCCTTTTCCGCACGATGACACAGCCTCTCCTGATGTGCGGAAAGCGCATTCCGGCAGTGCGAAACGGTGTCTTCCGCATAGTGATAAACGTTTTTCCACAGTCCTGACTCGTATGTATTCCGGTTTCATTCAGACATTTCCGTTCTGCCGTTTCTGTTTTGCAGATTTCTTTTGTCAATATTTTTTACTGTCCGAATTGCATATTCATGCATTTCGCGGCGGCACAGGCACAGGCGTGTGGAGACTGTCACGGCGTGTCATGGCGTGGTGATTTGATTTCTGTCGGGCTATGGCGGCAGGGTGGAACAAGGCGCGTGGAACGATTGTAAAAATTAGTTAAACCTGCGGTATTTCTCTCCTCATGTTTGCATATTACAAATAAAAATCATTAACTTTGCATCGCTTTTGGAAAAACGGGATGTAGCGCAGTTGGTTAGCGTACACGTCTGGGGGGCGTGTGGTCGCTGGTTCGAGTCCAGTCATCCCGACTTTTGTTTTATCAAATCGGCTTATTATTCATTTTTCCTTAAACATACTCATCTCCGCTTTGTTGCTTGGCATAACGGAGGATGACTAAAAAAAACTTATCACAATGAAGAAACTGTTATTTGCAATGTTTGTCTCGACGTTCGCGTTGAATGCTTCGGCTGCGCCGGCATCAGAAGAAAACGGCGGTCGCGACGAACAGACCACCCTTGCCGCACGCAATCTCGAGCGTTCGATGGCACTCGTTGACGGGGTTATCTCGAAGTGTTTCATCGGTTCGGGTGCTAAGATGGAGATGAAGGACGTGTACGACCTCAACCGTCATGCGCGCGAGAACGGTACGTCTGATGTGTGGCCCTACACTGCCGTGATGGAGGCTGTGAACTCCATCATAGAGGGAATAGACGAACTGAAGGAAGAGGCTCCGGAGTTCTACGAGCTCGACCGCGAGAGATATGTCAACCTCCTGAACGATCTTTACAGGTCAATCAGATATTACGCAGGTTCATACAAGCTTGTTTCATATGCCCGCACAGAAGACTGGATGGACATCTACGGAGTTCACCGCGGGTCGCGTCCGGGTGAGGCTACGGTCACAGGCATAGAGAATGTGTACGACGACCAGATGTGGCTTGCGCGCGAGTTCATCCGCGCCTATAAGAATACGGGCATGGAAGGATATAAGACCCGTGCCGAATATCTCATCGAGTACATACTCGACGGATGGGATGTGTGCGTGGATTCGCGCGGTGAGGAGTATGGCGGAATAACATGGGGACCCGGCTACAACTCCAAGCACGCATGCAGCAACTCACCGGTTATCTCGCCGCTGGTGTGGATGGCGGAGCTTTACAAAGGCTCTGATGAGACAACGACATATTATTATGTGAACAAGGACAACACTCGTTCGTCCAAGACAGTGAACAAGTATGAGTACTATCTCGACTATGCCAAGAAGGTGTACGCATGGCAGAAGGAACATCTCTACGACAGTAACACGGGATGCTTCCACGACATGTGCGGCGGCGTTATAGGAGAGATACAGTATGAGGAGGTGGACGGTGTGACATACCGCAAGCATGTCGACATCGGCGGACCGGGCGGAAGGCAGTACACATACAACACCGGAACGATGCTGTGTGGTGCGGTCGACCTTTATCTTGCTACCGGAGACGAGTATTATCTCAACGAGGCGAAGGAGATAGCTACCGACTCTTATGAGCACTTCCGGGGTACACGGAAGACCATCGACGGCGAAAACTATTTCCCGTTCCCGTACGACAGCGACACGCTTAACGGATTCAACGCATGGTTCAACAACGTTCTGCTGCGCGCATATGTCGACGCCGTGCCTTACGCAGAGTTCAAAAACCGCCTCGGAGCACTCGATAACTACGCGAAAAGAGGATGCGAGAACTTCCAGGATAACCTCGACTATGCGTATGAGAACTATCTGAAGGACGGATTCCTTCCGAACAACCTGCTCGGCGGATGGGAACAGAACACAAAGACAAAAGCGTTCCATCAGGCGGCGTACGCGGCTGAGTATGCCAAGCTCGTGCAGTATATCATGACGAAGGACGAGACCACCGACATCAAAAATTTTAATGTGGAGACTGCTGGGAAGAATGTCAATGTATACTCGATTGACGGAAGTCAGGTGCGCAGCAATGTCTCCAAAGATAAAGCACTTGATGGATTGAGAAGCGGCATTTATGTCGTTGACGGAGAGAAACACTTTGTTAAATAAAGTTATTTTAGTCTGTCCCGCAGCGACGAGCAATGTTTTGACAGAGGTCGGCATTACATGTTGAGGCGGGGTTAAGTTATGGCGGGATGTGCGTGAGGCATGTCCCGCTTTTATTATATGTATGCGCGTGCGCGCGTTCATTATCTTTATTATGACGTTGAATGCGGCTGCCGGCGTTTCCGAAGAGACTTTGTTTCGACTGTTTGTATTGTATATTGGCTGTTTATTCAAAACTTTCTCATAAATAAGAACAAACGTTTGCACGATGTTTTTTTAATGACTAACTTTGTAGTCTGCATTCTTTCAGAATAACGGACAATCAACTTAACATATACAGATATGAATATCAGAAAGAGAAACATCGTGTTTGCTGCTGCCATGTTCATGCTTGTGAGAATGTTCGCACAGGGACCCGGCAACAGCGGAACTTACTACCGGCAGGCTGACGGCAAGAAAGGCAGTGAGCTGAAGACCGCGCTCTGGTCTGTGATAAAGAATCATACGCAACGCTCTTACAATCAGTTGTGGGAGGATTTCAAGACTACCGACAAGCGCAGCGACGGTAAGGTGTGGGACATGTATTCGAGTATCACGAACTATACTTTCGGTGTTGACCAGGCAGGAGGCTACAAGGTAGAGGGCGACGTGTACAACCGCGAGCACTCGTTCCCCAAAAGCTGGTTTGACGACGCTTCTCCCATGTATACTGACCTTGTGCATCTTGTGCCCGCAGACGGATATGTGAACGGACGCAGAAGCAACAATCCTTTCGGTGAGACAGATGGAGATAGGTGGCAGTCGGCAGGCGGATTCAGCAAGCTCGGGAAAAGCACGGTGTCCGGATATAACGGTATTGTGTTCGAACCGAACGATGAATACAAGGGCGACTTCGCACGTATCTACTTCTATATGGCTACATGCTATGAGGACAAGATAGCCTATTGGAACTGCGATATGCTTGCCGGCAACAGCTATCCGGCATACACTAAATGGGCTCTTGACATGCTCCTGCGATGGGCGGAGGAAGACCCTGTGAGCCAGAAGGAGATTGACCGCAACAACGCCGTGTACGGCATACAGCACAACCGCAACCCGTTTGTGGATTATCCGGGACTGGAGCAGTATGTGTGGGGCACGATGAAGGACATGCTTTTCAGCTATGACAACTACGTGGAACCGGAGGGTACGCCTGTGCCGGAACCTGATCCGGATCCTGAACCAGACCCGGACCCCGATCCAGATCCTACGCCTACGGGTGCCGTGTATGAGAAAATCACGTCTGCGGACGGACTGCTTGCCGGTAGCAAATATCTTATTGTGTATGAGCAGGAGGGCACGGATGCCTCAAGGACAATGGGTGAGCAGAACGATGATATAAGGAGTTATGCTGAGGTGACTGTCACCAACGGTAAGGTCGTCGTTGGTGATGAGGATGCTAAGAGCGTGCATGCGTTCACACTCGGAGGCACTTCCGGAGCATGGACTCTGCGCGACGCGAACGACGGTACTTATCTTTCGTACAGCGGTTCAAAGAACAAGCTCTACTCGGTGGTGAGCGTTGCGGGAGACAACGAGTGTTGGGACATAACGTTCAGCGGCGGCAACGCGATGATAGAAAACAAGGCGGAGAGCGGACGTATAATATATTATAACGCTTCGTCTCCACGTTTTGCCTGCTACACCAATGCACAGAAGCCTGTCGCTCTGTACCGTAGCACGACGACAACCGGGCTCGGCAAGGTGACGGCGGACGGCAACACGGATGCCGTGCGTGTTTATGGCATCACCGGAGTGATGGTGCGCGACGGTGTGTCACGTGCTTCGGCGCTCAAAGGATTGCCTAAGGGCATCTATATAATAGACGGCAGAAAGTATGTCGTAAGGTAATAACAGTAAATAGTCTGGTGAAATGCCGCGGGGCGGTCTGTCGTGTACGGACCCTTCGCGGCATGTTTTTTATATGACTGTGTGACCGATATGAAATGCCCGTAGGACTGATATAAATATGTGATTTATTGATAAATATTGCTAATGACGTGTCTTTCGGAATGATAATTGTGCTATATTAGCCGTGAGATATTCCGCATTGCGGTTTCATGACACGTGATGGCTGGGTGTCTGACGTTTGAATTTTATATCATCATTGAAATGAAAAAGACTGTTTGTTTTATAATTGCCGTACTGTCGATGATGGCTTGCGCCGCAAGCCGCACGACGGAGGAACAGCGCAGACAGGAGCTTGCGCTGACGGCGCAGAGTGTGAGAAAGGCTCTTGACGACCGTTATTACACCATCGACATGACTCATATCCGCCCACGGCGTGTCCCCACGAGGTATCTCAACGGAGGCTATTACCTGCATATCTCCGGCGACTCCATTTATTCGTGTCTGCCTTATGTGGGCAGGGCATATAATGTTCCGTACGGAGGCGGAGACGGTCTTGACTTCGACGGAGTGGTGCAGCAGTACAGGGAATCGCGTTCTACTGACGGTAAGGGGACGAAGATAGACATCGTGGTGGTAAACTCTGAGGACAGATACCGGTATATGCTGTATGTCGGTGATGACGGGCATGCCACGCTGGATGTTTTCCCCTCGTCGCGTGAGTCGGTCGCTTTCGACGGTGAGATGGATATGGGTAACTGACAGCGTGGGCTGTTATGATTCGTAAGTCGGTGTCGCTCTGTGGATGACATGTCGTTTTGCATGAGTTGCTATGATTGTCATAATGACACTGTAGCGGTATGGTGTAAGGGTGTGCATATTTGTCTGACTTACATATTGACGTTATATTGCGGTCTGATGTTGTGTTTCAATTTAAAAGAGATGATGCTCGTTACAATTGAAATGAGGCACAAATTTAATTCTGAAATAACATTAAAAAATAGTGTGTATTACAATTTAAAAGTATAAATTTGCACTGTCGGAACGAAGAAAGCGCATTTCCCGCCTGCCGCGCGTTTGCGGAACATGGGTCAGGGGAGGCATTCTTCCGACACTGTCAATCTCTCTCAATTTGGTATAAATATACTCCAAACATTATGGATTAGGAAAAAGGATGAGGCATCTTTCGTGAGAAAAGTGCCTCATCCTGATTTTTTGAGACATAAAAAAAGTTAAAGTGGCGTCACAATGATAATTATTCAGCGTGACAGTTGTTATATTTGTGTGTGTTAACTTGATTATTTTAAAGTAGATGTTCTAAATTAATTGCCATCATATTGTGTGCTGTTCAGTAGCTGCATTTCAAAGTCCGAAGAGGGAGTGTAGCGGGCTACACGACCGATGAGAGTTTGGAATGAAGCACTGAAGAGGGCACAGGATGATGACAAAGATATATATACATATGAGTGATTTTATAATATCGGTTAATTTTGAACAGCTACTTATTAACTAAATAAATTGAAGAATGAGACGAAAACTGTTGTTTGTGGCTTGCCTTATCGCCGCGTGCACTGCGGCATACGCAGGTAATGACAATCCGTTGCCGGACTGGGCGTTCGGCGGTTTCGCACGTCCCGAGGGTGTGAATCCGCTCATCACACCCAAGCCGGAGAGTGTTTTTCATTGTCCGATGAAGTCGGCTGATGTGAAATGGGAACTTGCCGACACGTTCAATCCGGCGGCAGTGGTGAAGGACGGGAGTATTTTTGTGCTTTATCGTGCCGAGGACAATCCTGCGGCAGGCATCGGCGGGCGCACCTCAAGAATAGGTCTTGTGGAGTCGGCGGACGGTCTGCATATCGACAAAAGGGAGCCTCTGCCTGTGATGTATCCTGATACGACACAGGTGTCCCGCACTTATGAGTGGGACGGAGGGTGTGAGGACCCGCGCGTTGTCGCCGCTGTTGTGGATGGAAAGACGCTTTATGTGATGACATACACATCGTGGAACCATGACAAACCGAGGCTTTCCATCGCCACGTCCCGCGATTTGAGGACATGGAAAAAGCACGGTCCGGCATTCCTGCACGCATTGGACGGGAGATATGCGGACTTTGCCTGCAAGTCGGGCTCGATACTTACTGAGGTAAGAAACGGCAGTCAGGTGGCTGCGAAAGTGTCAGTTGGAGGTAAGATGAAGTATCTCATGTATTGGGGAGAGCAGTGGGTTTGCGCAGCCACGTCCGACAATCTGGTGGACTGGACGCCGTATACCGATGCGGACGGAAATCTCATCAAGCTCGCCGAACCGCGTAAGGGATATTTCGACAGTATGCTTACTGAGTGCGGACCGCCGGCTGTTCTCACGTCAAAAGGCATTGTTCTGTTCTATAACGGTAAGAATGCCGGTGGGAAGGTTGGTGATACCGACTATCCGTCAAACACCTACGCGGCAGGTCAGATGCTCTTCGACAAGGACGAGCCGTTGAAGTATCTCGACCGGCTTGACAAGCCTTTCTTCCGTCCTATGACCGATTTTGAGAAGAGCGGGCAGTATGCCGCCGGCACGGTATTCATAGAAGGACTTGTCTATCACCGCTCGAAGTGGTTCCTGTATTACGGTTGTGCCGACTCGATGGTCGGTGTCGCGGTTTACGATCCGGCTTCGCGCTCGGGCTACGGCGACCCTGTCAAGGGTGTCACTTCCGGCATATCAGAGTAGTGTGTCGGGTGTTCCGGTTGTCTGTCAGGTGTGAGTCAGACACCGGAACATGCATTCCTGTACTCCGGAAAAGCGTCAGTCGTTTTCCATGGATTCCATTGACGCATTGCTGTGAGTGACGGACAATACGATAGAAGAACAAATAAAAATATGCGGCGGACCTGTTATGAATGAACATAAACAGGTCCGCCGCATCATGTCAGTATGTCTGTTGTCCGACGGAAAAGCCTTTTCCGCCTTCCGATTACTTTATTGTCAGCTCAACGGGGCAATGGTCGCTTCCGAAGATATCGTTGTGTATGAGAGCGTCGCACATGCGTTCTTTCATCCTGTCTGATATGAGGAAGTAGTCGATACGCCATCCGGCGTTCTTCTCGCGAGCCTTGAAGCGGTAAGACCACCATGAATATTTCACCGTGTCGGGGTATTTGTCTCTGAACGTATCGGTGAAACCGCTGTTGAGAAAGACCGTCATCTTCTCTCTCTCCTGGTCGGTGAAGCCGGCGTTCATCCTGTTTGTCTTGGGATTCTTCAGGTCTATTTCCTCATGCGCCACGTTCAGATCGCCGCATATTATAACAGGTTTCCTTTCGTCAAGTGCCTTTATGTAGGCAAGGAAATCGTCTTCCCACTTCATCCGGTATTCGAGTCTGCGCAGTCCGTCCTGTGAGTTCGGTGTGTAGACAGTGACGAGAAAGAAGTCGTCCATCTCAAGAGTGATGACGCGTCCCTCATGGTCGTGCTCGTCAATACCGATGCCGTAGCTTACTCCCAAAGGCTTGTGCTTTGTGAAAACAGCTGTCCCCGAGTATCCCTTTTTGTCCGCATAGTTCCAGTAAGAATCGTATCCTTCAAACTTCAGATCGGTCTGTCCAGCCTGCAGTTTGGTCTCCTGAAGGCAGAAGAAATCAGCGTCAAGGGCTTTGAAAGAGTCTTCAAAGCCCTTTGTTATGCATGCCCTCAGGCCGTTTACATTCCAAGAAATGAATCTCATAGCTTATCCGGCGGTTGTCAAGTGTCCCTTTATTCCAAAGACAGTACCTACGCTATGCTCCACGCCGTCTACTGTTACTTTGTTTATTATGATGTTGCCCTGGAAGAGCTTCTCCCTTTTGTATGCTACAGGATAGTAATAGTAGCCTGACGCATCGGTTATGTATTCGGCGAAGATAACCTTTACCCTGTGTGCCGAACCGGCGTAGTCGACCGAGAACTCCAGCTCTTTCTTCTTGGGAAGAATGGAGTATTGGAAGTAGGATGAGTTTGAGACCTCGAGCTTGAGGTAAGGAATCAGACTTGTTGTGTATATCTGTTCCGGAGCAGCCTCGAGTATTTCTTTCGACTTCACCATGCTTGTCATGTTGGTGACATAAAGAGCCAGAGGCTTGATAGGGAAGTTCTCTATGGTCATGCCTCCTCTTGTCATTGTCTCTTTTGATATTCTCCACTTCACGTCAACGGAGTCCTCTCTGTTTGAAGTGGTCTTTGTCGGGTTGATATAATACAGCTTTCCTGTGAAGGAACCGATTGCGTTGTTCACGGCTTCTATTGAGTCGCTGAGCGACATTTGCGGGTATTGCGTGCCGCCGTTGCCGGAATCGAGGCACGAAGAAACAGAGAAAACAGTCGCGACGGACAATGCGAGTGCAACGGTAATTGATTTTAGCTTTTTCATGTTGTTTGTTTAATTTTCATATTGTTATACAATATAATAATGTAAGAATGTCTTTATCCTTGCATGGGATATCATATTTTTTTTGATTCTCCCCTCAGCAGGTTCATGAACTCCTCTCTTGTCTTTGCCTGTCTGAACGCTCCGCTGAAGTCGCTTGTCGTTGTTATGGAGTTCTGTTTTTCCACTCCGCGCATCTGCATGCACATGTGTTTTGCCTCGACAACCACCATTACGCCGAGCGGGTGCAGCGTGTTCTGTATGCAGTCCTTTATCTGTTGCGTGAGTCTTTCCTGCACCTGGAGCCTGTGACTGTATATGTCCACCACCCTGGCTATCTTGCTCAGTCCGGTGATATATCCGTTTGGAATGTATGCCACGTGCGCCTTTCCGTAGAAGGGGAGCATGTGGTGCTCGCACATGGAGAAGAAGTCGATGTCCTTGACAATCACCATCTGGTTGTATTTTTCTTCAAACAGTGCGTCTGTAAGCACTTTATGAGGGTCCTGCGTATATCCTCTCGTGAGCACCTGCATGGCTTTTGCCACCCGCATAGGTGTTTTCTGCAGACCTTCGCGGGCTGTGTCCTCACCGAGAAGTTGCAGTATGTTCTTGTAGTTTTCCGCGAGTTCTTCGAGTCCCTCGCGGTATTCTGTTTCGGGATTCATTATTTTATATGTTTCTCGTATATGTCTGTCGCCGCCGTATATACGACATTAAGAAGTTACTGAGTTATGGGAACGGTAATCTTTCCGCTTACGATACATGCCTGTTTGTAGCCCATCTCCTGTATCTGATGCAGAATGTTGTTTGCTTCTTCAAATGTCCTGAAGTTGCCCACGCGGCATATCCATCTCGGCGAATAGAAGTGCACGTAGACCGGAAGTTCCGGGAATGACTGCTTGATGTCGTTTCCTGTGCGCTGTGCTTTTATCTTGTCGTTTCTCGAGTTGCCTCCTGCGAACACCTGCACTCTGTATCCGTCCACCTTGTAGCTTTTGCGCATTACCTTCTTGCGGGTGTCTACCGCAGGGCTTTCCGTGTCTTCCTTGGTGTCGTGTGTGGCTTCTTCCGGAGTGACTTTCAACTGATGCCGGCTGCTGTCTTTCTGCCTGTTGACTTTTGTTGTCGTTGCCGGCGTGCTGGCGGAGAGTGTGTTGGCATTGTTCACCAATTCGTCAATCTCTTTGCTTTGTGTCACCGTTACGTTGCCCTGACCGTTGTTTTTCTCCTTCAGATGCTGCATATAGTTCTGTGCGTTGCCCTGAGCTGTCGCCGCAAGTGCAAGAGTAAGGATTATGACGAATCGTTTCATGTTGTCTTTATGAGTTTGTTATAATGGCGGACCGGCATTGTCGTGCCATGCCGGTCCGCCTGTCTGATGTTGTTCCTGATTATTTTTTCCAGGCGTCGATGATGCCCTTGAAGTCGGCAGCCTTAAGTGATGCTCCTCCGATGAGTCCGCCGTCGATGTCCGGTTTTGCAAACAGCTCGGGAGCGTTGCTTGCCTTGCAGCTTCCGCCGTAGAGTATTGTGGTGTCCTCAGCGGTCTCCTTGCCGTACTTCTCAGCCACGATGCTGCGTATGTATGCGTGTATCTCCTCAGCCTGCTCAGCCGTTGCGGTCTTGCCTGTACCGATAGCCCATATCGGCTCATAAGCTATCACGATGTTCTTGAACTCCTCTGCGCTGAGGTTGAACACGCTGCCCTCGAGCTCAGCCTTCACAACTTCGTTCTGCTTCTCAGCCTCGCGCTCTTCGAGAGTCTCACCGATGCAGAAGATGACTTTGAGTCCGTTCTTCAGCGCGAGAAGCACTTTCTCCTTCAGAATCTCCGGAGTCTCGTTGTAGTACTGGCGTCTTTCAGAGTGTCCGAGGATGACATACTGTGCTCCGGTGCTCTTTACCATTTCGGCAGACACCTCTCCCGTGTATGCGCCTTTCTCCTTGTCGGCGCAGTTTTCTGCTCCAAGAGCGATGACGTCCTGGTTGAGTATCTGTGCCACAGAGGCGAGATGTATGAACGGAGTGCATATAATCACGCCGCAGTTCGGCTTTTCAGCGTTGAGTGTTTCGTTGAGCTCTTTTGCCAGAGCTACACCTTCTTGCAGGTTCATGTTCATTTTCCAGTTGCCTGCTACAATTTTCTTTCTCATTTTTTTGTGTTTAAAGAGTTTGTATAACTTATTCTTGTTGCGTTTCTGCTTTATCCATTTGGTCCACGCCCATGTTCTGTCCGCGAGTGTGAGGAGAGCCAGCGGGAATACGAACCACAGCATTATCCTCATTATCTTAGTCATTGTCGAGGTCTGGTTAGCCTGTCCTATCTCGAGCTTGTCGAGCGGACGGTCCAGCGTCTCGGTGTCGGGCAACATGTTGTGGCTCCATTTCCTTATCACCACACCGTCCTTTACGAGCATCAGTCCGGGGTTGCTCCTTATGACGGTCTTCAGTGTTGTCTCGTCCGTAGTGCAGAAAGGATACTCCGCCCCGGTGATGTCCTGCCACCGTCTTATGGCTTTCTCTCCGCTTGCCGTGAGGCAGTAGAACGGTATGTCATAGTCCTGCGCGTATTCGTATATTCGGTCTATGTTGCCGAAGTTGCTGTCGTCGGCGTGTTCGAGGAGCGGAGATATGAGCAGGAACGTGTATCCTTTGCTGTCGAGCACCTGCCGGGTGATGTCCTCTCCGGTTTTGTTGAGCGTTATGGAGAAGTCGTGTATCGGCGGCACATACCCTTTTTTGGTCTGTACCGTCTTGCTGTCGACAAACTCCCATGTGGAGTCCGGGTAGTTGTCGAGGGTGAATTCTTTGGTCACCCCGTTCTTTTTCAGTATGAATGTAGTCTCGAATTCCGGTTGCGGCGCGCCCTCCGGAATCTCCATTCCTTTTCTTATGTCGGCTCCGACGTGGTATGGCCGGAAGTCGAAATATGGCAGGGTGTAGAGGCTCAGCAGGCTTGTGGCGAAGATGAAGATGACGGTGTAGTTTATCACAATCCACTGATTGGTCTTCGATATGAGTCTCGGCATCTTCATGGGACGTGCCGCCACTGTGGCAGCGCATATTGTGAGGACAATGTTCTTCGCCAGAGTCTGTCCGTTGGTGAGCTTAAGCGCGTCGCCGAAGCAGCCGCAGTCCTGCACCGGGTCGTAGAAGAATATCCACACTGTTATGACTGTCATTATGACCATCAGGGCGAGTATTGTCCTTGAGATGACGCGGCGCTGTATGGCGAACAGCAGCAGTATGCCGAGTGAGAATTCGGCTGCGGAGAGCGTGACCGATGCCGCCAGTGTTGTCCAGTCGGGGAAAACACCGTACAGCGAGAGGGCTTCCAGATAGTCTTTTATCTTATATTGTGTGCCCAGAGGGTCTATAGCTTTCACATATCCGGACAGGATGAATGTAGCCGACAGCAACAGCCGGCACACGTTTGTCAGTATGTAAGCCGCATATCTCATTCTTTTTCTTCAGCCAGTTTTATCGCCCCGAACACCGCATAGTTTATTATGTCCATGTAGTTCGAGGCGATTCCTTCCGAGACGAGTGTCTGTCCGTTGAGGTCCTCTATCTCCTTCACGCGTTGTATCTTTGTCAGAATGAAGTCGGTATAGCTGCTCACGCGCATCGACCGCCACGCCTCGTCGTAGTCGTGGTTTTTCTTCAGCATGAGCTTGAGCGATTCTCCGGCGTGCCGCTCATACAGTGCGAGAGCCTCCTCCGGGCTCATGTCCGTGTGGTCGGCAAACCCCTGTTCGAGCTGTATCAGCCCTATTATGCCGTAATTTATGAGTGCGATGAATTCCGGTCTTATGCCTTCGCCCACGAGCGATGTCTTCTTTATCTCAAGCGAGCGTATCCGTTTTGCTTTTATATATAGCTGGTCGGTGAGCGAGGATGGGCGAAGCATCCGCCACGAAGCACCGTAGTCGTGCAGCTTACCGGCAAAAAGGCTGTGGCATTCCTGCATGACGTCCTTGAATTGTTGCTCAGTTTTCGTTGTGTTCATAACCGGCTACAAATATAATCATTTTATTCTGACGATACAAATATTTGCGGTAATGAAAACATTGCAAGGCATCATGCATGGCGTGCGCGGCTGCCTTGCGGGCGTTTCTCAAAGTTCTTTCTGGCGCATGTGTATCATTTTCACCACTCCGCACATCGCTTCGTAGCGCGCCTGAAGCGAGTCGCGCCTCACACGCAGCAGGTTTGCCTTGCGCAGGTCGGTCTCGGCTTCTATCTTGCGCAGTGTCTCCTGCAGCAGCACGTCTGTGCGGGCTATGTCGTCCTGTGCCAGCTTCAGCGAGGCGTTCTGCCATACCTTCAGCGCTTTCTTGCGTGTCTCGACAGCCGAGGGGTAGGCTGAGCGCAGCGACACTATGGAGTCAAGCACTTCCTTATAGTGTCCCTCTTCATACAGCGAGTCTATCCTTGCGAGCATGCGCTCGGCTTTCTGCTCCTCGGATTCGTTGCATCCGGCGAGCGTCACTATCAGCATTATGGTGAGAAGATACTTCATGAGTTCAGGGCGCAAATGTATAAAATAATCCGTTAATGCGCTGTCTGAGGGGTCAAGATTTTATAATCTTTATATTTTGCCGCTCTTTTTCGATGTTTTTTTTATTTTTTTTATTCCATCGCCACGGCTTCATGCCTTGTGCGGGAGGAGCGGACAGACGCACTGTGCCGGTACGGAGACGGGGGACGGAAGCCTTGGAGGATGCCCAGTCAGGCAAGTCTGGCGGTCATGACGGAGGACTGATTGTTAACAGTTTTAAGTTAAATGGCTTCCTGTCTTACCTTCGTTGCGTCAGCGTGTCCTGTATACGATGACATGGAAAAGACTGTCCTTAAAGTCGGTTTTTCATGTCTTTTCATGCATTGTCGGCTTCCTTCTTAGCCGCTGAAGTGCGTTTTCCGTCATGAAAGAGCCTCTTCCGGTGCGCGGAACAGCCTTTCCGGCAGTGCGGAACGGGCTTTCCTGAGTCGCCGAAGAGGCTTTCCTGCGTGGCGGAGGAGGCAGTGTGAAAATGAAGGAAAGGCACAACCGTATGTCAGACAATATGTTATGGATGTATGTCAAAAACCGCGTTTTTCCGGTGCGGAGCCTCTTCCGTATGACAAAACGCGCTTATTGAGCCCGCAATTTTAAGAATCGTGATTTTATGCTTGCTCTGTCTCGCATATCGCAGACGGTCTTTCCGCCATGTTCAGAAGCGTGTTCCAGGGCAGTGGGGCTGTTCTGCCGGTGCTTGTGACGGCAAGTTTGTCGCGCAACGCTTCGCAATGTGAAAATTTTAAACTATCTTTGCGGGTTGTTATTATTTTTATTTTTTCATAACAGACAGTAAAATAGAAAGATTGAAATGAGGATATATACCGATGACGAACTTGCACAGATACTTGACAAGGACATTTTTCACGAAATAGGAAACGCCGCCGACGGGCTGGGCATGGAATGCTATGTGGTGGGCGGATATGTGCGCGACATATTCCTCGAACGTCCGTCCAACGACATCGACGTGGTGGTCGTAGGCAGCGGCATACAGGTGGCTGACGCGCTGAAGAAGCGGCTCGGACGCAAGGCTCACATATCCGTGTTCCGCAATTTCGGCACGGCTCAGGTGAAATACAAGGACATCGAGGTGGAGTTTGTGGGCGCGCGGAGGGAGAGCTACAGCCACGACTCGCGCAAACCTGTGGTGGAGGACGGCACTCTGGAGGACGACCAGAACCGCCGCGACTTCACTGTCAACGCCATGGCGATATGCCTGAACGAGGGAAGGTTCGGTGAGCTGGTTGACCCTTTCGACGGTCTTGCCGATCTGGAGGACGGCATCCTGCGCACGCCTTTAGACCCCGACATCACCTTCTCGGACGATCCGCTGCGCATGCTGCGCTGTGTCAGGTTCTCTGCCCAGCTCAAGTTCCTTATCGACGAGGAAACCTTCGAGGCACTGACGCGCAATGCCGGGCGCATGTCGATTGTGAGCGGGGAGCGCATAGCCGACGAGCTTAACAAGATAATGATGACCGACAGCCCCAGCAGAGGGCTTATGGAGCTCCACCGGAGCACGCTCATGTCGCGGCTGCTGCCCGAGATTGTGGCTCTCGACGCTGTGGAGACACGCTGCGGCAAGGCTCACAAGAACAACTTCTACCATACGCTCGAGGTGGTGGACAACATCAGCCGGCGCGGTGCCGGACTGTGGCTCAGATGGGCTGCGCTGCTCCACGATGTGGGCAAACCGCGCACAAAGCGGTGGGACAACGCCGTCGGATGGACCTTCCACAACCACAACTTCGTAGGCGCGAAGATGGTGCCGCAGATCTTCAGACGCCTGAAGCTTCCGATGGACGGCAAGATGAAGTATGTGCAGAAGCTTGTCGACCTTCACATGCGCCCCATAGTCATTGCCGACGACGTGGTGACCGACAGTGCCGTGCGACGTCTTCTGAACGATGCAGGCGACGACATAGACGACCTGATGACCCTCTGCGAGGCTGACATAACGAGCCGCAACAGCGTGCGCAAACAGCGTTTCCTCGACAATTTCCGCATTGTCCGCGAAAAGATTGCCGACCTGAAGGAGCGCGACTACAAGCGTCTGCTCCAGCCGTGCATAGACGGCAACGAGATAATGGAGATGTTCAGCCTGCGCCCGAGTCCTCAGGTGGGAATACTCAAACAGACTCTCAAGGACGCCGTGCTCGACAACCGGGTGCCCAACGAGCGCGAGCCGTTGATGAGACTTCTTATGGAAAAAGCCGGAAGCATGGGGCTTTTGTAGACAAAAGTTGTTAAGTGCGGAATAATAGTTGTTAAATTTGGAAGCGCGGATATAATTATATTAATTATTGTGATTAACTTTGCGGACGCAAAACTCGTATAGGGTACTAAAGTTTTGTGACCCGTGTTAACGTGATGTATAGGATAACGCAATGTCATGTCCATATGTTTCCGTCATACGGTCTTATAACTACAATAGTGAAACAATGTTTTTTATATAAGGTATGAGAAAAAGTAAGATTTTATTGTTTGCAGCTGCCACCGCAATGTTAGCGTCTTGCGGAGGCCAGCAGGGGAAAATGGGCGACAACGAGTTTGCCGTTAGAACCATCGAGACCCAGAGCGCTGAGCTTGAGACTTCTTACCCTGCCACCATACGTGGCGTGCAGGATGTGGAGATACGTCCGAAGATATCAGGCTTCATAACGAAACTTTGTGTCAAGGAAGGTCAGAGCGTCAAGAAGGGACAATTGCTCTTCGAGATTGACAACGTGACCTATCAGGCGGCGGTGAGACAGACAAAGGCGGCTGTGAACTCTGCACAGTCACAGCTCAATACAGCCAAACTCACTTACGAGAACAATCAGAAACTGTTCGACAACCATGTAATAGGAACATATGAGTTGCAGTCTTCGAAGAACGCATACGAGAATGCCGAGGCTGCACTTGCGCAGGCAAAAGCCAACTATGTGTCCGCCAAGCAGAACCTGGACTTCTGCTATGTGAAGAGCCCTTCCAACGGAGTGGTGGGCGAACTGCCCTATCGTGTGGGCGCACTTGTAAGCTCTTCGAGCGTTGAACCGCTTACAACGGTGTCGAACATAAGCACAATGCAGGTGTATTTCTCAATGACAGAGAAGGACATGCTCGACATGTCGAAGACCAAGGGAGGCATGCATGCCGCCATAAGCGAGTATCCGGCAGTGAAGCTGAAGCTTGCCGACGGCACCATATATGAGCACGACGGCAAGGTGGCTGCGGTGAGCGGAGTGATCGATCAGGCTACCGGCTCGGTGTCGATGCGTGCCGATTTCCCCAACCCTGAGAACATTCTCAAGAGCGGCGGGTCCGGAAACATCATCGTGCCTCATGTGAGCCAGTCTGTGATAGTGCTCCCGCAGGATGCTGTGGCACAGGTGCAGGACAGATATTTCGTATATATCGTGGGCAAGGACAACAAGGTTTCATACAGCCCCGTAACCATTAATCCGGACAACGACGGCAAGACCTATATCATAGAGTCGGGACTCAAGGCTGGCGACCGCGTAGTTATCAGTGGCATAACGACACTGAAGGACGGTATGCAGATCACTCCGATAACCGAGGACCAGTATAAGGAGAAGCTGAAGAAGACCAGTGAGATGGGTTCTCACCAGAACGACTTGAAGAAGTTTAAGGAGGATATGTCGAAATAACAAGTCGGGAACGGCAGTGCCGTCCCGTCGGAGAGGGAGTGTCACACGCATGCCTGTGACCGCGCGGAATGCGCGGACTGCGGATGTGCGAAGGTCATGCGCCTGTACTCCGATGCGCGGCTGCGCATTCCGGACTTCTGAAAAGTATAAACAAAAGAGAATATGAGATTAGACAACTTTATAAAACGCCCGGTGCTCTCGACGGTCATCTCCATCCTGACCGTCATACTGGGACTTATAGGTCTGGTGTCGTTGCCTATGGAACAATACCCTGACGTTGCGCCGCCTACGGTAAGCGTGAGCGCCAACTATCAGGGAGCAAACGCCCAGACTGTGCTCAACTCGGTCATCGTGCCGCTTGAGGAGCAGATCAACGGTGTGGAGGGCATGACCTATATGACCTCTACCGCCACAAACGAAGGTTCTGCGCGAATCACCGTTTTCTTCAATCAGGGAATGAATGCCGACATGTGTCAGGTGAACGTACAGAACCGCGTGTCGCAGGCTTCAGCCCTCCTTCCGGCGGAAGTGACACGTGCCGGTGTGACAGTGCAGAAACGTCAGACGTCTACGGTGCTCCTTATGGCTATCATGGGAGACCCGGAGCGATATGACGAGAAGTTCCTTCAGAACTACGCCGACATCAACATCATTCCGGCTGTAAAGCGTGTGAGCGGTGTGGGAGACTGTGAGGTGATGGGTGCCAAGACCTATTCAATGCGTATATGGCTTGACCCGGCGAAGATGAAGAACTACGGTCTTATGCCGTCAGACATATCCGCAGTGCTTGCTGAACAGAACATCGAGGCTGCTCCGGGTAAGTTCGGAGAACAGAGCGACAACCAGTATGAGTACACCATACGTTACAAGGGACGTCTTCAGACACCTACCGAGTTTGAGAACATGATTATCTCAAGCGACGCGAACGGAAACACAGTGCGTGTGAAGGACGTCGCCCGCGTAGAGTTGGGAGGTCTCTTTTACAGTGTGACTTCCAAGGTGAACGGTCGTCCGGCGGTGATGATGATGGTCACACAGACCGCAGGCTCCAACGCCACACAGATTGTGAGCGACATCAAGGATGTCATCGCAGACCAGAAAACGATGCTTCCTCCAGGTGTGGAGATAGAATACATGCAGGACGTTACGGAGTTCCTCTATGCCTCAATGGATAACCTTATCCATACGCTTTTCGAGGCTTTCGTACTCGTTTTCGTCGTTGTTTACTTCTTCTTGCAGGACTTCCGCTCGACGCTCATCCCGCTTATAGCGGTTCCGGTGTCGTTGGTTGGTACGTTCTTCTTCCTCTATGTGTTCGGCTTCTCGCTCAACCTGCTTACGCTTTCCGCTCTTGTGCTTGCCATTGCGATAGTCGTCGACGACGCGATAGTGGTGGTGGAGGCGGTCCATGCCAAGCTTGACCTCGGCTACAAGTCTGCCCGTCTCGCGTCGATAGACGCCATGAGCGAAATCTCCGGAGCCATTATCTCCATCACGCTTGTGATGTCAGCCGTGTTCATTCCGGTGTCGTTCATAGGCGGAACGTCAGGTACGTTCTATAAGGAGTTCGGTATCACCATGGCAATCTCAATCATCATATCCGCCGTCAACGCCCTTACGCTCTCACCGGCACTTTGTGCGGTGCTTCTGAAACCGAAGAATGAGGACGGCACGGTGCGCAAGATGTCATGGCTCGACCGCTTCAACGCCGCGTTCAACGGGGCTTACGGAAAGGTTCAGGACAAGTACACCAAGTGTGTGCGCAAGATTGTCGAGAAGCCTGTCATAGCCATCGTGGCTGTCATTGTCGGTGTAGCCGCAATGGCGTTCACGGCAATGACCACCAAGACCGGACTTGTTCCTGACGAGGATACGGGTACTGTGTTCTGTACGGTATCAACTCCTCCGGGCACGTCTCTTACTAAGACAAACCTCGTGATGGACCAGGTTGACTCCATGCTTGCCACCAATCCCGCGATAGACAAGCGTCTGCGCATCACCGGTTACAACTTCATCTCAGGTCAGGGAACCAACCAGGGAACGTTCGTCATAAAGCTCAAATCGTTCGAAGAGCGCGATAAGGAAGAAGGACTGGCTAAGTTCATGGACATTCACACGATGGGTTCGAAGATGGTGCTGGGCATGATATACAAGCAGACGGCAGCCATAAAGGGCGCGCAGATACTTGCTTTCCAGCCGCCTATGGTGCAGGGATTCTCAGCCACCAACGGTCTGACGTTCTCCATGCTCGACCGTACGGGAGGCGATGTGAACAACTTCTTCAAGATAACACAGAACTTCCTTGCCGAGCTTAACAAACGTCCGGAGATAGCGACAGCCATGACTTCCTACAACTCGGAGTATCCGCAGTACATGATAGACGTCAATGTGGCGAAGTGCAAGCAGAGCGGCATCGACCCGGGAACGGTTCTCACAGCCATGCAGGGATACTATGGCGGTCTGTATGCGTCGAACTTCAACTCTTTCGGTAAGCTCTACCGTGTAATGATACAGGCAGACCCGAAGATGCGTGAGGACCTGAAGAGCATGAACAATATCTATGTGCGCACAGCCAGCGGAATGGCTCCCATCAATGAGTTCGTATCGATGAAGAGAGTCTACGGTCCGCAGGAGATAGCCCGTTTCAACCTTTTCACCTCTATTGACGTGAACGCCACCGCTGCCGAAGGCTATTCGTCGGGTGACGCCATACGCGCCGTTGAGGAGGTTGCAAGCAACACCCTGCCGACAGGTTTCGGCTACGAGTTCTCCGGTCTTACTCGTTCGGAGCAGGAGTCGAGCAGTTCCACAATGATTATCTTCGCACTCTGTCTGACGTTCGTCTATCTTATTCTGAGCGCGCAGTACGAAAGCTATCTTGTGCCTCTGTCTGTAATATTGTCCATTCCGTTCGGTGTCGCCGGAGCGTTCCTCTTCACCAACATGTTCGGAAAGCAGAACGACATCTACATGCAGATTGCGCTCATCATGCTTATCGGACTTCTTGCCAAGAACGCCATCCTTATCGTGCAGTTCGCCCTCGAACGCCGCAGGACGGGTATGGCACTTTCCTGGTCGTCGGTATTGGGCGCGCAGGCACGTCTGCGTCCTATCCTCATGACATCGTTGGCTATGATTATCGGTCTTATGCCGTTGCTCAGACCTATGGGAGTGGGCTATAACGGTAACATGACTCTTGGCGCCGCAGCTATCGGCGGTATGCTTATAGGTATGATATGCCAGCTTCTTGCCGTACCGGCACTGTTCTATGTGTTCCAGTACTTGCAGGAGAAGATCAAGCCGCTTGAGTTCGATGACGACAACGTTGCGGTCGATACGGAGCTGCTGCAGTACACTCGTCCGATAGAAAAACAAGAAAAATGAATATAGAGATGAAAAGTTTCAATATCATAATAATGGTTTCTGCAGCCGCATTATTGAGCGGCTGCGGAATCTACGGCAAGTATGAGAGACCGGAGGTCGACGCTGCCGGCATCGTGCGCGACGTCACATCCAACACCGACACACTTGCCGTGACAGACACGACAAGCTTCGGCAACCTGCCATGGAAGAGCGTGTTCACAGACCCGGCGTTGCAGTCGCTCATAGAGAAGGGACTGGAGAACAACACCGACCTGCTCAACGCAGCACTCAACGTCAAGATGGTGGAGGCACAGCTCATGGCTGCCAAACTGGCGTTCGTGCCTTCGTTCACGTTCTCACCGCAGGGAACCATCTCCTCATGGGACGGCAACAAGGCGACGAAAACCTATTCGCTGCCCGTCAACGCCAGCTGGAGCATAGACCTCTTCGGCAATCTGCTGAACCAGAAACGCAGCGCGCAGATGGCTCTTCTCGCCACTAAGGACTACCAGCTCGTGGTGAAGACCAACCTTATAGCCAACGTGGCTAACGCCTACTACACACTGCTCATGCTCGACAAGCAGCTTGAGATAGTCAACAACATGGTGGGTCTGACAAAGGAGACATGGGACATGATGAAGCTGCAGAAGGACTTCAAGGGTGGCAAGGAGACAAGCGTGCAGAGCGCGGAGGCAAACTACTACTCGGTGCTCGCACAGGCTGCCGACCTGAAACGCCAGATACGCGAGACCGAAAACTCGCTGTCGCTGCTGCTCGGACAGCGCGCCCAGTACATAGAGCGCGGCAAGATAGACGACCAGAACCTGCCTGTGGAGTTCAGCACCGGAGTAAGTCTGCAGATGCTCAACAACCGTCCTGACGTGCACTATGCCGAGATGACCCTCGCACAGTGCTTCTACAACACGCAGGCGGCACGCTCCAAGTTCTATCCCAACATAACCATCAGCGGCTCGGGAGCGTTCACCAACAGTGCCGGAGCGGGCATAGTGAATCCAGGCAAATGGCTCCTCAGCGCGGTGGGAAGCCTCGTGCAGCCCATATTCCAGAACGGACAGCTCGTCGCAGGACTCAAAGTGGCGAAGGCAGAACAGGAACAGGCTTACAACACATGGCAGAACGCAGTGCTCTCGGCTGGCTCTGAGGTGAGCAACGCGCTTGTGCTCTACAACTCGTCGGACGAGAAGAGCAAGCTCGAGGCGAAACAGGTGGAGAGCCTGAGGAAAAACGTTGAATACACTAAAGACTTGTTCCAGAGTGCCGGAAGCACCTATCTCGAGGTGATAACCGCACAGCAGTCGCTCCTCAATGCGGAGCTTGCGAAGGTTCAGGACGATTTCTACAAGATGCAGGCTGTGGTCAACCTCTACTATGCTTTGGGCGGAGGACGTGACTAAACATGCATAAGACAGACCGGAGGTTTTCCGTACAATCAATCCATACAGGCTGTATCAGAGAGCCTCACGGGTCTGTCAGAATGTTCATAAGTTTTATATGAAAACAAAAACAAACAGAATATGATCAGTCCAAAAGCAGAAATAAACCCCAAGGCGAGAATAGGCAAGAACGTCACCATTTATCCTTTCGCCTACATAGAGGACGACGTCGAGATTGGAGACGACTGCGTTATCTATCCGTACGTCAGTGTGATGAAGGGCACACGCATAGGACGTGGCAACAAGATATTCCAGAACACGGTGCTCGGAGCGGAGCCTCAGGACTTCAACTTCCGCGGAGACGACTCGGTGCTGGTTATCGGAGACTATAACTGCATACGCGAGAACGTGGTGATAAACCGTGCCACCTTCAGTGACGGAAAGACCGTCATAGGCAATCATAACTTCCTTATGGAGGGCGTGCACGTGTCGCACGACACCAAGATATCGGACAATTGCGTGTTCGGATACGGCACGAAGATAGCCGGAGACTGCGAGATAGAGAACGACGTGATATTCTCGTCCAACGTCATCGCCAATGCGGGAGTGCGCGTGGGACGCGGTTCGATGATACAGGGCGGAAGCCGCCTGAGCCGTGATGTGCCGCCATACATAATCGCAGGCAACAATCCTGTGAAGTACGGAGGCATCAACGCCACCATACTTACCAACCACAATGTGACCCAGAAGGTGCAGGCGCACATAGCAAACGCCTACCGTCTGATATTCCACGGACAGACATCGGTGTTCGATGCGGTGATTCAGGTGAAGCAGCAGGTGCCCGACGGTCCAGAGGTACGTCATATCATAGAGTTCATGAACGGAACAAAGCTCGGCATCATCAGCAAGATCTGACATCGTATTGTCATACGTATAACTCCTACGGTGCGACGGCAACAAGCCGCCGCACCGTTTTGTTTGACAGCCCGGACATGAAGAACATACTTCGTGGGACTGATGTCATGCCACGCATCCGCCGCACTTCATAAAGATGGTCTTGTGTGTGTCCGCATGGCGGTATATGCATATGAAAGTGTATATTTATACGTTCAAGACGGTAAAATATTTTTACAGATAAAATAAGTGAAACAGAATCGCGACCCGGTCCGGGCAGTGCCGGATGAGCACGGATAAGTTTCTTGATGCCGTCGTTTTACCATCCGAATCCTGCGAAACGCCTGCTTTTATATGTATATTATACGTGTTCGCACGCCGTCAGCGCTTTTCCGTTCTTCCATTTTGCCTTTCCTGATGCGCGGAACAGTGTGTTTGACTGTGCGGAACGGGCTCTTTCGTCTGGCGGAAGAGCCTTTTCGGGCATGCCGAAGAGCCTTTCCTGTAAGACAGGGCAGGATATTCTGTCTGCCGGAATGGTGTTTTACGCTGACTGTCAGACCTTTATGCCTTATGTCCGGAATACCGGCTTATTCCGCTCCGGATTCTTTTCCGTTCAAAAAAAGGACATTCCCTGCGGGTTGACGGGAATGTCCTTGCATTATTCATACGCTGTTTTTGCATAATTATTCACCATGATGCGCGATGGCGGCAGTCATCAGTACGACGCCGTACATTCAATTCCGAGCCTCTCCACCCGCATGCGTATGGCATCCAGCTCTTCCTTTCCTGCCTTCAGCAGTCCGCGTTCGGGCGTCTCGCGGTCTATCGTGTATATCATGACCTCTTCCGGACCGATTTCCTCCAGGGCGTCCAGCCATGGCGCTACATACTTGTCGCCGGTGTTGTCCACATCGTTTCCGTTGTCATCGGTGCCTTTCATGAACATCGTCTGTATTATCACATGTCCGTGGAAGAGTTTCATCAGCTCTATTATCTTCCTTACGTCGTAGCTCCTGCTTGCCGGTCTGTCGGTCATGGCGATGTATTCCGGGTCAACGGTGTCGAGCTTCAGGATGTTGTTGTCCACCTTCATCAGCGCGCGTCTCACGCCTTCGCGGTGTATGAACGTGGAGTTGCTGAGCACTGATATTCTGGCGTCGGGGAAGTAGCGGTCTCTCAGCCTCACTGTGTCGTCTATTATTTCCTCGAACTGCGGATGCCCTGTCGGCTCGCCGTTTCCCGCGAATGTGAGCACGTCGGGACGTTCCCCGTCTTCTTTCATCCGCCTCAGCCTGTTCTCGAGAGCCTCCGCCACCTGTTCGCGTGAGGGTCTGCGGAGAGCGGGAATACGGTCGGCGTTGAATCCGCATTCGCAGTATATGCAGTCGAAAGTGCACACCTTTCCGTCTGCCGGTTGCAGGTTTATGCCCAGCGATGTGCCGAGCCTGCGGCTGTGCACAGGTCCGAATATGGGTGATGGATAGATTATTGTTGCCATAAACATTTATTTTTATTGGTCGGACAAAGGTATATAAAATATTGGCACTGTCTTTGTTAATAGTAGTTAAACTGTTGCGTGCGCGCTTTTTTTTTTGTTACTTTGCAGCGATTTTTGGAGTATTATACGCTATCCTGAAATGAGAAAGAAACAGAAAAGGTCTGGCGACCGTCACGGGTTGCAGGCTGTCACTCTTTGCATAAGCACTGCACTGGTGCTTATTTTGTTGGGTCTGGTGGTGTTTTCAGTTCTTACAGCCCGTAATCTTTCGGCATACGTGAAGCAGAACATCGTCGTTACGATGGTGCTTCAGGACGACATGTCGTCGAGCGAGGCGCAGATGTTCTGCTCGCGTCTGAGGAAACAGCCCTACATAAACCATCTTGAGTACATCAGCAAGGAGCAGGCTCTGAAGGACGGCATCAAGGCTCTCGGCACCGATCCGCGCGAGTTCACCGACATCAATCCGTTTCTTTCGTCCGTCGAGATAACGCTAAAGGCTGATTATGCGAACAACGATTCGCTCATGCACATTACGCGCGAGCTGAAGAGCTATCCCAATGTGGGAGAGGTGAAATACCAGCGCGACCTTGTGGATAAGGTCAATGCCAACATCGCCAAGATAAGCATTGTGCTGCTCGCGCTTGCCGTCCTGCTCACTGTGGTGTCGTTCTCGCTCATCAACAACACCGTGAAGCTCGGCATATACGCGCGCCGCTTCTCCATACACACCATGAAGCTTGTGGGCGCGTCGTGGGGATTCATACGCCGGCCGTTCCTGCGTCAGGCTGTGCTTATCGGACTTCTGGCGTCCATTCTGGCATGCGCTGCGCTCGGAGGATGCTTCTATGCCCTTTATTATTACGAGCCGGAGATTGTCAGTGTGCTCACATTGGACGTGCTCGCCATAACCGCCGGGACGGTGTTTTTATCGGGTATAGTCATCACGGCGTTCTGTGCCATACTGTCGGTAAACAAGTTCCTGAAGATGAAGGCAGGCGACCTTTACAAGATTTGAACAATTCATAACACATACATTATATTATATGGACAGAAGAAATTTTGCACTCGGCAAGACCAATTTCATTATTCTGGCTGTCGGGATGGTGATAGTCATCATCGGATTCATCCTGATGAGCGGTGCCGGATCGGACGAAAGCGTCTTTTCCTACGACCTCTTCAGCGCGCGCCGCATAAAGGTGGCTCCCGCTGTATGCTTCATCGGATTTGTCTCTATAATCTACGGCATCATACGCAAACCCAAGGACGATAACGCAAACCTGCCCGAATGAATACGTTAGAGACAATCATCATAGCCATAGTAGAGGGACTGACGGAGTTTCTCCCCGTGTCGTCCACAGGTCACATGATAATAGCGCAGAGCCTGCTCGGGGTGGAGAGCACTCCGTTTGTCAAGGCTTTCACGGTCATAATACAGTTTGGCGCCATCCTGTCTGTGATATGCCTCTATTGGAAAAAGTTCTTTTATCCTACCGCCGAACGCTCGGGCGTCTCCTACTGGAGGGCGATGTACGACTTCTATGCGCGTCTGGTGGTGGGCGTCCTGCCTGCCGTAGTGCTCGGACTGGCGTTCAACGATTTCATAGAGTCAAACCTCGGGAACGTCACACTCGTCGCCGTGATGCTCATCATCGGCGGAGTGTTCATGCTGTTCTGCGACCGTATATTCAACAAAGGCAGCGAGGACACACGGCTGACATACAGGCGTGCCTTCACCGTAGGACTCATACAGTGCATCTCCATGATACCCGGTGTGTCGCGTTCAATGGCTACCATCGTGGGCGGAATGTCGCAGCGGCTCACACGTAAGGCTGCCGCCGAGTTCTCGTTCTTCCTTGCGGTGCCCACAATGTTAGGCGCCACATGTCTGGAGACCTACAAACTGATAAGCCACGGAGGCGGTTCGCTCCTCACCCAGGGCAACAATCTGGAGACACTCCTGCTCGGTTCGGCGGTGGCGTTTGTGGTTGCTATACTCGCCATAAAGTTTTTCATAAATTATGTCACCAAGTACGGCTTTGCCGCATTCGGATGGTATCGCATCATTGTGGGCATCGTAATCATAGCCTGCGCCTTGTGCGGCATAGAGTTGAAAATGGTTGATTAGTCTGCCTGCATGAATTTTCAGAAAGGAGAAATCATAGCTGTGAACAAGCCTTACGGCATGTCGAGCTTCGGCGCACTGGCAAGGGTGCGCTATCTTATTTCACGCCGTATGGGAGTGAAAAGGGTAAAGACCGGACATGCGGGGACTCTCGATCCGCTCGCCACAGGCGTACTGATACTGTGCACCGGCAGGGCGACAAAACGCATAGAGGAGCTTCAGGCTCATTCAAAGGAATACACAGCCACGCTGCAGCTGGGTGCCACGACGCCGAGCTACGACATGGAGCATCCTGTCGACGCCACGTTCCCGACATCGCACATCACGCGCGAGAGCATAGAGAACGTGCTTGCGCGGTTTGTCGGTGACATAGAGCAGGTGCCTCCGTCGTATAGCGCGTGCAAGATAAACGGCAACAGGGCATACGAGCTGAAGCGGAAGGGCAAGGACGTGGAGCTTACTCCGAAAAACATACATATTGATTCCATTGAGCTGACTGACTTTGATGAGGAGACCATGAGGATGGGCATACGTGTCAATTGCGGGAAAGGAACGTACATACGTGCGCTCGCACGCGACATAGGACGCGCTCTCGGCAGCGGCGCCTATCTCACCACGCTGTGCCGTACACGTGTGGGTGAGTTTACAATAGACCGTTGTCTGGACCTCGACGAGGTGGAGGAGTGGCTCGAAAATCAGGAAATAGAAAATATCGAATAATAACAATAATGAAGTTATCACAGTTTAAATTCAAATTACCGGAAGAACAAATCGCACTTTATCCTCATAGTGCCGTGCGCGAGTTTACAAACTCTGAAGGAAAGACAGAGACGTTCCGTGTGACACGAAGTGACGAATGCAGGCTGATGGTTATCCATCGCAAGTCGCAGACCATCGACATGTTCAGGAAGGATGCGGACGGAAAGCCGATAGAAGGGGAGTATCTCGACTTCCGCAACGTGCTCGACTATTTCGACGAGCACGACACTTTCATCTTCAATGATACAAAGGTTTTCCCTGCGCGCCTGTACGGTACGAAGGAGAAGACAGATGCCAAGATAGAGGTGTTCCTGCTGCGCGAGCTCAACGAGGAGATGAGGCTGTGGGACGTTCTGGTGGAGCCGGCGCGCAAGATACGCATAGGCAACAAGCTGTTCTTTGATGACAGCGGTACTATGGTGGCTGAGGTTATCGACAATACAACGAGCCGCGGGCGTACGCTGCGGTTTCTCTACGACTGTCCTCACGACGAGTTCAAGCGCGAGCTTTACGCTCTCGGAGAGGCTCCGCTGCCCAGATACATCATCGACCGTCGCGAGAATCACCACGGAACGGAGGATGACTTCCGCGACTTCCAGTGCGTATTCGCCAAGAACGAGGGTGCTGTCACGGTTCCGGCGACAGGACTTCACTTCACGCGCGAGCTGATGAAGCGCATGGAGATTAAGGGCATAAACTTCGCATACATAACATTGCACTGCGGACTCGGCAACTTCCACGACATTGAGGTTGAGGATCTCACAAAACATAAGATGGATTCTGAGCAGATGTTCGTTGGCGCCGAGGCGTGCAGGATTGTGAATAAGACCAAGACGGAGGGACGGCATGTGTGCGCCGTTGGCACGAGCGTGGTCAAGGCTACGGAGACTGCCGTCGGCACGGACGGACTCCTCAAGGAGTACGACGGGTGGACAAACAAGTTCATTTTCCCTCCTTACGACTTCGGACTTGCCGATTCTATGATAGCCAACTTCTATCATCCGTATTCCACACTGCTGATGCAGACAGCTGCTTTCGGCGGATACGACATCGTGATGGAGGCATACCGCCTCGCCGTGAAGCACGGATACATGTTCGGATGCTACGGTGACGCGCTTCTCATTGTAAATGACTGAACCGCCTTCCGACAGGCATTCATATGGATAAAAACGGGAACGGGCGTCAAGTCCCGCTCCCGTTTATGTTTCAGAACGGATTGTTTTATTATGACGCATAAGGTTTATCTTTCTCTCGGAGCAAACATCGGAGACAGACATGCGGGCATTGCTGCGGCTCTGGAACTGCTTGGCGAGACTGTGGGCAGGGTGGTGAGACGCTCTTCAATAATTGAGACCGAGCCATGGGGCTTTGAGTCTGAAAACAAGTTCTTGAATATGTGTGTGGCTTTGGAGACGAATCTTTCGCCGCATCAGCTGCTTGTCGCCACACAGGACATTGAGCGCAGGCTTGGCAGAAAAGCCAAATCGGCAGGAGGAGTATACGCCGACAGGCTCATCGATATAGACATCCTGCTTTACGATGACATAAGCGTCAGTACGCCTGAGCTCACCGTTCCCCATCCGCATATGCGTGAGCGTGATTTCGTGATGCGCCCTCTTATGGAGATAATGGACAGGACTGAATGACTCTCATCCGCTTTTCGGCATGAGCGGATGTGTATGCACTGTCGCCGTATGTTTCTTGCGTGAACACAGACGGTGTGTCTGTCGTCAAATGATATGTGCCGTGTCATGCCCTATGATGTCTTTTTGCCGCTTCCCGATTTGGGTTTGGTGCCTTTCATGTAACGCATTAAAAGAGAACGCCCGGAAGAAACCTGATGCTTCTTCCGGGCGTTACTGTTTTTGGAAAAGAAAATTTTTGTCGCTCTCTTATTACTTACGCAAACCGAGAGCCTTTACTATCGCACGGTAGCGGTTCACATCGCGGTCGTACAGATAGTTCAGAAGCGCACGACGCTTGCCGACAAGTTTTGTCAGCGAACGTGCTGTAGTATAATCTTTACGGTTCATCTTAAGATGCTCCGTCAAATGGGAAATACGGTATGAGAACAATGCTATCTGGCTCTCAGCTGAACCAGTATCAGTGTTAGACTTTCCGTACTGTCCAAAGATCTCTTCTTTTTTTGCTTTGTCTAAGTACATAGAACTTTTTGTTAATGTTAATTAATGATTTTGCTAAATGCGGGTGCAAAGTTACTGCTTTTTGTCCGGTAACGTGTACATATGGTGCATATTAATCTGTTGTTTAACTTTTTTTTGCACACAACCACATGCTTTCGCCATGTCCGGATGGGCTTTTCCGTCTGGCGGCGGACGTTCCACCGCACCGCTGCAATCCTGTTCCTGTTGTCCGATAAAACGTTTTCCGCCTTAAATTTATATATGTATGGTATGCGAAGTATGGATTAAAATCATTACCTTTGCACCCGATTTTTTAAGGTAAATTATGCAAGATATCAGGAACATAGCAATTATTGCCCATGTGGATCACGGCAAGACAACGCTTGTAGATAAGATGATGCTGGCGGGAAAACTATTCCGTGAGGGTCAGGATAACAGCGGACAGATACTCGACTCGAATGATTTGGAACGCGAACGCGGTATAACTATCCTTTCCAAAAACGTTTCCATAAACTGGAAAGGAGTTAAAATCAACATTATAGACACTCCGGGACACTCCGACTTTGGAGGCGAGGTGGAGCGTGTCCTCAATATGGCTGACGGATGCATTCTGCTTGTCGATGCGTTCGAAGGTCCGATGCCACAGACTCGTTTCGTTCTTCAAAAGGCTTTGCAGATAGGTTTGAAGCCTATAGTTGTGGTGAATAAGGTAGACAAACAGAACTGTCGTCCGGAGGCGGTATATGAGATGGTGTTCGATCTTATGTTCGCTTTGAATGCCAGCGAGTACCAACTCGACTTCCCGATTGTTTACGGCTCAGCCAAAAACGGATGGATGTCGGCGGATTACAAACATCCTACTGACAATATAGATTATCTGCTTGACAAGATAGTCGAGGTTATTCCGGCTCCCAAGCAAATCGAGGGTACGCCACAGATGCTCATAACCTCGCTTGATTACAGCAACTACACAGGACGCATCGCTGTGGGTCGTGTGCATCGGGGAACACTCTTTGACGGCATGAACGTTACGATATGCCATCGTGACGGGACGCAGGAGCGTACGAAGATAAAGGAACTTCATACTTTCGAAGGTATGGGACACAAGAAGACCGACCATGTTGAGAGCGGCGACATCTGTGCTGTCATCGGTCTCGAAAACTTCGAAATTGGAGACACGATTTGCGATCTGGAGAATCCGGAACCGCTTCCTCCCATTGCAATAGACGAGCCCACGATGAGCATGCTGTTCACCATCAACGACTCACCTTTCTTCGGTCGTGAGGGCAAATTTGTAACAAGCCGCCACGTGAACGACCGTTTGCAGAAGGAACTTGAGAAAAACCTCGCCCTGAGAGTGAAGCCTTTTGAGGACACAACGGACAAGTGGATTGTCAGCGGACGCGGAGTGCTACATCTTTCTGTGCTCATCGAGACCATGCGACGTGAGGGTTACGAGCTTCAGGTAGGACAGCCGCAGGTAATATATAAGGAAATCGACGGTGTGAAATGTGAGCCTATAGAAGAGCTTACGATAAATGTTCCGGACGAATTCTCAAGTAAGATGATCGACATGGTGAGCCGTCGGAAGGGTGAGGTCGTCGCAATGGAAAGTCAGGGCGACCGTGTCAACATTGAGTTCGACATTCCTTCGCGTGGTATCATCGGTCTCCGTACGAACGTACTTACGGCAAGTCAGGGTGAGGCGATCATGTCTCACCGCTTCAAGGAATACCAGCCTTACAAGGGAGATATCGTGCGCCGGGTCAACGGTTCGATGATAGCTATGGAGACAGGAACGGCATATGCATACAGTATAGACAAACTACAGGACCGCGGAAAGTTCTTCATTGACCCGGGAGAAGAGGTCTATGCCGGTCAGGTGGTGGGCGAGCACGTGCATGACAACGACCTTGTCATCAACGTGACGAAGGCAAAGCAGCTCACGAATGTGCGTGCGAGCGGTTCTGATGAAAAGGCGCGCGTCATACCGAAGGTGCTTATGAGTCTTGAGGAATGTCTTGAATACATCAAGAGTGACGAACTTGTCGAGGTGACACCCAAGAGCATCCGTATCCGCAAGACTATTCTCGACCACAACGAACGCAAGCGTGCCAACAAGGATTAATGCGATAACATGCAGGCGGCGGATATCTTTATGGTGTCCGCCGCCTTCTTTTTTCCCGGTCCGTCTGTTTCATATAGTCTCTTGAATGCGTACTTTCCTTTCAGATACGATGCCTTTGCCTTGTATCCGTAAATCACTTTCATTCAAATCCGGAGAATGTTTTTGTCATGCCGTTTAATGAATATGATTGTCATTGAAACTGCGTTGGAAGTGGTAATTGTATTAATATTGTATAAGATTTTTGATATATGTGTGCTGTAAACTGCTTTTATATGCAAATGTGACAACAGTTTCCCATAATTTGTCCAATACATGTTTGTATTGTCGGAAAATACAGTTATCTTTGCCAAACATAAGCTTCGGTCCGGCAATATCAAGTCCGGTAAGACCCTGTTTTCCCGCCTTGATGTTGCACTAACCTTGCATCATATTTGTCATATTAAATAAACAATCACAACAAACAAACATGAAAATCAGAAGTTTTTTAACCTTTTTGTTTATGTTCATGCTGTCTTTGACAGGGCATTCGCAGAACATAGACACGGATGCCGTGTATGAGCTCCATATAGCCGACGGTCTTGTGCTCGACAATCAGGGCAGTTTCGGCAACGGAGCCCGCGTCTTTATCGCCAGACGAGTGGAAGGCAAGGAGAGCCAGGCGTGGAAACTTGTCAAGGTGTCGGATAATGTCTACAACATCGTAAACGCCAGTTCGTTGCGCTCTCTCGACAATGGCAATGGCAACAAGATGCAGCCCGCGCTGCAGTGGACAACCGATTACGGCAACGCAAACCAGCAGTGGGTTGCCAAACGTCTTGCCAACGGCAAGTTCACATTCACATGCAAGGCGAGCGGAATGAACCTCGGCATGCGCGACGCAGCCCAGTTCGGTGAGCCTGTATGGCAGGTTGCAGCCGACGATACAAAAGCCACCCAGCAGTGGACTCTTGTCAAGTCGAATGTCAAGGTGACAATGATAACGCCCAAGACATCGAGCAAGAACGACTGGGAGAATCCGCGTGTGTTCGGCATAAACAAGGAACCGGGACACGCCACATACATTCCTTTCGCCAATGTAAGCGAGATGCAGAACGACCCAGCTTACCGCAAGCCATGGCTGCGCACCCGTTCAAGCCGCTATATGCTTCTCAACGGACAGTGGAAGTTCCGTTGGTCAAAACAGCCGGAAGACCGCCCCGTGTCTTTCTTCAAGAACAATTACGACGTGTCAGGGTGGGACAACATAGACGTTCCGTCCTCATGGGAGATGAAAGGATACGGCACTCCCATCTACACCAACATAACCTATCCGTTCCTCAACAACCCTCCGTTCATCCAGCCGCAGCCCGGCTACACCATCAACAACGAACCCAATGCTGTCGGGTCATACCGTCGTGAGTTCACATTGCCAGCCGACTGGAGCGACAAACAGGTATACATTCATTTCGACGGTGTGTACAGTGCCATGTATCTGTGGGTGAACGGCAAGAAGGTGGGCTACAGTCAGGGAGCCAACAACGACGCTCAGTTCGACATAACAAAATATGTCCGCAAGGGCAAGAACAACGTCTCGGTGGAAGTATACCGCTGGTCTGACGGCAGCTATATTGAAGATCAGGACATGTTCCGCCTCAGCGGAATACACCGTGACGTCTATCTCGTAGCCATGCCGAAAGTGCATCTGCGTGATCTTTACCTCACTTCAGACCTCAACTCCGACTTCTCCGCAGCCACGCTCAACATCCGTGCCAACATAGAGAACGACGGAAAGTCATCCTCAAATGCCGCTTTGCGTTTCACTCTTCTCGATACCGACGGACGCAAGGTAGGTTCCGCAACGGTTGACGCCGCAGCTGTGGCGTCCGGAAAGGAAATAGTAAAGAACGCTAAGATAAACCTTTCGTCTCCCAACCTGTGGAGTGCCGAGAAACCGTATCTTTACACTCTCAACGTGGAAGTGCTCGACGCTGCCGGCAATGTCACCGAAGCCACCGCACAGCAGTACGGTTTCCGCAAGATTGAACTGCGCAACAACAAGATTTACATCAACGGAGTGCTCACCTATTTCAAGGGAGCCAACCGTCATGACATACATCCCAAGTACGGCAAAGCCGTTCCTGTCGAGACGATGATAGGCGACATTCTGCTCTTCAAACGCCACAACATGAACATCATCCGTACCAGCCATTATCCCAACGATCCCAAGATGTACGCCCTGTATGACTACTACGGACTCTACGTTATGGACGAGGCTGACCAGGAATGCCATGGCAACCACTCCATAACAGACAATCCCGAATGGACCGGCGCTTATGTCGACAGAGCCGTGCGGATGGTCGAGCGCGACAAGAACCATCCTTCCGTGATATTCTGGTCGCTTGGTAACGAGTCGGGCGGAGGCATCAACATCAAGGCTGAATATGATGCCGTGAGAGCCCGCGACAGCCGTCTGATACACTACGAAGGACAGAACGAGATTGCCGATATGGACTCTCGCATGTATCCGTCGGTGGAAAGCATGAAGCAGACCGACCGCAACGGAGCGCAGAAACCGTTCTTCCTCTGCGAGTATGCTCACGCCATGGGCAACGCTGTGGGCAACCTTCGCGAGTACTGGGACTACATAGAGAACCATTCCGAACGCATGATAGGCGGTTGTATCTGGGACTTTGTAGACCAGTCTATAAACAAACCGGGCGAGCCTGAAGACCATCTCTACTTCGGAGGAAGCTTCGGTGACGTTCCGAACGACAACGACTTCTGCTGCAACGGACTCACCACAGGCGACAGACGAATCACCCCTAAACTGCTTGAAGTGAAGAAGGTATATCAGTATATCAAGATGTTCTTCAGTCCGGAGACAGGCAAACTGAGCCTCGAGAACCGCTACACATCATACAATCTCGACGAGTTCGACCTCTTCTATACCATATATAAGAACGGTGTAAGCGTCAAGACAGGAAACCAGCCGCTGCCTTCGGCTGCTCCGTGGCAGAAAGCCGAGATAAGCATACCTGTTTCCGAATACACCGCAGACGCCTCTTCAGAATATTTCCTCAATGTGGAGATAAGGCTGAGAAAGCCGGAGCTGTGGGCAGACGCAGGCTATGTGATAGCTTCAGACCAGTTCGCCCTCAACACTAAGGACAACAGCCTGAAAGCCGTCAACGACAATAAGGACGCGCACAACCTGAAGGTTAACGTGGAGCAGAACGGGTTTATACGCATCGTGAACGACCGTGTGGCAGTGTCGTTCGACCAGAACAACGGTCAGATGACATCGTTGCGCTACGGCGGACGCGAGATGCTGCACATGATGCAAGGTCCCCGTTTCAACTGGTATCGCTCCATCAACAACGACCCGCGCGACTGGCAGAACACTTTCATCAACCTGAAGAGCTTCCAGTATGCACTGTCCGCCGACAAGCGTTCGGTAGAGGTGACCACCGTTCTTGAGGCGCACGTGGGCAATACTGTCGTTCCCCACACCGTGATATATACCGTCCATGCAGGCGGAGCCGTCGATGTCAATGCCGACTTCCATGCCTCGGAGGACTTCCGTCTGCCGCGTCTTGCATTGCAGACAATGTTCAGTCCGTCGCTCGAGAACGTGGAGTGGTATGGCAGAGGACCGATAGAGAACTACCGCGACCGCAACGCCGCCTCTTTCGTAGGACTGTATAAGTCTACCGTAAGCGACATGCGCGAATACTACGTACGTGCCCAGTCGATGGGCGGACGCACCGACACGCGCTGGCTCTCGCTCACCGACGACAGCGGAAAGGGTGTCAGAATCACTGCCGACGGCACGTTCGACTTCTCCGCCCTCCACTATACCGACCCCGACCTGTGGCGCATCAAGTACGGCCACGACATCGATTTGGTTCGCCGTGCTGAGGTAGTGCTCAACCTCGACTGCATACAGCGAGGCATCGGAAACGCGAGCTGCGGTCCCCAGCCGTTGCCCGAGTATGAGATAAAGAGCGGCACCGACTATTCTTACACGTTCCGTATAGAACCTGCCGGAGGCATACAATAAAAACGCGACACTTGCGTTTATGTAAAAAGAGTGGGGTAGTGACAAGCTCATTGGCACTCCCCGCTTTTCTTTTATATGCGCTGCTGTCCGCGCGCAGGCGCAAGGCGGGAGGCATGGCAGGCGTATGTGAAAGACGGCTGACGGTAAGAAACCAAAACAAAACTTTAGATATGAAAAAGAGGATTATTCTATTTGTGGCATTTGTCGCAGCGGTGTCCGTCGCTTACGCGCAGAACGAGGTGGGTCGGTTCTCCCTCATTCCGCGACTCGGAGTGAGCATTGCCAATCTTACCAACAACAGTGTTTACGTTACGGGAGGAGGCGCCTATGAGGACGAAGAGCTGAAATCGCGCAGCAAGGCAGGACTGCTCGCAGGATTTGATGTCGACTATCAGGCTACACCACAGGTTTCTGTGTCGCTCGGTCTGATGTATTCCATTCAGGGAAACTGCTATCCCGACTATCAGGATGCCGGTTCGGAGGATGGAACGTATTTTGGATATCGCGACTGGTCCACCGACCTTCATTATCTCAACGTGCCCCTAATGGTCAACGTATATGTAGCCCGCGGCTTTGCATTGAAGGCAGGACTGCAGCCCGGCATCTTCCTCAGCGGCAAGACCAAATATGAGGAGACATCGTTTGTTGTCAATGAAGACGGCTCCAAAGAGTATGGCGATGTCGATAAGATGAAGTTCGATTACCATGGAAACACGTTCGATTTCTCGATACCGGTGGGAGCGTCCTACGAGTATATGAACGTCATTCTCGACGCGCGTTACAACCTGGGACTGACCAATGTCTACAAGCCCGGAGTGATAAAATCAAAGAACCAGGTGATAACAGTAACCATAGGCTACCGTTTCAACCTTTGATATCATAACAGAAAAGGAGATGCCCGGCATCTCCTTTTTCATTTATCAGCATATCGTTTTTTTTCTTGACGTGTCATTGACGCCGGTGTGTCATGACCGCGTTCCTCCTTCTTTCATCCGCGCTCCGGATAGCTCATGTTCTCCTCACTGATGTTCTCAAGCACCTCCTCCAGATATTTGCGTGCCTCCCATCGTGCCATAGGCAGGTCGTGGAGCAGCCAGTTGCCGCAGTCCTGAGGCGCGGCTCCGGGCACATCGCCCTCAAACGCAGCCACGAAAGCGAACGTGCGCTTCATCAGCCCCACTATGTCGGCAGGCTGCAGGTCGCCCTTCATCAGCAGGTAGTTGCCCGTGAGACATCCCATCGGACCCCAGTACACTATGCTGTCTTTCCACTCGCGGTCGTTGCGCAGGTAGGTGGCAGCCAGATGTTCTATAGTGTGCAGCGCGCCTGGATGCAATGCCGGTTCGCGGTTGGGTTCTTTCATCCTTATGTCGAAAGTGGTAACCGTGTCGCCGCCCACCTTGTCTTTTCTCGACACATATATGCCGCGCAGCAGCCGGTTGTGGTCTATTGTGAAACTCGGTATCTTTTCCATATTCCTCATATTTTGTTTTCAGATTGATTCCATGAATGCCTTTGTCACGCCGAACGAGTCTTCCGCCATCCTCTCCCAGAAGTCGTAATACTGCTGTCCCTTGTCATCCTTGAGCGGGATGTCGCTTATTATGCGGAAGCTGATGAACCTCACGCCGCGCCGGTGACACACTTGCGCTATCGCAGCCGACTCCATGTCTACTGCCATTGCCTCCGGAAAACGCTCCAGAATGGCTGACATCTTCTCGCGGGAGTCCACAAACCAGTCACCGGTGACGATGAGTCCGGGCGTTATCCTCGTGCCGCAGTCAATGTCGCATGCCTTGCGCAGCAGTCCGCCGTCGGCGTCGAAGCGTGCCGGCAAGCCAGGTATCTGACCGTAGGCTTGCTCGCTGCCGCAGTATACATCGTGATAGCATGTCTGCGACGACACCACCACATCCATGCGCTCGAGCTGTACTGACGCTCCTCCGGCAACGCCTGTGGATATCACCGCGTCAGGTCCGAACAGGCTTATCAGCTCTGCCGCGCCCATGGCGGCGTTCACCTTGCCTATGCCGCACTGCATCATCACCACCGTGTTTGCGCCGCTCGTGCCCGTGACAAAGGTGAAACCGTGCTCCGACGTCTCTCTCACGTCGTGCAGGAGCGACTTTATGCGGATGAACTCCTTGTCCATCGCTATTACTATTCCTATTTTCATTGTTGATGACAGAATCTGTTTCCGGCTGCAAATTTACCACAATCTTTTTGTCCGGCGAAGCCTGCCGCGCTTTTTTTAACCCGAACCGCTCTTCCGGATCAGTCTTTATTGTGTTCTGCTGACAGACATATTGGTTTCCGGTTTTGCCGGAGGCGTAGCGGGCTGCACACATAAGAAGCGGTCTGCAAGGTTGCGGTTGCGGTGCGGAACGGTGATGAAGAGCCCGCTCCCGATTAAGAAACAGGTTTAGGCAGTAGGATTGCCGGTTCAGCTTTACAGTCGGTCTGATATTTACGAGGGTATATACAGTCGTCGCCATGCGCCTTATCCGTCATGTCCGGTGTGGCTCTTCCTTACGCCATATGCGTATGTCCCATGCATGACTTATTTTACACAGAAACGGGAGAATGTTAAAATCAAGTCGCGCAGGAGTGCGTTTCCCGTGGAAGAAGAGAGTGTTGTGTCTGAAAAACGGAAAAATCACGTGTTTCTGTAATGTCTTGCATGACAGACTGTTACGCGCGCCGTGGATGTCTGAGCCATCCTTCCGGCAGTGCGGAAGAGCCTTTCTTGCATTACAGGAAAGCCTTTTCCGCATTGTGGAAGGTGCTGTTTGAGGGGGCGGAACGGGCTTTTCCGTGTCGCGAAAAGCACTTTCCGGCAGTATAATGGCGTCAGTTTTCCGTTCCGGATGAGTCCGAACCGCCGTTTCATGCAGTGTTTCCGGCTTGCCGTTGTCTGTAATGCCGCATGGCTTTATGTTCCGGGTTGTCAAATTGTTAACTTAAAAGTGTTAATCCGAGAGAGCCGCGTCTCCGTCCTCCGCCCATGCTCTTCCCCTGCACGGCGCGCCTGACGGACGGGGAGGAAGATGCGTACGGAGAATCCGCAACACACTTGCGGCTTTGTGTAAAAATGTTTCCGCGCCTGCATTTATGTCGCTGTCGTACACGATATTTCGGATTTTTTCAGTAAGTTTGCATCTGATTAGCGAGGTCCGTCTCAACGTCCTGCGTCGGCGCAATGCCGCGCTGTAGTCTGTGCATGTGTTCCTGACGGGTCTCAGCCGTGCTTTTGTATATATGAACAAAAACATAATAAATCAATGAAGACATTGAAAATGTGCCTGCCCGACTTGCTGGCAGTGCTGATGTTCGCGCTTATCTCGTTTGCCTATTTCTTTCCGGCAGACATCGAAGGGCGCATTCTTTACCGTCATGACTCGTCTGCCGGGCGCGGCTCGGGAGTGGAGCTGACCGAATACTACCAGCGTACGGGCGAGCCTACGCGCTGGACCAACTCTCTCTTCAGCGGCATGCCCACCTATCAGATGGCACCGTCGTACAAGAGTGCCGACGTGCTCAACGGCGTCGGAAAGTTCTACCACCTGTGGCTGCCTGAGAATGTCTGGTATGTGTTTGCCTATCTTCTCGGCTTCTACATCCTTCTCCGGGCTTTCGATTTCCGCCAGTCGCTTGCGGCTCTCGGCTCCATCATATGGGCGTTCAGCAGCTACTTCTTCATCATCATTGCCGCGGGCCACATATGGAAGGTCGTCGCCCTTGCCTATCTGCCGCCCATGATAGCGGGCGTGGTGCTTGCCTACAGGGAGAAATATCTGTGGGGCTTCATCCTGACGGCACTGTTCTCGGCGCTTGAGATTCAGGCGAACCACATACAGATGACATACTACTACATGTTCATCATCCTCTTCATGTTCGTCGCGTGGCTTGCCGACGCCATACGCAAGAAGAGCTACGTGCCTTTCCTCAAGGCTACGGGAGTGTGTCTGGCAGGCGCGGCGATAGGTCTGTGCGTCAATCTTTCCAATCTGTATCACACTTGGGAGTACACCCAGGAGTCGATGCGCGGCAAGAGCGAGCTTGTGAAGAAGGACGCCGCCAACCAGACAGGGAGCGGTCTCGACCGCGACTACATCACGCAGTGGAGCTACGGCATAGGCGAGACATGGACCCTGCTCGTGCCCAACACCAAGGGAGGCGCGTCCGTTCCGCTGTCCATGAATGAGACGGCTATGGAGAAGGCAGACCCGCAGTTCATGCAGATATACCAGCAGCTCGGGCAGTATTGGGGCGAGCAGCCGGGCACGAGCGGACCGGTGTATGTGGGTGCTTTCGTGCTGATGCTCTTCATTCTGGGACTCTTCATAGTGAAGGGAGGCATCAAGTGGGCGTTGCTTGCGGCGACGGTCCTGTCAATACTGCTGTCGTGGGGACACAATTTCATGTGGTTCACCGACCTGTTCCTCGACTATGTGCCGATGTACTCCAAGTTCAGGACGGTGGCTTCCATACTCGTAATAGCCGAGTTCACCATCCCGCTGCTTGCCATGCTGGCACTCAAGAAGATTGTGGACGAGCCTGACATCCTCACCCGCAAGATCAGGTTCGTGCTCATTAGCTTTGTCCTTACCGCAGGTGTGTGTCTGCTCTTCGCGCTCATGCCGGGAGCGTTCTTCACCGACTTCATCTCCTCTTCAGAGATGGCGGCGATGAAGGGAATACCAGCCGAATATCTCAACCCGCTGCTCACAAACCTCAGGTCGATGCGTGAGGCGGTGTTCACGGCAGACTGCTGGCGTTCGTTCTGGATTATCCTCTTCGGCACTCTCATTCTCCTGCTGTTCAAGGCGAAGAAGCTCCGCGCCGGCTATATGGTAGCCGCCATAACCGTGCTGTGCCTCATCGACATGTGGCAGGTGAACAAACGCTATCTCAACGACGGCATGTTCGTGGAGCGGAGCGTGAGGGAGACACCCCAGCAGATGACCCAGACCGACAAGCTGATACTTCAGGACAAATCGCTCGACTACCGTGTGCTGAATCTCGCCACCAACACTTTCAACGAGAACGAGACATCATACTACCACAAGAGCATAGGCGGATACCACGCCGCGAAGCTCGGTCGCTACAACGATATGATAGAACATTACATATCGCCGGAGATGGTAAGGCTGCAGAAAGCGGTGGTTGAGGCTGGCGGAGACATGACCAAAGTGCCGGGCGACTCCATCTGGCCCGTGCTCAACATGCTCAATGCCAAATACTTCATCCTGCCGCTTCAGGACGGGCAGACGGTGCCTGTGATGAATCCGTATGCCTGCGGCAACGCATGGTTTGTGGACAATGTGAGGTATGTGAAGAATGCGAACGAGGAGATAGATGCCGTTGGGAAGGTGAATCTCCGGCACACTGCGGTAGTGGACGAACGCTTCCGCACACAGGTGGGACAGTCTGTCGCGCAGACTGGCAACTCGCTTGTCACACTGAAGAAATATGAGCCCAACGAACTGACATACGAGGTGCAGTCTGACAAGGGCGGCGTGATAGTGTTCTCTGAGATTTACTATCCGGGTTGGACGGCTACCGTAGATGGCGCCGAGACCGAACTTGGACGTGCCGACTACATACTGCGCGCGCTCAACGTTAAGCCCGGACGCCACACCGTGGTACTTACATTCAAGCCTAAATCGGTGGACAACACCGAGACGGTGGCATACGTGGCTTATGCCCTTCTGTTCATTGCTGTGGCGTTGGGAGTGTTCTTCGAGTGGCGCAAAAGAAGGTCCGACGCATAATTCCGGCACGGTATGGAGTTCAGGACAAAGGTGAGTGTGGGGCGCGCTCCGTTCAGCATACGCCCGTGTTGCAGGATGCTTTTCGTGGGATCGTGCTTCGCCGACAGCATGGGACGCCGTTTTGCGGACGACAGATTCCGTGCGGTGGTCAATCCGTTCGGAGTGATGTACAATCCGGCAAGCGTGCTCCACACCGTGGAACGCTATGAGGGAGAGCCTCCGGAGGTGGCTGTGCTCACACTCGGGACAAACCATGTCTACATACTGAAGGAGACGGGCGAGATTGTGGACAACTGCCGCAAGCGTCCGCAGAGGCTGTTCCGCGAGGAGCTGCTTACGGTGGACGTGTGTCTCGGTTATCTGTCGCGCGCGGTGGAGACGCTGCTCTCACGCAATCCGGATGTGCGTGTCGTGGTGACGGTGAGCCCCATACGCTATGCCAAATATGGCTTTCACGGCAGCGCGCTGTCTAAAGCCGTGCTCCTGCTTGCCGCTGACAGGCTTGTCGCCGCCTATCCTGACGTGGTGGAATATTTTCCTGCCTACGAGATAGTGAACGACGAGCTGCGCGACTACCGTTTCTATGCCGAGGACATGCTGCATCCCTCGCAGCAGGCGGTGGCATATATATGGGAACGCTTCGCAGAGGCTTTTTTCAGTGAGGATACGTGGAGGTTTCTGGAGGAATGGCGTCCGATAAAGGAGGCTTTGGCTCATCGCCCGTTCCGTCCGGACTCTGACGAGTACAAGGAATTCCTTGCCGCGACCATGCGGAAGGCTGAGTTGCTCGCCCGAAAATATCCTGACATGGAGTGGGACGGAAAGAGCACCGTAGGCTGACACTCCTGTGCGCGGTGCCGGGATGGGAATGGAAGGCCCTTTTCTGTCGGATATAATGCGGAAAAGAGCCTTTTATTTTTGTGTATGCTTGTATTGTATGTGAAAAAAAAATATTAAGTTTGCACCGTCAAAAGTACAATAAAAATGACTTATAGTATCGTAAGAGTTACCACACTTATCGGTGCCCACCGTTATGGCAACACCGATTCAGACATAGCGTTCCTGCTCACAGACAGCCGGTCGCTGTGTTTCCCGGAAGAAACTTTGTTCTTTGCACTGAAATCGGAGCGCAATGACGGCTTTCGCTACATACCCGAGCTTTATCGCCGCGGAGTGCGCAACTTCGTGGTGTCGGCTGTTCCTGACGATTACGCGACGGCATATCCTGACGCCAACTTCCTGAAGGTGGAGAGTCCGCTCATAGCGTTGCAGCGTCTTGCCGAACGCCACCGTGAGGAGTTCGACATACCTGTTGTGGGCATAACTGGCAGCAACGGTAAGACTATGGTGAAGGAGTGGCTGTACCAGATACTGTCTCCCGACATGATGGTTGTGCGTTCGCCGCGCAGCTATAACTCACAGATAGGCGTGCCTCTGTCGGTCTGGCTGATGACCGAGAAGACACAGGTGGGACTGTTTGAGGCTGGTATAAGCAAGCCGGGAGAGATGCTCGCGCTGCGCAACATAATACAGCCCACCATAAGCGTCATTACCAATCTGGGTGCCGCCCATCAGGAAAACTTCGAGTCGCAGGAGGCAAAATGCCGTGAGAAGATGACGCTTTTTCACGACGCCGGCACAGCGGTCTACTGCTCGGACGAGGCAGTTGTGAACGACACTATGAATGCTTCGGACTACAATGGTGAGCGTCTGGCATGGTCGGAAAAGAACCCTGACGCGCCGTTCTTCATAAAATCGGTGGAAAAGAAGGATACCTCCACGACAGTACATTATATATATAAAGGTAAGGAAGGTGTCTACACGCTGCCTTTCATAGACGAGGCTTCGGTGAGAAACTCCGTATCGTGTGCGGTCGTGGCATTGCATCTGGGACTTTCGCCTGAGGTTCTTGACGGGCGCATGAGGCGACTCGAGCCTGTGGCGATGCGTCTGGAGGTGAAGAAAGGACAGCGGGGATGCACACTGATAAACGACTCTTACAACTCTGATGTCAACTCTCTTGACATCGCTCTTGACTTTATGAACAGACGGCCCGACCATAAGGGACGCAGGCGGACACTCATTCTGAGCGACATCTATCAGAGCGGCAGACCGCTGGACGAACTCTATGCCGACGTGTCGGCTATGGCGTGCAAGCGTGGGGTGGAGAAGATTATTGGCATAGGTCCGCAGATTGCGTCGCAGGCTGACGTGATAGAGGTGCCCGAGAAACACTTTTTCCCTGACTGTGCGTCGTTCATCCGCAGCGCGGCTTTCGACAATCTGCACGATGAGGTGATACTTATCAAGGGCGCGCGACGCTTCGGTTTCGACAATCTTACAGAACTGCTGGTGGAGAAAGTGCACGAAACGATACTCGAGGTCAATCTGAACGCTGTGGTGAAAAACCTGAACTACTACCGTTCTTTCCTCCATCCTGACACAAAGATGGTATGTATGATAAAGGCTGACGCTTACGGAGCGGGTTCCGTGGAGATAGCCAAGACACTGCAGGAGCATCGTGTGGACTATCTCGCGGTGGCTGTGGCGGACGAGGGAGTGACGCTGCGCAAGAACGGAATCACGCAGAACATAATGATAATGAATCCGGAGATGACGGCGTTCAAGACCATGTTCGACTACGATCTTGAACCTGAGGTATACAGTTTCAGGCTTCTCGACGCTCTCGTCACGGCGGCGCGGAAGGAAGGTATAACCAACTTTCCTGTACACATAAAGCTCGACACGGGCATGCACCGGCTCGGATTCGATCCGGAGAAGGATATGGACGAGCTGATAGACAGGCTTCACAGACAGAACGCCATAATACCGCGGTCGGTGTTCTCGCACTTTGTCGGCAGCGACTCCGATGCCTTCGACGAGTTCTCCAAGCGTCAGTTCGAGCTCTTCGACAAGGGAAGCCGCAGGTTGCAGGCAGCTTTTCAGCATAAGATACTGCGACATATTGACAACTCTGCGGGCATTGAGCATTTCCCGGAGCGTCAGCTCGACATGTGCCGTCTGGGATTGGGACTCTACGGAATCAATCCTATCGACAATTCGGTGATAAACAATGTGAGCACGCTTCGCACCACTATATTGCAGATGAGACATGTAAGTGCGGGCGAGACTGTGGGATACAGCCGCAAGGGAAAGATTGAGCGCGACAGCGTCATAGCCGCGATTCCTATAGGATATGCCGACGGACTCAACCGTCATCTGGGCAACCGGCATTGCTATTGCCTTGTTAACGGCAAGAAAGCCGATTATGTCGGCAACATCTGCATGGATGTGGCGATGATCGATGTCACCGGTATTGACTGCAAGGAGGGCGACAGGGTGGAGATATTCGGTGACGGTCTGCCTGTCACGGTGTTGTCTGACGCGCTCGACACAATACCTTATGAGGTGCTGACCGGGATAAGCAACCGCGTCAAGAAAGTGTATTTTCAGGACTGACACGTTTTATCGCGCACACCGATACACCGGTGGCAATGGAGCGGTATGCGTGTGATGGCGGCATAGTTTGTGCTCCGTCAGGAGTTTGGAATACTGTGACTATGATATGAGAAAGAGAGGCATGTACGGCGGGATGCGTGACATGCCTCTCTTTCTCTTTCATTTCCGGCGGACCGGATGAGGCATGTCGTGAAGCGATAAAGCCTTTTCCGTCCTCCGCATGATTATGTACGGATTCATGACAGTGTCATTTCAGGAATCCCTGCCGCCTTAAAGCCTCCATCATTCCTGCCGACATCACCTCGTTGTCGTGTTTGGTGTAGCGGCAGTCAGTGAACACCTGGGCGAGCGTCTCCTTGTTGTTTATCTCGACAAAATGCCGGTTCTCCGGCAGTGACTCCTTTTCCTTATAATATTCATCGATGTCTTCCGGATTATAGTCATGGAATGTCTCCTTGTGAAGAATGGCTTTTAGGGGCAGCCTGTCGGATACGGGCGGATTCTCGTCGGGCCATCCGAGGGTTATCGTTGCCACCGGCATGACGAGCTGCGGCAGCTTTAGAATGTCTATGATTGCCTGCGGGTCGTATATCGTCGTGCCCAGAAAGCAGTAGCCGAGACCCTGTTCGTCGGCAATGTTGCAGAATGTCTGACAGAAGAGAAGCGCATCCGTGGCGGCGTTTATGAACGAAAGGAAATTGTCGTATCCCGGTGTTGCCTTGCGGTTCTCTGCCCATACGGTGGTCCGTCTGAAGTCTGCGCAGAAGGTGAGCACCACAGGTGCCTCTGTCACCATGGGCTGGTTGAAGTGAGCCGGAGCCATCCTCCGTTTCAATTCCTCGCTTCTTGTCACCACGACACTGTAGAGTTGAAGGTTTCCCATAGTCTGTGTGTGCTCTGCGCTGGCAAGCATTCTTTGCAGCATGTCGTCGGACACGTCGCGCTTGGAGTACTTTCTGATGCTTCGTCTTGTATCTAATGAATTCATTTTTTTGTAAATTTTGTTCCATTACAAAGGTACTGAAATTTTCTTTTTCGTAAAATTTTAGTTGGCATAATTGACTAAATATTCCTCTAATGATTTCTTAATATGAAAATAATATTGTAGTTTTGCAAGTGCAAATATCCACGGCAGGTGTTGCCGTTTTCGCTTTGATAAGAAACCGGCTGATTGACATTGAGTTCTTGATTTTTATTGGATAATCGATATATTTTACTTATGGAAGATTTAAATACGTACTCATACGATGAGGCTTTCGGCGAGTCCCTTAAGTATTTCGACGGAGATGAGCTTGCGGCAAGAGTGTGGGTAAACAAGTATGCGATGAAGGACAGCTTCGGACACATATATGAAAAGTCGCCCGAAGACATGCACTGGCGTATTGCAAACGAGATTGCAAGAATTGAGAACAAGTATAAGAACCCTATGACGGCGCAGGAAGTGTTCGACCTTCTCGACCATTTCAGATATATAGTTCCTGCCGGAAGTCCTATGACAGGAATAGGAAACGACCATCAGGTGGCTTCTCTTAGCAACTGTTTCGTTATCGGTCTTGACGGCGACGCCGACTCTTACGGAGCCATAATGCGCATAGACGAAGAGCAGGTTCAGCTGATGAAACGTCGCGGAGGAGTGGGGCATGACATGTCGCACATACGTCCAAAGGGCTCTCCGGTGAACAACTCAGCCCTTACTTCCACCGGACTTGTGCCGTTTATGGAACGGTACAGCAACTCAACACGTGAGGTGGCGCAGGACGGACGGCGCGGTGCGCTCATGCTGTCTGTAAGCATCAAGCATCCCGACAGCGAGGCTTTCATAGACGCGAAGATGACAGAAGGCAAGGTGACCGGAGCCAATGTGTCTGTCAAGATAGACGACGACTTCATGGAAGCAGCGATAAACGACAGACCTTACACGCAGCAGTTCCCGATTGATTCGGACAACCCTATGGTGAAAAAGGAGATTTCCGCAAAACGGCTTTGGGACAAGATAGTGCACAATGCATGGAAGAGTGCCGAGCCGGGAGTGCTTTTCTGGGACACCATATTGCGTGAGAGCATACCCGACTGTTACGCCGACCTTGGCTTCCGTACGGTTTCCACCAATCCGTGCGGTGAGATACCGTTGTGTCCATACGACTCCTGCCGTCTGCTGTCCATCAATCTTTATTCATACGTAGTGAATCCGTTCACCCCTGAGGCGTACTTCGACTTCGACAAGTTCAAGGCTCATGTGCGGCTGGCTCAGCGCATGATGGACGACATAGTTGACCTTGAGCTTGAGAAAATCGACAAGATCATGGAGAAGATAAGCATCGACCCGCAGAGCATGGAGGTGAAAGGTGCGGAGTATCATTTATGGGAAAAGATAAAGGACAAGAGCGGGAAAGGACGCCGTACGGGCGTTGGCATCACGGCGGAAGGCGACATGCTTGCCGCGATGGGGTTGCGCTACGGCACTCAGGAAGCCACCGACTTCAGCGTGAGGGTGCATAAGACACTCGCGCTGAGCGCATACCGCAGTTCAATGGAGATGGCACGCGAGCGTGGAGCGTTCGAAGTGTTCGACGCCTCACGTGAGTCTGACAACCCGTTCCTGCTGCGCATAAAGGACGCTGACGCACAGTTGTATGAAGACATAATGAAATACGGACGCCGCAACATTGCCTGCCTGACAATCGCCCCGACCGGTACGACAAGTCTGATGACGCAGACCACAAGCGGCATAGAGCCTGTGTTCATGCCTGTATACAAGCGTCGCCGCAAGGTGAATCCCAACGACACGGAGGTGCATGTGGACTTTGTCGACGAGGTGGGCGACTCGTTCGAGGAGTACATAGTGTATCACAAGAAGTTCCTCGAGTGGATGAAGGTGAACGGATATGATACGGAGAAGAGGTACACACAGGAAGAGATAGACGACCTTGTGGTCAAATCACCTTATTATAAAGCTACCGCCAACGACGTGGACTGGCTGATGAAGGTGAAGATGCAGGGCGAGATTCAGAAGTGGGTTGACCACAGCATCAGCGTCACGGTGAATCTCCCGAACGATGTGGACGAAGCTCTTGTCAATCGGCTTTATGTCGAAGCATGGCGCTCGGGGTGCAAGGGATGCACCATCTATCGCGACGGCAGCCGCTCGGGAGTCATGATTTCCGTCTCGAAGAAAGACAAGAAGGACGACGCCAAGGACGATTGTCCGTGCGCACATCCCGAGGTTACGGAGGTGAGACCCAAGGAGCTGGAGTGCGATGTGGTGCGTTTCCAGAACAACAAGGAGAAGTGGGTGGCTTTCGTCGGGCTTCTCAACGGCTATCCTTACGAGATATTCACCGGTCTGCAAGACGACGAGGAAGGCATCGTTCTGCCCAAGACAGTCACCAAGGGAAAGATTATCAAGCAGAAGAACGATGACGGACACAGCCGTTACGACTTCCAGTTTGAGAACAAGCGCGGATATAAGACAACGGTGGAGGGTCTGAGCGAGAAGTTCAATCCTGAATACTGGAACTACGCTAAGCTCATTTCCGGAGTGCTGCGCTACCGTATGCCCATCGGCAACGTAATTAAACTCGTCGGCTCCCTACAGTTGAAGAGCGAGAGCATAAACACCTGGAAGAATGGCGTTGAGCGTGCTTTGAAGAAGTATATTGTGGACGGCACTGAGGCGAAAGGACAGACCTGTCCCGTATGCGGCGGAATACTTGTCTATCAGGAAGGCTGCCTCATATGCAAGAACTGCGGTGCATCGCGTTGCGGATAGTATTCTTCAGAAAATATAATCTTTATATACGGGGTGTTCCGGAGTCTGTCCACTGTAGAGTGGGAAAGGTTTCCGGTGCACCCTTTCGTTTTATTCAAACCTTGATTTTCACTTTTTTATGTACGGATACAAGTGTGGATATGTCTTCATCGACGGCATGAGGTTTCATTCCTACCACGGTGTGATAGAGCAGGAGAGGCTCACCGGCAACGACTATACGGTGTCGGTGCGTGCCGGATACGACGTCACCCGGGCGATGCGCACCGACGACGTGAGCCATACGCTCAACTATGCTGATGTGTACGAGGTGGTGAGCCGCGAGATGGCTGTCCCGTCCCGGCTCATCGAGCATGTGGCAGGCAGGATGGCAGAACGCCTTTTCGAGCGTTTCCCGCTCATATTGTCGCTCGACATAAGAATAATGAAACACAACCCGCCTATGGGTTCCGACTGCACGGGAGCGGGCGTTGAAATTCATTTAACAAATAATAAAACTAAATGATTCTTTGGAGTTTTTCTTATTATTGCTTACCTTTGCCGCACCATACAAGACTGATGATTAACAGATTATTTGTAATATTGGCATTGTTTGCCGCGTGTTTCATATCGGTCAGAGGAGCTGACCGCAAGTTCGTTCTTGTCATAGATGCCGGTCATGGCGGTCGTGACGCGGGCGCATTGGGCAAATATTCCAAGGAAAAGAACATCAATCTTAATGTGGCGCTTGCATTCGGAAAATATGTGGAAAGGAACAATCCTGACGTCAAGGTGGTGTATACACGCAAGACAGACGTATTTGTGCCGCTGTACGAACGTGCCGAGATAGCCAACCGGAACAAGGCCGATCTTTTCATATCAATACACACCAACGCCCTGGAACGCGGACGGATAGCGCGCGGTTTTGAGACTTACACGCTCGGAGACGGACGCTCCAACGCCACAAAGACAAACCTCGAGGTTGCCAAACGTGAGAACTCCGTCATTCTGCTTGAGGAAAACTACGAGCAGCACTATGTGGGCTACGACCCCAATTCGCCCGAAAGCAACATCATGTTCGAGTTTGTGCAGGACCGGAACCTTACGAAGAGCATCGAGTTCGCCAAGATGCTGCAGAAGAATGTGTGCCGTGCCGCAAGCCGGCCCGACAAGGGTGTGCACCAGAGCAACCTTGCCGTGCTGAGGCTCACGTCCATGCCTGCGTGTCTGGTGGAGCTGGGTTTCATCACGACTGCCGACGAGGAGGCTCTTCTCAACGACAGAAACAGGCTCGACCAGATGGCTGTCGGCATATACAACGCGTTCGTGGAATACAAGAACAAGAACTATAACGGCATATCGGTTCCTTACAGGACAGACAGCCCCATGCTGCCCGAGACACCCGCACAGGAGCCTGCCAACACCTCGGAAACGCAGGAAGATGCCTCCGCGCGGCAACAGCCTGAGCAGCGGACGGTGGCTGAAACCACACCGCAGCAGCAGGAACAGCAGACCGTCGCGCCGCAGCCCGAGCCTCAGCCTGCCGCATCAGCCGACGGACGTCCGGTGTTCAAGATACAGATTCTTGTCTCAAGTCTCAATCTGAAGGACGGTGACGCGCACCTGAAAGGGCTCACCGGCTGTGAGCGTTATGAGGAGAACGGAATGCAGAAATACACATACGGGGCGTCCGAAAACTACAACGAGATATACCGTCTGCGCAAGCAGATACTCGACAAGTTTCCCGAAGCGTTCATCATTGCGTTCAAGGACGGACGCAAGACGGACGTCAATCAGGCGATAAAGGAATTCAAGAGAAACAGAAAATAAATAAAGTGCAATATGAAATTTTTTACTAAAGAGGTCAAGATCGCGCTTGTTGCGATAACCGGAGTGGTATTGCTCTTTTTCGGAATGAACTTTCTGAAAGGGCTGAACCTGTTTTCTTCGTCGACAGATTATTATGTCGAGTTCGAGGACATAAGCGGTCTGTCTTCGTCAAGCCCCGTATATGTGGGCGGATATCAGGTAGGAACGGTCAAAAGCATCATATATGACTACACCAACAGAACGCCTACCAAGGTGGTGATTTGCGTGGACAAGGAAATGCGTATCCCGCAGGGCAGCCAGGCGAAGATTGTAAGCGACATGCTCGGAAACGTAAAGATAAACCTCGACATCAACGGCAAGTCATCGCAGATGGTGCCGCCGGGAGGTGTCATAAAGGGAGGAATAGACAACGGAGCCATGGGACAGCTGTCCGCAATGATTCCCGCCATAGAGAAGATGCTGCCCAAGCTCGACAGCATCATGGGCAGTCTGAACACGCTGCTTGCCGATCCGGCGATAGCCGCATCGCTTCACAACGTGCAGGACATAACCTCTAATCTCAACACATCCACACGCGAGCTCAACACGCTCATGCGCACTCTCAACCGCAACATGCCGGGAATGATGGCGAAGGCTGACGGCATTCTGAACAACACCGACACTCTCACGGCAAAGCTCGCGGCAATAGACATCGACCGGACCATGACCGAAGTGAACGCCACGCTTGCCAATGTGCGCTCTCTCACCGACAAGCTTAACAGCAACGAGGGCACGCTCGGACTGCTCATGAACGACCCGTCGCTCTACAACAATCTCAACTCTACGATGATGCATGCCGACTCGCTTGTGGTGAACCTGCGCGAGCACCCGAAGCGTTATGTGCATTTCTCCATTTTCGGAAGAAAGGACAAATAACAGGCAAATGACATTTTACAGTCTGACGGACGGTCAGTCCGCCGGATGTATCGCATGCCGCAGAATGCCGGAGCACTCTGCGGCATGTTTTTTATTGTATGTGCGGATATGCCACCGGGCTGTATCTGTTTTGTCGCTCTCATTCTTGCGTCGCTCTGATTCATGCTCCCCGCAGCGCTCCCCTGCGTCAGTACTGCCGTGAGCCTGCGCTGCGGAGAGGATGGGGCAGAGTCCGCGCCCTGTCAGGAAAAGCCCCGGTTGCGTAGCGCACCGCCTCTTCGCCATATCAGCCATGTATGTAGGGATGTATATTTATGGCTTTCCGGCAGTAAAAAATTTTGACAATTAAAAATCGTGAAACAGCTTCTCCCGATGCCGTCATGCCCCTGCGAAACGCCAGTTTTGCGCATGCCGCAACGTCGGAGTGCGCCTCTTGATGTTCGGAAGAGGCTTTTCCGCATCGCTGTAAAGGCTTTTTTGTGGCATGAAACGTGCTTTCCCGCAGGGTGAAAAAGGCTCTTCGGCACTGCGAAAGAGCCTCTTCGGGACGGCGGAAATGGCTGTCCTGTCTGCCGCATCCGTGCAAGTGGCTGTATGTCAGACACATCCGCGTGTCGCTCAAAATCCGCGTATTTGCTCCCGTCTTTTCTTCCTTGCGTGAAAACGCCGGTATTTCCGGGTTGACGTTCTACTGATATGCGTGTTTGTTCGTCATTCCCCGCTGTCGTCTGACCGTGTTTCCGGCACTTTCGCGGGCATATGGCAGAGTGCGAATTTAGCCGTAAGACGGTTGAAATATTTATTATATAAATTGAAAGAAACGATTTGTATATTACAAATTATTTCTTAATTTTGCATGGCATAAGCAAAAGATACGACATCGCAAGATACCTGTAAACATTTTATTTATGACGAATTCAAGTCCTGATGCTCTTTGGGACGAGTGCCTTGCGCTCATCAGAGGAAGCGTTACGGAGCAACAATATAAAGCCTGGTTTGAGCCTATCGTGTTCAAATCGTTCGATTCCGGCACCAAGACAGTCCTGGTGCAGGTTGACCGGTTTGTATATGAAGTGCTCGAGCAGAACCATGTCGAGCTGCTCACGCGCGTGCTCACACAGGTATTCTGCAACGATGTGAAACTCACCTACCGTGTCACCGACAGCGGAAGAAAGGGCACGGAGATACCCTCCGACATGCCTGAGAAACCGCTGCCAGACGCAAGGATGCGCGAGACCGGCAGGCAGGGGCAGCCCAAGACACCGCAGCTCAACCCCCAGCTCGACATGCATCTCACCTTCAAGAACTACATAGAGGGTGAGAGCAACAAGCTTCCGCGCTCGGTGGGACTGTCCATCGCCGAGCATCCCCACAACATGCAGTTCAACCCTTTCTTCGTTTACGGACCGTCGGGATGCGGCAAGACCCATCTCGTCAACGCCATCGGAGTGCGCACACTTCAGCTCTATCCGCAGAAGAGGGTGCTGTGCGTGAGCGCGAGACTGTTTGAGGTGCAGTACACCAACGCTGTTCTGCAGAACAAGATAAACGATTTCATAAACTTCTATCAGACCATCGACCTCCTCATTGTGGACGACATACAGGAGTGGGAGGACAAGAAGGGCACGCAGAACACGTTTTTCCATATCTTCAACCATCTTTTCCGTAACGGAAAACGCATCATCCTGGCAAGCGACAGACCGCCTGTGGAGCTCAAAGGGGTGACAGACCGCCTGCTCACACGGTTCTCGTGCGGACTCATAGCGGAGCTGGAGAAGCCCAACGCGCAGCTTTGCGTGGACATACTCAAGAACAAGATACGCCGCGACGGACTCAGCATCCCCGACGACGTGATAGCCTTTGTGGCGCAGACTGCGAACGGAAGCGTGAGAGACCTGCACGGAGTGATAAACTCGCTCATGGCATACAGCGTGGTGTACAACTGCAACATAAACATGCGTCTGGCTGAACGTGTCATCAAAAGGGCGGTAAAGGTGGACGACGAACCGCTTACTGTGGACGACATTCTCGAGAGTGTGTGCTCGCACTATGACGTGACTCAGGCGGCGATAATGGGGCGCAGCCGCAAGCGCGACATCGTTACGGCGAGGCAGGTGTCAGTATATCTCGCGCAGAAATACACCAAGATGCCCTCCAGCCGAATAGGACGTCTCATCGGAGGACGCGACCATTCAACCGTGATTTACAGCTGTTCGCAGGTGGAGCAGCGCATGAAGGTTGACCCGACATTCGCCGACGACGTGGGCAGCATAGAGGCTTCGTTCAAGCTCAAACGCTGAAGCGGCTTTCCTTTTCCATTGTATTACATTATTATAATGTGCTTCTTGCGGCATGGCTCCGGCTGAATGATGTCCGGATGAGGTGTCCTGATGTTTGCGGGAAACCATGTCGCATATGGCGGCACCGCATGTCTGACACTGCATGATGCGACCTATGAAAAAACGCACGGGACGTAATCAAATATAAAAAAGGACAAAGACAGTCTGTCATGACGTCTTTGTCCTTTGTCTTTGTGGTTATGATGAATGTGCGTTAAAGTGCCATCTTCACCTTCGCTCCTGCCATAACCCATATCCCGGGTTGCAATACGCTGCCTATGTCGTAGTATCTGTGGTTCGTGATATTGTCTGCTTTCAGGTATATGTCGTATTTTTCTGCTGTCCACGAAAGCTTCGCGTCGAGCTTGGCATACGGATGATAGCCGTTCATGCGCTGCTGCCATCTCATGCTCCAGTGTGCGGTCAGCCTGCTCCATATGCGGTGGTCGAGCTGCACGCTGAGCTTGTGGCGCAGGTAGTCGAGGGCGTAGAGCGACCTGTATATGTCGCGTTCGGAGGTGTGTTTCTGGCTTATGTAGCCATAGCCCACTTTCAGTTGGGTGAATATCGGGCATCCTGTCAGCAGGTCGGGGCGCACGGTCAGGTCGCACGCCACTCCGGTGTTGTCCACCTTGCCTATGTTCATCGCCTCATATTTTGTGCTTTCCTTGCTTTCGTATACCCAGTCAATGAGTTCCCGTCCGTGGTTGCGCGTCACGTAAGCCGTGGCTTCCCATTCCGGTCTGGTGTATCTCACGCCGGCTTTCATGGTGGTGTTTCTCTCCGGTTTCAGTGCGGTGCTGCCCTTTTGCGCCGCGCTGTTGGCATACAGCTCGGTGTATGTGGGTATGCGCATAGCCTTGTTCCACGATGCGAATATTGTCCAGTGCTTGTCCGGTCTGTAGCTCGCGTCCACCCCGGGATACAGTCTGAAGCTGTTGTCAAGCCCGGTGTTTCTGTTTGCCGTCACTCCTGCCGACAGTCTGAAACTGCCTAAGCTGATGTAGTGTTCTATGAATAAGTCGGTGCATGTGCGCTTGCCTTCATGGTCGTATGAGCGTGTTGAACCGCTGATGCCGTGCTGACGGTCTCCGTCAAGCAGGTCTCCGTATGCGGTGCTTAGTATGTGTTCTCTTCTGATACCGGCTCCGGCTGTGGTCTGTCCAGCCGCCCACGACAACCTTGCATTGAGGGTCGCGCCGTAGACATCCATGCGGTGATAGTTCTCTCCGTTGTCTGCTCCGGTCTTACCACGTGTCAGCTGGAAGTGGTCGTAGCTTCTGTGACCGTATATTGCAGGACTTAACACAAAACGCCTGTCACCTAACGGCTTTATATCAGCGTTTACGGAGGCTATGTATCGGCGCGTCTCCTCATACTGGTTGTCGAACTTTGCGCTGTAGAACGTCGACGCCCCGTAGTCCTGCGACGTCACTCCTGTCTGCCACATCATGTCTGCATGGCGGGTGGAGAGGTTGCCCTGATAGAACAGTCTGCGTTTTATGAATCCGCTGTTCTTCGTTCCTCCGTCGCTGCGGCTTATGCCTCCGCCCAGCCGGTTGTTCGTGGTGCGGCTGTTTAGGGTAACCCCCGCCTCGCCGCTTACAGTGCCGAACGAGCCTCCTTCGACTGTCGCGAAGGCGTTGCTGCGCTCCTTGCTTTTGGTCACGATGTTTATGGCACCGCTGAACGCAGGGTTGCCGAACACGCGAGCCGATGCCCCCTCGAGCACCTCAATACGCTGTATGTCTGATAAAGAAACGGGAAAGTCGGCGGCGTTGTGCCCGGTCTGCGGGTTGGAGATGTTGATGCCGTTGAGCAGGATGACCGTCTGGTCGAATGTGCCGCCGTTTATCGAGATGTCCGTCTGAACTCCAAAGCCACCGCGCTGACGGACATCCACGCCCGTGGCTGATTTTAATACATCGTTGATACTTTCTGCCGCAGCCCGTTGAATGTCGTCGGCTGTCGTGACAGAGACAATCATTGCCGGCTTCTGTTCAGCCAGCGGAGCCCACGCTCCGTTCACAACAACCTCGCCGAGCTTCACCTCCTTTTGTCTGAGTGAGTCTTTCTCGATAACGCCGCGCTTGGCTATGCCGTCCGCTTTGGCATGAGTCAGCGTTGCGACGCTAAGTGTTCCGATGAGCACTTCCTTACCCAGACAATTGAACAAGGCGTAGCTCTTGCGCGTGAAATGCGTGAAGATAAGAGCTGTGCGCGTGTTGAAAATTGGTCTGTACATAAATGTTGATATTAAAAAAACGGTGTAAAGGTAATAAAAAATCCTTGAAACGGCAACGGAGCACCGTCTCCGTCAACCTGTAGGAAAGCTTCTTCCAGCTGTGTGTGTAGGCTCTGTCTTCTTGCCGTCGTGGGTGAGATACACCATGTAGTCGCCGTCTCCGTCAAGCGTTATGCTGCTTCCGACAGCCTCGTTGAGCGTTCCCTGCCACATGGCGGTGTATGCGTAGGGCTGCCATTTCAGTCCTTCACCGGTCAGACGGGAGCATGACAGGTTGAAGATGCTCACCTGCTGGCGTCTGAATGTGGCGAAGGTATTCACGCCTTTTGCCGGTATGAAGTATCCGTTGTCGGTTATCATGACAGGCATGACGCCGAAGTCACGCATGTATCTTGCCATGAGCGATATGTTGCCGAGCGTGTGGTCCTCACGCTTTCCGGTAGAGCCGAGGTACGCAATGTGCCGGAATCCCTTGCCGATGCAGTAGCGGGTCGCCTTTGTCTGGTCGTTGTCGTCCTGTTCTTCTATGATGTGTATGATGTCGCGGTGGCTTTCTATGAAACCGGAGGGCATTGAGTCGCCGTCCCCGACAATGGCGTCGGGTGTCAGACCATGGCTCAACGCTGTCATCCCGGCGTTGTCGCAGCAGCACAGAAAAGTGCTTGCGCGCAGCACGGAAAGCGGTATGCGGTGGACGGGAAAGTCTCCGTCGCACAATATCACGGCATCGAATGCCGACCGTCCGTCAATGAGCGGATAGTTCATGTCTTGTGTTCTTTTGTTGTTTGACAGTCATTCTTCATATCAGGAGTGGCTCTACGGCTTGCCGTCTCCGTCAGTATGGCGCGGAGAAAGAGCCTGTTCAAGCCTCTGGCGCGGTCATCATCCTCTTCCATCTGACGTATCCGAACACCGCAATGACGGCATAAGCTCCGTACAGCATGGCTTTGAACGGGATGCCCTTGTACGCATAGAGCACGCTGCACACCACGTCTACGACAATCCATATGAGCCATTGCTCCACATATTTGCGTGCAAGCGCCCACAGCCCGATGATGCTCAGAGCGTTCACAAAGCTGTCTGTCAGCGGCACGTCACTGTCTGTGAATCTTACGAGAATGCCGTAGATGCCAATCCATGCCAGCGCGAAAACGGCGGCGGAGGGTATTATCAGCTTCCGCCTGTAGTGTGTTACGGGCATCTCTCCTGCCGTTTTCTGTCCGCGTTTCCTGCCGTATCTCCACACGATGAAGCCATATACAGCCGCCACGGCGTAGTATATAGCCATGCCGAAGTCGGCGTACAGTCCCGCCTCAAGATAGAGCACGATGTCTATGAGAGGCATTATGATGCTCGCAAACCACAGCCATATGCTCGCCCTATACTCCAGAACGATGTACACAATGCCTACAACCGTGCTCAGGATGTCAAGCATCATGAGCCGGTTGTCGGCTATGCAGTCCATTATACTGTTCATTTTCGTGTTGCTTAGAATGTGACGGAAAGATGCGCGAGGAAGTGAACGGGAGCCTGGGCGGAGTATGTCGACCATGCCCAACCACCGTCGTACGCCACTATCTTTCCCTTTTCGTTCCTGAAGTTCATCGAACAGCTTCCGTTGTTCTCATACTCCTCGTTGAACAGATTGTACACTGTCACGCCCACGGTCGCGCTTTTCAGCCCTTTGACATTGAACGTATAGGACAGGTCGAGGTCGCTTACGAACATCGCGTCGATTACTGCGGAGGTGTATGTCTTGCCGTCCCGGTTCAGATACTTCTTAAAACCGGAGTTCGTCATGTTCTGTTCGCTTACGTATTTGCTCATGAGCGACGCGCGCAGTCCCTTGTATTCGTAGGCGAATATGTTGTTGATGATGACATCGGGAGAGTATGCGAGCTTTGTCGTTCCTACGTTAGCGTATGACTGGCTCCAGTCTTCGTTTATCACCGTTACGCTCATGTTCTTTGCCCGGTTCCTGCTCAGTGCGGCGTTGATGTCCCATGCGAAGCCCTTGAAAGGACGCAGTCCGGCTGTCAGCTCGACGCCCATGCGGTAGCTGTCCTTTATGTTTCGCGCCACCATCTCGCCGTTTGAGTCCTGCGCTCCGGTGAGAACGAACTGGTTGTCGTAGTCCATATAGTAGAAGTTGACGCCTGCGTTGAATATCGCGGAGGTGTATCTGTAACCCACCTCAAGGTCGTTCAGCCGCTCGGCTTTAGTGTCCACGGCATCCGTCTCAGCCATCATGTCCTCAAAATCGTTGCGTGTAGGCTCTTTGTGGGCGATGGCGTAAGAGGCGTATACGGTGTGTCCGGGGGTGATGTCATACACAAGTCCGAACTTAGGATTGAAGAAACTGTAGTCGCGGTCGAGCACGAGCGGTCTCTGCTTATGGCTGTCGTCGAACTCCTGCGACGTGCCGTCCATGGTGTAGCTTATGTGTCTGTACTGCATGTCGGCGTATGCGCTCAGTCCCGGAACGAACTCGTAGATTACCTTTCCGTATATGTTTCCGTCGGTCTTTACGGCGTTGTTGCGGTAGTATTCGTGGTCGGGACTGAGTATCACTCCGCCGTCATGATACTCCTTCCTGTCGTCCTCCGTCCATATGTAGGGACTTCCTGCCCACAGCACTTTGCCGAAGTGGTCACCGTCATACCTGTTCCATCCGCCTCCGATGACGGCAGACAGACCGTTGTGGTTGTTGTAGTTGGCTGAGGCAATGAATCCGTAGAAGTCGTTGAGCATCTTTTTCTGTCTCACGATATTTGCCCTCAGGTCTGACGCTTCGGTCATTAGATACTTGTATAGTTTCTGGTCTTCCTTCATCTGCTCGTAGTATCCGTCACCCCGTGTGTAGTGCAGTGCGACGTTGGTGTTCCATTCCGGTGACCATCTCTGGTTCCACAGAAGCTGGTAGTTCTGCTGATGATAGTTGTCGGTCTGGTTTTTATAGAAAGCCGTGTTGCCGTCCTTGTCGGTGTACATGCCGCTCGGGTTGTAGCTTCTGCCATACTTCTCCATGTCGGCTTTTGACGCATAGTCCCATGCCATGTATGTCTTTTCAGTGCCGTTGAATGTGATGAGCTTCACCACAGTGTTGTCGGCGAAGTATCCGCCTTGCATGAAGTAGGAGTTGAGTCTTGACGACGCCCTGTCAATGAAGCCGTCGCTGCCTATGTGTGACAGTCGTCCCTGAAAGCCCCAGTGCCCTCCGAGCAGTCCGGTGGAGAAGCTGAGCGTCTCCTTGTGTGTGCCGTATGATCCTCCGGAAAGGTCGAGCCGTCCGTACGCCTTGCCGCTGATGTTCTCCGTCTGCATGTTGACGGTAGCCCCGAACGCGCCCGCGCCGTTGGTGGAAGTGCCCACGCCGCGCTGTATCTGTATTGATTCGAGGTTGGAGGCGAAGTCAGCCATGTTGACCCAATAGAGCTGGCTGCTCTCCGCATCGTTCACAGGTATGCCGTTCGCGGTTATGTTTATGCGCGTGGGATCGGTGCCGCGTACATGTATGGCGGTGTATCCGATGCCCGTTCCCGCATCAGATGATGTGGTGACGGAGGGAGTGAAATTGAGTATCCACGGCATGTCCTTCCCCTTGTTAAGTATCCTTATCTGCTCTTTACCCATGTCAGAGTGAGCCACGGGAGTCTTTTCCCCGGCACGTGTAGACACCACCTGCACGTTCTGAAGTTCGTATGTCCTCAGTGTGTCGAGCCGTTCGCCTGTCGGCGAGGATGCGTTTATTGTTGCGGCACAAGCGAGTGCGGCAATCAGTAAAACTGTTTTTTCCATTAAATAGTATGATTTTAAAAATACACAAAAAGGGGTGCTTTTCATGTGTTGTCTTATTCCAACGCCGGTACTAACCGGATCTGGTCAGAGGGTTTAATCTCAGCCGGAAATATCCGGCACCCCTTAACTTACTCTCTGTAAGTCGGACGCAAAGTTAATGTAAATAATCTTAACGGCAAAGAAAAACCGTTTTTTTCGTCGGACAAGAAACGTAGGCACCGCTGTCTTGTGTCACCGGAAAGCCTGGAGGGGACGATACTGACGGCTGTCACTGACGCATCTCTTCCTGTTCTATGTATTTCGGAGACGGACCATACCTGTTGCAGAACGGCTGGCTGTCCTGACATAACATTACCAGAAGTACTATTGTGTAGACGGGAGCGACAATGTAGAAAAGTAAAATCCCGACTGTGACAGTAATGAAGACACTTCCGTTCCTCAGGCTTGAATGCAGACTGTCGTGCGCGTGCATGGAGCCTGCCGCACCGTATACGGCATCAGCCACACAGGAATAGCATGACTGAAACAATATAAGCATCAGGAACAACACGGGCAGCAGCAGGAATGTGCCGTACCACCAGCCGCTTCTGCCGGTGTCGTGAAGCCGTCTGAAGGTGAGCGGAACCTTAGAGAACTCAAACAGCAAGAATATTATGGGTGTTACGATGAAGCGCGTGGGAATGAAGAAGAATACGAACGGAACCGCGAACGACTCCACAACGCTGATTGCCAACATTGTCCACCAGTATTCGGAGCGGCGCGAACGTCCACTGAACTGCATCGGCTTGCTCATCGACTCGCCCAGAGCGTCGGTGAACTCGAGTGACGGGATGAATCTGTTCTGTTGCATATGATGTGTTGTAAGCATGCTTTGCGCGTTGTCAGGCGGCGTGTGTCAGTTTATCCCGATGAGCGACTGGTCGGGCAGTTTGCCCATGTCGGGGAAGTCCATGAATATTATTCTCACGTTGCTGTAGTCCTTATGGTCGTACTCGGCGTTGTTTATTGCGACCGCAATCACGCCGTGATCTCTTCTCCATGTGGTCTTGTAATCGCACCGGTCGGTAGTGACGTATAGCATGCGGTTGTCGTATGGCACCGGATTTTCGAACACCTCTATCGACGCGTATGGCTGTCCCATCTTTTTGGTGAGCAGTTTTTTCATGTCCTCATAGTCGCCCGACAGTTCCGGCCATGTGTCTCTGAACGGCAGCGACACGGCTACGCTTGTCACCCTTTTGCCCATGTTGACAGAATAGACATATATCTCGCAATCCTTGTATCCTCCGAAGTCGCCTTTGAAAATGGCAACCCCCTCTTCTGTCACCTTAGAGAAGGTGAGGCCTTTTTTTATCATCTTGTTCACAAAAGAGTTGAGCGTGCCTGTTATTGGTGTCTCCATAAACTCGAGATGTTTCAGCGTATCAGTTCCGGCAGGCGGTATCTGCGTCTGTGCCGCCGCCGTCAATGTGAGCGCGAGGCATAGCAACAATGTCATTGTACGTTTCATATCATTTCCTCCCTTTATGCTTGTGGTTCAGTAGTATGTGCCATTCGTATTTGCCGCAGGTATCCCCGCAGCTTGCAGACTGTTTATGTCTCTTCTTATTACAAAGGTAAGAAAAAAGCATACAAACTGTATATTCTGCCAATATAATTTAACATATAAGAGCCGTAAAAATACGCCTCATGACTCTAATTGTGACTTATACGAACCTTGAAAAAGAGAGTGATGTTGTAATAATACTGCGCAGGCAAGTGTTAAAAAAACACATTTCAAAATGCCGGAAAATGCCCGGAGTTTTCTTTATGTGCGATTATGGCGTGAAAAAGACGATTTTTCGTGACTTTGATAATTGCTTGTGTGTCAGCCGGTTGTGTTGTTATAGCTTATGGATATGGTAATGTCGATGATGTGGAAGAGGCTTTCCGGCATTGCGAAACGGTGCTTTCGGGTTTCCGGTAAAGCCTCTTTCATGCATCAGGAGCGGCTTTCCGGCAGTGCGATAAAGCCTCTTTGGCAATTCAGAAGCCTTTTCGGATGCATGGAAGACACACCGGAGGGGTGTGCCGAAGTGCAAAAACGGCGTTTTGGGAATATTTCCGGTGTGTTCCGGAATTGTTAATTTTGAGTCGGGTTTTCATTAATGCAAGTTAAAAAAATAGCGTCCGACGGATGTTTTCAGAGTCTGGCACGCTGACAATACGAGGGTTTGGGCTATCTTTGTATAAGATAAGCTTCGGCTCGGCAATATCAAGTCCGGTAAAACGAAGTTTTCCCGTCTTGCTGCTGCTCTCGCCTTGCGTTATCTTTGTATAAGATAAGCTGCACTCGGGAAAGTAAGAGCAAGCTCTCTTTCCACTCGTTTGCATTATCTTTGTATAAGATAAGCTGCACTCGGGAAAGTAAGAGCAAGCTCTCTTTCCACTCGTTTGCATTATCTTTGTAAAAGATAAGCCTCGGCTCGGCAATATCAAGTCCGGTAAAACGAAGTTTTCCCGTCTTGCTGCTGCTCTCGCCTTGCGTTATCTTTGTATAAGATAAGCTGCACTCGGGAAAGTAAGAGCAAGCTCTCTTTCCACTCGTTTGCATTATCTTTGTGGAAACATAAATACTATTTGCAAATAGTAAAAATAAAGAGGACATACAGAATGAAACTGCTTGTGATAGAGGACGACGCTGACCTTCGCGAGATAATCGTGAGGTCGCTGGAGAAAGAGCGTTATGTGGTGGAGACTGCCGCCGACTGTGCCACGGCACGCATGAAGGTGTTCGTGTATGAGTATGACTGCCTGCTGCTCGACATAATGTTGCCTGACGGCAGCGGTCTTGACATCCTGCGCGAGATGTCTGCGCGGGGACGGAAGTGCAACGTCATAATACTCTCCGCCAAGGATTCGATAGAGGACAAGGTTACGGGTCTTGACCTCGGAGCCGACGACTATCTTGCCAAGCCGTTTCATCTCGCAGAACTGCACGCGCGCCTGAAAAGCGTCATGAGGCGCAGCCGCAACGACGGGGATAACGTCATGAGGATGGCAAACGTGTGTGTGCACACCGACAGTTTCATTGTGGAGGTGGACGGAAAGCCCATGGAGCTGGGCAGAAAAGAGTATGACATACTGACCTACTTCATGAACCGCCCCGGCAGACTCATAGAGAAGCAGATGCTCGCGGAAGCAGTGTGGGGCGACTATATCGACGTGGCAGACAACTTCGACTTTGTATATGCCCAGATGAAGAACCTGCGCAAGCGTCTCAGGGCAGCCGGTGCGGGCTTGGAGATAAAGACAGTCTACGGTTTCGGTTATAAGCTTGTGGAGATATGAGACTTATAAACTACATATCGCTTCGCCTCTCGCTGATAGCCGCCGTGGTGCTGGGCTTCTGGTCGGTGTTCTTCTATTTTGCCATCATAGACGAGATAAACGATGAGGTGGACGACTCTCTGGAGGACTACGCCGAGCTCGTCATACGCCGCGCTCTTGCCGGAGAACCGCTTCCCACCGCCTCAAGCGGCTCCAACAACCAGTATTACCTGCGCGAGGTGTCGGCTGAGTATGCCGGCAGCCATCAGCACGTGCGCTATGAGGACCGCACGGTTTATATCAGGGAAAAGCGCGAGTTTGAGCCCGCGCGGGTCATCACCTATATATATACCGGTGACGGCGGACGCTTCTTCGAGGTGGAGGTGTCGGTCCCGACAATAGACAAGGCTGACCTGAAGGAAGCCATATTCTACTGGCTTCTGTTCCTTTACGTAGCCATTCTGCTCGGTTTCGTGGTGCTCAACCTTGTTGCCGTGAAGCGCAGCATGCGTCCGCTGGCTGTGCTGCTGAAGTGGGTGGACGACTACCGGCTGGGTCGTGAGAACCGCAGACTGGACAATCCGACTTACGTTACGGAGTTCAGAAAGCTGAACGAGGCTGTGGTGCGCTCCATGAAACGCAGCGAACAACAGTACGAACAGCAGAAAATGTTCATAGGCAACGCCTCTCACGAGATGCAGACTCCGCTCGCCGTGTGTCAGAACCGCATTGAGATGCTGCTCGACGACGGCAACCTCACCGAGCAGCAGATGGGCGAGCTGGTGAAGACGCTCGGCACTCTCGGTCAGCTGTCGAGGCTCAACAAGTCGCTCCTTCTGCTCTGCAAGATTGAGAACGGACAGTTCACTGATGTGGAGGAGGTGGATATGGACACGCTTGCGGAGCAGCTCATGGGCGACTACGGAAGTGTGCTGAAGACGCGCAACATTGAGGTGAGCGTCGTGAGAGAGGCGCACTGGCATGTGAGGATGAACCCCATGCTCGCATCGGTGCTTGTGGGCAATCTGCTGAAAAACGCCTTTGTGCACAACGTGGACGGCGGACGTGTGGAGGTGAGCATAAACAGCCATGGCATGACGGTGGCAAACACAGGCAGCGGCGGAGCCCTTGACAGGACAAAGATATTCACCCGTTTCTATCACACGAGGGGCATGAAAAGCTCCACGGGCATCGGTCTGTCGCTGGTGAGTGCCGTGTGCGGGCTTTACTCCTTCGGCATAGACTACCGTTACGAGAACGGTATGCATAGGTTCGAGGTGACAGACAGGCGCGGATGAGCACCTGTCCGGAGATGCCTTGATGCGGTGACGGCGGCGGAAGGGGCAGACTATTATTCTTAATAAAAGTTAATCATGGGGCAAAGTCCCGTTATTTCAGATTCATTTCAGATTCACTTCCCAACTTTGCGGTACGGAAGTCAGAACGGCATGAAGCGGTCGTCAGACAATGCGGCAATACGGTTTCTGACCCGTAGAGAGGACAACAGACGAAGTAATAACCCTTAAAAAGAAATGAATATGAAAAGATTTATGAAAGTCGGCATCGCAGCATTGCTCTGCCTGTTTGTAGTGAGTGTAAACGCAGTGGCTTCAAACGACAAGCCTATAGAGGTGTCGCAGCTTCCCCAGACGGCTCAGCAGATTCTGAAAAAGGACTTCGGCAAGATGAAGGTTGCGCTGGCGAAGATGGAGTCGGGACTCTTCGACACAAGCTATGACATCATATTCACCAACGGCGACAAGGTGGAGTTCGACGGCAAAGGCAACTGGACAGAACTGAAATGCAAATACTCGCAGGTTCCGGTAAGGCTCATCCCGCAGGCTATAAAAAAGTATGTGAACGAGAATTATCCGTCTGCAAAGGTCATAGAGATGGAGAGAGACCGCAGCGAGTATGACGTGAAGCTTAGCACAGGATTGGAAATCACGTTCAACAAGAAGTTCCAGGTGACTGACATAGACAATTAAACGGAAGACTGATATTATGAAATGGAGACTCTATGTTGTGGCTTTGATGGTCGCGGCATTCGTGACCACAGCCTGCAGCGACGACGATGACAGATTCACGGCGGATGATGTTCCGGTGAAGGTTATGGAGACTTTCAAGGCAAAATATCCTGATACGATAGCCCATTGGGAAAAAGAACGCGGCAGGATAAAGGCTGAGTTCGTTGTGAACGGGCAGGAGACGGAGGCGTGGTTTGAGACCGACGGCATGTGGATAGGCACCGAGACCGACTTCAGAGGCACGCTGCCGGATGCGGTGCGCAGTCTTATCGAAACAGAGTATGCCGGTTACACGATAGATGATGTGGACTGGGTGGAGACGCCTTCGGTGAACTATTTCAGCATCGAACTGGAGAGACATGGCAAGCCGGATGTGAGGCTTCTCATAAAGGAAGACGGCACTTTGCTGGGGTGAAAACCGTTTTCTGCTGACAAGACATAATGAAAGGAGGTTGCAGCCGGATGTGGTCTGCAACCTCTTTTGTATATTCCACAATTCATGCATGCCTTACTTCGCTCTGCATTGTGCGTCGGGTGCGTATATGTGTGTGCGCTCATCTGCCTTTGGGATAGCCCACAGGATTGTTGAGAAGCGGCAGGGCCGTGTCGCCGAGCCGCAGTATCTTCTTCAGCGCGGCGGTGTCCATGGTAGCCCTCGGCACCGTGACGAGTCCGTTGCCTGCACAGAACAGGCATATGTTCTGCGACACATAACCGGCGTCCATGGCGGCTGTCATGCGTGTGCGTTCGTTCTTAGCGTCGCCCAGTCTCGACAGTTCGGACACGAGCACGAGCGACACGGGGAAACCTTTGACGAAGTCCTGACCTCCCGCAACCGCGCCGCGGTGGTCGCCTTCGGTGATGAGTTGCAGCCGGTTCTCGGCGGCTACATATTTGTATGCGCCTTTCCGGCTTATCACATACACGTCGATGTCCTGACGGTTGAGTGCCGACGGAGCCGTGCGCTTGTTGTCCGCGGTGCGGTTTATGCCGTTGGCAGCCCATAGAAGGTTGGACAGGTCCTCCTTGCTCAGGTCTTTGTCGGCACACTCACGGTGCGACTGTCTCTGTGCGAGCGATTTCATTATGCTTGCCCCCTTGTCTGTGTCTGGCGGCAGAAGCGTTATGTCCTTGTCGCTTTGTGCGGTTGCGCATGATGACAATACTGCCATCATGGCGGCAAAAATCATCTTTCTCATGTTGCGGTTGTTTTAGTGTTGATAAAAAACGGATGGTACAGCATGATGCGCCCATGCCGTGACCATCCGTCGCGATGTATGTCTCTGTAGTTTATTTACAGCTTGGAGTCCACGGCTTCAGTTGCTTGAAGAAGTCGTTGCCTTTGTCGTCCACAAGGATGAAAGCGGGGAAGTCCTCAACGTGTATCTTCCATACGGCTTCCATTCCGAGTTCGGGATATTCCACGCACTCGATGCTCTTGATGCTGTTCATTGACAGAACGGCAGCCGGTCCGCCGATGCTTCCCAGATAGAATCCGCCGTGCTTCTTGCATGCGTCGGTGACAACCTGTGTGCGGTTGCCCTTTGCTATCATCACCATCGAGCCTCCGTGGTCCTGGAACTCGTCAACATATGGATCCATGCGGTTTGCCGTTGTCGGTCCCATCGAGCCGCACGGCATTCCCTCCGGAGTCTTGGCAGGACCTGCGTAGAGCACGGGATGGTCCTTGAAATACTGCGGCAGGTCTTCTCCTGCGTCCAGACGAGCCTTCAGCTTGGCGTGTGCTATGTCGCGTGCAACGATGATTGTGCCGTTGAGGCTGAGGCGTGTGGATACCGGATACTTGCTCAGTTCCTTGCACACTTCGCTCATCGGACGGTTGAGGTCTATCTTCACGGCGTTGCCTTCTCCTGCCTTGCGCAGCTCTTCGGGTATGAGTTCGCCGGGATTGTCGTCCAGTTTCTCAATCCATATTCCGTCCTCGTTTATCTTTGCCTTTATGTTGCGGTCGGCTGAACAGCTCACTCCGAGACCTATCGGGCATGACGCTCCGTGGCGCGGAAGGCGTATCACACGTATGTCGTGTGCGAAATATTTTCCTCCGAACTGCGCTCCCAGCCCGATTTTGTGGGCTTCGTCGAGGAGCTGTTTCTCCAGTTCCACGTCGCGGAAGGCGCGTCCTGTCTCGTCACCGGTGGTGGGCAGGTTGTCGTAGTAGTGGGTTGAGGCGAGCTTGACGGTGAGGAGATTCTTCTCGGCAGATGTTCCGCCGATGACGAATGCGATGTGGTAGGGAGGGCAGGCTGCCGTTCCGAGGGTCTTCATCTTCTCAACGAGGAACGGTACGAGAGTGCCCGGGTTCTGTATGCGTGCCTTTGTCTCCTGATAGAAATAAGTCTTGTTTGCCGAGCCTCCGCCTTTTACGACACACAGGAACTTGTATTCGCAACCCTCAGTAGCCTCGATGTCGATTTGTGCGGGGAGGTTGCAGCGTGTGTTTATCTCCTCATACATTGAGAGAGGAGCGTTCTGTGAGTAGCGCAGGTTTTCCTCGGTGTATGTCTTGTATACACCTTTCGACAGTGCTTCCTCGTCGCAGAAGCCTGTCCATACGTGCTGTCCCTTCTCGCCATGGATTATGGCTGTGCCCGTGTCCTGGCAGAAGGGAAGCTTTCCCTTGCATGCCACCTCGGCGTTGCGGAGGAATGTCAGAGCCACATATTTGTCGTTGTCGCTTGCCTCGGGGTCGCTCAGTATTTTAGCAACCTGTTCGTTGTGTGAGCGGCGCAACAGGAAGTTGACGTCGCGGAAAGCCTGGTTTGCAAGCATGGTCAGTGCTTCCGGACTAACCTTGAGGATTTTGTTGCCCTCAAATTCACCGACACTCACACCTTCTTTTGAAAGAAGATAGTATTCAGTGTCGTCCTTGCCCATCTGGAACATGGGCGCGTACTTGAATTCTGGTGTTGTTGCCATAATGTCTGTTTTATGTAATAAGTATTGTCTTGTTGTCTTTTATGCAGTGTGTGTGAAACCGTCAGGAAAGTTCTCCGTGCGGTTTCCGGACAGTGGCTTTCCGCTTACGGGTGGAAGCCGGAACGCTGATTGCAAAGTTAGGATTTTTTTTTGAAACGCGGTTCTTTATTTCCGCTTTATTAAGACGGGTTTCGTTTTTTTCTCACTACCGTTTTTATCATGTTTTCATATCATGGCTGCGATACGGCAGGACGGTTGTGTCTTGCAGACAAATAAGCCGTAACGGTATGTCGGAGACAGTGAATTATAAGAGAGGCGAGGCACATACTGTTGTCTGTCAGTCATAAATTAACATTCACGTTTCACTATGTTTTTATGCCTACACCGTGCGGAAACTTTTATGCTTTTACCGGGATGGGTCCGGCTGAAACGCGGTCAGGACATTCCGGATGGATGCTTTATAGCTGTCATACATTTTTCTGAATATTCTGAAATATAAACAAATAAATGTTTAGCGCGCCGCGACCGACCATTATTAAATATGTATTCCGTAGCACGCTGTGGGTAAATGGGTTGTGGAAATGAAACTTTTTACTTAATTTTGTGCGCATGGATAACGCAGCCATACAGTAATTCTGCATTTTATTATGACAGAGTACGTGGCGGAAAACACAAAAAACGATATGATGAGAAATTATCAGGAGAAATTAAGTTACAGGCTTATCATGCCGTTGCAACATTTTATGAATCAGGAGAAATCGGGCGGCATAGTGCTCGGCATAAGCATTGTCATTGCGCTTGTATTGGCTAACTCTCCGTTGAGCGACAGTTATTTTCACTTCTTTGAGCAGGAGTTCGGCTTTCTGTTCAACGGTGCCGGTTATTTCAATTTCGATTTGCACCATTGGATAAACGACGGTCTGATGTCGATGTTTTTCTTTGTTGTAGGTCTGGAACTTAAACGAGAGTTTATCGGAGGGGAACTTGCCGATGTGCGCAACACGATACTTCCGATAGGGGCGGCGGTGTTCGGGATGATTGTGCCGGCACTCATCTATTATCTGTTCAATCCTCACGGTGACGTGTCGGGAGGGTGGGGGATACCTATGGCTACGGACATCGCGTTTTCGCTTGCCATACTTTATGTGCTTGGCGACCGTGTTCCGCTGTCGATAAAGGTTTTTCTTACCACTCTTGCCATTGTAGACGACCTCGGCGCGGTGCTCGTGATAGCGTTTTTCTATACTTCGGACATATCCCTGCTCAGCATCGGTGTGGGTGTGGCGTTCCTTATGGTGATGTATGTTGCCAACAGACTGGGAGTGAAGAACGTCATATTTTACGGTGTCGTAGGCATTTGCGGAGTGTGGACAGCCTTTCTTATGTCGGGCATACATGCAACCATCGCAGCTGTGCTCGCGGCTTTTATGATACCTGCCGACGCCCGTATAAGTGAGCCTGCCTATATGGCAAGGGCTGAGAAACTCATAAAACGCTTCCGCAATGCTGAACCCAACAGTGTGTCAACCCTCGAGCCTGAGCAGGTGGAGATAATAGGACGGATGATCGGTGATTCACGTGACGCCATCCCACCGTTGCAGCGTCTTGAGCATTCTCTGCATCCGCTGGTGTCTTTTGTCATAATGCCTGTATTCGCACTTGCCAACGCAGGCATATCGTTTGAGGGTATAAATCCGGCTGATGTGTTTTCAGACAATGTGGCGGTGGGAGTGATGCTCGGTCTGCTTATAGGAAAACCGTTGGGCATATCAGCCTCCGTATTGCTGCTGACACGTCTTGGAATAGCACGCATGCCGTCTTCGGTGACCGTCAGAAGGCTTTTCGGTGTGGGCTTTCTTGCGTCTATCGGCTTCACAATGTCTATGTTCATATCCACTCTCGCTTTTGTAGACGAGGCTTATCTCATACAGGCTAAACTTGGCATTTTCGCAGCTTCTATTGTCGGCGGAGTGGTAGGCTATGTGCTGTTGAGGAAGTAGTGAAATACGTAAAAGCAGGAGTCCGGTCGTAATGCGGTACGACCGGATTTTTCATTTTTATTTGGTAAATGTGTGATATAATATAAAATAAAATACGGTTTTTGTCGTTTTACAGTTTAAGGTAAAAGGATAAATGTATGAAAATAAGGAAAATTCTGGAGATAAAAGAACTTAGACTGCGAAAGAAACGTATCATTGCGATGATTGGCAGTATTGCGGTTATAATCGTAGCGTACGTCATTCTCACATGGCCGGAGAAGAAGACACCCTATGCTCCGATGGTTTCTGTAGAGCCGGTGGGCGTGGAGGATGTCGAGATATATGGCGACTACGTAGGTCGTGTCCGTGCCCAGCAGTTTGTAGAGGTACGTGCTCGTGTTGAGGGATTCCTTGAACGCATGGCATTCGAAGAAGGTACTTATGTCAAGAAGAATCAGGTTTTGTTTGTCATAGACCAACGGCAGTATAAGGCAAAGGCTGATAAGGCGCGTGCCCAGCTGCGCAAAGACTCAGCTTTGGTGCGCAAGACAAAGCGCGATCTTGACCGTATACGTCCGCTGTTCGAGCAGAACGCAGCCAGCCGTCTTGACCTCGACAATGCCACGGCAGCCTATGAGACAGCTGTGGCAAGCATGGGTATGAGCCGCGCCGACCTCGATCAGGCGGAGCAGGAACTCAGTTACACATATGTGCGTTCGCCTATATCAGGTTACATCAGCGAACGTCTTGTTGACCTTGGTACGCTTGTCGGCACGGGCGGAAAGTCTCTTCTGGCTACCATTGTAAAGAGCGACACGGTGCTTGTTGACTTCAGTATGACTGCGCTTGACTATCTTAAAAGCAAGGAACGTAACATCATTTTGGGACAGCGTGACTCTTTGAGGTCGTGGCAACCGTATGTCACGATTACGCTGGCGGACAACAGTACATATCCGTATAAGGGTTTGGTAGATTTCGCAGAGCCTCAGGTGAGCCCTAAGACAGGCACGTTCTCGGTGCGTGCGGAAATGCCTAATCCGGACCATGTGCTTCTTCCGGGTCAGTTTACAAAGGTTCACGCCCTCCTTGACGTACGTGAAAATGCCACCGTTGTGCCTCAGAAGGCACTCATAATAGAGAAAGGTGGGGCTTTCATCTATGTGATGAGGCGCGATTCTACGGCAGAACGTCGTTTCATAGAGCTTGGACCGGAGTTCGACAACAAGGTTGTGGTGGAGCGCGGGCTTGCACCCGGAGAACTTATAATAAGCGAAGGATATCATAAACTCACGCCAGGCATGAAGGTGCGTGTGGCTTCCAGGCAGATGAAAAAACAGCGCACGAAAGCCAAATAACCAAAGCATATATAGCCAATGAAAGTAAATTTCTTCATAGACCGACCCGTATTCTCAATCGTCATATCTGTACTTATTGTCATTGTCGGACTTATCGGACTCACGATGCTGCCAATTGACCAGTATCCGCAGATAACTCCTCCGGTGGTGAAAATAAGTGCCTCTTATCCCGGAGCAAGCGCACTTACGGTGTCGCAGGCAGTGGCAACGCCTATCGAACAGGAACTGAACGGTACTCCTGGAATGCTTTACATGGAATCGAACAGCTCAAACTCGGGTGCGTTTTCGGCTACTGTAACATTTGATATATCGTCAGATCCCGACCTTGCGGCAGTAGAGATACAGAACAGAATAAAGCTTGCAGAGTCCCGTTTGCCTGCGGAAGTGGTGCAGAACGGTATAGAGATAGAGAAGCAGGCGGCGAGTCAGTTGCTCACTATCTGCCTTACGTCGGACGATCCGAAGTTTGATGAGATATATCTCAGCAACTTCGCCACATTGAACGTGCTCGATCTGTTGCGCCGAATACCCGGAGTGGGGCGCGTGTCTAATATCGGAAGCCGCTATTACGCCATGCAGATATGGGTCGACCCTGCGCGTTTGGCGAGTTTCGGACTCACTGTGCAGGATGTGCAGAACGCTCTGAAGGACCAGAACAGAGAGTCTGCCGCTGGTGTTTTCGGGCAACAGCCGGTGAAGGGACTTGATTTTACGATTCCCATAACGGCACAAGGACGACTGTCGTCATCGGCACAATTCGAGGAGATAGTGCTCCGAGCCAACGCTGACGGGTCGTTTATCAGATTGAGAGATGTGGCGCGTGTGTCGCTTGAAGCTCAATCATACAATACCGAGAGCGGCATAAACGGAGGCAATGCTGCCGTACTTGGAGTCTACATGTTGCCTGGAGCCAATGCCATGGAAGTGGCTGAGAGGGTGAAGGAGACAATGGAGAACATAAGTAAAACGTTCCCTGAGGGAATGGAATATGAGATTCCGTTCGACATGACTACTTACATATCAGAGTCTATCAATGAAGTGTACAAGACGCTGTTCGAGGCTCTTTTTCTTGTAATAGTTGTCGTTTTCCTGTTCCTTCAAAGCTGGCGCGCCACCGTAATACCGCTTGTCGCCGTTCCGATTTCTTTGATAGGAACGTTCGGATTCATGCTTATATTCGGTTTCTCTCTCAATATGCTGACCCTGTTGGGGCTTGTTCTGGCTATCGGTCTTGTTGTGGATGACGCCATAGTGGTAGTAGAGAATGTTGAGCGTATTATGGAAGAAGAACACCTGAGCCCGTATGAAGCGACAAAGAAAGCCATGAACGGACTTACAGGCGCGCTTGTCGCAACTTCCATGGTGCTTGCCGCCGTGTTTGTGCCTGTAAGCTTTTTGTCCGGCATAACAGGACAACTGTACCGCCAGTTCAGCGTTACAATAGTCATATCTGTGCTTATCTCCACGGTCGTTGCTCTCACTCTGAGTCCGGTAATGTGTTCCCTGATACTTAAACCGGCAGATAAGAGCAAACCGAAAAACCGGTTTTTCACTGCCATAAACCGTTGGCTGGACTTCGGCAACACCAAATACCTTTCCGGAATCACAAATATTATAAAGCATCCCAAGCGTTGCGGCATAGGCTTCTGTATGGTTATAATAATGATTTTCATACTATACCGCCTTACACCGACAAGCTTTCTGCCTGCCGAAGACCAGGGATATTTCACCGTGGAGCTTGAAATGCCGGAGGGAACTACGCTCGAACGTACGCGCACTGTCACCAATCGGGCTATTGACTATCTTATGAAAGACCCGTCAGTGGAATACGTTCAGAATGTAACAGGTACCAGTCCGCGTGTCGGAACAAGCCAGACGAGAGCCCAACTCACGGTTATTCTGAAAGAATGGAAGGAACGCGACAACACTACAATAGGCGATATCATGGCTGGAGTGAGCCGTGAACTGAAGGAATATCCGGAATGCAAGTTCTATCTTTCAACCCCTCCGGTGATTCCGGGACTCGGTTCCTCCGGCGGATTCGAGATGCAACTCGAGGCTCACGGGGACGCTACGTATGACGACTTGGTGCAAGCTGCCGACACGTTGATGCATTATGCCTCAATGCGGAAGGAATTGTCGGATCTCTCCTCATCGTTGCAGGCGGAGATTCCACAGCTTTATTTCGATGTCGACCGTGACAAAGTGAAAATGCTCGGTGTGCCTATGGCTGACGTGTTCTCTACAATGAAGGCATACACAGGGTCTGTCTATGTCAACGATTTCAACATGTTCAACCGTATATACCGTGTCTACATCCAGGCGGAAGCTCCTTACCGTGAGCACCGCGACGACATCAGCCTGTACTTTGTCCGTGGTGACGACGGTGACATGATTCCTCTTACGGCTCTTGGTACGACCGAATATACCACCGGACCGGGCAGTATAAAGCGTTTCAACATGTTCAACACAGCCGTCATACGCGGCACCGCAGCCCAGGGATACAGTTCAGGTCAGGCTATGGAAGTGATGGAAGAGCTTGTCCGCAAGCACTTGCCTGATAATATAGGATTGGAGTGGAGCGGTCTGTCTTATCAGGAGAAACAGGCTGGAGGACAAACCGGAATGGTACTCGCACTTGTGTTTTTGTTCGTGTTTCTTTTCCTTGCGGCTCTCTATGAAAGCTGGAGCGTCCCCGTGGCAGTATTGCTTTCGTTGCCGATAGCAGCCTTAGGGGCTTATATCGGTATCATTATGTGTGGACTTGAAAATGACACTTATTTCCAGATAGGGCTCGTTATGTTGATGGGACTCGCCGCGAAGAACGCCATACTTATAGTAGAGTTCGCAAAGGATGAGGCTGACTCGGGAGTCAATCTCTTCAAGGCTGCACTGCATGCCGCGCGTCTTCGTTTCCGTCCTATCCTCATGACATCATTCGCTTTCATACTTGGCATACTTCCGATGGTGATTGCCTCCGGACCCGGAGCTGCCAGCCGGAGAGCCATCGGTACCGGAGTATTCTTCGGTATGATTGCTGCCGTGACCATCGGAATATTGCTCATACCGTTCTTCTTTATAACAATATACAGAGGAAAGATAAGGTCGCGTAAGGAGAACAAGCCAAAGGCATTACAATATAAACAAACATTATGACTCATAAACGGAAATACATATCGCATGCTCTCGTAATAATCGCATCGGCAGTCGTTGTCGTGTCATGTAAGATAGGGCACCATTACACACGCCCTGACGTGGAGTTGCCCGTGTCGCTGACAGAGGGGGAGAGTGCAGACTCGGCTTCTTTTGCCGACCGTTCATGGACTGAAATCTACACAGACTCCATTCTGCAGAATCTCATTAATAAGGCACTGACATACAATAAGGACATGCTTATGGCAGCCGCGCGCATTAAAGAGCTTGCGGCAATGAAGCGCATCGATTACGCCAAGATGTTTCCTTCGCTCGACTTGCGTGTCTATGGCGAGAAAGAACAGGACAATTACGGTGGTGACAATCCGTCGGACGATAACCAGTTCGACCTGAAAGCCAATATAGCATGGGAGGTTGACCTGTGGGGAAAGCTCCGTTGGAACCACGAGGCAAGCACGGCTGAGTTCATGGCTTCTATAGAAAACCGCCGTGCACTTCAGATGAGTCTCATCGCTCAGGTGGCTCAGGCATATTATGAACTCGTGGCACTCGACAACGAACTGTCCATCGTAAGGCAGACTGTGACGGCACGACGGGAGAGCGAGCACCTTGCACGCATACGCTATGAGGGCGGGCTCACCTCGGAGGTTACATACAGACAGGCGCAGGTGGAACTCTCAAAGACTGCCACACTATTGCCCGATCTTGAAAGGCAAATCACCTCCAAGGAAAACGAGATTGCCTTTCTCACAGGCGAATATCCACACCATATCGCACGCTCTACGCTTCCTCAGGAGGTCAACTTTCCTGACAGTCTGCCCGTAGGTCTGCCGTCCTCGCTTCTGGAACGGCGTCCCGACGTGCGCGAGGCTGAACAGAAACTGATAGCGGCAAACGCCTCTGTTGGTGCGGCATATACGAGCATGTTCCCCAACATCACGCTCACCGCCGGTCTCGGAGCTGAGAGTGAGGAGCTGAAAGACCTGCTGAGCTCACCTTATCATCTGATAAGTGTCAATCTGTTGCAGCCGGTATTTGCCATGGGCAAGAACCGCGCGCGTCATAAGGCTGCCAAGGCTGCTTACGAGCGTGCCGTGTATGCCTATGAGAAAACAGTGCTGTCGGCGTTCAGAGATGCGTTCGACGCTATTGCGAACTTCAATAAGATAAAGGAAATATATCAGACACGATACCATCTTGAAAGCTCTTCGAAGACAGCACTCTCGCTCGCTTTGGTGCAGTATGTCAACGGAGCGATAGGCTATATGGACTTGCTCGACGCGCAGCGTACTTATCTTGACGCCCAGATAAGCCTGAGCAATGCCCTGCTCGACAGCCAGCTTGCTACGGTGAACCTATACAAGGCTCTTGGCGGAGGATGGGAACGGAGCGGGATCGGCACGTCAAAGAATACGGAATCCGGGCAAGACTCCGGTAAGTGAAGATGATGCATGATGACGTAAAAAGGCGGTCTGACCCACTGTTCAGACCGCCTTTGCGCTTTTATCACGAATCAGCCGTTATGCCTCGTCCTTATTCCGTTCTTCTGTCACACATCCTTTTCCATTCTTTCCTCTTGTATGTTGCAGGCTGTACCGGCATAATGTGAGAGCCTGAATGGCTTCGTCTGTGTGTAAAGGAGATGAATGACGGACATACATATATAAATATGTGTATGGCGGTATGACAGCCGGCACGTGTCAAACCATACCGGTCTGTCCGGCTTTAATATCCGAATATCTCTTCTGTTGTCAGGCGTTTTACGGGAGCTATGCGCTCGAGCGACTTTATGTCGAGGTTCTTCTCATCGCCCAGAATCAGGTATCTGTACGGTTTGCCCGCCATGGTTTCCTTCTCAAAGTCCACCATGTCTTTCATCGTTATTCCCGGCAGAGCGTTGTATATCTTCTCGTTTATGTCGTAGTCAATGCCCATTCGCTGTGCCGCAAGATAGGCGTTGAGTATCGAGAATTTCGTGGTGCGCTGTGCAGCCAGACGTTTTGTTATTGCCTGTTTTGCCAGTCCGAACGCCTTTTCAGACTGCGGTATGGTGTCGATAATGTTGTTGAACGTGCGTATACAGTCCATCATCTTGTCGTTCTGCGATATAATCTGGGTGCGGGCGAACTCATTGTGGTTCTTCCTTCCCGGTGTGTTGTATGTAGCCCATGCGCTGTATGCCAGTCCGCGGCTTTCGCGCAGTTCCTGGAAAACAACCAAGTTCATACCTCCTCCGAAGTATTCGTTGAATATTTCCACTACGGGCTGCTTCTCTGCCGACCATTTCCTGCCGTTGTTGCAGTACTGTGATATATAGGCGTTTTTGGCTTCGTATGGAGCTATCATTATCTCGTTCTCCGTCGTCTGTTGCTCTGTGTATTCCTTGCCTGCGGGCACCTGAGCAAGCTTTCCTGCCGTCCGGTGCTTTTTCTCTATTACGGATGCCAGCTCGTCCACGCTGTACGGTCCGTAATAAAGCACCGTATGCTCATATTTGCTCAGGTCTTTGAGCAAACCGGTAAGCTCCTTCGGATTCTTGTCTCTGAGTTCCTGTGCGCCCGGAATGTTGCGTATCCTGTTGTACGGACCGTAAATGCCGTAGTGGAGCAGGGCTGAGAAATTGCCTGCCTGGTTCAGTTTGGCGTCCTTGCGGTTCTTCAGTTCCGACTCCACATATTTGTCATATGCCTCAGAGTCAGCCTTGGCGTTTGCCAGAATGTCCTCCATCAGCTCGAGAGCCTGCGGCAGGTTGTCGTTCAGACCGCTGAGAGTGACGGTCGTCATGTCCGTTCCCACGCTTATGCCATACGAGCATGCCAGTTTGTAGAACTTCCTTTTGATGTCTTCCGCCGACATCCTGTCCGTCCCGAGATAGTCTATATACGATGCGGCTAACGGCAGCCACTTGTCGCTTTCCTCTCCGAACGCATAGTGGAACGCAAGCGTGAAGCGTCCGTTCTCGGTGTTGCGTACATACAGGATGGGCAGTCCCTTCTTCGTGCTGCTCTTTGTCAGGTCTTTACCGAAGTCGATGAAGCGCGGTTGTATAGGCTCGCTCTTCGAGCTGATTATCTCGCCTACGAACGCGCTCTGTTTGTCGCGGTTGGCGGGAATGGGCGTTATCTTCGGCTTGTCAATCTTCTTCTGTGTGGTGTCCTCGCCCTGACGCTTGTACACTGTGGCGTAGTTTTCTCCGAAATGACGTGCCGCGAATGACGTGATGTCCTTCTTTGTGATGCCTGATATGCGTCTGATGCGGTTCACCACATCATCCCATTTCTTCCCGTTTATGAACGCGTCGACAAACATGTCTGCGCGTTTCTCATTGTTTTCCATCGCCTTATAGAAGTCCAGACGCATGTTGTTGACCACCGACGGCAGCAGGTCGTCGTCGAAATCACCGCGTTTCAGTTTGTCCATCTCGTCGAGCATCAGCCTTCTCACATCGTCGAGCGACTGTCCTTCGAGCGGCATGCCGTAGAGCAGAAACTGCGAGTATTCGTTCATGTTCGATGCAAACGCTCCCGTTCCAAGGCACTTCATCTTCTGGTCTATGTTCAGGTCGAAAAGACCGGCGTTGCCGTTCGACAGCATCTCGGCTATCACATCGAGCGTGTCACACTGAAGTGACGAAGCCCCGTCGAATTTCCATCCCACCATTATGCTCTCCGCCTCCTGCCCCACGACGGTGCTGTCGACGGGTGCGGTAAGGTCGCGTTCAGGAGCATATTCGGGGAAGGAGAGGTTCCTGTTGGGCTTCCATCCTCCGAAATATCTCTCTATCGTGTCCATCACCTTGTCGCAGTCAAGGTCGCCCGCCATGCATATAGCCACATTGTTGGGCACGTAGTAGCGTCTGAAATAGTTCTTTATGTTCACTATCGACGGATTCTTCAGATGTTCCTGCGTGCCTATCGTCGTCTGTGTGCCGTAGGGATGGGTGGGGAAGAGCAGCCTGTTCATCGCCTCCCACATCTTGTTGTTGTCTCTGGTGAGCCCCATGTTGTACTCCTCATACACCGACTCCAGCTCGGTGTGGAAACCGCGTATCACCATGTTCTGGAATCTGTCGCTCTGTATTCTCGCCCAGTTCTCCACCTCGTTTGCCGGTATGTCCTCCACGTAGCAGGTCACGTCGTTGCTCGTGTAGGCGTTGCTGCCCTCCGAACCTATAGCCGCCATCAGCTTGTCATACTCGTTCGGAATGTTATAGCGGGCGGCGAGCTGCGACACGCTGTCTATTCTGTGATACTGAGCCTTGCGCTGTTCCGTGTCGGTCATGGTGCGGTATGCCTCATACATGTCCTGTATGGTGTCGAGCAGCGGAGCCTCCTTTTCAGCGTCCGACGTTCCGAAGCGTTTCGTTCCCTTGAACATCAGGTGCTCCAGATAGTGTGCCAGTCCTGTCGTCTCAGCCGGGTCGTTGCGGCTTCCGGTGCGCACGGCTATGTAGGTCTGTATGCGCGGTTTCTCCTTGTTTACCGACAGATATACCTTCAGTCCGTTGTCCAGAGTGTATATGCGTGTCGCCATCGGGTCACCTTCCACCGATTGGTACGCGCGCCGTTCTGACTGTGCGGTGGCGCACAGTGCAATCAGGCAAAAGACTATTATAAGTTTCAGTTTCATTATGTCTTGAATTTGTTGTGATTATTATCCTTTTCGTTTTTCCGTGCCGTTTCTGAGCGGGTGTGCGGATGTCTGTTCCGGCATGTGTGGCGTCACATGTAGAGCTTCTGGTTCTCGAAGTCAACCTCACGGTCGAGCTGGTCGTTGAAGTTGAGAAACACCTCTTCCTCTATGTCTCCGAGCGCATACTCCTTGCGCGCGTCCTTCTTTATCTCCGCAATCCATGCGCGCCGCGCCGTCACGTAGTCCTGTCTTATCTTCTCGGCGTCCTCCTCTGTCAGTGTCTCCAGACCGTAGTAGTCGAGCATCATGCGGTATGTCCACGCCCAGCGGTATTCCGGATAGTTGTCGTTTATGTCCCTGAAGCGTTCCTCCACGCCCTGTGTGGTGTCTATGGTTCCGTCAATGATGTCACCGATGAGGCGTTGTTCCTCCGACTCGGGAAGCAGAAGTCCGGACAGGTCGTTCCAGTTTCCTGTGCCCGTATCGGTCAGCGGCTTCTCGAGGATGTGGCGTTTGAGCACGGCTCCCATATATATGCGCAGGGCTATGTCGTAATACTTGATGCCCTTTCTCAGCGCGCTTGCCTTGATGACATATTCATGATAGTTGTATGTTGACACGTCGTCGCCCGACGCCTCGCGCAGACTCTCGAGAATGCGCTTGCCCCGCAATATCTCGCCTACGGAGAAAGGACTGAGCCAGTCGAAGTTTACGATGCTCTTGCGCCCCCCGTGCGCCCTCATGTCACGTTTGGGCCACTTGCGTATGTCACGGTAAAGTCCGACTGTGGCGAGGTTGCGTCCCGGCACGAGATACATGGTGTCGTTGTATGCAATGAGATAGGAGAAAGGCAGATTGCGCGTGTCGGGATGATACATCAGCTTGCCGAAGCACACCGAGAACGTGCCTATGTTGGCAGGCATCAGCAGATATGCGCCGCTGGCGGTCTTCGTGCCGCGTTCCATCAGTCCGTAGTGCATGGGTCCCATCTTGTAGGCATGGTTGCTGAAGTTGGTGGCGGAGCCGGCGTTGTAGAACGAGAACATGCCTCCGATGAGCAGCGAGCTCTTGTGATGGCTTGCCGTGAAAGGGCCGCAGAAGGCTGCGCACGCCTCGCCGTTCGACATGTAGCTGTTGGCGAAGAACACGCTGCTCGACGCCGTGAAGCCGTTGCTTATCTGGCAAGCCTCGCCCACGAAGCAGTCCTGCATCTTCACACTGTTGATTATGGAAGACCCGTCGGAGATGATGGAGTTCTCACATATCACGCCCGTACCTATGAACACGTTGGCGTCGGATGAGCTCATGATGGTGCAGTCGCTCAGTCTTGACGCTCCGCTTATCTCGCAGTCGTCGTATATCACGGTGTTGGTTATCTCCTTCGTGTTCACTATCTTCACGTTGTTGCCTATTGTTCCGCACTCGTGTGAGTTGCGCTCTATCTCCTCGTTGATGAGCCTCCGTATGGCATCCTTGAGCGGTTTGTTGGCAGCGTGCTTCACCATGAACGCGGCAAACTGGCTGTTCAGTCCGTGGAAGAGCGTCAGGTTGCCGTTTCCCACCTCGTTGAGCACCGATATGAGATTGCCCTCGCCGTATGTCGCGCCCTCGGTTGTCTCCATGGTGCATACGTTTGATATGTAGCAGTCGTCGCCTATGACATAGTTGTTGATGTAGTTGCCAATGTTCTCGATGAGGCAGTTGTCGCCTATGGTTACATTGCGCAGGGTGGCGTTGTTGATGCCCGAGTGCTTCACGAATCCCTTGCTCACCTCCACGCTTTTCTCAAACGTGCCGAGCCTTATGGTGCCGTAGAACATCACGCGGTGGAAGTAGTTCGCCTTGAAATCCTCCGCCACGCTTATCGCCGACCAGTCCTCAGCCCAGCAGCTGTTGTCCTCCAGCAGTCTTATTTCCTGTTCGGTAAGTTGTCTGTAGTTCATAAAGTGTCATTAATATTTAGTCTTCGTAAGGTTCTTCAATGTTGTAGAGAAAGTCGTTGTAAGGATATTTCTGCACGTGGAGCTCGCGCACCTTCGTGTAGAGAACGTCCCTGAACTCGTCTATGTTCTGCTTTTTGCGTGCCGAGATGAATATGCAGTTCTCGTTGAGCCGTGCCATCCACGTGCGCTTCAGTTCGTCGAGCGTCACGTTCTCCTTTGTCGGCGGTGTGAGGTCGTCGTCGTCCTTGTCCACCCATGTGTAGTTGTCTATCTTGTTGAACACAATCATGCTCGGCTTGTCGGCGCATCCGAGGTCTTTCAGAGTGTTCTCCACCACACTTATCTGTTCCTCGAAGTCGGGGTGTGAGATGTCCACCACATGCAGCAGAAGGTCAGCCTCGCGCACCTCGTCGAGTGTCGACTTGAACGAGTCCACAAGGTCGGTGGGCAGCTTGCGAATGAATCCCACGGTGTCGGCAAGCAGGAACGGCAGATTCTCTATCACCACCTTGCGCACCGTCGTGTCGAGAGTGGCGAAGAGTTTGTTCTCTGCGAACACCTCGCTCTTTGACATGAGGTTCATTATTGTGGATTTCCCCACGTTGGTATATCCCACGAGAGCCACCCTTATCATGCGTCCCCGGTTCTTGCGCTGGGTTGTCTTCTGTCTGTCTATCTCGGCAAGCCGCTGTTTGAGAAGGGTGATGCGCTGCAATATTATGCGTCGGTCCATCTCGAGCTGTGTCTCACCCGGACCGCGCAGACCCACGCTTCCTTTTCCTCCTCCCGAGCCGGAGCCGCCGCCCTGACGCTCGAGGTGGGTCCACAGACGCTGCAGCCGAGGCAGCATGTAGCGGTATTGCGCCAGCTCCACCTGAGTCTTCGCAGCCGCTGTCTGTGCCCTCATGGCGAAAATGTCGAGGATGAGCGATGTGCGGTCGAGTATCTTCACTCCCAGTTCCTTCTCTATGTTGCGTATCTGCTTTGCCGACAGCTCGTCGTCGAATATAGCCATTCCCACGGGTCTTTCGGCGTCCTCTTCGTCCTTTATGTATTGTTTTATCTCCTCAAGCTTTCCGCTTCCCACGTAGGTGACCGAGCTCGGACCGTTCACCCGTTGTGTGAAGCGTTTCACGGTGACGGCTCCTGCGGTGTCGGCGAGAAACTCCAGCTCGTCGAGATATTCTTTCGTCTTGTCCTCGTCCTGGTCTTTTGTGATGAGACCCACGAGCACTGCGGTCTCTGTCTTTACTTCAGATAATACAAATTCTTTCATTAGGAATATTTGTTTTTGGGGCTTTCGTGAGCCGCAGCGGACTGTCTCGTGTCAGGTATGCGGTCACAATGTGTGATATATTAGCGCAAAGATAATATAATTTACAATAAACACAAAGGTTTTGGACCCATTTTATAACGCCATCCCGTTACTGTATGCGATGCCCCGTCCGGCAGTTGTTCCGATGAGGAAAACACGTCGTTGAATGTTAAAAAACAGGTTGTCGGGACAGCCTGAAATTCCTCCGGTTTTCTAATATGCGGCTTTCCGTGCTTCGGTACGTATTTTTCAGGGTATTGCATAATGCGCTTACAGCCAGCGTAATAGCGTTTTTCCGCATGACCGGTGATAATGTTCCGTTTTGCAGAAGAGCCTCTTCCGCACCGCCGAAGAGCCTTTTCCGTGATGTGGAAGAGCCTTTCCTGCGCCACTGAACAGCCTCTTCGGCACCGTCTGTGCGCTCATATGGGTTGCGAAACGGGCTTTTCTGTACTGCTGCCATGCCCGTGTGAGTGTGCCGGACGAGTCTTTCACGATACAGAACGAGTGAGAATGATGTGTTAAATAAGTGTCGGGTTTTCGTTAATAAATGTTTATGCACGGCGCGCCGGTATATTCTGGCACGGCTGGTCAGACCGGCTCTGCATACCGGTTTCATCCTTATCGCGTGCTGCCGTCCGCTTATACGGAATGAGGGCTGTCCTGCTCTTGGACAGCCCTCATGACATATGATTTCGCCGTAAATGCGTTCAGACCTATCTCACAATGACTTTTGTCACTATTCCGGCGGCTTTCACAATATACATTCCGCACGACAGACTTATCTCGTTCGCGCCTGCTTTGCCATCTGTCGAGGCTACGGCTGTGCCCGAAGTGGTGTATACACTTATTCCGGCAGCCTTGTCAAGAGTCACGGTGATATGTCCGTCAGCACCGCTTACGCTCACCTTGCCGCTGTTCTCAGCAGCGTCTATGCCGTCGGTTGAGCCTTGCACGTATATCTCGTTGGAGTAGTCGGAGTCGATGTTTCCGTCAGGTCCGTTTGTCGTTGCCTGCACGAAGTATGAGTAAATGTCGTTGCCGCGGTCGGGAGTAGGCACGTAGAACGATGTGCCGCCGAACACAACGTCGCACGAGTGCATGCGGCTGAAGATGTCGCCCGCGCTCATCTCCTGGCTTATGCTTATGCCGTCAATCCACACCGTGCCGCTTGTTCCGTAGTCGGTGTTGTTCTCGTCGTTGAAGGCAATGGCAAGGTAGTAGTTGCTGTATGCGTCGAAGACGAACTCATATTCGCTCATTCTGTCTGTGATGACAGCCTGCTGCCATTCCACTTTGCTCTCCTGGTTGTCGGCGTCGACGCATGCCACGCCTATCATTGTGGCGTCAGAGCACATGTTGTCGTGCATTGCTTTTATTCTCACCGTGATTTTTCCGGAAGCCGAAGCCGTCTGAGTCATGTAGATGGGAGAGTAGAGCATGGAGTAGACACCCATTATTGAATAGTAGTTGCGCAGACCTATCATACCTTCGGCACGTATTGTCGTCGAGCCTTCCCAGTTGGGATGGGCGGTGTATTCGTCAAGAGTCTGTGCGGGATCGTTGTAAAGTGGATTTTCCGTTTTGCCGTCCTTTATCTTGTCGAACGTCTCGTTCTCCACTTCGAAGGTGCCGTCTTGCTCCACCTGATGATATGAGTAGGTGAAGAGAGTGTACCATGCCGCGTTCTCCGCACTGCTCCAGTTTGCCCTGAAACCTTTGTCGCTAACCTCTGTAGCCTCAAGAGCCGTAGGCGTTCCGACACTTCCCGACGCTTCTCTTACGATGCACTGCTGCGACTCTTCAGACGTCAGTGTGCCGTCGGTGGCCTGCACCGAGAAGAAGTAAGTCTGTCCCGGCTCGAGTCCGCTCACCTCGTATGAGGTGCCCTCCACAGCCTTGTCGGTGAGGAGATAGGTCTTGGCATTGTCCTGTCCGTAGCTGAACACGTCGAGCAGATAGCCCGTCGCGCCTGTCACGGCACTCCAGTTCGCAGTGAACGCGCTTTCGGATATGTCTGTCGCACTGACGCTTCCGGGCGCGCTTATCGCTGTGGGTACCTCTTCCTCCTTGGCCTGTATCACCGTGATGTCGTCGATATACAACGGTGCGTTGCCGAAGAACTGTATGAAGGTCTGGGGCTGTCCGCCTTCAAAAGGTATCTCCGCATAGCTCCATTGTGTCGAGGCGTTGATGTATCCGCCGTCGATCGCAGTGGAGCCGCTGCCTGAAATGAGATAGAACTTGCACGGCTCCGTCTCCGCACGGAACGTCACGCACAATGTGAAGTCGCCCCCGTTGGCGGAGAGGTCAAGCGCAGGAGTCATGAGGAGCGAGGTCTGGCTGTCGGCGAGATAGCAGCTTCCGCCAGCCTGATAGACGTCTATTCCAGCCCATCCGTAGGTCTGCACATAGTCATGATAGATGGTTCCGTCAGTGCCGGTGATGACTGTGTTGAGGTCGGGCGCGCCGTCCGCCCCCGACGTCATCTTGTTGAAGTCTTCGCTTATCACTGTGACGAATCCTTCTCTTGCCGTTCCCGCTTCTGAGCGGACGGCGTTCCGCTGTGCCGCAACGCGCACCGGAGTGTCGGCAGTGGAAAGGCGTGTGAGAGGCGTCCCGTCCTTTACGGCGGGGATGGCGTTGCGTGCTGTGTTGCGTTTTGTCCACACACCGTTGTCGGCGGATGCTGTGACAGCCCATGCGCACAGTGCGATGGCAAGTGTCTTTCTTATTAAACTGTTCATGTCTGGTTCTTTATTTTATTATTATTTTGTGAGTTGTTGTGTTTCCTGATGTCTCTGTCTTCACGATGTAGAGCCCCGACTGTCTGATGGTGAATGCCTTCTCCGTTCCCGCCTTTACGTGTACGGTGGCGGTGACGGGCTCTCCTGCCGCGTTGTAGACAGACGTCAGGCAGTTGGCGGCGGACTTCACGGTGATGGTGTTGCCGTCGGCGTATACCTTAGTGCCGCCGTTGTCTGTAGCCCCGTCTATGGATGTCGCAGTGGTTGTCACGGTGGTCTGGCTCATGCGCGACTCGTTGTTGCCCTCGTAGAGGCATGCTATGCCGTAGGTGTGGCGTCCGGAGCTCACTCCGCGGTCTATGAAAATGCCGGAGGATGTGAACCCTATCAGTTCGTTGTCGCGGTAGATGTTGAATCCGAGAGGATACGCCACATCAGCCAGAGGGTCGAATCCGGGATTGAACACAGGCTCTTCGCCCTGTATGAAGTCACCGTCCGAGTAAGTGCGCGGCTGGAGTTCGCAGCGCAGGAATATGTTGTTGTCGAGCATGTCGCTGTGCCACGTGCCGTCGGTGCACACCAGATTGCCGAGTCCGGGGTCGGCTGTCGTGGCGTCGCACACCACAGCCACGGTGCCTATACGGCTTTCGGCGGCGAATCCTATGTAGTAGTCGTAGCCCGGCTCTATGGTCACCGGAGTGCGCAGTTTGAGGGTGCGCCATGTTCCCGAACCGTATTCTGAGGCGTCGCGCTCGCTTATCACCTCCGGCTCTCCACCTTCCTCAGCCCTGTATACGCGCAGTTTGTAGCTCACTTCGCTTTGTGACGTGAAGGGGAAGAACGACACCTCGCTGATGGTATAGCCTTTATACGCTCTCAGGTCGGCGGCTCTGAACTTCTGTGCCACTTCAAGACGGCTGCCGCTGAGCACTGTTATCACGGCATTCTCGGTTGCGGCGGTAAGGTCGGGATTCATGCGTGTGAGGGTGGAGTTGAGTTTCCATGTCAGTGTCACGTCCTGTCCCGCCGCCGATGATGCGACATTCTTTATCTTGTTGTCGGGCACTCTGACCGTGCTTGTGGCGAAAGGCGAGTAGAGACCGTTGCCGTAGCGCACGTCCACCTTGTAGGTGGCGACGGTGGATGTGAGTTCATTGTCAACGTATCCGGTCTCTTTTGTCTCGGCAATCAGCTCGTCATCCCTGAAGATACGGTAAATGTCAATGTCTCCGCTTTCAGGTTCGTCCCAGCGTAGCGACACTATTCCGCGTTTCGCCGTGGCTGTGAGGTTACCCACCGTTGCGGGAGCCTCGCCCTTGACGAACTCGAATGACGCCGTGGTTCCGTCTGAGCTGATGTCGCGTATGGAGAAGTATGAGTATTTGCCGTCATTGGAGTGGGCGGAGGGAAGGGTGGCATCGGAAAACTCCGTGATGCCGTTCTCACCGGGGAACGGTGCTCCTGCGCTGTTTATGTCGCCGTATGACGCTGGTGTCTTTCCCGGTTCGGTTCCGGCGGAGGCGCACACTGTGTACACGCTTTGCCTGTAGTCGGCATTTATCGTGTTCATGTTGACAGTGGAGCGCAGTCTTTGCTCGTCCACATGATACACCACGATGCCGTGTCCGGGCAACGCCCTGTCGAATCCTTCCTGTGTCCTGTTCTCGAGCACGAAGTAGTCGCCTTCGCGCGATGTCTGCGCTATGTATCCCACTGGAGAGGACGATGCCGACGGTATTCCGGTCACAGTGCGGCTCTCGTTGAGATATTGCGGGGTGACCCATCCGAACTGCATCTTCTGCCACATGTTGATGTGTGAGGGCGAGTCGCCCGGTTGCAGCGATTCGTTCCATATGCCTCCAGCCATCAGGTCCCACACTCCGGTGCCTTCAAACTCGCCTCCGCTCTGTTCGTAATCGGAGTCGTAGAAGTCCGGTGCTCCCAGATTGTGGCCGAACTCATGGCAGAACACGCCCACCGTTATCTTCTGTGTGGGCGACGATATGCCGAGCAGCTCGGGCTGTATTGTGTATGTGTTGACACGTATGCCGCCCGCATAGACCTCCGAGAGGAGTCCTCCGCTGTGCGACCAGATGTCGCTTGAGCTTCCCGTAACCTCGGCTCCGGTGCCCTGATGGATGATGGACAGGCCGTCGAGTATGCCGTCGCCGTCGTTGTCAAACTGTGTGAAGTCTATGTCATCGTCCACTGCGTTGAGCGCGTCCGATATGAGCCGCGTCATGTCTTCGGTGCTGTACATGTACTTGTTGGACGGAAGCTGTATCCAGCCTACCACGGTTGTCTCTATGTCAAGCTTTCCGTAGGAGTTCTGAAGGAAGAAGTCGCGGAAGCTGCCCGTGCCTTCGTAGTTCTCGGCGTTCATCATCTGCTCGAACTCGGATGCCGGAATGACGGGCTTGGTGTCGGCGAAGTTCACAAGGAGCATGAGCAGTTTGCGCTTTCCTGTCGTGGGGAATGTGCTGCCGGTGGATAGGGTCGGGTCACCCACAGACATTGTGGAGACGCCCAAGTCGCCGCGCCTGATCAGACGCATCTTGCTTTTTGCCGCAGAGTCGTTGCCCCGGTAAGGGAGCGATGATGCTTTTATGCCATCTCCGTCCTTTTCCGCGTACATCAGAAAACCGTTGTCGGCGCGTTTCAGCAGATAACCCTCTGATGTCTCCATCCAGTGTCTGTGCTCGTCGCCACGCAGTCTGTACTTCACTATTGTGCCGTCGGGCTGCCTATAAGAAATTTCTCCTGGAAATGCCGGTACGGCGTGTACCGGCATCCAGAAGAAACTAAACAGGCAGATGACTAACGATAATCTTATTAGTTTGTTCATCTGTTGTATTTTACAATGTGGTTTGTCGCATTGCCTGAGGCAATGATTATTTTGTCACCTTTATAGACTGTCCGTCGGCTGATATCACATATACACCGCTTGTCCAGTTGCCCGCAGGGATAATCATCTCGCTGCTTACGGCTTTCCTGTCGAACACGGCTGAACCGTTGGAAGAGTAAACGCGGACGCCGGTTCCAGGTTTCAGTCCCGACACTTTGAAGTTCTCGCCGTCTACAGTGGCGTATACCTTTATTGCCTGACCGCCGTTTTCCTTGCCGTTGATGCCTGTCTCAATGTCCATCTTGCCATATACCACCCAAGGCATCACACCGAAGCTGTAGCCGACAAGCTCTTTGGAGAACTCGTCCGCACGGCAATATTCGTTCAGTTTGCCGCTCTTCTCAAACTCGCTTCCGGGTATCGCCTTTTCCGGTTTCACCCAAAGTGTGGTCTGACCGTTGTCGTGTACGCGGGTGTCAAGGCCCACATAAGAGCGTGAGAGGATGTCCGGACTGTACGGCTCCAAGGTGAGTGAGTCGAACTCAAGGGCGATGTAGAACGGTCCGTTTACCACTACGGGCTCTGAGGCGTCGTCGAACTTCACGCTCTCACGTACTGAATAGTAGTTGTCGATTATCATTTCGCTTATCAGACCGGTCTTGCTGTATATCGGATTTGCTACGTCCGGCTTGCCGTCCTTCTCTGGATAGATTACCACTGTGAGCTTTTTGTCTTTATCGAAGGTGCTGTATATGTCGTTGCCTTCCTCGTCCTTGCCGACGCCAAGCTTCTGATCGAACAGGTAATAATTGTGAGAGAAGTAGTTTATTGAGGTCAGTTCCATGTTGCAGTTCTGCGGTACGTCGAACCTCTCGGCAAACGCACGGTAGTATGGGTTGACTCCTACGACAAAGTCGGTGTTTGTCTCGTAAGTGTAGTCATCCTCCACTGTGCCGTCCGCAAGGAACGCCGGTGTGTTGCTCTGTTCGTATATCTTGTCGGTATTCTCGTCTGTTGTCTGTACGCAGTCGGTCTCACCGGCAACGGCGAATTCAGGATAGAATCTCTTGGAAATTTCTTTCTTGCCGCCTTCGTTGGTCGCTTCCAGAGTGACAGTGTAGTTTGCCGACTCCTTGAAAGTGATGGTCGGGTTGACTGCTGTAGCGTCTGATATGACGGCGTCTCCGCCTGTTACGGTCCACAGGAAGCTGTTGGCATCGTCTGTAGTGTTTATCATCTGGACGGTCTGACCGCTGAACAGCTTCGGACCTCCGGTGAACTGAGAGTGCAGAGTGTTGCTGAACTTGAAGTCGGTTTCAGGTGCGAAGACCTCATCAGCCTTGCTTAGCCTGAAGTTGTCCACACATATTATACCGTCACCGGCTCCTGTTGACTGAGCCCAGAAGGCGAAACAGTATTCTCCTGTTGTCTCCGGGGTGAAGCTGTATTCGTAGCGTGTCCACTCGTCTATCGTACCGGTGTGGTCGAGAAGGACTGTCTCCTGCATGTCGTAAGCCTGATCCTGACCTACGGTGAACTTGAATGATGGTGTTGAGGAGCTGCCCGGCATGCAGAGATAGAATGATATCGTATACTTCTGACCGGCTTCCATCTCAAGCAGCGGAGTATAGGCTATGTCGCGGCGGTTGCTTATCGGTGAGCTTGGAGCTACCATGTAGTACTCTCCCGATACAGCCGGCAGACTTGAAGAGTAGGCTGTCACGAACGGATTCTCGCCGCTTGAGAACCATCCGTTGGGCAGATGTCCCAAACCGTTGTAATGGCTTGCGTCATCAAAGTTCTCCGAATAGGGTATTGATGCTGACCATTCCTCGACTGGAGGTTCCTGTGTCTCTTCTGCCTCAATGGAGAAGTCGTCAACGTTAACGAAGCCTGTTTGTGACAGATTGGCTGTCACATTCAGTGCGATACAGTATTCTCCGCTTGTCTCGGGTGTGAATGTGGTCTCCACCTTTGTATACTGACCCTGCGGAACTTCGGCTGTCTCGGTGAGTGCGATTGTCTGTGCCTCCACGTTCTGAGCCGTTCCTGCGGTGACAGAATATGACGGTGCGTAGTTGAAGTCAGTCACGTAGATGTAGAAGGAGACGGTGTATTTCTTTCCTGCTTCCATTTCCAGCATCGGTGTGAAGAGCGCGTCGTGCCTTCCGCTGAGCATTCCAAAACTGCGCACGAAGGTGTCTCCGGAGTATGCGGGCATGTAAGTGTCCTCGTAAGTCTCGGTCTTGAAGCCTGCGTCACCGTTTCCGGAGTATGCTGCCCATCCGTCGGGAAGGTCGCCGCCGAGGGCATAGTGTGTAGCGTCATCGAATGTCTCGGTGAACGGTATTGTGGTGATGAACGGATCAACAGGTGCTACGCTCTCTCCTTCTTTCACGGAGAAATCGTCAACAAGAACTATTCCTGAACCTGTGATCGGTGCTGTAGCGTTGAGCGCGATGCTGTATTCACCGTCTGTTTCAGGCGTGAATTTGGCCTCGACAAGCGTCCATTCGGTATGCATTATCATTTCTTTCTCAGCTATTACGATAGTCTGCGCATCGGCGTTCTGTGCCGTTCCTGCCGTAATCTGGAATGAAGGCTGGCGTCCTGGGTTGTATGCTGTAGCATACATATAGAACGAAACGATGTATTCCTTGCCTCCTTTCATCGACATCAAAGGCGTGTACAGGTAATCGTTCCTGTGATTGAACATGTTGGCTTCGCTTGACACATAGTAGTCTCCGGAGTATGCCTTCAGTCCGTTGTCATAGTACTGAGTCTTCACAAAGCCTTTCTCGTCCTCGTTTCCGGAGCATCCGAGCCATCCGTCCGGCAGGTCTCCGCCGAGTGTGTAATGCGTTTCATCATCGAATGTCTCGACGAAGGGGATTGTAGTCTGATAGCCTTGAGCCATGGAAGACAACGTCCCCGTTAGCGACATCGCCATTGTGGCGACCGCCGTGAATAGTAAATGTTTTCTCATAATGTATTAATGTTTGGTGATTATAGTTCTTTTGTCAGTGACTTTACGCGGAAATTGTCTGATGATATGCAGTGATATGCGTAATGTCAACAATCTGAGCGCAAAAGTAATAAATTGTTCTAACAATACTTCGGTAAAAATTTACCGCGCTAAAAGTTAAACATTTGAAGCCGGCTATCCGGTTTCACTATATAAAAGTTCATTGAAATACTGTCAATAACTATCGCTTGAGCAAGCTGTAAAAGGTCTAGAAAAGACTCTGAAAAATTGTCTAAAATATTGATAATTAGGCAATAAAAGTATTGNTCGCTAGCATCAATATCGCCAAGGTCGCCTGCAAGGAACTGGGAATACCGTTCTCAATATCATCCTGCAAGTCGATCATCCATAACGCTTATATGCTCAATCGATTTATTTGCGTGTTCGGTCTGCAACCGGACTCACAAGTTATTGACAAACTTTTCAAAGAACTGGTTTTATTTACTGCCAGGGCCGCTTAGGGCCTGGAAAATTTAACGAACTATTGTTCTAAAATATGCAAATGTATTTCCTTAAAATACCAAAGAAGCTTAACGGATTATTCAATCTGATGTTTTAAGACCGGTAAAAGCATTGATTTGCAAATTAATATTGATTTTGCGTAGAAACTGAAAGGCGTGTGTGAAAGCTTGTTTGAGCCGGAGTTTTACGCTCATGCCTTTATTATCACGCGTACATTAATCCTATATTGCGCGCTCATGGCTCCTGTATCACGCATTCATTAATCCTGTATTACACGTTCATGGCTCCTGTATTACGCGCTGAGGAATCCTATATCGCGCACTTGGATATTTTATATTACGAATGGGGAAATGCTATATTATGCACTCGGAACTTCTATATTGTACATGCCGGAATCTTATATTATGCGCGCCGAACCTGTATATTATGGATGCAGAGAATCTTAATGATTACACATTATTATATATTATAGATTGTAGCTTTAACAGTATTTGAAGAAATATATTCTTTTGTTTGACTGCAAAAGAAATTTTTTCTATCTTTGTGTCTGTTTCATCATCACTTTGCCGGAGATGGATTTATTGTGCCGCTGTTGTAAAAGCAGGAGGGGCGACGGCTTGTGATGATGCCTGATTCTGAATGACTGAAAACTAAATACAGTATGAGGAGACTTTTTTTTATTTTATTAGCATGTGCCGTTATTCCGTGTCTGGCTGCACCGGTAATGACGGCAGACTATAATGTAGTGCCGCTTCCCAACAGCGTGACAATGACCGGTGACAAACCGTTTGAGCTTACCACGTCAACCACAGTCGCCTACCCGGAAGGGAATAAGGACATGGAGCGTAACGCACAGTTTCTTGCCAGGTATGTGAATGATGCCACAGGAATGACTCTCAGCGTAGTGCCTGGAAAGGCGAAGAAAGGCATCCGGCTCGTGCTCGACAAGAAAGTGAGCGGTGAAGAGGCTTACACCATTATGGTGGATAAGAAAGGTGTGACGATAGCGGGTAGCACTCCGAAAGGCGTTTTCTATGGTGTGCAGACCTTGCGCAAGTCGTTACCAGTAGGCGCGGCAACGGTAGTGCGACTTCCGTCGGTGAAGATAAGCGACAGTCCGCGTTTTGTCCACAGAGGCATGATGCTCGACTGCTCGCGCCATTTCTTCCCTCTCGAATTCGTGAAACGTTATATTGACCTCATCGCCATGCACAACATGAATGTTTTCCATTGGCATCTGAGCGATGACCAAGGCTGGCGCATAGAGATAAAGAAATATCCCGAGCTCACCACAAAAGGCTCGCGGCGTTCCGGAACGGTCATAGGTTACAACACAGCCCTTGACGACAGCATCCCATACGGAGGCTATTACACACAGGAACAGGCACGGGAGATTGTGGAATATGCCCGCCAGCGTTACGTCACGGTGATACCCGAGATAGACATGCCGGGACATATGCTCGCCGCGCTTGCCACCTATCCTGAGCTCGGATGCACGGGAGGACCTTACGAGGTGGGTCATCGCTGGGGCATATATAAGGATGTCCTGTGTGTTGGAAACGACAAGATATACGACTTCTGTGAGGGAGTCCTTGACGAGATAATGCAGATTTTCCCTTCAAAACTCATACATATAGGCGGAGACGAGACGCCTACCGAGGTATGGGAGAAATGTCCCAAGTGCATCAAGAGAGCCGAGGACAACAACATGACGGTGAAACAGGTGCAGAGCTATTTCACCTCCCGCATCGAGAAATACGTAAACAGCCGGGGCAGACGCATTATAGGATGGGATGAGATATTGGGCGGAGACATCTCCCAAAGTGCCGTAATACAGAGCTGGCGCGACACCAAGCACGGACGCATAGCCGCAGAGGCGGGTCACGATGTCATAATGTCGCCAACGTCACACTGCTATTTCGACTACAGTCAGGCAGACGAGAAGAACTCAAAGTATGAGCCTACCCTGTGCGGAGGATACATACCCGTGGAGAAAGTTTACGCCTTTGAGCCGTGCGACGAGAACCTTTCCGAATCATCCAGACCGCACATACTGGGCGTGCAGGCGAACATATGGGCGGAATATCTGCTTTATCCCAATCAGGTGGAATATCAGGCTCTGCCCCGTATGGCGGCACTCGCAGAGGTGCAGTGGACTTCCGGAAAGAAGGACTATCAGGCTTTCCTGAAACGCCTCAACAGACTCGTGAACTTCTACGACCTTTACAAACTGACTTATGCCAAGCATTTATGGCCCGACCGGATAACCTCGCCGTGGGAATATAACTGACGTTACGGTCGCCGGCATATGCACAGGTGACAGTAGAAAGATAGGTCTATCGATAAAAAATATAATATATAACGACAATGAGAGTAATAATAGAACAGGATTATGAGAGTATGTCGCGGTGGGCGGCTGAGCATGTGATAGAGCGTATAAACAGCTATAAACCGGAAGGCGGACGCAAGTTTGTGCTGGGCTTACCCACAGGTTCGTCACCTGAAGGCATGTACAGGGCGCTTGCCGAGGCGTGCGCACAGGGGCGTGTGTCCTTCAGGAATGTGGTGACATTCAATATGGACGAGTATGTAGGACTGCCAGAGAGCCACCCGGAAAGCTACCATTCGTTTATGGCACGCAATCTTTTCGACCACGTGGACTGTCCCAAAGAAAACATTCACATACTCAACGGCAATGCCTCAAATCTTGAGGAAGAGTGCCTCCGATATGAGGAGATGATAAGAGAGGCAGGCGGAATTGACCTGTTTGTGGGCGGCATAGGACCTGACGGGCACATCGCGTTCAACGAGCCTGGCAGCTCGCTCTCTTCCCGCACAAGGGTGAAGACTCTCACCACGGATACCATCGTAGCCAACTCCAGATTCTTCGACAACGACATCAATAAGGTGCCGCGTCAGGCACTGACGGTAGGCGTGGGTACGGTGATGGATGCGCGCGAGGTGATGATTCTTGTAAACGGACATGCCAAGACACGCGCCTTGCAGGCAGCGGTGGAGGGTCCTGTCACGCAGATGTGGACCATCAGCGCCCTTCAGATGCATCCCCACGGCATCATAGTGTGTGACGAGGCTTCCACCGACGAGTTGAAGGTAGGTACCTACCGATACTTCAAGGACATAGAGAAAAACAATCTTTAACCCAAATCGGTCATTAGAACGCCGATTGTACATTTAAGGTTTATTGTCAGATCTTCACTCTTCTTCCGCATTGCTGCCGTCGTCTTGTATACAGCTTTTCCCCGATGTAGCCCGCTACATCTTCGATAAAGCTGAATGCAATACGGCTGACAGCAGCACGAAATAAGAATGGAAGTCTGATGACCGATTCGGGTTTAAACATCGTGTAACGACCGTCACCCCGATGGTGACGGTCGTTTTTTTTTATACAGCATATATGAATGAAAACAGGAAAGAGTGGGTGCCTGACGAGTGCCAGCGACAGGTGATCGAAGCGCAGAGCGGCATCCATCTCGTGCTTGCTCCTCCGGGATGTGGCAAGACACAGATTCTCACCGAGCGCATACGCAGGGCGCATGAGAAGGGAGTGGCTTTCGACGACATGCTCTGCCTCACTTTCACCAACCGGGCTGCACGCGGCATGGCGGAGAGAATAAGCGCGAACATTGCCGACGAGGACGCCCGCAACGTCTATGTGGGTAATGTTCACAGGTTCTGCTCGCGTTTTCTTTTCTCCAACGGGGTTGTGGCGGCAGAGTCGTCTGTCATAGACGATGAGGACGCTCTGAGCATACTGGCGCGTATAATGGGCGACGACGAGTACGACATAACCATGAACAACCGCCGCCGAAGGGAGTATGCGGAGGTGATGCAGCTCTCCGTTCTCATGCATCAGATAAGACACGGTCATCCCAAAAGCCTGCGCATACATCCCGAGTGTCTCAGGATGGAGGACATAAGCGCTCTGCGCAAGATATGCGAAGTGCAGCGAATGGCGTTCGATGCAAAGGGAATGACCGATATATATGACAACACCTCGTTCTATCGCGACGCCTCCAACGGCGACGGATACGATTACGGCACGAGAGCCATGATAGCCACCCTGTTGCGCAAGATGTCGCTCGCGCGTCAGTATGAAGAGTATAAGCGTGCCAACAGACTTCTCGATTTCGAGGACCTTCTTGTGATGACATACGACTCGCTGAGGGCTGACAGCGACGGGAAATACAAGCGTTATCCGTGGATTCAGGTGGATGAGGTGCAGGACCTCAACCGTCTTCAGCTCGCCATAATCGATGAGCTGGGAGGCGACAGTCCACTGGCGGTGATGTATCTCGGTGACGGGCAGCAAGCCATATTCTCGTTCATGGGAGCCAAGACCGAGACGCTCGCGATGCTGAAGAGCCGCTGTGAGGGCAACGTACATCATCTCAACGTCAACCACAGGTCGCCAGCCTACATGCTTGAGGTGTTCAACACGTATGCGTCAAAGGTTCTTGGCATAGACGCCGGTCTGCTGCCTGTGCACAGCTACGACGTTCCCCGTGACGGAGACGAGCTGAAGATACTCACCAGCGAGAACTATGACACTGAGGTGAGGGACGTGGCGCAGGCTGCTGAAACGCTGTCCGACAGATACGCCGGTCAGACCACCGCCGTCATAGTGAATGCCAACCGCGACGCCGACCTCATAAGCGCGGAGCTCACGGAGCACGGAACGAGCCATTTCAAGGTGTCGGGTTCCGACCTGTTCTCGTCTCCGGAGGTGAAGCTTCTGCTCGCTCATCTCAACATACTTGCCAACGGCAACAACTTCATCGCGTGGGCGCGGTTGCTTAAGGGACTGAAGGTCTTCGCGCAGAACGCCACGGCACGCAGGTTTGTAAGGGCTCTGCTCGACCGCGGCATATCTCCTGCCGACCTCGTGGAATATGACGGCACCGGCACATATCTGCAGGAGTTCGTGTCCGTATATGATGAGTCAGACATCGTGGTGTTCGACACCGAGACCACCGGACTCAATGTCTTCGAGGACGACATCGTGCAGATTGCTGCGGTGAGGATGAGACACGGGCAGATAGTGGAAGGCTCGGCTCTGTCGCTCTTCATCGCCACCGACAGGGAGATACCGCGCATGCTGGGCGACGTGGAGAATCCGGTGATAGAGGAGATGAGCCGCCACGAGCTGCTCGACAGGAAAGAGGCGTTGCTCATGTTCATCGACTATGTGGGCGACAGCGTGCTTCTCGGGCATAACGCCGGTTACGATTACAACATTCTTGAGAACAATCTGAAGAGGTGTGGCAGCGGTGTGGAGCTGCGGCGGCGGTGTCCCCGATGTCTCGACTCGCTCCGCCTTGTGAGACTCATTGAACCGGAACTGAAGGAGCACAAGCTCAAATACCTGCTTGCGGCACTCGGTCTCGAGGGCAGCAACTCGCATCTTGCCGACGAGGATGTGGCTGCCACGTGCAGCGTGGTGAACCATTGCTACGCCAAGGCTCGCGACATGCTGGCTGAGCAGGGGCGTTTCCTGAGCGACCGCAGGGTCGCAGGCTATGTGGCTGCGTTGCGCCGCAGGTATGCCGATTTCCATCGGCGGGCACGGGATATGATGGTGCGTCGCGACCTGAATGGCGGACGTCCGGTGCTCGTTGACGAGATGATGCGCTTTTACAACAGTCTTTTGGAAAACGAAACCATACTTCCCGTGCCAAACATAAGATATATCTCGGATTTCCTCTCTGCCGATGTCATCGACTCGTCTGCTTATCCCTCGCTTGCCGAACAGCTCGCACGGTATATGATGGAGATAAACACTTTCAAGGAGGCTGACCTTTGCAACAGTGCAAGTCTCAAGGAACGCATATTCGTCACAACCATACACAAGGCGAAGGGACTCGAGTTCGACAATGTGATTGTCTTCGATGCGATAGAGGGAAGGATTCCCAACTTCTACAGCCGGGACAATCCCGAGATGCTTGCGGAGGACGCGAGAAAGTTCTATGTGGCTATCTCGCGGGCAAGACGACGCTTGTATGTGTCTTATTGCACCACGAGGCGCGACTGGCACAACGAGCCTCACAGGCAGTATCTCACACGTTTCATGATGCCTCTTCAGAAACTGTTCGGGTCGTGAATGAGCCGGAAGCGTGGTGAGGGTGGGAGAGTGAGGAGGTGAGAAAGTGTGGAGGAATGGCGGGTATTAGTATAACGTCAACTCTATGAGAATCGCGTGGAGACGTAAAAGATGGATTGTGGCTCAAAATAAGCGATATTTTGGAGGGTAGATATAATATATTGGATATCAGGATGTTGCATGAATCATTCTTTCGGATAGACTCTCATGTCATACAGAAATGGCTTTTCTGCGGTGCGGGAAAGCCTTTTCCGTACTCCGGAAGAGCCTTTTCCGGTGCATGATAAAGGCTCTTCCGCAGCATGACACGCCTTCCGGAAGATGCCGGAAGCGGTGAAGTCGTGCGTCGGAAGAGCAATGATAGGGACATTCCGGAGAGTTTTACGGAACATTGTGCGGGGTATGCCGCATTTCTGAAGAGATGAGACGCCCGTATGGAGGCGGCTGTGCGCCTTCGTCGTTTCTGTTTTGAAGAAAATAAATGTAAAGATTTTTTACTTTCCGTTCAGCATTTATTCCGAACCGTATTTGAACGCCTATTCGGGTTAAAGCATTATGTAACAATGACCGTTTGGGGTTAATATCAGTCCTAACATACGTGTTCGGCTGCGCTGTATACGACAGACAGCCCGGCAGAAAGGCTTCCTCTTCATCGTCATGATGAGTCAGCTCCTTTTCTGCCGGGCTGCCACATGTCTCTTGGAGAATGCTTATTCAGCCTTCGATGCCTTTATGAAATATGTTATCAGCAGTGCGTATGCGATGAGAGAGCATACCTCAGACAGCGGGTTGGCAAGCCATTGCTCGTTTATCGGGTTGAATTCCAGATAGCGCAACAGTGCGCTCAGCACTCCCATGAGCGCGCCTCCGGCGATGAATCCGCTGGCGATGAGCGTGCCTTTCTCGCCGCGCTTGCTGTTTGTCTCCTTATTCTTGGAGCGCGATGTCACATACCAGCTCACGATACCTCCTACCAGCAGCGGGGTGTTAAGCTCTATTGGGATGAACATTCCGAGCGCGAAGGCGATGGCGGGAACCTTCATCAGCGTGAGCACTACGGCTATTATCGCACCGATGATATACAGTATCCAGGGTGCCTCTATGCCGTTCATGAGAGGGTCTATCACTGCTGCCATGGCGTTGGCTTGCGGTGCCGCGAGCTGTCCGCTGGAGAATCCGTATGTGTTGTTGAGCAGTATCATCACGCCGCCCACTGTCGCAGCCTACACGAGTGTGCCGAGAAATTTCCATGACTCCTGCTTCTTCGGAGTGGTTCCGAGCCAGTAGCCTATCTTAAGGTCGGTGATGAAGCATCCCGACATCGACAGAGCCGTGCACACGACGCCTCCCATTATCAGTGCCGCTACCATTCCGCTGACACCCTTCAGTCCTACTGCCACCATGACTACGGACGCAAGTATGAGCGTCATGAGTGTCATTCCGGATACAGGATTGCTGCCCACGATGGCTATGGCGTTGGCTGCCACCGTGGTGAAGAGGAAGGCTATCACCGCCACAAGCAGTATTCCGACAACCGCGAACTTGATGTTGCCGTCCATGATGCCCAACCAGAAGAAGATGAAAGTCACGAGAAGGGTCACTGCCGAGCCTATCGCTATGATCTTGAACGACAGGTCGCGCTGTGTGCGGAGCTGCTTGCTGTCGTCCGCGCTCTTGCCTTTCATCTCTCTTGCAGCCAGTGTCACCGCTCCCTTTATTATGTCCCACGACTTTATTATGCCTATGAGTCCTGCCATGGCGATGCCGCCTATGCCTATGCTTTTGCCGTATTCGCGGAATATTGTTTCCGGACTCATGCTGCCTACAGTCTCCGTTATTGCCGGATTCCAGGCGTTGAGGACCTGGTCATGGAATATTACCGACATCAGAGGAATGATGAGCCACCATACGGCAAACGAGCCGAGGCAGATTATGAGCGAATATTTCAGACCTACGATATAGCCGAGTCCGAAGACGGCGGCTCCCGTGTTGACCTTGAACACGAGCTTCGCCTTCTCGGCTATCGTCTCTCCGAAGCCCACGATGCGTGTGGTGAAGTTCTCGTTCCACAGCCCGAACGTGGCTACGATGAAGTCATACAGTCCTCCCACAAGTCCGGCGAAGAGCAGCGGCTTTGCCTGATTGCCGCCCTTTGCGCCGCTCACCAGTACCTGCGTGGTGGCTGTGGCTTCGGGGAAGGGATACTTACCGTGCATGTCGCTCACGAAATATTTGCGGAAAGGAATGAGGAACAGAATGCCGATGATGCCTCCGAGGAGTGACGATATGAACACTTTGATGAACGACGCGCTCATCTCCGGATACTTCGCCTGAAGTATATATATTGCTGGAAGAGTGAATATCGCGCCGGCGACAACTGCTCCCGAGCATGCTCCGATGCTTTGTATGATGACGTTCTCGCCCAGAGGGTTGTGGCGTTTTGCCGCTGTCGACACTCCCACGGCGATTATTGCGATGGGGATTGCCGCCTCAAACACCTGTCCGACGCGCAGTCCCAGATATGCCGCAGCAGCCGAGAAGACTATCGCCATGAGTATTCCCCATGTCACAGACCATGCGTTCACCTCCGGGTATTGCCTTTGCGGATTCATCACAGGACGGTATTCCTCCCCGTCTTTCAGTTCTCTGAACGCGTTCTCCGGCAGTCTCACTGCCTCTTTTTCCTTTTCTGTCATAACTGTATTTTTATTGTTCTGTATGTTCGTCACGTAAGTATCCGTAATTATAAAAAAATGTCTTACAAGGGTGTTCTTATGAAATGTTTCTCGCACAAAGGTAATCCAATTTGATATAAACACCAACAAAACGATAGCATTTTTGTTTTTTTCTTTTGAATGAAAATAAATTTGTTATATTTGCAGAGACTTGTTTGAAATAAAATTGTATAAATTATTAAAAATCAGATTGTAGAGATGAGAAGATTATCGCTTGTTTTTTTAATGATGGTTTTCGCTTGTGTGTCTTTCGCTGTGCCTGCCAAAAAGGGTGTGGTGAAGACTCTCAGACTGGCTGACGGCACCGAGGTGAGGGCACGTCTGGCGGGTGACGAGACCATGCATTATTATGTTACGGAAGAAGGTAAAAGATATGTTGAGGGACAGGACGGACTGTATCATGAGGCTGACATGGCTTCGCTGGAGGCGCGTGCTGCCCGGCGGCGTTCCCAAATGAACGCTGCGATAGGGCGCAGGGCAATGAAACGTGTCGGAGGTACAGGCAAGCTGTTCACCGGAAAGAAGAAAGGGCTCATCATACTTGTGGAGTTTTCCGACAAGAAATTCAAAGCCGGGCATGACCGTACTTTCTTCCAGAGAATGGCAAACGAGCCGGGATTCACTACGGATGACGGCTTTGTGGGAAGCGTGAGCGACTATTTCAAGGACCAGAGTGCCGGACAGTTCGAGCTCGATTTTGATGTCGTGGGACCTGTACAGCTGCCTAACACTTTCGCTTATTACGGACATAACCTCGGAGGAGGTGACGCCCGCCCGGGCGAGATGGTGGCTAAGGCATGCCTTGCGGTTGCCAATCAGGTGGATTTCAAGGATTACGACTGGGCTGGAGACGGCAATGTCGATCAGGTATTTGTGCTTTATGCGGGTCTGGGAGAGGCTGCCGGAGGCAGTGATGACACCGTCTGGCCTCACATGTGGACCTTGGACAGCAGCGACTACGGACGTACTCTGAGCATCGATGGTGTCGTTATAAACACTTATGCGTGCAGCAGCGAGATGACGGTTGACCTTAACGGCTTTATGGCGTCCGAAATAGTGGCTGGCATAGGAACCGTTTGTCACGAGTTCTCACACTGCCTCGGCTATCCCGACATGTACGATACGATGAACGATAACTTCGGAATGAGGACTTGGGACCTGATGGATTACGGTAGCTATAACGGTGACGGATTCATTCCTTCAGGCTATACCGCGTACGAGAAGTGGGTTGCCGGATGGCTCACTCCGGTAGAGCTGAAGAATGACACGGTGGTGAGCAATGTCAAATCGACGTTCGACGGGGGCGACGCATACATTATATATAATGACAACCATAAGGATGAGTTCTATCTGTTGGAGAACCGTCAGCTCACCGGATGGGACCGCTCGCAATATGGTGAGGGGCTTATCATCATGCACGTTGACTATGACGAGTATGCGTGGAACGTGAATTCGGTGAACACCATCGCCTCCCGGCAGCGTTGCACGATATTCCATGCCGACAATTCGGACGGTTTCATGAACTTCCTCGGAGGCATAGACGAGGACGATCTTGCAGGTGATGCCTATCCTTATGAGGGCAACAACAGCCTCAGCAATGTCTCCACGCCGAGGGCTAAGCTGTATAATGCCAATACAGACGGACGCAAACTGATGAACAAGACGGTATATGACATCACGCGCAACGGTGACGGAACCGTCTCGTTCAAGTTCAAGGCTGGCGGTGACACACCGGTTGTTCCTCCGTCAAACGACTATATATTCTATGAGTCATTCAACCAGTGCGACGGCACAGGAGGCAATGACGGAATGTGGAGCGGCAACATCGCTTCCTCCGAACTTGTGAGTGACGTCGACGGTTGGACCGGTAATAAGGTATATGGAGGTGACAAATGCATGCGTATGGGCACCAGCAAGGAAGCCGGAAGCATCACTTCACCGGAGTTTGAGGCACCGGAAGGCGCGGTCCTTACAGTAGTTGCGGCTCCATGGGGTATTGACGACAACACGCTCGACATATATTTCAACGACATCAGTCTCGGCTCTTTCACGTTCGAGAAAGGCAAGTGGAGCAGTGTAAGCGTTGCTCTTCCGTCAGCCGGAAAAGGACGTCTCATGTTTGCGGCAAGCAAGCGTTTCTTTATAGATGACGTAAAAGTGGATGCTCCCAAGACCGACGGCATAGAGCGGATTACCCGTGACGGTGGCAGAAAAGCCGACAACCGCGTATACAGCATAGACGGCCGCTATCTCGGAAACGACATCAACAGTCTCGGACACGGCATCTACATCGTCAACGGCAAGAAGTATGTGAAGTGACGGCAACGGTCTTTCCATTCCTGTACTTTGCAGAAACAGTAGGATGACAAATCTCGGACCGTGCGTCCGCTATATTACAGGCAGCAGCCTGCGGCATGAATAAAGACATGCGGCAGGCTGCTTTTCTTTTTGCGTTCCGGCTTTTACCGATAAGTTTGACATGTTGTCCGGCTATGTGGCTTACACATATTCGCTTTTTCACAAAATCTGTTCCGGTCAGCCGGTTGAGGTCTATGGCTGAACCACAGTTCCTTTCCCGGCTATCGACTGTGCCACGACATATCCCGTGGTCCATGCCGCCTGCAGGTTGAACCCGCCCGTCACTGCATCCACATCGAGCACTTCGCCTGCGAAATACAGTCCCTCGTGCTTTCTGCATTCCATCGTCGCGGGGTTTATGTTTCCCAACGCCACACCGCCGCATGTCACGAATTCCTCCTTGAAGCGGTTCTTCCCGTCCATTGTGTATGTGCTGTTTGTCAGTGCGGCAACGATTTTGTTCAGTCCCTTACGCCCCATCTCAGCCCACCGTTGTTCCGGTTTCAGTCCGTTGCTCAGCAGTATGTTGCGCCAGAGTCTGCTGTTCAGGCACTCAGGATAGACGCTTGCCGTCTGCTTCTGCATGTTGCCCGCCGCCAAGTCTGATATGAGCGACGCCACCTCCGACTCATTCATGCCGCCCATCCAGTTCACTGTCAGCCGCGCCTTATACCCGTTCTCGCTGAGCATACGTGCCGCGTACGACGACAGCCTGAGTATTGCCGGTCCGCTCATTCCCCAGTGTGTTATGAGCAGTGCGCCCGATGCGTGTAGCTTTGTGCCGCATATGCCGACCGTGACATTGTCCACCACAGTCCCCGAAAGCTCTCTTATGCTGTCTCCGGGCAGGCATATGCTGAAAAGCGAGGGCACTGGTTCAGCCATGTCAAGCTCCATACTGTCGAGCATTGACAGAGATCCGCGTCGCTGGCATCCGCCCGTTGTCACCACGACATTGTCCGCATAAGCCGTCCCGCCGTCAGCGAAATCAATGCGGAAGCGTGTCTCCTGTCTGCCGCCGGAGCCGGAACAGCCGTCCCGTTTTATGGAAACGGCGCGACGGGACGTTCTTGTCCTCACACCGCTCTCGCTCATAAGACGTGTGAGAAGGGACACAATCTCCATGGCGTCCTGCGACTTCGGGAACACACACCTGTCGTCCTGCGTCACAAGTCTTACTCCGTTGCGCTCAAACCATCTGTATGCGTCCTTGTGACTGAACTCCTTCAACAGACGCTTCATCAGCCGCGCGCCGCGCGGATACACCTCGTCCATGCTTCTCACATCCTCAAACGAGTTTGTCAGATTGCATCGTCCCCCGCCTGTTACAGCCACTTTGGCAAGCAGCTTTTGTCCGCTCTCATATACGGTTATGTCATTGTCGGGCATCATGCGTTTAAGGTTTATGGCGGCAAAGCATCCCGCCGCGCCACCTCCTATTATTGCTGTGGTTGTCGTCATGTGGGTATCGGATTTCATATTCAGATATAATATTATAACGCTCCGGTCTCTTTCTTATTTTCTTTCAGTCACACTATTTTGTCTTTACCGTATGCCGGAGCATCCTCCTCCGCGTTTTCCGGCTTTGTGAGCGCATGCGGTCGTATGACGCCGGAGGCAGGTGAGAGCCGTGTTCCGGTCGTGCCGATGGGGCAATCATAAAGCCAGCCTTGCTTTTTTTCGTCCCTGTTGTTATATCCTTCGGATAATTTTGCTACCTTTGTGCCCCGATAAGCTGGGTCGGGAAAGCAGGGGCAGTCTTCCTTGCCTCCCGTCCGCGTCATCACTGAACGTAAAAAACGCGGTAACACTTTAATCTTTTCGCAGTCGCGAAGACAATATACATAAATCTGTCGGACATAATGAGTCTCTTTGATATCTTCCTTCTTGCCATGGCTCTTGCCATGGACTGTTTCACTGTCTCGATTGTCAGCGGTGTCATCATGCGCCGGTATGTCCTTTCAGTCACGCTGCGCATGGCGTTGCTGTTCGGACTCTTTCAGGCTCTGATGCCGTTTGCGGGATGGCTGGCGACAAGCCGTTTCAGCGGCTACATAGAGTCGGTGGACCATTGGATAGCCTTTGCCCTGCTCGCGGTTCTCGGTGGCAAGATGATAAAAGACTCGTTCGGCGATGAGGAAGACGCCCACTTCGATCCGACTAAACTCAGCAGCCAGCTCCTGTTTTCCGTCGCCACAAGCATCGACGCCCTCGCTGTCGGAATATCGTTTGCCTGCCTCGGCTATAAGAATGTGTCGCAGCTCACAGTGCCACTCATAATTATCGGAGTGTGTTCGTTTGTGATGTCCGTCGTCGGAAACACTCTCGGCATCATGTGCGGCAAGACTGTCGTGAAACGTCTGAAGCCGGAACTTGTCGGCGGAACGATACTGCTGCTTATCGGCTTCCGCATTCTTTACGAGCATATCGGATTCTGACGTACTGAGGATATGCCTGCACTGCCAGCCGCTTATCCCATTAACCTCTTGTAATAAGCGCGGTCTTTATGGGGCGAAATACAGAGTAGTACGTGTGTATGACAATATATATAATCATGACATGACTGACATATAAGGTGCGGATTATTCTTTTAAAATAATGACAATAAAAAAAGCAGGAGCCGCAGACCATTGTATCATGCGGCTCCTGCCGGTTATTCAATTCTTCTAAAAACGGTTCACGCTCAGTTTCTGAACACGAGTCCCGCTCCGTTGGCGTCTATGATGACGGGCTTCTCGCGGCTCACCTCTTCGGCAAGGAGCTTCTTCGAGAGGTCGTTGAGCACATAGTCCTGTATCGCCCTCTTCACCGGACGTGCGCCGAACTCCGGATCGTAGCCCGCGTCGGCGAGCCAGTTGATTGCCGCGTCGGTATATTTGAGAGTGAAGCCCTGCGGCTCGAGCATTTTCCTCACGGCATCCATCTGCAGCCTTACCACCCCTGCTATCTGCTCCTTCGTAAGCGGCAGGAACATGATGGTGTCGTCTATACGGTTGAGGAACTCCGGACGTATGGTCTTTTTGAGCAGAGACATCAGCTTGTTGTTGAGCTGTGCGAGCTCGCTGTCTGTGAGTTTGCCTCCGTGAGACTCCAGCTCCTCGCGTATGAGCTGGCTGCCGAGGTTGGACGTCATGATGATGATGGTGTTCTTGAAGTTCACCGTGCGTCCCTTGTTGTCGGTCAGACGCCCGTCGTCGAGCACCTGCAGCAGGATGTTGAACACATCGGGGTGAGCCTTCTCTATCTCGTCGAAGAGCACCACGGAGTAAGGTTTGCGCCTTACAGCCTCGGTGAGCTGTCCGCCCTCATCGTAGCCCACGTATCCCGGAGGCGCACCGATGAGCCTTGACACACTGAACTTCTCCTGATACTCGCTCATGTCGATACGTGTCATCATTGTCTCGTCGTTGAACAGATATTCAGCCAACGCCTTTGCCAGTTCGGTCTTTCCGACACCTGTGGTGCCGAGGAAGATGAACGAGGCGATAGGACGTTTCGGGTCCTGGAGTCCCGCACGGCTGCGGCGCACGGCGTCGCTCACCGCCGTTATAGCCTCCTCCTGACCTATCACACGCTTGTGCAGCTCCTCCTCAAGGTGCAGCAGCTTCTCGCGTTCGCTCTGCATCATGCGCGTCACGGGTATTCCCGTCCAGCGGCTCACCACCTCGGCTATGTCGTCGGCGGTGACCTCCTCGCGTATCATGGCGTTGTCGCCCTGCGCTCCCTTGAGCTGGTTCTGGATGTTCTTTATGTCGTCCTCGAGCATGCGCAGTTTGCTGTAGCGTATCTCAGCCACCCTTTCGTAGTTGCCTTCACGCTCCGCGCGCTCCGCCTCATACTTCAGTTGCTCCATCTGGAGCTTGTCCTGCTGAATGCGGTTCACCAGTTCTTTCTCGCCTTCCCATTTGGCACGGTAAGCCTTCTCCTGGTCTTTCAGTTCGGCAATGTCCTTGTCGAGCTGTTCTATCTTGGGCTGGTCGTTCTCGCGTTTGATAGCCTCGCGCTCAATCTCGAGCTGTTTCAGCCGTCTGGTTATCTCGTCGAGCTCCTCCGGAACAGAGTCGCGCTCCATGCGCAGTTTGGCAGCCGCCTCATCCATAAGGTCGATAGCCTTGTCGGGAAGGAATCGGTCGGAGATGTAACGCTCGGAGAGTTTCACGGCAGCGATGCACGCATCGTCCTGTATACGCACCTTGTGGTGGTTCTCGTAGCGTTCCTTCAGACCACGCAGTATGCTTATCGCGCTCAGCTCGTCGGGCTCGTCCACCATAACGGTCTGGAAACGCCGTTCGAGAGCCTTGTCCTTCTCGAAGTACTTCTGATACTCGTTAAGAGTCGTCGCGCCTATGCTCCGCAGTTCGCCACGTGCAAGTGCGGGCTTCAGAATGTTGGCAGCGTCCATGGCGCCTTCGCCTCCTCCGGCACCCACAAGCGTGTGTATCTCGTCTATGAAGAGGATGATGCGCCCCTCGCTGTTGGTCACTTCCTTGATGACACTCTTCAGACGCTCCTCAAACTCGCCCTTGTATTTGGCTCCGGCGACGAGTGCTCCCATGTCGAGTGAGTATAGCTGCTTGTCTTTAAGGTTCTCCGGCACGTCGCCGCGCACTATACGCTGCGCCAGACCTTCCACGATGGCGGTCTTTCCTGTTCCCGGTTCACCGATGAGAATAGGGTTGTTCTTTGTTCGCCGTGAGAGAATCTGAAGCACGCGCCTTATCTCTTCGTCGCGTCCGATTACAGGGTCCAGTTTTCCCTGACGCGCTTGCTCGACGAGGTTCTTGGCATATTTCTCGAGCGACTGATAGTTTTCGTCGCCCGACTGCGACTGCACCTTCTGTCCCTGCCGCAGGCTTTCTATTGCCTTGCGCATGTCGTTCTCGGTGAGTCCGGCGTCCTTCATGATGCGCGACGCTGTAGAGTTGACCGTGAGCAGAGCCAGCAGCAGCGGTTCCACACTCACGAACTCGTCGCCCATTTTCTGCGAGATGTCAGTGGCTTTCTGCAATACCTCAGACGCGCTGTTGCTGAGGTAGGGCTGTCCGCCCTGCACTTTCGGCAGTCGGGCAATCTCGCTGTCGAGCACAGTTTCTATCTGGTTGGCGTTAGCTCCGAGTTTCCGGAATATGTATGAAGACACATCCTTGGCTTTGGTCATGACACCTTTAAGCAGATGCACCGGCTCGACAATCTGCTGTCCGTTGCGTGTTGCCGTGTTCACGGCTTCCTGGACAGCCTCCTGTGCTTTGATTGTGAATTTGTCGAATGTCATGTATCGTTTCTCCTTTCTTGTTTTTTGTTCTTTAATGTTTTCCGCTATCAGTAAACACAAAATGCGTGCCCTGTGGATTATGTGTGCCAATATGGCATATCGGAGCGACAATATGTCATGGAAGGAAATGCCGTATGATAGGACATCCGGTAGCTTTTAAAATACTGTATAGTATATGTCTGATTGTTAAAATGATTTAATGCAAAAGACATTGACATGCTTATAATGTTAAAACATGATGGCTTCAGAGCTACTGTTTTGTGGAAAATGGCGGCATGCGCGCGTCTTTCCAGGATTTTCGGGAGTTTTTGCTGTCCTGCGGTAAGGTGTTTATTATTAATGTGTTAAGTCTTTTGCGTGTCGGTCCTGAGCCGTGTCCGGTTTGCGAAAGAGGCTTTTCCGCGTTGCCGAACGGGCTTTTCCGCATGGCGGCGGAGGCTTTCCGGCGGCGCGATACGGTCTTTCCGAGGACACGGAAGAGGCTTTCCTGTGTTGCGGAACCGCTTTCTGCGAGTCGTGAAAGCAATGAATCGGACCTTTTATCCGCACTTTTCCGTATCCTGCTATCTGTTTCTCCGTATTTGTAATGTTAATCGTTTAATATCCGTTAACATATGTATGATTTCCCGACACAGAGTTTGCTGCACCGGAGCGTTTCCGCCGTCGTGGCGCGTTCGCTCAAGTGCCGTACAGCCGGAGCTGCGGTGACGATGGCTGGCGGAGACTGTGAAGATTGCAACAAGGTTGCACAATATTACCTGTAAATTTGCACATTATTCTGAAAATACTAAAATATAATAACCTGAAGACGATATGAACAAGAGTACATTGATTGCCGGAGTTATGGCGTTTGTTGCCTTTACATCGTGCCATAGCGGGAAAAGCGGCGACCATGGCGAGGACATACATGCCGGAGAAGAGCATGTGGAGAGTGGAGAAAACAAAAAGGAAGAGGCGCATGCCGGTGAGATTGTGCTGCCTGTGGAGAAGGCAAAGGCTGCCGGAGTGGTTGCCGAAGTGATAAATCCGGGCGACTTCCAGACCGTGATACAGGCAAGCGGCAGTCTGCAGAGCGCGTCGGGCGACGAGACTTCGGTAGCAGCCACGATGTCGGGAGTGGTGCGCCTGCTCAGGGCAATGCCCGAGGGAGCGAGGGTAGGGAGCGGACAGGCTCTCTTCGTCATATCATCAGAACACATGCAGAACGGCGATCCTGCCGACCGTGCGAGAGTGGCATATGAGACGGCACGGAGCGAATATGAGCGTGCGCGGAAGCTTGTGAAGGACAGGATAATATCTGAAAAGGAGTTCAACACCATAAAGGAGAACTACGACATCGCACGCATAGAGCAGAAGGCACTTGCCGGAGCAAAGGGCAAGACGGGCGTCACTGTGGCGTCGCCTGCGGCAGGATACGTGGTGCAGTGTCTTGTGAAGAACGGCGACTACGTGACAGCGGGTCAGCCGCTCATGAGCATCACGCGCAACAGAAAGCTCTATCTGGTGGCTGATGTTCCGGCACGCCACCTGTCAGAGATAGGACAGGTGAGGACGGCGAGGTTCGTGTCGTCATACGGCGGAGAACTGTACGACATCAGCAAGCTCAACGGACGCACCGTGGCTTACGGCAGAACGACGGTGGCAGGGTCGTCGTATGTGCCTGTGACATTCGAGTTTGACTCCACCGACGGACTCCTTCCCGGCATGGCGGTGACGGCATATCTCGTCACCGGAACGCGCGGAGGGGTGATGAGCGTGCCCGAGACGGCACTCACGGAAGAGGAAGGCACCAAGTATGTATACGTGCGTCTGGACGACAACTGCTATGCCAAGCGTGAGGTGCGCACGGGTGCGGGCAACGGCGAACGCATAGAGATAACCGACGGACTGAAGCCCGGGGAGAACGTGGTGACCAAGGGAGCGATACACGTGAAGCTGGCATCGGCGAGCAACGCCATACCCGCACACACACATTCACACTGAAAACGCTTAACGGAAGGAAGAAATGCTGAACAAGATAATACATTTTTCGCTGCAGAACCGTCTTATGGTTCTCGTGGCATCGGTGCTGCTCATGGTGGGCGGAACATACATGGCATTCCATACGGAAGTGGATGTGTTCCCCGACCTTAACGCTCCCACTGTGGTCGTAATGACCGAGGCGGGAGGAATGGCAGCCGAGGAGGTGGAACGGCTCGTTACGTTTCCGATAGAGACAGCCGTCAATGGAGCGACCGACGTGCGCAGGGTGCGCTCCTCGTCGACAACCGGTTTCTCTGTGGTATGGGTGGAGTTCGACTGGGACACGGACATCTATCTGGCGCGCCAGATAGTGTCGGAGAAGCTGTCTACGGTGAGCGGAAGCCTGCCGGACAACGTGAGTCAGCCGGTGCTCGGACCTCAGTCGTCAATCCTCGGTGAGGTGCTCATAGTGGGACTGACGGCAGACAGCACGTCGATGCTCGACCTCCGGACTCTTGCCGACTGGACCGTGCGCCCGCGGCTGCTCTCTACCGGAGGAGTGGCACAGGTGGCTGTGCTGGGCGGCGACATAAAGGAATATCAGATACTGATACATCCCGACCGGATGAAACACTACGGAGTGAGCCTCTCGGAGGTGATGGCGGCGACGCGCGGGATGAACCAGAACACAAGCGGAGGCGTGATATACCAGTATGGCAACGAGTATATAGTCAGGGGACTTGTGTCGGAGAACGATGTGGAGAAGCTGGCGCAGTCGGCTCTGAGAACGGCTCAGGGAACGACGGTCACGCTCGCCGACGTAGCCGACGTGAAGATAGGGGCGCAGCAGCCCAAGCTGGGAGTAGCCTCGGAGAGAGGAAAGCCTGCTGTGCTGCTCACTGTCACCAAACAGCCCAACACCGGAACGATAGAGCTGACCGCGAAACTCGAGGAGGCGATAAAGGACCTGAAGAAGAACATGCCGGGCGACGTGCATGTGTCGACAGACATATTCAGACAGGCCAACTTCATCAACAGTTCGATAGACAACGTGCAGGACTCGCTCATAGAGGGTGCGATATTCGTTGTGATAGTGCTCTTCATGTTTCTCGCCAACGTGCGCACGACGGTCATATCGCTTGTCACCCTGCCGCTGTCGCTGCTCATCACGCTGCTCGTCCTTCATTATATGGGACTGAGCATCAACACCATGAGCCTCGGCGGAATGGCGATTGCCATAGGTTCGCTTGTGGACGACGCCATAGTGGATGTGGAGAATGTGTGGAAGCATCTGCGCCAGAACCGCATGCTTCCGGTGGAGGAACGCCGCCCTGTACTTGACGTGGTGTTCGACGCCTCGCGCGAGGTGCGCATGCCGATTCTCAATTCCACCATCATAATAATGGTGAGTTTCGTGCCTCTGTTCTTCCTCAGCGGTATGGAGGGCAAGATGCTCATACCGCTGGGAATAGCTTTCATCGTGTCGCTGTTCGCGTCGACAGTCGTCGCCCTGACGCTCACGCCAGTGTTGTGCAGCTATCTGCTCGGCGGACGCAAGGGCAGTGACAGTCTGCCCAAGGAGGCGTTTGTTGCGGTGTGGCTGAAGAAATATTATGAGACGGCTCTGTTGTGGGTGCTTGGTCATAAGAAGATTGTGACAGGCGGTACGGCTGTGTTGCTCGTGGCGGCTATAGGATTCTTCTTCACGCTCGGACACAGTTTTCTGCCGTCATTCAACGAAGGCTCGTTCACTATAAACATCAGTTCGCTGCCCGGCATCTCTCTCGAGGAGTCTGACAACATAGGACGCCGCGCTGAAAAACTGCTGCTCACCGTCCCTGAGATAAAGACCGTGGCACGCAAGACCGGACGCGCCGAGCTTGACGAGCACGCCTTGGGGGTGAACGTGTCGGAGATAGAGGCTCCGTTCGAGCTGAAAGACCGCACACACGCTGAGGTGCTTGCCGACGTGCGCAAGAAGCTGTCTGTGCTTACCGGAGTGAACATAGAGATAGGTCAGCCCATAAGCCACCGCATCGACGCGATGCTCAGCGGTACGCAGGCGAACATCGCCATAAAGCTCTTCGGCGACGACCTCAACCGCATGTTCCTCATCGGCAACGAGATAAAGGAGTCGGTAGCGTCGGTGGAAGGCATCGCCGACCTGAATGTGGAACAGCAGATAGAGCGTCCGGAACTGAAGATCGTGCCGCGCAGGGACATGCTGCGCAAGTATGGGATAACGCTTCCCGAATTTGCGGAATTCGTGTCGGTGTGCATGGCGGGAGAGACTGTGTCGCAGGTATATGAGAGCGGCAAGAGCTTCAATCTTGTGGTGCGCGTTGACGAGGACGACCGCAAGACGATGGAACGCATAGAGGACATGATGATAGACACAGCCGACGGACAGCGCATTCCGTTGGCGGAGGTGGCTGATGTGGTGTCGGCGAAGGGACCGAACACCATCAACCGGGAAAACGTGAAGCGCAAGATAGTGGTGTCGGCAAACACGAGCGGGCGCGACCTGCGTAGTGTCGTGAACGACATACAGGACAGAATAGAGCGTGAGATAAAGCTTCCGGAGGGCTATCACATAGAATACGGAGGACAGTTTGAGAGCGAACAGGCAGCCAGCCGTACGCTTATGATTACGTCGCTGATGAGTATTGTCGTGATATTCCTGTTGCTTTACATGCAGTTCAAGAACTCTTTCGAGAGCGGCGTGATAATGCTCAACCTGCCTCTTGCGCTCATAGGAGGAGTGTTTGCGCTGGTGTTCACGACGGGAGAGGTGAGCATCCCTGCCATCATAGGATTCATCTCTCTCTTCGGCATAGCCACACGTAACGGTATGTTGCTCATAAGCCGCTACAACGCTTTGCGCAATGAGGATGGGCTCACAGTGAGAGAGAGCGTGCTGCACGGTTCGCTCGACAGGCTCAACCCTATACTCATGACAGCCCTTTCGTCGGCTCTGGCACTTGTGCCTCTTGCCTTGCGGGGCGGTCTGCCGGGCAATGAGATACAGAGTCCGATGGCAAAGGTGATACTGGGAGGACTGCTTACGTCGACATTCCTTAACGCTTTCGTATTGCCTGTCGTGTACGAGTGGATGCAGGGAAAGGAAGAAAAGATGAAACGAAATAAAACGAAATGATTATGAAAACGGTTATAATGATTGCGGCGGCACTGGCATTCGGAGTGAATGCCGGTGCGCAGGGCATAGACGAGATACTGAGAAGTGTGGAGCGGAACAACAAGGAACTGAAGGCTCTGGGAGAACAGGGCAGGGCGGATGCGCTTGATATCGAGGCTCAGAACAATCTGGAGGACCCGAGCGTGGAGTACAGTCCGTTCTTCGCAAAGGGTGTCAGCGGCATCGCCACTTCGGAGCTTGTGGTGAAGCAGGGGTTCGATTTCCCCACTTTGTATGCGGCTCGCAGCAAGTCGGGACGGCTTCAGAAGGAAGTGGTGAATCTCGGTTATCAGACATCACGGTGCAACATCCTGCTTTCAGCCAAGCAGTTGTGTCTTGACCTTATATTGCTTAATCAGGAGCGTGACCTGCTGGAGAAACGCCGCAAGAACGCCGACGAACTGCTCGCTATGTATGAGACGAGGATGAAGAACGGTGACGCCACTGTTCTTGAGGTGAACAAGGTGAAGATGGACAGGATGAACGTGCAGACAGAAGTGACGCAGAACGAGGTGGCTCATCAGACCGCGTTGCAGTCGCTGCTGGCTCTGAACGGTAACATGCCGTTGGAGTTTGACATGAGGCAATATCCTTCGTCGGAGGCAGTGGTGGACTATGAGGCTCTTTACGACAGGGCAGTGGCGTCGGAACTGACGCTGCGCTCGGCACGTGCGGAGGTACAGGCGTCGGCTCAGAATGTGAAAGTGAACAGACAGAACTGGCTTCCCAAGCTGGAGGTGGGCTACAGGCGCAACACCGACGGGTCGGATGCGAGCAACGGTTTCATGGTTGGCGCTTCGTTCCCTTTGTTCTCCGGACGCAACAGACTGAAGTCTGCAAAGGCGAGACTGCAGGAGTCTGAGCTGCAGTTGGACAACGTGCGGGTGAGGACTGAGAACAATGTGCGTTCGCAGGTGAACGAGATGAAGCAGCTGAGGCATGCCGCCGACACATATGACACGGCATTGCTCTATTCCACGCTCGACCTTCTCCGTAAGGCTGTAGAGGGCGGTGAGCTTTCGCTTATAGAGTATTATGTGGAGGCGGACGCCATATACAGGAATCTGCAGACACAGATGCAGCTCGAAAACAAATACCAGAAGGTGTGGGCGGAACTTACTAAAGGCGACCTGTGAACAATCTGGTGCTCCGCCATGACAGAAAAGGATGACGGCAGGGCATTATATTAATAATGTACAGAAACATATATATAAAAAACAAGCAGAGCGTCAGTCTGCTTGTTTTTTTATTTTTACGGAAGATTCATTTTATCTTGTCGAATCCCTCACCGAACACTCCGTGACAGAAGGTTTGTGAGACAAGGGCGTCCGGGTCGATGCTTTTGATATAGTTTAAAAGCTCTTGTGACTCGTATTTTCGCGCAAGGACGATAAGTATGTCTACCTCTTTCTTTGAGTACCATCCCTTTCCTGTTATCGCTGTGACGCCACGATGGAGCTTCATGTTTATCGCGTCGGCAATCCTGTCATACTCTTTCGATATGATGATGAACTGCACTGTCTGGCGCGCACCGTTGATGACGTAGTCGCAGACAAAGCTTGCTATCAGCGTGAAAGCGATGCCGTAGACAATCTTCTCGGAGCTGTGGAAGAGGATGTATGACGAACATATGATGGTTATGTCTATGAACTGCATGGCTCGTCCGAAGCTCATGCGGAAGTATTTGTTAAGCAACGCGATGACAATATCGGTGCCTCCGGTCGATCCGTTGTGCGAGAATACGATTCCGAGACCCGCTCCTGCCATCGCACCTCCTATAAGCACGTGCATGAACACGTCCTTTCCTGGCGTGATGATGGGGAACGCCTGGAATATAGGTTGCAGTGCGCTGACAAGCACAGCCATTATCGTCACACCGATGATTGTGCGTATGCTGAACTGCTTGGTGAGAGCCTTGAAGGCTATGATCAGCATTGAGGCGTTGAGAATGTAAATGGATGCTCCTGCCGGAAACTGGAATGCGTAATACAACAAGGCTGATATACCTGCCACTCCTCCCATAACAACTTTCTCCGGTAGGATAAATGCCGTGTAGCCGATTGAATAAAGAAGGATGCCGAAAAAAATGAAGAACAGGTCTTTCAACTGCTGTTTTTTTATCCGATATTTGGCTGTTTTGTTGCTGATACTCATGACGTCTGCGTTTATTCTATACGGGTGCAAATTTAGTTTAAATTTTCATTGCGTCAAAATAAAATCTATGATATTTAGTGGAACGTTTTTTCTCAGTCCTAAATCTGTCATTTTTCTTTGTGCGTATTCAGTGCTGCTGTCAGGCAGAACGGTTCCCGTCTTTGTCGAAGATGCAGCCGGGTGTACAGTGGAAAAGCGGAAGTGAGGATGACGGTGGCAGTGAGGGATTGGAGTGAACAGCCGACACTCAAATGAAAAAGCGGCTTTGTCGGTGTTACGACAGATGCGGATAAACAGTTGTCCACACCTTATTTATATAATAAAATGAAATCCGCGTCTGAACGAAGGCGCGGATTTCATTTGCTTTATATGCGATGATTATTTCGCAATATGTTTCTTTCCGTTCTTTATGACGATGCCTTTGTACGAACCGTCCACAACCTGTCCGCCGATGTTGAAGGTTTTTCCGTCTTTTGCATCCTTGCCTACAGTGATGTCTTTTATGCCGGTTGTTATGGTTCCGTCGGTGAGATAGATACCCATTATTATGCCTTTTGAGGCGTTGCCGGCATAGTTGTTAAATGTGATGCTTTCTATCTGTTTGTTGCTCTGAGGATAATCTTCAACCTCATACAGCCCGACATAGTCCCTGTCGTCTACGCCTCCGTAGTATCTGCCAGTCTGAACGGCTGCCAGTGACTGGTTGTTGCACCAGTCGGGTATCTCGATATAGCTTGTGCTTGAAGAACCGTCAGAATAATTGTATGTGACATCTATGGTCGCAGGACCGTTCCCTGCGGTTGCGAGATAATATATCGAGCCGTTGTCGCTCACGGTCGGTTTGTCTTCAAGTACGAGTGTGGCGGTCGACTCATCGGTGTCTGCTGTCTCCGTATCGTCGGCTGTGAGCCTGGTGGCATTAAGCGATTTATAGTCCACCTTATATGTCCTGTTGCTCTTTGTCACGATGTTTCCGTCGTCGGGAAGTCCGAACTCGGTAGTGATGTCTACGTTTCCAAGCTCCTTGGAATACAATACCCATGCGTTCCTGTCAAGCGAAGCGCTTGAATGTTCGCTAATAGGTCTTGCCTCGGCAACCACGTCCGCGTTGAAACCTTCGGCTACCTCAACAGGCTGTTGTCCTGCAGAGAGTCCGAGAATGGTAGGATATCCGTTGCTTACATTTGTCTTCTCAATGTATACAGACTGTATTTCCTTGTCAGGATTGGTTGCTATCGCTTTTTCAAGAATGCGTACGGAGGTCACTCCCTGCGGGCTTTCTGTCTCGCGGTCGATGCGGTCGAAACCCCAAAAAGCCTCGTCCTTACCTTTGTGGTCTTCCGGATTAGTGCTTTCGTTCCACCAGTCTTCTATTGTGATGTTGCCATAAGTGAATTCTCCGTCCTTATAGCTCACTTCGACATACAGCTCGGTCGGACCGTTACCGCAGATGCAAAGCAGCCACAGCTTGTCTGTCTTCACCGGTGTGGCGAGCTTCAGCTCTCCGCTCGTGGGGTAGTTTGTGCCTTCCGCATCGTTGGGTCCGACAAGTCTGAGAGCATTGTTCTTAGTGTAGTCAATGTTGTAGAGATTGCCGCTTTCAAATGCTTTCATCGGCATTTCGGACGGTAGTCCGTTGTTCACAAGGCTTACTTTCTTGCTGAATAATCCTACGCTTCCGTTGTCAATACCCTGTACCAGATAGTTCTCAACAGGAATTCCTTCCGCTACGACGTCGGCGGTGAATCCGCTTTTAACCCTGATCTGCCCTTCTTGCTGGGCATAAGACTGCAACATGCCAAATGAGAAGGCAGTCAGAAATAGTAAAGTTTTTTTCATGTTTAAAGTTTTTTTGTGTTATTGTAAATGAAGTTTTGATATGCAATATATAAAATATTGTCGTACCATTTATAGTTATAACAACTTTAAAGATGAATCAATCGAAATTTTAACTTATGTAAATTGTATTATATTATTATTAACATGAGAATGCGATATACGAATTCTTTAAAAGAATTTGCGTAATCAAAGAATTTACGTAACTTTGCATCCGCAACAATAAAAAAGAATTTATGGACGATTATCACGCGGAAAATATTACTTTCTGAGGCTGGTGACAGGATGTTACTCAATGCATGAGGCTTGTCTCCTGCCTGTAAAATTAAAGACAACAAATCTAAGGAGAGCGACTCTATGAGAACATTCTGGAACACGGAAGGTGCCTTGAAAGCGATAGCTGAGTGGCAACCAAACTGCTGGATACAAGTGACATGCCCTACTGAAGAGGACCAGCAGTGGCTTGAAGATAAATTCAACTTACCCGATTATTTTCTTTCCGACGTCAGCGATACTGACGAGCGCGCCCGTTATGAGTACGATGACGGCTGGATGCTTATAATCCTTCGTATCCCTTACGTTAAGGAGATACGCTCGCGCACACCATATACTACAGTACCGCTTGGTATCATTCATAAGGCAGATGTGACGATTACGGTGTGTTACTATGAGACAAACATGATGATAGATTTCGTGAGCTATCAGCAGAAACGTGGCGAAGGGTTCACCGACTATGTCGATATGATATTCCGCCTGTTCCTGTCTTCTGCCGTGTGGTATCTGAAACGCCTGAAGCAGATAAACGCTCTTATAGAGAAAGCAAAGCATAATCTCGACAACGTAGTGAACAATGAGTCGCTTATTGCACTCAGTCGTCTGCAGGATTCTCTTACATATTTCATAACGTCAATACGTGGCAACGAGACTCTTCTTGCGAAACTTAAGTTCAAGCTTCAGGTGGACGAGCTCGACGCAGACCTTATAGAAGATGTCAATATTGAGATGTCGCAGGCACGAGAGACTACGAACATCTATTCCAACATTCTCGAATCGACAATGGATACTTACTCAAGCATCATCAACAACAACATGAACACCGTTATGCGTACGCTGACATCGGTGTCCATTATAATGATGTTCCCCACGCTGATAGCGTCGCTCTTCGGAATGAACCTCATCAATGGCATGGAGACAACCAGCTACGGATTCATCGTCGCTTTGGTCATTTCAGTATGTGTTTCGGGCTTGTCGTGGTTTATTCTGCGCCATAAAAGACTACTTTAACGGAAAAAAGTGAAAAATACATAAGTTTTTTTGCTGAATTACTTTTTTTTATTTAAGTTTGCATCAATAATTATTTGAAATTAACGTATCATGCAAAATGTTAATGGCTTTAAGTATTAAGACATTTCGATATTTGCTTGGATATATTGGAAAAACCGTGTCATAAACTTAAAACAGTGAAATGATGGATTCTCAAGAAAATGCTCTTCAGAATGGAGTGAATGAAAACGAAAAAGGCAAGGAGCAGGATGTTGCTCAAGTAAACCGGGAAGAAAACAAACCGGAAGACCTGATTGCGGAGACTGAAAACGTCTGTTCTGCAGAGAGTATGGCGGAAGAACAACCTTCAGCACATACCTACAGGACAAAGAAGGAAATTCTCGCACGCTTGAAGGAAATCGTTGCCAACAAGGAATTTTCAAACAAGGAAGAGATTGATCATCTCAAAACCTCTTTCTATAAAATACATATCGCTGAGCGGGAAGCGCGTCTGAAGGACTATCTCAATGGAGGAGGAGACCCTGAGAAATACCAGATTCTGCCTGATGAGGATGAGAGTATATTCAAGGCGGAAATGTCTGTCATACGTGAGAACCGTACGAAAATATTCCAGCAGCAGGAAGCGGAGAAGCAGGAAAATCTTGAAAAGAAGCTCGACATTATAAATAAAATAAAGGCTATGGCTACCTCACCCGAACAGGCGAACAAGTCATATTCGGAGTTCAAGGAGCTGCAGCAGCAATGGAAGGAAATAAAATCTGTCCCCGCGAATAAGGCAAGTGAGCTGTGGCGCAGTTATCAGCTGTATGTAGAACAGTTCTACGATTTGCTCAAACTCAACAATGAGGCGCGCGAATACGATTTCAAGAAGAATCTCGAATTGAAGACCAAGCTGTGTGAGTCTGCTGAAAGGCTTGCGGAAGAACCGGATGTCATCAGCGCGTTCCACCAGCTTCAGGAACTCCATCAGCAGTATCGCGAGATAGGACCTGTGGCAAAAGACCTGCGCGAAAGCATATGGGCGCGGTTCAAGGCAGCCTCAACAGTGATAAACAAGCGTCATCAACAGCATTTCGAAAGTCTTCGTGCCAAGGAGGAGGATAACCTCGCACGCAAGACGGAACTGTGTGAGAAGGCTGAGGCAATAGCCAAAGAGGAGAACAAAGGAGCAAGCGATTGGGAGAAGCATACAAAAGAGATAATAGCCCTTCAGGCTGAATGGAAGACCATAGGATTCGCTCCTCAGAAGATGAATGTAAAGATATTCGAGCGTTTCCGTGGCACTTGCGATGATTTCTTCGGGCGTAAGGCGGCGTTCTTCAAGGAACTGAAAGAGACCTTCGCCGCTAATGTCGAGAAGAAAAAGGCCCTCATAGAGAAGGCGCGTTCTATGTCTGACAGTACTGACTGGAAGTCAACCGGCGACAAGTTCATAGCTCTTCAGAAGGAGTGGAAGACCATAGGCAGTGTGCCCAAGAAGATAGGCGACCAGCTATGGAACGATTTTCTCGAGGCATGCAACAAGTTCTTTGCAGCACGCAATGCCGCTAACGCGGGAGTACATAATGAAGAGCGCGCCAACCTTGAGAAGAAACGCTCCATCATAGAGCAGCTCCGCAACTTCACGGCTGAGGGTGTGGAGAACGTGCAGGAGAAGATACAGCAGCTCGTAGATGAGTATAACTCTGTGGGACATGTGCCTTATAAGGAGAAGGACAATATATACAACGAGTATCATGCCGTGCTTGACAAGCTGTATAAAGAGCTTAACATATCAAGCTCACGTCGCAAGCTCGACAGCTTCAGAAGCAACCTGAAGAATGTGGCAAAGCGTGGTGAGGACGCGCTCGACAACGAACGTGGACGACTGATGCGCCGTTACGACCAGCTGCGGCAGGAAATCCAGACTTACGAGAACAATCTCGGATTCCTCACAGCAAGCAGTAAGAAGGGCAACAGTCTTGTTGACGAGATGAACAGAAAGGTTCAGAAGCTGAAAGACGACATGGAACTCGTAAAGCAGAAGATAAAGGCGATAGATGCCGAACAGGCAGACTGAATCTCTGCATTTTACGACAAGAAATTATAAAAAAGCCAATAATAAAGCGTGACGGCATTTTCCGCTAAAGACAGTATCAATCGTTTCTGTCTGCCGGATATGCCGCCACGCTTTCTTTGTATTTGCCGATGGAGCGGCCATTTCGCTCTTCCGCTCTGCTGCCGGTGTGTTCTTTCCCGTCTTTTTCGCCATACAGTACGCCGCATCTCCGACAAAAACGGGAAGCTGACAGTCTGACGTCAGCACGATGTACTGATGAAGCCAGACTGCCTGACCGGCTTAGCGGTTGAGAATCTGTGCCGCGTGCTCTTTCACTTTTATCTCTTTCGGACCCATGACTTGCTCCACCACACCGTTCTCGTCGATGATGAACGTTGTGCGCAGTGTGCCCATGTAGGTCTTGCCATACATCTTTTTCTCGCCCCACACACCGAATTCCTCCACAAGTTTCTTGTCTGTGTCAGCTATGAGAGTGAACGGCAGACTGTTTTTCTCTATGAATCTCTGGTGCGATTTCGCGCTGTCCACGCTCACGCCAACCACCTCGTAGCCTTTTGACTTCAGTTCCTCATAGTTGTCGCGCAGGCTGCATGCCTCGCTTGTACATCCCGGAGTGGAGTCTTTCGGGTAGAAATACAGCACGAGTTTCTTGCCGGCATAGTCGCTCAAACGCACTTCATTTCCGTTCTGATCAACACCAAGTATTTCCGGAGCTTTGTTTCCTGTTTCCATAATTCTTTTCTTTTTTGTTGTTTATAATTTCTTTTTCGCTTCCTTGCAATGCAAATGCCGAGGAGCGTAATGATAACCTGCAATCTCAAGTCAGTCGCAGCTTATCTTTTGCAAAGATAAGTCAAGGTCTCGGAACGGCAAAGCGAATAAATGTTAAAAGGGACAGTGCGGTGTCAGACGTTTGTTGTTAAACAGATAATTTTGCATAAGATAAGCTTCGGCTCGGCAATATCAAGTCCGGTAAAACAAGGTTTTCCCGCCTTGCTGCTGCGCTCGCCTCGCATTATCTTTGCATAAGATAAGCTGCACTCGGGAAAATAAGAGCAAGCTCTTTTTCCTCTCGTTTGCATTATCTTGGCTGTATGAGAACAATAAAACACACAAACATGTTAATATGAAACATATCGACCGTCAGATACTTAACATAGCACTCCCTTCCATTGTCTCCAATATAACAGTGCCGTTGCTCGGTCTTGTCGATGTCGCCATTGTAGGACATATGGGCGACGCGGTGTATATAGGGGCGATAGCGGTGGGTTCCATGATATTCAATGTGATATACTGGATATTCGGATTCCTGCGTATGGGCACGAGCGGTATGACCTCCCAGTCGTTCGGACGGCGAGACCTGCCGGAGGTAGTGAGGCTGCTGCTGCGCTCGCTCGCGGTGGGTCTTGCCGTCGCTGTTATGATAATACTGTTCCGCCGTCCGCTCTTGAGTCTCGCCCTTGCGGTTGTCAGTCCCTCTCCAGACATAGCCGCATATGTCCGCATCTATTTCGGCATATGCGTATGGGGTGCTCCCGCCATGCTGTGCCTTTACGGTATGACGGGCTGGTTCATAGGTATGCAGAACACACGCATACCGATGTTCATCTCCATTATGCAGAATGTGGTCAACATCGTGGCGAGTCTGAGCCTGGTATATGCCTGCGGAATGAAGGTCGACGGTGTGGCTCTCGGCACTCTCATAGCCCAGTATGCCGGTCTGTTCGCAGCCTTAGTGTTTCTGATAATCGGTTACAGACGTCTGCGCAACCATTATTCCTCATCCGGACTGTTCGCCTTTCAGGCTATGCGAAGCTTTTTCAGCGTCAACCGCGACATCTTTATCCGCACGCTGTTCATTGTCGCCGTCAATCTGTTTTTCCTCTCGGCAGGAGCCTCCCACGGCACTGTGGTGCTTGCTGTCAACACCCTGCTCATGCAGCTCTTCACCCTTTTCTCCTACGTGATGGACGGTTTCGCCTATGCCGGAGAGGCACTTTGCGGCAGATATTATGGAGCTCGCAACATGCAGATGTTCCGTTCCACGGTGCGGCGTCTGTTCATGTGGGGCGTCATTCTCGCAGCTGTTTATACCGTGGTGTATATGTCCGGCGGCAGTGCGTTCCTCTCTCTGCTCACCGACGATTCCACAGTCATTGCCTCCTCGGCAGCCTATTTCCCATGGGCGGTAGCCATTCCGGCGGCGGGAATGGCGGCTTTCGTGTGGGACGGAGTGTTCATCGGAGTCACAGCCACGCGCGGCATGATGCTCTCCTCCATATTCTCCGCACTGCTGTTCTTCGTCATTTATATGTCGCTCCGTGCTGTGTGGGGCAATCACGCCCTTTGGTTTGCTTTCATAGTGTACCTTGCCTCGCGCGGCATAGTGCAGACCCTGCTTTTCAAAGGCATAAAAAAGAGGATGCCCTCTCTTCTTTCAGAGAAGACATCCCACTGAGAGATGAATCAAAGTTTAAAGCCTATGAAAATGTTGTGAATGGCTTCTTGTCAGGTTTCCCTATTATAGTTGCATGATGATGTGCTGTGAACGGATGTCCTGATAAGACAGCTGGCTGTTGCCGCCACGCCCGCTTCAGACGTAGTCTTTGTCATTTCAGACACTTCATGTATTCAGACGGACTGACCACGGCTTTAGCACTTGCGGTGGACGACTTGCGGGTGCAGTATTTGAAAGTCACCTTGCGGTCACCGTTATACGACTTCCACTTCAGCGTGAGGTCCACGGTCTTGCCCTCAGTGTCGGGCAGTTTGTCGAGCTTGAACGCCACGATGCCGTATCCCCAGTAGCCGTTCACGTCGCCGTCGGCGTTGTGGTAGAATGTCACCTCATACGGATTGTCCGGATTCTCACCCGTCACAAGATTCACGTAGTGCGGTCTCTGGCTGCTCCATTTTGTCTTGAAGCTGAGTGTGAGATACCCGTCCTCAGCTATCGTCACCCAGTCGCTCGTGCCTATCTCCACCGGATCCTGACCGTATTTCTTTACGTTCTCCTCCGTGCCGAGGTTTTCTGCGGTCGGCTTTGTAAGTATGCTGTCCATCCAGTTCACGTACACATTGAAGTTGCGTTTGTTGTTCTGCTGCTCCGCGTATCTGAAGTTGATGAACGCCCTCACCTCCTTGCTGCCATAAGGCGAGCTGTTCATGTTGAGCGGTGTGAGCGTTGTCGAGTCGTCGAGTTGCAGGAAGAACTTGCTCTCCGCTGTCTCCGGCTTCACCGTCACAATGGCGTTCGGGCGGTTTATCGGGTAATAATAATAGTAATTGTCGTCATCGTCACACGACTGTAAAGTCATTCCTACAGACAAGATGCCTAAGAAAAGCATTGATAGTTTCTGTTTCTTCATATTCGTTATCTTTATTACGTTATGTTCGTTTTCTGTAGATATAATGCGGATATTGCTTTTGTTTTGCATCCGTTTTTGCAAAATGATGTTAAACCCGAATAAGTCATCAGACCGCAGATTGTACATTTAATGTATATTGTCAGCTCTTCATCCTTCTTCCGCACTGCCGTCGTCGTCTTGTCTTCTGCTTTTTCTCGATGTAGCCCGCTACATCTTCGATAAATCAGAATACAATCCGGCTGACAGCAGCACGAAATAAGAATGGAAGTCTGATGACTTATTCGGGTTTAATCCGAATAGGTCATCAGACCGCTGATTTTACATTTAAGGTATATTGTCAGCTCTTCATCCTTCTTCCGCACTGCCGTCGTCGTCTTGTCTTCCGCTTTTTCTCGATGTAGCCCGCTACATCTTCGATAAATCAGAATACAATCCGGCTGACATCAGCACGAAATAAGAATGGAAGTCTGATGACCTATTCGGATTTACCCCGAATAGGTCATAAGACCGCAGATTTTACATTTTAGGTATATTGTCAGCTCTTCATCCTTCTTCCGCACTGCCGTCGTCGTCTTGTCTTCCGCTTTTTCTCGATGTAGCCCGCTACATCTTCGATAAATCAGAATCCAATCCGACTGACATCAGCACGAAATAAGAATGGAAGTCTGATGACCTATTCGGATTTACCCCGAATAGGTCATAAGACCGCAGATTTTACATTTAAGGTATATTGTCAGCTCTTCATCCTTCTTCCGCACTGCCGCCGTCGTCTTGTCTTCTGCTTTTTCTCGATGTAGCCCGCTACATCTTCGATAAATCAGAATACAATCCGGCTGACAGCAGCACGAAATAAGAATGGAAGTCTGATGGCATATTCGGATTTACCCCGAACCGGTCATCAGACCGCTCAAAGTGCTATTGTGTGTTTCGCTATGCGGTTTTATGATGGTAAAAATACGGTTTTATGATGGTAAAAAATATTTACATCATGCCTCTCATATCCCGCCTGTCCACATCGGAAGACCCGCCTTGCCGAGAATGTCGTGATTTTGCCGTGTTTGCGCACAGTACTGATAATGTGCGTGTTATGTCTTTACGGAGTGTATCCCCGTATACACTCAGTCTGCCGTAAAGCCTCTTTCGTCTTGCGATAAAGCCTTTTCCGTCTCGCGGGAGAGGCTTTTCCGAGACCCGGAAGAGCCTTTCCTGATGCGCGGAAGAGCCTTTTCGGCAATGTCGTGTGGCTGCGAAGGCAGTGAGACATGCGTTTTCCTGACGTCCTGAAAGGCTTTTTCAGTCTGCCGGATTCTGTAATGCCGGTTGCAGACGGGGCTTTATTTGGTAAATTATCTTTACATTCACATCGTCATCCATGCGCTTTCCGACGTTCCGGTCACATAAACGTCATCCCCGCGTTTTCACCTTCCGTGATACGTGCGGCGACTGTTCTCCGGCTTTCCGATGCCTTAGAGATGTTGCCGCATAAATTCGCTGTTTCCCGCAACAGGTTGTACGCATGTCACCTTATGCTATTTGCCTTGCCTCAGGCGTTGCCGGTACGGCAAAAGGATGGTATGATGTGATGATTTCATACGGTGTCTTGGCGACGATAAAAAATCGGCAACATAAGTAAAAGTTTGTTGTTTTGATTGGCTGTTGTCCGTAATATTCGTATATTTGCAATAATATAGCGTTACGTCTCCGCATGCCTGCCGCCTGTTTGGACGGCGGGTCGCGACGGACGGATAGTTCAATCATAAAAATCGGTATTATGAAACATAGACTGCTACTTGTCGTCTTCGCGGCATTGATGATACCTGCGGCGGTGTCCGCAGACAGTTACACCACGTTGTGGAAGCGTGAGGCGGAGGCAAGAGAAAAGGATTTGCCCAAGACACGTATAGATATTCTTGACAGAATAATAGCAAAGGCTGAGGCTGACAAAGCCTACGGACAATTGCTCAAAGCACAGGTGACGAGGATAGGGGTGAGCGTCACCGTGTCGCCCGACTCGCTCGCTCCGGCTGTCAGCCGACTTGAGGCTGAGGCAAAGCGTGCGGAGAGCGTGGACGTGGTTCTGGCTGCCGTGTACAACTCCGTGCTCGGAACGGTCTACCGGGAGCGTCCGTCGCTCAGCGACGATGCCGCCGCACGGAGCGAGGCTTTCTACGATCTTTCGTTGCGTCATCCCGACCGTCTTGCCCGCGCTTTCGCAACGGGATACGCTCCTTTCATAGAAGACGGTGTGGACAGCCGCATCTTCGGCGACGACGTGCTGCACGTGCTCGGCATGGAGGCTGGACGCTACGCTTTTCTGCACGATTATTATGAGAAGGCAGGCAACCGTGCCGCAACATGCCTTTGCGCCTTGAAGATGGTACAGCAGAACCGTGAGGGCACTACGCTGAAGATGCAGAAGTCGGCTTACCTGCAATCCATAGACTCGCTCATCGACAAGTATGGCGACCTCGACGTTGCCGGAGAGCTTGCCATCGAACGCTACAACTTCATGGAAGCGTCGGAGGACGCCACTCCCGAAGACAAGATGAACTATATAGACTATGCGCTGGTGAAGTGGGGGGCATGGCAGAGAATGAACGTCCTCCGCAACGCTGTGAAGCGGCTCACGATGCCTTATTTCAACGTGACTCTGGGCGACAAGATGACTCTGCCCGGACGTCCCAAGAAGGTGACCGTGGCTTCGCTTTGCAACATAGGACAGCTCACGATGACCGTCCGCCGTGTGAATGTGAAGGGTGACGACGACATCAACCCTTCCGATCCGGACGATTACGCCAGGCTGAAGAAACTCATCGTGCCCGGTGAGACATTCACCCGGACGCGCCGCTATATAGGCATGCCGCCATACAAGGTGGTGAGTGACAGCATGCAGATAGACGGTCTGAAGAACGGTGTCTATCTCGTGGAGTTTACTACCGACAATGCGAGCGTGCCGGTGGAGCGCACCCTGCTCTATGTGAGCAACCTCATGCTCGTTAACGAGGCTCTGCCCGGCAACAACGTACGTATGGTGGTGGTCAACGCCACGACGGGAGAGCCGGTGCCGGGAGCACGCATACGTGTCACGTCGACAGAACGCCGCAACAGCGACAACAAGGGTGTGGAGACGCTCACATGCAACGACGCCGGAGAGGCTTTATTCAACTGCAGACCGGACTTCAGTCATTCCTATTACGTATACACAGACGATGACACGGCTTTTCCTGAGTCTTCCTTTGGCGGATATTTCTCTTATAATGACAACAGACGTAAGGTTAATTATGTCAGTCTGTACACCGACAGGCGCATATACCGCCCCGGACAGACCGTGCATCTGGCAGCCCTTGCCTATAGTCACGACAGTGAGACAAAACGGTCGGCTGCCATCGGAGGCAGGGCTATGACTCTCACGCTGCGCGACGCCAACTACAAGGAAGTGGCAAAGAGGAAAGTAGTGACCGACAGTTTCGGAATGGCGTCTGCCGACTTTGTGCTTCCTGCCTCCTGCCTGCCGGGCAACTTCTCCGTGAGATGCGACTTCGGCAGCAACGGAATCACTTTGTTCTCGGTTGAGGAATACAAGCGGCCGACGTTCGACGTGCAGTTCGACAAGCTCACTTCCGGATACAGCTCAGGCGACACAGTCACCGTGAAAGGCTCCGCAAAGACCTATGCCGGAGTGCCTGTGCAGGGAGCGCGCGTTGTTTACACCGTCACGCGCCGTCCGTCAATGCTTTGGCGTTATTACGGAGGGGGCGACGCTACGGTGCAGATACTCTCAGACACCATCGCGACGGGCAGTGACGGAAAGTTCAGTATAAAGGTTCCGGTGGCTCTGCCGGAGACGATGGACGAACGTCCTAACAGATATTACAGTTTCGACGTGCTCGCAGTTGTCACCGATATGGCAGGCGAGACGCACGACGGAGAGACAAGCATTCCGCTGAGCGACCGTCCCACATCGCTCACATGCGACATGCCCGCGAGGGTGGAGCGCGACAGTCTGAAGACAGTGACATTCTTCTACCGTAACAATGCCGGTGAGGTGATAGACGGCGACGTGACCTTCTATATCGACAGCGAGAAGTATACGTGCAAGGCTAATGTGCCTGCCGCTATATCATCATCGCAGCTCCGGTCCATGAGACACACGCTGAGGGCATATTGCGGCAACGACACCATAGAGCGTGAGTTTGTGGTGTTCACCATGCAGGACAGGAAAGCGGTGGTCGAGACACACGACTGGTTCTACGCATCGGCGGAAGAGTTCGGTGCCGACGGGCGTCCGGTGTATGTGCAGCTCGGCTCCTCAGACAGTCTGCTGCATGTGTTCTACACAGTGTTCGCAGGCGACAGGATACTCGAGAACGGCACGATGACATTGCGCGACGAGCTGCACACGCGCGAGCTTACCTACAAGCCTGAGTATGGCGACGGCGTGCTGCTCAACTATGCGTGGGTGAAGGACGGCAGGCTTTACCGCCATTCCGTGACGCTGACCCGCCCGAAGAAGGACACGAGGCTTATGATGAAGTGGACTACCTTCCGCGACAGGCTCACCCCGGGACAGAAAGAGGAATGGACGCTCAGCGTGAGCCGCCCCGACGGAACGCCTGCCGACGCACAGCTCATGGCGACCCTCTACGACAAGTCGCTCGACGCGTTGCGCCGCAACTGGTGGCGTCTGTCCATGCCGCTTTATTACAGTGTGCCGTTCACATCGTGGTCTGCGCGTTACGCCACAAACAAAGGAGTGTATGGCGAGATGCCTCTCAAGCTTCTTGACGAGCGCCGGCTGGAGTTCGGGCATTATGATGTGACGCCGTTGCTTGGCATTCTTACAGTAAATGAAGTGCTGATGGCAAAAGGTGAGGTGCTCCGGTCGAAGGAGATGATAGTGCAGCCAATGTCTGCCAGTGATGAGGTGATGAGTGTAGGTTACGCCAGAGCGGCGGAGGACGCATCGGGCGGCAAGCTCTCATTAACGGGTGCGACAACACCTGTGACATTAGAGGCCGACTCGGAACAGACGCCCCAGATGCGTGAGAACTTCAACGAGACGGCGTTCTTCTATCCCGGTCTCACAACTGACGAAAAGGGAAATATCAGTATAAAGTTCACTCTTCCGGAAAGCATAACCACATGGAAGTTCATGGGCATTGCGCACGACAAAGACATGAACAGCGGCATGCTCGAAGGCGAGGCGGTGGCGCAGAAGACGGTGATGGTGCAGCCTAATGTTCCGCGTTTTGTACGTAATGGCGACAAGGTGAGCATCTCGGCACGTCTGTTCAACACGTCTGAGAAGGACGTCACGGGTACGGCACGTCTCGCACTGCTCAATCCGGAGAACGAAAAGGAGGTATGGCACCAGACTGTGAAGTACGCTGTAAAGAAGGGTGAGACCGCCGCCGTGAGCTTCAGCTTTGATATGGACAAGGTGGCGAACGACGGACTGCTCATCTGCCGTGTCACTGCTTCAGGACGCGGATACAGCGACGGAGAGCAACACTACATGGCTGTGATGCCCGACCGTGAGCTTGTCACAAACACAAAGGCTTTTACCTGGGACGGTGCGGGCGAGCGTACGATAGACCTCAGGCAGATGTTTACAGAGGACAATGATGACAACAGACTGACAGTGGAATACACCGACAACCCTTCATGGCTCATATTGCAGACACTGCCTGTCATAACCGAGACCTGTGAAGACAATGCCCTGTGTCTCGCCGCAGCATATTATGCCAACGGTTTGGGACGCAACATCATAAAGAGTGTGCCTGATTTCAAGCGTGTGCTCGACCTTTGGGGACAGGAGAAGGGCGAGGAGACGTCGCTCATGAGCAATCTGCAGAAGAATGAGGAGCTGAAGTCGGTGGTGCTCAGCGAGACGCCCTGGCTCATGGAGGCGAAGACGGAGGCTGACCGGAAACGTATGCTCACAGGTTTCTATGACGAGTCTGCGTTGGAATACAGGCTCAACGATGTGCTTGCAAAGTTGAGGAAACTGCAGAACGGAGACGGTTCGTTCTCATGGTGGCAGGGCATGAGCGGCAGCGTATACATGACCTCGGCTGTTGCGGAGATGCTTGTAAGGCTCAACGCCATGACAGGCGCCGACCCGGCTACGGCGGGAATGCTGAAGGCGGCGATAGATTTTCTCGGCAAGAATGTGGCGACCGAGGTGGAGAACCTGAAGAAGGCGGAGAGCAAGGGCGAGAAAAATCTGCGTCCGAGCGAGATGGCTGTCACCTATCTTTATATATGCACGCTCGACGGTCGTGAACTCGACGGACAGCGAAAGAAGGACTATGACTATATGGTGAACCTTCTCGAAAAGCAGAGTGCCGGACTTACGATAGCAGGAAAGGCAAACATCGCCCTTATAATGTCGGGAAGCGGACGGGGCGAAAAAGCCGCCGAACTGTTGCGCAGCGTGAAGGAATATTCTGTGTTCAGCGACGAGATGGGACGCTATTTCGACACTCCAAAGGCATTCTATTCTTGGTATGACTACCGCATACCTACGCAGACTGCTGTCATCGAGGCACTGCAGGCTGTGACGCCTGAGGATGTCACGACAATAAGGGAGATGCAGCGGTGGCTCCTGCAGTCAAAGCGCACGCAGGGATGGGACACTCCTCTGAACAACGTGGATGCCGTATATGCTTTCATGAAAGGCAACGCGGACGCTGTGACATTATCGGAAAAGAGCGTGCCGGTGATGAAGGTGGACGGTTCGAAGCTCGAGCTTCCGAAGTCAGCGGCAGGAACCGGCTATGTCAAGGCTACACGTACGGGCGACGGAATGAACACGCTGACGGTGGAGAAATCTTCCGAAGGCATGTCGTGGGGCGCGGTGTACGCACAGTTCATGCAGGATGTGAAGGATGTGGAAGGAGCGTCCGAGGGTCTGACCGTGAAGCGCGAGATTCTGAAGGACGGCAAGGTGCTGGCTGACGGAGCCGCTCTCCATGTAGGCGACAGGATTAAGGTGAGAATCACCGTTAACGCTGCGCGCGACTATGACTTTGTACAGCTGACAGACAAAAGGGCTGCGTGCATGGAGCCGGCGTTGCAGATAAGCGGCTATCACCGTGGCTGCTATTATGCGCAGGGCGACAACCGGACGGGCTATTATTTCGACAGAATGGCGAAGGGAAAGCATGTCATAGAGACTGAATATTACGTAGACCGCGCCGGAACATATAGTACGGGCATATGTACGGTGCAGTGCGCGTACAGTCCGGAGTACTCTGCGAGAAGTGGCGCCATGACAATAAATGTGTCGGAAAGGAAATAAGAAATATATGTAACACTATAAATATATAAGCAAAATCATAATTGATGAACAAAACTATAATCGTACTGGCTGTGCTTGCGGCTCTTTCATCGGGGGCGCAGGCACAGGATCTGGTGGCTGCCAGCGACGTGGTGGACTGCGGGCAGGTGGAATACAACGTGCCGGTGACGGCTGAATTCGAGTTGAGAAACAACGGGCACAGAAGCATGCGCATAAGCGATGTGCAGACAAGTTGCGGCTGCATGGCGGCTGAATTTCCTCATAAAGATATTCCGGCAGGTGAGAAGTTCATGGTAAGAGTGACGTTCGACTCCAGACAGATGGGGCATTTCGACAAGTATGCTGATGTCTGCACCGAGGGGAGCGACGAACCGCTGATGCTCCGAATGAAGGGTGTGGTGGTGAGAGAGGTGAAGGATTACTCCGGTGATTATCCTTACACGATAGGCACGTTGCTTGCCGACAGGAACACTCTGGAGTTCAACGACGTGAGCAACGGTGAGACACCGCAGCTGAGGATACATATACGCAACGTCGGCGGAGAGACGGCAGAGCCGGTGGTGATGCATCTGCCGGACTATCTGGAAGCCGATGTGTCGCCGTCAAGGATAAAGAGCGGACGTGCGGGAGTGGTTACTATAACGCTCGACTCAAGGAAACTCAACGACCTCGGACTGACGGAGACGACGGTGTTTCTCGGCAACAAGCCCGGTGACAAGGTGGACAGTGACAAGGAGATAAGTGTGTCTGCCGTGTTGTTGCCGCAGTTTGACGACATGTCGGACGCTGAGCTGGCTTTGGCTCCGGTCATAGAGGTGTCGGAGAAGGAACTCAATCTCGGCGCCGCTGACGGCAAGAAAAAACTCAAGGGTACTGTGATGATAAAGAATAACGGCAGGTCTGAGCTGAGAATAAACAATCTGCAGATGTTCTCGTCGGCACTGAGCGTGTCGCTCAACAATTCGGTTCTTGATCCGGGTGAGGAGGCAAAACTGAAGATAACGGCAAATGTGGAGCGCATGAGAAAGTCGCGCAGCGAGCCTAAGGTGCTGATGATAACCAACGACCCGAAAAATCCCAAGGTGGTGATAAACGTTAAAGTAGACGGTGTGGAAAGGACAGATAAAAAATGATTCATATAGAAATAGACAGCTCAAGCGGTTTTTGTTTTGGTGTCACTACCGCTATACAGAAGGCTGAGGAGGAGTTGGCGAAAGGCAATACACTTTATTGTCTGGGTGATATAGTGCACAACGGAAAGGAGGTGGAACGCCTTCATGCGCGCGGACTGATAACCATCAACCATGAGCAGCTGAAGCAGTTGCACGATGTCAAGGTGCTGCTCAGGGCGCACGGTGAGCCTCCCGAGACATATGAGACGGCAAGACGCAACAATATCGAGATAATTGACGCGACGTGCCCTGTGGTGCTTCAGTTGCAGAGACGCATCAAGAAACAGTATGACGCCAACCCTGAGGCACAGATAGTGATATTCGGCAAGAACGGTCATGCGGAGGTTCTCGGACTTGTGGGGCAGACTCACAGCAAGGCGATAGTGATGGAGAAGCTTGAGGATGTGAGGCTTCTCGATTTCGGACGTGACATTTATCTGTATTCGCAGACAACGAAGAATCTCGACGAGTTCCGCCGTATCATAGATTATATACAGAGCCATATCTCGCCGGATGCCACTTTCAGGAGTTTCGACACGATATGCCGTCAGGTGGCGAACAGGATGCCCAATATAGCGTCTTTTGCCGCCCGGCACGACATTATCATTTTTGTGAGCGGACGCAAAAGCAGTAACGGCAAGGTCCTGTTCAACACATGCAAGAGTGTCAATCCCAACAGCTATATGATAGAGGGCCCTGGAGAGATTGACAGTTCGTGGATAGAGGGAGTCACGTCTGTTGGTATCTGTGGCGCGACGAGTACGCCTAAATGGCTTATGGAGCAGTGCCGCGACAGTATTCTTGAACGTATAAAAGCCGCAGAACATCCTTAATGATGTCTGCGGCTTTAACCCCAATCGGTCATTAGAACGTATATATTTGAATAAATCTTTATTTCACATACTCTCCGGTCTGCTTAGGCGTTTCTGTAGGTGTCTTGCTTACCGTTCCTTCTCGGCGTAGCCCGCTACGCCTTCGTCTAAACGGCAAGCAATCCGCTCTGCATTAACGCATAATCAAACCGGAGTCTAATGACTGATTTGGGTTTAATCGTAAGCGGCATTCAATCCGATAATAAAGCGGCTTTGGAACTTTATGAAGGCTTTGTGTGACGCTTCTATGTACGCGGCATAGCAAAGAAACTGTCTGTCAGTTTGCCGCTTTTTCCATATAGCGCGCCATCAGCCATGCTTTCTGTTGGTCTATTGTCATGTTGCTGTTGTCAAGCTCCAGTGCGTCGTCTGCCTTTCGAAGAGGGGACGTCTCGCGGTGAGAGTCGATGTAGTCACGCTCTTTCACGTTTTTAAGGATGTCGTCAAAGTCGGCTGGCATGCCTTTGGCTTTCAGTTCGTCGTAGCGTCGTCTGGCTCTCACTTCGGCTGATGCCGTGACGAATATCTTTAGTTCGGCATCAGGAAAAACCACCGTTCCGATGTCACGTCCGTCCATGATGATGCCTTTTTTCTTGCCCATAGCCTGCTGTTGTGCGACGAGAGCCTCTCTGACAAACGGCAGGGCGGCAATCCTGCTCACGTTCGCCGATACCTCCATCGTTCGTATTTCTTTTTCTACCAGTTCTCCGTTGAGGTAGGTGTCCGGACGTCCCGTCGCGCTGTTCAGTCTGAATGATATGTCAATATCGTCCATCCTGTCTTTCAACTCATCGGTTTTAATGCTACCGTCGCTGTTGAGCAGTCCGTTGCGCATAGCGAAGAGAGTCACTGAGCGGTACATGGCGCCTGTGTCTACATATATGTATCCTATTTCGTGCGCAAGGTCTTTTGCCATCGTACTCTTCCCGCATGAGGAATAACCGTCGATGGCTATCGTGATCTTTTTCATTGTTATGTTGTTTATAAAGAATATGCCAGATTTATAAGGATTGATGAACTGGATACGTGGTATTTGCCGTATGCCAGATTGAGCTTGAAGCGTTCGAGGTTTATTCCGGCTCCGAACGACAGACCGGCACCGTGACTGCTTTCACCGTCAGTCTCGGTTATCTTCATCTCGTTGGCACGTCTGAAGTTGTAGCCTGCACCCACCCATATTGTCGAAGATATGATAATGTCGACTCCGGCAACCAGATGGTTTATGAATTTATAGTCGAGATGGTTGAGGTCTACAAGTGTGGCGGATATGCGGAACGGCATGTGGGCGAAGCGTTTGCTCGCTCCCAGCTGTATGTCTATTGGCATACGGTCGTATTGGTCGTCATAGGCTTTCATCTGACCGCCGAGATTCTTTGCGACAAGTGATACCGACCATTCTTTTTCCGGGTCATAATAGTTGAGCCCGAGGTCAACGCCCATGGCAATGGAATTGTAATCGCCGATGTATGAGGTTATGAATTTTGCGGTTATGCCACCTGCCAGACGGTCGGTAAGCATGTAGGAGAAATAGCCCGCTATGGAAATGTCTTTTGCGGAGAACTCACCTGTCTGTATGTTGTTCTCGTCGGTCTCCTTCATCTTTCCGTAGTCAATGAACTGTGCGGACGCGGCTACAGACGCGCGTTCTTTTATTATTCTGTTGAATGACGCGCTGGCTGTGTTGGCACCGGACATGTAGTTCATGTAATTGAGATTTATGGTTTTGTCGCTTACCGACGACAGTAGGGCAGGGTTGTTGAATATCATTGACTCGTCGTCCTCTATGATGCTGATATTGTCGCCTCCCAATGCTGCGGCATGCGCGCTTACGGGCAGTCTCAGAAAATTGTAGCCCGTGCGACTGTCCTGAGCCTTGGTGGTGGCAGCCATTACTGTCAATATGATGATAAATAATGTTTTTTTCATCTGCAGATAAAATTATGATGCAAAGATAGTACGAGTAAGCAGAAAGAAAGCCGGTCATCAATTTCCCGATAGTATATTGTCTTCTGCATAGCCAATGTAAGATGTATGCACCGGCAGTACGTAAGAACGGATGTTTACCGTATCTGATGCTGCCGAAACGCACCTTGTCTTCTGCAAAGAAACTGCAAATGAGCGGAAAGAGAGCTTGCTCTTAATTTCCCGAATGCAGCTTATCTTCTGCAAAGATATTGCAAATGAGCGGAAAGAGAACTTGCTCTTGATTTCCCGAATGCAGCTTATCTTCTGCAAAGATACGGCAAAGTGTGAGCAGAATAAAATAAAATCATTTATTTTTTTGAAAAGTATTTGTTTTGATTGCGCAGCAATGTCCGTTATCCGTCTTGTTTGCATTTATATGGAACAAGTGTTCAGATACCATCAGCTTATGACAATGCTTCAATATTTGTGGAAAGTTTTTGTATTTTTACTGTCCCGCTTTTTGACCGGGGTTAAAAACAAAAAAGTCCGGAATCCTATTGTAACAGGTATTCCGGACATTCGTTGGTTGCGGAGGCAGGACTCGAACATGCGACCTCCAGGTTATGAGCCTGGCGAGCTACCAACTGCTCCACTCCGCGATATATTTCTTTATTTATTGCAACGTCATTTCTGAATTGCGAGTGCAAAGGTACTGCTTTTTTTTGAAACATACAAGTAATAATGGTGATTTTTTTATTTTTATGCAAAATTGTTGTAGAAAGTTAGTGGAATATCAATCGGTTATTTCACGGGTTCTGGTTTTATATATGGCGTGTATCAGTAAGTAAATCAGGGTTTTGCATATATTGTGAAGTCAGCCTTGAAACGAATGAAACATGTTTTTCATATTTAAAGATATTTCATGCTGTTATGCGTGGAAGTTGTTCGGCTTAATGCGTTATGGAACGACATTGCAGCTTTAATATGAGTAGAATTTTAGTCCTCACGGTCATGCTTTATGTGTTATCGTACATTGTCAGGTTTGTGTATATTGCTGTGAATTCCTGTAGCTTGCTTCCGCATTTTCTTTATTTCTGTACTAAAAATGCATTTGTGTGCTTATGATAATATGCCATTCTGAAATCATATTGAAGTTTTACTTGCGTTTCAGAATACGATGATATAAAAAACATAAATCATCATATATTTATTTGCATATATAAAATTAATATTTTATTTTTGCACATGCAGTCCAGTATGTGCATACGGATGAAGCGAACGTAACAATAATAATGTATGTCAGTATCTAAAACACGACAGAAGCTGGTGGATGTGGCACGGCAGTTGTTTGCAAAAAACGGAATTGCCAATACGACAATGAATGACATTGCTGTCGCATCAGGTAAAGGACGCCGTACGCTTTATACATATTTTAATAGGAAGGAAGACGTGTATTCGGCTGTGATAGAGTCTGAGCTGGAACGGCTTTCCGACAAGCTGGATGAAGTGGCGGCCATGAAGATACGGCCACAAGACAAGATTATAAAACTCATTTATACGCACCTCAGTATGATAAGAGAGACGGTGGTGCGCAATGGTAATCTGCGTGCCGAATTTTTCCGGAACATTTGGATGGTGGAGAAGGTGCGCAAGAATTTTGATGAAGATGAGATAGAGCTTTTCCGTAAGGTGTATGCCGAAGGCAAGGCTGATGGTGAGTTTGACATCGAGGATGTGGATCTTGTTGCCGATATCACACATTATTGTATAAAGGGACTTGAAGTGCCGTTCATATATGGTCGCCTTGGACATGGAATGACAGAAGAGGCGAGCAAACCGCTTGTGGCTAAGGTGGTATACGGTGCCCTTGGAAAGAATACTGCCAAATGACAATTTATTGTATAGTTTATTTATAAATAAAAAGAAAATGGGACTTTTATCAGGTAAGACAGCTCTTATTACAGGAGCTGCGCGCGGTATCGGCAAGGCTATCGCGCTGAAATTTGCATCAGAAGGTGCAAACATCGCATTTACAGACCTTGTTATTGACGAGAACGGAAAAGCGACAGAGGCAGAGCTTCTTGCACTTGGAGTCAAAGCGAAGGGATACGCAAGCAATGCGGCAATGTTCGGTGAGACGGAAGAACTTGTCAAGAAGGTGCATGAGGATTTCGGGAGCATTGATATACTTGTGAACAATGCAGGTATAACAAAGGATGGTCTGATGATGCGTATGACGGAAACACAGTGGGATGCCGTTATTGCCGTTAATCTCAAGTCTGCATTCAATTTCATCCACGCATGCACGCCTATCATGGTGCGACAGAAGAGTGGCTCTATTATCAATATGGCATCTGTGGTGGGTGTTCATGGAAATGCCGGACAGAGCAATTACGCCGCCTCGAAGGCTGGACTGATAGCTCTTGCAAAGAGTATAGGACAGGAGATTGGAAGTCGTGGCATACGCGCCAACGCCATAGCTCCGGGATTCATAGACACAGCCATGACACAGGCTCTGCCTGACAATATCCGTGCGGAATGGATAAAGAAGATTCCATTGCGCCGTGGTGGAACTGTTGAGGATATTGCCAATGTCGCAACGTTCCTTGCATCCGACATGTCTTCTTATGTTACCGGACAGGTGATACAGGTAGACGGTGGCATGAATATGTAATTTGCGTCTTGCTCATTATGCATAATCCGTAATATATGCGCAAAGCAGATTTTATGGATTATGCATAATATTTAATGATAATCTCAATGAAGGTTTTATACGAAGACAACCATATCATCGTTGTAAACAAGGATAGCGGGGAAATTGTGCAGGGTGACAAGACCGGTGACGTGCCGCTGTCTGATATTGTCAAGGAGTATATAAGAGAGAAGTATAACAAACCTGGCAATGTTTTTCTTGGCGTGGTCCATCGTCTCGACAGACCCGTGTCCGGTGTCGTGGTGTTTGCCAGGACATCGAAAGCGTTGTCCCGTCTGAACGATATGTTCCGTAATGGTGACGTGCATAAAACCTATCTTGCGCTAACAGCCGGCAAACCTCCCAAACCGGCAGACACTCTTACAAGCTGGCTAGTGCGCAATGAGAAACAGAATAAAAGCTATTGCTACAATCATGAGGTGCCGGACTCAAAGAAGGCTGTGCTAAGTTATAAGGAAGCCGGACACACAGATAATTATACATTACTGGAAGTGGAATTGAAGACAGGACGCCATCATCAGATACGCTGTCAGCTTGCTTCCATAGGATGTCCCATAAAGGGAGACATAAAATACGGGGCACGGCGCAGCAATCCGGACGGTAGCATATCGCTGGTCTCGTCTAATATAACATTCGTACATCCCGTCTCAAAACAACTGATGAGTTTCGACGCCATACTACCAGATGAACCTTTGTGGCGTGGTATAGTGCGCATCGCCTGATGCATACAGCATGACGGTGTCAGGCGGATGCGCGTTTCAGAATAAGATATTCCAGATTTACATACAAAGACATGCCAATGAAGAAAATCTTTAAGAAGATACTGATAGTCTTGCTAATACCGGTCGCCATATTTTTCATCATGGCAGTGCTTTTGTATATACCTCCTGTTCAGAACTGGATTGTAAGACAGGTAACATCAACAGCATCCGAAAAGACAGGACTTGACATATCCGTCGACAATGTGAGACTGGCGTTCCCTCTTAATCTAAGCGTAAACGGTGTGTGTGTGCTACAGCCGTCTGACTCTATCTCAGGTAAGAAAGATACGATAGCAAATGTTCGCAACATAATTGTAGATATAAGGCTTCTGCCTTTGTTCAGAAGTCAGGTTGAAATAGACCGTCTTAGTCTTAGCGATGTAAATCTGAATACTGTCGGACTTGTTGAGAGCGCGCGTGTAAGAGGAAATTTCGGCAGTCTTGAACTTATAAGCCATGGTATAAATCTCAATAAGGAGACAGTGCGTCTCAATAGTGTGTCACTGGCAGACGCAAATATAGATGTCGCGTTGAACGACAGTGTCCCCGAAGATACCTCAGAATCATCCAATTTCTGGAAAATATGTCTTGACAAACTCGATATATCACGCACTTCCGTTACTGTACATATGCCCGGGGACACACTCCAACTGTCTGCTTATATGGGCAACGTGAATGTCAGGAAAGGACGTTTTGACCTGCATGAAGGCAAATATACAGTAGGTCGTTTCAGACTGGATAACGGAAAGATAACATACGACAATAATTACGAGAAACCAGTTTCCGGTCTCGATTATAACCATATCGCGCTTTCTGGACTGAACATGTCGGTCGATTCAGTCGTCTATCACAACACGGCATTAAGTCTTCGGATGAATGAGTGCGCGTTTTATGAGAAAAGCGGCATACGCATGGAAGAAATCAGCGGCTCTGTCTCACTCGATTCCGCCAGGATTAACATGCCCGATTTCCGATTGCGTACAAGCGAGTCATCAGTGCGTGCTCGGGCTGATGTCGCATTCAATGCCTTTTCAGACAAATCCACGGGAAAACTCAATGTACTGTTCGATGCATCGCTCGGCAAACAGGACCTGTCCCGCTTCATGGCTTCAATGCCGTCTGGCTTTATGCGTAGATGGCCCAACTATCCGCTTTCCGTGAAAGCTTCTGTGACTGGAAACATGAGGCGGGCAAGCCTTGACGGTATTGTTATAAAACTGCCCTCGGCTTTCGATATAAGCTGTAATGGGCGACTTATGGATTTGAACGATGTCAAGAAGTTAGGAGTTGACCTTCATCTGAAAGCCAAAACCTATAATATGGATTTCATCGCTTCTCTTGCCGGCAGTCCTGCTCTGCGTATTCCAAAGGGCATATCCGTTGACGGGAAACTCATTGCCAGAGGAACCAAGTATGATGTGGATGTCACTGCTGCCGAAGGCGGAGGAAAATTAAACTTGTCCGCATTCATGAATACAGACGGAATGTCCTATAAGGCAAAGGCTGAGGCTGAAAGGCTTGACATAAGCCATTTCATGCCGTCTCTTGAATTCAAGCCATTCTCCGGCAGTATCGTCATGTCCGGAAAAGGAACCGATTTTCGCTCATCACATACGCGACTCAATGTCAATGCCATTGTGTCCGACTTCGTCTATTCTGTTTATAATCTGTCCGGTATAACATTCAACGCAGTTATCGACAAAGGCAAGGCGCGTGCCACTCTCGACAGCCACAACCAGTTGCTTGACGGCAGTGTGGCACTCAATGCGGCGATGAGCCATAAGAGTATGCGAGGCAATTTGTCGTGTGATATAAAGAATATTGATTTTTATCGGCTTCGGGTGTTCGACGTGCCTGCGGAGATGTCTCTTAAAGCAGATATGGATTTTGCCAGCAACTTTAAGAAAAACCACAGAGTAAGCGGAAGCATACGCAATATTGCCTTGACAGACAGTTCGCGTGTGTATACACCGGAAGATGTCCTGATAGATGCGTTCACACGCGCTGACTCAACGTCGGCTGTAGTGAGAAGCGGTGACTTCGACATGATGGTCAGAGCCTCCGGAGGATATGAGAAAATAATGCGCAGTGGTCAGAAGCTGATGGCTGAGGTAGCCAGGCAGCTGAAGGAACGCTATATAGACCAAGCCCGTCTGCGTGAGAATTTCCCGCACATGAGATTCCATTTCTGTGCCGGACGTGACAACTTCTTCAGCCGCTCACTCAAAAAGTTCGGTTTCGACATGAAGCATGCTCAGATAGATATGCGCTCATCCATGTCAGACGGAATTAACGGAAACATCGCCATCGATTCGCTTGTTGTCTCAGGTGTGCGGCTTGACACCATAAGATTGGTAGTGAATTCCGATACCTTGCGTACAGATTTCAACGGTCAGGTGCGTAACGGTCCCGGAAACCCGCAATACGTGTTCAATACCCTTTTCCGGGGAGCATTCTATGAGCGCGGCATCTATTTGGGAGTGCGAATGTATGACGACAAGGAACGAGTGGGAGTGTCCTTGGGTGTAGATGCTGCTATGGCGGATAACGGCATCCGCGTACGCTTTGGAAGCAGAGGCACTCCGATACTTGGATTCAAGCCTTTCGAGATAAACAAGGACAACTATCTGTTCTTTGGAGACGACAGGCGTATCTCCGCAAATCTACGGCTTAGAGCTGATGACGGTATGGGAATCCGTGTTTTCACGAACGACAGTACAGAGGCTCTTCAGGACATAACTGTCGGTCTGGTCAAGTTCAATCTTGATGAAGTGCTTTCCGTGATACCGTATGTCCCCAAGATGTCAGGAATACTGAACGGCGATTTCCATCTTGTGAGCACGGCTGATGAGAAAAACATCTCGTCGTCCGTATCCATAGAGAACTTCGTTTATGAAGGCAACCGCATCGGCAACTTATCAAGCGACTTTGCCTACATGCCGAAAGAGGACGGCAGCCATTACGTAGACGGTTTCCTCTCATGCAATGATGAGGAGATAGCCACCCTTAAAGGCAGCTACAATTCGGCGGATGACGGTTATCTCAATGCCGATCTTACATTGAGTCGCACACCGCTCCGGATAATCAACGGTTTCATGCCAGACCACACTTTCGGACTTAGAGGATATGCCGGAGGAGACCTGTCAATAAAAGGGGCGTTGTCTTCACCTGTAGTGAACGGCGAGGTCAGGTTCGACTCTGCTTATGTTGTCAGCATCCCTTATGGTGTCCGGCTTAGGTTTGACGAGACTCCTGTACCGATAACAAACAGCAATCTTGTTTTCGATGACTATAAAATGTATGCCCGGAACAACAGTCCTCTGACTCTTACGGGATATTTTGATTTTGCTGATATGGACAATATGTATCTCGATCTCGGTGTACGTGCCACGAACTATCAGCTCGTCAACGCAAAGGAAAACAGACGCTCGGAGGTTTACGGCAAGGCGTATGTAAACTTCTACGCCATGATGAGAGGTTCTCTCGAGAGCATGCTGATCAGGGGCAAGCTTGATGTGCTCGGCTCGACAGATATGACATACATCCTGCGCGACTCACCGTTGACCACCGACAATCAGCTTGACGGACTCGTCAAGTTTGTCAATCTCAACGACTCCACGGAAGACATTGTCACTCGGCCGCCGCTTACAGGCATAGACATGGATTTCACAATGAGCATCGATGAGGGCGCACACATCATGTGCGCGCTTAACGAGAGCCACTCAAACTATGTCGACCTCATTGGCGGAGGAGACCTGCGTATGCAGTATAACGCAGTCGACAACCTGCGGCTTACGGGAAGATACACCTTGAGCAACGGTGAGATGAAATATTCGCTTCCGGTGATTCCATTGAAGACGTTTGTCATACAGGATGGCAGTTACATAGAGTTTATGGGCGATCCGATGAACCCGAAACTCAACATCACGGCTACGGAGCAGACCAAGACGAATGTCTCTACGGACGGAGATGCGGGACGCAGTGTACTGTTCAATTGTGGAGTGGTCATCACAAAGACGCTTAACGATATGGGACTGAAATTCATCATTGATGCGCCGGAGGATATGACAATACACAATCAGCTCCAGACCATGTCTGAGGAGAACAGGGGAAAACTTGCCGTCACCATGCTTACAACCGGCATGTATCTTGCCGACGGCAACACAAGCTCATTCTCCATGAACAGTGCCTTGAGCGCATTCCTCAACAGTCAGATAAACTCCATATCGGGAAATGCCTTGCGCACGCTCGACCTCAGTTTCGGTATGGACAACACCACGCTCAGCAGCGGACAGGTGCAGACGGACTATTCGTTCAAGTTCTCCAAACGGTTCTGGAACAACCGGCTCAATATTGTCATTGGAGGAAAGGTCTCTACAGGAGCTGAAGTGGAGAATCAGAACAATACGTTCTTCGACAACGTGACATTCGAATACCGTCTCAGCCAGAATTCCAACAAGTATCTCAAGCTGTTTTATGAGCGCGACAGCTATGACTGGCTTGAGGGTTATGTCGGCAAATACGGCGGAGGTTTCATGTGGAGACGCAAGTTGCAGCGTCTCACAGACATATTCAGATTCAAGAGCAAGGACAATTCTGACAAAAATATGCCAAAAGATTCTGTTACAGTAAGCAAAGATGAAAACAACAGATAGATTCTCATTATGCGTCGTTCTTATAATATCGGGAATGCTGATGTCGTGTTCAAGCACGAAGAACATTCCTGAGGACGACCAGCTGTTTGTCGGTCTGACGAAGATAGAATACAAGGACTACGAGAAGAACGACCATTTTCTTGCCGTGCAGGAAGAGGTGGAGGCTGCGCTCGCCACGGCTCCCAACGGAGCGTTGTTCGGAAGTTCTTACCACCGCTCTCCGTTTCCTTACGGACTGTGGATATGGAATGCGTTCTCCAAGTCGCGCTCTGTCTTCTCGAAGTGGATGACCAAGTCGTTCGGTAAGCCTCCCGTGCTGATGAGCCGGGTCAATCCGGAGCTTCGCGCCAAGGTGGCGAATGAGCTTCTCCGTTCCAACGGCTATTTCGACTCAAACGTGGAATATGATGTCATCACTCAGAAAAACCCGAAGAAGGCAAAGATAGGCTATACTGTCAGTCTGGGCAATCTCTACAGGATAGATTCGCTGAGATATGTCAATTTCCCGCCGCGAGCCGACTCTCTTATACGCTCCTCACTCGGCGAGACACTCATACATCCGGGCGACCCTTTCAAAGTCTCGGTGCTTGATGCCGAGCGTACACGTCTGAGCAACGTGTTCCGCAATAACGGATATTATTATTACCAGCCCGGCTATGCGTCCTATCTTGCCGATACCGTCTCGGTGGCTGATACGGTTCAGCTGCGCCTGCAGTTTGCCGACAGCGTGCCCGACGGAGTGCGCCGCAAGTGGTATATAGGAAAGGTCAACCTCGAGTTGCGGAAAGATTTCATGGAGACGCTCAGCGATTCGCTTGTGCACAGATACTTCACAGTGCGGTTCAACGGTCGCAAACCGCCTCTCCGCACGCGTGTCATATTGCGCGACCTGAAGCTGCGTCCGCGCAGACTTTACAGCCACGACGATTATCTGCAGTCTGCAAGTAAGATAACCGGAACCGGGCTTTTCAGTTTTGTAGATTTCAAGTTTACACCCCGTGACACCACATTGAGCTGTGATACGCTCGACATGACCCTCAGTTGTGTGTTCGACAAACCTTACGATTTCTACGTCGAGGCAAACATGGTCGGCAAGACGAGCGGCAAACTCGGACCGGGAGCTGTCATAGGTATAAGCCGTCGCAACGCCTTTCGAGGGGGAGAGAAACTCGACATCAACATCAACGGCTCATATGAGTGGCAGACCGGACACAACGCTGACGGCAGCAGTTCGGAGATGAATTCATATGAGTATGGCGCAAACGTGTCATTAGAGCTTCCGCGTCTCGTCCTTCCTTTCTGGCGTCGTGTGCGGTGGTACAACACTCCTTCCACAATCTTAAAGGCATCGTCGAGCGTCATCAACCGCTCCGGATATTTCAAAAGACATATTGTTTCGGGCGAGCTCACATACAATTTCCAGCGCACTGCCACGTCTGTCCATCAGTTCAGTCCGCTCATCCTGCAATATGAATACATGACACACATGACCGAGGCGTTCGGAGATGTCATGAACGAGAACCCGTATCTGCTCGTGACAATGGCTGACCAGTTTGTGCCTAAGATGCGTTACTCATACACTTATTCCAGTCCTGCCACCTACCGCAACCCCATTTACTGGCAGGTGGTGGTAAGCGAGGCGTCCAATCTGCTTTCACTCGGTTATCTGGCTGCGGGGAAAAAATGGAACAGCAAGTACAAGCAGATGTTCAAGAATCCTTATGCGCAGTTCTTCAAGATAGAGACCGACTTCAGCAAGACATGGGCAGTGGGCGACCACAGTCAGCTTGTGGGGCACGTCAGCACCGGACTCATATGGTCGTACGGCAATTCTGAAAGCGCGCCTTACAGTGAGCAGTTCTATGTGGGAGGAGCCAACAGCATAAGGGCTTTCAATGTGCGCAGCATCGGACCCGGTGCTTATCACACCGACAGCGAGCGTACGTCGTATATGGATCAGACCGGAGACTTTAAGCTGCAAGCCAACCTCGAGTACCGTTTCCGCCTGTTCGGAAATCTCTACGGAGCCACGTTCCTCGATGCGGGCAACGTGTGGGCATTGCGTGACGACGGCTACCGCACAAATTCCTTGTTCAAGGTGAAGAACCTGCTGAAGGAAACCGCGCTGGGAACAGGCGTAGGACTGCGCTACGACCTTGAGTTCTTCGTGCTGCGCCTTGACTGGGGCGTGGGTCTTCACGTGCCGTACAAGAGCGGTTTCTACAACATATCGTCGTTCCGCGACGGACAGAGCCTGCATTTTGCCATAGGCTATCCGTTCTGAAAACATGCATGGGGAGAGGCGGCGTATGTGCGGAGCGATGCACCGGCTAATTTGTGTCAGGAGCAAAAAACTGCTCCGCGCTTTTCGTTTTCTCATTCTTATTTGTTACTTTTGCAACCAGAATTATTAACAATATAAACAATAACATATTATGAAGCCTACATTATTACTTCTTGCAGCTGGTATGGGCAGCCGCTACGGTGGATTGAAACAGTTGGACGGTTTAGGACCTAATGGCGAGACAATAATGGATTATTCCATATACGACGCCATCAAAGCCGGATTTGGCAAAATCGTGTTTGTTATCCGAAAGGATTTCGAGCAGGATTTCCGCGATAAGATTCTTTCCAAGTATGAGGGTCACATCCCGGCAGAACTGTGCTTCCAGTCGCTTGAGGATCTGCCGGAGGGATTCTCTGTTCCCGAGGGTCGTGTCAAACCGTGGGGCACAAACCATGCCGTGCTCATGGCAAAAGACATTATCAAGGAACCGTTCTGCGTAATCAACTGCGACGATTTCTACAATCGCGACGCATTCCAGGTGATAGGCAAGTTCCTCTCCGAGCTGCCTGAAGGTTCGCAGAACAAGTATGCGATGGTGGGCTTCCGCGTAGGCAACACACTGTCTGAGAACGGTACGGTGGCACGCGGCATCTGCTCCAAGGACGCCGACGAGAACCTCACCACTGTTGTGGAGCGCACCGAGATAATGCGCGTGAACGGTCCTGTGTGCTATAAGGACGAGCAGGGAGAGTGGGTAGCTGTTGAGGACAACACGCCTGTGTCGATGAACATGTGGGGATTCACTCCCGACTATTTCGAGCACAGTGAGGCTTATTTCAAGGAGTTCCTCTCCGATCCGAAAAACATGGAGAACCTCAAGGCTGAGTTCTTCATCCCGTTGATGGTGAACAAGCTTATCAATGAGAAAACCGCTACGGTGAAAGTGCTCGATACGACCAGCAAGTGGTTTGGCGTGACATATGCAGCCGACCGTCAGTCTGTTGTAGACAAGATACAGTCTCTTATCGACGAAGGCGTTTATCCGTCAAAACTCTTCTAATCCGACATTTGCGTTCTGCGGCATTAGCTTATGACTGCAGAATGGTTCGTAAAATAATATGTACGGCGCATTGCCTCAGGCGATGCGCCGTATTCGTTCACCACGGTATGTGCCTTGTCGCCCCGTAACGGCATACAGACTTCATCAGTGTCTGGCGGTGATGTCAGCGCGGGGCGGTTTCCTCCATGATGCGTTATTAATTTGTCATGCCATACGCTCTTCCCGTCTCTTTTGTCGTTCCGTGCCTTTCCGATGCAAAAATCCATAAGTGTCACAATCAGCTGCAATCGGAATTTCAGAACAATATTTCCTGATTCTTTGTTTGTGCACATTTCTCTGATAATCAGACAATTATGGTTTTGTGTCGGCATATGGTGCATATGACGTTGCGAAAGAGGCTCTTTCACGGTGCGGAAAAGCCTCTTTCGTGGTCTCAAACGGGCTCTTCCGCAGTGCGGAACAGGCTTTCCTGCAAGAGCGGAAAAACCGTACAGTCTTGCCATACCGTTTTCATTTTATTGTCATCGTGCCGGTTAAGCTTTCCGGCGACATCCGTGGCATGTCACCAGTACGCCTTTTCCTGCTTGACTGGGAGCGTTCTCCGCAGTGAGTCATGAGTGTGCCGGTATGGTATGCCATGCGTTTGTGCAGTTTCATGTCTGCCTGTATTGCAGGCAGGCGTCATGCTTTTCTCAGTCGTATGACAAACGGAAAACGTCCAGAGCTGATTGTGTTCTGCTCCGGACGTATCGGTTGAAAGTTTAAAAACAGGTATTTCAGTTTACTATGAACTTCTTCGCGGCTCTCAGCTGATGGCGCATGTTGCTTAGCAGCTGCTGGCTTTCCTGCAATATGTTCAGATATACGAGCGACACCTTGAAGTCGCTGTCGTCGCTCTGCTGTATGCGGTTGATGTGCCGCTTGCGCACGGTCGACAGCAGGTCTTTGCATGCGTCGGCGTTGGCGAGCACCTCGCGGTAGTTCTCATACTGCCCTGTCGAGATGATGTTCTCGGTCTGCCGCATCAGTTCGTTTATCTTCTCGCGTATGGGTCTGAACTCGTTCACGAATATCTCAGGTATCGGGTTGAAGCTGTTGTCCACGTGTTCCTTTATCGGTTCGAGCATGCGCCGCAGACAGTATATGTACTGTTCTGATGAGTTTATGCCGAGATGGAACCATGTGTTGCGTTCTATTGCTATGTCGCTTGGCACTCTCCTCAGTGCGAGCAGCTCCTGACGGCGGTATTTCTTCAGCTCCTCTTTCTCGTTTCTCAGTTCGCGCTGTACGTGGCGCAGCACGCTCGGCTTCTCGTTTTCAAGACCGTCGATTATCTTGTTGAACTGTTCTATGGTGAAACGTGCCACGAAGCTCTGCGTCTTGCTTACGTGCTTGTTGAGCAGGTCCCATACTATTTCCGGGTCGCGTGTGCGCATCATCAGTCGGAACATGTTGCTCTTGCCGCTCTCTTTCTCCTTCTTCTTATACTGGCGGTTGCTGCGTATGAGGAGATAAACCACGAGTATCATGAACGCCACCTGTATCACTATGCCTCCGTAGAACATCAGCAGGCACACTATGGCACATGCCGCGAAGGCTGCTCCTGCCGTTATGAACCATCCTCCGATGACGCTCAGCACTCCTGTCACGCGGAACACGGCACTCTCGCGGCTCCATGCGCGGTCGGCAAGGCTTGAACCCATTGCCACCATGAATGTGACGTATGTCGTTGACAGAGGCAGTTTGTAGTTGGTGCCTATGGTGATGAGCATGGAAGCGAGCACCAGATTCACTGCGGCGCGTACGATGTCGAATGCAGCGCCTTCGCTCAGTTCAGCCTCGTTCTTGTTGAAACGGCTGTCTATCCATTGCTTCAGTCTCTGCGGAATGTAACGCTTTATCACTGAGTCGGCGTCCTGTGTGGCGCGTACTATGCTGCGTGCTGCGCGGCTCGAACCGAACATCTCGTCGCCCTCATCCTGACGTGAGAGGTCCACGCTGGTCTTTATCACGTTGTGGGCTTTCTTCGATGTCGCCATCGCTATTATCATTATCACACCCGCAGCTATGAGATATATGGGCGGAGTCTTTGCGCTTTCCATGAGCGATGTCATGAGGAAAGAGTCGGCTGACGCGCCGTTGGCGTTTGCCATGAAGTCGTTGTATGAGTCGAGTCCGGCAAGCGGCACTCCTATGAAGTTCACAAGGTCGTTGCCGGCGAATGCCATTGCGAGCGCGAACGTGCCCATGAGAACCACAAACTTGAATACGTTTACACGCATCAGATGTAGCACTTCCATGATGAGCGTGGAGCCTATGAATGTGTAGACGAGCAGCATCCGGGTGTTTTCCGTTATCCATTCGCGTATGCTTGCCTCAATGTAAGGCGACTTGCCGAGTCCCTGCAGGAAGATGAAGTAGGCGAGCGCGGTGAACGCTATGCCTCCGAATATGGCTATGGTGTAGCGGCTGTGCTTCTTATAATTGAACGTGAAGATGATTCGCGAAATCCATTGCACCACGATACCGAAGAAAAACGCTATCGCGACACTCACGAATATGGCGATGATTACGCTAAGAGCCTTGTCTGTGTTGAGCAGGTCTCCGTAGCCCAGCGAGCCGTCGCCTATCATCTTTATGGTGGCAAGCACAAACGTTCCGCCCAACAGCTCGAACACGAGCGACACGGTGGTGGAGGTAGGCATGCCCAGAGTGTTGAACATGTCGAGGATTATCACGTCCGTCACCATCACCGCAAGGAATATGGTCATCACCTCGTTGAACGATAGGTTGTTCGGACTCATGATGCCGTGACGCGCCACATCCATCATCCCCGACGACATGACAGCTCCTACTGCCACACCAAGCGACGCGATGACAAGCACCGTGCGGAATTTCGCAACCTTTGCTCCGACGGCGCTGTTGAGGAAGTTCACGGCATCATTGCTGACGCCCACAAACAGGTCGAATACTGCCAGACACAGCAGAAAGACAACAATACATAGATAAACTGTTTCCATACAAATTTATAAAATTGTCACATATGTTTTTTCAGTCCGCAAATTTATAGCCGTCATATTACAGTGTTTTTAAACACATGTTACAATTGTGTTACAAACACACCTTTCCTTTCACACTCTCTGACGCACCTTTCAATGAGCCGGAACGCATACGCCGCTTTTGCCATTACGTCATATTTTTATTTAATGTTTGTGCTGTTTTTTCAGATAATTATTATTAATTTTGTGGCGGAATAATATGTTTTTAGCCATGGGACGGCAGATAGCCTGAGATAGTTATAGGAGCATGGCTTCATATGAAATGTTGATACACAATTGCAAGAAATGAGTAACGGACAATTGACTCATGTGCTCACAATGACGGTTGACAGACTTTCGGCACCGGAATCGCTGAAAGGCATATGTCATCATCATCGCGACGGAAGTCCTCTTCCTTCCGGTAAGGTGCTTGAAGAAATAATATCACTGGCGCGGGCAATACTGTTTCCCGGTTATTACGGTAATTCATCATTCGACTCAAAAACCATTCGTTATCATATAGGTGTGAACGTCGAGAAGCTGCACAGACTGCTTTCCGACCAGATAGAGGCAGGACTTTGCTTCAGCGACTGTTGCAGCGAGGATGCTCCTGACGACAATACGGGGCTTTCGGAAAGGGCGGAAGAACTGTCGGCGGAACTCATCTCGCGTCTTCCTGAAATAAGAAGCGTACTCTCGACTGACGTCACTGCGGCATACTACGGTGACCCGGCGGCGGAGAACTGCGGCGAGGTCATCTCGTGCTATCCCATCATCAAGACTCTTGTGAACTATCGTCTGGCTCACGAGCTCCATCTGCTCGGGGTGCCGCTCATACCAAGGATTATCACCGAGATGGCTCATTCGGAGACCGGAATAGACATCCATCCCGCAGCATCCATTGGCAAATACTTCACAATAGACCATGGCACGGGAGTGGTGATAGGCGCGACATGCGTCATCGGAAACAATGTCAAGATATACCAAGGAGTGACGCTCGGCGCCAAGAGCTTCCCGCTCGACAGTATGGGAAACCCTATAAAGGGCATACCGCGCCACCCTATAATAGAGAACAACGTGGTGATTTATGCCAATGCCACAATTCTGGGACGTGTCACGATAGGCGAGGGCTGCGTGGTGGGAGCCAATGAATGGGTGACGGAAGACATGAAGCCCAACACTAAGATAGCAAGAACGCATGGGCAGGATGTGTAGCCGCAAGCATGTGAAATACACGGTGACACATCGCGGACAATAAGAAATGACTGAATATAACACAAAAAACAGATATGAACGAATTTGAACTCATAGCCAAGACATTTATGGGACTTGAGCCTGTTCTTGCAAAAGAACTGATACAGATGGGAGCCAACAATGTCAAGACAGGACGCCGCATGGTTTCGTTTACGGGCGACAAGGAAATGATGTACCGTGCGAATTTCCAGTTGCACACTGCCATACGGATTCTTAAACCCATAAGCCACTTCAAGGCACGTTCGGCAGATGACGTATATAATGAGGTGAAAAAAATAGACTGGAGCGGGATTATAGAAAAAGGAAAGACCTTTTCTGTCGATTCGGTAGTCTATTCGGAGGAGTTCAGAAACTCCAGATTCGTGACCTATAAGGTTAAGGATGCCATTGTAGACCAGTTCCGGGAGAACACCGGAACAAGACCGAATATTTCGGTGAGCAATCCGGATATACGCCTTAACATACATATTGCCGAGGACAACGCCACGCTCTCGCTCGACTCAAGCGGAGAATCCCTGCACCGCAGAGGCTACAGACAGGAGTCTGTCGAGGCTCCTCTCAACGAGGTGCTTGCTGCCGGAATGATACTCATGACGGGCTGGCACGGTGAGTGCGATTTCATCGATCCGATGTGCGGATCGGGCACCCTGCTTGTTGAGGCTGCGCTTATCGCCCACAACATGAGCCCGGGCATATTCCGCAAGGAGTTTGCTTTTGAGAAGTGGAGCGACTTTGACAAGGAGCTGTTCGACAACATCTACAACGACGATTCGCAGGAACGGGAGTTCAAACATCACATCTACGGATACGACATCGACGTGAAGGCGGTAAACACAGCGCGTCTTAACGTGAGGGCGGCAGGCCTTACGGGCGACATAACTGTGGAAGAAGCCGACTTCGCTGATTTCAAAAAACCGGCAAACAAGAGCATCATCGTCACCAATCCGCCTTATGGAGAGCGCATCTCCACGCCCAATCTGCTTGCCACATACAGGATGATAGGCGAGCGGCTGAAGCATGAGTTCACCGACAATGAGGCGTGGGTGCTGAGCTATCGTGAGGAATGCTTCGACCAGATTGGTCTGAAACCGTCGATAAAGATTCCTGTATATAACGGCTCTTTGGAGTGTGAGTTCAGGAAGTACACCATGTTCGGCGGCAGGATGAAGGAGTTCAGGTCAGAGGGCGGAGTAGTCAAGACCGATGAGGAAAAGAGACAGATGGCTGAGAAACACCGTTTCAAGAAAAACCGTGAGTTCAAGAAGCGCATCGATGAGGAGGAGGAGAACGAAGCCGCAGACATCCGTTCGTTCAAGTTCTATTCCATAGAGCGGATGAAGAACACGCCTGAACGCCGCAACGCCGGAAGAAACCGGGATGCCTCGGACGACTCTGACAGAAAACCGTCGCGCCGTGATTTCAGGAAGACGGAGCGCGGGGGAAAGCATTTCGGACGCGGAGGCAAGCGCGAGGAACGTGATTTTGGTAAATTCATAAAAAGGAGACCGGCAGATGAGGATTAAGTTTTCAACTTTATTATTGGTTATTTTCAGCATGTATTTTGGCAATGCGGGCGCACAGCTGAAGCAGTTTTCACTGGAGGATCTTAATTTTGGCGGCAACAACTATTACAATATGTCGCCGAAGAACAGGTACACAGCGTGGTGGGGAGAGACTCTTGTCCATAACGACTACGACAAGTGCAGTGACGTCAATCCTAAGAATGCCGGCGAGAAACAGCTGTTCACGCTCGACGATATAAATAATGTGATAGAAAAGGAAGGACTCGGCAAGGACGGCAAGATACACAGTCTTTACAGCGCGCAGTTCCCTTATGCTGACAAGAACATAGTGATGCTCACCAACGGACACATGAGAGTGCTGGTTGACTGGAAGAAGAAGGAGGTGGCGGCATCCTATGTCAGCGGTCAGGGAATGCAGGCGGAAGAATGGAACGCAGTGTCCCGGACGCTCGCTTATGTCAAGGACGACAATCTGTTTGTTGTGGGCAAGGACGGCAAGACAGTGCAGCTTACGACCGACGGGTCGAGAGATATTGTGTACGGACAGAGTGTCCACCGCAACGAGTTCGGCATAAATAAAGGTCTGTTCTGGAGCAACGACGGACAGAGTCTGGCTTTCTACCGCATGGACCAGTCCATGGTGACAGACTATCCTCTTGTGAATATAGACACGCGCATAGCGACATTGGAGCCAGAGAAATATCCTATGGCTGGAGAGACAAGCCATGAGGTCACTGTAGGTGTCTACAGTCTGAAGACCGGAAAGACGGTTTATCTGAATGTGGGCGACCCGAAAGACAGATACTTCACAAACATCTCGTGGACTCCGGACGGCAGACAGATATATCTGATAGAAGTCAACCGCGACCAGACCGACGCAAGTCTCGACGCCTATGACGCACAGACAGGCAACAAGGTGAATACATTATATCATGAGCATCATGACAAATACGTACACCCAGTCAATCCTGTCGCTTTCCTGCCATGGGACAGCAGCAAGTTCATACTTCAGAGCGAGCGCGACGGATACAACCATCTTTACCTGTTGAGTACGCAGGGCGGCGAGCCGAAACAGCTTACAAGCGGCAAGTGGGTGGTGCTCGCACTGATGGGATTTGACGTGAAGAACAAGTCTGCCATAATCCTTTCTACGGAGTGCAGTCCCATTCAGAACAACATCTATTCGGTCAATGTGGCGACCGGAAAGCGCAGACTGCTTGATAACGGCAAGGGTTGTCATGCCAACAGCGGTGACGGTCACAGGCTCGCTTTGTCTCCTAAGGGCAGTCTGATAATAGACAATTACACCGAGCCTGACGTTCCGCGCAACATTGATATAATAGATACGAAGTCGGCAAAAAGAGTGAGCTACTTCGTTGCGGACGACCCATGGAAGGGATATGCCGTGCCGCAGTTCACGTCGGGAACGATAAAGGCAGCCGACGGAAACACCGATCTTTATTACCGTATGGTGAAACCTCACGACTTCGACCCGTCCAGGAAATATCCCACAGTGGTCTATGTCTATGGCGGACCTGGCGTAAGAAACGTAGAAGCCCGTTGGCATTTCTGGAGCCGCGGATGGGAAACCTACATGGCGCAAAAGGGTTACATCGTGTTCATTCTTGACAACCGTGGCTCGTCAGACCGCGGCCGTGACTTCGAGCAGGCGACATTCAGACATCTCGGTGTCGAGGAAATGAAAGACCAGATTTGCGGTGTCGGCTATCTCAAGACCCTTCCTTACGTCGATGCCGACCGCCTCGGCGTGCACGGATGGAGCTTCGGCGGATTCATGACCACATCTCTTATGACCACCTATCCGGATGTTTTCAAGGTTGGCGTGGCAGGCGGTCCGGTCATCGACTGGAAGTATTATGAGGTGATGTACGGTGAACGCTACATGGACACTCCGCAGACCAACCCCGACGGTTACAAGGAAAGCAGTCTGCTTTATAAGGCAAAGAACCTTAAAGGAAAACTTCAGATCATCACCGGAATGAACGATCCTGTGGTCGTTCCGCAGAACTGCCTGTCTTTCCTTCAGGCTTGCATAGCAGCCGGAACACAGCCCGACTTCTTCGTATATCCGGGTGAACCGCACAACATGCGAGGACGTCAGAGTGTTCATCTGCATGAGAGAATAACCCAATATTTTGAGGATTACCTCAAATAAACGTGATAATGCGGCAGCCGGATGTCCTCTGTCTGCCGTTATGTGTTGTATTGACAAAACGTAAACAAATAGAGATAGCTTATGAATATTCTTTTGCTTGGAAGTGGAGGACGCGAGCATGCCCTTGCATGGAAAATCGCCCAGAGTGAGAAAGTGGACAGACTGTTTATCGCTCCCGGTAATGCCGGCACCGCCGGATGTGGAGAGAATGTTGACATAAAGGCAGACGACTTTGAGACGTTGAAGGAATTTGCTGTCGCAAACAGCATCGGAATGGTTGTCGTCGGACCGGAGGACCCGTTGGTGAAAGGCATATATGATGATTTCAAGAACGACCCGCGCACATCTTCCATTCCCGTCATCGGACCGTCAAAGGCAGGTGCCGTGCTTGAGGGATCGAAGGATTTTGCCAAGGGTTTTATGCAAAGGCACGGCATACCGACCGCAAAATACCGCACGTTCACGGGTGAGACACTTGAGGAGGGACTCGCTTTTCTGGAAACGTTGAAAGCCCCTTATGTGCTGAAGGCTGACGGACTGTGCGCCGGAAAGGGCGTTCTCATCCTGCCGACACTTGATGAAGCCAGAAAGGAACTGAAGGAAATGCTCGCCGGTATGTTCGGAAACGCTTCCGCAAGGGTAGTCATCGAGGAGTATCTCAGCGGCATAGAGTGCTCGGTCTTTGTACTTACAGACGGAAGGAACTACAAGATATTGCCGGAGGCAAAAGACTATAAGCGCATCGGAGAACACGACACCGGACTCAACACCGGTGGCATGGGAAGCGTGTCGCCCGTTCCTTTCGCCACTCCGGAATGGATGTCGAAGGTGGAGAACCGCATCATCCGTCCTACTGTCGACGGACTTGCCGAGGAAGGAATAGACTATAAGGGATTCATCTTCTTCGGTCTCATAAACGTTGACGGTGACCCTTTGGTGATAGAATATAACTGCCGCATGGGCGACCCGGAGACAGAAAGCGTCATGCTGAGGCTGAAGAGCGACATTGTCGACCTGTTTGAAGGAGTGGCTGACGGCAGCCTCGACAAGAAGACAATTGAGTTTGACGAGCGTGCCGCAGTGTGTGTGATGCTTGTCAGCGGCGGCTATCCGCAGAAATATGAGAAAGGTTATGTCATTGAGGGTCTGGACAAGGTGAAGGACTCGGTGCTGTTTCATGCGGGTACACAGTTGAAAGACGGCAACGTCGTTACGAGCGGAGGACGTGTCATCGCAGTATGCTCTTACGGTCAGAACCGTGAGGAGGCGTTGGCGAAATCGTTTGAAGGGGCGCGTCTCGTCAATTTTAAGGACAAATATTTCAGAAGAGACATCGGGCAGGATCTGTAAGCCCGGTGTCGCTGAACGCATGCCTGTGGCATAACAGGATAACAAACTCATAATATCATTTTGGCAAAAAAGAGAATACAGAACATAGTGGCTGAAAGCCGTTTCGCACTGCCTGTCACAGCGGTATACGCCTTGCTTGTGAGCATGGCGTGCGGACTGGCTGAGCGGAATCTTTGGATTCAGTTCTCCGTGCTGGCGGTGTCTTCCTACCTTATGGTGGAGCTGAACAACTCCAACGCCATCATCCGCGTATACAGCCGTATGGTCTCATGCTCGTACATCGTGCTTTTCCTGATGTCCGGACTTCTTGTGTCTCCCGTATCGTCGGTTCTGACACAGTTGTGTTTCATCGTGTTCTACATGTTCTTTTTTCATGCCTACCAGAACAAAAGTTCCATGGGACTTGTGTTCTATGCCTTTCTTATGATAGGACTGGCAAGCACAATGTCTGTCCATGTGTTCTTTCTGATCCCTCTGATGTGGATTCTGCTGTTCACAAATGTTCTTGCAGGCAACATACGCACATTCTTCGCATCAGTCATCGGACTTGTTTTCCCTTATTGGTTTCTTGCCAGTTATCACATATACACCGGAAATCCGGAGGCTCTTGCCGCCCATTTCCGCAAGCTGGCAGAATTCGGAAAGCTGTTCGACCATACCGTGCTGACTGACGGCAGAATCATGGTTCTTGCCATGCTTGCCCTGTTTATGGTCGTCGGTATCGTGCATTTCCACAGAAACAGCTATAAGGACAAGATACGCACCCGCATGATTTATGAGATATTTTCCATTACAGGCATATACGTGATGGCACTGCTGGCGCTTCAGCCGAATCTTTACTCGGAGCTTACAGGCATCATGGTTGTCAACACCGCGCCCCTGATTGCCCATTACATCGTGTTCACCAACACCCGACTGACAAACGTCTCGTTTTTTGTCATAGTCCTTTCGATATTATTAATGACAATTTATGGTATATGGATGCCTTCATAGACTTCTTGATTAATTGGGGATATTGGGGCATGCTCATATCCGCCTTTCTTGCCGGAAGCATACTGCCCTTCAGCAGTGAGGCGGTCATGGTGGGACTGCTGGCAGCCGGATTGCAGCCCGGACCGCTTGTCGTTTACGGGACGATAGGCAATGTCGCCGGTTCCATAATGAATTACGGCATCGGCCGTCTGGGCAAGCTTTACTGGATAGAGCACTATCTGCATGTGAGCAAGGAGAGCCTGTCGCGCGCCGAGCGTTTCATGGCGGGGCGCGGGGCATGGGTCGGTTTCTTCGCTTTCATTCCCGTGCTTGGCGACGCCATAACCATAATGCTCGGACTGATGAGGGCCAACGTGCTCATTTCAGTAATAAGCATATCTGTCGGCAAGATGCTCAGATACGTGTTTCTCGCATACGGAGTCGAACTAATATTCTGATGATGAAAAAATATAACATCCTTTTTTTGTTGGCAATACTGTCTGTGGCGGTCTCGTGCAGCGACCGTCGCGGACCTGACGCAGGCAAGCGTGTGATTACGGTAACTATAGAACCGTTGAGATATTTCACCGAACGCATAGCAGGAGACAGGTTTGATGTGGCGACCATGGTGCCTGAAGGAGGCAACCCGGAGACATACGAGCCTTCAGCCAGACAGATGGTGAACCTCTCGCGAAGTGTGCTGTATGTGAAGGTGGGGAGCATAGGTTTCGAGCGTACCTGGATGAAAAAGCTCGAGCAGAACGCACCCCACGCCATCGTAGTGGATTCTTCCGACGGCATATCATTGGTGAAGACAGAAAACGGAATAGCCGATCCGCACACATGGATGAGCACCGCCAATGCGCGCATAATTGCCGGAAACATATACAGGGCACTTGTTAGGATAGACAAGAAAGACAGTATCTATTTCAAGAAAAACCTCGATAGTCTTGTCGACTCTATCAATCGTGTGGACTCGGAGGTGAGGCGTCTGACGGAGAAAGCGTCGCACCGCACTTTCCTCATCTATCATCCCGTGCTCACGTATTACGCCCGCGACTTCGGACTTACGCAGATTCCGCTGGAGGAGGAGAACCGCGAGCCGAGCGCGCGACAGATGCAGAGTGTGATAAACAGGGCGAAGAACGGACGTGCCAAGGTGTTTTTTGTACAGAAGGAGTTCGCTAACGGCAACATATCGAGTGTAGCCGGAAGTACCGGGACGGTGATGGAAGAGATTGATCCGCTCGGATATGACTGGCAGAAGGAAATGATAAAGGTAGCAAGATGTCTGAGATGAGAGAACGGTCTGTCATAGAGACTGACGGCATGTCGGTGGGATATGACGGCAGGGTGGTGCTGGACGATGTCAGCATAAGCGTGAAGGAACGCGACTTCCTCGGCATTGTAGGTCCCAACGGGTGCGGAAAGACCAGCCTGATAAAGGTGTTGCTCGGTCTGATGCGTCCGATGTCGGGTTCTGTGCGCTACATGCGCGACGGCAACACGGTGAAAAGCCTGTCGATGGGCTATCTGCCCCAATACACCAGTCTGGACAGGAAGTTCCCTGTCTCAGTGCACGACGTGGTGCTGTCAGGACTGAAGCCCTCGCTGCGTCCGTATGCCTCATACGCCGGACGGCAGCAGGAGAGGGTGCGGGAGGTGCTGCACACGCTGGAGATAGACCATCTTCAGCACCGTCATATAGGTGAGCTGAGCGGAGGGCAACTGCAAAGGGTGCTCCTCGCACGTGCAATCGTGTCCGGTCCGGAAGTGCTTGTGCTTGACGAGCCTAACACTTATATAGACCGGCATTTCCAGACCCAGCTTTACACGATGCTGTCGCGTATCAACGAAAGCTGTGCTGTCGTCATTGTAAGTCACGATATCGACTCGGTGTTGAATAACTCGAAGCATATCGCCATTGTCAACCGCTCGGTGCGCCTTTGCCCGGCTGCTGATGTGACGGAGGAGGATATAGCCGGAAGCATGCGCTGTTAGCCGTTGCCGCACCGCAACTCACTGAGCGTGATTCCTGCGTTGACAGCAGAGGCATGTGTGTCAACGGATGCATAAGAAAAGGCACGGATATTGTTCCGGAACCGTTGCCGGAAGACATTCGGAAGCCGTCCGCCGCTTTTGTATGTGTAGTTTTTTGCTTTCACGGGAGTCGTCAGCAGCGTCAGAACCGCGTTTCATGAACAGGCATCCGTACATGGCGCGAAGTAAAAAATCTTGACATTATTTTTCTGCAAAATAGAAACGTTGTGGCGGACTGCTCTGTGATGTCCGCACGTTTTCCCGCGTTCTTGTTCCGGCTTACCCCGCATCCTATCCCGAAATTTACATCACAGTCTCCCCGTTTCCGCCTTTTCGCAGCCTCGTTTTATCATTTTCAGACATATCCCAGAGCCTTCTCCGGTTACGGAAAAGCCCGTCTCATGTCCCCATAAAGCCTCTTCCGTCTGCCCGAAAAGCCTTTCCTGCATTGCGGAAAAGCCCGTTCCGCGTGCGGATGAAGACATACTGCGACCGCCAAAAGCGTAATGTTCTGATATCCAACACTTTCTGTTTTACACTGAAAAACTCCATATTCGCAGACAGACTGCATCCCGCAGCGTTCCACGCGAATCTCAGCGACTTCACGTTGTTCCAATCCCCGTATTACATCCACCCTTTCTCCCCATCTCACCTTCCCACTCTCTCCCCCTCCCACCTTCTCCCTTTCTCCCCCTCCCACCTTCTCCCTTTCTCCCCCTCCCACCTTCCCATATATTTCATAATGGCATGGCGTGTTCATTAAATTATATTAATGCACATATATTAAAGTTTCTTTATCATATAAAAATGTTATCTTTGCATTCACGATATGAAATTTATGAGGATATGCCTGTCAGCATATTGTGTCATAAATAGCTTCAGAGCCGTACAACTTGAAAGCATTTCATGTGTTCAGTCTCGTTTTTTCATATGATTTAAAGAATGTATAACACATATCTAAATTATAAATGAAAAATTATAGGTTAGTGAACAATACGCTTGGATGGCTGACTTTTTTGATTGCAGCCTTTGTGTATTGTTCCACAATTGAGCCGACAGCCAGCTTCTGGGACTGTCCGGAATTTATCACTACAGGTTATAAATTAGAGGTCGGTCACCCGCCCGGAGCACCGTTTTTCATGCTGACTGCAAACCTGTTCTCGCAGTTTGCGAGCGACCCGTCACAGGTTGCGAGAATGGTGAACACGATGAGCGCGCTCCTGAGTGCTACGACCATACTGTTCCTTTTCTGGACTATAACGCATCTCACCCGCAAGCTCATACTTAAAGACTGGAGCCAGCTGACAACTGCAAAGCTTGTAGCCATTCAGGCATCAGGACTTGTCGGCGCGCTCATCTATACATTCAGCGACACTTTCTGGTTCTCCGCGGTGGAGGGCGAGGTGTACGCTTACTCTTCCGCTTTCACCGCTGTGGTGTTCTGGCTTATACTCAAGTGGGAAGACCATGCTGACGAGCCGCACAGCGACCGCTGGCTTGTGCTCATAGCATACATGACAGGTCTCTCCATCGGTGTACACCTTCTCAATCTGCTCTGCATACCCGCCATTGTGCTGGTTTACTGCTATCGCCGTTTCCCGGACATCGAACTCAAAGGCTCGCTTGTCGCGCTCGTCATCTCGTTTGTCATCGTTGCGGCTGTGCTTTACGGCGTTGTTCCGGGCATTGTGACTGTTGGCGGATGGTTCGAGCTTCTTTTTGTCAATGTGCTCGGATGTCCGTTCAATACCGGAGAGATAATCTATATATTGCTGCTCGTGGCAACTGTCATCTGGGCAATATATGAGACGTATTCCGGAAGAAACCTCAGAAGGCAGAACATAGCGTTCGTCCTGTCCGTAGGCATGCTCGGCATACCTTTCTACGGGTACGGATGGTCGGCAGCAGTGATAGGGGCTGTGGTGCTTGCAGTGCTTTACTACGTGCTGGGACGTACGCGGAAAGTGGAGAAGAAACTCGTGCCTTATGTCACGGCACGTGCCAAGAACACCGTATTGCTGTGCCTGCTGATGCTGATGATAGGCTATTCCAGCTACGCCGTGATTGTGATACGCTCTTCTGCCAACCCTCCGATGGACCAGAACTCTCCTGAGGACATCTTCACGCTGGGCAGCTATCTCAGCCGCGACCAGTATGGCGACAGTCCGCTGTTGTACGGTCAGGCATACACGTCAAAGTTCGAGTACGACATAAAGGGAGGCATGTGCGAAGTGCGTACGAAAGAGGGCGCGCCCATATGGCAGCGTAAGGAGAAGGTGGACAGTGCGGAGAAGGATTCCTACTTCGTGGTGGCTCACAAGAACAAGCTCGTATATGCGCAGAACATGTTGTTCCCGCGTATGCACAGTTCGGACCATGCGGCGGCGTATGAGAGCTGGATGGGCGGTGTGGACGGCACTGAAGTGCCTTACGACATGTGCGGAGAGCCGGTTACGGTGAAGATTCCGTCGCAGTGGGACAACATACGTTTCTTCCTTTCATACCAGTGCAACTTCATGTACTGGAGGTATTTCATGTGGAACTTCGCCGGTCGTCAGAACGACATACAGGGTAACGGTGAGCCCGAGCACGGCAACTGGATAACCGGCTTCCCGTTCATAGACAATCTGATGCTTGGTGACCAGAGCAAGCTGCCGGACGAGCTCCAGAACAACAAAGGACATAACGTGTTCTATTGCATGCCGCTCCTGCTTGGTCTGCTCGGTCTGTTCTGGCAGGCGTGGAGAGGACGTCGCGGAATACGGCAGTTCTGGGTTGTCTTCTTCCTGTTCTTCATGACAGGACTCGCGATAGTCATTTATCTTAACCAGACACCGCAGCAGCCCCGCGAGCGCGACTATGCATATGCCGGTTCTTTCTATGCGTTTGCCATCTGGTGCGGCATGGGTGTGGCTGCAATCATTGATTATCTGAAGAAGAAAATCAAAGGTCACGAACTCGTCATCGCCTCCATCGCCGGCGTGGTGTGCCTGTTTGTCCCCATACAGATGGCAAGCCAGACTTGGGACGACCACGACCGCAGCGGACGATACACATGCCGTGACTTCGGACAGAACTATCTGATGACGCTTCAGGACAAGGGCAATCCGATTATATTCACAAACGGTGACAACGACACCTTCCCCCTGTGGTATAATCAGGAGGTTGAGGGCGTGCGCACGGACACTCGTGTTTGCAACCTCAGCTACCTGCAGACTGACTGGTATATCGACCAGATGAAACGTCCGGCATACGATTCTCCTCCTGTTCCTATAACATGGCCGCGCATCGACTACTGCTCTGGAACGAACGAGCTTGTGGAGATTCATCCTTATGTAAAGCAGGACATAATGGAATACTACAAACAGAATCCGGAACAGGCAAGGGCGCAGTTCGGAGACGACCCTTTCGATGTGAAGAACATTATGAAATATTGGGTACGCTCGAAAGACAAGGACATGCGCATCATTCCTACCGATACGGTCTATGTGAAGATAGACAAGGAGGCTGTGAGGAAGAGCGGCATGCTCATGGCGGGCGACTCCATACCCGACAAGATGGTCATATCGCTTGCAGGAAAGCGCGGACTCGGCAAGGAAAGCCTTATGATGCTGGAGATGATCGCGCAGTGTAACTGGACTCGTCCGTTATACATCGCGACGACAGTAGCGGAGAAATACTACATGAATCTCGGCGACAACTTTGTGCAGGAGGGTCTGGCTTACCGCATCACTCCGTTCACAACGAAGAATCCGGGCATGAAGAACATCGACACGGAGAAGATGTACAATAACCTCATGAACCGTTACAAGTGGGGCGGACTGGAGAAACCGGGACTCTATCTCGACGAGACCGTAATGCGTATGTGCTACACTCACCGCCACCTGTTTGCCATACTTGCCCTCGCGCTCGTGGAAGAGAACAAGAAGGACAAGGCTGTTGAGGTGCTCGACAAGTGTCAGAAGGTGATACCCGACTATAATGTGCCCGTCACGTTTATGTCTGCCGGAGCTGATATGGCGCAGGCTTACGCGCTTGCCGGACAGAAAGCCAAGGCGGCGAAACTGCTTGACGCGGTGTGGAAGAATGCCGAACAGTATGCCGTATGGTATCTGTCGCTCAACGGCTCGCGCTTCACTCAGGCGCAGAACGACTTCCTGCGGCAGGTTGTAATGTTGAAGAGCACTGCCGAACAGACTGCTCTGGTAGACGCCAAACTTGCCGAAAAGCGCATGCAGAGACTTAATGCTCTCTATGCGACATACATCAGCAAGGGTGGGGTGGAACTGAAATAAACCCTCCGGATTTATGATCATAGAACAGCCTGCACAGTGGTTACGCTGGTTATATCCGAGAGCTCTATGGAGAATGGACAGGAAGGAGAGAGCCGTCTATCTGACGTTCGACGACGGACCGATACCGGAATCCACTCCTTTCATTCTCAGAACTCTGGACGAGTATGGCGCGCGCGCCACGTTCTTCATGGTAGGCGACAACGTGAGGAAATATCCGGAGTTGTATGACAGTATAGTGGCTGCCGGCCATCAGGTCGGCAACCACACTTTCCATCACCTTGGCGGATTCAAGCATTTTGCCGCAACCTACATCAAGGACACCAATGCTGCCAACGAACTTATAAAAGCCCGGTACTTCAGACCGCCGCACGGGTGCATGAGCTATGCGCAATATCTGTGGCTCAGACGTAAATACCGGATTGTGATGTGGGACCTCGTCACGCGCGACTATTCAAAATGGATGACGGCGGATGATGTGGTTGAGAATGTCAGACGCTATGCGCGCAACGGTTCAATAATAACATTCCACGATTCGTTGAAGAGCATAGACAAACTGCATTTCGCACTGCCACAGGCACTACAGTGGCTGAAGGATCAGGGATATGAATTCAGAATATTCGAATGAGGCAAGGCTTTCTGGGCTTGCCTCATTCGTTTTTTATTTATGTGTATTGTTTTTTCGCTGCACTGTTACGGTGCTGTCGGTCTCTGTATGTCTGCGCATGGTAATTCTATTTCGCCAAAGTGCAGCATGGCGTTGAACAGTCTTATCTTCCTGTAGGTCCATATCTTTTCCACAGGAATGTCATGTTCTGTCAGTATTCCGTTGTCAAGCAGTTCGGCGCGGCGTGTTCCTTTCAGCAGCGGACGGGTAGGGGTGTGCCATTGTCTGCCGTCCCAAAGGGCTATGTTGGCAATGGATGTGTCTGTAAGCAGTCCGTTGCGTACTATCAGAATGTCGTCCGCCTCTCCGCGTCTGGTGAAAAGTGAGTCCAGTGCGGAGCGGTCTGCGTATTTGTAGCTGTATTCCATTGAATCGCATTCCACTGGTTTTAAGGTCTTGACACTGCGTATGTGATACGGGAAATATTCTATGTTCTGAATGTCGGCACCGTAGGTCACACGACACCGTATGCGACCGTTGCCGCATCCGGTGTTGCGGATGTGCTCTCCCAGATTCAGTCGCGGCATCTGTCCGAAGAAATGTCTTCTTGTCGAGTCGACGCGCTGCTGGTGGCGCGGGAGGTTCAATATCTGCCCGTCTTCTATGCATATGGTTTCAATAAATCGGCACATATACTTTCTGTTTCATTTCTTCATATTCACTCCGTACATTGCTTTGGAATGTTATTCCGCCTCCGCTTTTGAAAATCATTCTGCCTTTGCCGTCCTGTTCGATAAAGCGTATCAGCACCGCGCTGTCAAGGTCGTCTCCGTCAAAATATCCCATGACTCCTGTGTAAAAACCTCTGTTGTAGTTTTCTGCCTGGTGTATTATGTCAACCGTTTTCTTCTTGGGCGCTCCGGATATTGAACCTGCCGGGAGCATCCGTAAGATGATGTCGCCGAGCTGTTGCCTGTAGTCTGACGCCAGCCGACCGCGTATTTCTGAGCTCATCTGCCACAAGGCGCCCCTGTTTGTAGTCAGTTTTTCCAAGTACATGAAGCGTGTCACGGTCACTTCTGTCGCTGATTGGCTGAGGTCGTTGCGTATCAAATCGGTGATTGTTGCGTGCTCCGCTCTTTCCTTGACATCGTTAATAAGCCTTTCACGGGCACAGGGAATGGCGGCGTCAATTGTTCCTTTCATGGGATAGGAATATATTAATCCGTCGTGTATGCGGACAAACGTCTCAGGCGAGAATACCGTAAACCGGTCTTTCAACCATAATTTGTATCGTGCCTCCGCGAAGTTGAATATCTGCTCCAAAGACATGTTTGTCCTCACAGGCGTGGCGCAGGTAAGGTTGGTCAGAAAGGAGTTGCCTGCAAGGATATTGCTTTGCACAGTGTCGAATGATTTTTTGTACGTGTCGAATGATTCGGGATAAGTTTCCCACTCAATCTTTCCAGGCATTTCGTCCGGCTTTTGTCTGCTGATGTGGGAATGTCCTGGAAAGACGAACTGTAGCTCGCTTGCAGGTAAATCATCGGTTCTTTCCACAAGGCAACGTTCTGTTCCGAAGTCTGTAAGGAAGAAAAAGGGAGTCCTTTCTTTGCCTAATGAGTTCATTCTCTTTATTGCCTGTTCCTTGTCAATGAATAATCTTTCTATGCTGTTCATTGTCTTGCATGTTTTTGTATTCCGTCTTTTGTCAGTCCGGATGTGTGTCTCTTATAGTCCGGATGTGTGTTTGTGTGTGTTGTTCGCATATGTTTTCCGGTATGAACCGTCTTTTCGTGTCCTGAGCATATATCATTGCGAGTTCTTCAAAATGTGCCTGCGTTAATGTATGACATAAAGCCATTGTGTCGGATTATATTGAGACGGTATTACGTTTTTTTATTAATCAGTGCTACCGGTTATGTGTGTTGGAGCAAAGGTAACTACTTTTTTATTCTCACGCAAGTATCTTACGGGTAATCATGAAATGTGTATGATGTGGATATGGAACGTTGTTTCCTTATATGAAATTTCCGGTGCAGGCAAAAGCTAACGGGCAGGCGCACTCTTATCAGGATTGTTACAAATCAGGCAAAAAGTCTTTGTCTGTTCTTCTTTCTTTCAGTAGTTCTGGTTGTACGGCTTATTTTCTTAGTCATGAGAGATGAATGTATGAATTTAAAATTATATATTTGCAAATATAATTATATGATAATGACACATGCGTAGTCTGTATAACATGCACTGTTATCGTATAAGGCATGGCATGGAATGTGGAAATTCAATATGTGGTATTTACCTCGAAGATAAAACGCAGCGGTCATTTCATAATGTGAAACTATAAACCTCGTATGATATGGCAAATCTTTTAGATGAAGTAACCGGTCCGGTTAACGATAACGGACGGGATGTAAGGGTGATCGACCGTCAGTTGCCGGTTGAGATAGGATTCGGTTCAACTCTCTTTGAAATCGCATTGTGGACGGTAATACCATGCCTTGTATTATTGTATGTTTTCCTTTTTGGCGATACACTTGAAAATCCTTCACTGTTCGCGGTGCTCGGTTGTGTCGTCGGCATACTGCCGGGTGTGATATTCGTTTTTATGAAAATATCCGCACATAATTATTTCCAGCAGCTGGAACAGCGTATTCAGGCGGAGGCTTCGAACATTGACAACTATCTCGAACAACGCGTACAGATTCTGCAAAATGTAGTCGGACTTGTTGAAAAGGCAATCAGTCTGGACAAGGAAGTCATGACTACGGTGGCTGCGTTGCGTGGCGGAAAAGTGAATGGAACGAACCGGGAGGAGGTTAGCCGTCAGACGGATATGGTTTTCGGACGTCTGTTCCCGCAGGTGGAGGCTTATCCTGAGCTGAAGGCGCATAACGCAATAGCTGACGCAATGCAGCAGAACAGTTATCTTCAGCGTGAGATAACTGCGGCGCGTACCGTGTACAACAGCCGTGTCACACAGTGGAATAATGACATCTTCTGTTGGCCTACCAAAATGATAGTGGCAGCCCGTCAGGGTTACACAACGCGCATCCCGTTCACTGTCTCTGCCGATACACGCGAGAGAGCCAGAGATAAATTCTTCTAAAGATTACATATATGGATAATGACATATATGACCCTTTGGCAGAATACAAGAATGTGTTCCGCGACCGCTTCAGACGTATTGCGATGCAGACATTTGACGAATTGGCGCAAGAGGCTGATGTGGATGTCGCGGCAAACCGTATTACTTGCAGTAAGATATATAACAGGAATGTAGACCTTTCATTCTTGAATTCAGATATATATAGCTGGAAGGTTAGGAGTGTTGTGTTGATTATAGCGGCAGTGGCGGGTGTTGTAGGCTTTTTCGGTTTATATGATGAGCTTGACAGACTTGGCAAAGGACTGATTGTTCTGGCAACGATTGTGGATGTGGCGTTTCTTTTTACTAAGGTTTATCCTAAGCTGAGGGACCTGAAAACAGAACGGGAAAGCCTTTGTGGGGAAATAGACGTATTCACAAATGAGGCGTGGAAGCAGATGGAACCGCTTAACCGTTTGTACGACTGGGATATAATGACGCGCTTAATGAGTAAAACCATTCCTCAATTAGAGTTTGACCCGAATTTCACGGCACAACGTCTTGCAGATATGAGGGAGGTGTATGATTGGAACGATTCGTTCAATGCGGAGCGTTCAGTGATATATTGTCATTCCGGTCTAATCAATGGTAATCCGTTTGTTCTGTGCAGGACGAGAATGATGAAGATGGGTACCAAAACATATAAAGGTTCTAAGACAATACACTGGACAACACGTGAGCGCGATTCAGAAGGTAAATATCGTACTGTAAGACATTCTGAGACTCTTACCGCTACCGTAATTGCTCCATATCCGGAATATTACGAGAGAACACGTCTTTTCTACTGTAATACGGCTGCTCCTGACTTGATATTCCACAGAAGACATAGTGGATTGGCAGGAAAGGAAGACTCTTTGTCCTTTAAAATGAGAAGAGCCTTGCTTCGCAATAAAGCCCGCAGGCTAAGTAATGCAGACTATGCGATGATGACAAATGAAGAGTTTGAAGTCGCTTTTGATACCAGCGACCGCAACAATAACCAGCAGTTTGCTCTTTTGTTTACTCCTCTCGCTCAGGAAAACATGCTTAGACTGCTTAAAGATGATGTTTTCGGATACGGCGATGATTTCGATTTCGATAAGCAGGAAATGATTAATACCATCACCCCGGAGCATATTCAGGAACTTGAACTGGACATGGATCCTGAACAATTTCGCACTTATGAATTTGAAAAAGCGAAAAGACTCTTTTGCTCTACCAGTGAGAAATACTTCCGGGCAATATATTTCAGTATTGCTCCGCTGCTTTGTGTGCCGATGTATCAGCAGATACGTCCCAGACAGGAGATTTACGGACGTGACACGGAACGGCACAGTTCGTTCTGGGAACATGAGGCATTAGCCAATTATTGGGGACAGGAACATTTCGCTCATCCAAGATGTGTGACAGACTGTATTCTTAAAACGGAACGGGGGCACACCGTCAATGACAGATCCACTTTGACTGTTCACGCATACGGGTACAGTTCTATAGAACGGGTGACATATGTAAAACGTTATGGCGGAGACGGACGTTACCATAATGTCCCGGTGTATTGGGATGAGTATCTTCCGGTTGAAGGATTGGGAAAAATATATATAAAGGAAGATAATGACATTGAGATTGACGGCATTACTCATAAGGAACGTGCTGCTCATATAGACAATGTGTTGGCAGAATCGGGTTTAAAGCTGTATAGAAGACACATCGCATCGAAACTGTGAAACAGTACTCATGTATGCGGCTGTCGCACAAATCAAATTATGAGATTGTCATAGTCTGAACCTGTGTCTCTTACGTGCCTTCTGCGGTATTGCCTCTCCGGGGAAGCCTTGTATGCCAGACCCTCCGCGAGCCTTGCTGCGGTATTGTGCCCATCGGTTTCTTATGCTCTCCACATAACCTGCCGTTTCCTGTCCGCGCATGTATCCGTATTTCACCACAGGGTCGTTGTAATATTCCGGATAGCTCAGTTTCAGGACGAACTCCGACACGTCTCTCCATGAGTGAGGGTTTCTTCCGTGTTTTTTTGTCAATGCCATTGCGTCACGGATATGGAAGAAACCGCCATTGTAACTTGCCAGAATGAATGAGCAACGTTCGTTCCGGTCTCTTATGTCAAGAAACTTTCCGTTAAGTGTCTTGATGTAGCGTGCTGCTGCGGCAATGTTTTCTTCAGGGTCAAATATATTCGCCCTTGACAGACCAATCATGTCTGCGGTTGCCGGCATTATCTGCATCAGACCACATGCGCCTGCCCACGAGCGCGCATTCGGGTCGAATGTCGATTCCTGATAGCACTGTGCGGCGAGCAGCCTCCAGTCCCATCGTGTCAGTGGGGCGTATTTTTGGAACAGGTGGTCGTATTCTGATATTATGCCAGCCGAGGCGTTCAGCATTGGAGAATAAGTGTGTCGGCGTATGCTTTGGGGCGAATACATGAATGCCTCCTCCTTTTTTATCTGTGCGAGCAGTTGCGGTCTGTACCACCGGTTCAATGAGTCAGACAGTTCCTTGTTGCCCTCACTTACCGCCCACGAAGTGCTGTCTGTCCCATATCCGCAATAGTTCAGTCCTTTTGTTTTACGTGACATCTGATACACAATGATGTCTCCTTCGCCCTCTTCAAGCCTTTCCAGCATTTCGGCAGTGTCTCGGCAAAGCTCCACACGCAGGGATACACCAATGTCGTGTGCGAATTTCTCGCACAGCAGATATTGTGTTCCCATACCTCGTCCGCGATAGTCAAAATACGTGTCAGGACCGCTCATTGTCAGCATTATCATTTCACCGTTGCTCTGAAGGTCGCTTATCGTGAAATGATTCTCAAAGTCTGCGCTGTCTTCAACTGCCGTGCTGCCCCATGGAGTGACCTCTATGGATTTCTTGTTGTCGCTACAGCTCAAAGCCAGCAATACCGAAAATAATATGTATAAAAATTTCAATTGCATGTAAATGGTGCACAAATGTACTACATTTCTTGCGTAATTCCTTGAAAAACGGTATTTTTGTCATTATCTTTTTAATATATTTGATATTATGTTACGAATTGCCGTGCAATCAAAGGGTCGTCTCTTCGACGACACCATGAATCTGCTTGCAGAAGCTGACATCAAGGTCCGCACAAGCAAGCGCACATTGTTAGTACAGTCTGTGAATTTCCCGATAGAGGTGCTGTATCTGCGAGACGACGACATTCCACAGAGTGTTGCAAGCGGTGTCGCTGATGTCGGCATAGTGGGAGAGAACGAGTTTTTAGAAAGGGAAGAGAATGCTCAGATCATATCCAGACTTGGATTCAGCAAGTGCCGGTTGTCTCTTGCCATCCCGAAAGAATACAAATATACAGGTCTTGAGTGGTTCAACGGCAGACGGATTGCAACGTCTTATCCGAACATTCTGGATAAATTCCTTAAGAAGAACGGCATAACGGCAGAGATACACGTCATAACCGGAAGTGTGGAGATATGCCCCGGCATAGGGCTTGCCGATGGAATCTTTGACATTGTAAGCTCAGGCAGCACACTTATAAGCAACAATCTCAGAGAGGTGGAGGTTGTGATGGAGAGTGAGGCTCTGCTGATAGGAAACTGGAATATGGACGATGACAAGCATGCCATACTCAATGAGATGCTGTTCCGTATTGAGGCTGTGCGATCGGCAACAGACAAGAAATATGTCATGATGAACGCTCCTAAAGATAGAGTCAGCGACATAACAGCTGTATTGCCGGGAATAAAAAGTCCTACAATAATACCGCTTGCCGACGAGAACTGGTGCTCCATACATACAGTGCTTGACGAAAAACGTTTCTGGGAAATTATCGGACGGCTTAAAGAACTCGGTGCTCAAGGAATACTTGTGACACCCATTGAAAAGATGATTTTGTTATGAGAATAGTGAGATATCCCGAACGTGAGGTCTGGAAAAAGATACTTGAAAGACCTCATACAGACATTTCCGCGTTGAATGGCGTTGTGGACGACATTCTGGAAGATGTGCGTAATAACGGTGATGAGGCTGTACGCAGGTGTGAGCTGCGCTTCGACGGAGTGTCATTGCAGTCTTTGGCTGTGACCGAGGATGAGATTGAGAATGCCGTCAGAAGTGTTGATGCCGAGCTGAAAGAGGCTATAGAGCTCGCCCATTCGAACATCGGGAAATTCCATATGGCGCAGCGCACTACAGAGCATAAGGTGGAGACGGTGCCTGGAGTGAGCTGCTGGCAGAAGAGTGTAGCCATACAAAAGGTGGGACTATATGTTCCCGGTGGGACGGCTCCGCTTTTCTCCACTGTTCTGATGCTCGCCACACCGGCAAGGATTGCCGGATGTGATGACATCGTTCTGTGTACTCCGCCTGACAAAAACGGCAATGTCAACCCCGCCATTCTTGTGGCGGCAAAGACTGCCGGAGTGGATAAGATATATAAGATAGGTGGAGTCCAGGCTATCGGAGCGATGGCATACGGTACTGAAACTGTGCCGAAGGTATATAAGATATTCGGTCCGGGAAACCGTTATGTAATGGCAGCGAAGCAGCGGGTGAGCCTCGACGGTGTGGCGATAGACATGCCTGCGGGTCCTTCGGAGGTATGTGTTATAGCCGACGAGACAAGCAACGTGGAGTTTGTAGCAGCCGATTTGCTGTCGCAGGCAGAACACGGCACAGACTCGCAGGTGCTGCTCATAAGTACGTCGGAGTCTGTGGCAGTTCGGGTAAGTGAGGAAATCGACCGGCAGCTTGCTGTCTTGCCGCGTCGCGACATTGCCGCCCGTTCGCTTGAAAACAGTCTTTGCATAATTGCACACGACGGCAGTGAGGCTATGGAGATAAGCAATGCCTATGCTCCAGAACATCTTGTCATTGCCACGGAAGACTATGACGCGCTTGCCGGTATGGTGGTCAACGCCGGAAGTGTTTTCCTTGGTAAGTACGCATGTGAGAGTGCCGGAGACTACGCGAGCGGCACCAACCATACATTGCCTACCCACGGTTATGCCACGGCTTACAACGGAGTGAACCTTGACAGTTACATACGCAAGATAACATTCCAGCACATCACGCCTGAAGGAGTTATGTCTATAGGACGCGCAGTGGAGGTAATGGCAGAAAATGAACAGCTTGAGGCGCATAAGAATGCAATGACTGTGCGCTTGAGAAATATTGGAAGAAAATGAGAAAATTAGATGAACTGTTGCGCGACAATATCCTCAGACTGTCGCCATACAGTTGTGCCAGAAACGAATATAGCGGGCATTCGGCTACCGTGTTGCTCGATGCCAACGAGAATCCGTACAACAATCCGTACAACCGTTACCCCGATCCGCTGCAGCAGGAACTGAAAAACGTGATGGCGAAGCTGAAGGGTGTGTCGCCGGAACAGATATGTTTCGGCAATGGAAGCGACGAGATTATTGACTTGTTGTTCCGTTGCTTCTGCCGTCCGGGCGTAGACAATGTGGTAGCAATAGAACCTACCTACGGCATGTACAGGGTGTGTGCCGACATCAATGATGTGGAGTATCGCCCTGTGAGACTCGACGATAATTTCCAGCTTGACGCAGACAGACTGCTCAATGCGTGCGATGCGAACACAAAGCTGATATGGATTTGCTCCCCCAACAATCCTACCGGAAACCTGATTGACAGCGGAATGATAGAGAAGGTTGTCAATGCGTTCGACGGAATCGTGGTTATCGATGAGGCGTACACGGATTTCTCACGGTCGGTGCCTTTCAGACTCAAGCTTGCAAAGTTTCCCAATATCGTCGTTCTAAACACCATGAGCAAGGCTTGGGGTTGCGCCGGAATACGGCTCGGAATGGCTTTCGCGCAGAAGGAAATAATAGATATATTTAATAAGGTGAAATATCCTTATAACATAAATGTGCTTACCCAGAGGTATGCCATGGATGCTCTGAAGGACTCGTTCAGGGTGGAGAAGTGGATAAATACCATTGTGGAGGAGCGCGGCAGGATGGTTGCCGCTTTCCGGGCGTTGCCTGTATGCCGGAAGATATATCCCACAGACGCAAACTTCTTCCTTGCTAAGATGGATGACGCACAGGCAATATACGACTATCTTGTGAGGAAAGGGATTATCGTCCGCAACCGTACCAATGTATGCATGTGCGAGAACTGTCTGCGCGTTACGATAGGGACAAAAAGCGAAAACAACGAGCTGCTTGCCGCGTTGAGGCAATATTGACGTTGTATAGAAACAAAACAAGATGTATGATTTCATCCTTGTTCAGTTCTTCTGTCTTCATATTGGCATTCTGCTTTTTCCGATACGTGACCGTATGCAATATGTGAAAACGTTAAGTGAAATGACGGCAGCAGTTAGAAATACGGATGAATTCTGATGACAGATTCGGGGTAATGAACAGCCGGCACAGTGCGATTGTCCGGTCTTTATTGCGGATGCTGTCAGGAGATAAAGAAATCCCGGCATACCTTTATGGATGTGCCGGGATTAACATATAGATTTGCTTTACAGTACTTAATTATTCAGCTTTCTCTGCGTTGTCCTCTGTCTTTTCGGCGGTTTCTGCCACGGGAGCGGCTTCTTCCTCCTTGTTCTCAACAGGAGCATTCTCTGCGACAACCTTTACAGGCACCTTAACCTCAACCTCCTTGTGGAAGTGGACTACAGCCTCATAGTCGCCTACGCTCTTTATGTCGCGCATTGTTATAATCTTGCGGTCTATATCGAAGCCCTGTTTCTTCAGTTCCTCGGCAACGATGTTGGTGTTTACAGAACCGTATGTCACACCGGTTGCGCTGACCTTAGCTGCGATGACAAGCGATACATTGTTGAGTGCCTCAGCCTTCTTCTCAGCCTCAGCCTTTATTGCAGCAAGTTTGTGAGCCTGCTGTTTCAGGTTCTCGGCAAGCACTTTCTTTGCAGACTCAGATGCGATAACAGCCTTTCCTGTCGGGATGAGGTAGTTGCGTCCGTATCCGCTTTTTACGTTTACAATATCATTCTTGTAGCCTAAGCCTATTATATCTTCTTTCAGTATTATTTCCATATTGTCGTTCCTCCTTTTTTATTTCATCAAATCGGTTACATATGGAAGCAAGGCTATCTGGCGTGCGCGCTTGATTGCCTGTGCCACGCGACGCTGATATTTCAGTGAAGTACCGGTAATGCGACGCGGAAGGATTTTGCCCTGCTCGTTCAAGAACTTCTTGAGGAACTCGGGATCCTTATAGTCGATATACTTGATACCGCTTTTCTTGAAACGGCAATACTTTTTCTTTCTTGTGTCCACTGAGGGTGGAGTCAAATAACGTATTTCTGATTCTACTGCTGCCATAAATTAAGCCTCCTCTTTTTTAGCGTATTTGTTACGTCTCTTCTCAGCGTACTGCGCAGCGTACTTGTCGAGTTTGACTGTTATGAAACGGATTACTTTCTCGTCGCGGCGGAAGCCGGTCTCAAGAGTCTTAACGATAGTCGGCTCTGCCTTGAACTCAAGCAGGCAGTAAAAACCCGTTGATTTCTTCTGGATAGCATAAGCCATTTTTTTCAATCCCCAGGTTTCCTCATTCAGAATTTCCGCACCGTTCTCGGTGAGAAGATTCTTGAATTTAGCAACCGCTTCCTTCATCTGGTCATCAGACAAAACGGGAGTCAAAATGAAAACGGTTTCGTATTGATTCATATTAAAAAATAAATTGTTAAATGATTTGATTTTGCAAAATGCGGTGCAAAGGTACTCATTTTACATGATAGAAACAAAGGTGGTTGTGTCTTATTTGTGTATTTAACAATTTTTAGATTTATATTGCGACAGCGATATGCCTATCTTTAATATTTTTGCATAAGATAAGCTTCGGCTAGGCAGTATCAAGTCTGGTAAAACTGCGTTTTCCCGCCTTGCTGTTGCTCTCGCCTTGCATTATCTTTGCAGCGTATAATTTAAGTGTGATGAAACGTTTCTTCAAAGATAACCTTGGAATACTGCTTGTCTGTACAGGAGTACTGACAATATTCATCTTGTATGTTCTCGGTAGGACGGGCTCTAATGTGGTCAACATTCTTGCGTCTGTGCTTATTCTGACCGGAATCGTCTTGTATGTGCGCAGGATGAAGAAGAGCGGCGAGTATTAGTCGTGCGTCAGGCGTGCTGTGGCTTACGAGTATGGCGGCGGACTCATGCCGGTGTGCAGCGGCGTGCCGGTGGAGATGTGCGTAGGATGGTACAGGAGAGCGGCTCACCCGTCCGTGTGCCATAAGTGAGACATGATTGCGTGATGTAGGAATGGCTTGTAAGCTGTTCCTGCGTATTATTACGGACATCGATTTTTGTCTTTCAACCTGCGAGTTCTGCTTACCTTTATTGCATATTCATTCATTTTCGCGGTAAATTATTTTGACAACACAAATCTGCAAAACAGGAACAGGCTACGTGTCGGAGACTTGTGGCGTTTCATCGGAAACTCGTTTTAATGTGCATATTTCTGATTCTGTATCACATTGTAGAGCCTGCTGAAAGCCGGAACGGGCTTTTCCGTGGGTCGGAACATACTTTCCCGGTGTCTGACACATGCTTTGTCTGCTTGCGAAAAAGCCCCTTTCAGGGCGTGAAACAGGCTTTCCCGCATGACGTTTCAGCGTGTGTTGTTGCGCGGAATTGTGCAAGACGCTGTCTTATAGATATTTATGTCCTTCTCCAAAAACTCGCGTATTTGCCTTCGTATGGGCTTTTGTCCGCAAATATCCGCTCTATTTTGCATTGCGACGAATATTTATGCAGTCCGTAATACGGATTTCCGTATAATTATTCAGTTATGTACTCAGCAGTTCTTCGCGTTGTTATGACTTGCCGGCATCAGGAATCTTGGTCCGTAATACGGATGAGGTATAATGACGTTTCAAGTAAAAAAAAGAGGCTCCCCGTGAAGGGAAGCCTCATGGTTATGTCTGTTTCAGACACTTGTAATTATTCGCCCTTTATTGCGGCAACGCCCGGAAGAACCTTTCCTTCTATTGCCTCGAGCATAGCACCGCCTCCGGTTGAAACGTAGCTCACCTGGTCTGCCAGACCGAACTTGTTGACAGCAGCTACAGAGTCGCCGCCGCCCACGAGTGAATAAGCACCGTTTTCCTTTGTTGCCTGTGCCACATATTTGGCTATCTCGCCTGTTCCGTGTGCGAAGTTCTCAAACTCGAACACGCCTACAGGACCGTTCCAGAGGATGGTCTTTGATTCGAGGATAATCTTCTTCCATATGGCGAGGCTCTCTTCAGAGGCGTCCATACCTTCCCATCCGTCGGGAATGTTGTATATGTCGACAACCTTGCGCTCTGCGTCGTTGGAGAACTCATTGGCAGCAACAGTCGCTACAGAGAGGCTGAGGTTCACGCCCTTCTTCTTGGCTTCCTCCATAACGTTGAGAGCTTCCGGCATGAGGTCGTCCTCATGGAGCGACTCTCCGATCTTTCCGCCCTGCGCCTTGATGAATGTGTAGCCCATACCACCGCCGATGATGAGGTTGTCCACCTTGTCGAGAAGGTTCTTTATGACACCGAGCTTGGAACTTACCTTAGAACCGCCGATGATGGCTGTGAACGGATGCTGTGCGTTTTTCAGCACGTTGTCGATGGCTGTCACTTCCTTCTCCATCAGATAACCCAGCATCTTGGAGTCTGCGTCGAAGTAGTCGGCTATCACGGCTGTTGACGCATGTTTGCGGTGAGCTGTTCCGAAAGCGTCGTTTACGTAAACGTCAGCGTATGATGCCAGTTTCTTGGCGAAGTCTTTCTGACGCTTCTTCATCTCGTCCTTTGCGGCAGCGTAAGCCGGGTCAGCCTTGTCGATGCCTACAGGCTTGCCTTCCTCTTCAGGATAGAAGCGGAGGTTCTCGAGCAGGAGAGCCTCTCCGGGCTTCAGAGCCTGTGCAGCCTCGTCGGCGTTGCCGCAGTCGGGAGCGAACTTAACCTCCACTCCGAGTGCCTTTGACACGTCTTCCTTTATCTGTCCGAGAGACATCTTGGGGTTCACTTTGCCTTTGGGCTTGCCCATGTGGCTCATCATGATGAGTGCACCGCCGTCAGCAAGCACTTTCTTGAGTGTGGGAAGCGCGCCGCGTATGCGTGTGTCGTCTGTTACTTTTCCGTTCTCATCCAATGGAACATTGAAGTCCACGCGAACGATTGCCTTCTTGCCGGCAAAATTGAATTGGTCGATTTTCATTTATCTTGAATATTTAAGTTGGATATTATTTTCTCTGCACGCAAAATTAATAATAAAAGTTGAAATCGCAAATGGCAGAATCCGAAATTTATATGTATTTAACCGCTTTGTATACGTCTTCCGCCTTGGGTTGCCGCTACATGCTTTCGTATTCGGTCCTGTCGTCTATTCCAGCCAGTGCCATAGCCTCTTTCCTTTCTATGCACGTGCCGCATTTCCCGCAGTGTCTCTCGCCGCCTTTATAGCAGCTCCACGTCTCTGAATAGTCTATTCCGAGGCGTTTCCCTTTCTTCGCTATGTCGGCTTTTGTGATGTTTGTGTACGGTGCGTCTATTCTCACGTCCTCGTAAGTGCCGTTTGCTATCGCCCTGTCCATTGCCCCGATGAATTCCGGACGGCAGTCGGGGTATATCGTATGGTCGCCGCCGTGATTGGCGATGAGTATTTTTTTCAGTCCGTTGCTTTCGGCTATGCCTGCCGCGACAGACAGCATTATGCCGTTGCGGAACGGCACCACGGTCGACTTCATGTTTTCGTCGGCATAGTGTCCTTCCGGTATTTCGTCACCGCCTTCGAGCAGGCTGCTTGTGAAATACTTTTGCATGAAGTCCAGCTTTATCACAATGTGTCTGATGCCGAGCCGTCCGCAGTGCACTTTTGCCCATGCTATCTCCCTGGCGTTGTGCTTGCTGCCGTAGTCGAACGTCACGGCAAGCGCTATTTCCTCCTTTTTGTCATAAAGCAGCGTTATGCTGTCCATACCGCCGCTGACAACTATTACAGAATCTTTCATAATGTTATCCGAATAATATTCTTAATGCCTCTTCAACCTTTCTTACCGGATGAAGATTGATGTTGTATTTCGATTTGTCTATCCTTTGCATGTTGTAGCGCGGGATGACGATGTCTGTGAACCCCAGTTTCTCGGCTTCGGCAAGCCGCTGTTCCATACGGTTAACCGGGCGCACCTCACCGCTCAGTCCCACTTCGCCTGCCATGCACCAGCCCTGTTCTATGGCAGTGTCCACGTTGCTCGACAACACCGCTGCTATGACGCTCAGGTCCATGGCAAGGTCGGTGACCCTTATTCCGCCGGCGATGTTGATGAACACATCCTTCTGCATCAGCTTGAAGCCGACCCGTTTCTCCAGGACTGCGAGCAGCATGTTGAGCCTTCGCTGGTCGAATCCGGTAGCGGCTCGCTGCGGGGTGCCGTATGCAGCCGACGACACGAGTGCCTGCGTCTCTACGAGGAAAGGTCTTGCGCCCTCGATGGCAGAGCTTATCGCCACGCCCGAAAGTCCTGACAGGTCCTGCGCGAGAAGCATCTCGGATGGATTGTTCACCTGTCGCAGTCCGTCCTGGCGCATTTCGTATATCCCAAGTTCGGACGTGCTTCCGAAGCGGTTTTTTATGGATCGCAGTATGCGGTACATGTAGTGCTGGTCGCCCTCAAACTGTATTACGGTGTCGACGATATGCTCCAGTATTTTAGGTCCGGCGAGTGTCCCTTCCTTGTTTATGTGTCCTATAAGTATTATAGGTATGCCGCTGCTTTTTGATATGCGTAGAAGGGTAGCCGCACATTCTCTCACCTGCGACACGCTTCCCGGTCCGCTGTCTACGGTGTCGGTGTGTATTGTCTGTATGGAGTCGATGATTATTATCTCAGGTCTGACGTTCTGTATGTGGTCTGTTATCTTGTCGAGCGACGTCTCACACAGTATTATCACATTGTCGTCCTTACCGTCGCCATGGTTCCCCGTGCTTTCCAGACGCCGCGCACGCATCTTCAGCTGGTGCGCGCTTTCCTCTCCGCTCACGTACAATATCTTGTATTCAGGCAGATTGAGAATCGTCTGTAGCGTGAGCGTGCTCTTGCCTATGCCCGGCTCTCCTCCAAGCAGAATGAGACTCCCCGGCACCAGTCCTCCTCCGAGGACTCTGTTGAGCTCCTTGTCGTTAAGGTCTATCCTCGGATAGTCCTCGTATGGAATGTCTTTAAGCCTTATGGGCTTTATCTCCGCCGCCTGTCTGCCGTTGCCGCCGAATCTTTCCGGTGAGATGATGGAGGATGCGGCAGTGCTTGCCGCCACTTTTATCTCTTTGAAGGTGTTCCATTCTCCGCAACTGGGACATTTGCCTATCCACTTCGTAGACTCCTGTCCGCAGTTGCTGCATACGTAAGCAACCTTGTCTTTTGCCATAGTATTCAATTTCCTACAAAAGTATAAATTATTTTCATTGTTACAAAATTTATTGTTATTTTTGCCGTATGAACAGGAACATTCTTATTATCCCGGCAGTGCTCATTGCCGCTGTTTTTTTCTCATGCGGACGTTCGGCAGAGGAGGTGCGGCGCATATCGCGTGAAGAACGGATGAAACAGGCAAAAGAGGAGAGGATGGCATTGAAGATTGCTGTTATGCCGACACTCGACTGTCTGCCTGCCTTTGTCGCCAGAGACTGCAATCTGTATGACACGGCAGCCGTAGACATAAGGCTCAGGAAGTTCAGCGCACAGATGGATTGCGACACGGCTCTCATCGGAAGAAGTGTCGAAGGGGCTTTCTCAGACTTTGTACGCACGGAACGCATGAAGAGCCACGACGGACTGCAGCTCGATTACCTGTCGTCCACAAACGCTTACTGGAATCTTGTGACAAGCCGTAAGGCACGTGTAAGGAAAATCAGCCAGCTCGACGACAAGATGATAGGCATGACGAGATATTCGGCTACCGACCTGCTCACGACAAAGTTCACGGAAGGCATAAGGCTGAAGTCGCAGGTGTTCCGCATACAGATAAACGATGTGAACGTGCGTCTGGCAATGCTTCTCAACAATGAGATAGACGCTGTGTGGCTGCCCGAACCGCAGGCTACGGAGGCACGGATGAAGGGCGGTAATGTGATAGCGGACAGCCGTGATAAGAAAAAGGTGCTCGGCGTGTTGGCATTCCGTGCTGAGGTGATGAAAGACTCACACCGCCGTAAACAGCTTTCCGTATTCGGGAAAGCATACAACATGGCGTGTGATTCGCTGAACAAGAACGGACTTCAACACTATTCGGCGGTGCTGAAAAAGCATTATGGTATAGACGACAATGTGATAAATGCATTGCCGAAGATAAAATATACACATATGAAAAAGCCGTCTAAGGCAGAGACAGACAATATTGTCTTATAACATTTCCGGAGTAATGCCGGTAAGAAGCTTTAAAGAAGTATGCAGAAAAACATTATACATTCGATATTGTACAGACAGGATTTGGGTAGGGCGTTGCGCGGAATGCGTGAAGAAATAAGCGGCGACAGCATTTATTCTTCTCTTGAAGGCGAGTTTGAGGCTATAGAGAAAGACTATCAGCTGATGCGTGACTATATGCTTCGCGGATATAAGGATCCGCAGATAGAGTCTGTGTACAGGAGCCTTCTGAGACGCGCATGCCGGCTGTATGGTTCCATGTGTCTTGCGGAAATGGTAAAGAGACGCCCTTCTTATATCTCTGCCGGAATCAGTTCGGGTGGTCTTTCACTACAGTCTGACGACGTGCGCGACGGGCTTGAGAGGTTTGTGCAGGACGTGGCGATGGCGTCTCTCGGCGTCGCAGGCATGCAGGAGGCTTCTCCTGACGACATTTATGCGCGCCACCAGCAGTACATGTCGCGCCTCTTCGATGCGGTGCTGGTGTCCGGACAGTGGAGCGACAACGGTGCGGAGGCTGTAAAGAGGCTGTTGACATCACCTACAGTAGACTCCAATGACGTGACGCTTCTCCTGAGTGCGGTTATGCTGTCGGCAATGAATGTGTTCGATCTGAACAAATGGCTTGTGATGGTGGATGTGTATGAAAACGCTTCGGATGAGAGGATAAGACAGCGCGCGCTGACAGGATGGGTCTTTGCCATGCCTTCAGACGACATGTCGCTGTTTCCGGAAGTGGAGCAGACGCTTGTCCGCCTTACAGGAAATGAAAGCGTATGCCGCGAGATTCTCGAGATGCAGATGCAGGTGATATACTGCAACAATGCTGACGCCGACAACATAAAGATACAGAATGACATCATTCCCAGTCTGATGAAGAACAACCGGTTTGAGATGACCGGTTCCGGTATAATAGAGAAGGATGACGACAGGATGCAGGATATACTTGACCCGGGTGCGGCAGACCGCAATATGGAAGAGTTGGAACGGTCGCTCAACAAGATGATGGAAATGCAGAAGTCCGGGTCGGACGTATACTTCGGAGGCTTCTCGCAGATGAAGCGTTTCCCGTTCTTCAATCAGATGAGCAACTGGTTCTGTCCGTTCTATATTGAGCATCCCCAGATAAGAAGCCTTAGCGAGAAGATGGGAAACAACAAGTTCATACAGAGGCTTTTCAACGATAGTCCGTTCTGCGACTCGGACAAATACTCTTTCGTTCTTGCCTTGTCGTCTGTAATAGGACGCATGCCTGACAATATAAGGGAAATGTTGAACAGCGGAGAAGTGCTCGGACTGCCGTCAGGGATGGATGTCGACGTGTCCGATCCGGCTTACATACGCAGGATGTACCTGCAGGATCTTTACCGCTTCTTCCGTCTCAACCAGTACAAGAACGACTTTACGAATCCGTTCACTGGCAGAGGCAGGCAGACTGGAGGACTGTTCTTCGCCAATCGGCTTTTGTCCGGTGTGTTGCCGGAAACGTGTGTTGTGGAGCTCGAGAAATTCCTTTACAAGCACAAGAGGTATGACATGATATTGTCACTCGCCCAGGTCTATGCCATAACAGATTCGGAGGAGCATCTCATTATGGCGGCAATGTCGCATTTACGGCTTGGACACAGCAGTGAGGCAGAGACCATATTCAGGCAGGTTATGGACATTAATGCCGGCAACGCGCAGGCTATAAAGGGTATGGCACAGATTGCATTCGCATCGCGCAGGTATTCAGAGGCGGAGACATATTACGGAAAGCTTTCAGAACTTTATCCGGAAAACAAAAACTATATTCTGAACAAGGCAGTGTCGCAACTGTGCGACGGTAAGCCGGAGGAGGGTATGGCTGTCATATTCAGACTTGACTACGAATATCCGGAAGACAACAACGTAAGAAGGGCTCTGGCATGGGGACAGCTTCTGAAAGGTGAAGCGCGGAAGGCAAGTGACATTTACGATGCCCTCATAGCGGACGGAAGATGTATCAGGGCTGACTTTCTCAATTCAGCGTATACCAGATGGTTCGTTGGAAACATGGGCGCGGCGGTGGACAGGCTGCGCGAGTATGTATCATACAATGGCGACAATATGGGATATGAAGAGCTTGAGACGGCTCTTGCCGAGGACAGGAATGTTCTTGAGGCTTATGGTATCACCGGTCCTGAAATGAAGATAATGACAGACTTGGTGTTCGGTTCTTGATGGCGGCACAATGTCGTATGGTTGCCGCCGCTCCATGTATGGCGGGACACGTCCGTAGGCATTGGTTCCACGTTGGTGTCCCGCTGCCATGTATGAACTGTTTGTCGTGACAGCAGTCTGACGCTTGTCGCTCTCAGTGAATGTCCTTCACTTCCTGCGGCATGCTGTCAAGATGCGCTTTCCATCGGCCGTCTCTCTTTCTCATGACAATAGTGTAAAGGGCTGATTCCTTTATTTTTGAAGGCACACCTATGCTGTCCATCATAAGAAAATTCCTCACTTTCATTGTCACTACTGCCGTTGTGTCGTCAGGCATGATGATATCCGTGCTCTCGCATGTGGCGTCGTCTTTTTGCGAGTTTAGTATGTCAATGTCCTCCTGCGATATGTTCGAGGCAGCGTAACTCAGCCATTTCGCCGACTCGGGAGTGCACAGCTTCATGGCATCCTTATATAAACAATTGAAGAAATACTCGGCAAAGCGGCACGCTCCGTTTTCTATTTTCTCCTCTTCATTATCTTCCTTGCATGATGTTACTGTAAATGCCGTAAGCAATATGAGTGTTACGGCAGATGCCGCAATGATTCTGTCAAGAGTGTGTTTAGTTGTTTTCATGAAATGGCATATTTTGTATTGATTCTGCAAATTTAACCAAATACTTTTGCTTATTCATATTTTTTTAATACTTTTGTGTGAAAACAGTGCAAGTGAGTGCCGTGAGAGCTTCTCTCAAATTGCCGGACGCAGCCTGTCTTTAAATAAGATAGCACTGGCAGGAGCATTAAGAGCGTGTTCTTAGATTGTCCGGTGCAGCCTGTTTATAAAATCAATAAGGGTTCTGATGTTTAAATTCATATCTTTTGGTAGCGGTAGCAGCGGCAATTGCTATTGTCTTTTTACGGAAACGGACGGGTTGATGATTGATGCCGGTTTGGGCATCCGCACAATAAAAAAGTATTTCTACGAATACGGATTCTCGTTCCATATGTTGCATAATATTATTGTTACGCACGACCATGCCGACCACATCAAGTCGGTGGGAACACTCAGTACAGCACATGGTTTGCCTGTCTATGCCACCGCCGCCGTGCATCAGGGAATAATGCGAAACTATTGTGTCAGAAATAAGATACCGGAGAACAACAAGCGGATTATTGAGAAGAACGTGCCGTTTCATGCAGGTGAATTTGACATCACAGCCTTCGATGTGCCGCATGACAGCAGTGACAATGTAGGCTACAGAATAGAATACGGTGGCAAGGTGTTCTGTATCATTACTGACGCCGGGCATGTGACGGACGAGATGGCGGATATGATAGGGCACACTGATTATCTTGTTCTGGAGTCCAATTATGACGAGGACATGCTGCGGGACGGACCGTATCCCGAATATCTGAAGTCAAGGATAAGAAGCGGTAGGGGACATCTTGGCAACAATGAATGCGCTGCTGCACTGGAAAGATATGCGTCGGGGCGTCTGCGCCATGTCTGGCTGTGCCATCTGAGTGAAGAGAACAACCATCCGGAGATAGTCCGCAAGACTGTCGGACAGATACTTGATAAGCCGGAGACGGTGAATGCGCGGCACTTCGAGATTGACATTTTGAAGCGCAAAAGCCCCAATGGAGTTTTTGAACTTTGATGGGTTGAAGTGTATTCGGGAATAACAATTGACGTCTATGGCATAAAATGATGCCATACGGTTTTGGTAATATAAGATGAAAACATTGTGTGTACGGAACATAAAGTATGTTACCGGCAGACAGTTAGGAAATATATGGTATGAGTCCGGAATCGCGCATACATATGACTATTCAGTCTCAGTGCGGCATTCCGGACTCATTGCGGTGATGTTGTCTGTAGGTTGTTGGTTCTGCAACTCCTTACAGTTTTTCTTTCAGATATTTTCCTGTGATACTATTTGGACATTCAGCCACCTCTTCAGGTGTGCCGCAACAGACAAGGTCTCCTCCCCGGTTTCCTCCCTCAGGTCCGAGATCTATGATGTAGTCGGCGCATTTTATAAGATCCATGTTATGCTCTATAACGATAACGCTGTGTCCTTTGTCTATAAGCGAACCGAATGCCTCAAGCAGTTTCTTTATGTCGTGGAAGTGCAGACCGGTTGTCGGTTCATCGAATATGAACAGTGTAGGCTCCTGCTTTTCCATCCCGATGAAATATGCCAGCTTCACTCTTTGGTTCTCACCTCCGGAAAGAGTGGACGAACTTTGTCCGAGCTTTATGTATCCAAGTCCAACCTTCTCGAGCGGTTGCAGTCGGTTTACGACAGTCTTTTCTCCATGTTTTCCAAAGAAATCAATGGCTTCTGATACAGTCATGTCAAGTACGTCGTTGATGTTTTTTCCATGGAATCTTACATCAAGCACATCCTGTTTGAAGCGTTTGCCGTGGCATGCCTCACATTCAAGCACGAGGTCTGCCATGAACTGCATTTCCACATTGATGACTCCCGTACCCTTGCATTCCTCGCATCGTCCGCCTTCCGCGTTGAATGAGAAGTATTGCGCAGAGAACCCCATCTGCTTTGCGAGGGGCTGCTCGGCATAGAGCTGCCTTATTGCATCGTATGCCTTGAGGTATGTGGCGGGGTTGGAGCGTGTGCTTTTTCCTATCGGGTTCTGGTCAATCATTTCCACATGCCTTATCTGTTTCCAGTCTCCTTCCAGCGACGAATATTCTCCAGGAGCGTCAGCGGCTTCGTTGAGATGACGCTTCAGGGCAGGGTAGAGGATGCCTTTGAGCAATGACGACTTTCCGGAACCGCTCACACCGGTTATCACCGTGAGAATGTTCATTGGAAACTTCACGTCTATTCCTCGCAGATTGTTCATTCTTGCGCCTTTTATCTCTATTGCCATGTTCCATTTGCGGCGTGTTGCGGGAATGTCGATTCGTTCTTTTCCTGTAAGATATTTCACGGTATGGCTGCGTGTGTTGTTGTCTGCAAGGCTGTCGATGGAGGATGTGTCGCCTTCGAACACAATTTCACCGCCAAGTCGTCCGGCGTCAGGTCCTACGTCAATGAGGTAGTCCGCCGCACGAATTATCTCTTCGTCGTGCTCTACCACTACCACCGTATTGTTGAGAGCCTGAAGCTCTTTGAGCACATGAATGAGCCGCTGAGTGTCGCGGCTGTGCAGTCCGATGCTCGGTTCGTCGAGAATGTATACAGAGCCTACGAGCGAACTGCCGAGCGATGTTGTAAGATTGATGCGCTGGCTCTCACCTCCACTGAGCGTGTTTGACGGTCGGTTGAGCGTCAGATATCCCAGTCCCACGTCAAGCAAGAACTGCAGTCTGTTCTTTATTTCGGTTATCAGACGTTTGGATATCTCCTTCTCGTTGTCATCGAGTTTTATGTTGTCAAACCATTCTTTAAGGTTCGTCACAGGCATGTCAACAAGGTCTGATATACTCATTCCGCATATCTTCACCCATGACGCCTCCTTTTTCAGTCGTGTCCCATGGCAGTCAGGACAAACGGTCTTGCCGCGATACCGGCTCAACAAAACGCGATACTGAATCTTGTATTGGTTCTCTTTCACCATCCGGAAGAACGAGTCTATGCACACCTTTTCGCTTTCCGGTGCGGACTTCTCAGACGGCAGACCGTGCCAGAGCATATTTTTTTGTGCCCGGGTAAGATTATAGTATGGCTCGAATATAGGGAAATTGTCTTTCGTAGCTCTGCGGCAGAACTCGTCTTTCCACACACTCAGTTTGTCGCCGTGCCAGCATTGCACGCATCCGTCATATACGCTTAGCGATGAGTTTGGTATGACGAGCTTTTCATCTATTCCCATTATCTTGCCGAATCCCTCACATGTGGGGCATGCTCCGGCAGGAGAGTTGAATGAGAACATGTTGTCGTTGGGTCTCTCGAATTCCATACCGTCAGCCTCGAACTTCACAGAGAAGTCATAGCATATGTTTGACGGAAGGAAGAGAAGCCTGCAACTGCCGTCGCTTTCGTAGAATGCGCTTTCCGCAGAGTCTGTAAGTCGTGATATGGCTTCCTTGTCATGGCTTACGCTCATACGGTCAATCAGCAGATATATTTCTCCGGCTGGCGTGTTCTCTATGGCTTCATCGTTTTTCAGGAACTCGTCAATGCGCATGAACTCACCCTTATGCCATATTCTGGAATATCCCTGCTGGATTTCCATTTCGAGCTGTTTCCTGAGTGTCCGTTCCTTTATTATCTTCAGTGGTGCGAGCACTGCGAACTTTGTGCCTGGCGAATATTGCATCGCGCAGTTCACTATGTCCTCCGGAGTGTGTACTTTCACCTCATTGCCGCTGTATGGTGAATATGTGCGTCCTATGCGTGCGAAGAGCAGCCGCATATACTCGTATATCTCGGTTGATGTGCCGACCGTGCTTCTCGGATTTCTTGAGTTGACCTTCTGTTCAATGGCTATGGCAGGCGGCAGTCCCTTAATGAAGTCGCACTCGGGTTTGCTCATCCTTCCGAGATATTGTCTGGCATACGATGAAAGAGACTCCACATAGCGTCTCTGACCTTCTGCATAAAGTGTGTCGAATGCCAGAGACGATTTGCCGGAGCCTGAGACTCCGGCAATGACTATGAATTTGTTGCGTGGTATTTTAAGGCTCACGTTTTTCAGATTGTTCACACGTGCGCCTTTTATTTCAATGTATTGGGACATAAATTATGAATTCATTGAGAGAAGGAACTCCTCATTGTTCTGAGTGCGTGTCATCCTGTCGTGTATCGAATTCATCGCCTCGATAGGATTCATGTCTGATATGTATTTTCTCAGAATCCACATGCGGTCGAGTGTTGTCTTGTCCTGGAGCAGGTCATCACGGCGTGTGCTCGATGCCACAAGGTTGACAGCAGGGAATATTCGTTTGTTGGAGAGTGTGCGGTCAAGCTGAAGCTCCATGTTGCCGGTTCCCTTGAATTCCTCGAAAATCACCTCGTCCATCTTCGAGCCGGTGTCTATGAGAGCCGTGGCGATGATTGTAAGTGAGCCGCCTCCTTCAATGTTGCGTGCTGCACCGAAAAATCTCTTCGGCTTCTGCAGGGCGTTTGCGTCCACACCTCCTGTGAGTACCTTTCCCGAAGCGGGTGCCACGGTGTTGTAGGCACGCGCAAGTCGTGTTATGGAATCGAGGAAAATCACCACGTCGTGTCCGCATTCCACCATTCTTTTTGCCTTTTCAAGAACAATGCCGGCAATCTTCACGTGACGTTCGGCAGGCTCGTCGAATGTGGAGGCTATGACTTCCGCGTTTACTGTACGTGCCATGTCGGTAACCTCCTCGGGGCGTTCGTCGATGAGCAACATCATGAGATAAGCCTCAGGATGGTTCGCTGCTATCGCGTTTGCTATGTCTTTCATGAGGATGGTCTTACCTGTCTTCGGCTGTGCGACGATGAGTGCGCGCTGACCTTTTCCTATAGGAGAGAACAGGTCAACTATTCTTGTGCTGAGGTTTGTCGTGTTTCTTTCGCCGCAAAGAGTGAACTTCTCGTCAGGAAACAGCGGTGTAAGATGCTCGAATGCTATGCGGTCGCGTATCTCTGACGGGTCGCGCCCGTTGATTTTATCGATGCTTGTAAGTGGAAAATATTTCTCTCCGTCATGCGGCGGGCGCACATGGCACTGTACCACGTCACCTGTCTTCAGACCGTATCGTTTTATCTGTTGTACGGATACGTATACGTCGTCGGGTGACGAAAGGTAGTTGTAGTCGCTTGAGCGCAGGAATCCGTATCCGTCGGGCATCACCTCAAGCACACCGTTCGCACTGATAATGTCGGAGAAATCATATTTTACGCTTTCCGGTACAGCCGTCTGTGTGTAAGTGGGCTGCGACTGGGGCATGATGTTTGTGGGATTGTCGAATATGTCGAATGTCGGAACCACGCCCTGATCTTCTATCGGCAGGTCTACAATCGGGATGAATTCAGTTCCGTCTCCGGGGTCTCCTTCCCATACTCCGTTTGCCATAGCCTCCCGTTTCTCGCTTGTATCTTCGTTGTGGGCGTTTATTTTTGCCTGAAGCTGTGCTATCAGTTCGCTGTCTGTCTCGTCGTCGGTTCCATTTCCGGCAGCGGCATATGCTTCTTCAGGTATGATGTTTTCCATATTCATTTCGTTTTCTTCCTCTTTGCCGTCTTCCGGTTGTTCTTCCGCACCGGTAGCCGTCTGCTCCGCTTCCGGCTCGTCTGCTGTCATGGTTTCTGCGGTTTCGTCCGCTTCCTTTTCCGCTGTTGCGGCAGTTTCCTTCAGGCTTTTCCTTCCGCGTCGCTTTGTTGCCGGTGCCGGTGCTGTCTCCGTAACATCCTCTGATGTGCCTGATGTCTCCGGCTGAGTCTGGCTCTCCTTGAATAGTGACTGTTGTTCTGCCACTGCCTTATTTTTCTTAAGATCGAAGTTCTCTCCGTCTTTTCCGTTGACCGAGTAAACTCTGTCGGTGTCTTTTTTCAGTATTCTTGTTCTGCGCCTTTTTGTTCCCAGCGGGTTTTTGTTGCCTTCAACTTCAGCTTGTTTGTCTAATATGGCGTAGATTATTTCCTCTTGCGTTTTACTATTGTCTACATCTATGCCTGCTGTCTTTGCGATATCTTCCAGTTCAGACAAGTTTTTAGATGATAATTCGTCTTTGCTATACATGGATTATAATAAAATTGGTGTAATATGATGTTTCACGAGCGGAAACATGTGTCGTACTAAAATTATAGCGCAAAGATAGTAAAATTATTTGTAGTAAGCGTAAACGGAGTCTTATATTTACTGTCGTTAACATTAGTTAACCAACCGTGCGGGCGTGATATTCTTTCGCGATAACGCCTTGTTCGCATATCCTTTTTATGCTCTGACAGACCGTTCTGCCGTGACACGGGTTGTTTTCCTTAGGAAGGCGGCATGTCGGGTGTGGCGGTGAAGAGGACTGTGCCGGAGCTGACTGCGTCCGGACGTCCGACGCAAACAAGGTTCCGGCACATGCCGCACGTTCTTACGCGCTGTAAACGTTTAACGTTTTATATTAAAGACAGCGTTGACATTGTCGTTTGTCTGTCGCATTATCTCTTCGGGGGAAACATTGTAGCATGCGGCGAGCACATCTATAATATGTGTGATGAACGCGCTTTCGTTGCGTTTCCCGCGCATCGGTACCGGTGCCATGTATGGCGCGTCTGTCTCGAGCACGATGCGGTCGGGCGGTACGGCTGACGGCAGTACGGACGGCAGGTTGCTCTTCTTGAATGTGAGCACACCTCCTATGCCGAGCATGAAGTTGTCGAATGCGAGCAGTTCGGCTGCCTCGTGGCTGTTGCCGGTGAAGCAATGGAACACGCCTCCCGGCAGTTCTTTCCTGTATCTGCGGAGTATGGCGACAAGCTCGTTCTGTGCTTTCCGACAATGTATCATCAGCGGCAGGCGCGTCTCGACAGACCATCTCACCTGTTCCTCGAAGGCTGCAAGCTGTTCGTTCTCAAACTCGCGCGACCAGTAGAAGTCCAGTCCCACCTCTCCTATGGCGATGAACGGTGATGACGGCTGTATCATCCGCTTCATCGAGGCAAGCACCTCACGCCAGTCCGGACGCACCTCCTCCGGATGCAGACCTATCATCGGGTAGGCGTAACCGGGATAGCGCGAGCATATTTCGGTGAGAGCCGGCAGATGCTCCATGTCTATCGCCGGAACGAACATGGCTGCGCAGCCTGCCTCTCTGGCGCGGCTTACAGTCTCGTCACGGTCGGCGTCAAACTCCTCTCCGTCAAGATGGATGTGTGTGTCAATATATGTCATCTGATGTTGTTCAGTACAAATGTTTCTCGTTTCGTCTGTAATAATAAACCACTCCGAGCTTGCGGCATTCGGCATAGCGTCGTTCGGGCGGCTCGTTCTCGTAGTGACGCTCTATCTGGTTCCATATGTCGAGCAGCAGGGCGTCTATCTCCTCGCGCTGCGACTGCACGTCCTCGAGTGCCTTCTGTGTCTTCATGACACTCGCTCGTTGCTTGGCGTACATCTCGCGGAATATCTCATAATGTGTCGACACCATGCCTATCGTCGGATTGTATATGGGTCGTCCGCCTTTCTTAAGGCGCATTTTCTCACCGTTGATTACCTTCGGCGCCCATTCCAGCAGACCATCAGGTGACTTGATGTTCGGCAATGCCGTGGTGTCGGGAGTTAGTCCGTAAAGCTCAAGATTATGTTTCTTTATCTCCTTACGCTCTACAGCGAGAAACAGAACCTGCAGGAAATGACTCACATACATCGATGCGTTGCGCATCAGTCTGTCTATCTTTGCCGTGTGACGCTTCTGTGCTACGAGCAGAAGCCTGTACTGACTGCATGCCGTGTAGAGTCTGTCGTATGCCGACTGTGCCTTGTTGAGTGATTTCCACCCTACAAAATTGTTCCTGACTGTGTAGATGTCGTTGTTGTCCAACAATGTCTTCAAAGCCTTGAGCCTTGCTGCGTCTGTCTTCGGCAGTCTCCTGTATGGCATGTGTATCTGTTTTCTCTCTGTTAAATAATGTTTGTGTCAATAATTCCGTTTCATCATCACCGAGACATAGTTCATCAGTTCCGCCTTTCGCTCCCGGTCCACGCTGACGGCGTCGATGTACTTCCTGCTCTGCCTGAAGTAGTGGTTTATCTTCTCCAGAGCCAGACGGTCTATGCCAATCTCGTCGTATATCGCCCTGACGGCGGCTATCTTCTCTCCGGCGTCAAAGTCTTTCGAGCCTATCCATTCCGATAGTCTCCTGCGCTGTTCGCTGTCAGCCCTGTTCATGGCATTGATGAGCATGTATGTCTTTTTGTTCGATACGATGTCGCCGCCTATCGCCTTTCCGAACACCGACGGGTCTCCGTACACATCAAGATAGTCGTCCTGCAACTGGAAGGCGAGTCCCACCTGTTCGCCGAACCTGTACAGATTGTCGGCGTCTGCTGCCGGAGCGTCCGCCAGAATCGCGCCTATCTTCATCGAGCATGCGAGCAGTACGCTCGTCTTTAGGCGTATCATCTCTATGTATTCATCCTCCGTCACGTCGTTGCGGTGCTCGAAGTCCATGTCATACTGTTGTCCCTCACCTATTTCAAGAGCCGTCTTCGAGAAGAGGTCGAGCACCGGTTTGAGCTTTGCCTGGTCACATTGCGCCATGCGCTGGTAGGCAAGCACCAGCATGGAGTCGCCCGACAGTATCGCCGTGTTGGCGTCCCATTTCTTGTGCACGGTCTGATGTCCGCGCCTCAGGTCGGCGTTGTCCATAAGGTCGTCGTGCAGAAGCGTGTAGTTGTGGTAGGTCTCTATGGCGCATGCCGGCATTATGATGTCCTCAGAATTGTCCCTGAACAGTTCGTATGTGAGCATCATGAGAACCGGACGTATGCGTTTCCCGCCGATAGACAGCACATATCTTATCGGCTCATACAGTGTCTCCGGCTTCCGGTCTCCGGAAATAGTGTCAAGACGCTCGTTTATTTTCTGCAATATTTCGTTTGAGTTCAACATAATATTGATGTGTATTTATATTTTAAAAACTATCGGTATTGCGAACATGGTGCGGCATGGCTTGTCCTTGTCAACGCCGGGTTTCCATTTCGGCATCATTCCTATCACGCGCATCGCCTCGCGGTCGAGAAGCGGGTTGACGCCTTTCATCACCTTCGCGTCGGATATTGAGCCGTCCTCGTTTACGATGAACGACACGACCACCTTGCCTTGTATCTTTCTGTCTCTTGCCTGTTCAGGGTATCTCAGGTTGACAGACAGCCATTGTATGAACGCCCCCATCCCTCCGGGAAACTCGGGTATCTGTTCCACCACGCGGAAGCTCAGCGCAGGCATCTCCGGCTTGTCCTCCTCAGTCTCTGTCTCTTCTGTGGGGGCGGGTGCGGGCAATGTGGGCTGCCCTGCATACTTGGCTGAGTCAGCCTTTTCGCCTGATTCGTCTTTGGTAGCGTTGCTCTGCGCCTCGTCCCCGGCTATGCGCAGCCTGTCATGAGACTGTTTTCCCTCCGCGCGTGCCGTTGCAGTCCTGAATGACCTTACCTCTATCGTCGGATAAATGTCCATGTCCAAAGACATGTCCTCGAGCAGTTCCTCGTCGTCAGGCGAACCCCCGTCCGTTGCGGTATATTCGAAAGCGACAAACAGCAGTGAAAGCGCGAACACCACACCGAGCAGAAACCATGTGGCTCTGTAGTTGTCTATATCCGCTTTTTTTGATTTCTTTATTTCCACAATCCTACGAACAGACTTTTTTATTGTATACAATTGCAGTTACGCGTCAGATGCTCCGGCACCGCGCGTAAGGGCATAAGCCATCCGTTTGCAACCGTCGTTATGGCATATAACGGTACAAAGATAGCATAAATATAATACAGCGCAAAATCTAACGCTTCCTTTTTGTCATGTCCGTGCCAGCCTGCTCAAATAATGCTTCCATATGAATGCCGGAACGGTTGCGCCATGATTAAGAGTATTCTGCACGTCAGGCAATGCGCCATATATGTCCATCCTGCCTTTTGAGGTGCGTTATGCATGGCATGACATTGCGCATGGCGCGCCCATGTCTCCGCCGTGTTCTTATGCCATATATGTTCTTCCGTCAATGTATTGTATATATGTATAAGTATACACTTTCGTTTGTCTCATTATGCATAAATATTCATCGCAACTCCGTAATACCCGCGTTATTTCGTGCGAGAGCGCGAACGGACGCAAATAAGCTTGTATCCGGCACTTTGCGCATCGCACTGTCAGTCAGCCGCTTATGCTTTATTGCTTCTCCGGACGCCCGTTCCGGTGTCACAGAAGAGCCTCTTTCGCCTGCCAGAAGAGGCTTTCCCGCACTACGGAAGAGCCTCCGTCGGGTGCCAGCAACGGCTCTTCCGTGTTGCAGAAAAGCCTTTTTCGCATGACGGTTATGCGGATGCTGCGCTCCGACTGTGATATTCCGGCTTCACAAAACGTGTTTTTTCATGTCATGACAGTCGTTTTTCCTTATTCTGTTTTCTGTTTTGCAGTTTTCCATTGTCAAAACTTTTTACTTCTCAGATGCATAAATATGCAATACCGTATGCTTTTATGTGAGCCGTGTCAGTAATACTGTCCTTCATTCTTTGTATGAAAATCGTACATGGATATTTACCGGTATTCAGAAAAAAATCATTTCCTTTGCAACGAAATGAGGACACGGCGCGTCTAACCAACAGAAACAATTTAAAAACAGAAAACGTAATGAAACATTTGTTATTGGTATTGGTGATGTTCTCTGTATTGAACGCAGCCGCCGCGGACACAGCTCCGCGCCACCGTCACCAGCATGTGGACGCTGCCCTTGTGCAGCCGGCTGATTCAGCCAACGGCGTCGAGGCTTACTCAGACACTACTACTTACGAGACTTATGACGACGAGCCGGAAGAAGCCGTGAGCACTCCTGCGCGCAGCGTCAGTCCGTCTGATTACAGCGATCCGTTCTCCTTTTACAATGCCTTGTGGACGGTAGGTGTAGGCGGAGTGATTATCGCCATACTGCTCACGCTCCTGTTCCTCGTACTCATACTTGCTCCTGTGGCTATCGTGGTGGTGCTTATAAGGTATCTGTTCAAGAGCCATAACGACAGGATGATGCTGAGGGAGAAGGCTATGGAACGCGGATATGCGCGCGGAGAGACATCCGGGGCTACGGGCGCGAACGTTTCCGGACAGCCCATATACAGTCAGGCTGATTATGAGAAGGTGCGCGACGACTATATGTTGAAGCGCGGAATCCAGAATGTCGCCGTAGGAATGGGTCTCGTGATCATGTTCGGCTGCTGGAGCGCGGACTTCCTTGTCGGTATCGGCTTCCTCGTAGTGTGTCTGGGAGTAGGGCAGATTGTCATCTCACGTCTGGTGCCGGGCGTAAGCGGCAAGCGCGGTCACAACTCCGGTGTAAAGGTCGACATCCAGATACCCAAGCGTAAGCACGGTAGGGACAGAAGGCGTGGCGGAAGACCTGACGCGCATGACGCCTCCGCAGAAGTGTACGACGAGACTAAAGACAATCAATAAACAGTCCTGCCGTGAACGAACTGAACGACATCTCTCTTGTCACTCAGGTGGCTGTGTTTCATAACAGGCGCGCTTTCGACCGCCTCGTGGTGAAATATCAGTCACCTATAAGGCGGTTCTTCCTGAACCAGACTTTGGGAGACAGACAGTTGAGTGACGATCTCGCTCAGGACACGTTCATCAGGGCATATGTGAATATCACCAAGTTCCGGGGACTCGCGTCGTTCTCCACCTGGCTCTATAGGATAGCCTACAATGTGCTTTATGATTACAGGAGAAGGTCGAAGACGGCATGCGACATCGACGATGTGCCCGGGGTGAGGTCGCGTCATGAAACTGCCGACAGCAACCTGAAGATGGATTTGTATGACGCGCTTTCACGTCTGAACGATAATGAGCGTTCATGCATAAGCCTCCAGCTGATAGACGGCTATCCGATAAACCGCATATCGGAGATAACGGGGATGGCTGAGGGAACGGTGAAGTCGCACATCTTCAGAGGCAAGAAGAAGTTGTCTGAATATTTAAAACATAACGGATATGACTGAATATGAAGATAAGAGGATAGTGTCTTTTTTCGAGGAATATGCCCGGAAAGAGATTGCTGATGACGGATTCTCGCAGCGTGTGATGCGTTCGCTTCCGTCGCATGACTATGTTTATAAGCAGCGTCTCAACAGAATATGGACGGCAGTGTGTGCCTTGGCGGCTGTCGTGCTGTTCGTCCGTGCCGACGGGTTTGCCGTCCTGAAAGGCATTGCCGCCGATTTCGTTGTCGACGCGTTCACGTCCACCATGTCGATAGATGTGAGCGGAGTGTCGCTTTTGATGGTGGTCATGACACTCCTCACTTTTGTATATGTGGCTATATACAACATACTCACGTCCGACAATTAGCATTTTTTGAGTCTTTGAAAGTATAGTTGCCGGGATGGCTCCGTCTCATTCTCACTCAATGAAAATGACGGAGTCATCCTCTTCTTTGCCGTCTGTGCCGGTGGATTGGGACTTCGGCTTCGTCTTCAGATTGCCTTTCTCGTCGAACATTCCGTAGGTTGTGCGCAGCACGATGAACTCCGTCCGCCTGTTCAGCTGGTTGCAAATCTCCTGCTTTTCCTCGTCAAGCTTCTTTATGAAATCCTCTGTCAGCACGTCGCCTTCCTTCAGCCAGTCATACTTCTCGGTGAGTTTCTTCCTGATGGTCTTTGGTTTTTCTTTTCCGTAACCTACCGGACTGAGCCGGTCTGCGGCAATTCCCTTGGCGGTGAGATAGTTCACCACCGATTCGGCACGGCGTTGCGCAAGTCCCTTGTTGTATTCCGATGAGCCTTTGTAGTCGCAATGCGCGCTCAGCTCTATGGTGACATTGGGGTTCTCGTTAAGCAGTTTCACAAGCTCGTCAAGCGCGGTTGTTGACTCAGGTCTGAGCGTTGCTTTGTCGAAATCATAGAATATGTTGTCGATAAGTACGGGTGCCGTGATGGACGCAAGGGGGAACTGGAGGACGTATTCTTTCGATTCCTCTGTCTTTTCTGCCCTCAGTTCCTCCTTGTGATTGAGGAACCCCTTGCATGTGGCGAGGAATATGTATCTCACGTTCGGCTCTATCACCTGTTCGAAAGAGCCGTCGCCCTTGACGCTCAGTTTCAGGTTGGTGCCGTCGTCGCCTATCATGTAGACCTGCGCTGCGGGCAGTTCGTAGCCGTCCTGTTCGTAAACCCAGCCCTTGACATTCTGTATTATCTCCGGATTCTCGAAGCTGTAGATGTGGTCCCAGCCCCGTCCGTCGTTACGGTTTGACGAGAAGTAGCCTCTGTTGTGCACTCCCTCGAAAGTCATTCCGAAGTCGTCAGCCTGCGAGTTGAGCGGATAGCCCGGGTGCTCCAGCACGTAATGGCCGCTTTTGTCGGGCTTGGCTATGTAGATGTCGAGCCCTCCCATGCCCGGATGACCGTTGCTCGAGAAGTACAGGTCGCCGTTAGGTCTGAATGTGGGAAACATCTCGTCGCCCGGAGTATTTATCGGTTCGCCGAGGTTTTCCACCCCTCCCAGTCCGGCAGACGTGAGCCGCACTCTCCATATGTCGAGTCCGCCGAGTCCTCCGGGCATGTCTGACGTGAAGTAGAGCCATTGTCCGTCAGGCGACACGGCGGGGTGGGCGTAGCTCGAAAGAGTGTCTCGCGTTATCTCAAGCAGTGACGCCTTGCCCCACGATGCGTCCGCTCTCGACGATGTCACTATCTGTGCGTAGCGCGGATATGACGGGTCTGTCTGGCATTGGGTGAGGTACATCTCACGCTGGTCGGGCGACAGAGCGCACGCGCCTTCGTCAAACTCGGTGTTCAGTCCGCCTTCCACGACTTCCGGTTTGCTCCATTTGCCTTTGTCGTCTTTCTCCGACACGAATATGTCACCGGGCTTTGTGCCGGTTATTCCACTCAGTTCGTTGCCCTGAGCCTCGTTCCGTGTCGATGTGAAATAGAGCTTTTCGTACTGGTCACCGGCAAGGACAGGCGAGAACTCCGCGCGCCGCGAGTTGAACACATCCATGCGTTTCACGGTGTATCTCGACCCTTCCTTCTTCCATTGCGGTGCGTTCTGCGCTGAGACGAGTCCGTTCTTGGCAAGCGTGTTGTCCGGCATGGAGTCGAGAACAGCCTTAAATTCGGTTGCCGCCTGTTTGTAGTCAGCCGTCTTGAGCAGCTGCCGCGCGTATGCCAGACGGTGGTTCATGTCTGCCTGGTTGTAGCGTATGGCGTTGCGGTAGGCAGCCACGGCTTTCTGCACGGAGTTTGTCTTCTCATAGCAGTAAGCCATTTTCAGCGCGTATTGTCCTCTTTTCTCACGTTCCTTAGGTGATGTCTTTGTGTATGCCTGTTTGAATTGCGTGGCGGCGTCATAGTATTCTCCGAGCGCGAGATACTTCTCCGCCTTCTTCAGATTCTTCTCCGCTCCGCACGAACAAAGCATGGCGCACACCATGACCCAAACGGTGATGTATGTATGTCTTCTCATTTCCAGTCAGTCTTTCCCTTTTCATTAAGAAACGAAAAAACCGCCGCTTTATTGCGAAACGGCGGTTTTTAGATGTCTCAAATATCCCCTCAGTTGTTTTTTGCCGCGAAAGCCACCCTGTAAGTGCATCCGTTCTTCCAGTTGCTGCATCCGTATGCGGTCTTTCCCTTTATTATAGTGCCCTTTCCGCAGAGCGGACATTTTGTGCCGATGATGCTGTCGTCGGGCGTCTTCCCGTCTTCAGTCTTTCTCGCGGCGGTGCGTGTCTTGCCTGCGGCTGATGCCGAGGCTTTCTTCTTAGGTGCGCTTCGTGTCGCGCGTTTCTTCTTCAGGTCGTCGTCTGTTGTGGTCGTTATGCGCCTGTTGCTGTTGTCGCGCAGCACGTCGTTCACTATTTCTGTGATTTGTGTTTTAAGTTCGTTTATGAACAGGGAAGCGTCGTATCTCCTGTGTTCTATGTCCCTCAGCTTCTTTTCCCATATGCCAGTGAGCTCGCAACTCTTCAGAAGCTCCTCGTGTATGGTGTCTATCAGCTCTATGCCCGTCTGTGTAGCGACGAGGTTCTTGCGCTCTCTTCTGATGTAGCGTCGCTTGAACAGGGTCTCTATTATGTTGGCGCGCGATGACGGACGACCTATTCCGTTCTCTTTAAGAGCGGCGCGCAGCGTCTCGTCCTCCACAAACTTGCCAGCTGTCTCCATAGCTCTCAGCAGTGTCGCCTCGGTGTAGTATTTGGGCGGAGTCGTGGTTTTCTCGCTCAGGGTGGGCTCGTGCGGTCCGCTCTCTCCCTTGACAAAGGCAGGCAGGGTGCGCTCGTCGTCGCCCTTCTTTGATTCGTCTTCCGCCGCGTCGGAATCCTCTCTGGCATACACCGTGCGCCATCCCGGCGAGAGAATCTCCTTGCCGCTCACCTTGAACTCCACGTCCTCAACCTTTCCGAGCACCGTTGTTGTGGAGAACTTGCAGTCGGGCCAGAATGCGGCGATGAACCTTCGGGCTATCAGGTCGTACACATTGCGTTCCATGTCGGTAAGGTTTACGGCAGGCACGCCTGTGGGTATGATGGCGTGGTGGTCGGTCACTTTTGACGTGTCGAATATGCGTTTGGGCTTTATCAGAGCCTTTGCCAGCAGCGGGCGTGTGAGCTCCTGATAGCCGCGCAGACCGTTGAGTATAGCCGGACACTTGGGATAGATGTCGTCGCTGAGAAACTGCGTGTCGACGCGCGGATATGTTGTGAGCTTGCGTTCGTACAATGCCTGTATGAGGTTCAGCGTCGTCTCCGCGCTGTAGCTGAACTTCCTGTTGCACTCCACCTGCAGTGATGTGAGGTCGAAAAGACGTTGCGGAGCCTCAGTGCCGTTCTTCTTCTGCACGTCTGTGATGCAGAACGTTTTGCCGGCAATGGTCTCAAAGGCTTTCTCTCCCTCCTCCTTGGATGCGAAGCGTCCCTTTGTGGCGGTGAAGAGCGTGTCGCGGTAGACTGTGGACAGCACCCAGTAAGGTTCCGGCTTGAAGTTGTCTATCTCCTTCTGGCGGTTTACTATCAGTGCGAGAGTGGGTGTCTGCACCCGTCCGATGCTCAGCACCTGACGGTTCTGACCGTATTTCAGCGTGTAGAGGCGTGTGGCGTTCATGCCCAGAATCCAGTCGCCTATGGCGCGGCTCAGTCCTGCTATGTAGAGCGGATTGTACTCCGACTGGTCTTTCAGAGAGTTGAATCCCTCGCGTATAGCCTCGTCTGTCATCGACGAAATCCACAGCCGCTTCACCGGACACTTCGCTTTCGCCTTCTGCATGACCCACCGTTGTATGAGCTCGCCCTCCTGTCCGGCATCACCGCAGTTGATTATGCCGTCGGCAGCCTGCATGAGTCTCTCTATCACTGCGAACTGTTTTCTTATTCCGGCGTCGTCGATGAGTTTTATGCCGAATCTGTCCGGAATCATCGGCAGTGCGCTCAGGCTCCAGTGTTTCCAGTTCTCGGTGTAGTCGTTTGGCTCTTTCAGTGTGCACAGATGTCCGAATGTCCATGTCACCTGATATCCGTTGCCTTCCATGTAACCGTCTCTCGAGCTGTTGGCTCCGATGATGCGGGCAATGTCTTTGGCGACACTTGGTTTCTCGGCTATACAGACTATCATTTATATATGTTGTATGTTTTGCTGTTGTTATGCGTGAATCAAATTGCAGACAAAATTACAAGAAAAATCTCATACGCCGCTGTTTTGCGTGCGAAAAAAGATGAACGGTAAGTGCCGGAGGAAAACCTGCGACGGTGTTTTCATGCTCCGGCGAGGTGAGGGCGGGCTGCATGCGGGACGGCAGGATACATAATGCCGGGCGGAACACAAAACGCATGAATATGCAAAAACGCTGTGCGCTGTGTGAATAAATATTCATCGTAATCCGAAAATAAGGCAGTATTTGCGCGCGGACAGTCTTTCGGCTGTAAATACGCGGTTTTTTAGCGGTTTGCCTATCATGCTGACAGTCAGCGGGTTTGCCTTTACAGTCATCAGAAAGCGACTGTTCCGGTATGCGGAAAAGCCTTTCTTGTGTCGCCAAACAGGCTCTTCCGCCATATGATATATGCTTTTCTGACGCACGAAACAGCCTGTTCCGTCGTGCGGAAAATGCCGTTTCAGCCGGAAAAAGGCAGCGGGCGGTTTCGTCGGAGGTATAATATGCCATCGGGAGAGACATACGGACGAACCGTGAAAGGGCTTTCAGCGTGTCCGTTTTTCTGTTTTATGATTTTCTGTTGTCAAAATTATTTACTGCCGGAATGAATAAATATACATTCCCGCCGACCTGTTCCGGCTTCGTGAGACGGCTTTGCGGCAGGGAGTGTCGCATACCGCAAGGAGTGCGTATCGCGCTTTTATGGAGCGGAAAACGTGTCTTGTTGAATATTCAGGATATACGGTTGAGAGATTTTTATCATTTATATGAATATGTGATACAAGATTTATGTAGTTTTGCAGTTTACATATTAGAATAACGAAATATACACACGCATTGGCAGAGACATGCAGAAGAGACATATGGGAATAATGAGATACATATTGCCGCTGGTCGCCGCTATAGTGATGGTTTCGTGTGTCGGGGATGACAGGACCGTCAACATTGACGAGCCGATCATAGATAACGGCGGACTGAAAGGAGTCTATCTTGGTATGTGGAGCATCGAAGGACAGCCCGACATACCGTCCGAACTGACAGTGTATGACACCGGGTTCAGCTTCAAGACGCTGCCTGTGGAGGCTGTGCTTAGGGCAGTGCTTCCCGGACACGACATAGGGCGCGCCACCGGAGTGGGCTATATGGTGCCGTATGACGAGACCGGTTACAGCGCGCAGGCAATGTATTATTCTGTCCATCCGGAGCAATGGGTGACAGGAGCGGATATTGACGGGAAGCCGCGCACGGTGATTATGCATTTTGTCAGCCGCGATGACGACTATGCGTTCAAGTCTGTCGCCACTTATTCAATGCTCTCCGGAGTGTACAAGATAGTGCTCCATATGCGGGGAATAGAGATATATGACGGTCCGGACGACGAGAGTCCGCAGACTGTCGACAGAGATATGAAACTGACGTTCGTGACTCTCAGAAAGATATGGACACGGACATCATGACATGCCGGACATGCCGGCGGAAAATAAAAACAACAACGGATTGGAATCGGAGAAGCGTCTTCTCAACGACATAAAGAACGGCAGCAGGTCTGCAATGCGCGAACTGTATGACCGGTATTCCGGATATGCCACGGCTGTATGCCTGCGGTATATCCCTGACCGGGATGAGATGCAGGACGTGATGCAGGACAGTTTCGTGAAGATATTCACCTCGCTGGACAGTTTCGAGTATCGTGGGGAAGGGTCGCTGAGGTCGTGGATAACGAGGATAGTGATGAACGAGTCGCTCGACTACATACGCCGGAACGGACGGTTCACGTTCACTGACGACATACCGGACGGTGCGGAGGAGGACGAGCCTGAGATTGACACGATTCCGGACGATGTGCTGATGGAGATGATAGGGCGGTTGCCGGACGGCTACAGGGTTGTGCTCAACATGTATGTGTTCGGCGGGATGAGCCATAAAGAGATAGCGGAGAAACTCGGAATAAAGACCGGCACATCGGCGTCACAGTATTTCCATGCCAAGAAACTGCTCGCAAAAATGATTGACGACTATAACAAACGACAATAATATGAAACATAACGACTGGACAGACAGACTGCATGACAGGCTTTCAGACTACAAGGCGGTGCCTCCCGTCGGTTTGTGGGACAAGATAGAGACTGCCGTCGACGGCAGGAGAAAGAGGGCGCGGACGGTCCGCATGCGCGTGTGGGCTGCGGCGGCTGCTGTAGCCCTGCTGCTGATAAGCGGTGCGGGATATCTGCTTAACAGGAACATCATATCGCAGCTTGACAGCCGGGACGCTTTCACCGGTGTGAGTGGAAACGCCGGACGTCACACGGCTGATGCCCGACGCGGCAGCACGGATGTGGCGGAAGAAACTAAGGTGACCGAAGCAACTGGCGGTCTTGTGGCTGTGAACAATGTCCCAGTGTCTGTAGCCGATTGCGTGGCTGAAGCTGTGGAAGAGAATGCGGCTGAGCGTGACGCACAGCATACCGGGGAGACCGTGGCGGAGACAGCAGGAAGCGGTGCCGCTGCCAATGAGGAAAACGAGGGAGAGGAGAAAGGCAGAGGCAATGTCTCGGGACGTGACGTCGGTATGGAGAGAATGCCTGCACGTCCGGCGTCGTACGACATACGTAAGGACAGAGAGCGCGGAGGAGCGTGGACAGTGGGCGCATACTCATCAAACATGTTCGGCAATTCCGGCAGTATGAACAGTGTGAACGTGATCAGCCGCGTTACGGCAGACTATTCGATGACTGAAAACATGCTGAAAGCCAGCTCGGCGTCATTCTCCAACTACAGTGAGGAAAACAAGCATTATCTGCCTCTCTCGTTCGGACTGACGGCAGGCTATGCCCTTACCGACCGCATAAGGGTCAGCTCGGGAATTGTTTATTCAAGGCTGGCGTCAGACTTTATACGCTCTTCTGACGGAGAGGAGACCACAGACCGGCAGACCCTGCAATATATAGGCGTGCCGCTAAACGTGAGTTATGACATATGGAGCACGCGCCGTTTCAAGGCATATGTGACAGCCGGAGGTCAGGCTGATTTCAACGTCTCGGCACGTGTGGAGACCGAAGGCGTGAAGACAAGGATGGATCGCGACAACGTGCAGTGGTCTGTGAGTGCCGCCGCCGGAGCGCAGTATGACGTCATTCCGCAGCTCGGCGTGTATGTCGAACCGGGCGTGAGATATTATATAGACAACGGTAGCAGGATAGAAAACTATTACAAGGATAAGCCGGTGAGTTTCAGTCTGCAATTCGGACTGAGGCTTAATATAGAGTAGGATGTTCGAACCCGAATCGGTCATCGGACTTCCATTCTCATTTCGTGCTGCTGTCAGGCAGATTGTATTCATCTTTGTCGACGGTGTAGCGGGCTACACCGGGAACAAGATGGATGCAATATGACGGCGGCAGAGCGTAAGAAGTATGAAGAGCTGACAATAAACATTAAATGTATAATCAGCGGTCTGATGACCGATTTGGGTTTAGGTTTGTTTTTAATGTGTGCGGACGGCGGGTTCTTTCAATACGAATCTGCCGTCTGTCCATATTGTGCGGTAAGGCTTGATGCTGTAAAGGCACTCTTCCACATATCTGTCCTTATCGTTTGTCTTCTCTTTGTCGATGAGCAGATACGGCAGACGTCCGCTGTGGCGGTAGGCTGTATCGATGTATCGCCTGTTCATCATGTCGCTTGTGAATACCGTCGAATATACGGCGTAAGGCTTGCATCCGAGCAGCGATATGACAGGAATGGAGAAATTGCATATCATGTGGCTGTTGTCGGGAACATGCGGTTTCACGTTGTGTATGATGTAGTTGTTGAGGCGCGCGTTCTCTTCCGACGTGTAGATATGCCTTGTAAGCGGACTGTCTATTGTGAAGCGGCACCGCATGCGCGTGCTTTCCTCCATCATCGGACGGCACATGTTGGTGTATATCATGGCTATGCAGATGAACGCATAGCCTGTGCGCAAGGCGGTGTATGCCGGTTTCTGATATGCCGACCTCAGTTTTCCCGCTCCTTCGCATATTACGCCTAAAGCTGCGGGAAGCGTCATGAAGCACATGTCCTTGCCGTAGAAATCGGGACCGGCATTGCTCCCTATGGGCAGGACAAGCGGTATGAACATTGACAGAAGGTATAGTGAGGTTTTCCCGTCTTTTGTCTCCGGACGTGCGAAAAGGAAGGCTGACGCGGCGAGACATATGCCTACGGTTATGTTGGACGGCGATTCCCACAGGTATATGTTGGGAATGATGAGCAGTGAGAGAATGGCAGTCGCAATGTCTCTCTTCATGCCGCTCAGCCTGAGACGGCATAAGGCAATCAGGAAAATGAGGAGCGCGATGACGGAGAATCCCTGTATCTGTCCCTGATAAAGTTCGTAAATGCTGATTATTATGGCTTTCACCCCATGAGGGTCCTGCGGGTCATGACTCCTTGTGAGTATGTCCCGAACGGTCATGTTGAACACATCCAGCATCCCCGTGGCATATAATGATATTGTTACGGCGGCGCACGCGGCTACCGTGCCGGTGAAGAATGCGGCAAACTGGTGGCGCGTTTTCAGTCTTGTGTCATATTTATATGATATGAGCCAGGCGAGAAACGGTATGCCGATGAATGTGATATTGACTATCCTGAAATAGAATGCCGCACCGACAAAGACACCGCTTAGGAATATGCTTGTCAGTCTGTCGCGCGCAAAACCGTGATGGTATGCCATGACGGCGAGCGTCAGCAGACCGGCAGAATAGTCGTTGTAGTTTATTTCCGTATAGCTTCCGAAGTGGGCGAGGGTGGCAAGCAGCATGCCGCTTATTATAATGCCGCCTCTTATGTAGCGTCTCAAATAAAGATATATGACGGTCTGTGACAGGATGACAAAAATAAGATGGAGGACTCTGAGCCCGAGATATGAGTCGATGGAAAATGCCTTGCAGAGCCATGATGTAAGCTGGAAGCTGAGCAGCCACTGCCCGAGAAAATAGGAGACATAGGGCTCGTCGGTGAAGTGCTGGTAGCCTGACATGTAGAATCCGATGTCGAGCCAGGAGAAGCCCTGGAACATCTGCGCTCCAAGATATACGGTTACGAAAAGTATGTAGAGTATGAACGGATATGCGGAGCCGGAAGTGCGGAGGTTGTGCATGGACATGTTATGTTTCTTATAATTCGAATGAGAACTTGCAGGACGTGGAGCATCCTATGCTTTCCTTGAAGTCGCAAAGACCGTAGTTGGGCGTTCCGTGCTCGGTGGACGGTCCGATGTCCAGAATCCTTACGCCTTTGTCGTGATAGAATCCGAATATCCTGTATGCGAGGATGTTCATGGGTCGCAAGCTGTTGTAGCTTCCTATATTGCCCCAATAGATGACCTGGCAGATGTCGTCAGCCACATGGAACACCTGTGCTGCGGCTACGTCGTGTCCGGAGTGTGTGAGGATGAAGAAGTCGGCTGGTATCGTCTTTACCGTCATAAGGACATCCTCCGCACTCATTCTGAGCGGATAGCCGTGCTCTTCGCGGTTTGCCTTTATCACGTTGTATGCACGGATGATGCCTTCATCGTCGTTGTCACGGATATGAGTGAAGGCGAACGGCTCCTTCAGAGCCTTGTGGAGGTTCTTCCTTGCGTTGCGTTCTATTATATTCTCGTAGTCTGGGAAGCGCGTCGTATCGAAGTGATAGTTTATGTCGATGTGCCTTATCCGTCCTTCTCTTGAGAGCGAGCTGATGCTCCGTACTGGCTGGGACGCCTCATAGATTGTCGGCGGAAGTGTGACGATGACCTTTTTATGAAGACTCTCTCCAAACGATTTCAGGAGTCTTGCTGCCTCGTCTGTCAGCATGACGCTCTGATGTTTTCTTGTGCAGAATCCTCCGAACGGTGCGGAGAACGGCGACAGAAGTCTCTCTCCGTCGTCTCCGAGAACTATACCGAATCGTGTCTTCGAATCCTCAAATAAGAGATAGTACAGTCTGTCGGCTTTATATCTGTTGAGCTCGGAAAACTCCGCGCTGTTGTATATATGCGGATGTCTTCCGAATATATCCTTATATTCTGCGGCTGTAGTCTCTCTTATTTTCATGTCATCTGAATTGATTGAGAAGGCGGGCGATGGTTTCGCGTTCCTCCGGTTCGAGTATCTGACTTACAGGAATGCTCAGTTCCTCTCTGTGAATGCGTTCTGTAACGGGGAACGAAAGGGCTGCAAGCTCCTTGTAGCATTCCTGTTTGTGTGGCGGGACAGGATAGTGCACGTCGGTCTGTACGCCGTTACGCAGCAGATAGTCTTTAAGCTCGTCGCGTCTGTCACACAGTATCGGGAAGATGTGGAACACGCTGCTTTCCCAATATTCGAGCGATGGCAGCTTTATGTTTCTGTTGCTTACATTATTTATATAATACCTTGCGTTGTCCCGACGCTGTTCGTTTTCCGCGTCAATGTATTTAAGCTTCACGGTCAGGATGGCTGCGTGCAGCTCGTCCATACGGCTGTTTATGCCGATGTGTGAGAATATGTATTTCTTTGCCGAGCCGTAGTTGGCAAGTCCTCTTACCATCTCCGCCAGCATAGCATCGTCTGTCGTGACGGCTCCGGCGTCGCCTGCCGTGCCGATGTTTTTTGTGGGATAGAAGCTGTGCGCGGCTGCGTCGCCGAGTGATCCGGTACGTCTGCCGCCGTATCTGCATCCGTGCGCCTGCGCGTTGTCCTCTATCAGCTTCAGTCCGTAGTGCTTGCAGAGCCGTCCGATGGTGTCTGTGTAGGCGCACTTGCCGTAAAGATGCACAATCATGATGGCTTTTGTGCGTGGCGTTATGGCTTCTTCTATTTTGCTGTCATCCATCTGAAGGGTGTCGATGTCGGCTTCCACCAACACCGGTTTCAGGTTGTTTCTGCTTACGGCGAGAACAGACGCGATGTATGTGTTTGCCGGTACGATGACCTCATCACCCGGTTTCATGACGCCAAGTTCTATATATGCGCGCATGATAAGCGTGAGTGCGTCAAGTCCGTTGCCGCATCCCACACAGTGGCTTGTGCCTGTGAATTGCGCGTAAAGCCTTTCGAACGTTGCCGTTTCCTCTCCTTTAAGAAACCATCCGCTCCTTAATGTCCGTGCGAGAGTTTCGTGCAGCTCGTCGTAATGTAATGCCGTGATCTTCTTTAAGTCGAGAAACTGAATCATTTTATGTATTCAAGATAGTCTTCATATTCACGTATGTAGTCGCTTTCCTCAAAAAAGTCGGAAGCGAGTACAAGACAAACAGAGCCTGAGGAAAAGTCGTTGAGCGTGCGCCACGTGCCTGTCTCGACAAGCAGTCCCTGATAGGGATGGTTCAGAAGATAGGTTTTCGAGTTGTGTCCGTTGTCAAGTGTGACCGTGAACGAGCCGCTTACGGCTATTATGAATTCACGGCATTTCTTGTGGGCATGTCCGCCCCGGTTCTCACCTGACGGCACATCGTAAACCCAGTACACGCGTTTAACCTCAAAGGGGATATGTCTTATGCTTTCCGCAAAAGTGAGATTTCCCCGCGGATCAGTTATTTTAGGAAGCTCAATGATTTTTCCTTCAGGAATGTTCATTACAATATTCTATTTTATTATTGTTTCTGCAAGACGTTTGGCTTTGTCGCGCAGGTATGTAGTGTCATCGTTTATGTCACCGTAGCATAGCACAACTCCCATGCGGCGGTTGACATGCTGTTGCTGTTTTCCGAAAATTCTGATGCGTGTCCTGTCTTCTTTCAGGGCATCGATAAGGTTGTATTCCGGCTCGTGTGCGGCTTCCTCTTTTGCCAGAACGACCGCACTTGCACCGGCATGTTCAAGGTGTATGGCAGGTATGGGAAGTCCCATTACGGCACGGAAATGCAGCTCGAACTCATTCAGATTAAGCGTGTGCCCGAGCGTCACCATACCTGTGTCGTGCGGTCTTGGTGACAGTTCTGAGAAGATGACGCCTTTGTCGCGGGTCAGGAAGAACTCCACGCCCCATATTCCGGCTCCGGTCAGTGCTTTCGTTACGGCGTCCGCCATTCGCCGGGCTTCATTAAGGTCGTCCTCGTTTATAGCGAACGGTTGCCAGCTTTCGCGGTAGTCGCCGCTTTTCTGCACGTGTCCTATCGGCGGACAGAACAGGGTCGGACCGTCTTTCTGTGTCACTGTGAGCAGTGTGAATTCGCTGTCGAAGTGTATGAATTCCTCTATTATTATTTCCTTTACGTCGCCTCTGCTGCCTGCCATAGCCTCATTGAACGAGTTCTCAAGGTCGTCCGGTGTCTTTGCAACGGTCTGTCCGTGTCCCGAGGAAGACATCAGCGGCTTGACGACACAAGGGAATCCGATTATCGCAGCGTATTCTTTCAGTTCGTCAAGAGTCTTCGCGTAAAAGTATTTTGCCGTTTTCAGCCCCAATTCTTTTGCCGCAAGGTCACGTATAGCCTTACGGTTCATGGTGAAGTTTACGGCTTTCGCACTCGGTACGACCTGTATTCCGCGCTTCTCGATGTCGAAAAGCCGCTCTGTGCGTATGGCTTCTATCTCCGGTACTATTATGTCAGGACGGTGCTTGTTTACAACATTCTCGAGCATGTCTCCGTCGAGCATGTTGAACACTTCATACTCATCAGCCACCTGCATTGCAGGTGCGCCGGCATATCTGTCGCATGCTATCACATATTGTCCGGCACGTTTTGCTGCGATGACAAATTCTTTTCCGAGTTCTCCTGAACCCAATAGCAGTATCTTCTTCATTATGTTCTTTTATTTTATTATTTGCCTTATCATCTGCCATTCCGGCGATACGGCGATTTTGCGAAGGCTTGTTTCCATTATCTTCCTCATCGTTTCCTCCGACAGCTTGCGCTCATGTGCTATGTCGCAAAGGCTTTTCACCGGATTGCCGAACAGTCCGTAGTAATCCTTCAGCGCTTTCTCATCGTCCGGAGGGATTATGCGTATGAGGTGCATGATGTAATGTTCTACCTTCTCACTTACACAGTCGGGCTCTTTCCCGAGCCGTATGAGGAAGTGGTGAAGTTCTTCTGAAATCGTATCCATATCTTATGCCGCTTTATATGCAGACGGTTGTGTTGAATAAAAACATTTATAACTGTTGTTGGGGTGCTGTATGTTGTGCGACGGCAGACTTTATACTGAAAATTTCACCATGCGTCCGTGATGCTCCGGAACCGCATGATGAAATTCTGCCGCAGATGACATCGCTTATCTGTTGCCGTACATCTGTTCGTAATATTTCTGATATTCGCCGCTTGTCACATCCTTTATCCAGTCCTGATGTTCCAGATTCCAGCGTATTGTCTTTACTATTCCGTCGGCGAATTTTGTCTCCGGATACCATCCGAGCTCGTTCTTTATCTTTGTCGGGTCGATGGCATAACGCTGGTCATGTCCCAACCTGTCTGCCACAAAAGTAATCAGTCCGTCATTTATCCAGTCAATTCTTATGTCGCCGTTCTCGTCGAGTTCCTGTTTCCTGAGCACTTTCCTGAGTTCCGGCTCGTTCTCCATCATGTCGTGGATGGTCTTTATTGTGAGTTTGACAATGTCGATGTTCTTCATCTCGTTGTGTCCTCCAACGTTGTAAACCTGACCGTCACGACCCTCCCTTACAACGAGGTCGATTGCCTTGCAATGGTCTTCAACGTAGAGCCAGTCGCGCACATTCTCTCCCTTTCCGTACACCGGGAGCTTCTTTCCTTCAAGTATATTGTTGATGATAAGGGGTATAAGCTTTTCCGGGAAATGGTAAGGACCGTAGTTGTTCGAGCATCGTGTTATGGTGACAGGCATGTGGTAAGTGTCGTGATATGCCATTACGAAAAGGTCGGCGCTTGTCTTTGACGCGCTGTACGGACTGTGCGGGCAAAGTGGAGTGTCCTCCGTGAAGAATCCTTCCGGACCGAGTGAGCCGTAAACCTCGTCGGTCGCAACCTGATGAAAACGCTTTCCTGCCTTCCATACAGGGTATCCGGCATCGTCCTTCCCTGTAACCCATGCCTTGCGGGCTGCATCCAACAGGTTCTGCGTTCCGAGGATATTTACCGACAGGAACAGCTGCGGGTCCTCAATACTCCGGTCTACATGGCTTTCTGCGGCAAAGTTTACAACATAGTCGATGTCGTTTTCGGCAAACAGTCTGTCAGCGAGTTCTCTGTCCCTTATGTCTCCGCGGACGAAGAAGCAACGCTCGTTGTCGATGTCGTCTTTAATTGTGCCGAGGTTTCCGGCGTAGGTCAGAAGGTCGAGCACAATGACTTTGATGTCCTCATTTTTGTACTTTCTGTGAAGCAGGTACTTGATGAAGTTCGCACCAATGAATCCTGCGGCTCCTGTTACAAGATAAGTCTTCATGTCTATATACTTTTTTTAATGATTTTTCCTTTTGCGTCCGTATACTCCGTGTGGTTATGTCCGTGGCGTCAAGTCGCCAGAACTTCGGTCTGCATATGCGGCTTCTCCTTCATCGCCAGCGTCAGGAAGCAAGCCCGCGGCACACACCTCCGTATGCATGCATGTGTATGAGAGGCGGCGGGACGTGTGTATTGCCGTTCTATCCGTCGTAATCGTTCTGTATCACTTTGCGCGGATCAGCCAGCGTGATGACCTCGCAGTCTTTGAAGCGGCTGCCGTCTATGGTCAGCCTTACGAGCGTCCTGTCCACGTGCCATCCCTGAAGTCCAGCCGCTCCGGGGTTGATGTGCAGCAGTCCGAGAGTCTTGTCATATTTTATTTTAAGTATATGCGAGTGTCCGCTTATGAACAGCTGTGGCGGTGAGGCATATATTCTGTTTCTTATGCTTGCGTCGTAGCGTCCCGGATATCCGCCTATATGTTTCATAAGTACATCCACATCCTCGCACCTGAATCTGAGTATCTCCGGAAACATCCGTCTCAGTTCCCCTCCGTCACAGTTGCCGCATACGGCTCGAAGGGGGCGGAAGGCAGCCAGTTTTTCTGCGAGCTGTGTGGAGCATATGTCTCCGGCATGCCATATCTCATCGCATGTCTCAAAGTATTCCAGATATTTGTCGTCCCAATATGAGTGGGTGTCGCTTATTATTCCGATTCTTTTCATTGCAAACGTACTCCTTGGAAAGAAGTCATGGCACGGTTACAAGTCTTGCCATGCAAAGATAATGATATTATTTAAATGTAGCAAGCATGTATTTTGTTTTTATCCTCTGCGTCACGGTTATACTCCCCGGCAAGGGCCTGACGTCATGTTCTCTGCATCAGATTGCCTGTACGTCTGCAAAGGAACACGAGCAGCAGCGTAGTCAGAACGGCGGCAATTGAATATGAATAAAAGCTGAATGCGGCTGGTCTTGCAAGATAGTCTATCGCCGGTTCTTCGAGAAAGTAGAACAGCAGACTGTTTGTTCCTATGTAGCCAAGTATCCGGTTGCTGATGTTCACGTAGCGTACGGCGTTTATCATGACCGCAGAGAACAGCAGACTTGATATTGTTGGGTTGGGGTGGAAGTATTGCAGCAAGGCAAACAACAGTGTGCCCGGCAGGATGACATATACCGGCTGTATATGCCTCAGCTTGTCGTAGAAAAGGGCGGTTAGCATGCCTGACGGGAAGTTGAGCACCGTGATGAACCACCACGGATCCATTTCTAACACGTAATTTGCCAGACAATAGTATGCCACGCACACCGAAGAGACTGCCAGCACGCATGCCCTTGGATTTCTGAAAACCTTGAATATGACGATGGAGAGGGCGTAAAGACCTATTATGACCTTATAGAACCACGCCTCGTTGGCAGGTGGTATGTCAAGAGAAAGAAACGATGTGAGCAGCCGGGGAGTAAGCTGACTGCTGTCATACAGTATATATATGATGAGGCTTACTGCCCAAAGCCACAGGTAAGGAATGAACAGTCTGATGAATTTGCTCCTTATGTATGCCCTGCCGGAAAGCCTGTTGCGTCGCAGCGAGAAGAACATCCCGAATCCTGAAAGAAACAGAAAGACGCCTGTGCCTCCATATCCCCACAGCCATCCTGTGCCCACATCGGCGAGCCAGCTGTCCGTGTGGCATCCGGGCATGTCTATGGCACTGAGGTATGTGTGGTGCACGATAATCATAATCATGCACACTCCTCTCAGGGCATAAGAGTCGTTTTTCTCCAGCAGACCGTGTACCTTCATGTACGTAGGCGGCTTATGTTGTCACATACCGAACTTTTTCCGGATGAAGTCCTTTATGAGTTCTTCGGTCTTTTCCATTCCGAGTATGCTCGAGTTGACGCACAGATCGTACGACGCGGAGTAGCCCCATTTCTTGCCTGTGTAGTAATTATAATATGTGGAGCGTTCGCTTTCCCTGTCGTTTATTATTTTCATTGCGGTCTCGGCTCCGCATCCGTGCCTTTTGGCAACGCGCTCTATCCGTTCCTTTATATCCGCCGTGATGAATATGTTGACTGTGTTCTCATATTCGCGCAGCACGTAGTCGGCACACCGACCCACAAACACGCACGAGCCTTCCTGCGCCGCCTTGCGTATGGCATCGCTCTGAAACTGGAACAGACTTTCCTGTGACAGCCGGTTGTTGTAGAATCCCGAGCTTGAGAGGAATGGCATGTGGGCGTAGAAGAAAGACTTGAGGAATCCTTTCTGCTCATCGTTCTGCTCGAAGAACTTCTCACAGAAGCCGCTCTCCTTAGCCGCAAGGTTAAGCAGTTCCTTATCATAGAACTTGCATCCGAAGTCTTTGGCAAGCATCGAAGCGATGATGCGTCCGCCGCTTCCGAGCTGGCGGCCCACATTTATTATTATCTTTTTGTCATCCATTGGTGAGCTCTCTATATTGTTTTTTGAATTTTTTCATGTATAAAGCCATTATCCACGCGGCTATGATTGCCGCAATGGCGTCGGATGCCGGCATTGCCGCCCACACACCGTCTATGCCGAACATATGTGGCAGAACAATGAGAAGCGGCAGTAGGAACAGCAGTTGTCTCGACAGCGAGAGGAATATGCTTATCTTGGCTTTGCCTATACTCTGGAAAAAGTTGGTCACCACCATCTGGTAGCCCACTACGGGGAACATCAACATTATGGTGCGTATGCCCTCTACTGACATGTCTATGAGTGTGGCGTCTGTTGTGAACAGCCTTGCGCACAGCTCGGGTATGACCATCGCGATGACGAATCCTGTGGTCATGATCACGGTCGCCGCTATCATCGCATACTTCAGAACCCGCATCATCCTGTCAAGCTGCTGCGAGCCGTAGTTGTATCCGGCGATGGGCTGCATGCCCTGGTTCAGACCCATGTTTATCATCACAAAGATGAACGCCACGCGGTTGGCGATGCCGTATGCGCCCACCGCAAGGTCGCCGCCATACTTCACCAGGCTGTTGTTTATGAATATCACGATGATGCATGCGCACACATTCATCGAGAAAGGCGACAGACCTATGGCTATGATATTCCTCGCGATGTCGCGGTCGGGACGGTATATGCCCCTGTGCAGGTGCAGCAGTTCGTTCTTGTTGCTCATTATATGCATCTGCCATACCAGCGCGGCTATCTGCGAGAGCACCGTGGCGTATGCCGCACCGCTTATGCCCAGACCGCATCCCCATATGAATATCGGGGCGAGGATGGCGTTCATAACCACCGTGGCTATGGTTATGAACATAGCCTGTTTCGGCTTGCCTGTGGCGCGAAGCACGGCGTTTGTGCCGTAAAACAGCTGGCTGAACACGTTTGCCGCAAGGATGACTGTCATGTATTCGCGCGCATAGGGAAGCGTCTGATGGCTCGCTCCGAAAAAGCGAAGGATGGGGTCGAGAAAGAGAAGGCTGACAGCTCCCACCGTGATACCGATGACAATGTTGAGCGTCACGTTGTTTCCGAGAATGCGCTCCGCCGTCTTGTAGTCTTTCTGACCGAGTTTCACAGACAGATAAGTGGACGCACCTATACCTACGGCAGCACCGAATGCCGCTGTGAGGTTCATGAAAGGGAAAGTGATGGCAAGTCCTGAAATTGCCATGGCACCCACGCCTTGCCCAATGAATATGCTGTCAATCATGTTGTAGAGCGAGGCTGCCGTCATTGCTATGATGGCGGGCAGGGCATACTGCATGAGCAGTTTGCCTACCGGTTTGGTGCCTAATTCTAATGTTGCTTGTTTATTATCCATAATTAAAAATCCTGTGCAAAGTTACTGCAATTTGCAGATATACGAAATAAATTGGCTTTGTTTTTCAGGTCTCCGTATTCATTTTATTTACCGTTACGGACGGCACGGCTGCTCTCCGATATACTTATATTATTTTGATGGAACACCGCTTGCAGATTCATGACATGATGCATAATTATGCAGGAAAACGTTCCTGAGAACGCATTAATATACATCTGAACGTTCAAATTAAGGCAGTATTTGCACAGAGAAGTCCGTCCGGCGGCAAATACGTGATTTTCGGGCGTTTTACGCAACTGTCTGTATGCCAACGGATTGTGTTTTTCAGTCTTCCTGTTCCGCCATTTCAGCTTTGCAGAAAAGGCTTTTCGGTGTTGCGGAAAAGGCTCTTTCGCGTTGCAGAACATGCTTTCCCGCATGCCGGAAAAGGCTGTCCTGTATGCTGAAAGGGGCTTTCCTGCGCCGGAAAAGCCGGTGTCAGACAGTGCCGGATGTGAAAAACCGCACTGCTGACGCATTTCCGGCATGCCGTGACAGCGTTTCCGATGGTTTGCGTTATCTGTTTCGCGAAAAAACAATGTCATGTTTTTTTACTTTCATAATGCATAAATATTCATCACCGTAAAGATGCTGCGGTATGTTTTCATTTCCGCATGGAGACTGCGTTGTACGGTGAATGATGTGTTACGTAAGGCGGTTTTTCGTGTAAAAAACAGACAGACGGAATATAAATTCCGCGCGGAATGGCGGATAGTTGAGAATATTTTATAAATTTGCATTATATGAGGCGTCTGTATGCCGTGACGGATGCATATGCCTGTAACGAGTGAGACATACAAACATTAGAGTAAGGATAGCCGATGATAAATGCTCTTACCTTATACGAGTTGAACAATATGGTGGCGGAAGTCATCAGTTCTGTGATGCCCGATGAATATTGGGTAGAGGCGGAAATATCGGAGATGCGCGTCGTGAACGGGCATTGCTACATGGAGCTTGTGCAGAAGGCGGAGGACACGAAGACGCCCGTAGCCCGCGCCTCGGCAAAATGCTGGCGCACACACTGGGCTCTTGTCAAGGCTGCGTTCGGACGGGTCACGGGGCGGGAGCTGAACACCGGGATGAAGGTGATGATGCGTGTGCATGCCGACTTTCACGAGGCTTACGGCTTCTCATGGATTGTCACAGACATAAATCCGGAATACACGCTCGGCGACATGGCTCGCAGGCGTCGCGAGATAATAGCCCGTCTGAAGGAGGAGGGCGTCCTTGAACTGCAGAAGGAGCTTGTGCTGCCACTCTTCACGCAGCGTGTGGCGGTAGTGTCGAGCGACAATGCAGCCGGATATGACGACTTCTGCAACCAGCTGCACGACAACGGCAAGGGGCTTGCCTTCACTGTAAGGCTGTTCCCTGCGGTGATGCAGGGCGAGGCGACCGAACGGAGTGTGATAGCAGCCCTGAACGAGATATATTCGAGGGCGGACGAGTTTGATGTGGTGGTTATAATAAGAGGTGGCGGCGCAACGAGCGATTTGTCCGGCTTCGACACGCTGAGTCTGGCGGAGAACGTGGCAAACTTCCCTCTGCCGGTAATCGTAGGCATAGGCCACAACAGGGACGAGAGCGTGCTCGACATGGTGGCAAACCAAAGCGTAAAGACGCCCACGGCTGCCGCCGCGTTCCTTGTGGACAGGCTGGCTGCAGTGGCTGCGCAGGTGGACAGTGCGGCGGCGTTTGTCGCAAAATATGCCGCAGACATGATGGAGCGTGAGAACAGCCGCATAAAATATCTGTCCACGGTGCTGCCGTCGCTCTATGCCACGGTGAGAAACCGTGAGACTGAGAGTCTGACACGGTTGCGCGACAGACTGTATGTCGCCGTGAGGCAGACGGCGGCAGACGAGAGAGCCCGGCTCGGGACAATGCCCCTGCGGCTTGCCGGAGCCGCGCGGCAGAGCATAACGGCAGGACGTCACCGTCTGGAGATGCTCGGACAGCGCACGGAGGCGGTGGATCCGCAACGCATGCTGTCGCGCGGATACAGCATCACTCTGCACGACGGCAAAGCTGTGACCGACGCTTCCGCGCTGACGGACGGCGACCGTCTTGAGACGGTCCTTGCGAAGGGCAGGGTGGTTTCTAAGATAGAACGAATATCAAAAAAAAGAAGATAGGACTTTATGGCAAAGGAAACGCTGAAATACGAAGAGGCTATGACACGCCTCGAGAATATTGTCGCGGACATGGAGAACGGCAATCTTGACATCGACTCGCTCTGCGAGAAGGTGAAGACCGCACAGAAACTCATAAAGATGTGCCGTGACAAGCTCACCCGTACGGATGAGGAGATAAGGAAAATACTGACAGACAATCAGTGAATACGGTGCTTGCGGACACGATTTTATAACTTTGGGGTATTTTCTGTGACAATTTGTTGTGGAAATGTATTTTTATTGCTAATTTTGTCTCTCGGTTGTTTCATCATATGGAATATATAAATAATTCATGGTTATGAAAGATATAGACTGGTCAGGTTTGTCGTTCGGATATGTTCCGACCGACTATAACGTGCGTTGTTGCTACAACAACGGCAAGTGGGGAGAGATAGAAGTGTGCTCAGACGAATATCTGAAACTGCATATGGCAGCCACCTGCCTCCACTACGGACAGGAGGCTTTCGAGGGACTGAAGGCTTTCCGCTGTCCGGACGGGAAAGTGAGGGTGTTCCGCATGGACGAGAACGCCGCACGCCTGCAGAGCACCTGCCGCGGAATAATGATGCCGGAAGTGCCGACAGAACTGTTCTGCGAGATGGTGAAGAAGGTGGTGCGTCTCAATCAGGAGTACATCCCGACCTACGAGAGCGGGGCGTCTCTCTACATCCGTCCGCTGCTCATCGGCACCACGGCGCAGGTGGGCGTGCATCCCGCAACGGAATACATGTTCCTTATATTCGTTACTCCTGTGGGCCCTTACTTCAAGGGAGGATTCTCCACCAATCCTTATGTCATAATACGCGATTACGACCGCTCGGCTCCGCTCGGCACCGGTGTATACAAGGTGGGAGGCAACTATGCGGCGTCGCTGAAGGCAAATGCCATCGCACACGAGAAGGGCTATGCCTGCGAGTTCTATCTTGACGCCAAGGAGAAGAAGTACATGGACGAGTGTGGCGCGGCAAACTTCTTCGGTATAAAGAACAACACGTATGTCACGCCTAAGTCGACATCGATACTTCCGAGCATCACCAACAAGAGTCTGATGCAGCTTGCACGCGACTACGGCATGACCGTGGAGCAGCGTCAGATACCGGAGGAGGAGCTCGAGACATTCGAGGAAGCCGGAGCGTGCGGCACGGCGGCGGTCATCAGTCCTATCTCCTATATCGACGATCTTGACACAGGCAAGAGATACGTATTCAGCAAGGACGGACAGCCCGGACCCATATCCAGAAAACTGTACGAGCATCTGCGCGGCATACAGTATGGCACGGAGGAGGACAGGCACGGCTGGACAACAGTGGTGATTGGCTGACCGTAAACGGTGATTGAACAGATAATGTCAAACTTTAAAAATAAAAGATTATGCTAAGTAAGAAAATAGAAGAGGCTATCAATGCCCAGATAAACGCAGAACTGTGGTCTGCTTATCTTTATATGTCAATGGCTGCATATTGTCATGCAAAGGGTAATCCCGGCATGGGCAAGTGGTTTGAGGTGCAGTTTCAGGAGGAACAGGACCATGCCAAGGTGTTTTTCAACTACATCATATCGCGCGGCGGCAATGTGACCCTTACTCCGATAAAGGCGGTGCCGACGACATGGGACTCCATTCTCGACGTTTTTGAGAGCACACTCGCACACGAGCGTAGTGTGACAGGGCTTATCAACAAGCTTTTCGCACTGACAACGGCAGAGAATGATTACGCCACCCAGAGCATGCTCAAATGGTTCATAGACGAGCAGGTGGAGGAGGAAGAGACCGCACAGACCATCATCGACAACCTGAAGATGATAAAGGACAACGGTTACGGACTCTATATGCTTGACAAGGAACTCGGCGCGCGTTCTTATACACAGGCTGCGCCGCTGGCTGGCAAATAAGATATATTCGTGTTAAAAGGACGGACCGACATTACGCGAAAAGCGTGATTCCGGTCCGTCTTGCATATTTGTACGATCCTCAATCTTCCATGATTACATTGCCGTAGGAAATCTCATGACATGACAGCGTGTTGCCTTCAGCAATGTCACTAAGAACAGTGTGTGTGTCTGTACCGGTGTTTGTATCGGTACATATGAGCATATCCGCATGTCATCAGCACGTGTCTATGCGGTATTACGGTTGATAATGGTGTGATGACAGCGGTCTGTTAATGATTCTGTGGCGACATCCTGAAGTTGATAGGGATGCTGAGTTTGATGTTCACAGGTTTTCCTTTATTTGTCGCGGGAGTGAAGTCGGGTAGAATATCTATTATGCGCTCTGCCTCAGAGTTGAGACATTCATGAGCTGGCTCTACCACAAGAGGATTGCACACAGAGCCGTCTGACTTAACTACAAAACTCACAATAACACGCCCCTCAATGTTGTGTCGCAATGCATATAGGGGATATCTCAGGTTTTGTGTGATGAATTCGTTCAGTGCGTCGAACCCTCCGGGATATTCAGGCAAGACCTCCGCATTCATAAGTACGTCTTTCTCTTTAATGCTATGGTCCCATGACGGTTTTATGTAACTGATGTATGTCGTCCCGTCAACAGTGGTTGTTTCCAGCGGAATGGACGTGGATGACTCATATTCAAGTCCCGGATTGAATGTGTAGTACACGATGTAGCGGTTGCCTCCGACGTGTTTCACCTCAAGACTTTTGAGCGCATCCTCACCGCTGTCCTGCGCTCTGATTATCTCATCCGTCATTGACAGTCTTGTGGCTTTGGCTGTTTGTTTGATGCACTTGCGTGTCATGAATTCTTTCCTGATGTCTTCCGGTTTCTCGTCAGAATCAATGAATGTTGCGATATAGCGTTCGTAGAATTCGTAGATACGGGCTTTTGCTTCGGTGACATCCGAGTCTTCAGAGGTTGCTGCTGTATATCCGGACGTTGCGTTTTCCTTAGTTGGAGTTCCGGCAGGACGGGCTGTGACGCTCCATCCTGCCATAATAACCAATGCAATTATTGTGTTTCTCATATTCATAATCACTTTTTTACGGGTGTTTCCTTTCAGAGTCGTTTGATGTCAGAGCGATATGCCTTTCTCCATGTCGAGTCTGCTGTCAGGATTTGTGGTGTTGGCTTGTGTCGCTTTGACGGGTATGTCGACTGTGTAATATGTGTCGTCGGAGGATATTTGCTGCTGAGGCAGAGTGTTTACCTGCGTGTAGAGAGCCTCTGCGGCGTCAGCGTCCTCCGGCGCATGATATATGCGGATGATGCATGAACGGTCTCCCAGGAACAATGTTTCCGGAATGCATTCAGCCAGCCCGCCTTCTTCGGTCAGTGCAATGTGCAATATCATATTGCAGTCCTTTTTTATGTAAAGGCGTGAGGCAATGCTCTGGAGAGTCTCCTTTGTCTTTGCCGGCATCTGGTTCAGAGCCACCTGCTCCGACATGTTGTCGTGTTTTTTGAAGAATCTTATTGAATTGCTGACGAGCGGATAGTTGTCCATATTGTCGAAATGGATGTTGTCGCGTCCCAAAAGCAATCCTCTCGAACCGGAGGATTTCTCTTCCACCTTCTCGTAGTCCATGAAAACAACCTCGTTGTATCCGCGTGGTACGAATGAGATTCCGTGGAAGTCAGGCTTGAAAGTGTTTATCTTCAGATACACGTCAACGTTCCCGTCGTAGGCAGGATCTATGGAGTAATCGTTGTGCTCCACAATGCTGTCCGGCGATACTACCTCCCATCTTCCGCCGGCAAACTTCCCCGGCTTCTCCATGTTGGTGCGGAAACTGTACCACTCGTGGTCTTTGGTGTAGACCTTGAACTCAGGTATGTAGTAGGTGTGGCCGTTATGCTTGGTTACACGCTGCCACATCCCGACGGCGTTTTTCTCTATCTGTTCCATTTGTGTCTTTCGTTGACAGTCTTTGTCTGCTTTTTGGGCAATGGCGCAGCCGGCTGTTAATGCCAGTGCTATGACGGTTGCTGCAACTCTTTTTGTGTTCATAATCTTGTTGGTTTTATGATATTGTCTGTCTTTATGTTCTTGTTGTATGGTCACCTAATCAGGTAACCTCCTGTGTTCGTGGCAATCATGCTCATTCGGGTGTTTGTAGCCACCCCGTAAGCAGTGCCCGGTTTCCATTTTATGGATTCCAGTTTGTCTTTCATCCTTTGCTTCACGATGTCTTCTATAGGCTCTTCGTCTTTGGCTTTTATGTCGATGATGTTCACTTTACCTATGCTTCCGTCGGAATAGACCATGAATGTTATCTCCGCCATACGGTCGCCAAGCCCCTCCACGTTGCGCATGAAGGTGTTTGTTGTGCTGTCCGGCAGTGTCTTGAAGGACGGCAGTTCATGAGGCTTCATGTCGTCGCGGTCGAAAATGAGCGAACTTATGTATTTTCTGATGTTGTTATCTTTCAGCGGTGAAGTGAGTATGTTGTCAATCACGTAACGTCCGTTGTTTATTGCAAGATGTACAGCCACATGCTTGTATTCGGCTTTCTTGGTGAAGAGAGCCTTGCCATATTCCACCATGTACCAGTTCATTTCGAGCGGCTGCACGTTCAGTGTGCGCTCTGCCCAAGAGTCTGTTTCGCTGTTGTCAAGCAGTGTTTTCTCAATATCGTTTCCCATGCGTGAAAGCATATCGTCAGTGAAGTATGCGTTTCTTATATTGCTCTCAATTCTCTCGCCGTGCGGTGTGAGCGCATATATGCATGATGAATAAAGATTGTACAGAAAGCGTGTCGGGTCGGTGACATGCTGTTTGTCGCTCATCCAGTCTAACGGCATTGTCATCGCCATGCTCACTGGTTTGCCGTCGATTTTAGCCGGACGCCATTTGGGCATTGTGTAGAATATGTCTTCCACACGTTTGTTTTGCTCCGCTGTGAGAGTTCCGATACAATGAACATCAGTCACGGTGCCGTCGCTCCTGACGATGAACCGCACCTTGACACGGTTGTCAGCCCGTAGTATATTGCCGATACTCTCCTGAATGTCACGCTTTGAACCGTTGTATACAGGCGCTTTGTCGGCATGTGTGTATACCTTTTCGTTTCTCAGCTTTTGTGACAATTGGTTTGCCATACCACGTTTTGTGTCTGTATAATCGCCTGAACTCTTGTCTGAGGATGTTGTCTTGTATAAGTCGGCATGCTTCAAAAGACCTCTTGGGTATGTTTTCTGTTTGTTTTCATCATCTGACGGATTGTTTACACCTACTGATGTCATGTATGTCCGTCCGATATGTATCTTGCCGTTTCTGTCAATGTGGCATTCGTTCACTTTTATGAGCCAGGAGTTTGTCCATACTTTATAATGCCTGTTGAGGCTCCAGTTGTCCACATCGCGCGCTTCTGAAATGTCGAATGTAAGCAGTGTGTCCGGGGCATTGCACACCCTGCTCTCTATCGCGAACACAGCTTTAGGGCTGTCTTGACCTATTATTTTGCTGTCGGTAATATTCCCGTTTCCGTCGACAACGCTCAGGCGGTAGTCGGTTGATTCGTCACTGTGCATGTTGGTGAACGCCACTGTATATCCGTTTCGTAGCGACATCTTTTGCCCTTTTCCTGCCATTGTCAAATCCTGATTTGATGCAGTGCTTATTGCTTTTACGCTTTTCAGATTGTCAAGATCCAAATCTTCTGTATCCTTGTCTGCTTGGTCGTCTGTCTCAAGAATCGGAATTTTTATGCTCTCTTTTATTCTTTCGACAATCTCCTTTCTGCTTTCTTCCATTTCGGTTGCTATCGCCTCTATTTTAGGACTGGCAAAGGCTATCAGTGCAAAGGTACTTGCCGGTATGATGTAAAGGTATTTGCATATGGTCCATCGTCTGGATTTGTCTTTCAGCATCATTATTATTCTGGATTTGAGTGACGTGTGTGAGAATCCGTTTGCGACGGTAAGGAAATGTGGTTTCGCAAGACGTGAAACAAGAAGCAGCTGATATTCCTTCATTTGTGTGCCCTGTCTTAACACGTGCTCGTCTGCCTCATATTCGTGAATGGCGCACAGGTCGTGACGCAACATCCAAAGAACTGGGTTGAACCACTGCAATGTCTCTGCAATTGCCATTACAATAATGTCCGCAGAATGATGGCATGCCACGTGTGCGCGTTCGTGTGCTACCACTGCGTTATATGACGGTTCGCTGGCGTCTTTTTCGCCTATGACGATGCTTCTCATCCAACTGAACGGCTGTATGTCGCCTTTGTGGCAGTATATTGTCGCGTTGTCATCAATCCTGCGTTTCCATATGCAGTCACGGTGTATGTATAGGTGCAGTGATATTATCTGTATTGTGCGTAATAAAAAGACAGATATTGTACCTATTATATATACCATGACCAGAATCAGAGGCAACATGCTTTTGCCTTCATTCTGTTCTTGTGGAGAGGTGATGTCACTTTCTGTATTTCCCGTGTATGCCATTATGACATTCTCGTTTATGCCAGATTGGATTTTACCGGTGCTTTCCTGACCATTCTGAACCATCGGAGTCTATGACAGCGCATTGTCGAGATAGTCCGTTGTCATTTATCCTATTCTTGCGCTGTTGGTGCTTATGCTCATCACGGAAGCGTTATTCCATTCTATGTGTATTGACGGAATGATGAACGATACGGCAAGTATCGACAGCAGTACAATACGGTTCAGGCGGTGTCTTTTCTCATTTCTAAGGAATAGGGAAAACGGCAGGTACAGTACGGTCAGGCATAAAGCTGACTTTATCGAATATATAATGAGAGATACCATAGGCTTGAATATTTAGTTATGGTTTATTTTTTAGCTGAGGTTACAGGCTGTCTTTTCTATTTGCTGTTTATCAGTCGGATGAGTTCTTGGAGCTCATCGTCATTCAGATTCTCGTTTTTCACAAAGAAGGACACTAACGATTTGAATGAGCCTCCGAAAAAGGTGTTCTTCATTTCGTTCGTTTCCAGTTTCAAGTATTCGCTTTTGCTTATGGAAGGATAGAAAACAAAGTTCTTCATACCTTTGTTTTTTTCGTATTTGACGAAACCTTTTTGCGTCATGATTCTCAGAAAAGTAGCCAACGTGGTGTAGGCTGGCTTAGGATCGGGAAATACAGATAGCAGTTCGTTTATGGTGGCTTTTTGTTTCTCCATGCTCCATAACAGTCCCATAATCTGTTTCTCGTGCTGTGTCATTTTTCTGTTTTTGTCCATAAATAGAGTTGTTCTGGTTTCATGTTTTTGCAAAGATATAGATTAAAAATATACAGAACAAACATTCTGTTATTAAATTTTTAGTAAACAAACGGTTTTAACTTTTGTTTTTAGTAAATGAATATCATATGACGGTTTTTATATTAATTATACCAGCTATCTGTATTATTGGTGCATATGACAGTGAAAACAGCAGCTTTTGTTTTGTATTATGCGTGATTTACAGTAACTTTGTCATCAAAAAACTATACGAAAATATGGGTAGGGGAAAATTAGAGAAGTTTGCTGATATGGAACGGTATGAGAACGTTTTCGAGTATCCGTATCATGTGATGGAGCAGAAACCTTTTGATATGAAAGGACAGTGGCGCGAACGATATTTTAAGAACGACGGACCGATTGTGCTCGAGTTGGGATGCGGACGAGGCGAATATACCGTGGAACTGGCAAAGCGTTTCCCTGAAACAAACTTCATTGGAGTTGACATAAAAGGTGCAAGAATGTGGAGCGGAGCTACCCAGGCTCTTGAAGAAAAGCTGCCTAATGTAGCATTCTTGCGTACTAATATAGAAATAATAGACCGGTTCTTTGACTGTGATGAAGTGCAGGAGATATGGCTTACGTTCAGCGATCCTCAAATGAAAAGCGTCCGAAAACGTCTTACGAGCACATATTTCATGAACCGTTACCGTAAATTCCTGACTGACGGAGGGCTTATACACCTTAAGACTGATTCTAATTTCCTGTTTACATATACTACATATATGATACAGCGAAACAGTCTTCCTTTGCTCTTTTCTACGGAAGATCTTTACCATACAGAGGGACTTGACGAGCAGACACGCAACATTCTGGGTATTAAAACATATTATGAGACCCAGTGGATAGAGCGAGGATTGAATATCCGTTATATGAAATTCAGACTTCCGCATGGCGGTGAGCTTCATGAGCCTGATGTGGAGATTCCGCTCGATGAATACCGTAGTTACAGGCGTACAAAGCGCAGCGGACTATCTGTAGCGAAGTAACTGTATACAATCAATGAGTGGTTGTATATGCCGGTTATTCTTCTCTATATATATAAATAATGTATATGGAGCTGCAATAACATATTTTTTATATATTTACAATTTTATAATGACATTTTTTTTGACTTATAGTGCTACTGAATTGTTATTAATATAAAAGCCAAAATTGTATATTACATGGACAGAAGAATTTTATTTTTTGCATCTCTATTGCTACTGGCTGGAGTGTCAGAGTTGTGGGCAGACACAAAGAAAGAGCCGGTGTCGTATGTCAATCCTATGATTGGAACAAGCGGTATGGGGCACACTTTTCCGGGAGCTTGTGCTCCGTTCGGAATTGTCCAGCTCAGTCCTGAAACAGACACAATACCACAGAACATAGACGGACGTTATGTTGGGAAGGTGTATGCATACTGTGCCGGTTACCAGCATGATGACCCGACAATCGTCGGATTCAGTCATACACATCTCAGTGGAACCGGACATTCTGATTTGGGAGACATTATGATAATGCCCCAGACGGGTGCGCTGAAACTTAATCCTGGTACAGCCGACAAGCCTGAAAACGGTTACAGGTCGCGTTTCTCACATGATACGGAAATCGCAGAGCCGGGATATTATGCCGTTACTCTCAGCGATTATAACATCAAGGCGGAGATGACGGCTACACAGAGAGTAGGTGTCCACCGTTACACTTTCCCTCAAGGCAATGACTGCCGTATAATCCTTGACATGCTGCATGGCATCTATAATTACGACGGTAAGGTGTTATGGAGCAGTCTTAGGGTGGAGAATGACACCTTGATTACAGGTTATCGCATAACCAACGGTTGGGCTCGTTGCAACTATACTTATTTTGCGATGTCACTAAGCAAGCCTATAAAGGATTATGGATATAAGGACATGAAGACTCCCAAATATCAAGGTTTCTGGCGGAAGTTCAATGTCAACCGCAACTTTCCGGAGATTGCGGGGCGCGATATAGTGGCTTACTTCAATTTCGACAACAGCGATTCACAGCCGCTTGTCATAAAAGTGGCATTGTCGGCGGTAGGGACAGACGGCGCGTTGAAGAACCTTCGTGCGGAGGCTTCAGGCAAATCCTTTGACCAGATTCGTACAGAGACCGAAGGACTTTGGAATCATGAGCTCGGGCTAATAGAATGTGAGGGAACCGATGATCAGAAAGCCATGCTCTATACGTCGCTTTATCACACTATGATCAATCCTTCCATATACATGGATGTGGACAGAAGATACCGTGGACTTGACGGTAATATACATGTCGCAGAGGATTTTGACAATTATACCATATTCTCTGTCTGGGATACTTATCGTGCGCTCCATCCGCTTCTCGGGCTTATAAAGCCAGACCGTAATACGGATATGGTCAAGTCGATGATAGCCCATCAGCAACAGAGTGTGCACCATATGCTGCCCGTCTGGAGCCTTATGGCAAATGAGGGATGGTGTATGACAGGCTATCATGCCGTAACTGTTTTGGCAGACGCGCTTGTAAAAGGTGCTGATATCGACCGCGACGCAGCGATGAAAGCTATGGTTGAAACAGCCACCTGCCCTTATTATGAGAGTCTTGGAGACTATATGAGGCTCGGTTATGCACCGTTCGACAAGAACGGTACAGCCGCTTCGAATACTCTCGAGTATTCTTTTGACGACTGGACCATATACAGTGCAGCCAAACATTTGGGAATGGAAGATATTGCGCGGCAGTTTGAAAAGCGTGCGCTTTATTATCGTAATACATTCGATAAGAGCATCGGATTCGCCAATGCGCGCTATTCCGACGGTTCATTCAAGAAAGACCTTGATCCTTACCAGACATCCGGTGAAGGTTTTATCGAAGGCAATTCGTGGAACTTCTCGTTCCAGGCGCCTCAGGATGTGGATGGTCTGATAAGTCTGTTTGGAGGAGACAAGGCGTTCATAGGTAAACTGGACAGACTTTTCGAGATGGATCTTCCTGCCAAATATTATGAGCACAATGAAGACGTTACGGCAGACTGCCTCGTCGGAGGATATGTTCATGGCAACGAGCCAAGCCATCATATACCTTATCTCTATGCGTGGACGTCACAGCCATGGAAGACCCAGACATGGATGCGCACTATTATGAACAAGATGTACCGTAACCATATACGCGGTCTGGGAGGCAATGATGATTGCGGTCAGATGTCCGCATGGTATATCTTCTCGGCTATGGGCTTCTATCCGGTTTGTCCCGGAAGTGACCAGTATGTGTTGGGTGCGCCATATCTCCCGTATATGGATGTAACCCTTTCTAACGGCAAGCACATCATCATCAAAGCCCCGAATGTGAGCGACAAGAACAGATATGTGCGCAGTGTGAAGATAAACGGCAAGCCATACTCAAAGATGTATGTCACTCACTCAATGCTTGACAGCGGATGCGAGATAGAGTTTGTCATGGGCAGCAAACCAAACAAAAAGCGCGGTCTGGCTGAATCAGACAAGCCATACTCAATGACAAAAGGAGCATAAGCGCCTTTACGGTTTTGCGATAAAAAAAGGAATCATATAAAAACATTAATAACAATGAAAATCAGAAAGACTATTACAATCGCCGCTTTGGTTGGCGGTATGGTGATGTTCACGGCATGCGGAACATCCAAAAAGGCTGCTTCAGCCGGTAAGTGGGAAAGCTTTAAGATTAAAGACATCTTTTTTGACGATCAGGCACCTGACAGCAAGGGCTCTAAAATCTATCATGCCATCATTCCCGACCCTGAAGCTTATATAAACAAAGTGTCGCGCGAGGTGCTCAACACTCTCTATTTCTCACCAAAAGACAGTATTCCCGCATTGGAGAGACTGCACTATAAGCTTGAAGACACAAAAGGTATCTCGGCAAAGGGTGGCGGCAACGGCTATGTGGACATATTCTACAGCACGCGCCATGTGGAGCGTTCGTTTGCCAATAACGACACGGCTCGTGTTGATTTTGAGACAAGAGGAGTGTTGCTTCATGAGCTCACCCACGCTTTCCAGCTTGAGCCGCAGGGTATTGGCAACTATGGAAACAGCAAGACGGTATGGGCGTTCATCGAAGGCATGGCTGATGCAGTGCGTGTTGCCAACGGCGGTTTCCACGGTGAGCAGGATCGTCCTAAAGGCGGCAATTATACTGACGGATACCGTCATGCAGGCTATTTCTTCGTATGGATAAGAGACCATAAGGACCCTGACTTCCTGCGTAAGTTCAACCGTTCTACTCTTGAGGTCGTTCCATGGTCGTGGGACGGAGCCATAAAACACATCCTCGGCGATAAATACACCATGGACGGACTGTGGCATGAATATCAGGTTGCCGTAGGCGACATAAAGGAATAAAAACATAAAAAGGAATGAGAAAATACGTATTGATGACAGTCATGGCTTTGTCCATGACTGTTTACGCAAATCAGGATGGTGGCGCGCGCCTTATAGACTATGTCAATCCGTTTGTCGGAACAGACGGATACGGCAATGTATATCCGGGCGCGCAGATTCCTTTCGGAGGAATACAGATAAGTCCGGACACGGACGAACATTTCTATGATTGCGCTTCCGGCTACAAGTGGAACAGACAGTCCATACAGGGATTCTCGCTCACTCATCTCAGCGGAACAGGCATTCCGGACCTCGGCGACTTTCTTTTTATGCCCGGTACGGGCGAGATAAAGCTCAATCCTGGCACCGATGAGAATCCTGACGAGGGCTATCGCTCACGTTTTTCACATGAAGAAGAGAAAGCCACTCCGGGATATTACGGTGTTATGCTGAAGGATTACGGGGTGAAGGCAGAGATGACCTCTGCTGTGCGAAGCGGCATGTTCCGCTTCACTTATCCCAAGTCTGACAAGTCGTTCATTCTTATTGATCTCAACCACACGTTGTGGCAGAAATGCGTTTGGTCCAACATACGCGTCGAGAACGACAGTGTCGTGACCGGTTATAAGCTTGTGAAAGGATGGGGACCTGAGCGTCACATCTACTTCAGGGCTGTATTCTCCAAACCGTTGAAGAATTTCATGATTTATCAGGACCAGAAACCTGTGATATACAACACGTCCCGTTTCCGCAGCAACCGCGAGGCATGGGGACCTAACATCATGTTCACAGCCACATTCTCTACGGATGCCGACGAGGTCGTTACGGTCAAGACATCAATCTCCGCCATCAGTACCGACGGGGCGGCTCTCAATATGCGGGAGCTCGACGGCATGACTTTCGACAGCGTCAAAGCCCTTGCCGAGCAGAAGTGGGAGAAAGAACTCTCCACGTATACCATAAAGGGAACACGCGAACAGAAAGAGACTTTCTACACATCAGCATATCATGCCGCGCTGTGTCCGTTTGTATACAATGACGCCGACGGCTCTTATCTCGGACTCGACAAGAACGTCGAGAAAGAGAGCGGGTTCACAAACCGCACCGAGTTCTCGTTCTGGGACACTTACAGGGCATTCCATCCGCTGATGAATCTTGTGCATCAGGACATTCAGGCGGATGTGGCAAACTCCATGCTTGCACATTATGACAAGAGTGTGGAGAAGATGCTGCCCTACTGGTCGTTTGCCAGCAATGAGACATGGTGCATGATAGGCTATCATGCCGCGGCTATATTGGCGGACATGATATGCAAGGACGTCAAAGGATTCGACCACGAACGCGCCTTCGAGGCAATGGTCACAACAGCAATGAACAACAACTACGATTGCCTGCCTGAGTACCGTTCGCTCGGTTATGTGCCGTTCGACAAGGAGGCGGAATCGGTCTCGAAGACATTGGAATATGCCTACGACGATTACGCCATAGCACAGGCTGCGAAGAAACTCGGCAAGAATAAGGAATACGAATACTTCATGAACCGTGCCATGAGCTATCAGAACATCTATGACAGTCAGACCGGATACATGCGCGGCAAGGACGTTAACGGCAAGTGGCGCACTCCGTTTGCCCCTGTGGCTTATCAGGGACCGGGCTCGGTTCATGGCTGGGGCGACATCACGGAGGGCTTCACCGTGCAGTATCACTGGACCGTGCCGCAAGATGTCCAGGGGCTTATCAATCTGATGGGACGCGATCTTTTCCGCTCAAGACTTGACTCGCTGTTCCTTTACGAGTTGCCCGAGGACATACCGGGAGCACACGACATCCACGGACGTATAGGCGCATACTGGCACGGCAATGAGCCTTGCCACCACGTTGCCTATCTTTACAATTACATAGGCGAGGGATGGAAGTGCCAGAAATGGGTGCGTGAGGTTGTCGACAGGTTTTATGGCAACAAGCCGGGATCGTTGTGCGGAAACGACGACTGCGGTCAGATGTCGGCATGGTACATATTCAATTGTCTCGGCTTCTATCCTGTGTGTCCGGGCAGCGGATACTACAACATCGGCTCGCCTGCGCTGCCTGCCGTCGACGTAAGGATGAGCAACGGCAGCCACATCAGAATGACTGCCAGAAATTGGAGCAAGGATGCCGTATATATTAATAAGGTGTATGTCAACGGAAAACGCTACACCAAGTCGTATCTCACATGGGATGACGTGAAGAACGGCATTGATATAGAGTTTGTCATGAGCAAGAAGCCCAACCGCAAATGGGCTGTGGCAAAGGACGACATCGCTCCTTCCGTGTCGGTGGAAGGCAAGACTGTGGCATATAAGCACGGCATGCGTCTCTGATGCATACTTGTATCAGGACATCACTGATATCATTGAGGACGGAGCCCAAGGGTTCCGTCCTTTCTTGTTGGCACCGGTATGTCGTGTCATTTTGCACTTCCCTTCTTGTCATATCAAGCGGATGTTCAAAATGAATTGCCGTCATATTGTGTGCTGTTCAGCAGCTGCATTTCAAAGTACGATGATGAATTGTAGCGGGCTACACTACCGATGAGACTCTGGAATGAAGCCCAGAAGAACGCACAGGATGATGGCAAAGATGTATATAACATATGAGTAATTTTATAATATCGGTTAATTTTGAACAGCTACTTATAATATTTATTGTAACTTTGCCATGAAATATCCTTTCAAAGCCACCATTGCCGCAAGTGTGCGGTGGCTTTGCGCAGAGTCAGCCCGGATGCGGAAGACTTGCATGTTACAGTTTCGGGCACGATATTTGCATACATTTTATTCATATATTATATTACGGATTTCAATCAATAAAGCAATACAGATATGGTAATATATCCTGAAATAATAAGGAAGGCACTGGAAACAGTGATATATCCCGGCACGAAGAAGAATATCGTGGAAAGCGGGATGCTTGCCGACAATATGAGAATAGACGGCATGAAGGTTTCGTTCTCACTCATTTTCCCGCGCGAGACAGACCCTTTTCTCAAGTCGGTGGTGAAGGCGGCAGAACACGCTGTCCACTTCTATGTGTCAGAAGACGTTGAGGTGGCAATAACCACTGAGTTCACCTCAAAGGCACGTCCGAAGCCCGGAAAGATGCTGCCGCATGTGAGGAACGTTGTTGCTGTAAGTTCAGGCAAAGGTGGGGTGGGCAAGAGCACTGTGGCTGCCAACCTTGCAATAGCACTGGCAAAGCTGGGCTATAAAGTAGGAATACTCGACACTGACATCTTCGGTCCGTCGCTTCCGAAAATGTTCGATGTGGAGCGTGAGCGCATTTACAGCATAGAGAAAGACGGCCGAACACTCATCCAGCCGCTGGAGAAATATGGAGTGAAGCTTCTCAGCATAGGCTTCTTCGTGAATCCCGACACTGCGACTCTATGGCGCGGAGGCATGGCTTCAAACGCCTTGAAACAGCTCATAGCCGATGCCGACTGGGACGAGCTTGACTATTTCATCCTCGACACGCCGCCGGGAACGAGCGACATTCACCTTACGCTGCTGCAGACGCTTGCCATCACCGGTGCGGTTATAGTCAGCACGCCGCAGGACGTGGCTCTGGCTGACGCGCGCAAGGGCATCGACATGTACACAAACGACAAGGTGAACGTGCCGATTCTCGGACTTGTGGAAAACATGGCGTGGTTTACACCCGCCGAACTGCCGGAGAACAAGTACTACATCTTCGGCAAGGAAGGCTGCAAGAAGCTCGCCAAGGAAATGAATCTGCCGCTGCTCGCGCAGATACCGATAGTGCAGGGACTTTGCGAAAGCGGAGACGAGGGACAGCCGGCAGCACTCAACAGCGACTCCATTCTCGGTCAGGTGTTCCTCAATCTTGCGCAGGCGGTGGTGACGGTGGTCAACCGCAGGAACAAGGAAATGGGACCAACGAAGATAGTAGAGGTGAAAAGCTGAGGCGCGTATGCCGCATGCGGCATATTTTAAACGGTGCCCGTAGAAGCCTGATGTGTATGGCTTTTGCGGGCACTGTTATTTTTTATTCATCATCTTATAATGATGTCGTCAGTGGAACTGGTTGAGACTGCCTTTCCGCAACCTCTCACATGATTGTCCTTCAGCTCCACATGCCTTGCGTTGCGTACGACTATGCCGCAGTCGTTGGAGCCGTTGCCTATAATTGTGTTGCCGTATATGCGTATGTTCTCATGCAGGAATGTGTTGTCAGTCTGCGGTGCGTCTATCACCACGGCTATGCCCGACGCGCCGAATTGGGTTCCGGCTCCGAGCCCGCAGTTCACCATCACGTTGTCTGCAATGGTGACGTCCTTTGCATGACTGCCTTCTTTCCAGCCCGACTCCGCACCCACGTGGACAGCCGTTCCGGTGCAGCCTCTGAATATGTTTCCCTTTATTTCCACCCCGCGTGTCTTTACAAGCACTCCGCGAGCCATCTGTCCCCATACCGAATTGCGGCAGAAACTGAGTCTCGGAAGTTTGGATGCGTTCAGTAGATAGTATTCTCCGAAATTCTCGGGCAACTCTCCGTCCAGCCTCACCTTCACGTCCTTTGCTTTAGGAGAGTGTTCTACGTATGTCACCCTTAATGTCTTTTCAGGCACGAGTGTCGCTATGCGTACAAGCTCAAGGCTGTCGCCGACCTGTGGTATGTCAGCCGTCTGCGCGTGGGTAAATGTGGGTGAGCGCAACTGCAGCGTGACCGTGCCATCCTCAACGGAAGCTATGTTGTGATAGTAGCCATGCACGTTTGTGGCGTCATCGCCTTGTCCGCGGAAGCTGCATTCGTCGAAGCTGATGTGTCCGCGGCACGCTGCGAAGTGGGTTGCGTCTGTGTTGGTGGAGAACATGAATCCTTCTGCCGGACTGACAGACAGCCGGTGTATTGTTATGTCGGTGCTGTCGAATCCTACGATTCCCATGCCCGGCTGTGAATGTATTGTCACTCCATCAAGTGTTGTCGATGTGCTGTTGCCTATGAATATGGCAGGGCGGAAGTGGAAGGAGTGCAGGGCTGCAATGTAAGCGCCCCGAAGCCGTTGCGGCAAGTGCCCTTCAAATTCCACACGGTTGTTGCCCAACAGTCTGCGTTTGGGGAAGTAGAACGGTTCTGCGTAGAATCCGCTTATGGAACTGTCCCACAGTGTCATGCGTGTTATCGGTATGTCATCGGTTATGATGCGCCTTTCGTCAAATTGAACGACGAACGAGTTGTCCTTTATTTCCTGCACAATGCCCTGTGAGAACGGCTTGCGCTTGTAGTCGATTGTCAGTCCGCGTACTGTAAGGTTGCGGCAGTCGGTGATGGACAGCGGTTCCATCCATCCCTCACACATCAGTATCGCGCCTGTCGCCTCGATGGTGACGGAGTCTGAGCCGTTGAAGTCGAGTCCGCGCACGTATGGGTAATACGGCGTGAAAATCACTTTCTCAGGGTCACCGCCCATTTTTCCTGACAGCACCTGCTGTTCCAGTTGTTCGGCTGCGGCATCGCGCAGGCGGTATGTTCCGGGCGGAACAGTAAGAGTCGTACCGGGATGGCGGCGGCAGTACTCGGCTGCCTTGCGCAGTGCGCGGGTGTCATCCTTGCCGTCATCGGGCTTCGCTCCGAATTCAAGTACGGAGACATTCTTGGCTGTAACCGGCAATGTGTGGAGTCCGGACAGCATAAATGAGAGCATAAAAAGTTTTACGATTGTGAGGTGTCTCATGGTTCTTTGTTTTATGTTTGAGCACAAAATTATAAAATTATATCGTATTACGCATGTCTTATATTCATTATTTCCCGTATATACAATCTGTTTAACTCAGATTAACAATACTCCTTTTTTGATTCATATCGTTATGCGTCATGCTGAACCTGTCATTATACTTCATATGCATGACGTGCTGTTGTACTGTCGGTCTGTTACCGTTTTTGTCGCTGATGCGTCGTACTGCTGCTGCCAATGTGTGTAATCAGGATGCCGTCAGCAGTAGTGAAGATGTTTGGGATGCATGCTATTCCCAATCGGTGGTCGTACCGCCAAAGCCGTTTTTCCGCTTGATTATCGGCTCTTCATGCCTCTTGCGCACTGATGAGTTTATCTTGTTTCATGCTTTTTTCTATTGTATTCAACCATGTCTCCTACTGAATGGGAAACCCAAACGGAGGGCAATTGTATTTGACACGGATGAATTACGTTATCCGAATCGGTATGATTGAGCGAAAAATCGGCACAGACGATAATGAATACCAGATCTGGTCAGTGTATATTTATGCAATGTTGAAAGTAAAAAGATTTGACAGTACAGATTCGCAAAAGAGAGTTCCGCAACACGGTCGTGATGTTTCCGGGCAGGGTAGGTGAGCATTCCGGATTTGCCATTTGTACAGCCGGAAAGCCCGTTTGAAAGTTGAAACCTGTCAGGAAACTGCTTTTTATGCATGTCTGTATGTATTGCGAGTTTGCGGAACGGTGCCTATTATGTGCCGGAAAAGGCTTTACCGGTGTCTGAAAGAGGCTTTATGGCATGCCGGAAAAGCCTTTCTTGTATGCTTGCGTGGGCAATGTAAGTGCTGTGCAATGCTTATTCTGTTGATTATCAGTGCGTTCCTTGAAGTGCTGAATACTCGCGTATTTGCCGGAGGAATGGCTCTCACTTGAAAATATTGCAGTATTTCGAAGATATGGGTGCATAAATATGCAGTGACGGGAGGTGTATATGCATATTTATGCACAGCCGTTTTTTCTTTTTGCAGCGCACTGCGGCGCGTCTCATTCCGCGCTTTCCGGTGTCGCCTTTTTGACGTTGCGGCTGTCTTTTGTTTCGGCAGCCATCTTTCTGTATACCATGCATGCCGTTATGAGGTATACGGCTGACTGTATCCACAGACAGATATATTCGGTTTTAATGTCGGAGAACGTCGCTCCCATACTGTTCATCTTGATGAACGCCTGTATGCCGAATGTGGACGGGAATATGTAGGACACGTATTTCCAGAACTCCGGAATGTTGGTCGCAGGCCATGATATGCCTGATATGAAGAGCAGCGGCACTGACGTGAACACGACAAGCAGCATCACCTCCTCGCGCTCTTTCATGAACACAGAGACGGTCATCGCAAAGAAGATGCACGCCAGCAGGTAGGGCAGAAGGAACATGGCGAAGTCGCCGGGGTGAACGGTATGTATGAAGTTGAATATGCGGGGTATGCCCAGAAGTACGTATGTGGCGAGCACGGTGAACATTGAGAGATAGCACAAAGTCTTGCCTGCCACTACCGGAAGGAGCGCGGTGGGTTTGGGAGCGAACATGTGGTGTATTTTTGAGGGTCTTCTCTCTCTGACCGTACCGTTGCGCATTCCGATGCTCAGCAGCAGCACTTGCTGTATGATTAGTACGAGAACGCCTGGAAGAATGAAGCTTCCGTATCCGCCGGTTGAGTTGAACATTGCCACCTCTTCAATGTTGATGGGGCTTGTCGTTATCTCGTCCTCGCGGTCGGTGTGGTTGCCCGACACGCTCTTCTGTATGTCCGAGTTTATCTCACCGATGACTGTCGTGGTGGTCTGATATATGGCTTTGTAGGTGAGCATCAGTGCCATGTTGCAGTACAGGCTCACTGTTGACTGCTCCATCCGGCTGACGCGGGTCTCAAAATCCTCCGGTATATATATCACTCCGTAGACCTCCTGTAGACCGATAAGCCGCCGCGCCTCTTCAAGGCTTCCGCAGCGGTAGGCTGTCTCAACGTCGGGTGAGGCGTCGAGCATGCTTGTAAGCTTGCGGCTGAGTTTGCTGTCAGAGTTGTCGACAACGGCAACAGGAACATCGCGCACTACTTCGTTGTTGTATATCCACGAGTAGAGCAGCGGATAGAGCAGCGGCAGCAATACGGTGAATATGAGCAGACCCTCGTCTCTGACTATTTTCTTGGTCTCGTCTATCCATATTGTGCATATGTCGTTTATGATGGCTGTTATCTTGTTCATGTTACCTTTCGTCATTTTTATGGGATGTATACGTATTCCGATATTGCCTTATTGAGGCGAGGAAGTACGAAAACCGGCAGTGCCGCGAATATTATCAGAGCGACTATGTTCTGCCATACGTCTGCCATGGGCATGCCGTTGAATATGCTTATCTGATAAATCATGAAGAAGTGGCGCAGCGGGAATATCGCAGAGAGCAGCTCGAGCTGCGGATCCATTGCGAACGTCGGGAAGGCTGTGCCGGCAAGCGAGAAGCCGAGCACGGCAAGAAGTGAGCATACGCTCATGGACATTCTCATGGACGGGAATATGCCGAAGAGGAACAGTCCCAGTCCCTGTGCCGAGAGTACTGACAGCAGTCCGAGTACTGCCATCGGCAGAATGCCGCCGGGATGAGGGAAACCGAGCACACCGAATACATACAGCATGTAGGCGTATATTATAATAAGGTGGATGACAAACTGTGGCAGCAGTTTCCCCAGAATGGCTGTCATGATGTTTCCTCCGGCTGTGGCAAGCCATTTGCGGGCGGTGCCTTGTTTCAGCTCACTGCCGACGGAGTAGGCTGTTATGAGGAAAATGAACAGGAACAGACAGCCGGGAATGAGTGTCGTGCTGAGGTAAATGTTGTAGTTCACCCAAGGGTTGTTCACTGCATGGAAGTCGAGTGTGACTGGCTGCAGGAACGTGCTTATCTGTTCTCCTGTGTATCCTTTTGCCGACATTGTGGCTGAACCGACTGACGCGGAGCCGAGCATTGAGATGGTTTTGAGGTCGCGGAACACAAGCGAACCAGCTGTCAGTGACGTGTTGCTGTAGTAGAATGATATTTCGGGGCGGCGTGCCGACAGCAGTTTGTCGGTGGTTCCTTGCGGAAAGAGCATGAAACCGTATATCTCGTTCTGCTGCATCGCGCGCCGCGCCGCGTTGAAGTCTTTGTAGTGTCCCTGTACCCTCGTTCCAGAAAAAGCGTCGAGGGTCCTTGTGAGTTTGCGCGTTGTGGCTGTGTTGTCGAGGTCTACGATGCCGACAGGCAGTTCCTTCGGCTGTCCTTCATCCATAAGTGAGGTGAAGAATATGGTCACTAACAGCGGGAACACAACCATGCACAAGAGATAGACCGGATTGGATTTCAGTCTGGAACACTCTCTTGCCGCAAGGCGGAAAACACGGTTTATGAGTCTGTCACTATGCACTTACTTTTTCTTTATTATAAGCGACATTCCCGGACGCAGCCCGTCTATCTTGTCCAGTGGGCGTGCCTTAACCTCAAATGTTTTCAAATCGTATTCTCCGTTTGACTTTGTCGCTTTCCATGTGGCATACGAACCCTGGTCCTTGATGTAGTATACCTTCATTCTTATTTCCTTGTTGAATGCCGGCAGAAAAGCCTTGAAGACGCTGCCGTTCTTCATGCCTTCAAGCTGATCCTCACGTATGTTGAATGTTCCCCACATGTCGTTGAGCTGGGATATTGACATTATAGGTGAGCCGGCGCCTATCAGTTCGCCGGTCTTGGGATATATGTCGCTCACCTCGCCTTCCATCTGCGCGATCTGCATTGTCTCGTTTATGTAGGAGTTCACTTCCTCTACGGCACCTTTGGCTCTGTCCACCTGTGCGGCGGCTGCCTTCTTCTCTTCCTGGCGTGCACCGTTCACAGCCATGTCATACTGGCTCTGTGCCGCTTTTGTCTGTGCCTCGAGAGCCTTGTAGTTGGCAAATGCCTCGTCGCGTTTCTGCGCAGTCATCACGCCTTCGTCGAACAGACGCTGCACTCGTTCGTATGATTTCTTCGCTATGTCAAGTCCTGCTTTTGCCTGCTGGAGCAGTGCGTATGCGGCGCGTACCTGTTCCTTGCGGGCACCGTTGTTCGCCATCTCGCTCATGGCTGCGGCTGCGTTCTCTGCCGATTCAGCCTGCATCATCTTTGCCTTCACGTCAGGTGCGTCGATGATGGCAAGTGTGTCACCGGCTTTCACGTAGTCTCCTTCTTTCACGCGCAGTTCGAGTACGCGTCCGGGCACTTTGCTAGATACCCTGTATTCAGACACTTCTATCTGTCCCTGTATTATCTCCGGCTCTCTTGCCATGGCTATAGTGCCGATTATTACAGCAACTGTTATTGCAGCAACGGATATTGCTATCGCAATAATTATATTTCTCCTTTGTGTTCTTTCTGACATAACGATTCTATTCTAATATACCAAGTGCCTTCCTGAGATTGATTTGGCTTAGTTTGACATCTATTTCTGCATCTATCTTTTGTGACTGTGCCTGAAGCCAGGCTGTCTGTGCTTCCATCACATCCGTGGTCTGCATCACGCCTTCTTTAAAGCCGAGGTTCGCGCTGCGAAGGTTTTCCTCAGCGCTTATTATGTTCTTGTTTGCCATGGTGAGACGGCGGTTTGCCTCGTCTATCTTGAATTTGCTCTGGCTTACCTGAAGCTCTACCTTCTCCTGAGCCTCATTCAGTTCCAGTCTGGCAATGCTTGTCGCAATCTTGCTCGACTTGACTTTGTATTCGCTTTCAAACCAGTTCCATACGGGTATTCTTACAATCACGCCCACATTCCATACACCGGAGAACTTGTTTTCAAATCCGTTGTATATGTTGGGGTTTGTGGTTGTATATCCTGCGGTAAGGGCTACCTGAGGAAGATATGCGGCTCTTGTTATCTTTGTAGACTGTTCACTGATGCCTACAGCGTTCTCGAGCATTTTCAGTTCCGGTCGGTTGCTTATTGCGGTCTGTACGTCAGCGTCTTGCTGAATGTTCTCCGTTATGATGTTGTCCTTGCTTTCATCTTCAAGGGTAATATCACTGTCGAGAGGCAGTCCGCACAGCTGGCACAGATACATCTTGGCAAGTGACAGTCCGTTGTCAACCTGCGTGACTGTCATCTCAGCCTCGTTCACCTTCACGTTCACCCTCAGTCCGTCTGCCCTTGTTGCCACTCCTTCACGTATCATCTTGGCTACATCGTCGTCAAGTTTGCGTACAAGGTCAAGATAACTGTGTGAAAGCTTCTGCTTGTGTTTTAATGATACGACAGTCCAATAGGCAAGGTCTATGTCGTATATTGTGTTTTGTCTTGTTGCTTCCGCGCCGTTTCTGGTAAGCTCCTCGTTTATTTTTGCCATCCTGTTAGCGGCAATTATGCCGCCACCCATGTATATGGGCTGTTTCAGCATGACGGAAGCCATGAACATGTTTCTCGTGTCTGTCTCAAAGGCGTCTACTATCTTATGCCCTGCATGATTCAGAACTTCTCCCATTGACGAGCCGAAGTGTGATATGAAATTGCCGAGATGACTTGCCTGTTCGGGTGTTATGATGCCCTGTTGCGTGAGGCTTGAGATGATGGGCGTCACTTCATTGCCAATCATTCCGTTCGCCTTATTGCCGATGTTGTTCAGTCCCGACTTCTGCTCATCGCTCAAAAGTGATATCTCCTTGCTTGTATATTCATATCCTCCAAGTACGTCTATTTTGGGAAGATACTTCGTCCTGACCGCCTTTCTGGTGTTTCTTGCAACTTCCTGTTTCAGTCTTGATATGCTGAGCTGTTTGTTGTTGCGGATTGCCATGGCTCTGCAGCTGTCAAGACTGAGCAGTTGTTGTGCGGAAGCGGACGACGCAATGCATAGGAATAATAATATGTTGGATAATCTTACCATTTATTTGAATGTAAAGCTTCTTGAACCAATCATGTTTCCATCGGCAAATATGCTTACCTGATATGTGCCTTCAACGAGTGTCTGTGTCACGTCCCAGTAGGTAGTGAGCGCAAGTTCCTGCCCGCCGTATTCAACGGTCTTCTTCATTGTACAGTTGAGGCTGCGGTTCTCGTAAGCAAAAGAGCCTGCGTTACCGAGCAATGCGCCGGTAGGTGATGTTATCCTTACATAGAATGTTTTCATACCGCTTTGAGCAGTCACATTCTTGGTTACGGTGAAGTTTACTTGTATTGTTTTACATTTCTTTATCTTCTTTGTGGACTTCCCACGCTTGGTGTTGAGAGTCATGGTGATGCCGGTAGCGTCGAGCTGTGCCGCAATCGCCACCTTCTCAGACAATGAGGCTTTTTCCGAACTGAGGCCTTCTATCTGTCTGGTAGCCTCGGTGTACTGGCTTTTCACCCTTGAGTTCTCTTCCATCAGGTTCTGGTTCAACCTGTTCAAAGAGTCTATCTCCAGCACGTAACTGCGCAAAACGGCTCTTACGGTGGCAAGTTCTTTCTTCAGACGAGCTATTTCTCTGGCATCGCTGCTTTTCACTTGCCTGAGTTCTTCAAGCAGTCTCTGGGTCTTTTCCTGTTCAGCCGTGAGTTGTGCGACGATTGAGTCGTTGCTTATTTGCGTCTTCATCTCACTGTACTGGTTGGCAAACTGCATGTACTCGTTTTCCATTTCCTTCTTGTCAAGTTCGGCAAGTTCGAGCATGGCTTTGTTTTCCTGCTTCTGCTTCTGAAGTGTTATTACGAGATATGCGATGCTTCCCAAAAGTACTGTTCCGGCTATTGTTATTATTATCCAGGTCTTCTTGTTCATGTAAGTATGTTCTTTTGTTTTGCTGTTGAGAAATGTTTTGCAAATTTATGCCTTTTATCTTAAATGCGCAACAAAATTCATCTTGCATTTCTTAATATATCTAAAAAGATGCGATTTGCCGAAAAACAGGAGAGCGTATGCGTGATTCAAGCCCTTGTCTGCCCTTAAATCTCATCCTGATTTTGTGCTTGTTTCAGAACGGACCATTTCCTTTTCAGTCGAAGTCGTATCCGATTGAATCTGGCAAAAGCGGAAAACAGTATTGCCGCAGCTGTGGGGAAAAGGGTGAATGAAAGGTTTCGAAATGAATAAAATCGCTTTTACGGTCTGGTGACATATTACGTTCAAAACTCGGACGGAAATGAGTATGTCTGGCATTTGTGTTTTCATGACGTTGCAGTTTCATGCATTCCGCGTTTTTCTATAATGGAGTTTGTTTGTCTTAAAAGGCGTTTTCTGCTTTTATTTTCTAAAAAAACAACAGTGCAAATAAATATAAATGACATATATATTGTATATTTGCACAAGTACGAATATGTGTTTATGAAAGACATGCAACATTGTTTTTTCTTTAATAACATTTATGAATAAGTTCTTATATAAAGTTTTTGACCTGTATTACGACGGCTTCAGAAACATGAGAGTCGGACGTACTTTATGGCTTGTCATTCTGATAAAGCTGTTCATAATATTTGTCATACTCAAGCTGTTTTTCTTTCCTGACTTTATCGGAGAGCACTCCACTCCTGGTGGGGAGGCTGAATATGTTTCGGGACAGCTTACCGGCAGATGAGCGTAACGGATTATAATCAATCACAAACAATTTAAAACAATAAAGCTTATGTACAATCTATTAATGTCTGTAGATCCTTTTGCAATAGACTGGTCGAGGGCACAGTTTGCGCTGACAGCCATATACCACTGGCTGTTCGTGCCGCTGACACTGGGGCTTGCCGTTGTGATGGGAATCATGGAAACGTGCTATTACCGCACGAAAAATGTTTTCTGGAAGGACGTGGCGAAGTTCTGGCAGCGTCTTTTCGGTATAAATTTCGCAATGGGTGTTGCCACCGGAATCATCCTTGAGTTCGAGTTCGGCACAAACTGGAGTAATTATTCATGGTTTGTAGGTGACATTTTCGGCGCGCCTCTGGCTATAGAGGGAATAGTGGCTTTCTTCCTTGAGAGCACATTTGTCGCCGTTATGTTCTTCGGATGGAAAAAGGTGTCGCCCGGTTTCCATCTTGCCTCCACGTGGCTTACCGGAGTAGGAGCCACGCTGTCAGCCTGGTGGATTCTTGTGGCAAACGCATGGATGCAGTATCCTGTAGGATGTGAGTTCAATCCTGACACCGTACGGAATGAGATGACAAGCTTCGCCGACGTGGCGTTGTCACCGTTTGCCATAGACAAATTCTTCCATACGGTCATTTCATCATGGATAGTCGGAGCGGTGTTTGTCGTTGCTGTGAGCAGTTGGTATCTTATAAAGAAGCGCGACCAGAGACTTGCCAGGGAAAGCATGAAGATTGGTGCGGTGTTCGGTCTGGTGGCATCGCTGCTTGCCGCGTTTACCGGCGACCTCTCGGCGGTCAAGGTTGCAAAAGTGCAGCCGATGAAGCTGGCTGCCATGGAGGCACTATACGACGGTGGAAACGGAGTGAGCCTAACCGCCTTTGCGGCTGTAAATCCGTTCAGGCAGCCTGACTATGCCGCAGGAGGCGAGCCGCCTCTCCGCATAGGCATACCATACGGACTTTCCATTCTCGCCACGCACGACCCGCAGGGATTTGTCCCCGGGGTGAACGACATACTCAACGGATATGTCCGTCCGGACGGAACACGAGAGCTGTCGGCTGAGGAAAAGATGGAGAAAGGCCGCATCGCGATAAACACTCTCGCACGATATCGTGAGCGCAAGGCTGCAAATGCCGACAGCAGTGAGCTTGCCGGACTTAACGACACGCTGCAGGCAAACATGCCGTATTTCGGTTATGGATATATCAAAGACAAGGCGGAACTCGTGCCGTACATACCTTTGTGTTTCTATGCCTTCCGTGTAATGGTGGGTCTGGGGGCATATTTCATACTTCTTTTTGCTGTCATAATATTCCTGCTCTACAAACGTGACATACAGAAATACGGCTACCTGCTGTGGCTCGGAGTCCTGTCATTGCCGCTTGCATACATTGCCAGTGAGGCGGGATGGATAGTGGCGGAAATGGGACGGCAGCCTTGGGCGATACAGGATCTGCTGCCTACGTGTGCGGCTGTGTCCGACATAAGCGCCGGTTCGGTGGCTGTCACATTCTTCATATTCCTCGCCCTGTTCACCACGCTGCTCGCTGTAGAGGTAAACATACTCTGCAAACAGATAAAGAAAGGTCCGGAATACACCGCCAATTGAGCACTTTGTATATTCCGCAGGTCATGATCTGATTAGCAGACTTGTTTTCAGAGACTTGCGGAAGCGGTGACATAAAACGTTAAACATTAAACAAATGAAAATTATGACATACGAATTTTTGCAACATTATTGGTGGCTCGTTGTGTCGCTTCTCGGTGCGCTGCTTGTCTTTCTCATGTTTGTACAGGGAGCAAACTCCATGATATTCAGTCTGGGACGTACTGAAGAGGAACAGCGCATGGTTGTGAACAGCACCGGCCGCAAGTGGGAACTTACGTTCACAACCCTTGTAACGTTCGGTGGAGCGTTCTTCGCTTCGTTCCCGTTGTTCTACAGCACCAGTTTCGGCGGAGCCTACTGGCTGTGGATGCTCATTCTTTTCTCGTTCGTGCTTCAGGCAGTGAGTTATGAGTTTCAGAACAAACTGGGCAATCTGCTCGGCACACGCACGTTCAGATGGTTTCTCGTAGCTAATGGCATTCTCGGTCCGTTGCTTCTCGGAGGAGCCGTGGCGACATTCTTCAACGGTTCCAACTTCATTGTCGACAAGAACAACATTGCCGGTGGCTTACAGCCTGTCATAAGCCGTTGGGCAAACAGCAGCGGAGGACTGGATGCTCTGCTCGATGTCTGGAATCTTGTGTTGGGCTTCGCCGTGTTCTTCCTTGCCCGTGTGCTCGGCACTTTGTATGTAAGGAATAATGTGAATGATGAGAACATCCGCAACCGTTGTGGCGTGAGGCTTTTGGGTGCTGCGGTGCCGTTCCTGATACTTTTCGTGGCGTTTGTCCTGCATGTCCTGCTGAAAGACGGTTATGCCTACGATGCCGCGACAGGTGAGATAAGCATTGTGCCGGGTAAGTATCTTGACAACATGCTTACCATGTGGTATGTATTCGCGGTCTTTGTAGCAGGTGTGGCGCTTGTGCTTTACGCCATAGCAAAATCCGTATTGGACAAGACATATATCAAGGGCATCTGGCCCGCCGGTATAGGCGTGGTTCTGACAGTGTTGGCTCTGCTGCTGTGCGCTGGCTGGAATGGCACTGCGTATTATCCGTCCAATGCCGACCTGCAGAGCTCGCTGACCATCGCCAACAGCTCCAGCAGCGAGTTCACGCTGTCGGTCATGGCAGTGGTATCGCTTCTCGTGCCGTTTGTCCTGGCATATATCGCATATGTATGGCGTGCCATGGACAGAAAGAAGATTGACAAGGCAGAGCTCGGTACAGACGAGATGTATTGACAACTGATTATGATTCTGGTATGAAATACGGATATGTCATGTGTAAAAACAGGAGTATACGAATGCTGAGACAGATATTATTATGTATAGTAATGTTGTCAGCCGGAATTCCGGCATTAGGGCAGGACACTCTGCGTCATGAGGTTCTGCTTCAGACCAACAAGGGAAACATACGCATATCCCTATACAACGAGACACCGCTCCATCGCGACAACTTCCTTAAGAATGTGCGTGAGGGATGGTATGACGGACTGTTGTTCCACCGGGTCATAAGCAATTTCATGATTCAGACGGGCGATACGGCAAGCCGGCATGCCGAGCCGGGACAGCTGTTAGGGGAGACTTCTGAGACATACACCGTGCCGGCAGAGTTCCGCTGTCCGCAGATTTACCACAAGCGTGGTGCGGTGGCTGCCGCCCGTGAGGGCGATGCCGACAATCCTGAGCGCAGCTCTTCTATGAGCCAGTTCTACATTGTCTATGGCATACGCTACAATGACGCCATGCTCGACAAGACCCAGCAGAAGCTCGATGTCGCGACCGACGGCAAGGTGAGGCTTACGCCTGAGATACGTGAGACATACCGTACGCTCGGCGGAACACCTCATCTGGACGGACAATATACGGTATTCGGTGAGGTGACTGAGGGTATGGACGTGGTGGAGAGCATACAGGGCGTGCAGACCGACTCGAACGCGCGGCCCTTGGAAGATATAAGAATAGAGAATGCGACGGTCGTGAAATGACCTCCATAATGATTTTTTATATCTGAAAATCAGGTAAAGACATACCTCCTTTTTATTATATCAAGCCTTCCGGTGACAGTTTACAACTTGTTTTCGGAAGGCTTTTTTCATTCCGGTACGCATCAATATTCATCCGTATGTCGTGCTGCCTGCGTTGTGGCAAGGCTCCTGTTTTGTAGATGATGAAGCGCGATTTATGTATAAAATAGGATTCGACCCGGCTATGCCAAAGCAGGGAAGTCACAGTCTTTCGTCTTTGTCGCAGCTCTTGCCTTTCACTATATTTGTATAATATAGGATTCGGCTCGGCAACATCAATCCCGGTAAAACGTTGTTTTCCCGTCTTGCTGCTGCTCTCGCCTTTCACTATTTTTGTATAAAAGCTGCGCGATTAATATATAAGAAACGTGACTCTGGGCAGTTGCGCAATCGCTGATGGTTAATCGGAATCTTACGGTCATGTTTTAATCCAATGTTTGTCATTATAAATACTCTGGTTAACCATGAATCCGCATTAAGCCTCATTCGCGTCAGGTTCCGTTGTCATGCCGACTGGATGCTGCTTTTACCGCTGACGCAGCGGGATATACAGATAAAAAGCAGAAAACAGAATGTCGGCTGGAGTGATGGATATGGGTGAAGTGCGGATAGCATAATGCAGATGTATTGTTATCGTTCAGATTTCCGGTTCGGGTTAAATGAAAATACGTCATTATACCGCCAATGCATGTTTTTCCACATAATTGTCAGCTGTTCATCACTCTTCCGCACCGCTGACACTATCTTGCTTGCCGCTTTTTCATGATATAGCGCGCTGCATCTTAGACAAAACTGGAAACCAATCTGCACGTCAGAAACATGAATATGGATGAAGTCTGATAATATGTTTGGGTTAAAATGATGTAAAAAAGTTTGCCAATTCTTCTGTTGCCATTAATTTTGCACCCATGAAACCATGGTTCTTTATATTTTTCATTCTCCCTCTTCTGGGATTCGCTTACGTAGTGTGGCATGTCTGGCAGATATTGCCTCTTCCTCCGGCGTGGAAATATGCTGCGGTCACGGTGATGTCGCTGCCGGTACTTTGCCTTTTTTCCCATTTCCTTATCGGTCCGGACCAGTTGCCGCTGGCAGCCGGAAGAGTAGTCTATGAAGTGGGCACGTCATCGCTTTTCGTGCTTCTCTATCTTGTCATGATATTCATTCTTCTCGATGTCGGACGGCTTTTGAGACTTGTGCCTCAGTCACTTCTTCATCACAGCGTTGCCGGAAGCGCGGGCATTCTGGTGTTTGTATGCGTGCTTTTCATTTATGCCAACATCAATTATCGCGACAAGCAGATGCGCACTATGGAACTGCGCGCCGCACAGCCGTTGTCGTCTCCGTTGAGAATAGTGATGCTGAGCGATATGCACATCGGCTATCATAACAATGCAAAAGAGCTTGAGAGGTGGGTGGAGATGATAAACGCGTCGTCGCCTGACGTAGTGCTCATTGCCGGAGACATCATCGACGGCAGTATGAAGCCGTTGCGCGAAGAAAACATGGCTGCCGTTTTCAGACGCATAAAGGCACCTGTGTATGCCTGTCCGGGTAATCATGAGTATTATGCCGGCATTGCCGGCGCTAAGGAGTTTTTCCGTGAGGCTGGCGTCACATTGCTGTGTGACAGCAGCGTTGTCATAGGAGGCGAACTCACGGTCATAGGCCGCGACGACCGCTCGCAGGCTGGACGGAAGAGCGTGGCGCGGCTTGTGGCTGAGTCGCCTAAGACAAAATACACAATATTGCTCGACCACCAGCCTTATCATCTTGACAGAAGCGTGCGTGCCGGAGTGGATTTCCAGCTCAGCGGACATACTCATTACGGACAGGTATGGCCCATAAACTGGATAGAGGACGCGCTTTACGAGAATGCGTATGGGGCGATGCGTAAGGGCAAAACAGACTTTTATGTGAGCAGCGGTATGGGCATCTGGGGCGGGAAGTTCCGCATCGGCACAAGTTCGGAGTATGTGGTTGCGGTGTTGAGATAGTTGTCCGGAGCGACGTGTTTTATGTGGTGTCTGCCCGTGACGGTGTGCCGTAAGGATGTGTACGCTAACTGTCATGACGCTTTATTACAAATCCCGTCTGGCAGCATCCGTAATTTTCGCTGCCGCAATTCATACATGTCTATTATTTTATGGAAAATGCTGCGGACTGAACAGGTAAAAAACTGAAAACAAGATTGCGGCGGCAGTGTGTGGTATGGGGCGGGAAAAGGAATGTGTATGTGGTTTTTGTGTATATCGGATGAATGGTTACGGATTAACCTGGACTGTAATCATGCTTCATACGTATCTCGTATTGATGTCCGTCAAACAGTTTTTTTCTTTTATCGAAGACAATGCGGATTGCACCGGGAAAAACCGGACGACAAGATGGCACAGACTGTACGGAGGGTTGACAAAATGCAGATAATCATGCGAAAAAGATGGCTATGACTGTCCTGATGACAGATTACGGTTTAACCCGAATCGTCATTAGACTTCTATTCTTATTTTGTACTGTTGTCAGCCGGATTGTATTCTGCTTTATCGGAGATGTAGCGCGCTACACCGGGAAAAAGTTTAATGCAAGCTGATGGCAGCATTGCGGAAGAATGATGAAGGGCTGACAATAAGCCTTAAATGTGCAATCAGCGTTCCAATGATCTATTTGGGCTTAACTGTTTTTAAGTTAAATACATGTCACATTTTACGTGCCGGATAATCAGCGTTACGGGATTAAGAGTGTGTCTGAATGTCTTTCACGGTGTTATAAAAAGGAACTTGTATTGCGTTTCGGCTATAGTTTTAATGCGGAAAGGGCTTTTTTGCCATTCCATAAAGCATGTTTCATGCGGTGGTATAGCCTTTATTGCAATGCTGAAAAGGCTTTTTCGCATCATAAAAAAGGCTTTCCTGTGACTGGATTGATATGTCATTAAAATTCCGTTAAGGCTCAACGTGCTGATTGTCAGTCTTATTGCAGAGTTTGTGAAAATTGTGCCACAATTGTGATGTCGTCGTTTTTCTTCATCGTAATAAGTTTTTATAGCACCTTATTTTAACATATCTCTGTTTTTACACATCGTATTTCGCATAATGGCATTTGTTCTTTGCTGAATACAAACGCTGCCGGATGTTGTTCCGGCAGGTGTGTATGCAATGTTCTTTCAGAGTTTATAGTCTTTTGCCAGTCCCCCTTCGCTTGTCTCTTTGTATAGCGACGGTATGTCGTGTCCGGTCTGTTTCATCACCTCCACCACACGGTCGAATGACACACTGTGTTTTCCGTCAGAGTAGGCGGCGTACAGGTTGGCGTCGAGGGCGCGGGTCGCTGCGAAGGCGTTACGCTCTATGCATGGTATCTGCACGAGTCCGCACACAGGGTCGCAAGTCATCCCCAGATGGTGTTCCAAGCCCATTTCTGCGGCATATTCTATCTGTGACGGACTTCCTCCGAACAATTGGCATGCGGCTGCTGATGCCATTGCGCATGCCACGCCTACTTCTCCCTGGCATCCTACGTCCGCACCTGATATTGAAGCATTTGTCTTAACGACGTTGCCGAATATGCCGGCAGTGGCAAGGGCGTGCAGAATGCGCGTGTCGCTGAAGTTGTGACTGTTGGACAGGTGGTAGAGCACAGCAGGCATAACTCCGCACGAGCCGCACGTCGGAGCCGTGACTATGGTGCCTCCCGAAGCGTTCTCCTCGCTGACTGCAAGCGCATACGCATATACAAGACCGCGGGTCTGGAGCGATTGTTTGTAGCCTCTTGCCTTGACATAGTATGTGGGCGCCTTGCGGGGAATGTTAAGCGGACCGGGTAACGCGCCTTCATGGTCGAGTCCGCGTTCCACAGATTCTTTCATCATATTCCATACTTCCATAAGATAATCCCATATGTCGCTGTTCTCGTTTTCCTTGACATACTCCCAGTAGTTGCGTCCGTGAGTGTTGCACCAGTTCATTATCTCGCTAAGATAGTTTTTTTCGTAAACGTCTTCGTGTGAGTCCTGAAGCCATTTCGGAGTGTCGCCTTCAGACAGCGCGCCTCCTCCCACACTGTATACTGTCCATTCTCCGCAAAGATTGCCGCCTTCGTCATATGCCGAGAATTTCATGCCGTTAGGGTGGTAGGGCAGAAACACCGACGGTTGCCATATGATGTTCAGCCTGTCATCACCGCCGAACACCTCTTTTATAGCGGTGTCTGTCATGTGTCCGCGTCCTGTGGCGGCAAGGCTTCCATACAATACTACTTCTATCTTTTTCGCATCAGAATAGTGCTCGTTGAATATTTTTGCAGCCTTCTGCGGTCCCATAGTGTGACTGCTTGAAGGACCTTTTCCTATTCTGTACAGCTCTTTAAGTGATTCCATATACTATATAAATATGTGTTATATATATTATAATAATGTGTCATAAATGCTTTTGTCGGGCTTTTGTACGGCTCTGTTGTTATATGGGTGTTCATGTGTCCATACGCGCGACAGCCGTCCATGATAATCCATTACAAATATACACAGTTATGGCGATATGCGCAAATTAAGCCGAGGCTTTTTATCAGGGATTGCTCATCATGCTTAATCTGTATTTCGTACTGATGTCGTGCATGTCTGTTTCCGCTTTTGGGCGAGGATGTGTCGTGCTGCATCATGGAAAAGTGTAATAAAAAATGACGGCTGTAGTGTGCAGGACGGACGAAGTGGGGACATCTTGGCGTAATTTTATTAAATGCTTTCAATTATCGTATTTGGACTTGGCAGCTTTTTTTCGGTGCAAGAATGGGTCTAAAACTTGATTATAATCAATTATTCAATAAAAATTCATGAATATTTCAAAAAATATCCCGAAAGATTTGGATTAAATTGAAAAAGTGTATACCTTTGCATCCGCTTTCAGGAACGAAGTACTGAAGCGGGAAGAAAGAGTTCTTTGAAGAAGATTACATAAAAGACAGAGAAGTAGTACAATGAGCACGGTTCTCCTTGTCTCGTATGAGGGGAGCCAGAGGTAAACGAACCGTCAGATTCGTAAGAATATGATGTCAGGTGCTTTTTGAACCGAGAATACGGCGGTCCTGGACAGAGCAAACGATGCCTTCCGCTTCTGTTTATTCTTAAACGGAGGCTTGGGCAGTAAGATATTATACAATGTAGAGTTTGATCCTGGCTCAGGATGAACGCTAGCTACAGGCTTAACACATGCAAGTCGTGGGGCAGCATGGGAGATGCTTGCATTTCCYGATGGCGACCGGCGCACGGGTGAGTAACGCGTATCCAACCTGCCCTTCACTCCGGCACAGCCCGTCGAAAGACGGATTAATGCGGGATGCAGTCAGAAAGATGCATATTAATTTGACGAAAGGCYTTCGGGCCGGTGAGGGATGGGGATGCGTCCGATTAGCTTGACGGCGGGGTAACGGCCCACCGTGGCGACGATCGGTAGGGGTTCTGAGAGGAAGGTCCCCCACATTGGAACTGAGACACGGTCCAAACTCCTACGGGAGGCAGCAGTGAGGAATATTGGTCAATGGGCGAGAGCCTGAACCARCCAAGTAGCGTGCAGGAAGACGGCCCTATGGGTTGTAAACTGCTTTTGTGCGGGAATAAAGCGGGTCACGTGTGGCCCTTTGCATGTACCGTACGAATAAGGACCGGCTAATTCCGTGCCAGCAGCCGCGGTAATACGGAAGGTCCGGGCGTTATCCGGATTTATTGGGTTTAAAGGGAGCGTAGGCCGTCTCAAAAGCGTGTTGTGAAATGTCCGGGCTCAACCGGGGCCGTGCAGCGCGAACTGTGAGACTTGAGTGTGCGGAAGGTATGCGGAATTCGTGGTGTAGCGGTGAAATGCATAGATATCACGAAGAACTCCGATTGCGAAGGCAGCATGCCGCAGCATTACTGACGCTGATGCTCGAAGGTGCGGGTATCGAACAGGATTAGATACCCTGGTAGTCCGCACAGTAAACGATGGATGCCCGCTGTGAGCCTGTTTAATGGTTTGCGGCCAAGCGAAAGCGTTAAGCATCCCACCTGGGGAGTACGCCGGCAACGGTGAAACTCAAAGGAATTGACGGGGGCCCGCACAAGCGGAGGAACATGTGGTTTAATTCGATGATACGCGAGGAACCTTACCCGGGCTTGAATTGCAGGTGCATGGGGTGGAGACATCCCTTTCCTTCGGGACTCCTGTGAAGGTGCTGCATGGTTGTCGTCAGCTCGTGCCGTGAGGTGTCGGCTTAAGTGCCATAACGAGCGCAACCCCTCTCCGTAGTTGCCATCGGGTCAAGCCGGGCACTCTGCGGACACTGCCTCCGCAAGGAGTGAGGAAGGTGGGGATGACGTCAAATCAGCACGGCCCTTACGTCCGGGGCTACACACGTGTTACAATGGGGCATACAGAGAGCTGGGTGTACGCAAGTGCGCCCGAATCAAGAAAGTGCCTCTCAGTTCGGACTGGGGTCTGCAACCCGACCCCACGAAGCTGGATTCGCTAGTAATCGCGCATCAGCCATGGCGCGGTGAATACGTTCCCGGGCCTTGTACACACCGCCCGTCAAGCCATGAAAGCCGGGGGCGCCTGAAGTCCGTGACCGCGAGGGTCGGCCTAGGGTGAAACCGGTGATTGGGGCTAAGTCGTAACAAGGTAGCCGTACCGGAAGGTGCGGCTGGAACACCTCCTTTCTGGAGCGGACCGTCATGAAGTGTCCGGTTCAAGTCATGGAGCACGTTTGTTTCCCGCTCGTTGTACTCCGCTGTTCTTTTTCTGAGATATGACCCGTATCCGGTCATGTAGCGCGGAACTGCCTTTGAAGGGCTGAACAGTCCTATAGCTCAGTYGGTCAGAGCGCCACACTGATAATGTGGAGGTCGGCAGTTCAAGTCTGCCTGGGACTACACATCGCYTGTAACGTGGCGGTGGGGACGCCCGCGACAGCGCACAGAAGCGTCATGTGATTCATGAGGGTTTCCGGTCATCACCTTGCCTCAGACATGAGGGGGATTAGCTCAGCTGGCTAGAGCACCTGCTTTGCAAGCAGGGGGTCAACGGTTCGAATCCGTTATTCTCCACCAGGGACACACCTTATTCATATATATGGTTGTTGTCACGAAGATCTTTGACATATTGTACAAGCAAAACTGTAGTTAAGAAAACTCCGGTGCATACCGCGCCTTGAGCGCGTGTTGTGCCGCAGAACAGCTGAAAGTATGAGCCGCGCAGTCCCATGAGGGACGGCGTGAACGAGAAAGTAAATAAGGGCGCAGGGCGGATGCCTTGGCTCACGGAGGCGATGAAGGACGTGATAAGCTGCGATAAGCCGCGGTAAGGCGCAAATGGCCTGTGACCCGCGGATTTCCGAATGGGACAACCCGTCCGCTCGAACGGCGGACATCGCATCAATACGGTGCGAGGCTAACCGGGGGAACTGAAACATCTTAGTACCCCGAGGAAGAGAAAATAAATCAATGATTCCCCCAGTAGTGGCGAGCGACCGGGGAAGAGCCCAAACCGCCGCTGTCTTCGGGCAGGGGCGGGGTTGTAGGAACGYCATGATGGCATGTGATGACGAGCGGAACCGTCTGGAAAGACGGACCGCAGAAGGTGASAGTCCTGTATGCGAAGTCAGGGCATGYCAGGCGTACTCCTGAGTAACGCGGGACACGAGTAATCCTGCGCGAATCCGCCGGGCCCATCCGGCAAGGCTAAATACTCCCGTGAGACCGATAGTGTACCAGTACCGTGAGGGAAAGGTGAAAAGAACCCCGAGCAGGGG
>NZ_LT556049.1 GCF_900079775.1 Leyella lascolaii | reverse complement strand
TGAATATCTATACCTGTAATAATGCTTACGCAGACATTTTTCAGACTGATTTTGGATAACGCCTACAACTTATGGGTATGATACTGCGTATTGCCTCAAGTCGCATTGTGGGGTAAGGGAATATTGAGGGTTGCAGTGGGGATTTCTACCTCAATTTATCTGCTAATTCAGTAAGAGAGGACATGTACACGCAAGAAGGACGTTGAAGGGCTTAGTTGAGGATTTGAGGCTTACAAAAACCGGAGCGCGGTTTTTGCCTTAATACGGCCTTATAGTTTAAAGAACAGGATATATGTACAAACAGTATGGATTATAAACATCACAAAACGATGTCATCGAGTCTTCTCCGGAGTAACGCGGAACGACATCCGGAAGCCTTTCTCAGGCATACATCAACACCGCGTGATTCATGGTAAAGGCGTGTGGCGGCAACATGCGTAAAGAATCTGCCGGAACGTGTCGCGAGAGAGAGACGGCGGAAAGCCGTGCGAAAAGGACCTCCGCCGCCTCACGATGTCACATCAGCACGAATCTCACTTTCTGCTTGAGATTGTCTGAGGAGTTGCCTATCAACGCCTCGAAATCGCCCGGCTCCGCCGTCCACCGGTGAGCCTTGTCGTCGAAGAAGCTGAGGGCGTCGGTGCCGATGGTGAGTCTCACCTCTTTCCTCTCGCCCGGTTTGAGGCTCACTTTACTGAATGCCTTGAGCTCCTTATAGGGTCGCACGAGTGTCGACTTGCAGTCGCGCACGTAGAGCTGCACCACTTCCGAGCCTTCTCTTGTGCCTGTGTTCTCCACGCTGACGGTGAATGTGATGCTGTCGCCCTGTGCGAGTCTTGTCTTGTCGGCTGTAGCCTTGCCTATCCTGAAAGTGGTGTAGCTCAGACCGTGACCGAACGCGAACACCGGCTTTATGCCTTCCTTGTCAGCCCAACGATAGCCCACGAAGATGCCTTCCTTATATTCCTCGTCAATGATCTTGCCTCCGTCGCGCCATGTGCCGGGGTAAGTGCCGAGCTTGTGTGCGGCAACATCACCGAGCTTCTGCCACCATGTGTAAGGCAGTTTGCCCGAAGGGTTGGCACGGCCGGTAAGTATGTCGGCAACAGCCTCGCCCGCCGTGGAACCGAGGAACCATCCCTGCACGATGGACTTCACCTTGTTGCGCCACGGCATGGCGACCGGATTGCCCGATATGTTTACGAACACTATGTTCCTGTTGACGGCGGCAAGAGCCTCAACCAAGCGGTCCTGACCATACGGAAGACCGTATTCCTTGCGGTCATGACCCTCCGCATCCTGATAGTCACTTTTATTAAGACCGCCGAAGAACACCACGCAGTCGGCGTCCTTTGCCTTCTCCACCGCCTCAGCTATAAGTTCATGGGCAGTGCGGGGCTCGTAAAGCCTCTGCTTGGCAACGACTCCGTTGTACTCGCCAATGGTATCGCCCACATATCCACGGGCATAATCTATCCTTATCTTATCGCCGAGACAATTGCGCATTCCCTCTATCGGGAGCGTCTCACACTGCGCCTTCAGCGAGGAGCTTCCGCCTCCGACGGTCATCATCTTTATGGCGTTCTCACCGACGACAAGCACCCGATGCGCCTTCGTAGTGTCGAGAGGCAGCAGTCCGCCGTCGTTCTTTAGGAGCACGATGCCCTCGTCCGCTATGCTGCGGGCGGTGGAATAGTGTGCCTCGGAGTTCATCGAGCCATAGCCGCGGCTGCTGTTCATCGTGGTGCGGAAGAACAGACGCAACACGCGCCGCACCTTGTCGTCGAGCTCTTTTGTGGTATATTCTCCCTTCTTTATCAGCTCACGGTATGGCTGTGCGAGACAGTAATTGTCGTAGGCATTGGATGTTCCGAAAGAGAGACCGTCTGTCCAGGTGCCGAACTCCATGTCAAGTCCGTTCTCGACAGCCTGCCGCGTGTCGTGCGCTCCGCCCCAGTCTGACACCACAACACCGTCGAAGCCCCACTCGCCTTTAAGGATGTCGCAAAGCAGATACCTGTTGTGGCAGTTGTGCTGGTTCTTGTAGAGATTGTAAGCTCCCATGAGTCCCCATGCGTGACCTTCGGTTACGGCAGCCTTGAACGCCGGAAGGTATATCTCATAAAGGGCGCGGTCGTCCACCGTCACGTTCACCTGATGGCGGTATTCCTCATCGTTGTTCATTGCGAAATGCTTCACGCACGCGGCGACACCATTCGACTGGAGTCCCTGAACGTAAGGCACCACCATGCGCGATGTGAGATAAGGGTCCTCGCCCATGTACTCGAAGTTGCGTCCTCCGAGCGGTGTGCGCAGTATGTTCACGCCAGGTCCGAGTATCATATCCTTGCCACGGTAGCGTGCCTCTTCACCCAACGCCCTGCCGTATGCCCTTGCCAGCTGCGGATTCCATGTGGCAGCGAGACACGTTAGCGCAGGAAACGCCACGCAGGAATCGTTTGTCTGTCCTGCCTGTTCCCATTCGTCCCAAAGCACGTCGGGACGTACACCGTGGGGACCATCATCTGTCCAGAACTCAGGAATGCCCATCCGGGGCACTCCGGGTGAGCTGAACTTACTCTGCGCGTGTATCACCGCGATCTTCTCATCAAGCGTCATACGCTTCAGAGCATCCTCAACACGCTGTTCGATTGGCTTTGTCGCGTCGAGATAAACAGGAAGCGACTGTGCCAGGGCTGCCGTTGCCGTGAGGGCGGAAATGGCTACCGTCATGATTGTCTTGTTCATTATATTCTTCATTTATCAGATCATTATGTTTTATTATCTGCTCATATATTTTTTTAAACACACATATATTCATATTGAAACACGCACCGACCCTTATTGGAATGAATGCCCGCCAATGCCACATTCATGTCATCCGGCTCTCAGTCCGGTTGATTTTATGTATGAGTATTGCGGACGGCAATTGGCGAACTTCACATTCTCAATATATTGCCTTAGTATACGGAGTGCCTCATCCTGTGCAGGACGCGCCTTGCGTATATCGGCATAAGTTGTGCGTACGGACTCGGAGAACCTCACCACAACACTGTCCCAACCCTCAGGGCGCACGACAGCACTCATGCAGGAACCGTCAACCTTCTTGTAAGGCCAGAACGTATATCCTATATTATTGCTTCTCAGGACATTCACAAAATCCGCCTGCCACTCATCGGTGTTGTGTCCCAACTCTCCCATATACATAGGCAGACCGGTCCGGTCGCGGAACTCAATGTAGTCCTTTATAGCCTCTGCCGTTGCCGGACCGCCGTAGCGATGGCATGTGTACATGATATTCGTATCAAACTTCCAGTCGGAGAAGACCGAGAAAACACTGTTCCACTGCGCTCCTCCGAGCAATATCACATGATTGGAATCTATCTTCCGTATGGCGTTCACCGTCTGTCTGTACAACGGCTCGAGCTTTTCGTTCAGTTCATCCTTGTTTTCAAAGAAGTGGGCTATAGGCTCATTCATCAGCTCATAGCCGAGAATGACGGGCTCATCCTTATATCGCGACGCTATGTCACACCATATCCTGATGAATTGCCGACGACTTGTATCACTCTCAAAAAGCCATGGGTAGCCATAGCTGTCGTCTATGTTGTCGCCGGTCTGGCCTCCGGGACAGTCGTGCATGTCAAGTATCAGATAAAGACCGTAATCCCTGCACCATGAGACAAGGCTGTCGACTCTGGCAAAACCGTCCTGAGCCGAGGAAAGCCCCATATAGTCCTCATCGGTGAAAAGCTTGTAATTGAACGGCAGCCGTACGGTGTTGGCACCCGTGGAGGCTATGAACCGGATGTCGTCACGGGTGATGTAGCTGTCCTTGAACGCCTTCCAGAACGCAGCCGTCTCGTCCGGTCCGACCATCTGTCTGAGCATGATGTCAATCATCCAACCGCTGTTTGTCTTGCTGAAACCGAACATATAGCCTTCCGGATTGAGCCAGTTGCCGAGATTGGTTCCGGTGATATACAGTCTCGAACCGTCGGCTCTGACCAGATTCTCACCCTCGACACGCACGAAACGCCCTGTCGCCGACACTGCGAGAGTGGCGGTGCAGAGCATCAGAAAAACAATAATTCTTCGCATTAACCTGTATTTTACGGAGAAAGCCACCCGTGAGCGGCATACGTGCGGAATGTATCACACGGTATGACGGACGCAGGCGGCTTCACCTTAACCATTCACATTATTATATCACTTTTGGAAAACCCTGACATAATCAACCTCCATCGTCGCCGGCAGACAGCTCTCGTCAACACCCTGAAGACCACCCCACGTGCCGCCCCACGCAAGGTTGAGTATCACATAGAACGGTGAGTCGAAGGGCCAGGCGTCCTTACCTGTGCCGTCATTGTTGTAAGTAAGCAGCCGCTTTCCGTCCACATAGAACACCATTCTGTCCGATGTCCACTCCACGGCATACCTGTGGAAGGCGGTGTAAGCGTCCGATACGGAAGTGCGTGCGCTCTCTGTCGGCGTGCCGCCGTTGTTGTATTTGTTGCAGTGGATTGTAGATACCACGACCCCGGGGTCATATCCCACTGATTCCATTATGTCTATCTCACCGTCTCCGGGCCATGTCTTGAAGTTGACAGGCATCATCCAGAACGCGGGCCATGTGCCTTTTCCTTCGGGCAACCTGATGCTTGCCTCGATGTAACCGTACCTCCATCCCTGACTGCGTTTGGCATAGATGCGCGCCGACCTGATGTCGCTGCCGTCCTTATGAAGGTGTATCTTCAATATCCCGTCGGACACCTCAGCCACATCCTTGCCCTTTACGTAGTTCTGCAACTCATTGTTCACGAATCCCGGACCGGCAATCTCGAAAGTCCAGTCGCAGCCAAGCTCGGTGCCGTCGAACTCGTCGTTCCATACAAGCGAGTATCCTTCAGGAGCCACGATGTCGGTCTCCGACCGCTTTCCCGCCTGATTCACCTTGACAGAACGGCGTGTTCCGCCGCTCCACACAACCACCTCACCGCTGCGTCCGGAGTTATCCGCATTCTCCTGCACCGCAACGGTAAGAGTCTCATTCTTCTTTACCGATCCTTCAGGCGTCACCTTCAGCCAGTCAGCGGTGGAATAGGCAGCGAACTCGCGGGCAGCCTTCACGTCCACGGAAAACGTAGCCGCATCCGCCGAAAGGTCTTTCTCAGTCACCGACAAGTCCACCTGTACGTTTTCAGGCGCATAAACCGTCTCCCTGTCATCGCCGCAGGACGCCATCCCCACAGCCGCTGCAATAAACAAACTCAATATCATTCTGGTCTTCATTGTTCTCTTTTTTATAAACGTAAGTTATAGTATATTTATTTCAACCGTCCTCTATTTATTATTAAAACAGTGCGAGTGGGCGCAATGAGAGTCTGCTCTCATATTGCCTGGCGCAGTCTGTTTTAATGGGGAAAACCGTGTTGCAGGAGCCGGACTTCAGCATTCACGCCTGAAACGGAGCGCCGTCTGACAGTCAGTCTCTGAAAAACGGAAGTACGCTCCCGCAACGACAGTTCGCCAAATACATTATAAGAAAGGTTGATTATCGTCATTCCGCAGTCTTCTGCAACACGATGCCGCTTACCTTAACCGTGGTGTTCTCCTTGCATCCGCCGAAGTCCAGGACAAGCATAAGCCCCTTGGACGCGCCCTTCGCGAGCTTTGCCGCCGGAACCTTCAGCACATATTCCTCATAAGGAACGAGGTCGGCACGCTCCGTGAAGAAGAAGTTGTCGGCATCGTCGTCACCGTCTGTAAGCTTCACCGTAGCCCCCTTTAGTTCCTTGTCGGACATCAGCGTACAGCAGAAATCGTAAGCCGCGTCAGCCTCAGCCGCTATTCCGGTCTTTATCTTCACCTGAGCCTGCCACTGATCAGACGTCGCCGACGGCAGTGTCACGGTATAAGTACCTCCTTCCTTTGCGAATCCCGGGTCGGCTATCTGCGTCCATCCGGGAGCGTAGAAGAACTCAGTGGAGTAATCGTTCTTATCGTCCACGCCCACCTTCCACAGGTTGTCGGCAGAATCATAGGTATAAACCGTCTTGTCCTCATCCTTCACCGGCACTACGGTACCGTCGTCGTTGGCGTGGTCTTTAAGCACTATGCCGCTCACGGTGACCTGAGTATTCGCCGCGTTACCGCCGAAATCGAGCACCAGAGAGACCTTGTCCATGTCTATTCCGGGCATGTCGCTCTTGTAGAACACATATTCCTCATAAGCCTTAAGGCTGACTGTCTCCTGGAAATAATACGTTGCGTCATCGCCGGTCTTCACGAGTTTCACGGTCACATTGTTATGGTCGGTGTTCGACATGAGCTTGCAGCTGAAGTCATAATGCGACGCCGCGCTTGTTCTCATGTCTGTGAGGAACTTCACCTGAGCCTGCCATGTGTCGCTTGTAGCCTCGGGCAGACTCACCGTATAGGAGTTGCCGTCAGCCGTAAGAGCCGGATCGGCAATCTGGTTCCAGCCCGGAGCGTAATAGAACTCGTTGGTGAACGTGCATCCCTTGAACATGTTGAACTCGCTGTCAGCATCGAATCCGTCGAATCCCTTCACCTCATCCTTGCTCGTTAACACATAGTGCCATGCTATGGAACCGTTGTCGTAGACAAGCACGAGTTTCGAGCCAGTGACGCTCTCTATGCGGAACGCCGGCTTGTCATACTGACTGTCGTCCGACACGTAAGGGAACAATGTCTTGTCGTCCAGCACGAGATACACGTCGTTGCCGCGTCCTTCTATGGTGTAGTGTGAGGTCTGTTCCTTTGCCGGAGAATTGAAGTCGTTGCCGTCGCCGGGATTTCCGGGCAGCCGCGTACAGCCTTTGTTGGCATACACCATCCCGTCGGCACCAGGGCTGTAGGTATATGTGCCGTCGGAGGAGAACGTTATCACGTCGTCATACAGAGCCGTGCCGTGCTTCTCGTCAGGCGCGGCTGAGTACCATCCGAGTCCGTCCGTGCCAGGCTCTCCGCATCCGAGATGCCCCTGTTCCTCCTTAGCGATGCGCCACTTCTTGCCGTCAAGCATTGTGAAATACATGCCGTATTCAACGAGAGAGTTGTCAATATGGAATGTCACCGAGCCTATGCCCTGACTGAATCCGTTGCGGTTGCCCACACGATATTTCAGCACATAGTCGCCCGCTTTGGAGAAAATCTTCCTCAGACCGTTCTGGGTGGAATACGGTTTGGAGCTTTCCCAGTCCATTATCCATATAGGATAGACGGCTTTGCCGTCAAGTGTGAACGTAGCCTGATTGGTGGTCTGGTCCACATCAACAGCAACCTTGGCGTCCGCCGCTACAGGAAGCCCGTTCTCGTCCACGCCCTGGAAATCGTCAGGTGAGCACGATGCGAGTGACATCGCCACTGCGGCAATCGCGCCAAACATATAATTAAGCTTTTTCATAATGTGTCACTGTTATTGTTCCATTAATATTTGTTCTGCTTCAGAGTGCCCTGCGCGGCGTCTATCTCAGCCTGCGGTATAGGCAGATATCTCTTCTGTTCGCTCCATGTGTTGGTGCGGTAGCCGTACTTGTCGGGCACGAGCGTGGTGGCAGCCTTTCCGGTGCGCACGAGGTCCCAGTAGCGTTTGCCCTCCCCCACGAACTCAAGATGACGCTCGTTCAGGATGTTGTCAATCGTCGCACTCACGTGTGAGGTGAGTCCCGAGCGGTTGTGCACGAGGTTGAGATAAGTCTCCGCCAGCGCGGCATCGCCTCCGGTGCGGAGCAACAGTTCCGCTGCATTGAGAAGAGTCTCCGCATACCGGTAAACGCGCAGGTTGTTGTTGAAGTTCAGGTCGCCGTCAGCAGCCTGGTCCTTGTTGTTCTCCGACCTGGCGATATACTTGCCAAGGAAGTATCCCGTGTCCTGATAGCGGTGCTCGTAAGTGCCGTGCGCGTTGGCGTCGAAGCATGTCACGTCGCGCCTCAAGTCGCCCTCGGCATACATCCGGAACGTCTCCGTGCGCACGGGAGCGAATCCCCATCCGTTGGTCACGCCGCTGTCGTCGCCCGCGTTGGCAGCCCACGCGCTCGGACTGATGAGACGCGGCAGGACCGTACCGCCCGAGTTGAGCGGCGCGTTCCACGAGCGCACGGCGTTGTCGTCCTTATAGTTCACCTCGAATATGGACTCCGCGCCCCACTCTCCGCTTTCCTCGAACAATGCGGAATAACTCTCCATGAGGCTGTACTTGCCGCTGTCTATTATCTCCCTCATGTATGCGAGAGCCTTGGGATAACGGCTCTCATCGTTATTATACATCACCATGTCCGCATAAAGCATGTAAGCCATAGCCTGCGACACCTTGCCCACGTTCTCCTCAGACATGCTGTCCTCCCACTTCATGGGCAGCACCTTCATGCCGATGACCTCCTCCAGCTCGGCTATCACCTTGTCGTAGACATCTCCGGCGGACAGTTGCTCCGCGAGATAAGGAAACTCCAGGTTCTTCATGAAGAAAGGAATATTGCCCCAGAACTTCCACAGGTTGCAATAGTAATAAGCCCTCAGCACGCGCGTCTGCGCCGTCCACAGGTCGCGTTCGTCCCCACTTATGTTGTCGCCCGCATATCCTATGTATGTAAGAACGTCGTTGCAGCGTTTCACACCGCTGTACTCACAGGTCCAGAGACCCGACATGCAGTTCTCGGGATTGGCGTTGTAGTTCATCATGAGGTGCCAGTACTGGTTGTCGGTGCTGCTTGCCCCGCCGGGCCATATGTCGTCCGCCATGATGTCGCTCATGATGTTTACGGGGTTATACTGCCCCATCGCCCAGTCGGGCCACTGCAGAGGGTCGTAGGCAGAGACAAGCGATTCGTACACGTGAGCACGTGTTGTGAAATACTCCTCTATAGGGTTTGACGTCGGGGGAGTGACCTCAAGAAAGTCGTCGCCGCATCCCGAGAGCGTCACAGATGCCGCCATCATCAGGCAGGCATATATATGTAGCTTTTTCATTTTCGTCTTGTTTTTATGTTTTCAGGCATCCTTGGGCACGCTGTCCGCCGCCAACCGCCGGACGGCAACCGCCCCGTAGCCTTAAGAACGTTGTCGAGTCTCAGAATTCCAGATTGAAGCCTATACGCCACACACGTGCCTGCGGATAGACACCGTAGTCCACTCCGAGTGACGTTCCTCCCGATGATATCTCAGGATCGAAGCCGTGATATTTTGTGAACGTGAGCAGATTCTCAGCCGAGACAAACAGTCTGAGCCTGCTTATCTGCACATTGTGCGCTATCTTGTCGGGCAGGGTATAGCCCAGCTCGATGTTCTTCAGTCTCAGATAAGAGCCGTCGTACACATAGAGGTCTGACGATTTCCAGTTGTCGGAAGAGTCGCCCACGATGAAAAGCGGGTATTTATCAGACGTTCCCGGACCCGTCCATCTGCCGAGCATCCATGACGGCAGGTTGGTGGAATTGATGTCTATGCGCCGTGTGGCGTCGAAAACGTCGTTGCCTGCTGTGCCCTGCCACATCATGCTGAGGTCGAACCTGCGCCATGACGCCGACAGGTTGACACCGAAAGTCCAGTCAGGCATGCCCTTGCCGAGCTTCGTCCGGTCGTTGTCGTCAATCACTCCGTCACGGTTGATGTCAACGAATCTCACGTAGCCTGGGCGCGCGTCAGGCTGCACGGGAGTCTTTCCGTCAGGACCGACATACGAGTCCACCTCCTGCTGAGTCTGGAAGATGCCGTCTGTCTTCAGTCCGTAGAAGTAAGGGAACGGCTCTCCGTTCATGGCGCGGGTTATCGTCCCGACGCTCTGGAACGAGTCGTATGCCGCCCAGCCGGTGTCGTTTCCGAGGTTCACGAGCTTGTTCTTGAGATAAGAGGCGTTGCCCCTTATGCTGAACTGCGCGTCAGACACACGGAACTTATAGCCCAGTTCGAACTCCACTCCCGAGTTCTCCATCTTTCCGACATTGCCAATGGGCTTCGTCTCGCCCACATAGGAAGGAATAGCCATGGTCATGAGCATGCCGTTGGTCTTCTTGATGTAGTAGTCGACGGAGAACGTGAGAGCGTTGTCCATGAACCCAAGGTCAAGTCCGATGTCGGTCTGCTCGGACTCCTCCCACTTAAGGTCAGGGTTTGACAGTCCGTTGGCTTTCACTCCGTTCACGACCGACTCTCCCCTTCCGAAGATGTAGTTGTTGCCCGTCGCTGTGAAAACGGCGTAACGGAAGTCGTCGATGTTCTCGTTGCCGTTCTTTCCCCAGCTTGCGCGCAGCTTCATGTTGGACAGCCACTGCGGAGCCTTCCGCATGAACGGCTCGTTGGTGATGTTCCATCCGAGAGATAATGAGGGGAATGTGGCGTACTTGTTGTTCACTCCGAAACGGCTCGACCCGTCGCGGCGCACCGTAGCCTGGAACATGTAACGCTCGGCGTAGTTGTAGCTCAGACGCGCGAACATGGACGACAGCGTGTGCGGGTTGGACGGTCCGCCCCATCCGTCGCGCTCGCCCTTCTCCGCCAGACCGGAGGCGAAGTTGATGTAAGGCTTGTTGAGGTCGATGAGGTTCCAGCGGCTCGCACCGAGCGTCCAGCCGGTGTTCTTCATAGCCGACTGTCCGAGCACCACGTTGAATGTGTGGTCGCCGAAGGTCTTGTCGTAGGTCAGCACGTTCTCTATCTGCCACACGGTGCCGCGGTCGCTCTCCTGCGACGCGCTTGTATGGGTAGCCTTGTTGTTGGTTGTGAGATAATACAATATGGTGTGGCTGTTGTTGCCCCAGAACGACATGTCGGCTCCGTAGGATATTCTGTACTTCAGACCGTCCCATATCTGCATCTCGGCTGCGAAGTTGGCGACGAACTTATGGCTCCAGTTCTGCGCTCCGGGCAGCGAGAGCGCCGCCAGCGGATTGACCATCTCGTTGTATGTCGTGCCTGCTATGGTGTAAGGATTGCCCCTGGGCGAGAGTATCGGACCGGGATAGTCGGGCTGTGTCTGACGGTAGAACTTGTCCTGTGCGTCGGCAGCCTCGCCCGTAAGAGTGGGCGTGAGGACAGGCGAGAGGGCGAGAGCCGACCCGAGAGGAGAGCCCCACTGCGAGTTGGTATCAATGCCTTTCGACTTGATGCGCGCGTAAGACAGGTTCACGATGATGTCTATCTTGTTGAGCGACTTGCGCTCTTTCGACAGGTCGAGCACGTTGTAGCGCGTGTTGCTGCGCAGCGAGAGACGCTGATAGTTGGAACGGTCGAAGTTGCCGCCCACGATGCCCTCCTGCGTGTAGTAGCCCAGAGAGAGGTAATAGTTCACCTTGTCGGTGGCTCCGCTCACGGTAAGGTCGTGGTTCATCACCGGCGCGTTGTCGTTGAAAACGGCGTCCTGCCAGTCGGTTCCGTCGGTCACCTGATTGCCCATGGCGTCCTTCAGATGGTACGGGTCGGCATAGAGCGGCTTCATGCCGGCGTTGATGTAGCCCTCGTTCATCATCACGGCATACTCCGTGGCGTTGAGAACGTCGCGCTTGCGCCATTTGCTCTGCCATCCGTAAGAGAAGTTGTAGTTCACCTTAACCTTGCCTTTCTTTCCCGACTTTGTGGTCACGAGCACCACTCCGTTTGCCGCGCGGGCACCGTAGATGGCTCCCGAGGCGGCGTCCTTGAGCACCTCGATGCTCTCGATGTCGCTCGGATTGACATAGTCGAGACCGCCCTCGATGGGCATGCCGTCAACAATATACAGCGGGTCGGAGTTGTTGATGGTGCCTATGCCGCGCACCCTTATACGCGCAGCCGCACCGGGCTGACCCGACGACGAGGTGACAGTGACGCCCGCCGCCAGACCTTTCAGCGCATTGTCCATACGCACCGGCGCGGTGGCGGCAAGCTCGTCTGACGACACCTTGGCTATCGACGCCGTGACGACGCTCTTCTTCTGCACTCCGTAGCCCACGACGACAACCTCTCCAAGCATCTCGTTGTCCTCGCGCATCACCACGCGCATGCCCGCAGCCGCCTTCGTCTCGACTGTCTTGCATCCTATATACGAGATGGTGATGGGGCTTCCCTCAGCCACGTTTTCCAACCTGAACTCTCCTTTTATGTCGGAGAACACACCGTTCTTGCTTCCTTTCAGGAATACAGACGCTCCGATTATCGGCTCGCCCTGTTCGTCAACGACCGTGCCGGAGCATACGAACTCCTGCGCCTGCATCACCGTAGACAGCAACGAAACCAATAATGTGAGAATGAAAGATTTTGCTTTTTTCATACAGATTATCACGTTTTGTTTTGTTTAGGTACGTTCATGAATTAACCGTCGCAAATTTATCGATTAAAAGAATCATAAAAAAGCGCACAAAAACAAAAAGTGGATTGCGGGCGCGGTAAGACGGCAACAACCCGCTTGAAAACCAATGTGTTATGAAAACAGAGCCTCTGCAAAAAAGTGGATGCGGAATAAGCGCGCGACAGCGGACCGACAGCGGTGAAACCGTGAAAAAGAGAAGGTGAAGGCGTTATGGCGCAACTGCGGAGCGGCAGAGGGACGACGGAAATGAATGAAAGCGAATACGCCAAGTAAAAATTTTTGACAATGCAAATCTGCAAAAGAGAGACGGAGAAGGCACGGACACGGTGTCGCGACATGGCGGAGAAGGCGCGGCGGCTCCGTTTTCATCCAACCGGCAGGACGAAAAGGATGCGACACAGCGCACAGACTGCTCTTCCGGCATGCCTGACGGGCTCTTCCGGCATGCGGCAAAGGCTCTTCCACGGCACGAAAGAGGCTCTATGGCAGGACGGAAAAGCCCGTTTGGCGACACTGAAAAGACGGTGGCGGAAGGCGAAAGACTGCAAGCGGCTGAATGACAGGCAGATAGCCGAAACGCCCGAGAACGGCGCATTTGCGGCAGAAGAGCGGAGAATGAGCGGGAAGAGGATTTATATGGAGAAGAGACTGTACGGTTGTTCGCATAGGATAGTGTCTTTGTCGCGAAGGTGCAATCACGGAGCCATAGCCGTTTTCATATCTTACGGTCTGCCATTCATCCGTCTTCCGACAAGCATACGTCATCCGGTCACGCGCCTTCTCCTTATGCGTTACGCCGCACCGCAGGCAAACGCGGAAACCATGCCGGACGGCTCCGGCACGCGGTGAGGATGAGGAGGGACAGAAAGTGAGCGGCTACGCATGGTCAGGCACAGCTTTACACGCCAGCGTCGGCGGCAGTGCGGCATGTCAGGACATAAAAAAGCATCTGCTGCGCATCACGCGCAACAGACATTCTACATGATCATTAACATTACTAATCATATTACCATATCGGGCTTCACAGCCCACTTCTGTCTACGTTTCTAATAAATTTAAAAATAAATCTATTATCCAAAGGTTTATCATTATATATCTCAAGCGATTAAACTCATCAGTAACGCGGTATTGAAATGCGCGTCCCGACACATTGGAACATCCTGACGCAGCATCCGCAGACCGGCAGTATGCCTCATGCCGGAGGCTTTCCGCCCTGAGAGCGCGGAGCATAGTGCAGGGCATCCTCATCCCATGCGCGAGAGCGTCTCCACAAGCTCGTCGTGCGAGGACGCCACGAGCAACTGTCTCTCGAAGCCGTCGCGCATCATGCCTGCCTCTCTCATGGCTGCGAGCATGTCGAGAAGCGGATTCCAGAAGCCCTTCATGTTGTAGAGAATGACAGGCTTGCTGTGGTAGCCTATCGACGCTGAGGCGACGACGGTGAATATCTCGTCGAGCGTGCCCACGCCTCCCGGCAACGCCACCAGCACGTCGCTCTTGGCAAGCATTATGTCCTTACGGTCGCTCAGACTGTCGCACAATATCTTCACATCGACAAAGTCTGAAGTGCGTCCGCCCTTCTCCACTATCGACGGCACGGCTCCTACGCACAGTCCTCCCGACGCATGCACCGCGCGAGCCACACATTCCATCAGTCCGAGATTACATCCGCCGAACACCAGCGTGTGCCCCTCGCTTCCGATCCACTCGCCGAAACGGCGCGTGAGGTCGAAAAAAACGCTGTCTATACCGGTGTTCGCCGAGCAGAAAACTCCTATGTGCATGAATCCCGTTATTGTGATTGTCTGAAGTCGCCGCATCCCTCTCATGGACGCATCGCGACAAAGATAAGAATTATTTTGATATATACAATAAAACAAGTGAATAAATTTTGTATTATATCTCTTTTGTCTTAACTTTGCAGCCGGATTCGGGATAAAGACCAGACTCTTACGTGCGACATTATCGCACGGACATTCCACTTATTTCATTCACAAATACAACAGCATTGAAAACATTTGAAGAATTGGGCGTAAGCGAGGATATACGCCGCGCCATCACAGAACTCGGATTTGAGCACCCGATGCCTGTACAGGAAGAAGTGATTCCTTTTTTGCTCGGAAACGGTAACGATGTGATAGCCCTCGCACAGACCGGAACAGGCAAGACCGCCGCTTTCGGCATCCCGCTGCTGCAACGCACCGATGCCTCAGACCGCACCACGCAGGCTCTCATTCTGAGTCCCACACGCGAGCTGTGCCTGCAGATAGCCGACGACCTGAAGAGTTTCGCCAAGTATATCAAAGGTATAAACATCGTGGCGGTGTATGGCGGCACGTCCATAATAAACCAGATACATGCCCTCAAGCACGGGGCGCAGATAATAGTGGCTACGCCCGGACGGCTCATAGACCTGATGAACCGGGGCGCGGCAAACCTCGACAACGTGAGGAACGTGGTACTCGACGAGGCGGACGAGATGCTCAACATGGGCTTCTCGGACAGTATAAACGAGATATTCGAGGGTGTTCCGCAAGACCGCAACACGCTGCTCTTCTCGGCGACAATGAGCAGGGAGATTGAGAAGATAGCCCTCAACTATCTCCACGACCACAAGGAGATTGTGGTGGGCTCGCGCAACGAGGGGGCGGAAAACGTGAACCACATATACTATATGGTGAACGCCAAGGACAAATATCTGGCTCTCAAACGCATAGTAGACTATTACCCGCGCATCTTCGCCATAATATTCTGCCGCACGAAGGTGGAGACGCAGGAGGTGGCAGACAAGCTGATACGCGACGGATATAACGCGGAGTCGCTACACGGCGACCTCTCGCAGCAGCAGCGCGACCTCACCATGCAGAAGTTCAGACAGCATCTCACACAGCTGCTCGTGGCTACCGACGTGGCGGCGCGAGGTCTCGACGTGGACGACCTGACGCACGTCATCAACTACGGACTGCCCGACGACATCGAGAGCTACACCCACCGCAGCGGCAGAACGGGAAGAGCCGGAAAGAAGGGAACGTCTATCAGCATCATACACACACGCGAACGCCACAAGGTGAAAGCCATAGAGAAGGTCATAGGCAAGAGTTTCGTGGACGGAGACCTGCCCTCTCCAAAGGAGATATGCACCAAACAGCTCTACAAGGCGATAGACGAGATAGAGAAGGTGGACGTGAACGAGGAGGAGATAGCTCCGTTCATGGAAGACATAAACAGGCACTTCGAGTATGTGGACAAGGAGGACATACTGAAGAAGATAGTGAGTCTGGAGTTCGGACGGTTCCTCGCCTACTATGCCGACGCGCCCGAGATAGTGAAGCCTTCCACCGAGCGCGCGAGGAAAGGCGAGGCGCGCAAGGACGGAAAGAAGGCGAGGACGCGCGGACAGAGAAAGGCGGAGAACGGCTACCGCAGGCTTTTCATCAATCTGGGCAAGGACGACGGATTCTATCCGGGAGAGGTGATGCAGTTTCTGAACAAGAACATGCGCGGACACCAGGAGGTGGGACACATCGACCTGCTCGGCAAGTTCTCATACATAGAGGTGCCGGAGGAGGACGCGGCGAAGGTGATGAGGGCTCTCGACGGAAGGCAGTACAGGGGACGCACCGTGAGATGCAACGACGCCGACGACCGCAAACGGAGCGACAGACGGACGAAAAAGGACGACAGCCGCGACGACTTCGGCAGATATGAGAAGAAATCGAAGAAACGCAACAGGGCGGCTGACGCGAAGCCGTTCAGGGAGAGCGGACGCAAGGACGACTGGAGGCAGTTCATCGACAATCCCGACATAAAGCTCGTGGGCGAGGAGCCTGACTTCAGCGAGGAAGGATGGGCACGCCGCCGCCCGCGCAAGAAATGACAGCCGCATGCCGCGCGACAGTCCGGCGCACAGCCGCTGACAAGCGGAGAACGCGAATCGCCTGACTGCCGCACCGGAATCTCATAACGGGAAGAAAAAAACCGACAGAAGGGATAAGAACACGGAAGGGACACATCTCCCGGCCAATAAGCCGCGCCAAGGAGATATGTCCCTTCCGCTATTTCATTATTTACTCGCTGTCCGTTGTCACCTCAGCGCCCACAAAGTGCCGCCTCCTGTCGCCATACGGGTCTCGAAAAGACCTGCCGCGTCGGGCGATACGGTGATATTGCCGCCGTCGGGCAAGGACGCCTGTATTGTCCCGTCGTCGTTGAAACGGAATATCTCCGTGGTCTTGCCGTCGACAACCTGCGACCACGAATCGGTCTTGTTGTCATACAGGAACTTCATTATCTCACCGTCAGGCTTCTTTATCTCATACCCGTTCTTGAGCGTTGTGACGGCATAATACCTGCCGTCCTGCCCCATCACGTTCTGCGTCTTGCCCTCGTTCTTGGCAAGAGGATTGGAGCCGGACCAGAACTCCATCGAGTTTATCACGAGCGCATCGACTACTCCGCACACCGCGTAGGCGGGGCTGATGAGCAGGAATATTATCTCATTGAGGAACTTTGTGTCGGTTGCCCTTGTGTTCCACATAGCCAGCTTATGGGTGAGCTGGAAAGAGCCGACACACGAACTTGCCACCAGACACCCGGTCATGACAATGGCAGATACTTTCAAATGCTTGATTTTCATATTGTAATGGTGTTTTAGTGTTCAACGTATCGTAAAGATAACAAATATATACGAAAACCTCACTTTCAGCATACCATCATTTAACATATATTGTTTATATGTAAATGAAAGTGCAAAAAAACATAACTGAACGTCAAAGCAGGAATATGCCTTCAGGTCCTTCGTTGAACAGGAGGTCGAGAATGCTGAGGTTGGGGAGGAATCCGTGTTTGCGGGAATACACCTGATAGTAAGGGCGAGGCTCGAACGTCGCGTCAGGCAAAGGGTGTTTCGGACGGATGGCGTCGCGGAAATCGTCTGCCGCGACGTCTTCTGTCCGGATATAGTCAGAGGTGGGCTCTATGACAGGACGTATGTCGAGAAGCGAGCATACGGTGTGGGTTATGTCGAGATTGAAATCGTACAGATACTTCCAACGGCGTTCGAAGAAAGGAAGGATGTCGTCGGCGTAATAGTCGAAAAACGGACTCTCGCCGTAGGACGACACTATTGCGTTCCAGTGAACGTGCCGCCACGCGCCGTGGTCGCTTATCCGGATGTCGCGCATAAGGCATTTGCTGCCATCATAACGCTCTATGGGCACCGTAAGGGTCTGCGGTCCTCCCGTCGCGGCTATCACGCAACGGTTGCGGTAGGTCTGCTTCACGTAGTTGTCGTAGCGTTCAATCAGACACCGGTCATAGCGGTGCAGCTTCTGAAACCACTGCACCGGACCGAAGTAAGCTGATGATAGCAATGCCTGCGACATGTTATGATGACGTGCCCTGGAATACTTCCACCTTATTTTATATTGTCCACAAAGCGGAACAGACGGTTCCACCGTATGCCTCCGAGACCGTGACGGTCGGGGTCGCTCGACCACCAGATGAATATCGGCTTGCCCACGATGTGGTCTTCAGGAACGAATCCCCAGTAGCGTGAGTCGAGCGAGTTGTGGCGGTTGTCGCCCATCATCCAGTAGTAGTCCATGCCGAACGTGTAGGTCTTGGCGAGCTTTCCGTCGATGTATATGCTGCCGTTGGATATCTTAAGGTCGTGACCCTCATACACACGTATTGGTCTCTCGTATATCGCGATGTTGTCGAGCGTCAGGTTGATGGTGGCTCCTTTCTTCGGTATCCACACCGGACCGTAGTTGTCGCGCGTCCATCCCGTGGCTCCGTTCAGCGGATATATGTCCTCGGTGGTGGCGTCGGTGTTGAGCGTGATGCTCTCTACGATGTCGCGGCGCGACTTCAGTATGCGGGCGGCTCGTGCCGTGAGAGGCAGATAACCGCGCTCGTTGAGACTCATGAGGTCTTCCATCGAGATGCCGAGCTGCTTCATGAGGTCATCCGGTAAGGATGTCTTCAGCTTCACATAATATGTGTACTGCACGTTGTCGGGTTCCTTGTTGGGCTTGCCGTCCACATATACTATGCGGTTCTTTATCTGTATAGTCTGTCCGGGAAGTCCCACACAACGCTTCACATAGTTCTCGCGGCGGTCCACCGGACGCGATGCAACCTCCCCGTAAAGCTGCGGATTCTCCGCGATATAGCGTCTGCCGATGGAGTAGATGTAGTCGAAGAACTTGAGACGTGCCGCTGCGTCGAGGTTCCTGTAGTCCACAGGGTCAGGGTATTGCTCCTGATATATCTGGTGACCGAACGAATATACCATCTGATAGAAGTCCTGCGCCTGCCACTGTTCGGCTGTGCAGAGCGAGTCGCCGGCAGGATAGTTGAACACGACAATGTCGTTGAGCTTCACCTTGCCCAGTCCCGGCGCACGGTCGTAGCCCCACTGCGGCCACTCTATGTACGACTTGCAGTTGAGCACCGGAAGCGTATGCTGGGTGAGAGGCATGGTAAGCGGGGTGTTCGGCTTGCGCGGACCGTAGCTTATCTTGCTCACGAAGAGATAGTCGCCCGTGAGAAGCGATTTCTCGAGAGAGCTTGAAGGGATGACGTAATTCTGAAAGAAGAACAGGTTGATGAAATATACCGCCACGAGAGCAAAGACAAGAGCGTCTACCCATGACATGATGAAGCGCACGGGACGGTCGGCATACCGCCACCACTGCCAGCGTATCTTCTTCGTTATATACACATCAAAGATGAACGGAAGGACCAACAGTCCCCACCAGCTTCCCACCCAATAGAGGAACAGCAGATAAAGAATGGCAACGGCAGTGAACTTTATCCACTGCACCTTCATGTTTATTCTTTCTTTTTCCTTATCAATCATTGCTTCTTATTTGTTTTGATGTTTTGGTATAATTATGGCATCTCCGCACCGCCATATCAGAACTTGAACAGGTCGGCGGTGGTGAGAAGACCTGTGTGGTCTTTGGTGTATTCCGCCGCAAGGACAGCCCCGAGGGCGAACCCTTCACGCGAGTGGGCGTCGTGGGTTATCGTGATGCAGTCGGCAAGACTGTCATATATGACCGAATGTATTCCCGGAACCTCGTCGCGACGGAGGCTTTCTATGGGAAGCAGCGAGGCGTCCACATCGTTCGTGCCGTCCTCAGTGCCGTCGGCGTGGAGCTGCCGTCCCTTCGTCCATCCGCTCTTACGGTCGAGCCGTTCGGTTATTTCCTCGGCAAGAGTGATGGCTGTGCCCGACGGCGCATCGAGCTTATGGACATGATGTGTCTCGCTCATACGCACGTCATATTGCGGGAAACCGTTCATTATCTTCGCCAGATACCTGTTCACGGCAGAGAATATCGCCACTCCGACAGAGAAATTGCTTGCCCAGAAAAGGGTGTGCCCGCCTTCAGTACACAGACGCCGCACGTCGTCGCCATGCTCCTTCATCCATCCCGTGGAGCCGCTCACCACCTTTACGTTGTGCCTGAACGCCCTCAGATAATTGTCGTAGGCGGCGGTGGGATTGGTGAACTCTATCGCCACATCGGCAGAGGCGAACGCCTCACTGTCAAAGTCGGAAAGATTATCAACGTCTATAATGCTTACTATACTGTGGCCACGTGCTTTCGCGATGGACTCTACCATGTGGCCCATCTTGCCGTAACCGATCAATGCTATGTTCATAATAAATAAAAAATTACATTCATGCAAAGTTATTAATTATTTATTATAATCATGCCATTTATTAGGATATATAAGTAAAAAACAGCCATATTTTATAAAAACTTTTGGTCGTAAAGAGTTTTTTTCTTACCTTTACACCGTTTTTTTCAGTTATAATAATGAGAAGGCCATACGTATTATTTATCTCCGTCGTATGCTGCGCAACGCTCTCGTCGTGTTTTAAGGAAGAGCCGCTCAATGCAGAATGCGACATAGAGGAGGCGTACATACATGCAGACAATCCCGAAGAAATGTTTTTCAATGCATCAGACTCTTTGATAAAAGTGCTTTACACGGAGCACGATATAGACTTCAGAGTGAGGAAAGAGACTGACCTTACAGCCATTGCGCCATGCTTCAGGATAACCGAAGGAGCGACGATTGTTCCGGCGAGCGGTTCTGTACAGGACTTCTCAAAAGGTCCGGTAAAGTATAAGGTGACGTCGGAGGACGGACAGTGGAGCCGTGAATACAACGTATCCGTAAACATCCAGACTAAGATTGTGAGCGATACCATATACTATGATTTCGAAAGATACGCCCTCAACTCAAACAACAAATACTACATATGGAGCGATCTGAACCCGGACGGGACTGAAGCCAACAACTGGGCGACAGGCAATCCGGGGTTCGCAATAAGCCGTTCCACCGCCAAGCCGGAGGAATATCCCACCACGCCTGTAGTCGACGGGCTGGACGGTTCGGCAGTAAAGCTGACCACATGCGACACGGGTCCGTTCGGCGCGATAAAGGGCATGCGCATCGCGGCAGGCAATCTTTTCATCGGACGCTTTGACGCCACCTCGGCAATAAAGCCGGGAGGAGCGATGAAAGCCACAATGTTCGGACTGAAATACACCACCGGAAAACCGCCCGTGAAATTCATGGGATACTACAAATACAAGCGTGGCGAAGTGTTCCAGGACAAGAACGGCAAGCCCGTAGAGAACAAACAGGACACCGGAGACATATATGCCGTGCTCTACCGCAATACCGACGACAGCGGCAGTCCGACTGTGCTCTACGGCGACAACGTGCTCACAAGCCCGCAGATTGTGGCGATAGCGCGTGTCGGCAAGGTGGAAGAGACCGACAGATGGACCGAGTTTGAAGTAAGCTTCAACTACAATCAGGAGCCGGACGGGCAACTGCTCGCCAACTACGGCTACAATCTTGCAGTGGTGTTCACCTCAAGCATCGAGGGAGCAAGCTTCGAAGGAGCCATCGGAAGCACCCTTTACATAGACAAGGTAAGAGTTATTTGTGAATCAACAGAATGACAAAAAAGGCAGCAATGAACAATTTCAGACACATTCTGACAACCCTCCTGCTTGTGACAGGCGTTGTCTGTGCCAGAGGTGAAGGCATCTTCGACAACCTCACATACTACGGACGTCTTGGCTACAGCCTCGGCGGGACAGCGCCGATAGGCATGCCGGAAACCATCAGAAGCCTTTCAAAATACACCGTCAAGGCAAACATCATCATCGGTCTCGACGCCTACAAGCCGTTAGGAGGCAAATGGGGGATAATGGGCGGATTCCATATCGAGACGAAAGGTATGGGCACCGATGCCCGCGTAAAGAACTACAGCATGGAGATGCGTCAGGGTAACGAGTCGCTGAAAGGTGTCTTTACCGGTCAGGTGGTGTCCAACGTGGAGGCACGTATGGTCACACTTCCGTTGCAGGCCACCTATGATGTAAGCGGGAAAGTGAGACTGAAGCTCGGTCCGTATTTCTCTTATCTCCTTTCAAACAAGTTCGACGGCTACGCCTACGACGGCTATCTGCGCGTGGGCAATCCCACCGGCGAGAAGGTGGAGATGGGAACCGACAAGGGCTCACGGGGCAATTACGACTTCTCCGACTACATGCGCAAATGGCAGTTTGGCGTTGACGTGGGTGCCGACTGGTACTTCTCGCGCCACTTCGGAGCCTATCTTGACATGTCATGGGGACTGTCCGGAGTGTTCAAACAGAACTTCAAGACAATAGAACAGACCCTTTATCCGATTTACGGAACAATAGGTATAACTTACAAACTAAATTAATTAAAGCATTTAAAGGATGAAAAGATTTTTTACTTCATTATTGGCGACAGCCGCATTTGCCGTCTCTTCCATGGCGACCGACTACAAAGACATGATGACGGTCAGCCTCGACGGCAATCCGACCACGCCGACAGAGACCACCATTTCTGTTGAAAAGACAGACGACAGCGGCTATACGCTCAGTCTGAAGAACTTTGTTCTCTACACGACTTCAGGCGACCAGGTCTTTCCGATGCCTGTCGGGACAATCGTGCTGGAAAACGTCGAGGCTGTGACAAAAGGTGATGTGACCACCCTGAAGACCAGTCAGGATATAGAGATAGCAGAAGGCGACGACCCCACATATGAGGGTTCGTGGATAGGTCCTGGTCTTTCAGCGGACGGAACACTCATTCCCGTGAACATGACAGGAGAGATACGCGGTGACAAGTTCTACACCGTAATCAACATAAACTTTATGGGAATGAACATAGATGTGGTATTCGGAAACGGCGGTTATCAGATAGAGAACTCCGGATTCGAGAACTTCCACACTGCCACTTATGTAGATGGCAAGAACAAATACACAAGCGACGAGCCCAACGCATGGCATTCATTCAACAGCGGAATAGCCACAGGATCATTATCCTTCCTTACAAAATACGCACTTCAGAACGGCAATACGTCTGTATCAGACGATGTCCGTCCCGGCTCGACAGGAACAAAGAGTGTGGCAATAAAATCATCTATCGTAATGGGATTCCAGCCTGCCAACGGTACAATGACAACCGGCAGGCTTCAGGCAGGAAGCACAACTGCCACCGACGCTGCCAACTGTTCATTCCTCGATATGTCCTCAACAGACACTGACGGCAACGGTGACCCCTTCTACACCGTACTGAACGGACGTCCCGACGCGCTGTCAGTATGGGTGAAATACAAGCAAGGTCAGGTGAACGAACAATATCCTTACGCCACTGTAAGTGCCGTAATCACAGACGGAACACGCTATCAGGATCCTGAGGATAAAGCCTATACCAACGTGGTGGCAAAGGCACAGGACAAAACAATTGAGAGCAAAGGATTCGAGTGGCAGAATCTTGTCATACCGTTCGACTATACCTCTTACGCCTCCAACGATGCTCAGGCAAAAGCCCTTCTTGTGACAATCTCTACAAACGCGCAGCCGGGTGTGGGAAGCAATGATGCCGAAAATCCGGACATGATTATTGTTGATGACATATCACTCGTATACAACTCCCACCTCGCATCGCTGAAAGTGAAGGGCACAGAGGTTGAAGGCTTCGACAAGAACGTGCTCAGCTACGACCTCAAAGGCGAAGGCGCGATAAGCGTTGACGACATCGAGGCTGTATCAGACGGACAGGGCGCATACGTCACAAAGGCTTTGGAGGGCACAGACAAAGGCGTGAAGGTAACAATAACAGTGACATCGAACGACCTCAAGACAACAAACGTATATACCCTCAACATCGAAGGCGCGACCACAACAGGCATCAACAAGGTAGAGACAACGACAGGCAAAGGCACCGCCGCCATCTACAACGTGAACGGACAGCGCGTGGACAACATGTCGCAGAAAGGTCTTTACATCATCCGTCAGGCTGATGGCAAGACCGTAAAAGTGTTGAAGAAATAAGCAAAGACAACATATTCATAAAGAAAAAAATCCCGGACTGTCCGCAGTTCGGGATTTTTTGTGTAGCTTTGTAACATTCCTTTTAGTCCTTGCTATATATGGAACAGCTTCTCCACTACATATGGAAACACAAGATTTTCCCGCTTAGAAGACTCGAGACAACCGACGGTCTCAGCGTTGAAGTAATCGACCCGGGGCTCCACAACGACGATGCCGGTCCCGACTTCTTCAATGCCAAGGTGAGGATTGGCGGCACCATGTGGGTGGGAAACATCGAGATACACGACCGCTCGTCCGACTGGTACACCCACGGACACCACCGCGACAGCCGCTACGACAACGTGATACTCCACATAGCGGCTACCGTCGACTCTGAAGTAAGGACATCCAACGGCAACACACTTCCGCAGATGCGGCTCGAAGTGCCCCCGGGCGTGTCGTCAAACTACGAGCGTCTGCTGCACGAAGACAGGTATCCGCCCTGCCACAAGCTCATTCCCGACCTGCCGTCCATATCGGTACACTCATGGATGAGCGCGCTCCAGACCGAGCGTCTCGAACAGAAGACAGAGGCGATATACGCACGTGTGGCTCGCTGCGACGGCTCGTGGGAAGACGCCTTCTTCGTGACGCTGGCGCGCAACTACGGTTTCGGCACCAACAGCGAGGCATTCGAGACATGGGCTCTCAACATGCCCATGACACACATAGCCCGTCACCGCGACGACATATTCCAGACAGAAGCCCTCTTTCTCGGTCAGGCAGGACTGCTTTCTGCCGACTCCATGCCCGAGCGGCAGCGTGAGGCGGCTCTCTCCGACGGCTATTTCGTGCGTCTGAGCGGCGAATACCGGTATCTCGCACACAAGTTCTCGCTCACTCCTACAGACTTCCGCCTGTGGAAATTCCTCCGCCTCCGGCCGCAGAACTTCCCTCACATACGCATCGCGCAGCTCGCATCGCTCTACCATTCGCGCCGCACCAGCCTGAGCATGATTGCCGAATGCCCCACCCTCGACGGTGCCCGCCGCATGCTCACGGCATCAGTAACGCCATACTGGCGCACCCACTACACCTTCGGACATGAAAGCCGCGAGAGCGCGAAAACCCTTTCCCGACAGTCTGTCGACCTGCTCATCATCAACACCGTCGTACCCATGCTCTTCGCCTACGGACGCCATCTGTCGTCTGAAGAGATGTGCTGGCGCGCCACAGACTTTCTCGAACAGCTCGCGCCCGAGCGCAACAACATCGTGCGCATGTGGGAGGATTGCGGACTGGAGGTGCAGAACGCAGGCGACACGCAGGCTCTCATACAGCTGAAGAAAAACTACTGCGACCGCAAGGACTGTCTGCGGTGCCGGTTCGGATATGAGTATCTGAGCCGCCGGGAGGCGCCTGCCGCCAAAGTAACTGACTGAAAACAAAACAACGATAAGGATGAAATACATATTTGAAACAGAGATGGAGGTACGCGACTATGAGTGCGACATCCAGGGCATAGTGAACAACGCGAACTACCTGCACTACACCGAGCACACGCGACACCTGTTTCTCTCCTCACTCGGAGTGAGTTTCTCGAAGCTCCACGAGCAGGGCACAGACGCCGTGGTGGCACGCATGAACCTGCAATACAAGACTCCGCTGAGATGCGACGACGTATTTGTCTCGCGCCTCGCCCTGCGCAAGGAGGGACTGCGCTACATCTTCAGCCAGGACATATTCCGCAAAAGCGACGGACGCCTGTGCTTCCGCGCCACGGTGGAACTGGTGTGCCTCATCAACGGACGACTCGGAAACAGCGACGACTACGACCGCGCATTCGCTCCGTACATATGACACCCGACATGCCTTACGACGACCCACACGACGACGGAGGCACCAATACCGACAGCATCATGCCGACAGACAACCAACAGGAGATAATAAACACCATCGCGCTGACGCGCATAAACTACTTCAGCCTCAACGGAATGCTCGAGCTGTACAGGCGGCTCGGCTCGGCGACGGCTGTCATGGAGCACCGCAACGACATACGCGACATAGTGCCCGAAGCGTCGCCCAGGCTCGCCGACGCGCTGAAAGACATGAGCGGACCGCTGCGTATAGCCGAGGCGGAGCTGAGGTATGACGAGGAGCACGGCATCACTCCGCTCACGATGAACGACACGCGCTACCCCTCACGGCTGCGCGAATGCGGCGACGCTCCGCTCATGCTGTTCTACAAGGGCAACGCCGACCTCAACCGCACACGTGTGCTCAGCATCGTGGGCACGCGCCACTGCACCGCCTACGGGCAAGATCTCATACGCCGCTTCTGCGACGACCTGAGGCAGATATGCCCCGACGTGCTCATCATAAGCGGTCTTGCCTACGGCGTGGACATATGCGCCCACCGCAACGCACTGCGCACCGGATTCGACACGGCAGCCGTTCTCGCCCACGGACTCGACACCGTCTATCCGTCGAGCCACAGGGAGACGGCATGCGAGATGACCTCACACGGCGGGCTCATCACCGAGTTTCTCACACAAACCAACGCCGACAAGGTGAACTTCGTGCGCCGCAACCGCATCGTGGCGGGCATGGCAGACGCCACCCTTCTCGTAGAGAGCGCGGAGCGAGGAGGCGGACTCATCACCACAAGCATTGCCCAGAGCTACGGCAGGGAAGTGTTCGCCTTCCCCGGAGCGGTGGGCATGGCATACAGCGAAGGGTGCAACAGACTCATACGCGACAACGGAGCCGCGCTCATAACCTGCGCCGCCGACCTTGCCGCATCCATGGCATGGGACAGCGACCAAGCCCTGCTCCACGCCAGACAGCAGGGCATCGAGAGGCAGCTCTTCCCCGAGCTCACCGGCGACGAGCGGCTCATCGTCGCCACACTGGCAAAGACCAACGACATGCAGACCAACATGCTCGCCGCACGCTCGGGCATCCCCGTGCAGCGCATGTCAGCCCTCCTCTTCTCGTTAGAGATGAAAGGAGTGGTGAAAATGTACGCCGGCGGCATCTATCATCTACTTCAATAACATCAAGACAATGAAAATCGGAAACATAGAATTCGGAGAAAGACCTCTCTTTCTCGCCCCGATGGAAGACGTGACAGACATCGGCTTCCGTCAGCTTTGCAAGCGTTTCGGAGCCTCAATGGTGTATACCGAGTTTGTAAGTGCCGAAGCTCTCGTGCGCTCCATCAAATCGACGGTAAGCAAACTCGACATAAGCGACAGTGAACGACCCGTAGGCATACAGATATACGGGCGCGACACAGACGCCATGGTGGAGGCTGCGAGGATAGTGGAACAGGCGCGTCCCGACGTCATAGACCTCAACTTCGGCTGCCCCGTAAAGAAAGTGGCAGGCAAGGGAGCGGGCGCGGGCATGCTGCAGAACATACCGCTGATGCTCGACATCACACGTCAGGTGGTGCGCGCGGTGCGGACGCCCGTCACAGTGAAGACACGCCTGGGATGGGACAGCGGCAGCCTCATCATCACGACTCTCGCCGAACAGCTGCAAGACTGCGGCATACAGGCTCTCACCATCCACGGACGCACACGCGCGCAGATGTACACCGGCAACGCCGACTGGACGCTCATAGGCGAGGTGAAGCGCAATCCGCGCATACACATACCCATAATTGGCAACGGCGACATCACGTCGCCCGAAGACGCTGAGAGGGCTTTCAACGACTACGGTGTGGACGCCGTGATGGTGGGACGCGCCACATTCGGACGCCCGTGGATATTCAAGGAGATGCGCGACCGCCTCGACGGACGTCCGCAAGACCTCTCGCTCACACTCGACCGCAAGATTGACATCCTCGAGGAACAGCTCCGCATCAACGTGGAACGCATCGACGAATACCGGGGCATACTCCATACGCGAAGGCATCTTGCCGCGACTCCCGTATTCAAGGGCATACCCGACTTCCGCCAGACGCGCATAGCCATGCTGCGAGCCACCACCACCGACGAGCTCACCGCCATCCTCGAGGACTGCCGCCACAGGCTCGCCGGACTGAAATGACGGCTATAAACGGCACGCGACATGACGGCAATCAATTCCGGAAATCCGTCCGACAGCAATCACTTATACCAATAACATAACTAAAACAGCACAGACATGAAACGTTTGACAATCTTTCTGGCAGGGATGGCACTCAGCGTGGCATCCATGGCACAGCAGGCTCTGTGGGACAAGGCATCCGCCGTATCGCCGGTGGAGAATCCCGACGGGAGCGTGACATTCAACCTCTTCGCGCCCGAAGCGAAGAAAGTGGAGGTGACGGGCGACTTCAACCAGACAAGCCCGGTGACGCTGCCCATGACGAAGAACGACAAGGGCATGTGGACTGCCACCACCTCACAGCTCGCTCCGGAGCTTTACTCATACAGCTTCAATGTGGACGGCATGCGCGTCACCGACCCGTCCAACGCCTACATGAACCGCGACATAACCACCTACTCCAGCCTTTTCATCATATCGAAGGAGAAAGGCGACCGCGGCTCTCTCTACAGCGTGAACGACGTGCCGCACGGAACGGTGGCTAAGGTGTGGTATGACAGTCCGACACTGGGCATGAAACGACGCCTCACGGTATACACTCCGGCGGGATACAGCACAGAGAAGCAATATCCCGTGATGTATCTCATGCACGGCATGGGAGGCGACGAGAACGCATGGAGCGAGCTGGGACGAGCCGCACAGATACTCGACAACCTCATCGCCTCGGGCAAAGCCACGCCGATGATTGTGGTGATGCCCAACGGCAACACCAACTGCAGCGCGGCTCCGGGAGAATGGTCGGCGGGCATGTACATCCCCGGTCACTACACCATAAAGACGAAGGCGAAGGCGTCGATGGAGGAAAGCTTCATGGACATCGTAAGCTTCACCGACTCCAACTACAGCACCATAAAGAGGCGCGAGGGACGAGCCGTGTGCGGACTGTCAATGGGCGGCGGCCACACTTTCGGCATCTCGATGCTCTATCCCGACACGTTCGACTATTACGGACTGTTCTCCGCCGCACCGTGGATAAAGGGCAACCGCGACCTCAAAGACTTCGCCGCAAGGCTGAGAGCCGACAAGGAGACGTGCGGAAGGCTTCAGAAGCTCTTCGACTCCCACCCAAAGCTCTACTGGATAGCCATAGGCAAGGACGACTTCCTGTACGGACCGAACAAGGACCTGCGCCAGTACTTCGACGAGAAAGGATACAAATACGAATACTACGAGAACGACGGAGGACATATCTGGCGCAACTGGAGAATATATCTGAGCATGTACGCGCAGATGATATTCAAGGACATGTAGCTGCCCTACCGCGTGTCCGCACGCGAACAAAGGGCACATGCCGGCATATGAAAGCATCTCACGCCGGAGACATGCCGCCATGCATAATTATGCGATAATGCACATCGGAGCCGCATATTTATCCATCCACAACTCCGCGAGAGTGCCGTCGCGGCAGGAAAAAGCGCGGGATGCTCCGTATGCACCATTCTCAGACACTTGCGGCAAGTCCTTGTCAGCCAGTGCATTGCGCGCATCAGCCGTTCAGAACGTGTTTTTCCGGATTGCGGAAAAGGCTCTTCCGACTTGCCGAAGAGGCTTTCCTGTGTCACGGCAAAGGCTGTTCCGGCGTTCTGAAAAGGCTTTGCGGCTGAGCGGAACGGGCTTTTCCGCATCATGAAGACACTGGAAAGGCATGTCCGGACAGCCTCTACAGCCGTCCGGACATGCCCCCGCCGTGGCGGAAGAGCCTTTTCCGCGCTCCTCCGTTTTCTATTTCACGAAAAACTTCTGTCAATATTTTTTACTTTCACGAATGCATAATCATGCATTCCCGCCGTCTCCGCCCATGCCCCGTCAGCGCGCGGCGACGCCTCAGCCGTCAGTCTCTCCGCTCTCCGGCGGCACACTCCGGACACAGCCCTTTGAGCACATAGTTGATGCTCGAAAGCGTGAATCCGGGCGGAAGGTCTACCACCGGCACCGCTATCTGCTTCAGACAGAACGTGCGCTGGCACGATGTGCAGTAGAAATGGGTGTGCTCGTCCTCCACCGAACAGTCGCAGTCGTCGGCGCAGACGGCGTATTTGAGCGAGCCCGAGCCGTCGTCTATGACATGCACGAGGCGGTTGAGCAGAAACAGCGACAGCGTGCGCGATATGGTGGACTTGTCCACCGTGGGCAGATAACGCTCGAGGTCGGGCAGCGACACAGCCTCATCACCGCGCATCATCTCGCGCAGAATGAGCAGCCGTGTAGCCGTAGGGCGTATGTCGCGGTGCTTCAGTTTGTCAAGAAAGAATTGTTCGTCAGTCATTGTCTTTGTTATAACCATACGGAATATCCGTACACTTCATGCCGCGAAGATAGGCAAATAAACGCACATTTCAAAATGTTTTCACTCCTTATGGCGGTTCGGGAGCGAAAAAACGCGCATCGAGTTGAGCACCGCAAGCAACGCCACGCCTGTGTCGGCGAACACCGCCATCCATATGTTGGCTGCTCCCAGGACGCCCAGCACCATCACAAGCACCTTGAAACCCACGGCAAACACGATGTTCTGCTTCACTATGCGGCGCGTGCGTCGTGCCACGGCTATCGCCTCGCCCGTCTTCACAAGCCGTCCGGAGTGTATCACTATGTCTGCCGTCTCCACAGCCATGTCCGCGCTGCCGTCACCGAAGGCTATGCCCACATCGCTCGCAGCGAGCACCGGAGCGTCGTTTATGCCGTCGCCCACGAACGCCACCCGGTGTCCCTCACGCCTGAGCGACTCTATGTATTCAGCCTTTCCGCCCGGCAGGAGGTCGCCTATGCCGAGCGCGGCACCCGTCGCCGCCACCGCCGCGTCGACAATAGGCTGGCGGTCGCCCGACAATATCACCGTGCGCAAGCCCGTACCTTGCACAGCCTGACGGGCGTCGTCGCGCAGCACGTCGCCGAGGACGATGCGCCCCTTGTATGCTCCTCCGGCGGCTACGCAGACCACAGTGCCGTCCTCGCCGCCCTCCATCTGAGGCACGCTTATGCCGTGGCGTTCGAGCAGACGCGGCGACCCGGCAAGCCATCCGCCCGCCTCCAGACCGTAGCCCGGCACTGTGGTGACATCGGGCACCGCGTCAGGAGCCGCCAGACGGGCTCCATACTCCACTATGGCACGCGCCACCGGATGAACGGACGTGCGCTCCATCGCAGCCACCATGGCAATGTCGTCGTCGGAGAGTCCCTCCACACGGAGCACCTCGAAGCGTCCGCAGGTGAGTGTTCCGGTCTTGTCGAACGCCAAGGTGTCAACATCCGCCACGGCGTCTATGCTTCCGCCTCCTTTGAACAGTATGCCCCGGCGCGACGCCGCTCCTATTCCGGCGAAATAGCCGAGAGGCACGCTTATGACAAGAGCGCACGGACAGGAGATGACAAGGAAGATGAGCGCGCGCCTGAACCACAGCGCGAAGTCGAACGCACCGGCAAGCCCGGCGAGGCTGCAGAGCCACGGCACGAGCACCACGAGCACCGCCAGCGAGAACACCACGGGCGTATAGACACGTGCGAAGCGGCGTATGAACAGTTCGGTGGGAGCCTTGCGCGCCGACGCCTCCTCCACAAGGCGCAGTATGCGGGCAACAGCCGAATCGCCCGCGGGACGTGTCACGCGCAGCCTTACCACGTTTCCTGCGGCTATCATTCCGGCAGACACCTCGCCGCCGGTGGCTATCATGCGTGGCAGCGACTCACCTGTGAGCACGGAGGTGTCGAACGGTGAACCGGCTGTGAGCAGCTCACCGTCGAGCGGCACGCGCTCTCCCGGCCTCACCTCTATCACCTCTCCCGTTGCCACCTGCTCGGGAGAGCATTCCACAATGGTGCCGTCTCTCACCACCGAAGCGCGGTCGGGACGCAACGCCACCATACTGCTGATGTTGCGGCGCACACGCTCCACGGCGCGCTCCTGGAGCATCTCGCCCGTCTGATAGAGCAGCATCACAGCCACAGCCTCTGGATACTCGCCTATGGCAAAGGCTCCGAGGGAGGCAAGGGTCATGAGCATATACTCGTTGAACACGTCGCCGCGCAATGCATGTCCGGCAGCCTCGCGCGCCACTCCCCACCCCACAGGCAGGAAAGCCACGACATACCACAGCAGCGGAGGAATAATCTCAGTCCATTCCATACCAGTGCCGAAGGCTAAAAGTCCTACGGCGAGCATGACAGCCGACACAGCTATCGGCGCTATATTATTCTTTTCATGATGTTCACACATATCCTGATGTTTTGTTTTAACAACGGCAAAATTAGTCCAAAAGCCGTGCAACCCGGTTGCAAACAGCCTTTTACACACGCAGGGAGACAAATAAATGACACGCGCTGCGGTGTTTTCTGACAATAAAACATTATCTTTGTAAAGCCAGACATCACCCTACATCAAATGACAAAGACAACAGACACGGCTGCATTCATAGCCGCCCATATCGACGAGGACGTGCGGCGTCTCGCACTGAAATATCAGGGCACGGAAGGCGTGGACCTGAAGTTCGCGCTCCAGCAGATAGCCGGACGGCAGACGGCACGGCGCAAACTGCCGTCGTGGGCGGCGACGGAGGGACTGACTTATCCTCCGCATCTGTCGATGGAACAGTGCTCGTCTGAACAGACGGCACGCTACAAGGCATCAGTGGCACGCCGCATAGCGGAGCAGGCTGTGGCGGAGAACGGCGGCGGGACGGTGCTCACCGACCTCACGGGAGGTCTGGGAGTGGACTTCTCGTTCATGGCGAGGGAGTTCGGAAGGGCTGTCTACGTGGAGCGCGACGCACGCCTTTGCGACATAGCCGGGGACAACTTCAGAAGGCTCGGGCTCGACAACGCCTGCACGGTGTGCGCCGACTGCACCGACTACCTGCCCGGTTCGGGACGGGTGACGCTCTTCTACGCCGACCCGGCACGGCGCGACAGCAACGGCGCGCGCACCTACGCCATAAGCGACTGCACGCCCGACATAGTGCGGATGATGCCGGTGATGCTCGGGAAAGCGGAGGCGGTGATGGTGAAGCTCTCCCCTATGCTCGACATATCGCAGACCATACGCGAGGTGGAACAGGGCGGAGAGGCGCGCGTGAGCGAGGTGCACATAGTGTCGGCAGGCAACGAGTGCAAGGAGATGCTTGTGGTGATAAGGCGCGGCGGAAGCGGAGGCAGAAGGATTTTCTGCGTGAACGGCGACAGCGTGTTCGGCTATGACGACGGCGAGACAGCGGAACCGCCTGCAACGGGCGAGGCTTCCCGATGCGCGGCTCTTCTGGCGGAGGCTGCGGCGGGAGGCAGTGTGGCGGACGCGCTGAGGGGGCTGTGGCTGCACGTTCCCGACGCATCGGTGATGAAAGCCGGATGTTTCGGTCTGCTTGCGGCAAGGCAGGACGTGGCTGCGCTCGGCAAGAACTCGCACATGTTCGTGTCAGGCAGGGCGTCGGACGGCTTTCCCGGCAGGACATTCCGCATAAAGGACGCCGCCACAATGAACCGCAAGGAAATCAGGCGCGCGCTCGGCGGCACGGAAAAGGCAAACGTGGCGGTGCGCAACTTCCCGCTGACGGCTGACGCGCTAAGGAAACGTCTGAGGCTGAAGGACGGCGGCGACACATACATTTTCGGCACGACAGTGGCTGGGGAGCACCTGCTGCTGATATGCGGGAAACCCTGACTGCAAGGCTGCGCGCACGCACCTCCGGAGCGCGGGGAAACAGGCTGCATGGCAAAAGCGCGCACACCGCGCCGTCATCTTGAAAATAATCATAAATAAACGGCATATTTTTTGCGATTAGCATGATTTTCAGTACTTTTGCATTTTACTGCATAGGTATATGCAGGGACTCAGTATAACATAAAAAAAGAAACAATGTCATCCATAGAAATAAAGAAAGTGGAATCGAGGTATGACCTTAAAAAGTTCATTGAGTTTCACTATGACCTTTATGAGGGAAATCCCTACGATGTGCCAAACCTGTACAGCGATGATGTCAACACACTGAGAAAGGACAAGAACGCGGCGTTCGACTTCTGCGAGGCTGAATACTACATGGCATTCAAAGACGGCAGGATGGTGGGCCGCGTGGCTGCGATAATAAACCACCGGGCAAACGAGAAATGGAAGCAGAAGCGCGTTAGGTTCGGATGGATTGACTTCATCGACGACCTGGAGGTGTCAGGCGCGCTGCTCAAAGCGGTGGAGGACTACGGCAGGAAGAAGGGCATGACGGAGGTGGTGGGACCGCTCGGATTCACCGACCTCGACCCAGAGGGCATGCTCACATGGGGTTTCGACCAGCTCGGAACGATGCCTACCATCTACAACTACGAATATTATCCGCAACACATGGAGGCTCTCGGAGGATTCGAGGTGGACAACAAATATGTGGAATACAAACTGTATGTGCCCGACACCGTGCCTGAGAAATATGTCAAGATAGCGCAGATGATAGAGAAAAGATATAATCTGCACATCAAGAAACTGACCCGCGCGGACATCTTCAAGAAAGGATACGGACGGAAGATATTCCGGCTTATAAACGAGACTTACAAAGACCTGTACGGCTTCTCCGAACTCACGGAGAGACAGATAGACCAGTATGTGGAGATGTATCTGCCACTCGCCGACCTCAGCCTCATCACTTTAGTGGAGGACTGGAACGCCGGAAAGAAGCTCGTGGGCGTGGGAATAACCATCCCCTCACTCTCGAAAGCCCTGCAGCAATGCAAGCGCGGACGCATGCTGCCTATGGGATGGTGGCATCTGCTGAGAGCCGTGAAATATCACAAGACCAACATCGTGGACCTGCTGCTCATGGGTGTGCTGCCCGAATACCGCAGCAAGGGAGCCAACGCGCTCATGTTCGCCGACCTCATACCGAGATATCAGGAATACGGATTCGAATGGGGTGAGAGCCAGGTGGAGATGGAAACCAACGGAGGTGTGCAGAGCCAGTGGGACGCGCTGAACCCCGTGATGCACAAAAGAAGAAAATGCTACGTGAAGAGAATTTCCCCGCAGGAGGAGGAAAGCTCATTGTAAACGACTAAAACATAAACATGCCAGATACAAACGAAAACGAAATAATACAGACAGTAGAATATACGGACGACAACATACGGCACCTCTCCGACATGGAGCACGTGCGCACCAGACCGGGAATGTACATCGGCAGACTGGGCGACGGCTCGCTGCCGGAAGACGGAATATACGTCCTGCTCAAGGAAGTGATAGACAACTCGATTGACGAATTCAAGATGAACGCCGGCAAACGCATCGAGGTGGACATCGAGGACAACCTCAGGGTGAGCGTGCGCGACTACGGACGGGGTATACCGCAGGGAAAGCTCGTGGAGGCGGTGAGCGTGCTCAACACGGGAGGAAAGTACGACTCGAAGGCGTTCAAGAAAAGTGTCGGACTGAACGGCGTGGGAGTGAAGGCGGTGAACGCGCTGAGCTCGCGCTTCGAGGTGCGCTCCTACAGGGAGGGAAAGGTGAGGAGGCTCACGTTCGAACGGGGCAACCTCATTGACGACATAACCGAGGACAGCAGCGACGAGCAGGGAACATACATCTTCTTCGAGCCGGACAGCACGCTGTTTACCAACTATTCGTTCCACGACGACTATGTGGAGACGATGCTGCGCAACTACACTTACCTGAACTCCGGGCTCATCATAATGCACAACGGGCACAGGATAACGAGCCGGAACGGACTTCAGGACCTGCTCAACGACACAATGACAACCGACGGGCTCTACCCTATCATACACATGAAGGGCGAGGACATCGAGATAGCTTTCACACACACGAACCAGTACGGAGAGGAATATCACTCCTTCGTGAACGGACAGCACACCACGCAAGGGGGCACTCACCAGAGCGCTTTCAAGGAACACATAGCGCGGACGATAAAGGAATACTTCGGCAAGAACTATGAATACGGCGACATACGCAACGGTCTGGTGGCGGCGATAGCCATCAACGTGGAGGAGCCGATGTTTGAAAGCCAGACCAAGATAAAGCTCGGCTCGCTCACAATGGAGCCGGGAGGCGGAGTGAGCATCAACAAGTATGTGGGCGACTTCATAAAAACCGAAGTGGACAACTACCTGCACATACACACCGACGTGGCTGAGGTGATGCAGCAGAAGATACAGGAGAGCGAGAAGGAGCGCAAGGCTATGGCTGGCGTAACGAAGCTCGCACGGGAGAGAGCGAAGAAAGCCAACCTGCACAACCGCAAGCTGCGCGACTGCCGCATACATCTTTCCGACTCGAAAAACGACAGGAAGGAGGAAAGCTCTATATTCATCACAGAGGGCGACTCGGCAAGCGGAAGCATAACGAAAAGCCGCGACGTGAACACGCAGGCGGTGTTCTCGCTGAGAGGAAAGCCGCTCAACTCGTTCGGACTGACGAAGAAAATAGTGTACGAAAACGAGGAGTTCAACCTTCTGCAAGCCGCGCTCGACATAGAGGACGGGCTCGACACGCTTAGATACAACAAGGTGATTGTAGCCACCGATGCCGATGTGGACGGCATGCACATACGGCTGCTGATAATAACATTCTTCCTGCAGTTCTTCCCGGAACTGATAAAGAAGGGGCATGTGTATGTATTGCAGACTCCGCTTTTCAGAGTGAGGAACAAGCGGTCGAGGATAAAGGACAAGTCGGTGGTGGCTGACGCCGACAGGAAACTGTCGAAGACGGAAAAGAAAAAGGACTTCGTGGTGCGCTATTGCTACAGCGACGAGGAAAGGCTGAAGGCGATACGCGAGCTCGGACCCGACCCGGAAATAACGCGGTTCAAAGGTCTTGGAGAGATTTCACCGGAGGAGTTCGCACATTTCATAGGTCCGGAGATGAGACTGGAGCAGGTGACCCTGCACAAGACAGACCAGGTGCAGAAACTTCTGGAATACTACATGGGAAAGAACACCATGGAACGCCAGAACTTCATAATAGACAATCTTGTAGTAGAGGAAGACCTGCCTGAAGACCGGATGTGAGGCGATGTGCGGCTGATTGAATATCAGACGGAGTGTGAGTACACCATCGTATAACATTAAACCGACATTACAAACATCATGAACATCATATCAAAAGCGGTTGCCGCAGCCGCAGCCATGTGTCTGTATGCTGCGACAGGCGTCGAGGCACAGATAAGGCTGAATTTCGGAGAAGACAGTCCGATACGCAAAATGCAGATAGCCGAAATGGCGATAACCAATCTGTATGTGGACAGTGTGGACGAGCAGAAACTTGTGGAAGACGGCATAAGAGGCATGCTTAAAGAGCTTGACCCGCACTCTTCATACACCACGGCAAAGGAGACAAAGGCAATGCAGGAGTCGCTGCAAGGCTCGTTCGAGGGAATAGGCGTGCAGTTCAACATGGTGGAAGACACTCTGCTGATAATCCAGCCCGTATCTGACGGACCGTCGGAAAAAGTGGGAATACTCGCGGGCGACCGCATAGTGAGCGTGAACGACACCACCATAGCAGGCGTGAAGATGGACCGCGAGGAGATAATGAGACGGCTGAGAGGCAAACGCGGGACTGACGTGAAGCTCGGGATAGTAAGGCGCGGGATAAGGGATGTGCTCACTTTCATGGTGACACGCGACAAGATTCCGGTGAAGACAGTGGACGCTTCATACATGATAACGCCCGAGACGGGATACATACGCATAGGAAGTTTCGGCGCGACTACGCACAAGGAGTTCATGGAGTGTGTCGACTCGCTGAAAAGCCATGGCATGAGGAACATCATAATAGACCTGCAGGACAACGGCGGAGGCTATCTCCAGGCTGCCGTGCTTGTGGCTAACGAGTTTCTGGCAAAGCACGACCTGATAGTCTATACAGAGGGACGTACGTCGAAACGCGAGGAATACCGCGCGAGGGGAAACGGCAGGCTGCTCGACGGAAAGGTTATTGTGCTGGTGAACGAATACTCTGCGTCGGCTGCCGAAATACTTAGCGGAGCCATACAGGATCAGGACCGCGGAGAGATAGTGGGACGCAGATCGTTCGGCAAAGGTCTTGTGCAACGGCCCATAGAATTCCCCGACGGCTCGATGATGCGCCTCACAATAGCGCACTACTACACACCTGCCGGAAGGTGCATACAGAAGCCTTACAGCAAAGGAGACATCGAAGACTATGCCATGGACATAGAGAAGAGGTTCAGACACGGAGAACTTTACAGCGCGGACAGCATACACTTCGCCGACTCTCTGAAATATCAGACACTGCGGAAGCACCGCACCGTGTATGGAGGAGGAGGCATAATGCCCGACCTGTTCGTGCCGCTCGACACCACACAATACACTCCGCTGCACCGGCAGCTGAGCGCACGCAGCTACATCATAAACGCAAACCTGAAATACGTTGACGCCAACCGCAGCACACTGCGCACCAGATATGCGTCGTTCGAACAGTTCGACAAGGAGTTCGAGATTCCGCAGAGCGTGATTGACGGCATGCTGAAAGAGGCGGAGAAAGACAAGATAAAGCCAAAGGACGAAGACGAGCTGAAACGGACTCTGCCGCAGCTCAGACTGCAGATGAAGGCTCTCGTGGCACGCGACCTGTGGGATATGAGCGAATATTTCCAGGTCATCAACACAAGCAACCACATTGTTATGAAAGCCGTGGAGAGGATATCTGAATGACAAATGGTGTCCTGCGGGATAAGACGGAAAGCCGACATATCCCGCAGGACACATAAAACGAGACCATCGGAGACGGCATACAAATACGCCGGAAACGAAAACCTTATTTACCTGACCGTCAATATACCGGGCATAAAACCTGAGTTAGACATCATATTATTAACCAAAACAATAAATGAATGAAGTACTTATTTACATTTATACTTGCATTATTCACCGTGATGCAATCGTATGCGCAGGAGGAGTATAATCCTGTTGCAGACCCCGACGCTGTGGTTCAGTCGGGCAACATGAGGTTCACTGTCCTTACGCCTCAGATGATACGGATACAGTACAGCAGCAAGAAGGTGTTCGAGGACAGGGCTACTTTCGCCGTTGTCAACAGAAGACTGCCTGTGCCTGCGTTCACTACGAGCGAGGAGGACGGCTATCTATACATCAAGACCGAGGCTGTGACGCTGAAGTACAGAACGGGAAGCAACCCGACGACATTGAGGAACAGACCTGAGTTTCTGAGCGTCACATTCAACATGAACGGTCATGAAGTGGTGTGGTATCCGGGAAAAGACGACGCGCTCAACCTGAAAGGGACAACCCGTACACTCGACAACGGACGCGGAGACTCTAAACGCGGAGAGCTCGAAAACGGCATCCTGTCAAGAGGGGGATGGGCTCTTATCGACGAATCGGCAAGTGCCAAGCGCGGCGACGGAAGCCGGACATTCGCCTTCGAACCTATGGAGGAAGGCGGAATGGATTGGGCAAAACCGCTCGCAGACGAATCGGCGACCGACTGGTACATCCTCTGCTACGGACATGATTACAAGAAAGCTCTCGGCGACTACGTGAAAATAGCCGGCAGAATACCGATGCCGCCAGACTACATGTTCGGTTACTGGTACAGCAAATACCAGAGATACACAGCCCAGGACTTCATGGACATAACAATGGACATTGAAAACAACCGCATCCCTATTGATATTATGATAATGGACATGGACTGGCACAAGGACGGATGGACTGGCTGGAGCTGGAACACAAGCCTCATTCCAGACCCTAAAGGACTCATAAACTGGATGCACCAACACAACATGAAGGTGTCTCTGAACCTGCATCCTGCCGACGGGGTGAACAACTATGAGGACAACTTCGCGCAAATGTGCGCTGACCTCGGGAAGGATCCGGGGACAACAACCAATATCCCCTGGCAGCTGGAAGACTACAATTTCTACAAGGCTATGTTCAAGAACATCATTCGTCTGAGGGAAAGCGAAGGCGTGGACTTCTGGTGGATAGACTGGCAGCAGCGTCTTACAAACAACAATATGACGGGATTAGGCGAGACGTTCTGGTGCAACCACGTGTTCTATGAGGACATGAGACTAAACCGTCCGGAGCACCGTCCGGTGATATTCCACCGTTGGGGAGGACTCGGAAGCCACCGTTATCCAATAGGTTTCTCGGGTGACACATTCGCCACTTTCCCCACTCTGGCATTCCAGCCCTACTTCACAGCAACCGCATCCAACGTGGGCTTCGGCTACTGGGGACACGACCTCGGAGGACACCAGCAGCCGGGCGACAACGACCCAGAACTTTATCTGCGCTGGATGCAGTTCGGAGTGTTCACTCCAATATTCCGCACTCACGCCACTAACGCGGCTAACATAGAGCGCAGGATATGGGTGTATGAGAACTTCCCGTCGCTCCTCAAGACCGTACAACTGCGCTATGCCATGTTCCCTTACATCTACACTGCGGCACGCGAGGCGTACGACACGGGAGTGTCTATGTGCAGACCATTGTATTACGACCATCCGGAAGACGCCAACGCATACAAATATGAAGACGAATACATGTTCGGAAATGACATTCTCGTAGCTCCCATCGTGACTCCGGCTGACGCCGACAAGACCGTAAGACGCACCGTATGGCTGCCTGAAGGCAAATGGTGGAACGTGTGCCGCTCCAAGCTTATGGACGGCAACGTAACCTTTACAGACACTTACGGACAGGAAGATATCCCTTACTTCTATAAGGCTGGCAGCATCATAGTGAACAATCCGCCTCAGAAAAGTGTCACTACCAAAGCGCCGACACTTATATTAAAGGTGGTTCCAGGTGCCGACGGATCGTATTCTCTCTACGAAGACGAGGGCGACACAGAGCTTTATAAGGACGGTGTTTTCTCACGCACGGAATTCACACAGACAAGAAACGCACAGAGCGTGACGCTCAACATCGGAGCACGCACAGGCGTATATCCGGGCATGCCGGACGAAAGGGCTTACAGAGCTGAGTTCATTGGCAGCGAGAAACCGGAAAGGGTACTCATCAACGGGAATGAAGCCGCATCCGGAACATGGAGCTATGACAGTGACAACAGAACCGTAACAGTAAACATCCCGACAGCATCCTGCGATGTCGCAACAGCGATAGAGCTGAGGTATGCCGTGCTGCAGAGCGAGCTTACCGGCATCAACGGCACTGAGAACGGTGCGACATCCATAGAATACAACGCACAGGACGGGACAGTAACCGCACATCTCGCCGCCACGGCAAAGAACGCCAAGCTGGAGATAGTTTCAGCGAACGGCTCCGAGACATGTACCGCAACAGGAACCGACTGCAACAGTATCACCGCTGACATCTCATCACTCGGACGCGGAACATACGTATGCAGAATAACCGCCGACGGAAAGAGCGTTACGCGGAAGATAGTAAAATAACCGACTATAACTTAAGATTAACGATATGAACAAGACATATATAATATCTCTTTTTGCCGCCATCGTGTCTCATAATGTAGTATGTGCCCAGACTTATGACGAGCTTTGGATAACAGGCAGTGCCGTACCGGGAGGACTCCAGCAGCTGGAAAAGTTCCCTGACAACGAGTTTAAGTTTGCCGGAAAACTCGTTGACGGCGAAGTGAAAATAATAAACACCGAAGGCGTAAACGAAAACACGATATATCTGAAACCGCGGTATGTCGACTCAAACATCGTTAGCAACGGTCTGGCATACACCACCACGACCGACGCGTCAGACCCCGGATGGGTGGTACTGTTCGATGACGAGCGGTACAAGTTCACCGTCAACACATCGGCACGCAAGGTCTCCGGCGAGCTGTTCTCGCCATGGCTCGAGCTCTACATAGCCGGAGGATGCGTAGAATGCGGATGGGACGCAGGCAAGGCTCCCGCCCTTATACAGGACGAGAACAATCCTTACATATGGACATGGACGGGAGAACTGAAGAACAGACAGGAGAATGTGGAGCCCAAACGGTTCAAAATTCTCGGACAAAACGACTGGAGTCCAAAGAGTCTTCATCCCTATACGCAGGACGAACCGGTCGAGACTTCCACCCAACTCATGATTAACTGTCCCGACGACTACAAATGGGCAATCGACAAAGACGGCTACTACAGGATATCGGTGGACATCTTCTTCCAGTCGTTCAGCTGTGAGTATCTCGGCACGGAAGAGCCTACCGGCGTCTCATCCGCCCAGCAAGAAAGCTCCGCACCCGTCATCACACTGCACGGCAACGACGTCATTGTGAAAGGAAACGGACGCATCACCGTCGACGTGTTCAACATGTCAGGACTGCGCGTTGCCGGACAGACCGGTCAGGAAGTCACGATAAGCATTCCCGAAAAAGGCATTTACATCATAAAGGCTGCCGGAAAGAACGGCAGCGCAGTGCGGAAGGTGATTATATAACAGCATAACACAAAACATCAAAAACAGTAATACAACATGAGATACATTCTTAAATCCATAATAGCAGCGGCAGTGTCGCTATTCAGCATATATGCCACAGCACAGGACAACTGGCCCGACAAGCTCTACTGCCGCGGAGGTCTGGCAGACAAGTCGGCATGGAATCCGACGAAAAACTATCCGCTCAACCACGTCGGTGACGGCAAATACGAGGGCACGGTGGATGTTGACGCCTCAAACGAGGACAGCGGCGACTACTACGGAAACCGCAGTGACCTCTTCTTCAGCTATGGTAACGACGACAACCGGATTCTCTCTTGTCCGTACAGCAACATCGAACGGTTTCTCACTCCTGCCATATGCGAGGGTCCGCTTCAGGAATATTCACAGCCCGAAAACGTCTATCAGACCAACGGCGGGGCATATTTAGTGAACGTGGACCTTAAAGCCATGACAGTGAAAATCACTCCTTTCGACACCGGGAACATAGCATGGATGCCAGAGGTTTTCCTTGTAGGCACCAACTATGAGGAGTATTGGGGACGCAACGGAAAGTCGCTTCCACACATCGGAGGAGGCATATACCGGGGCACAGTACACCTGCTTGAGGGTGTGAACAACCCCGGATATGCCGAAGCCACCGTCTTCGCCACATACACGCACAGAAGAGACCTCAACTGGGCAGAGGGCAGATACGGAAGCAGCGACGACCTCAAAGTGCTGCAGCCCGGCGAGACCGCACACTGCACACGTTACTACGGCGACCGCAAATGGCTTATCGCACCGGGATGGTATGATGTGCTGTTCGACATGAACAAGGGTGAGGTGACATTCAACAACGTCACAGACGGAATAGAGCAGACAACCGCCGACAACACGGGCGTGCGCTCCGGCAAAGGCTGCATCATCATAGACGGTGATTTCAGCAAGGCAGAGATATTCACTGCCGGAGGCTCCCTCATAAGCAAGAACAGCCCGCGTACGGACGTGTCACCCGGACTTTATATAGTCAGAACAGGTTACAAAACCGTGAAAATAATGGTAAAATAACATTATAACCATACATTTACAGAAAACGGCTGCAAGGTTTCCGCACCATGCAGCCGTTTTTACGTTAATATAATATGTATTCTGTTAATATGTATAAAATATGTATAAAGTAAAACTGATTTATCTCTTTTAGTTTTCATGTTTGCGCTAATTAGCCTATATTTGCCGTTCGCAACATATTAAAAACCGAGATAATGATGAATCAAAACCAACTGTCATCAATGCTTTTCGCGGCTGTTCTGACACTCGGGACATTCAGTCCTGCCACAGCCCAGAGCAAGGAAAAGCTGATACCTTACGGTGACATGAACCGCTGGGTGATAAGAAACATCCACGAGTCAGCAGTCATAGGAGGAAACACAAAGACTCTATACGAAGTAGGACCGAACCAGACCATAAACGGCAACAAGCCATACAGCAACACAGGCAACTCGCCGTGGGCTACATCAAACGTCATGGCGAAGGTGATGGGAGTGGTTAAGACAAACTGCTCCGTGACCCGCGACCGGCACGGCAACGGCTACTGCGCCAAGATGACGACACACATCGAAAGCGTGAAAGTGCTCGGACTGATGAACATCAAGGTGCTTGCGGCAGGCTCGATGTTTCTCGGAAGCATGAAAGAACCCATCACAAGCACTAAGGACGGACCCAAAAGCCTCAACTGGGGCATTCCGTTCACGGAAAGGCCGAAGGCTATAAAATACGACTACAAGGTGTATGTGCCGGGCGAGAAGAACAGAATCAGACAGACAGGATTCAGCAAACCGTCAACCGTAGCGGGACAGGACTATGCCATAACGGTGCTTGTGCTTCAGAAACGCACGGAAGACGCGAAGGGCAACATCACCGCAAAACGTGTCGGGACGATGGTTGTGAGATACGGCAAGAGCACAAACGGATGGGTGGACGGCGCGACATACGAGATCATGTACGGCGACATAAGGAACAACCCCAAGTATGACGCCGCGCTCATGGGGCTCAGACAGACCGACTATGCGCTCAACAGCCACGGGAAAAGCGTGCTTGTAAGAGAGACGGGATGGGCTGCCGCTGACGAGAAGCCGACGCATCTCGCCCTACAGTTCGCGTCAAGCCACGGAGGCGCATATATCGGCACGCCGGGAAACACTTTGTGGATTGACAACGTAAAACTTGTCTACTGACACCTTCATACCATCCGTCACACTTGCAGGCACAATGAAAAAACAGGCTTTATCATTCGCGCTTACAGTGCTTTTCGCACTACCGCTTACCGCCGCCGACACTCTGTCGCACACCGGAAGCGTCATCGCCGACATGGCAGCAGCGGACAGTACGGTGAGGAAAAAAGGGTTTATAAACAGGATTCTCGACTACTTCAACGACGCCAACAAGACCGACTACAGCAAGAAGTTCGACTTCAGCATAATAGGAGGACCGCATTACAGCTCTGACACACAGCTCGGCATAGGACTTGTCGCGGCAGGGCTTTACCGCACAGACCGCAACGACACCATCCTCCCGCCGTCAAACATGAGTCTCTTCGGAGACGTGTCCACCGTGGGCTTCTACATGCTCGGCGTACGCGGACTGCACATATTTCCACACGACAGATACCGTCTGGACTACACGCTCTACTTCTACTCGTTCCCGTGCAAATACTGGGGAATGGGCTACGCCAACGGCGACAACGACGACAACGAGTCCGACATGAAACGCTGGCAGGCGCAGGCTAAGGCGAGCTTCCTGTTCAGAGTGGCGCGCAACACATACGTGGGACCCATGCTCACCTTCGATTTCATTCAGGGAAAGGACATAAAAAGACCCGAGCTGCTCGAAGGGATGGACCGCACCACGCGCAACGTCGGCGTGGGACTGACCTTCGCCTACGACTCGCGCGACGTCACCACAAACCCCAAACGGGGCATTTACGTGAGCCTCTCCCAGAACTTCCGCCCGGCGTTCCTCGGCAACCGATACGCCTTTTCCACCACCGACCTGCGCTTCAACGCCTACCGCCGCCTGTGGAAAGGGGGCATCCTCGCCACCGACCTGCGCAGCCAGCTCAACTTCGGAAACCCCTCATGGGGCATGATGGCTCTTCTGGGGAACTCCTATTCCATGCGCGGCTACTACGAGGGACGCTACCGCGACAAGCACAAGATAGAGGCGCAGGCGGAGCTGAGACAGCACATATGGAAGCGCAACAGCCTTGTGGCGTGGGTCGGGGCGGGAACGGTGTTCGATAAGTTCAGCTCCATGCGGGCGTCGCACGTGCTGCCCAACTTCGGCATAGGCTACCGCTGGGAATTCAAGAAAGACGTGAACGTGCGCCTCGACTACGGATTCGGCAAAGGCGGACAGTCAGGATTCATATTCAACATAAATGAAGCTTTTTAGGAAAACATACCATTTCTGTACGTCACCGCACGTACTTTTCATCGCGGCGGTCATAGCTCTGTCGCTGCCAAACTTATCACTTGCCTTCACTGAGAGCGTGCCGCTGATGACGCGCATCACCAACGTCGTGCTTCCGGTCGCGATATACTGGTTTCTGATGACGCTCAGCCGCAACACCGGCAAGATGGTGTGGCTGCTCTTCCCGCTCGTGTTCTTCGCCGCGTTCCAGATGGTGCTGCTCTATCTGTTCGGACGCTCGGTCATCGCCGTTGACATGTTTCTCAACCTCGTGACCACCAATCCGGGCGAAGCCACCGAACTGCTCGACAACCTGCTCCCTGCCGTCATCGGCGTGATAGTGGTCTATCTGCCGCTGCTTGTGTTCGCGGCGTGCTCCATGAAAGCGCGCCATGAGCTGCCCATGACATTCGTCAGGAAGCAGCGCAGACACAGCCTCACCGGCATAATAGCAGGTGTGCTGTGCCTCATTGTGTGCATGCTCGGCGACTCTTACTTCAGAACCGAGAACGACATCTATCCCGCCAACGTGTTCTACAACCTCGCGCTGGCGGTGGAACGCTCCGACGCCACGGCACACTACGGGCAGACCTCCGAGGGATTCTCGTTCAAGGCATCGTCAGCCCACCCCGCCGACAGCAGCGAGATATACGTTCTCGTGATTGGAGAGACGGCGCGCGCAGACAACTTCGGCATCTATGGCTACCACCGGGACACCACTCCCCTGATGAGCCGCATGCCCGGTCTGACAGCCTTCAGCCATGCCCTCACGCAGTCGAACACCACCCACAAGAGCGTGCCGATGCTTCTCTCAGCCGCCGACGCCACCGACTACGACCGCATCTACCGCGAGCGGAGCGTCATAACGGCGTTCCGCGAAGCCGGCTTCCACACAGTATTCCTGTCCAACCAGAAGCCCAACCACTCGTTCATAGACTTCTTCGGGATGGAAGCTGACGAATGGAAATTCATCAAAGACGGCTCCCGTGACGGCGCGAACACCCCTGACGAGAGACTTGTTCCGCTCGTGGAGGAGAAGCTGGCAGAGGGACATAAAAAGCTGTTCATGGTGCTCCACACGTACGGCTCACACTTCAACTATCGCGAACGCTACCCTTCCCGCGACGCCTTCTTCAAACCCGACGACGCCACAGAGGCAAAAGCCGCCAACCGACCGCAGCTCATCAACGCCTACGACAACACCATACGGCAGACCGACCGCCTGCTTGCCGGACTGATGACAATGCTTGAGAAGAGCGGCGCGATGTCGGCTCTTATATACACGTCAGACCATGGCGAGAACATCTTCGACGACAGCCGCAGGCTCTTCCTGCACGCCTCGCCCGTACCGTCATACTACGACCTGCACGTGCCGTTCATAGTGTGGACATCGCGGTCGTACGCCGACGCATATCCGTCCACGGTCTCAGCCGTCGCGTCAAACAGCGGGAAGACCGTGGAGAACAGCGTCACCACATTCCACACCATGCTCCATCTCGCAGGCATCAGCACCGCATACCGCAACGACAGCCTGTCGGTGGCAAGCCGCCTCTACACACCCGGACGACGCCACTACCTCAACGACCACAACCAGCCCGTCACTCTCGACAAGACGGGCATGGACGACGAGGACCTCGAAATGTTCCGCAAGAAAGGCATAACAGACATATAGGACATCAAATCCACACACGCGAAATGCCCGCGAAAGCCGTAACATCGCTTTCGTGGGCATTTCATTATCAGCCGCCAGCCGCCCGCCTGTCATGGCGGCAGCCTTACGTCAGTCGAACAGATGCGGCTCCATGATGTTTCCCTTATACGGGTTGCGCCCCAGATGCTCGTAGGCAAGCGGTGTGACCACACGTCCCCGGGGCGTCCGCTTGATGAATCCCTCCATTATGAGGAACGGCTCATACACCTCCTCAACGGTTCCGGCGTCCTCGCCTATTGCCGTGGCGATGGTAGACACTCCCACAGGTCCGCCCCTGAACTTGTCGATGATGGTGAGCAATATCTTGTTGTCGGTCTCGTCAAGACCGTAACGGTCTATGTTAAGGGCGGCGAGCGACATGCCCGCTATGGCGATGTCTATGCGCCCGGTGCCGCGCACCTGTGCGAAGTCGCGCACACGCCGCAGCAGCGCGTTGGCTATACGCGGCGTACCGCGCGAGCGGCGCGCTATCTCCACGGCGGCATCGTCGTCTATCGGCACGTTCAGAATGCCTGCCGAGCGTCTTATTATCCTCACAAGCGTCTCCGGCTCATAATACTCCAGATGGAGGTTTATGCCGAAACGCGCGCGCAGCGGAGCGGTGAGCAGACCGCTGCGGGTGGTTGCCCCCACAAGCGTGAACGGGTTGAGGTCTATCTGTATCGACCGTGCCGAAGGACCCTTGTCTATCATTATGTCTATGCGATAGTCCTCCATGGCAGAGTAAAGATATTCCTCGACTACAGGCGAGAGGCGGTGTATCTCGTCGATGAAGAGCACGTCGCGCGGCTCGAGCGACGTGAGTATACCGGCAAGGTCGCCCGGCTTGTCGAGCACCGGACCGCTCGTGAGCTTGAATCCCACGCCCAGCTCATTGGCTATGATGTTGCTCAGAGTGGTCTTGCCCAGTCCGGGAGGACCGTGCAGCAACGTGTGGTCGAGCGGCTCGCCGCGGTATCTGGCAGCCTCGACAAACACCTCAAGATTCTCCACCACCTTCTGCTGACCGCTGAAGTCGGAGAACCGCAGCGGGCGAAGCGCGTTCTCGAAGTCCTTTTCTCCCGATACCGCACTTTCCTGTCTTATGTCAAAATCGTCCGTCATTATAATCGCTGTCGTTTAATGCTGTGTGCAGACACAGTGAGACCTGCCGCCGGAAAACCTGCATTCCTTTTTCCGAGTGCAGCCTATCTTATTGCAAAGATAGTGCAAAAAATCCGATTCCTCTTAATATAAAGTCACTTTAATTTGGCGTTATTCATAGAAAATATGTATTTTTGCAATACACATCAAACAACAGCCGGACAATGAAAACAGGACTATTCGCAGGCAGTTTCGACCCTTTCACCATAGGTCACATGTCAATCGTCAGACGCGCGCTGCCGCTGTTCGACAGACTGATAATAGGCATCGGGGTGAACGAGACGAAGCAATGCATGATGACACCGATGCAGCGCAAGGAGGCGATAGAGCGCATATTCGAAGGAGACGACCGCGTGAGCGTGATGACATACTCGGGACTCACGGCAGACTTCGCACGCACCATGGGAGCGGAATACATAGTGAAGGGGGTGCGCAGCGTGAGAGACTTCGAGGCTGAGCGCGAACAGGCTGACATCAACCGAATGCTCTCCGGAGTGGAGACAATACTGTTGCCTGCCGAGCCGGGACTCGACTGCGTGAGCTCATCGGTGGTGAGAGAGCTGTCGCACTTCGGCAAAGACGTGTCCGCACTGCTACCCGGCAAGGAATGACACGGCTCCGCAGACACACCGTAAAAGACACACCCGCATGCTCCGGAACACCGGATAAAAACCAAAAGACAATATATGATATCATACAACACTGACGGCGTCGACATGCCGAAAATAAAGAAAAGGACAATCACCTCGTGGATAAGGGCGGTGGCTGCCACCTACGGCAGGCGCGTAGGGGACGTGGGCTACCTCTTCGTAAACGACGAGAAGATGCTCGAGATGAACCGCGAATACCTCGGACACGACTATTACACTGACGTCATAACATTCGACTACGACGAGGACGACATAGTGAGCGGCGACATAATAATATCGCTCGACACCGTAAAGTCTAATGCCGAACTGTACGCCAAAAGCTACGACGAGGAGCTGCACAGGGTCATCATACACGGCATACTGCACCTCTGCGGCATCAACGACAAGGGTCCGGGCGAACGCGAGATAATGGAACGCGCCGAGAACCGCGCCCTGGCGATGAGGATATGACCTGACCACCGCCACAGCACCAGCCCAGTAGAGACGCAAAATCTTGCGTCTCCCGTCCTGCCCATAGCGATATACCCATGCAATAAGCCCGCTGTCAACAACAGCATATAACCCCTCGTGAGACGCAAGATTTTGCGTCTCTACTTTTACAGGCAGCCACATTGTCCTTTAATCCATCATCATTCACTCAATGGCGTAAGCCCAGTAGAGACGCAAAATCTTGCGTCTCATGTCCATCCCATAGCAATGCTCGCATTCAATAATCGCTTGACAATAATAGCATTTACCTCCTCGTGAGACGCAAGATTTTGCGTCTCTACTTTTGCAGGCAGCGCATATTGCCTTTAATTCCTCATCATTCACTCAATGGCGCGAGCCCAGTAGAGACGCAAAATCTTGCGTCTCATGTCCATCCCATAGCAATGCTCGCATTCAATAATCGCTTGACAATAATAGCATTTACCTCCTCGTGAGACGCAAGATTTTGCGTCTCTACTATTGCAGGCAGCGCATATTGCCTTTAATTCCTCATCATTCACTCAATGGCGCGAGCCCAGTAGAGACGCAAAATCTTGCGTCTCACAAGCAACCCATAGCAATATACCCAACTATAACGCCACTGGCAATAAATGCATATTCTCCCTTGTGAGACGCAAAATCTTGCGTCTCTACTTTTAAAACAGCGAATATCATCCTCGATCACATCCTCCCCCGCACCGCGCTCCCATGCTTCCGCAATTAAAATACCGCCATATCGCTGCGTCGCCCGCTTTACGCCACTGCATAATTATACATCTGCGGACAGTAAAAAATCATGACAAAATATTTTCGTAAACCAGGAACGGGAAGCCTGCCGGACATGTATAATATGCGTATAATAATACGAACAGGGCACTGGAAACACTCCACTGTACTGCCGTAAAGGCTCTCCCGCATGCCGGAAACGCCTCCGCCGCACCACAGGAAGCACCTTATCACCGCACGGAAAAGGCTCTTCGGCTGTCCGGAAAAGCCTTTTTCATAATCCGATGATGCCTCATACGGATGGCAGGACAGCACAAATGCCTGGCTGTCAAGGCATTGACAAAAACGCTGAAAAACGGCGCGTACGCCACTGAAAACGCGGTGAGGGAAAACGGAGGCACTCTCGCGGAGTTGAGACTGTGACATTATGCACATACGGAGACAAAAAATGCATATTCTTTCAAGAACATGCATACACTATGCGGAACACTTGACCGCTCCGCAAACACGCCGCAGACGGTCGTCGGAAACGCGAGGACTCACCCACACACAAGCCGCAGCGGCAACGCACACACGGCACCACGCACACCCCACCGCGGGCGTCGGATGCAGCTGCGGTGGCGTGCGCGTCATTCAATTACCTTATAATATTTCTTCGCGACAGCGCGCGACACGTAGTTGAAGTGCCACCACTCCGTGCGCAGCGGCTTGAAACCGGCATATGCCATCACCTCACGCAGCAGCCGACGGTTAGCCTGTGCCTCGCGCGATATGCGACCGGAGGCGACGAGCGACGCCTCTTTGTCGATGTGGGCTGCCGCTCCCATGTAGTCTATCTTCGTACCCATGGGTACGCTGTCGCCCTCCAGCGTGCAGAGGGTGAGGTCGACCGCCATGCCGTAGTTGTGCAGTCCGCCTCCCCGCGCAGGATTGCTTACGTAGAAATACTTAGGCGTGTTCTTCACCTTATCCCACATTTTCTGCTGTATGGACATAGGACGTGCCGCGTCATACACCTTCAGACTTAGGTCAGGACGCAACTGACGGAGCCTCTTCTGTGCCTTCACGAGGGCTGCGGCAGCCTTGGGGTGCAGATAAGCCTCGCGCAAATCGGTATACAAAACCTCGCCCGTGAAATTGTCGGCACGGCTGTACATGAGCGACACAAAGATTGAAGGGTCGGCTTTCTGTACGTTCACATAGCCGCGCTTCTCCAGCGACCGTGCCGTGTCGCTGAGCTTTCCGCCCGTCGTCGCAGCAAACAGCGACAAGACAAATGCCGTGAGTAATAATAAGTTCTTCATATTCTGACTTTTTTGTATTCTGTGTTTCATCACGCCGCCAACGCACGGTGTCTTTCACACGGAGCGTACCCGGCGCGCAAACAATCGCAAAGGGCGCGAACGACGGAGCGCAAGTTGCTCTGATTGTCCTGCCCTTCCGCATTCCTGTCCGATAAATCTTCTTTAACTGCAAACTTAATGAAAAAAACTCATTATGGCTGATACGGATTGAAGAAAATGCATTATTTTTGTAAAAAACAGACTGCGACAGGCAATAAGAAAGAAGATTCTCATTGCACTCGCTGGCACTGTTTTTGAATAAAACAGGCGGCACTAGGCAATCAGAAAGCAAGCTCTCATTGCGCTCGCTGGCACTGTTTTTGAATAAAACAGGCGGCACTCGGCAATCAGAAAGCAAGCTCTCATTGCGCTCGCTGGCACTGTTTTTTACTAAAAACCGGATATGTATGAAAGAGAAACTTGATTTTGATGCCATGGCACAAAGACTTCTCCACAGCGGCAGACGCAGGAGGGTGGCAGTGGCGGCACCGGAGGACGCACACACGGAGGAGGTGATAGACAGGTGCATGAGGGAAGGCATTGCCGACTTCGTGCTCTTCGCACGGCGCGAGAAGGCGGAAACGGCGGAAAGAATAGCCGCGGTATGCCCCGGACACGCAGTGACGGTGACGGCGGACACGCCCGAAGAGACGGCGCGCATGGCTGTGAAGGCTGTGAGAGAAGGACAGGCTGACGTGCTGATGAAAGGAACGCTGAACACCGACGTGCTGCTCAGGGCTGTGCTCGACAAGGAGAACGGTCTGCTCATTCCGGGACGCACGCTGAGCCATATCACGGCAACGCAGATACCGCAATACGGTAAGCTGCTGCTCTTTGCCGACGCAGCGGTGATCCCGCACCCAGATACCGAACAGTTTGACGCCATACTCAGATATGCCCTTAACATCTTCAGAAAGCTCAACGGACACGGACGCACACCACGGGTGGCTCTCATACACTGCACGGAGAAGACCAACGCGAAGTTCGCGCACACACTGAGCTACGCCGAACTGAGACGGCGCGCCGCCGAAGGAAGATACGGACGGATGCTCATAGACGGCCCGATGGACGTGAAGACGGCATGCGACAGCGAGAGCGCACGCATAAAAGGACTGACCTCTGAGGTGACGGGCAATGCCGACATACTCATCTTTCCCAACATAGAGGCGGCGAACACGTTCTACAAGACCATAACTCTCTTCGCAGGGGCAACAACCGCAGGAATGCTCTGCGGAGCCGTCGCGCCGGTGGTGATAGCATCGAGAGCCGACTCGGCGGAGGCAAAGATGTGCAGCATGCTCATGGCATGCAGTCTGGCATGAGGCATACGGCAGGAGACGTTACCAATAAAAAAGACTGACATATATTCATATTACACAACCCAATGAAACGGATTTTCGTAATCAATCCCGGCTCGACATCAACAAAAACCGCTGTCTTCGAGGACGAGAAGGCGGTGTGGATGTCGGGCGGACACCATCCCGCACACGAGACGGCGGCATTCAGATGTGTGAACGACCAGTATGAGTACCGGCGCGACTTCATCATGCGCAACCTCAGGGAGGCGGGCATCGCGCTGGACTTCGACGCGGTGATAGGACGCGGAGGACTGCTCAAGCCGCTGCACGGAGGTGTGTATGCCGTGAACGAACGGATGAAGCACGACCTCAGACACGCGCAGCACGAGCACGTGTGCAACCTCGGCGCGCTCATAGCAGACGAGATAGCGCAGCAGTGCCATTGCCCCGCATTCATCGCAGACCCCGTGGTGGTGGACGAGATGCAGCCGCAGGCAAGGCTCACCGGACTGCCGGGCATAGAACGCAAATCCATATTCCACGCGCTCAACAGCAAGGCGGTGGCGCGCAAGCACGCTGCCTCCGTGGGACGCAGATATGAGGACATGAACGTCATCGTGGCGCATCTGGGAGGAGGAATATCTGTGGGGGCGCACCGCAAGGGTCAGGTGATTGACGTGAACAACGCCCTCGATGGTGAGGGTCCGTTCTCTCCCGAGCGCGCAGGCACGCTGCCCGCAAGTCAGCTGGTGGACATGTGCTTCAGCGGAATGTACAGCAGGAAACAGATAAAGGCTATGCTCAGCGGTAAGGGAGGACTCGTGGCGCACCTCGGCACCAACGACATGATTACGGTGGCAAGCAAGGCTGAGCAGGGTGAGGAGCCGTGGCGGTCGGTGCTCGAAGCAATGCTCTACACCGTGGCGAAACAGATAGGCGCGATGTATGTGGCTCTCGGAGGACATGCCGACGCCATCATCCTCACGGGAGGAATAGCCTACAGCACATACTGCGTGGACAGACTGAGAAGCCAGACGGAGTTTCTCGCGCCGGTGACGGTGATGCCCGGTGAGGGCGAGATGGAGTCGCTGGCATACAACGCTCTGGGTGCGCTCAACGGAGAACTGCCCGTGCAGGAGTATGTGTAATGTTTTTCATTCAAAAAAATAATGGCGCCAGCCTGTAGAGACGCAAAATCTTGCGTCTCACGTCCAGCCCATAGCGACACCAGCAAACAACACATCGCAAACAACAAAAGCATATACCCCCTTGTGAGACGCAAAATTTTGCGTCTCTACTTTTAATCCGTACCGCGCTGCAAAAACACTCCGTCGTATGAACATATAACACATAAAAACACAGGAAAGGCTTTTCCGCGCGCCTCAGGGCGCACAAACCCTCCAAACGGAACAACTGTCCACGATTGCAGGGAAACGCCGTCACACGCAATAAAAAGCCACAATGACGCAACGGTTGAGCATCATAACAATGCCGGTGACTACCATTCATGCCCGCCAATGCACCGGCGTACGCATCCTGCATCACACAAAAACGGGGCGAAGACCACAGTCTCCGCCCCATAAACGATTGTAAAACGAGGATTCAGATTAATCGGCAAGCTTCGCCTTGATGAACTCGCGGTTAAGGCGAGCGATGTTGGCGATGCTCTCGTTCTTAGGACACTCAGCCTCGCAGGCACGTGTGTTGGTGCAGTTACCGAAGCCAAGCTCCTCCATCTTCATTATCATTGCCTTGGCACGCTTTGCCGCCTCAGGACGTCCCTGCGGCAGAAGTGCGAGCTGTGACACCTTTGACGACACGAAGAGCATTGCCGAACCGTTCTTGCAGGCAGCCACGCATGCGCCGCAGCCGATGCATGTGGCGCAGTCCATAGCCTCGTCGGCAGCCTCCTTAGGTATGAGGATGGCGTTGGCATCCTGCGGCTGACCTGTGCGTACAGTGACATATCCGCCTGCCTGGATGATCTTGTCGAACGCTCCGCGGTCCACCATACAGTCCTTTATGATGGGGAACGCAGCCGAACGCCACGGCTCTACGGTGATGACATCTCCGTCGTTGAAACGACGCATATAGAGCTGGCAGGTTGTCGCTCCGGTAGCCGGACCGTGCGGATGACCGTTGATGTAGAGCGAGCACATGCCGCAGATGCCCTCACGGCAGTCGTGGTCGAACACGAAAGGTTCCTTTCCTTCTTCTATCAACTGCTCGTTGAGAATGTCGAGCATTTCGAGGAAAGAGGTGTCACCGGGAATGTCTTTCATCTCGAAGGTATCAAAATGACCCTTTGCCTTAGGACCGTTCTGACGCCAAACTTTAAGTGTGAAACTTATATTTTTGTCCATAATTGTATGTTCTGTGGTTGTTTATTAATTCTTGTAGTTACGTGTCTGAACCTTAATAGCCTCATACTCAAGCGGTTCCTTGATGAGTTCAGGTGCCTTGGTGTCATCGCCCTGATACTCCCAGCAACCAACATAGAAGAAGTTCTCGTCATCGCGCTTAGCCTCACCGTCCTCGGTCTGATACTCCTCACGGAAGTGTCCGCCGCACGACTCGTTGCGGGAGAGCGCGTCGTAAGCGATAAGCTCGCCCATGGTGATGAAGTCGCGGAGGTGGATAGCCTTGTCAAGCTCAGTATTGAGACCCTCCTTCGAACCTGGAATGAAGAGGTTGGTCTCAAACTCCTTGCGCAGTTTCTTGATCAACTCAAGACCCTCTTTCAGTCCTTCAGCCGTACGTCCCATGCCTACATGCTCCCACATGATGTGTCCGAGTTCCTTGTGTATGGAGTCGACAGAGCGTTTTCCCTTGATGTTCATCAGCCTGTCTATCTCTGCCTGAACACCCTTCTCCGCCTCGTCAAACTCCGGCAGGTCGGTTGAGATGCGCGGCCATATGGACTGGTCTGCAAGATAATTCTGTATGGTATAGGGCAGAACGAAGTATCCGTCGGCAAGTCCCTGCATCAGCGCGGACGCTCCCAGACGGTTGGCACCGTGGTCTGAGAAGTTGCACTCGCCGATAGCGAAGAGTCCCTTGATGGTTGTCATCAGCTCATAGTCAACCCATATGCCGCCCATGGTGTAGTGCACGGCTGGGAAAATCATCATCGGGTTGTAGTATTTCACACCGTTTATCTCGTTGGCGAGCTCGCCCGGATTGACGTCTGTTATCTCTTCGTACATGTCGAAGAGGTTTCCGTAACGCTGCAATACAACGTCGATGCCGAGACGTTCGATGCTTTCAGAGAAGTCGAGGAACACGGCAAGACCTGTATTGTTTACACCGTAGCCCTTGTCGCAACGCTCTTTGGCTGCACGGCTGGCAACGTCGCGCGGAACGAGATTGCCGAATGCAGGATAGCGACGCTCCAGATAGTAGTCGCGGTCTTCCTCAGGTATGTCGCTGCCTTTCTTTGTTCCAGCCTGCAGAGCCTTGGCGTCCTCAAGCTTCTTCGGCACCCATATGCGTCCGTCATTACGCAGCGACTCCGACATAAGCGTCAGTTTTGACTGCTTGTCGCCATGAACAGGGATACAGGTCGGGTGTATCTGCACATAAGAAGGGTTGGCGAAGTAAGCTCCCTTGCGGTAGCAAGCCATGGCAGCCGTACAGTTGCAGCCCATGGCATTTGTTGAAAGGAAGTATGTGTTGCCGTAGCCGCCGGTGCCGATAACCACCGCGTTTGCGGAGAAACGCTCCAGTTTGCCTGTCACAAGATTCTTTGCTATGATACCGCGGGCACGTCCGTCCACGATGACAACGTCCTCCATCTCATAGCGTGTATACAGTTTCACACGTCCTGCATGTATCTGGCAGCTGAGCGCGGAATACGCTCCGAGCAGGAGCTGCTGTCCTGTCTGACCCTTGGCATAGAATGTACGCGACACCTGTGCGCCTCCGAACGAACGGTTGGCAAGCATGCCTCCATACTCGCGGGCGAAGGGAACGCCCTGCGCCACGCACTGGTCGATGATGTTGTTTGACACCTCTGCCAGACGATATACATTGGCTTCGCGTGCACGATAGTCACCGCCTTTCACTGTGTCATAGAACAGACGGTATACAGAGTCGCCGTCGTTCTGATAGTTCTTTGCGGCGTTTATACCGCCCTGTGCCGCAATGGAGTGGGCGCGGCGCGGCGAGTCCTGAATGCAGAAGTTCAGGACATTGAAGCCCATTTCACCGAGAGAGGCAGCCGCACTGGCTCCTGCGAGACCGGTACCCACAACGATAACATCGAGCTTCAGTTTGTTCTTGGGGTTCACCAGACGCTGGTGAGCCTTATAGTTTGTCCATTTTTCAGCCACGGGGCCGGCAGGAATCTTCGAATCGAGTTGTTTTGCCATAACTTTATGAATTATGAGTTGTTTTGTGTGAATGAATTAGTAGCAGCAGTTCAGGCTCGGAGCTATGTTGAAAGCGAAAGCCAGCACTACGACGAGGAAGCCGAGCATCAGAAGCGTGGTGTACACGATGCCGATGACCTTCCAACGGTTGAACCATACCTTACCGTTCCAGCCGAATGTCTGCATCGCGCTCCAGAAACCGTGAGAGAGATGGAACCAGATGGCGACAAGCCAGACAATGTAGAGCACAACATAAAGAGGGTTGGCGAAAGTGTCCTGAATGTAGGCGAAGCCGTCGGCAGGGTCGTGTGCCATCTCCATTCCGGTCAGCTCGGCGAACATCATGTTGTACCAGAAGTTGAACAGGTGGAGCAGCAGTCCGAGCAATACGATGATGCCCAGCACGAGCATGTTCTGTGACGCCCACTCCACTTTTTTGGAACGCGCGGTTACCGAGTAGCGCTCGTTGCCGCGTGCGGCACGGTTCTGCATCGTTAGCCAGAAGGCGTACACGATGTGCACCACTGTCAGGAATGCCAGACCGAGCGTAGCCACCAAGGCATACCAGTTGGCACCCAGGAACTCACAAATCATGTTATAGGCTTCTCCGGAAAAGAGAGCCGCAACGTTCATTGACATGTGGAATGTCAAGAATAGAATAAGCGCGACACCGGTTACCGACATCACAACCTTTCTACCAATAGAAGAATTGATTAACCACATAAATGATTGAAATTTAATTATTTAACTGTTAGATTTATTTAGATTCAACATAACATAGCAGTTAAGCACGCGCCCTCCGTTACTTTCTTGTAGGTAACGGCTGCCCCATACAGAATGCAAAAATACTATATTTTAATGATAAATCAAACTATTTTAAGGCAAAAATCGATTTTTATTCTTAATTTTGCGACTCTAAATTATACAGCAAATAATGGATTTATTTTATGACGTACTCGTAATCGGAGGAGGCCACGCGGGCTGCGAGGCAGCGTCAGCCGCAGCCGGAATGGGAGCGAGGACATGCCTTGTGACAATGGACATGAACAAGATAGCCCAGATGAGCTGCAACCCCGCCGTAGGAGGAATAGCCAAAGGACAGATCGTGCGTGAGATAGACGCGCTCGGAGGATATATGGGTCTGGTGACAGACGCGGCATCGATACAGTTCAGAATGCTCAACCGGGGCAAGGGACCTGCCGTATGGAGCCCGAGGGCACAGTGCGATCGGGAGAAGTTCATCTGGCAGTGGAGACACGTGCTCGACTCCGTTGACAACCTCGACATATGGCAGGACCAGGCTGAGGAACTGATTGTCAGGGACGGACACGCCGAAGGTGTGCGCACGATATGGGGAGTGGAGCTGCACGCCCGCTGCACAATCATATCGGCGGGGACATTCCTCAACGGACTGATGCACATCGGACGGCACAAGGTTCCGGGCGGACGCTGCGCCGAACCGGCGGTACTTCATCTCACGGAAAGCATAACTCGCCACGGCATAAACGCCATGCGCATGAAGACGGGGACGCCTGTGAGAATAGACAGACGGAGCGTTCACTTTGAGAACATGGAAGAGCAGCCGGGCGAGAACGGACACCACTGCTTCAGCTACATCAGCGAACCGCGCCCTCTAAAACAGCTTTCGTGTTGGACATGCTACACCAACAAGGACGTGCACGACACACTGCGGTCGGGACTGGCGGACTCTCCCCTCTTCAACGGACAGATACAGAGCACCGGTCCGCGCTACTGTCCGTCCATCGAGACAAAGCTCGTCACATTCCCAGACAAGGACCAGCACCCGCTCTTTCTCGAACCCGAAGGCGAGGATACGAACGAGATGTATCTCAACGGTTTCTCCTCAAGCATGCCGATGGACATACAGATAGAGGCTCTCAGAAAGATTCCGGCACTGCGCGATGTGAAGGTCTACCGCGCCGGATACGCTATAGAGTATGACTACTTCGACCCTACGCAGCTCTACCCGTCGCTTGAATCGAAGATAATAAAAGGTCTTTACATGGCAGGACAGGTGAACGGCACCACCGGATATGAGGAAGCCGGAGGACAGGGAATAATCGCCGGCATCAACGCCGCACTCGCCTGCGCAGGCAGCGACCCTGTGGTGCTCAAACGCGACGAGGCGTATATCGGCGTGCTCATAGACGACCTGACCACCAAAGGAGTTGACGAGCCGTACCGGATGTTCACGTCGCGCGCCGAATACCGCATACTGCTGCGTCAGGACAACGCCGACGCGCGGCTCACACAGATGGGATATGACCTCGGAATTGTGAAAAGACCGCGTTACGACATTTGGATAAAGAAAAAACAGAACATCGATAAAATCGTTGAATTCTGTAACCGTACATCGGTAAAACCGCGCGAAATAAACGACGCGCTCGAGCGTCTCGGCACTGCCCCGCTGCGCATGGGATGCAGTCTGGCAGACCTTATATCGCGCCCGCAAATAACGATGGAGAACCTCAGCGAGATTGTTCCGTTACTGAAAGAACTGATTTATTCGATAGACGCGCGACGGGAAGAGACGGTGGAAGCGGCTGAGATATGTATCAAATATAAAGGTTATATAGAACGTGAACGGCTTATTGCCGACAAGATGCACCGTCTTGAGAATATCAGGATAAGAGGACACTTCAATTATGCGGAACTGCACGAGCTCTCGACAGAGGCGCGCCAGAAACTCGAAAGGATAAATCCCGAGACACTGGCACAGGCAAGCAGGATTCCGGGAGTGTCACCGAGCGACATCAATGTACTGCTTGTGCTGATGCACCGATAGTTCCACGTGAAACAAAAAGAATAATAAACACATCATAACTTATTGAAAATGAACAACAAAGTATTACTGGCAAACCTGCGCTGCATAAAGGATTGGCCGAAGAAAGGAGTGAACTTCAGAGACGTGACAACACTGTTCAAGAATCCGGAGTGTCTGAGGATAATAAACGACGAACTGTATGAGCTTTATAAAGATAAAGGCATCACGAAGATAGTAGGCATAGAGTCGCGCGGATTCGTCATGTCTTCCGCCATCGCGCTCCGTCTCGGAGCAGGCATCGTATTGTGCCGCAAACCTGGCAAACTGCCGTGCGACACCGTCCAGCAAACATATGCGAAGGAGTATGGCACAGACACAATAGAGATTCACAACGATGCAATCGACGAGAACGACGTGATTCTGCTGCACGACGACCTGCTCGCCACAGGCGGCACGATGAAGGCGGCATGCGACCTCGTGAAGAAGTTCCACCCGAAGAAGGTGTACTGCAACTTCATCATAGAACTGATAAACGAGAATATGAACGGACGCGACGTGTTCGACGACGACATAGAGATAACCACACTTCTGCAAGTGTAACGCACCCACTCCACCAGCCGGCTGAAACGCGACACCGACACAATGACGTATCGGAGAACGCGGCTCAGCCGGCTGTTTTTAACTTATCACCTCTCACACGTCACCGATACCGTGCGACGCGAGAAAAAATCTGACCACAGCACGGCAGACATTCTACAGCAATACAACAGACATTCTACAGCGCGGAACGTATGCCCTCCGACGAGCGCACGGTACTTGTGCCGGAGCACCAGCAAACATCATCAGGGACAAGACGGAAGCAGGCAAGAGACAATTAAGGTTTCACGTGAAACTTTAACACACAAAATCACTCTATATAAACAAGTTACGCATCATGAACAAAGACGAGAAACAGCAGATAACCGAGAGACTGAAGAGCATCGTACTGAGCATGCCCGACAAGCCGGGGAGCTATCAGTTTTATGATGAAAACCACGTCATAATATACGTGGGCAAGGCAAAGAGTCTGAAGAAGCGCGTATCCTCCTATTTCCATAAGGAGGTAGACCGGTTCAAGACAAAGGTGCTCGTCTCGAAGATAAGAGACATCAGCTACACGGTGGTGAACACCGAGGAGGATGCCCTGTTGCTGGAGAACAGTCTGATAAAGAAATACAACCCACGCTACAACGTTTTGCTGAAGGATGGAAAGACCTACCCCAGCATCTGCATAACCAACGAATATCTGCCGAGAATATTCAAGACGCGGCAGATAAACCGCAAGTTCGGCACATTCTACGGACCATACAGTCATCTGGCAAGCATGTATGCCATACTCGACCTTATAAAGAAGCTCTACAAGCCCCGCACGTGCCGCATGCCGATAACCAAGGAGGGAATAGAGCAGAACAAATACAAACCATGCCTGGAATACCACATACACAACTGCAACGCGCCGTGCACCGGGTGCCAGACATGGGAGGACTACCGCGCCAACATTGAGCAGGCGAAGGAGATTCTGAAGGGAAACACGCGCGAGATAAGCCGCGCCATATATGCGGAGATGATGCAAAAGGCAGCCGAGATGAAGTTTGAGGAGGCGGAAGCGTTGAAACAGAAGTACGTCCTCATAGAGAGTTTCTGCGCCAAGAGCGAGGTTGTGAGCCACACCATAACAGACATTGACGTGTTCAGCATAGCCGACGACGACAGCCGCCGCAACGCTTTCATCAACTTCATACACGTGAAAAACGGTGCGATAAACCAGAGTTTCACGTTCGAATACAAGCGTAAGCTCGACGAGACCGACGAGGAACTGCTCCTCACGGCGATTCCGGAGATACGCGAACGGTTCGGCAGCAAGGCTTCGGAGATAATCGTCCCGTTCGAGATGAGCTGGAAGATGCGCGAGGCTACGTTCATTGTACCGCAACGGGGCGACAAGAAGCACCTGCTCGAACTGTCGGAGATGAACTGCCGACAATACAAGTTCGACCGTCTGAAACAGGCAGAGAAGCTCAATCCGGAGCAGAAACAGACGCGGCTTATGAAGGAACTGCAGCAGAAACTGCAGATGAAGAAGATGCCGTATCACATAGAGTGCTTCGACAACTCCAACATATCGGGCACCGACGCCGTAGCCGGATGTGTGGTGTTCAAAGCCATGAAACCGTCGAAAAAGGACTATCGGAAGTACAACATACGCACCGTCTGCGGTCCGGACGACTACGCCTCGATGCAGGAGGTGGTGAGACGGCGCTACGGACGCATGAGCGAGGAGGGCGAACCCCTGCCCGACCTCATCATAACCGACGGCGGAAAGGGTCAGATGGAGGTGGTGCGCAAGGTGGTGGAGGACGAGCTCGGACTCGCCATACCCATCGCCGGACTCGCCAAGAACGACCGTCACCGCACCAACGAACTGCTCTATGGTTTCCCGCCACAGGTGGTGGCACTTAAGACCGACAGCGAACTCTTCCACGCCCTGACGAAGATTCAGGACGAGGTACACCGCTACGCCATCAGCTTCCACCGCGACAAAAGGTCGAAGCACGCACTGCACAGCGAGCTCGACAACATCAGCGGAATAGGAAAGAAGAGCGCGGAGGCACTGCTGAGGCGGTTCAAGAGCGTGAAGCGCATACGTGAGGCGGACATCGAGGCGATAGCGGAGGTGGTGGGAAAGGCGCGGGCAGAGGCTCTGAGACGCCATTTCGACAACGCACAGTGAGCAACTGTGTACATAGTTGCCATATGTCAACTAAAAAGCCGCAAGTGTTAAATAAAACGTTCTCAAAACCCGCATATTTGTGCCCGACAGTTCCCTCGGCTGCAAATAACGCCAAAATACGCGCTTTCAATAACACCCTGACTATCACCACATTACACTTCACATTCTCCCCATCATCCCTTCTCACCCTCCCCAAACACACCCTCTCACCTCTCCAAAGAGCCTTTCTCACCCTCCCAAAGAGCCCGTTCCGGCTCGCCAAAGAGCACGTTACGTGAGCCAAAAGATGCGGTTCTATACATCCGTGAGCACACATCTGTCATCAAAAAGGGCTTTTCGGACAATTTAAAGGCGTCTGACGCGACATCTCACACATATCCTTATAATAACCTATAGGGGTAAAAAGGAAGTCACAGACGCTAAAATTCAATATCCGGAAGGTAAATTGCAGCAGATTTTTTAAGTTAAAATCACGCCGTGAGAAAGTGATGTTTGCGGAACAATGTGTTGTATTCTATCGTATGACAATCAGGAAACACCATCCTACCAACGCTATCGGCAAAAGTAGAGACGCAAGATTTTGCGTCTCACAAGGGAGTATATGCGATTATTGTCAGCATATTATTGAATGAGTGTATTGCTATGGGAAGGACGGGAGACGCAAGATTTTGCGTCTCTACCGGGCTTACGCCATTGAGTGAATGATGAGGGGTATAAGGATGATATGCGCTGGCTGCAATAGTAGAGACGCAAAATCTTGCGCCTCACAAGGGGGTATATGCGATTATTGTCAAGCTATTACTGAATGAGTATATTGCTATGGCATGGACGGGAGACGCAAGATTTTGCGTCTCTACTGGGCTTACGCCATTGAGTGAATGATGAGGAGTATAAGGATGATATGCGCTGCCTTCAATAGTAGAGACGCAAAATCTTGCGTCTCACAAGGGAAAAATGCATACATTGCCAGCGGCATTATAACATGCAGATACTGCTATGGGAAGGACGGGAGACGCAACATTTTGCGTCTCTACTGGGCTCGCGCCATTGAGTGAATGATGAGGAATTAAAGGCAATATGCGCTGGCTTCGAAAGTAGAGACGCAAAATCTTGCGTCTCACAAGGGGGTATATGCGATTATTGTCAAGCATATTATTGAATGAGTGTATTGCTATGGGAAGGACGGGAGACGCAAGATTTTGCGTCTCTACTGGGCTCACGCCATTGAGTGAATGATGAGGAATTAAAGGCAATATGCGCTGCCTGCAAAAGTAGAGACGCAAAATCTTGCGTCTCACAAGCGAATACTGAGCTGATATTAATCACGGATGCTTCTGCCGCACGAATATACATAATGGCTTAATACGCAAAACGTCATATCCTATGTATATGATTATAACGGTTAAACATCCTTTATACGCCAAAATAAAAGGATGTTTTGCTTTGAACAGAATCCATTTTCCACTATCTTTGCAATAAGATAGGCTGCTCTCGGGAATTTGAAAACAAGATTTCATTCCGCTCGTTTGCACCATCTTTGCAATAAGATAGGCTGCTCTCGGGAATATGAAAGCAAGATTTCATACCGCTCGTTTGCGCAATCAAAGCAATGACACCGGCGGCAACAGGAATAATGGAGATACATATTCTTTCCCATCGTCAGCATCGCCTGTAAACAAATAACAGAAGCGCGTAACGCGCCACATAGGATTAAGGAAAATGAAGATAGTAATACAGCGCGTGAGCCGCGCATCGGTGACAATAGACGGTAAGGTGAAGTCGTCAATAGGACGCGGCTTCCTCATTCTGCTCGGCATCGCTTCCGACGATACCGTTGAAGACGTGGAATGGCTTGTAAAGAAGACAGCCGCACTGCGTGTGTTCGACGACGAGAAGGGCGTGATGAACCTCCCGATAACAGCCGTGGACGGCGAGATACTGGTAATCAGCCAGTTCACCCTGATGGCTTCCTACAAGAAAGGCAACCGTCCCTCGTGGATACACGCCGCTCCCCACTCCATCGCAATACCCCTCTACGAGCTGTTCTGCAGCCGTCTGGGCGACGCCATCGGCAAGCCTGTGGGCACGGGCGAGTTCGGTGCCGACATGAAGGTGGAGCTGCTCAACGACGGTCCTGTGACCATATGCATGGACAGCAGGAATAAAGAGTGATAATACATAAGCAACATATTAATAAAACAAATAGTATGAAATTCATAGATCTGTTTGCAGGGATAGGAGGCATTCGCATTCCTTTTGATGAATTAGGCTATAAATGCGTCTTTTCATCAGAATGGGACAAAGCCGCTTGCGACACCTATGAAGCGAACTTCAAAGAGCGACCCTACGGAGACATAACAAAAATACAGGCAAAAGACATACCTCCACATGACTTGCTGCTGGCTGGATTCCCGTGCCAGGCATTCAGCATTATGGGAAAGATGAGAGGTTTTGAAGACACACGCGGCACATTGTTTTTTGAGGTTGCAAGGATTCTGGACTACCACAACCCCAAAGCGGTTTTGCTCGAAAACGTGAAACAGCTGACAACACACAATAACGGGCAGACATTCAAAACCATACTGGAAGTTCTCACAGACTTGGGATATCACATAAAATGGAAGGTTCTCAATGCCATGGACTTCGGTATACCGCAAAAACGAGAAAGGGTTATAATCGTAGGATTCAAAGACATAAGGCATTACTCAAGATTCAATTTTGACTTCAAGAAAAGACCATACAGTCTGGCAACAGTACTGGAGAAAGATGAGAACGTGGACAAATCCCTATTCGCATCAGAACACATCGTCAACAAGAGAAACATGTGTGTAGCCGGGAAAAAGATATTCTACCCTTCAATATGGCACGAGAACAAGGCTGGAAACATCTCGGTACTTGACCATGCATGTGCGCTGCGCTCAGGAGCGTCGTACAACTACCTGCTGGTAAACGGCATACGACGACCTTCATCAAGAGAATTACTACGTTTGCAGGGATTCCCTGACACATTCAAGATAGTGGTTTCACACAGCGAGATACGCCGTCAGACGGGCAACTCTGTAGCCGTACCGATGATACGGGAGATAGCAAAAAAAATAGATGAAGTAACAGACAGACAAAATGAGACATCCAAAACTGCGAGACAGCAAAAAGCTACATACACACGAACCATATCCAATCAATGAGTTTACAGACGATATGATTGTAGGGATAGCAAGCCATCCCATATATCTTATATGCATCGGACGCAAAGACATATCTGGCTCAGACTGGGGCGACGCGCTTGCAGAAGCCATAGGAGGAAGGCATCTCGACGCACCCGTAGGCATTGCGGACGTGGTAAAGGAGAAAATGGCATGGTCGGTGAAAACAGTAAAAAACAAAGACCCATTCAATGCAAGAAGCGTCAGACTCATCAGCGGAAGATGCTCTCCGGATTATTCTTATGGCATAACAGACCCGCATGAAGACATACAAAAAACAGGTCGCGCGGTACTGGGAATATGGAACGAAAGGGTGAATATCGCACATGACTGCTATAATCCTGTACGAACAACGGTACTGATACGCTCATATGACATGTTGTCCTACTGCATTTTCGAAGAGGAAAACCAACGTTACCGTACAAACGACTACACATGGGAAGTAAACAGCAACGGCAATCTCATTGGAATGGACACTGAAACCGGTGAGCAGTGTTTTACGTGGCAACCCCACGGATCACAGTTCACAATTCACACTAAAGTTCCTTCAAACGCCATAAAGTTCACAATCAAACAACCTCCCGTACTACAAAAAGAAATCACACTGAACAATATCGGCTTTGACAAAAGCTGGATAAACATAAAAAGGATGTAGAATAAGATTAACGCAAAAAACATCACTCAATGACAGACAACGACATAACACTGCGTGAGGCGCAACGGCTCGTGGACGAGTGGATACACACCTACGGCGTGCGTTACTTCTCAGAGCTCACCAACATGGCTGTACTCACAGAGGAGGTGGGCGAGATGGCACGCATAATGGCACGCAAATATGGTGACCAGAGCTTCAAGGAGGGCGAGAAAGACTCGCTCGGCGACGAGATGGCTGACGTGCTGTGGGTGCTGCTGTGCATAGCCAACCAGACAGGAACAGACCTTACGGAGGAACTGAGGCGCAACATCGAGAAGAAGACACAGCGCGACAAGGACCGCCACCGCAACAATCCCAAACTGTGACCGTGGCATGACACCCGTCCAGCCCGCAAGGCGCAACAAGGCAGAAGACATAAACATTACGCGGCACTGTGCCCGTGAAACAACGTAAAACCCTTAATATAAAAGAAATATGGACACAAAACATTCCAACTGCGGACATCATCATCATGACGCTCCGAGACAAAACAAATATGAGGAGGCGATGGGCAAATACCGCCTCGATATGGACGACGCGGCGGTGAGCGAGGCTGTGCGCACGCTCATAGCCGAGAAAGTGCATGAGAACGACACGCCTGAGGTGAAGCGTTTTCTCATGGGAAGCATCGAGCTTACCACACTCAAGACAACCGATTCGGAGACAAGCGTGCTGGCGTTCACCGAGCGCGTGAACGACTTTGACAGCCAATACCCCGACCTGCCGCACGTTGCCACAATATGCGTCTATCCGTGCTTCGCAAGCGTAGTGAGCCAGTCGCTCGAGGTGGACGGCGTGGAGATAGCCTGCGTGTCGGGCAGTTTCCCCTCGTCGCAGGCTCTGCTTGAGGTGAAGGTGGCTGAGACGGCTCTGGCGATAAAGGACGGCGCGACGGAGATAGACATCGTCATGCCTGTAGGAAAGTTTCTCAGCGGCGACTATGAGGGCGTGAGCGACGAGATAGGCGAGCTGAAACAGGTGTGCGGGGAGCATGCCATGAAGGTGATACTCGAGACGGGCGACCTCGCCACGGCGTCGAACATCAAGAAGGCTTCCATCCTCGCCATGTATGCCGGAGCCGACTACATCAAGACGTCGACGGGCAAGGAGAAGGTGTCGGCTACTCCCGAGGCGGCTTACGTGATGTGTCAGGCAATAAAGGAATACTACGACGAGACCGGCATCCAGATAGGCTTCAAGCCCGCGGGAGGCATCAACACGGTGATGGACGCTGTGATATACTACACCATCGTGAAAGAGGTGCTCGGCGAGAAATGGCTCACCAACAAGTGGTTCCGCATAGGCACAAGCCGTCTGGCGAACCTGCTGCTGAGCGAGCTTGTGGGTGAGGAGACCAAGTTCTTCTGATTATCAAGCGAAAAAGCACTCGTATGCATACACTTAAAAACATATTCAGCCTCTTGCTGCTGTTCGAATCGCTCGCAGCGGCGGCACAGGAGAATATCAGACCTACGTTCGACGTCAGACTCGAAAGGGAGGTGTCTTCAATAAAGATAGACAACAAGGAGTATGCTGACGTCGTGATAGAGATAGACGCAGACGCATATAAGACCAAAAGCTCCAAGACTGTAGGCTCTTTGGGAGACAGCTATGCATACGGCATCTATATAGAAGACGTTGACTACGACGGTGTCAGAATCACCGTAAAAAAGAAAGAAACCGGCAATACTTTATACAAGAAGCGGTTTAAAAAGTCATTTCTCTACGGTCTGCCTGACGGGACAATAAAGGTGGGAAAGGACTATGTGCTTACGCAGCTGATAATCTCCAAGAAGGACGGAAGATGGACTGCATTGCTGAAAGAGAAAGGCATTTATTAAGCCCTTACCGCTCATCGTGCGCCGTTTCCCACTACGTGCTGATGGCAGGAATATGGGTTTGGCTTAATCATTCAGCCTTATACATATAATGAATAACGGGCCCGCGCAGGATGATACGCACGGACCCGTTATTTTTTATAATGCCGGTCGCCCGGTCTTATGTCAATTGTTACGCTCTATCACGAAGTCGATGTAAGCCGTCAGGGCGCGTTTTATACCCTCGTCACTCACCGCATTTTCTATATATTCCATACATTTGAGGCGCAGCTCCTCCATGCGCCGTTCGGCATACTCTATTCCGCCGTGGCTCTTGGTGTACTCCACGAGAGTGTCTATCTCCTCCTGCGTCACGCTCTGTTCCTTCACCTTGTATGCCAGCTCGAGCATGGCACCATCGCCGCCGTTGTTCACTGCGTATATGGCTGGCAGCGTGAGCTTTCCCTCCAGCATGTCGTTGCCGGTGGGCTTCCCTATCTCCGGCGAGTCGAAGTAGTCGAAGATGTCGTCGCGTATCTGGAATATCATGCCGAGATTGCTGCCGAAGGCGCACGCCTTCCCGAACGCTTCGCCAGACACTCCTGCCGACAGTACGCCTATGCCGGCGCATGCCTCGAAGAGCGCGGCTGTCTTCCGGCGTATCACCTCATAATATACCTCTTCCGAAATTTCGCGCCGTCCGATGTTCGACAGTTGAAGTATCTCACCGTCAGACAGCGTTCGTCCCAGTTCGGCAAGATAGCGCACAATCTCTTCAGAATGGGTGAACGACACGTGCAGCAGAGCCGTTGAAAGTATGTAGTCACCCACCAGCACAGCCACCTTGTTGTCGTATGTGGCGTTGACGGATGCCTGTCCGCGTCGTTCTCCGCTCTCGTCCACCACATCGTCGTGCACGAGCGACGCCGTGTGAAGCAGCTCGAGTCCCACGGCAGCGTTCAGAGTAACGTCGGTCACATGTCCGAACGACTTCGCCATGAGCAGTATGAGCATAGGACGCATGCGCTTTCCGGCGCGCCGCCTGATGTGTTCGAGCGCGCTCCCGAGCATGCCGTCCTCATGAGACAGCGAACGGTTGAACAGTTCAATGAAATCGGCAAGTTCTGCCTGTACCGGTTGTTTGATGACTGACAGGTAATCCATACTTATCTGAAATTTGACACAAAATTAATTATTTTATCGGGATTAGTACCATATTTTTAGTAATTTTACGGCAAAAAGCAACCGTCAGGCAACGCCGCAGGCAATACTCCGGCTGTAATACACCAATCGTCCGTACATTCCGGAATAATCCCCCGGCAAAACGTGTTGCTCCATACATCACATAACATAACACCAACCATCATGGACAAACTGTTTCTCATCGATGCCTATGCATTGATATACCGTTCTTACTACGCACTGATAAAGAATCCGCGCATCAACTCAAAAGGATTCAACACCTCCGCCATCATGGGCTTCGTCAACACGCTCAACGAGATAATGACCAAGGAGCAGCCCACGCATATAGCCGTGGCTTTCGACCACGGCAAGACGTTCCGCGACGAGGCTTTCCCGCAATACAAGGCGCAGAGGGAGGAGACACCGGAGGACATCCGACGCTCTGTGCCGGTGATAAAGGACATCATTGCCGCCATGAACATACCCGCACTGCAGGCAGACGGCTTTGAGGCGGACGACATAATAGGCACACTCGCCGTCAAGGCGGGCGGGCAGGGTGTGGAGACCTACATGCTCACGCCCGACAAGGACTACGGACAGCTCGTACGCGACAATGTGTTCATCTACCGCCCGCGCCACGGAGGAGGCTACGAGAAGATGGGACCTAAGGAGGTGTGCGCCAAGTATGCCATCGACTCTCCGCAGCGCGTCATCGACCTTCTGGCTCTCATGGGCGACTCGGCAGACAACTTCCCGGGATGTCCGGGCGTGGGCGAGAAGACTGCGGCGAAACTCATAGCGCAGTTCGGCGACGTGGACAACATGCTCGAGAATACTGCCGACATCAAAGGCAAGCTCCGCGAAAAAGTGGAGTCGGCTGTGGACGACATACGCATGTCGAAGTTTCTCGCCACCATCCGGACCGATGTGCCGATAGACCTCAACCTCGACAGCATGAGACTCGGTGAGCCCGACGAACAGAAACTGCGCGAGATATTCAATGAACTCGAGTTTAAGACGCTCGCGGACAAGATTCTCAACAAATCGAAAAACAACAAAAAAAGTGTTAAACAACAACTTGATCTCTTTGCAGAAAATCCGACCGACGAGCCGGAAAGTTCTGAAAACGCGAGTTTTGAGACACTTCAGACAACACCACACGAATATTATCTGATTGAGAATGAGGCTGATGCGAGAAAAATTCTTGACTTTTTTTTGACAAAAGAAATTCTCAGTCTGGATACGGAAACGACTTCCACCAACCCGATCGACGCTGAACTGGTGGGTCTGAGCTTCTCTGTCGAGGAAAAAAAGGCATTTTACGTGGCAGTGCCCGACAATCGTGAAGAAGCCCAAAAAATTGTAAATATATTTAAACCTCTATATGAGAACCCCGAAATTCTGAAAATAGGACAGAATCTGAAATACGATCTTGAGGTGCTTCACAACTATGGCGTGAGTCTGGCAGGACCGATGTTCGACACGATGATAGCCCACTACCTCATACAGCCCGAGCTGCGCCACAACATGGACTACATGGCGGAGACTCTTCTCCACTACCGCACCATACACATAGAAGAGCTCATCGGCGAGCGCGGAAGGAACCAGCGGAACATGCGCGACCTGAAACCTGCCGAGGTGTATGAGTATGCCGCCGAGGACGCCGACATCACACTGCGACTCTACAACGTGCTGTTGCCGAAACTGAAGGAGTGCGGAGCCGAACAGCTGTTCTACGAAATAGAGATGCCTCTCATGCCAGTCCTGGCGGAGATGGAGCTCAACGGCATACGCATCGACACAGACTCGCTCGCCGAGACATCATCCATACTCACCTCGCGCATGCGCCAGCTCGAGACGCAGATATATGAGGCGGCTGGTGAGGAGTTCAACATCGCGTCGCCGAAACAGGTGGGCGAAATTCTCTTCGGCAAGATGAAGATTGTGGACAAACCCAAGAAGACAAAGACAGGACAGTATGTCACGTCGGAGGAAGTGCTGCAGCAGCTGCGCCACAAGAACCCCATAGTGGACGACATACTCGCCCACCGCGGACTGAAGAAGCTTCTCGGGACATACGTCGACGCTCTCCCGAAACTCATCAACAGACGTACAGGACACATACACACGTCGTTCAACCAGGCTGTGACGTCCACCGGGCGTCTCTCCTCAAGCGACCCCAACCTGCAGAACATTCCCGTCCGCGGGGAGGACGGCAAGGAGATACGCCGCTGCTTCATCCCGGAGGAAGGCTGCCTGTTCTTCTCCGCCGACTATTCGCAGATAGAACTGCGCGTCATGGCGCATCTCAGCGGTGACGAGAACATGGCAGAAGCGTTCCGCCTCGGGCACGACATACACGCCGCGACAGCCGCGAAGATATACAAGGAAGACATTGCCGACGTGACACGCGACCAGCGCACCAAAGCCAAACGTGCCAACTTCGGCATCATCTACGGCATAACGGTCTTCGGACTCGCCGAACGTCTGGACATAAGCCGGGCGGAGGCGGCACAGCTGATTGACGGTTATTTCGCGTCGTTCCCCAAGGTGGCGCAATACATGGAGCAGAGTAAGGAGACCGCACGGGCAAAAGGCTACGCGGAGACATTCTTCCACCGCCGCCGCTATCTGCCCGACATCAACTCGCACAACGCCACCGTCCGCAACTTCGCAGAGCGCAACGCCATCAACGCCCCAATACAAGGCTCGGCAGCAGACATAATAAAAATAGCCATGGTACGCATCAGCCGGAGATTCAAAGCCGAAGGAATAAAGTCGAAAATGATACTTCAGGTGCACGACGAACTCAACTTCAGCGTCATTCCGGAAGAAAAAGAGAAGGTGCAGCGCATCGTCCTTGAGGAGATGCAGAACGCCTACCCTCTCAACGTTCCGCTCGTGGCAGACTGCGGATGGGGCGCAAACTGGCTCGAGGCACATTGAGCTTCATCATAAATTTATATCGTCTCCTATAAACAAATATATCCTCATCACAACATAAAACAGCACTTTTATATTATAGGAAGATAAAACTCAGGCATCTTTTCCATCTGTTATAAGAATAGAAAGATGCCTGAGTTGATTTAATATTCCTACATTATAAAAAAACAAGATACTGTAAATACAGTACTCCTTCTCTATTCGATAGCAATATCAGTATTCGCCAGAACCGTTGCCGTAACGTTGTATCCTTCAGGCAACACTGCTTTGGTACCAGGGATAAATATACATGACCACACAAACAATGCTGCGATAAGAAGAAATGACAGTAAAAAAATAAATCTCTCATAATTTTATATTTACAGCCCCATCAGTCCCTTATGAGACATTCGTAAATTCGACAGAGAAGCGTGTAACTGCAATGCCACATCTTCAGTCTGAGACCATATGTGAGTCCAAAATACAAGATAAAACAAGGTAGTCCAACATTATATCACATGGAGAACCACGATGCTATCACCGTATACTGTATTGGACTATTCATAGGTTTACGACTGAACGATAAGCATAACGCTTCTTTATAAATCTCAACAAGTAGATACGTGCCTGCACACCTTAGGAAATAAAATTAATGTATATACTTGATAAAAAAGATATAAAACAGAAAAAACATTAACTTTGCACTATAAATAACCTCTCATGAAGAAAATATTCCATATCATTAAAGGCTTTATCATCGGTTCGGTCACAGGCATCGCGCTGGTGTTGGCAGCATGCCTGCTGTTCACAGACATCACTCCCGCACGCTTCTTCGACATTCTTGCGGGCGACGGATTAGCGTCCGTAGCCGTCGGATGCCTGTTGTCGTTCGTCGCACTCGCCATCGCTTTCGTGCTGCACATCATTGTGCATGAGGGCGGACACCTTGTCGGAGGACTTCTTACGGGCTATCGCTTCGTGTCGTTCCGCATTTTCAGTCTCACACTCTTGCGTCGCGACGGACGCTACATAGTGCGTCGCTTCAACATTCCTGGCACAGGCGGACAATGCATAATGCTGCCGCCGGAAAGAGACACCGCCAAGGTGCCGTTCGTGATATACAACGCCGCAGGCGTGGCGGCAAACATATTGCTCACCACCGCAGCCATACCATACTTCTTCATACACTCCGCAGACAGCGGCATGTTCGCTTTTCTTCTTGCGCTTTTCATAGTTATCGCAGGTCTGTGGACTGCCATTATCAACGGTATTCCGATGAAAATAAACGGCATGTACAACGATGCGGGCAACATACGGCTCATGCTCCGCGACATGCAAGTGCGACGTCACTTCGTCCTTCAACTGCGTGCTCACGCCTTGTGTCAGAACGGCATGCGTCCGAAAGACTTTCCACCTGAATGGTTCAATATTCCCGACAGCGGTGAAGAATACGGTCTGATAAACGCCGTGACAGACATGTTCGCCGTCGCCAGGGAGATTGACAGAGCCGACTACAGCCGCGCGCACACCATGCTCACTGCCATACGCGACCGCCGCCCCACCCTTCCCGACATGTATGAGAAAGAGATTGACTGCGAGCTTGCGTTCACCTCGCTCATGCTCGGCTACGAAGACGAGGCGCGCGCACTGCTCACCCCCGACCTCACCGCATACATACGCCGCACCGTCTCATACTCATCCTCAAAACCGAGGCTGCTCTGCGCCATCGCGCTGCATGTCGAACACGACAGTCATAAAGCAGCAACCATACTGCGCGACACAGAAACCCACAGCGACAGATACATCATGCGAGGAGAGGCTGAAGCCGACATATGCGCTATGCGACGCATGCTCGACACCACCACATGAGCGTCTCACGCACACGACAGCATACGTCTAAGCCGCAATTTCACGCATTATTATCACACGCCGTTGCCCCCGTCTCGGAAAAAAGTAGTAACTTCGCAGCCGGATTCAATTAAATACGTATTTAAGAAATGTCATTAAAATGTGGTATCGTAGGATTGCCTAATGTGGGCAAATCGACTCTTTTCAACTGTCTGTCGAACGCCAAGGCACAGGCAGCCAACTTTCCTTTCTGCACCATAGAACCCAACGTGGGCGTGATAACAGTGCCCGACGAAAGGCTCACACGCCTCGCCGAGATAGTACACCCGGGACGCATAGTACCCGCAACATGCGAGATTGTGGACATAGCCGGACTGGTGAAGGGCGCGAGCAAGGGCGAAGGACTGGGCAACAAGTTCCTTGGCAACATACGCGAGACCGACGCCATAATACACGTACTGCGCTGCTTCGACGACGACAACATCGTACGTGAGGGAGGAGCTGCGGTAAACCCTCTTGAAGACAAGGAGATAATAGACACCGAACTGCAGCTCAAAGACCTCGAGACCATCGAGAGCCAGCTCGCCAAACAGCAGAAACAGGCTGCCGTGGGAGGCAACAAGGACGCCAAGATTGCGGTAGGAGTGCTTGAGGCATACAAGGCTGCGCTCGACAAAGGACTGAATGCCCGCACCGTGACCTTCGAAAGCAAGGAGGAGCAGAAGGTGGCGCACGACCTCTTCCTGCTCACCGCCAAACCCGTGCTATACGTCTGCAACGTCGACGAGGCAAGCGCGAAGACGGGCAACAGATACTCCGAAGCGGTCGCCAAAGTGGCAGAAGCCGAGGGCGCGGAGATGCTCGTCATAGCGGCAAGGACCGAGGAGGACATAGCCGGACTCGACACCTACGAGGACAAACAGATGTTTCTCGAAGAGCTGGGACTGGAGGAAAGCGGCGTCAACCGACTCATAAAGAAAGCCTACTCACTGCTCAACCTCGAGACATTCATCACCGCCGGAGAGATGGAAGTGAAGGCATGGACCTACCACAAGGGGTGGAAGGCTCCGCAGTGTGCGGGAGTGATACACACCGACTTTGAGAAAGGATTCATCCGCGCAGAGGTTATAAAGTACGACGACTACATAAAATACGGCTCCGAGGCTGCCGTGCGCGAGGCTGGCAAGCTTGCCATCGAGGGAAAGGACTACGTGGTGCAGGACGGTGACATTATGCACTTCCGCTTCAACGTCTGACCGCCACAATCACCGCGCAGCACAAACGGCGGAAGCCGTCACGCCACGTGATGACCGGAAAACAAACCATACAAACAGCAACTCATGAACTCAAACCTTTCATACATACTGTGGAATCCCGACGACACAGCGTTCCGCATAGGTCCACTGTCAATGCACTGGTATTCGCTGTGCTGGCTGGTGGGACTCCTTCTCGCCTATCTCATCGTAAGAAAACTTTACAAAGAGCAGAAGATAAAGGACGAGCTCTTCGAACCGCTCTTCCTCTACTGCTTCATAGGAATACTCATCGGAGCGCGTCTCGGGCACTGTCTGTTCTATCAGCCGGACGTATATCTGTCGTCGTGGACACACTTCGTGGAGATGATTCTGCCCATAGAGTTCAACGGCAACGGCGACTGGCACTTCACCGGATATCGCGGGCTCGCCTCCCACGGAGGAACCTTCGGACTCATGATCGCACTCTGGCTGTATGTCAGAAAGACCGAGCTGAACATCTGGCGTGTGCTCGACAACATCGCAATAGCCACTCCTGCCACGGCGTTCTTCATCCGCATAGGCAACCTTATGAACTCCGAGATAATCGGCAAGCCCACAGACGTGCCATGGGCTTTCGTCTTCCAGCAGATAGACATGCTGCCGCGCCACCCCGGACAGCTCTACGAGGCAATCGCATACGCCCTCCTCATGCTCATCGGCTGGAGTGTCTACCGCCGACGTCCGCAGCGTGTGGGCACAGGGTTCTTCTTCGGCATGTGCCTCACCTACATCTTCACAGCCCGCTTCCTCATCGAGTTCACCAAAGAGATACAGGAGCCTTTCGAGGCTTCCCTGCCCATCAACATGGGTCAGATTCTCAGTCTGCCGTTCATAGCCATAGGCATCGCCTGCATGGCGGGAGGCAAATGGATGAGGCGTTTAGGCACGGAGAAATGACACCAGAGCATGTTCTGAAAATAAGGGAAGCAACAATCGGGATAAGGAAAATAGAGGAAATTTACGAAAAATTTCCTCTATTTTTATGCCGTTAAGAGAAAATTATGATGGCAGACATCCGACGCTTACCTGATGGATTACACCGAAGAAGAACTCATCCACACATGGAAACACACCATCATAAACTTTCTATAGCATACGTATTCCCCATTTCCATCAACGGCGCCAGCCCAGTAGAGACGCAAAATCTTGCGTCTCCCGTCCTACCCATGCCAATATACTCATGCAACATACCGCTGACAATAACAGCACATACCCCTCGTGAGACGCAAAATTTTGCGTCTCTACTTTTGCAGGCAGCGAATATCACCCTTAATACAATCCTCACATACTCAACGGCGCCAGCCCGGTAGAGACGCAAAATCTTGCGTCTCCCGTCCTGCCCATGCCAATATACTCATGCAACATACCGCTGACAATAACAGCACATACCCCTTGTGAGACGCAAGATTTTGCGTCTCTACCTCAGCAGGCTGCGAATATCATCCTTAAATCCCGCTTTACCCACTCCACGGCATCCGCCATGTGCCACAACGGTATTAAAACCGCATGTCAGCAAACTCAACTTTCACGGTTTTCCACTGCGCTCCCGTCCTCACATGGCAACGTATGAATAATTGAAATAAATAGCGTCATAAATCGGATAATATGTAAGTTTATACATAAAATTCAGTAACATTTTGTTTTGTAACACATATTTTATTAATTTTGTAGACGAATTTTATAACAATCCAACCGACACCGGTTATATCCGCGGTATCCGCCATTCGGGAGGATTTCTCACATAATAACGTTTTTCAAAACCTATGTCAACGCGGAACAAAGTTTTATTATGAAAAAGATCTACACTATGTTCATGACGGCTGCCTTTGCCGCTACAGCGTTCGCACAACGCGGTTTCACACCGCCTGCCGAACTGTCTGACAAGTACTGATTCAAGGTCGATGGCAAGACCCATCTGTACAGAGTGAGCGAGGGTAAGAAAGTAAAGGCATTTGCGCAGGAGACAGTCTACGACGTCCTTTCCTGCAAGGAAGGCTCCGTCTACGGCAATGAGTACACCGAAAACACAGCATGGACAGGATCGGCATGCGCCGACGCCGGACGCCCCGAGCTCGGAATGGAGTATTACCAATACTTCGACGACTGCTTCCAGACATTCGACGAGGTGCGCTTCCTCGGCTTCTTCAACTACTGGGACGGGGAGGCATACGACTGGATCTACTGCCATGAGCGCGGCGAGATGGACGAGGATTTAAACATGACAAAACCCGTCACATTCACCATCGGCATATATGAGGAGGGTGAGGACGGACTCCCAGGCAAGTGTGTCATGCAGAAAGACGTCGACCTCATAGGCGAAAACACCAACGTGGTGCTCGAAGGTCTGGGCGACACAGGCACAACCCCGATATACGAATTCAAGGTTCCGCTCGGACAGACCATCAATCTCGAGCACGGCTACATACAGATCAACGCCAAGGATATGGGCGACTCGCCTTCGTGCTGGTTTGCCGTATTCACCGTTGGCGGCAATCTCACAGCCCTTCAGAAGGACATCATCAACGAGGAGTACTCCGGTCAGAACGCATGCGCCTTCTGTCTCTACGGTGACGGAAGCTACAACGCCGACAAGGCGTTGCAGATAGAGCGTTTCATGACTCCGCTGTCGTCTGCCTCTGGCAAGTATGAGAAGGTTCAGGTGGAACTCACCAACATCGGCAAGAACGCCATCAGTGACGCCCGTCTCGAGCTTTATGTCGACGACGTGCTCGTGGCTACTGAGGATGTCAACGCCACCATCGAACCGTTCGAAAGCTACAAATACACGTTCACCGCACGTGCCGACTGCTCCGGCGGAAAACACGTTGTCACAGTGAAGAACGTCACTCCGGGCGACGAGCTGAAGTCTTATCAGTCTCTCTCCAAGACCGTTGAGACGACCGTAGCAAACGAGTATCCGGAATGTGAGATATACGTTCCCAACGTGATAAACATCACAAACGTGTCGCTGGGCTCTATCAACAACACGAGCGAAGGCTCCACATACAGCGACTACACCGACCAGAAGACCGTCTTCCGCCCGGGCGAGAAGCAGACGCTCAACGTCACCATCGAGTCTAACGACTACGAGCCCACGCTCGGAGTGTTCATCGACTGGAACGGCGACTACACCTTCAGCTACGACGAGCAGGTTGTGTTCGACTCGTTCGAGGCTGACGACAACGGCGGCAAGGCTGTTGCGACGATAAGCGTGCCGGAGGGTGCCAAGACAGGCGAGCACCGCATGCGCCTCATCGCACTGCCCTATTACTACACTCTGGATCCTGCAGGCTCGTTCTACAACGGTGAGGTGGAAGACTACACCATCGTCGTAGAGCCGTCACCGGAAGACCCTGTGACGACTGCTGACAAGACCGTCATAGAGCAAGCCACCGACGGAAAGGATGCCACAAGCGTGCTCACCCTCACCAATAACGGAGGAGGAACGCTCAACGCTGACATAGACTTCAAGTATGTGCTCCCCAACGCTCCCACAAGCAACTACGCAGCCAAGGTGGCTCCCAAAGCCGAGTTCAAGGGACAGCTCAAGGCGGCACGCATGAAAGCCGTGGCACAGAAAGCTCCCGAGAGCGACCCAGCCACACAGTATGTGCTGAAGTATGACAGCGACGTATACGACTGCATAGGCATCGGCAACGCTCCAAACGCTACATTCGCAAGCCTCTATCCGGGCGCGATGCTCTCAAGCCTTAAAGGCATGACCGTAAGCAGTGTCGACGTATACGTAGGCGATGTGCCCGAGAGCGCGAGCATAGTGATATACGGACAGAAGAAGCAGAGCGAGTGCGGAGACCTCATCACCGAGCAGGCATTCACCCCGAAGGCTCAGTCATGGAACCACGTGGTGCTCTCACAGCCCGTTGAGATAGGCACAACCGACCTCTGGATAGGCGTCAGGATGGAAAACATCGTCGCCACAGGCTACTACATCGGAGTGGATGAGGGTCCTGCCGTGATTGGCTTCGGCGACCTCGTGAACATCGGCGGAAGCACATGGTGGTCGATGGCAGACCTCGGACTGGACTACAACTACTGCATCCGCGCCAACGTCACCGGCGACCGCACTCCGGCAATCAGCTGGCTCAGCACAGACAAGAAGAGCATGGAGGTGGCAGCAGGAAGTGAAGGCAAGCTCAACGTAAGCTTCACTCCGCAGGGTCTGGAAGAAGGAGTCTATGAGGCTTATCTTGAAGTAAGCACCAACGATCCGTTCAACAGCTTCATCAGAATACCTGTCTACATGGTCAACGGAGAGCTCACCGCCATCGGCTCGGTGGAGCAGGAGGGTCTCGGAATAACGCTCAACGGCGGCAACGTGACGATAAAGGGCGGCAAGACCATCGCCGCTCTGAAGGTGAGCGACCTCACCGGACGCTGCCTGATGACCTCCAAGCCCGGTGCGGAAGAGGCTACAGTAAGCCTCAGCCAGTTCGCAAAGGGTGTTTACGTCATCACAGCCACATATGCCGACGGCAAATCGGTATCGGTCAAGGTGCCTGCACTGAAGTGACAAACTGAACCGTGCTACGTGCGACAGACCGCAAGATCTGCACCGCACGGACACACTTAATGAATACTGCTCACAAACGGAGAGTCTGCGGGATGCAGATTCTCCGTTTTCGTTTTGACAAATAAAGGATTCATGCCTCTGCCCCGTTCCACATCTGAACAATATGTATGAAATATAAATGCACGCCATCACACCATTTGGCAAGGCGGGAGAGCCAAAGCCGATGAGGCGACAATGCATTTCGGACGGGGCATATAATATCCGCATGTTTTTGATATTTGCGGATAAAACACTATTTTTGCACAAGCAGACCTATGCAGGCACACGTCGGGGCAGACTCTTGCGCGGCTTGCCGGCAGGCTTCTTCCCCACACCTCCGGAAACGCTCCGGACGGCACGTCCACGCACAACAGCATCGTAATAAATAAAAACCTGAAAACAAAGATTATGAGACACTCCATCTTACTCTCACTGCTGCTCGCAGCCGTAATGGCTATGGCAGGGCACACGGCATGCTCCGCAGGCAACGACGGAGGCTCGTTCACCGCAGGCGACAAGACGTTTCTGCTCAACGGAAAGCCCTTCACCGTGAAAGCCGCCGAACTGCACTATCCGCGCATTCCGCGCCCTTACTGGGAGCACCGCATACGGATGTGCCGCGCGCTTGGCATGAACACCATATGCCTCTACGTGTTCTGGAACATACACGAACAGCGCGAGGGCGAGTTCGACTTCACCGGACAGAACGACATCGCTGCCTTCTGCCGCCTGGCACAGCGCAACGGCATGTACGTCATAGTGCGTCCCGGACCTTACGTGTGCGCCGAGTGGGAGATGGGCGGACTGCCGTGGTGGCTGCTGAAGAAGAAGGACATAAGCCTGCGCAGTAAGGACCCTTACTTCATGGAGCGTGTCTCGCGCTTCATGGCAAAGGTGGGCGAACAGCTCGCTCCGCTCACCATACAGAACGGAGGACCCATAATCATGGTGCAGGTGGAGAACGAATACGGCTCTTACGGAGAGGATAAGGCATACGTGAGCGCAATACGCGACATAGTGAGACGGTCGGGATTCGGCAAGGTAACTCTCTTCCAGTGCGACTGGGCGAGCAACTTCACCCTCAACGCTCTGGACGACCTTGTGTGGACAATGAACTTCGGCACGGGCTCCGACATCGGTAGCCAGTTCCGACGCCTGCAGGAGCTGCGCCCCGGGTCGCCGCTCATGTGCTCGGAGTTCTGGAGCGGATGGTTCGACAAATGGGGAGCGCGCCACGAGACACGTCCTGCTGCGGCAATGACGCAAGGCATAGACGAGATGCTGTCGAAGGGCATATCGTTCTCGCTCTACATGACCCACGGAGGCACGTCATTCGGTCACTGGGCAGGGGCTAACTCTCCGGGATTCGCCCCCGACGTGACTTCCTACGACTACGACGCGCCCATAAACGAGTACGGACAGCCCACACCGAAATATCACGAGCTGCGCCGCGTCATGCAGAAACATTCCGACACTCCCCTGCCCGACATCCCCTCTCAGGCTGCCCCGCTTATAAGCATACCACGCTTCAGCCTTGACGAATACGCTCCGCTGGCTGCCGGAGCCGACACCATGCTCACCGCGCAGCGTCCGCTCACGTTCGAGGAGCTCGACATGGGATGGGGAACAGCAATCTACTCCGCATCTCTGCCGGAAATAAAAACTCCGTCGACGCTCGTCCTCAAAGGCGCGCACGACTACGCCATGGTGTATCTGAACGGCAGATACACCGGACGCACCGACCGCACGCGCAACGAGACGACCGTAGCCCTGCCGCCCGTCGGCAGCGGAGACAGGCTCGACATCGTCGTAGAAGGCATGGGACGCATCAACTTCGGACGGGCTATAAAAGACTTCAAGGGACTCACCGGCGACGTCACCATTACTGCCGGCAAAGGCAGCGAAGGCATGACGTGGAGACCGGACAGCTGGACCATGCGCACACTGCCCGACTCCTACGGCAACGCCCTGCGCGCCTTCACCCGCAGCAAGGACGGCTCACACACCGCTCCCCTGCTCCACTCGCGCGCAGGATACTACCGGGGCTTCTTCCGTCTGGACAAGACCGGCGACACGTTCGTCAACATGGAGACATGGGGCAAGGGACTTGTCTATGTCAACGGACATGCCATAGGCAGGTTCTGGAGCATCGGTCCGCAGCAGACGCTCTACGTGCCGGGATGCTGGCTGAGGGAAGGAGAAAACGAGATAGTGGTGCTCGACGTGGCAGGACCGGCAAAGAACGAGACATGGGGACAGGACAGTCCGGTGCTCGACCGTCTGAAGCTGGAGAAAAGCAACCGCCACAACAACCCCGGCGACCGCCCCGACCTCAATTCGGCGACGCCCGCGGCGGCAGGCAGTTTCGCACCGGGACGGGCTTGGCAGACCGTAAGGCTCGCCTCACCGGCACGCGGACGCTATCTGGCAATAGAGTGCCCGTCTGTCAGGGATGCTGACGGGACGGCGGCGATAGCCGAGATACGTGTCATCGACGCTGACGGACAACAGGCTGACAGAAGCTCGTGGAGCACCAGATATGCCGACAGCGAGGATGCCGACAACGGCAACCACACGGGCGACAAGGCGTTCGACCTTCAGGAGTCCACGTGGTGGAAAACAGCCCCGGGAGCCCCTCTTCCGCACCTGCTCGTCATAGACATGGGTGCCGAACAGACCGTAAGCGCGGTGGAATGTCTTCCTGCCACATCACAGGATGCCGGAGGACAGATAGAGGACTACCGCATCTTCGTGTACTGACAGATGCACAAAACAGCCCCATTGTGCATAACCTGTGCAAAAAAAACATGCCAAACCGCTTGCTGTTATTTTATTTTTTGTATATTTGCAAATCAACTTTTTTTTCATAAATTAAAGGTTTAAAAATTGTTAATAGTAATTATTTAGCCCACCGGCATTGACGGTGGGCACTTTTTATGAAATGCCGGAGGCAGTGTCCCGAGGCATATGCATTTCAGACAAACACAAATAAATTCTCTTTCAAACTATATGGAACATACAGTCAGCGAATTCGAGATAATGGCTCCCGTGGGCTCGCGGGAGAGTCTGGCGGCTGCCATACAGGCAGGCGCGGGGTCGGTTTACTTCGGTGTGGAACAGCTCAACATGAGGTCGCACTCGGCAAACCACTTCACCATAGCCGACCTGCGCGACATCGCCTCCATATGTGCCGCACACGGCATAAAGAGCTATCTCACGGTGAACACAATAATCTACGGTGAGGACATCGCCACAATGCACACAATAATCGACGCCGCGCGCGAGGCAGGCATAACAGCCGTGATAGCCAGCGACGTGGCGGTGATGACCTATTGCAACAGCCTTGGGGTGGAGGTGCACCTCTCCACGCAGCTCAACATAAGCAACATAGAGGCACTGAAGTTCTACGCACGCTTTGCCGACGTGGTAGTGCTCGCGCGCGAGCTCAACCTTGACCAGGTGGCGGAGATTCACAGGCAGATAGAGGAGCAGGACATACGCGGACCCAAAGGACAGCGGGTGCGCATAGAGATGTTCTGCCACGGCGCGCTGTGCATGGCTGTGAGCGGCAAGTGCTACATGAGTCTCGACAACACCGGACGCTCCGCCAACCGAGGCGAATGCATGCAGCTGTGCCGCCGCTCCTACACCGTGACCGACAACGAGACGGGCACACAGCTCGAGATAGACAACAAATACATCATGAGCCCCAAGGACCTGAAGACCATACGCTTCATCGACCGCATGATGAAGGCGGGCGTAAGGGTGTTCAAGATTGAGGGACGCGCGCGCGGACCTGAGTATGTCTACAACGTCGTGACGTGCTACAGGGAAGCCATAGCAGCCGTGCTCGACGGCACGTTCACCGAAGAGAGGAAGGACGCATGGGACGAACGGCTCGCCACCGTCTTCAACCGTGGCTTCTGGGACGGCTACTATCAGGGACAGCGTCTGGGCGAATGGAACAGGAACTACGGCTCCAACGCCACCGAGCGCAAGGTTTACGTGGGACGGGGAGTGAAATATTTCTCCCGGCTTGGAGTGGCGGAGTTCTCCTGCGAAGCCTCCGAGTTCTCCGTGGGCGACCGCATGCTCATCACCGGACCTACCACCGGAGTGATGTATGTCACCGTGGAGGAGATACACGACGACAACAGTGCGGTGGAGACGGCGCGCAAGGGGACGCGCGTCTCGTTCCGAGTGCCTGACAAGATAAGGCCGAGCGACAAGCTCTTCAAGCTGGTGAAGGTGGAAAGAAAGGACTGACCCGCCCCCACCCTAAGCCGGACCAGAGGCGCGCGGACGCACTTGCATAATTATACGGAAAGTGTCTCCGCACAACGAATAAATATTCATCACAACGCGCCAAAACCCGCGTATTTGCCGGACGGAGCACATCCTGACGCGAATACGCGGGTTTTGAGCGTTTAGGATATCGGTCTGGCAGTCAGCCGTTTATGCTTTCGCACCTGTCGGCAAAGCCTTCCGTGCCCTGCGGAAGAGGCTTTTTCATATCACCGGAAAGCCCGTTCCGCACCACAAGACACACCATACCGCACACCGGAAAAGCCCTTTCTGAGGCGCGGAAGAGCCCGTTCCGTCCCGCAGACGCCTCTTTCACGCTCCACAGCTCCATGCGTCCGGATGCGGAAGAGCCCGTTCCGCATCGGTCAGCCATGCCGGAGGAGCGGTCCGGATTTCTCTTTCACGATTTTCCGTTGTCAAAACATTTTACCATAAGAACGCATATTTATGCACTTCCGCACCTCTCCTCCACCCCGCTCCTCACATGCCTGCGCCCCACGCGGAAGCCCCGCACGACCTACAGACGCCCGGCTGACGCTCCCACACCGCAATTATTCGCCGCAACAGGACGTATATTGAAAAAAAATGACTAAGTTTGCATTATATATCTTACAAACATAAACGCACATAAGACAATGACAATAAACGAAGCACAAGACGAAGTGATAGAGGAGTTCGCAGGATTCACCGACTGGATGGACAAGTATCAGATGCTCATAGACCTCGGCTCGGAGCTCGAGCCGCTCGACAGCCGCTACAAGACCGAACAGAACCTCATAGACGGCTGCCAGAGCCGCGTGTGGCTCCAGGCTGACTACGACGGCAGCGTGATAACGTTCACGGCAGACAGCGACGCGCTCATCGTCAAGGGCATAATAGCACTGCTCATACAGGTGATAAGCGGACACACACCGGAAGAGATACTCTCCGCCGACCTCTATTTCATAGAGCGCATCGGACTGAAAGACCATCTCTCGCCCACCCGCTCAAACGGTCTGCTCGCTATGGTGAAGCAGATACGCATGTACGCGCTGGCTTTCAGCAGCAATGGAAAAGGCGCGCAGTGACTCCCTGCACAGGCACAAGACATACTCACTGCAATCAAGACAAAACAAACCTGAACATACTACAGCAATGAAAAGACTGCTCATACCGCTGGCACTCGCAGCCATCGCCGTAGCCGCTCCGGCACAGCAGAAGCGAGAGAAAACGACGTTCCAGACGTCAGGTAAGTGGAAACCCGTCACCGACATAAGGGCTGACGTGGTGATGGTGTACGGAACGGACGACCGTCCGGGACTCACCTTCAGGCAGAGGGTGCAGTCGTGGCGCGACAGGGGCTACACCACGCACTTCATGACCGGCATCGCCTGGGGCGGATATCAGGACTACTTCACCGGCAAATGGGACGGCAAGTGGCATCTGGACGAGGGACAGAAGACCATGAAGGGCGACACCATATGGCACGGACACCTCATTCCCTACATCGTGCCGACAAAGAACTACCTCAAGTATTTCAAGGAACGGCAGATCAGACCCGTCATCGACGCGGGAATAGACGCCATATTCCTCGAGGAGCCGGAGTTCTGGGCGCGCAGCGGATACAGCGAGTCGTTCAAGCGCGAATGGAAGGAATACTACGGATTCGACTGGCGTCCGCAGCACGAGTCGGCTGAGAACACCTATCTGTCGAACAAGCTCAAGTATCATCTTTACTACCGCGCGCTCGACGAGGCGTTCACCTACGCCAAGCAGTACGGACGGGAGAAGGGCATGGACGTGCGCTGCTACGTGCCCACACACTCGCTGCTCAACTACTCGCAGTGGCAGATAGTGTCGCCGGAAGCGTCGCTCGCGTCGATGGAAAGCTGCGACGGCTACATAGCGCAGGTGTGGACAGGCACGTCGCGCGAGCCCAACTACTTCAACGGCAAGGCGCGCGAAAGGGTGTTCGAGACGGCTTTCCTGGAGTACGGCTGCATGGAGTCGATGACACGCCCGACGGGTAGGAAGATGTTCTTCCTCACCGACCCGATAGAGGACCGCGCCAAAGACTGGCAGGACTACAAGCGCAACTATCAGGCGACGTTCACCGCGCAGCTGCTCTATCCGCAGATAGCCGACTACGAGGTGATGCCGTGGCCCGACCGCATATACGAGGGTCTCTACCGCGTGAGCGCGTCAAGCGACAAGAAGGCACGCATCCCCCGCTTCTACTCCACACAGATGCAGGTGATGATAAACACGCTCAACAGCATGCCGCTGTCCGACAACCGTGTGAGCGGATCGCAGGGCGTGAGCGTGCTCATGGCAAACTCGCTCATGTTCCAACGCTCTCCCAGACCGGTGGAGGGCTACGACGACCCGCAGCTCAGCAACTTCTACGGAGAGGCTCTGCCCCTTCTCAAAAGGGGAATACCCGTCTCCGTGGTGCACATAGAGAACACAGGATATGCCGACACGTGGAAGAACACCAAGGTGCTGCTCATGTCCTACTCAAACATGAAGCCGCTCGACGCTGCCTACCACAAGAACATAGCGGAATGGGTGGGCAATGGCGGACAGCTCATATACAGCGGACGCGACGACGACCCTTACCAGAGCGTGCTGGAATGGTGGAACAAGGACGGCAACGCATACAAGGCTCCGTCGGAGCATCTCTTCGAGATGATGGGCATGCCGCGCAATGCCGCGGAGGGAACCTACACGTATGGCAAGGGCAAGGTGTACGTCCTGCGGCACGACCCCAAGGAGTATGTGCTGGAGAAAGGCGGCGACGCCAAGCTCATGGAGACCGTGAGGAAAGCCTACGGCAAGCTCGACATAAAGAATTCGTTCTATCTTGAGCGCGGATGCTACACTCTGGCGGCTGTCGTGGATGAGAGTGAGGCGGGCGACTGTCCGCTCACTCTGAAAGGCTCTTTCATCGACCTGTTCGACCCCGAGCTGCCCGTAGTAGAGCAGAAAACCGTAAAGCCCGGCGAACAGGCGTTCCTCTTCAGCATCGCAAGGGTGAAAGACAAGAAACAGCCACAGGTGCTCGCCGCAGCGTCAAGGCAGTATGACGAACAGCGGACGGCTAAGAGCTACTCGTTCACGGCAAAGAGTCCGGCTCAGACATCCAACGTCATGCGCATCCTCCTGCCCTCAAAGCCGAAGAGCGTGAGGCTCGACGGCACGAAGACAGACTCGTGGAAGTGGAACCGCGCAGACCACAACACTCTGCTGCTGAAGTTCGAGAACAATCCCGACGGCGTGAAGGTCGATATAGAATGGTGACACACCTGACAACATGAACATACATAAAGCCTGTGGAGCCGGCGTTTTCCGCGCCGCTTCACAGGCTCTACACATGAACGAAAGATGAGAAAACTGAGAACGATAGAGATGCGGCGGCTCACGATAGACGAGTTCAAACAGTCGGAGAAACTGCCGCTCACGGTGGTGCTCGACGACGTGCGGTCGCTGCACAACGTGGGAGCGGTGTTCCGCACGTGCGACGCCTTCCGCGTGGAACGGGTATGTCTGTGCGGCATAACGGCGACACCGCCAAACGCGGAGATACACAAGACAGCCCTCGGAGGAGAGGACTCGGTGGACTGGACCTACCATCCCACGGCGGCGGAAGCCGTCAGAAGCCTGCACGACGCGGGCTATGTGGTGGCGTCGGTGGAGCAGGCTGAAGGCTCGGCAATGCTCGACCGGCTCACTCTCGACCCCTCGCGCCGCTACGCGGTGGTGCTCGGCAACGAGGTGAAGGGCGTCAGCCAGGAGGTTGTGGACCTCTCCGACATGTGCATAGAGATACCGCAGTTCGGCACGAAACACTCGCTCAACGTGAGTGTGGCGGGCGGAATAATAATATGGGAGTTCGCGAAGCTGCTGATGAACTCAATAAGGTGACGGTTTCTGAAAGTCGGATACGTCATCAGACATATGTATGCCCGGCATCATCCGCCATATTGTTCTGCGGATGATGTCAGCAAAGCCATGAAACGCCGGAATACAATTTATAAATTCCTACAGGCACGACTCCACAAAGGCACGCATCTCTCCGGCATGCTCCTCCGCGCTCTGCAACAGTCTGAACTGTGCCCGCGCGCGCACAAGATTGTGCTCCTCATAGCGTGTCTTGTAGTATGTGTCGCCGTTGATATAGTCGGTCAGGAACCTCACACACTGCATATAGGGGAACAGCGCGGCGGCGTAAGGCAGGCGGGATGTCTCCGCCGGAAGCAGGAAAGAGCGCGCCTCAGCGATGTATCCACGCGTAAACGCGCGGAAGATGTCCATGTCGAAGCTGACGTTTGCGGGGTCGGGGTCGTCCTCGAGTCCTGTGTTCGCCGCCGAGCGGAGGAAGTCGCCGTAGTCTGAAAAGATAAAGCCGGGCATCACCGTGTCGAGGTCTATCACGCAGAGCACGCTTCCGTCCTCGTCGAACATGATGTTGTTCACCTTCGTGTCGCAGTGGCACACACGCTTGGGAAGCACGCCCTCGCGGTGCAGACGCTCGGCTTCGCACATGTCGAAGGCGCGTTTCTCCAGTTCGCCGAGCAGGTCGCGCACGCCACTCACACGTCCGGCGGCGTCGTTAGTCACCGCGTCGTCGAGCTGGCGGAGGCGCAGTTCCATGTTGTGGAAGTCGGGAATGATATCGCCCGGCATCTCCCCAATGTCGGCGAGCATTGCCTCGAAGCGTCCGAAAGCCGTTCCGGCACTGTAGGAGTGGGCTGTGTCCACCGTGTCGAACGTTCTCGCACGCGGTATGAACACCGTCATGCGCCAGCAGCTGCCGTCCTCCCTGCGGTAGGCTTTGCCGTCGTCCGCCATGACCACAGTGAGCGTCTTGCGGCTCAGGTCGGTCTCTCCCGCCTCGCGGAGCTTGCTCCTTATGTGTCCGGTCACGCTGATGATGTTGCGCTGGAGCATGTCCACGTCGGTGAATATATCAGTATTTATGCGCTGCAACACATAGTCGGGAGTGTCCTCTCCGGCTGTTGTCACCTTGTAGGTGTCGTTTATCAGTCCGTCCCCGAGCGGCTTCACACTCACCGGTGTGCCCTTTATGAGAAAATGTGATGCTATATGTAAAAGGTCGTTCATAATAATATCGGTTACAGGTTATCCCGAATCAGTCATCAGACTTCCATTCTTTTTTCGTGCTGCTGTCAGCCGGATTGTATCCTGCTTTACCGAAGATGTAGCGGGATACATCAAGAAAAAGCAGGATACAAGATGACGGCAGCAGTGCGGAAGAAGGATGAAGAGCTGACAATAAACCTTAAATGTATAATCGGCGTTCTGATGACCGATTCGGGATTATATTGTTTACAGTTTCCATTCCGCGCATTCCGCACAGACGCGCCAGCCCCGCCTATGTCATGAAAAAGCCGTTGCCGTGTGTCGTAAGCCACCGTCCGCGCGTGCAGAAACAAAAAACACGCGGTGCCTCCTTTTGATGGAGAGCAGCGCGTGTCATACCGAATTTGAATACAGTCTGTCTGTTTTCCACAACCGTATCAATCCTCCACCGGAGAGAAGTCGTCCTTACCTACTCCGCAGAGCGGGCATACCCAATCGTCGGGTATATCCTCAAACGCTGTTCCGGGAGCTATGCCGCTGTCTGGATCGCCCACTTCCGGGTCGTATACATATCCACATGTCTCACATACATACTTTTTCATAATTTTCTTTTCTGTTAATCTGTTACTGCGACAACGGCGCCATTCGTTGGCGACGCCCGCACTCGCAAAGATAGACATTTATCGAACACAGCCACATCAGGAACTCTCTTTTTTGTATATTTTAACAACACGGGAGGTCTTTTGTGATATTATTGCGCCTTTATCGTAAAACTCCCGTCTGTTTTAACGTGCATTTTGCCGTACCGCACCATTCCGGCAGAGCACGGAAGAGGGTCTGTTCCGGTATGATATAAAAACGTTCTGAATAACTCCAGGCATACGTATAAAGTTATTGTTCGTATTGTCGGTTAATTTCAAAACAGTTTTGTAATAATTGCATTTTTCTTATCTTTGCACCTGAAAAACGGAACTCCGGAAACAGAAAGCAAGCTTTCTTTCCACCCGTTTGCTCTATATAAAAAAAACACACACATAATTCATCACGATACACTCATGCTTATAACAAAAAGAAACGGGACAGAGGAGTCCTATAACAGGGAAAAGATAGCTGTCGCAATAAAGAAAAGCTTCGCCAGCACAGGGCGGGACGCCGTTGAGGAAACAATACGGGAAATGGTCGGTAAGGTGGAGACCTTCGTACTGGCAGACGCCAACAACCGCAACGTGGAGCGCATACAGGACGAGGTGGAACGCTGTCTGATGGAACACGGGTTCTACGCTGAAGCCAAGAACTACATCCTTTACCGCTGGCAGCGCACCGAACGCAGGAAGGCACTCAATGATATCGTCACCGGAACAGGCAAGCCACTGATGGCTGAAATGCTTAAGGAGATACAGGAAGACTTTGCCGGAAAGGAGTACAGCCTGACGGTTCTGGCAAAGAAGTTCGCTGACATCTGCAAGCCGGGAATGACTCCGGACGAGCGTCTCTCCGCCCTTATCAAGGCAGCGGTGGAGCTTACCACGCAGGAGGCACCTGACTGGGAGTTCATCGCCGCACGCCTTCTTAACTTCCGGCTTGCCGAGAAGCGCGCGGCGGTCTCGGGCAAACAGTCATTCTATGAGAAGCTTGTCTATCTCACAGAAGAGGGTCTGTACGGAAGCTATATACTTGAGTCATACTCGCGGGAGGAAATAGACGAGGCGGCGGGATTCATATGTCCCGAACGCGACAAGCTTCTGAACTACTCCGGACTCGACCTTCTTGCCCGTCGATATCTCATCCATACACACTCCCACGAGCCCCTTGAGTCGGTGCAGGAGATGTATCTTGGCATTGCGCTTCACCTCGCGATGCCGGAGAAAACCGACCGCATGCTATGGGTGAGAAGATTCTACGACATGCTGAGCAGGCTCGAAGTGACCATGGCTACGCCCACCCTCTCCAACGCACGCAAGCCCTACCATCAGCTGTCAAGCTGCTTCATCGACACCGTGCCCGACACTCTTGAGGGCATATACCGCAGCATAGACAACTTCGCAATGGTGAGCAAGTTCGGCGGAGGAATGGGTATGTACTTCGGAAAGGTGCGTGCCGCAGGTGGCAACATAAGAGGTTTCAAGGGCGTGGCAGGCGGAGTGATAAGGTGGATGAGGCTCGTCAACGACACCGCCGTAGCCGTAGACCAGCTCGGAATGCGCCAGGGAGCGGTGGCGGTGTATCTCGACGTGTGGCACAAAGACCTGCCTGAGTTCCTCCAGCTGCGCACAAACAACGGCGACGACCGCATGAAGGCGCACGACATATTCCCCGCCGTATGCTATCCGGACCTCTTCTGGAGGATGGCGAAGGAGGACCTCAACAAGCCGTGGCACCTTTTCTGCCCGCACGAGATAATGACTTTAAAGGGCTATTGTCTGGAAGATTACTACGGCGAGGAGTGGGAAAAGAGATATCTTGACTGCGTGAACGATGCGCGCCTTTCACGACGCACGATAAGCATAAAGGACATTGTGAGACTCGTGCTGAGGTCGGCTGTGGAGACGGGAACGCCGTTCACGTTCAACCGCGACACCGTGAACCGCGCCAACCCCAACGCACACCGGGGCATGATATACTGCTCGAACCTGTGCACGGAGATAGCGCAGAACATGTCGGCGATAGAATATCTGTCCACTGAGATACGTACGACAGACGGCGACACGGTGGTGGTGAACACCGTAAAACCGGGTGATTTCGTGGTGTGCAACCTCGCCAGCCTCTCTCTCGGACACCTTCCTCTGGAGGACGAGACGCAGATGAGGGAGAAGGTGGCTACCGTTGTGCGCGCTCTCGACAACGTGATAGACCTGAACTTCTATCCCGTGCCCTACGCCAAGATAACCAACCGCCACTACCGGAGCATAGGTCTCGGTGTGAGCGGCTATCATCATGCGCTTGCCATACGGGGCATACGATGGGAGAGCGACGAGCATCTGGCGTTCATGGACGAGGTGTTCGAGCGCATCAACTACGCCGCGATAGAGGCGAGCGCGGAGCTTGCCCGGGAGAAAGGAAGGTACGACTACTTCGAGGGAAGCGACTGGCAGACAGGCGACTATTTCGTGAAACGCGGATACACTTCAGACCGTTGGAAGAGTCTTTCCGCCAAGGTGGCTGACTGCGGCATGCGCAACGCCTACCTCCTCGCAGTAGCCCCGACAAGCAGCACGAGCATCATTGCAGGCACGACAGCGGGCACCGACCCTGTGATGAAACGCTTCTTCCTCGAAGAGAAGAAGGGTGTGATGTTCCCGAGGGTGGCTCCGGCACTGTCTGACAAGACTTTCTGGACATACAAGGGGGCTTACCTCATAGACCAGACATGGAGCGTGCGCGCCGCAGGAGTGCGACAGAGACACATCGACCAGGCACAGAGCCTCAACCTATACATCACCAACGACTACACCATGAGGCAGGTACTCAACCTCTACACACTTGCCTGGGAGTGCGGGGTGAAGACCATCTACTACGTCCGAAGCAAGTCGCTGGAGGTGGAAGAGTGCGAGAGCTGCGCGTCATGACGGGTGAGGTGAACAGGCTTTTCATATGAAAGCATATCTCATTATATATGAGAATATATGTCAATACAGATATGATTGAATCACGGTATACATGAGAGTGCGCCACGTTTTAAATTTGAAAAAACAGCAAAAAACATAAACAGACACAGAACAACACACACAAATGGAGACAAAAAGACTCAAACGCAACGCCCTGTTCAATCCTTCGGGCGACACGGAGATACGCCTGAGGAAAATGATAGGCGGCAACACGACAAACCTGAACGACTTCAACAACATGCGCTACAAATGGGTGTCAGACTGGTACAGGCAGGCTATGAACAACTTCTGGATACCGGAAGAGATAAACCTTTCGCAGGATGTGAAGGACTATCCGAGGCTCGACAACGCCGAAAGGGAGGCTTACGACAAGATACTGAGCTTCCTCGTGTTCCTCGACTCGCTGCAAAGCAACAACCTGCCTACCATAAGCGAGTATGTGACAGCCAACGAGGTGAACCTCTGCCTGCACATCCAGGCGTTCCAGGAATGCGTGCATAGCCAGAGCTACAGCTACATGCTCGACAGCATATGCAGCCCCGAGAAGCGCAACGAGATACTGTATCAGTGGAAGACAGACGAGCATCTGCTGAGAAGAAACACCTTTATAGGCAACTGCTACAACGAGTTCCAGGAATGCCAGAACGGCTTCACGCTGATGAAGACTCTCATCGCCAACTACATTCTCGAGGGCATATACTTCTACAGCGGGTTCATGTTCTTCTACAATCTGAGCCGTAACGGGAAGATGCCGGGGTCAGCTCAGGAGATACGTTACATCAACCGCGACGAGAACACTCACCTGTGGCTGTTCCGCAACATCATACTTGAACTGAAGAAGGAGGAGCCGGAGCTCTTCACTCCAGACAAGGTGGAGACTTACAAAGCGATGATGACGGAAGGGGTGGAACAGGAGACCGCATGGGGCGAATATGTCATTGGAGACAACATACAAGGGCTTAACAGACAGCTCATACGCGATTATATACGTTATCTGGGCAACCTCCGGTGGAGCAGCCTGGGCTACGGCGCGCTGTTTGAGGACAACCTGAAAGAGCCTGAGAGCATGCAGTGGGTGTCGCAATATTCCAACGCGAACATGGTGAAGACCGACTTCTTCGAGGCGAAAAGCACGGCTTACGCCAAGAGCACCGCACTGGAGGACGACCTGTAAAGCACTGCCTGACCGTAAACGGCAGCTCCCACACACAAGAACACACCCGAAGCGGCAGCCAAGCCGTTTCGGGTGTGTCGCGTTATTACCGTATTTTCAACATTCCGCCGCTGCCACGACACGATGCGTGAGGCAGTCTCCGGAATGTCATACAACAAAGTCGGGGAAGAGCGTCCCTGCCCAGTCGTCATAGAACGACGTGCCGAGGCGCAGGCTTAATATGTCATACGTGACGCAGAACTTAAGGTCGCCCTGCCGCTCGTATGCCATGAACTCCTTACCGAACGACGCGAGCATCTTCGCGGAATCGCTCTCCGGAGAGGCGGCGCACTGAGCCTTGACATATCTGAGACACAGCAACGGGGCGAACTCCTTGTCCAGACACGCGCGGTATTTGTCCGCAGCCGCACGCACGAGCCGCCCCACCTCCTCACGGCTTGCGCCACAGCTGAGGTCTATCGCAGCCCGCGCCGCGCTCCAGTCTCCGTTGTAGGGGAACATCTTCTCGCCTTTCGCGGCAAGTGCCTTTGCCTCATCCATCCTGCGCGTAGCCGCATAGGCTTCCAGCAACCGCCACATATCGCTCTCTGAGAGGGTTCCGTCCGCAGCACCCGAACCAAGCGACGAGATGCGTGCGAGACAGTCTTTGTATGTGGCGGAAGCGCATACCGTCCCGCCTGTCATGCCGTCATCCGCATACAGGAACGACTCCATGAAACAGCGTACTGCCTTCTGACGGCTGAAATCCTTTATGGCAAACTCCACCATCCGGGTGTGTGGCAGACGTCCGGAAGCCTCTCCCTGTCGGTTGGCACGCAGGTCGGCAAGAGCCTCGTCCTTCATTCCGAGCAGACACTTCAGATTGAGCAGGAACGACGTGCGCGCAATGTCACCTGCCTTCCGGGGCTCACGCTCACAGTCGGAAAGCGACTCTCCCAGCAGCCGCATGCCCTCACCGTTCTCTCCCATCTTCAGCATCGCCATGGCTCTCATGTATTTCCATTCGCCCTGAAGCCCGCTGAACGCAAGCGCACGGGCAGCTACGTCTCCGGCTCTGTCATACTGCCGCATGTCCATAAACCGCCGATAGAGACTGTAGCACAGCGTGTCGTTGCGCTCTCCGCCACTGAGCAGCCCGGCGAGTCTGTCCGCCTCCCGCTCACACTCCGCGTAAGCCGACACGCCACCTTGCTTTCCGTCCGACCGCACACCGTACTCACTGCCTGCGTCAAGTCCTGTCAAAGGGTCGTCCGCAAGTATCCGGAAGCTGATGTTTCCACCCTGCGCACCATGCGCCATGCCTGTCATGCCACATAGAAAGAGTGCGGTGCAAATCTGCAATAAACCTGTTTTTGCTTTACATTTCATATGTTACGTATTAATTAAAGTTGGTGTTTACGTAATAATAGTACGATGTAAAAATGTCCTACAATATCAAATCGGTTTATGAGTAGATGTTCAAAATTAACCGATATGACAATATTAATCATATGTTATCTATATCTTTGCCTCATCCTGTGCGCTGTTCAGGTCTTCATTCCAAAGTCTCATCGGCCGTGTAGCCCGCTACACTCCCTCTTCAGACTTTGAAATGCAGCTCCTGAACAGCACCCAATATGATGGCAATTAATTCTGAACATCTACTCAGAAAAGTATCAGAATGAAACATGACACGGCATGGTTGCCGGTTTCATCTTTAATAACGGAGCGGCGACTGTTTTATTATGCATCGCTTGGATGTTTTTTCCTCCCGTGTGGACCGGTTGTCGTCATGAGGCGATATTTGCCCACCGGCACGAATGAAAGAAAGCGTCCGGTTTATATTGACAGTCTTCACATATCCGCACCATATTGTAGAGATTGTGAGAAAAACAGTATAACGTCAACTCGCTGAGAATCGCGCACAGACCAACACGACACGCCCCGCCACCGTATACGCGAATTTTGAAGCGATGAAATCAAACATTTCATATCAGCATATTCAAAAACCCGCCACATAACACGTCGGTTTTGAAGAGACAGCATAAACCGTTGTATACCAGCATATTGAAAGAACCGCCACCGCATCCGTCCGTTCCCGACGCGCGAAAAAGCCTTTCCCACGCTGCGAAAAAGCCCGTATCACATCCTCATATAGCCTTTTCCGCACGCCAATATGGGATTTTCCACACGCCCATACAGGCTATCCCGCATCATATAACACCATGCGTGAGTTATTCACACACCGTAAAAAACACCATAGAAGAGCACAAATACGGACATTCATATGATTTTTAAGGTATAAAAGACGAGACATGTCATAACACCCCCAAGCCACAACATCCCAAATAAAACACCTTCACGCCTCCCCCATTCCTATTTTACGAAAAAACAATGTCAAGATTTTTTACTTTCCGTCCCCTACACATCACGCCGCAACCAGAGCACCCCACGCGCCCCACTCCACCACATCAAACCAACGGCGTCCGCCCAGTAGAGACGCAAAATCTTGCGTCTCCCGTCCAGCCAATACCAATACACCCATCCAATAATCCGCTGGCAATAACAGCATATATCCCCTGTAGAGACGCAAAATCTTGCGTCTCCCGTCCTACCAACGCCAATACACCTATTCAATAAACCGCTGACAATAGCAGCATATAACCCCTTGTGAGACGCAAAATCTTGCGTCTCTACTTTTGCAAACAGCGGAGTTTTTAATGAATCAGACATGTTAAGGCACGTCATACAGTGTCCAAACTTGACGTAATCCAATGTCTTCCGATTATTGTTCCCGTTTTGTGAAACACAGCAGAAGTATTATTCCAATCGTAATCATCCTAACATTGATGTGCTGTTTTCAAAAACATTGCCAGTGAGAGCAATGAAAGCTTGTTCTCAAATTGCCTAGCGCAGCTTGTTTTATTGCTAAAAAAACACAACAGCATCTACCGTTTCACTTATTTATTTATATATTTGCATAATATAGGATGCGCCTCGGTGACATCAATATCGGTAAAACCCGGTTTTCCTGTATTGCCGCCGCACCCGCCTTTCATTACATTTACATAAATCATTACGGATATGAAAACAATGCTCACAATATTATTCATGTCAGTAATATGCGGCAATCTGGTCACCGCACAGACGGCTGGCGTCACTGTGACGGACACAGCCTGTGACACACTGAAAACGGAGAATGATGACAGTAAGGCAAAGGCGGATGCCTGCCGGCGCATTTTCATTGACCGTGGAATGGTGAGACGTGACACCACAGTGCGCAGAATAATTGACAGAAAGGCGTTCACATTAAAGAGATACGACTCCTTCCGCGAAAAGATGAAAGAGCCGTGGCTCGGCGGATTGTTGAAGGACATACTGTTCAGATAGGACTACTACAACCTGGCGTCAGCCCAGTAGAGACGCAAAATCTTGCGTCTCCCATCCTACCCATGCCAATACACCCATTCAATAATCCGCTGACAATAGCAGCATATACTCCCTTGTGAGACGCAAAATCTTGCGTCTCTACTTTTGCAAACAGCGGTGTCGGGCTGACATTCCTGCCGCTGCGACACTCATATGAGCACCGGACGGTAGAAGTCAGCGTTGTATCTCGTGAGTATATCCATAGGAAGGAACGTGTCACGCTGTACGGGAGGGACATGGTATATAAGGTGGTTTATCACTGTCTGGGCGCACAGCGAGAGGATGTTCTCGGTGTGCTGGGTGATGAGAAACTTCACCGTGCCGTTCTCGAGCGCGCCTACATTGCGCGGCAGATGGTCGAACCCGATGAGCACCGTACTGCTGTCGCGCCCCTCCTGTTTGAGATATTCGGCAATGAGATGCACGCGCGAGTTGAACGTTATGATGTGTCTCACGTCAGGATGAGCCACGAAGAAGCTGCGGAGCACGGTGCGGTTGTACTCCCGGTCGTAAGGATGTATGTAGAGATGTATAAGCTCCGTATGCGGCGCATGTTCCTCAAGATACTGTCTGAAACCCGCATAACGGCTCTCGGCGGAGTTGTTCGGGCTCTCCATGTCCTTGTGTATGCGGAACACCGCTATCTTGTCCGCGCTGCACCTGTCTGTGAGCAGGTGAGCCGCCAGATAACCGCTGCGCATCATGTGCATGCCGAAGTAGGCGAGATAGGTGCAGTCCGGCAGGCACGAGTCTATCAGGAGGCAGGGTATGTCGCGCGCGTGCAGCTCGTCCATGATGGCACGGGCGCGGCTCTGGAAGGTCGGAGCCATCACCACGGCGTCGGGACGCTGCTCCATCACACGGGCGAAGCACTCGTCCATAGACCGCTCGGAGAACAGGTCGTACTTGAACATCTGTATGCTTATGCGGAACGGCTCCGCCTTCTTCTGCGCTGCCGTTATGCCCTTGGCTACAAGGTCCCAGTATTCGCCGGGAGCGTATTCGGGAATCATGCACACCATGACATACCTCTTCTGCGAGGCAAGCAGCGACGCATGCATATTGGGTTTGTAGCCTATCTGCCGCGCTATCCTCATCACCTTCTCACGACTTGCCTCCGACACTTCGCCCCGGTTGTGCAGCACGCGGTCCACCGTGCCCTTCGACACACCGGCAAGTGTGGCAATGTCTTTTACCGTTATGCGTTTCTCTTCATTCATTACAGAAGCGTTTTGATGCTTTTTTCGTCAAGCCCTACAAATATAGCACATAATTGTCATATATAACGTCAAAAGTCCGAAGATGTTTCATTTTAAAGTCAATAAAGCCCGATATGCGGTCATACTCCACACCTATTGCGTGCATATATTGGTATGGACTGACCGTAGATGAGGATATAATCAAGTCCGATATTCGCTGCCACTAAAGTAGAGACGCAAAATCTTGCGTCTCACGAGGGGTTACATGCTGTTATTGCCAGCGTTGTATTGAATGAGTGTATTGGTATGGGCAGGACGGGAGACGCAAGATTTTGCGTCTCTACTTGGCTGACGCCGTTGGGTATGATTGATATTTTCATGGATGATATACGCTGTTTGCAAAAGTAGAGACGCAAAATCTTGCGTCTCACAAGGGGGTATATGCATTGTTGTCGACATACTATTGCGTGCGCAAGTCGGTATGGGTTGCTCGTGAGACGCAAGATTTTGCGTCTCTACAAGGGGGATATGCGTTTATTGGCAGAACATTATTGCGTAGCGAAATAAGTCATGACAGCTTCCACCTTTCACGATACAGCCATCCACATGTTTGGAACAGGAGATACAAAAACCGTCCGGTGTCAAAGCACTAAAGGAGCGGAGAGCCGTTAATAAAACAAGGAAACCGCATTGGAGGCTATTCCATAGCCCGGTAACAAAGCCTCCTCCACCCGACGGACGGGTGCCGATGGCATATCGGGAACAGCTCTTTTCCGTGCACGGGCACGCAGGACGCACCACGAGGATGTATTCAGACGTATCGGGATACTGACGGGAACGGTGTGCAATCATGTATATATCACATTATCAACGCATTACCGCATAGACACACCCCATTTCCTTACGCACCGCAGGCATGCGACAACGGCATTACGGGAAATATTAAAGTTATTTAAAATAGAATAATCGTGCACGAACACGGAGAATTATATTTATATTTGCCGACGCTAAGTTTATTTACCACATAACAATCAGTAAATGTTCATAAACAACGACTTCATGCTGACAAACGACGCCGCGCGCGAGCTCTATCACACAGCGGCGGAGCATCAGCCCATAATAGACTACCACTGCCATCTCGACCCCAAGATGATTGCGGAGAACCATCAGTTTGACAATCTTGCCGAGATATGGCTCGGAGGCGACCACTACAAATGGCGCGCCATGCGCGGAAACGGCATAGACGAGGAATATATCACGGGCGGAAAGAGCGACTATGAGAAATTCGAGAAGTGGGCGGAGACCGTCCCCTACACCATGCGCAACCCGCTGTATCACTGGACGCACATGGAGCTGAGCCGTGTGTTCGGCATCGACACCATACTGAAGCCGTCAACGGCGCGCGAGATATACGACGCATGCACAGCCATGCTGCGCACAGAGGAGTTCCGCGTGCAGAACATACTGAGGCGATTCCGCGTGGAGGTGGTGTGCACGACGGACGACCCGGCTGACTCGCTGGAGCATCACGCCCGGCTGAAAAGCCATCCCATAGGCACACGGGTGTATCCCGCATGGCGCCCCGACAAGGCGCTGGGCATAGACTGTCCGGCTGCGTACAGGGCATACATGGAGAGGCTCGGAGAGGCTGCCGGGATGGTGATACGCTCATACACCGACCTGATAGAGGCTCTGCGCAGACGCCACGACTTCTTCGCCACGCTCGGATGCAGGGTGTCAGACCATGGCATGGACAACTTCTACGCCGACGACTACACCGAGGCGGAGGTGAGCCGCGTGTTCGCGAAGGTGATGGACGGCAAGACACCGGACTCCGGAGAGACATCAATGTTCAGAAGCGCGCTGCTCCACCAGCTGGCGATAATGGACTGGGAGAAAGGCTGGGCACAGCAATATCACATAAGCGTAGTGCGCAACAGCTCCACCCGCATGTACCGCAAGCTCGGACCGGACACAGGGTTCGACGCCATCATGGAGGTGAACTGCTCGGTTGCCGGACACCGCTTCTTCGACCGTCTCGACCGCGAGGGGAAACTCACGAAGACCATACTCTACAGTCTTAATCCGAAAGACAACGAGGTGCTCACCACCCTTGCCTACACCTACAACGACTCGACGGTGGCAGGAAAGATGCAGCTGGGTTCGGGATGGTGGTTCCTCGACCAGGAGGACGGCATGCGCAGGCAGATGAACACACTCTCGGCTATGGGACTGCTGAGCCGCTTCGTGGGCATGCTCACCGACTCGAGGAGCTTCCTGTCTTATCCCCGCCACGAGTATTTCCGCCGCATCCTGTGCGACCTCATAGGCGAGGACATAGAGGCGGGAAAGCTTCCGCGGAGCGAAATGGACTTCATCCGGCAGATGGTGGCGGACATTTCGTACAACAACGCAAAACGTTATTTCAACTTCTGAACATACATATATAAACACAGACACATATGGCAAAGATTGTGACTTTCGGAGAGATAATGCTGCGTCTCGCCACTCCGGGATACCTGAGGTTTGGTCAGACAGACCTGCTGAGCGCCACTTTCGGAGGCGGAGAGGCTAATGTGGCGGTGTCGCTGGCAAACTATGGCATGGACGTGGAGTTCGTCACACGCCTGCCCGAAAACGACATAGCGCAGGCATGCGTAAGAGACCTGCGCAAGCATGGGGTGAAGACAGACAACATAATATACGGCGGCACGCGCATGGGAATATATTTTCTGGAGACAGGCGCGGTGGCTAGAGCGAGCAAGGTGGTTTATGACAGGGCTCACTCCGCCGTGTCTGAGATAGAGCCGGGAATGATAGACTGGGACAAGGTGATGGAAGGCGCGGAGTGGTTTCACTGGACCGGCATAACGCCTGCCGTCAGTCAGGGCGCGGCTGACGTGTGTCTGGAGGCTATAAAAGAGGCAAACAGACGGGGAATGACCGTGTCGTGCGACCTTAACTACAGGAAAAACTTGTGGAAATACGGCAAGACGGCGGCTCAGGTGATGCCCGCGCTGGTGGAAGGATGCGACGTGATACTCGGCAACGAGGAGGACGCCGAGAAGGTGTTCGGCATAAAGCCGGAGGGCTTCGACGCCACAGCGACAGACGGCAACGTGCGCGCGGACGAGTTCGAGAGCGTGTGCGAGCAGCTCATGCGGCGTTTTCCGAGAGCAAGGAAAGTGGTGATCACGCTGCGGGGGTCGGTGAACGCCAACCACAACACGTGGGGTGGGGTGCTCTACGACGGCAAGAGGCTCTGGCAGTCGCCGCGATATGACATCACGCACATTGTGGACCGTGTGGGAGGAGGCGACTCTTTCATGGGCGGACTGATATACGGCATGATGACACGTCCGGACGACGACGCCTACGCACTCGGCTTCGCGGCTGCCGCGTCGTGCCTGAAGCACACCATATACGGCGACTATAACGAAGTGAGCGTGAGCGAGGTGGAGAACCTGATGAGGGGCGACGGCTCGGGACGTGTATCAAGATAAGAACATAAAAAACATAATCGGATATGGCTAAATTCAGCAAACTGCATGTGCTGGACACCATCCGCCGGACCGGCATGGTGCCTGTATTCTACGACAGCGACGCCTCTGTGGCGTGCCGCGTGCTTAAAGCGTGCTACGACGGAGGGGTGAGGGCGTTCGAGTTCACCAACCGTGGCGACTTCGCGCTGGAGGTGTTCACCGCACTGATGAAGTACTGCCGGAGGGAGTGTCCGGAAATGATTCTCGGCGCAGGATCGGTGGTTGACGCCCCGACAGCCGCGCTTTTTCTGCAGAACGGAGCCGACTTCGTGGTGGGACCATACCTCAACGCCGATGTGGCACGGCTCTGCAACCGCCGCCTCGTGCCCTATACGCCGGGATGCGGATCGGCGACAGAGATAGGGACGGCGCACGAGCTGGGATGCGACCTCGTGAAGATATTCCCGGCGGGAAGCGTGGGCGGACCGTCTTTCGTGAAAAACCTGCTGGCTCCGCTGCCGTGGACCATGATAATGGCGACGGGTGCCGTGGAGCCGACAGAGGAGAACCTGACGGCATGGATGAAGGCTGGCACGACATGCGTGGGCATGGGCTCGAAGCTGTTTCCAAAAGACCGCATAGACGCAGGCGACTGGAACAGCATAACGGAGAAGTGCCGATACGCTCTCGACATAATACAACGCGCAAGGAAATGACAATGACCAACTACACGAAAACCTGAGACATGAACATGACCGGCAACACAACGACACAGAAAATGACCAACTACAGATGGACCATCTGCATAATGATGTTCCTCGCACTCACCGTGAACTATCTCGACCGGCAGGTGCTCTCGCTCACGTGGGACGAGTTCATAAAGCCCGAGTTCCACTGGAACGAGATAAACTACGGATATGTCACAGCCACATTCTCCATAGTATATGCCATAGGAATGCTCTTTGCCGGACGGGCGGTGGACTGGCTCGGGACAAAGGCGGGATTCATGTGGTCCATCGGCATATGGTCGGCTGGAGCATGTCTGCACGCTTTGTGCGGTGTAGCCACCGAACTGTGCGTGGGGCTGGAGGACAAGACGCAGCTCATAGCAGCCACGGGCGACATGGCGGTGGTTATTGCCACAGTGAGCATGTATTTCTTTCTTGCGGCGCGCTGCGTGCTTGCCATCGGCGAGGCAGGCTATTTCCCGGCGGCGGTGAAGGTCACGGCTGAGTATTTCCCCAAGCGCGACAGGGCGTTCGCCACGTCCATATTCAACGCCGGAGCGTCCATCGGCGCGCTCATAGCACCGCTCACCATCCCGCTGCTTGCGAAGCGTTGGGGATGGGAGATGGCGTTTGTCATCATCGGTGTGATGGGTTTCGTTTGGATGGGATTCTGGGTGTTCATGTACAAACCGCCACGTGAGAGCAGGTTTGTCAATGACGCCGAGCTTGAATACATCGAACAGGACAAGAGGCTGGAAGCCGGTATGATGGCGGAGCAGCCTGCTTCCAGAGGCGAGAAAAAGATGCCGCTGTGGCAGTGTTTCAGATACAGGCAGACGTGGGCGTTCGTGCTCGGCAAGTTCTGCACGGACGGTGTGTGGTGGTTTTTCCTTTTCTGGACACCATCATATCTCAACACCCAGTTCGGCATAAAGACATCCGAAGGGCTCGGCATGGCTCTCATCTTCACGCTCTATGCCATCACCATGCTGTCGCTATGGGGCGGAAAGCTGCCCACGATATTCATCAACCGCACCGGCTCCAACCCGTATGCCGCCCGCATGAGAGCCATGCTCATCTTCGCGTTCGTGCCGCTTGTGGTGCTCTTCGCACAGCCGCTCGGCACTCTCTCGCCGTGGTATCCGGTGGTGCTCATAGGTCTGGGCTGCGCGGCTCACCAGTCGTGGTCGGCAAACATTTACACAACCGTGAGCGACATGTTCCCCAAAAAGGCGATAGCCACCGTGACTGGCATAGGCGGAATGGCGGGAGGCGTAAGCTCGATGCTCATGCAGACGTGTGCGGGCAACCTGTTCGTGTATGCCGACAACGTGCAGCTTGAGTTTATGGGATTCACCGGCAAGCCGGCAGGATACTTCATAATATTCTGCATCTGCTCCGTGGCTTATCTCGTGGGATGGACCATAATGAAGACTCTTGTGCCTAAGTACAAGCTCATAACTGACTGACACGCACCCTGCGACGCCACCGTACGCATCACGCACAGGGCTGTGGCGCGGAACAGGGCAGGTGTCTGTAAAAGATTATAAGAAGAGGAAAATAAACTGAAAAATATGAATTTGTTTAGCGTAAAAGACAGGGTTATCGTCATAACCGGAGCGACCGGAGTGCTTGGACGAGCCATGGTGAGCCATTTCGCGGAAGAAGGCGCGAAGGTGGTGATGCTCGGACGCAACGTCCAGAGAGGCACACAGATAGCCGAGAAAGCCCGCGCGGCAGGCGGAGAGGCGGTGTTCCTCGCCACCGACGTGCTCGACAGGACAAGGCTGGAGGGCAGCTACGATGCCATAATGAACATGTACGGACGCATAGATGTGCTGATAAACGCAGCCGGAGGCAACATGCCGGGAGCGACGATAGCACCGGACAAGACGTTCTTCGACCTCGACACGGATGCCGTGAGGCAGGTTGTCGACCTCAATCTTTTCGGCACCGTGCTGCCTACAATGGTTTTCGCACAGGCTATGGTGAGGCAGAAGGCGGGCTCGATAATAAACATAGCGTCGGAGGCGGGACTGCGTCCGCTGACGCGCGTGGCAGGATATGGCGTGGCGAAGGCGGCGGTGATAAACTTCACCAGATACATGTGCGGCGAGCTGGCTGCAAAGTTCGGACCGGGACTGCGCGTGAACGCAGTGGCTCCAGGATTCTTCCTCACGGAGCAGAACCGCACGCTGCTCACAGACAAGGACGGCAACCTGACGAAGCGCGCCGAGACAATCATCGCCCACACTCCTTTCGGACGCTTCGGCGAACCGGAGGAGCTGTTGGGCACACTGCAGTGGCTTGCCAGCGACGCATCACGGTTCGTCTCCGGCACGGTGACTGTGGTGGACGGCGGTTTCGACGCTTTCTCCATATAATAATCATAAAAACGGAAGATAGGACATTACTGTCCGGCACGCCATATACGTGGCATGCGCATGCGGGACAGTATAAGGCTTGATGAGAAACTGTTTTAACAAAACTACAAAACATTCAGGAATCATGTATTTATGCAGACAGTCGTGGCGATGGTACGGACCGGACGACCCGGTGAGCCTGTGGGACATACGGCAGGCAGGAGCCACAGACGTGGTGCACGCACTGCACCATATACCCAACGGAGAAGTGTGGAGCACAGACGAGATAATGCGGAGAAAGAAGCTCATAGAGGAGGCAGGACTCGTGTGGAGCGTCGTGGAGAGCGTGCCTGTGCACGAGGACATAAAGACGCGGACGGGCGACTTCATGCGCCATATAGACAATTACAAGACTACACTACGCAATCTGGCGGAGTGCGGCATACGGTGCGTGACATACAACTTCATGCCTGTGCTCGACTGGACACGCACGGACCTGGCGTTCACAATGCCCGACGGCTCAAAGGCTCTGCGCTTCGAGAAGGCGGCGATGATGGCGTTCGACCTCTTCATCCTGAAAAGACAGGAGGCTGAGGAAGAATATACCGACACGGAGAAAGAGGCTGCCCGTGAGTGCTACGAGCGCATGACGGAGGAGGAGAAACGTGTCCTCACGCGCAACATAATAGCAGGTCTGCCCGGAGCGGAGGAGAGTTTCACACTCGAACAGTTCAGAACCGCACTGCGGCGCTACCAGGGCATCGGTGCCGAGAGGCTGCGCGACAACCTTGTCTTTTTCCTTTCGGAAATCGCGCCTGTGGCAGACGAGACCGGCACAAGCCTCGTGATACATCCCGACGACCCGCCTTTCCCGCTCTTCGGACTGCCGCGCATCCTCTCCACGGCAGACGACTTCAGGCTGCTCACGGAACGTGTGCCCAACCCGTCGAACGGACTTTGTCTGTGCACAGGCTCGTTGGGAGTGCGCGCCGACAACGATCTGGTGGCGATGATGTATGAATTCGGCGACCGCATAAACTTCGTACACCTGCGCAGCACGCACCGCGACGACGACGGAAACTTCTACGAGGCGAACCATCTGGAGGGCGATGTGGACATGTACGGAATGATGAAGGCACTGCTGGAGGTGCAGCAGAGGCGCAAGGTGTCTATACCGGTGCGCCCCGACCACGGGCATCAGATGATAGACGACCTGCACAAACACACCAATCCGGGATACTCCTGCATAGGACGTCTGCGCGGACTGGCAGAGCTGCGGGGGCTCGAACGCGGCATCGCGATGTCGCTATTCGGATAGGACACACAGGGAAGAGTCATGCGGCGGACACAATGTCTCTGGACGACCGGAGCGTCGCGTGAATAACATATAAATATGTGCATAGCCACATATACCTTATAATACTACCTTACGAAGCGGAAAACAACTTATTAAAACAAAGAGGAGATGCCTGACCCGGCATCTCCTCATTTTATATTTATGACCTTATGATGTTTCCGCTCCTACACTCCGCCATACCGCACAAGCACGCGGTCTACGCTGTCGGCGACCCTTCCTGGCTCTATCGACGTAAGGCATGCGTAGTCACCCCGCAGACACGGTCTGTTGCCGGAGATGCTGCAAGGGCGGCATGACAGGTCTGCCTGCACCACGTCATCGGCACGCTGACGCCATCCGGTGTATCCAGCGAGCGGATGAGTGGCTCCCCACACGCTCACCACCGTGGCTCCGGCAATCGACGCGAGATGCATGGCGGCACTGTCCATGCTAAGCATCACGTCGAGATGACTCATGAGTACAAGCTCGTTGTAAACCGACCCGAGCACGGCGGAGGCGTTGATGCAGTTCTTGCGGCTGTCCGCCATGGCGTCGAGCGCGAGCCTTTCCCTCTCGCTGCCGTCACCGAACAGGAATATGCGGCACGACGGATGACGGCGCGTAAGCTCGTCTATCACACCCTCCATGAGCGGCAACGGATAGGTCTTTCCCTGATATGCGCCGAACGGAGCTATGCCTATCCATTGCTGGAACGGCTTTTTCTCGCCCACGAGAGGTGAGATGAGGCGTATGTTTCCGCCTGTGGGAGGGAACATTGAATCGAACTCCATGTCGACCGGATAACCCAGACGCGCAAGCACATCGGCATACAGTTCGAACACCGAAGGCAGCTGCACCAGCTGTTTGCCGGTGGTGGCTACAAGCTGGCGACGCTCGCGCCGGTGCTTGTCTATGTGCTCCACGCGGTAGCGGTCGATGTTGAAGCGCATGCGGAGATAGCCTGAACGCAGCACGTTGTGCAGGTCGGCGATTGCCGTGAACTGCTTGGCTGTGAGCCGACGGTAAAGAGCGTTCAGTCCCTTCACGCCACGGTATTCGTTTTTAAGGTCGGCTTCCATGAAGCCTACGTTCGGTGCCATGCTGTCGAAAAGCACTCTTGCGAAAGGGCTGCTGAGCACAGTGATGCGCAGATGAGGGTAGCGTCGTGCCAGCGACCATACCAAAGGCACCGTCATTGCCACATCTCCCAGCCCCGAGAATCTCATTATCAGAAGGTGATCGGTTTTCATGCCGTCTTTGATGATGTTGTTTATAATATGAGTGAACGTGCTTGTTTGCCGTATAACACGTGATTCATGGACTGACCGTCATACATTCTCATCTGTCTGTACACCCTCATACGCCTGAGCCACGCGGCTACGCCACCGGGCAGGGTTTCTGCCGCCGGCATGACGACTTGCCTCTGTCCGTGAAGCACGACGAGCCTTGCCATGCGTTTCTTGCATGGTAGCCGTCTGTCGCCAGACAGAACACGCGGCTGCGGATTTGTGTGAATGACATTGTGTTTAGATTTAAATGTAATAAGTGACGTCCTCCTGCCGCCATGCCGCACGTATGTCTCCAAAAGCCCGCGCAGGCGGCACATGTACGTGCAAATTTAACTCAAAAGGGTCAAATGTGCAAATAAATAAGGCTATTTTTCACACTTCGCGCCACCAGACACGCTGATACACAGCGATGTGTGTTCCCGAACGCGGACATACCATGATGATTATCAGGCTGGAAGAACAAAACGACGGCATTTTTTGCACAATCGTTATAGGTTTGTGCAAAGAAGTGTCGATTTTTCAAAAAAATATTTGTCTATGTAAATAAAAAGTTGTTCCTTTGCACCGATTTAGGAAAATAAGAAGATTATTTACAAACACTTTAAAATTTAAAATTATGTCAGAAATCGAATCTAAAGTAAAAGCCATTATCGTTGACAAACTCGGTGTTGATGAAGCAGACGTAAAGCCGGAAGCAAGTTTTACTAACGACCTTGGTGCAGACTCCCTGGACACTGTTGAGCTCATCATGGAATTCGAGAAAGAGTTCGGCATTTCCATTCCGGACGATAAGGCTGAAAAGATAGCTACTGTAGGCGACGCAATCAGCTACATCGAGGAAAATACAAAATAAGCTTTACTGAAGTTTATTCTTTATGGCTTATGGTAAATGAACCGTAATTTCATTCCGATTTTGACATTGCCGGTGTTTGTCGTTTCTTATGACAAATATTCAAGACAAATGCCCCGCAGAATGAAATTACAGGTATGCGTTCACCATAAACCATAAATTTTTTTATTCTAACATAATCATACTAATATAATGGAATTGAAAAGAGTAGTAGTAACAGGTCTTGGTGCTGTCACACCGGTGGGAAACAACGTCGAGGAGACATGGAACAACCTCGTGGCAGGAAAAAGCGGTGCTGCTCCCATTACACAGTTTGATTGTTCCAAATTCAAGTCACAGTTCGCATGCGAGGTGAAAAACCTCAACATAAACGACTACATCGACCGCAAGGAAGCGCGGAAGATGGACCGTTACACGCAGTTTGCCATCATATCGGCAATGCAGGCGGTGAAAGACAGCGGCATGAATCTGGAGACAATAGACAAGAACCGTGTGGGTGTGGTATTCGGTGTAGGCATAGGCGGTATCAAGACATTCGAGGACGAAGTGTCTTACTACGCACAGAACAAAGAGAACGGACCTAAATTCAATCCTTTCTTCATTCCGAAAATGATTGCAGACATCGCGTCCGGACACATATCCATCATGTATGGCTTCCACGGCCCCAACTATACGACGACATCGGCATGCGCCTCATCGACAAACGCGCTGGCCGACGCCTTCAACCTCATACGCCTGGGCAAGGCTGACATGATTGTGAGCGGCGGAGCAGAGGCTGCCATCTGCGCATGCGGAGTGGGCGGATTCAACGCCATGCACGCGCTCTCCACACGCAACGACGACCCTGAGCACGCATCACGCCCGTTCAGCGCAAGCCGCGACGGATTCGTCATGGGAGAGGGCGCAGGATGCCTCATACTTGAGGAACTGGAACATGCCAAGGCACGCGGAGCGAAGATATACGCCGAGATGGTGGGCGAGGGCATGAGCGCAGACGCACACCACATCACAGCGTCACACCCCGAGGGACTGGGCGCAAAGCTCGTGATGGAAGCCGCTCTTGAAGATGCCGGACTCAAACCGGAGGACATCGACTACATCAACGTGCACGGAACATCAACCCCCGTGGGCGACGTGTCTGAGGCAAAAGCCATAAAGGAAGTGTTCGGAGAGGCTGCATACAGACTGAACATCAGCTCCACAAAGTCGATGACAGGCCACCTGCTCGGCGCCGCAGGAGCTGTGGAGGCAATGGTGTCCGTACTCTCCGTGAAGAACGACATCGTACCTCCCACAATCAACCACGACGAGGACGACAAGGACGAGAACGTGGACTACAACCTCAACTTCACTTTCAACAAAGCACAGAAAAGAGAAGTGAGAGCCGCACTGAGCAACACATTCGGTTTCGGAGGTCACAACGCATGCGTAGTTTTCAAGAAATATGCTGAATAACATCATAGACCGGATAAAGCTCCCGTTCCGTAAGGAAAAGGAGCTTTATCTGTCTTTATACAGGATTATAGGATTCTATCCGCACGACATTTCGCTCTACAAGCTCGCACTGATGCACAAAAGCATGTTCAAGCGCAACGAGAAAGGAAAGCCGGTGAACAACGAGAGGCTCGAGTTTCTCGGCGACGCGATTCTCGACGCGACCGTAGGCGACATCGTATACCGGCATTTCCCCGGAAAGCGCGAGGGATTCCTGACAAACACGAGGAGCAAGCTCGTACAGCGGGAGATGCTCAACAGACTGGCACAGGAGATGGGCATAAACCAGCTGATACGCTACAGCAGCCACGGATCGTCGCACAACAGCTACATGGGAGGCAACGCCTTCGAGGCTCTCGTGGGAGCCATCTATCTCGACCGGGGCTACGACGCCTGCATGAGGTTCATGAAGAAGCGCATCCTGAGCGAGATGATCAACATCGACAAAGTGGCATACCGCGAGGTGAACTTCAAAAGCAAGCTCATCGAATGGAGCCAGAAGAACAGGGTGATGCTCGAGTTCAAGATAATAGAACAGAAAAAAGACGAGCAGGGAAGTCCTGTCTTCAGATATACAGTAGAGATAGAAGGCATCGCCGGATGTGAGGGTACGGGCTACAGCAAAAAGGAAAGCCAGCAGATGGCATCGAAGCTCACGCTGACAAGACTGCGCAAGGAACCGCAGTTCATCGACGAGATCTTCGCAGCCAAGACCAGCCGCACAAAGATGGAGGAAGAGCCCACCGCAGCCCTGCCACAGACGGAGGAACGCGGCGAGGAAAGACCTTTGCAGCAGAAAGAGGCTGCCGCCGGCACGCACTCTTCCGCAGACGACGACAACGAGTTCGACCTGAGCAACATCAGCATGAAGCGTCTCGGAAGGGAAGACATCATAGCACGCGCAGAGGCGATGGCTTACGCAGGCAACGAAACCGCCTGACTCCGCCGGAGAGACACGGCACACGCCGTGCCGGCACGTGTCAGGCGCGTAAGTGCCATACCCAAAGCCGAGGCGCCATACGCATGCCGTACGCCACTATAAGGTACACCTGGGCACACCGCACAACGACATCACACGATACCGGAAAAACATGCATGAATATGCAGCGCGCGTCACCTGAAAGTGAATAAACATCCAGCGCATACTCCACATTACTCGCTTTTTTCCACGCAACGGCATCCCACGCCGCAAATACGCCATTCTCGCGCACATCGCGCACCTCTCTGTGGCACAGCCGCTTGCGCCGTTCCGTCGTCCGGGCGTCGCATTTCAGGTCCGCGAAAAAGGCTCTTCCGCATCGCAGGAAAGGCTTTTCCGCACCACGGAAAGTCCTCTTCCGCACATCAGAAGACACCGTCTCGCGCCACAGGAAAGCCCGTTCCGCACCGTTCCGCTGGTTTTTCCCATCCGCCACTGCACACCTTCCATTACGGAAAAGCCCGTTCCGCATCCTCCGGAACACCGCCTCCGGACTCCCGGCATTCTATTTCAGGATTTCCGGCTGTCAAAATTTTTTACTTCCACACTGCATATTTATTCATTTCTCCACGCCGTCCTACCCTGCCGGCAACAGCCATCCGTCAGCCCCCATCCCCACGCCTCACCGCCGTAACACAGCCCGCAGGCTGCACAGCCGTGAAAAGACACGCTTCCCATAGACATCTTACAACATACCCCGATGTATACACCCCAACACTATTGACAACCGTCCGGCAATTCATTACCTTTGCATCGCATTCAGGGAAAATCCCATGCGGAGGACACTCTTTCACGCAAGATAACGCTGCCGGACGCAATGATGGCATACCGTCATACCGCCTTACGCGGCTTGTCTTGAGAAAAGAAACAGTCATGCGGCGCAGACCTCACACCCGATGTAGTACGAGGCGCGCACCGAGCCACAGCCGGCACGGCTCACGCACGCCACGCCCGGGCACACTGAAGGTGTGACTCAGGCACCGCCCGACAACAGTCTCTCCTTAATAATCAAAACCAACAAAACACAAAGAAAGGAAAAACACTATGGCAGTAAAGTACAAAATCTATCAGAGCAAGCGTAACGACAGGTTCAAAGGAAGATGGTATGCCCGCGCCGTGCACGAGGGAACGGTGACCACCGACGACCTCGCCGACATCATGCAGGACAACTGCACCGTGAAACGCTCGGACATCCTCGCCGTCATAAGCGAGCTGGTGGAGGTGATGCGCACGCAGCTCCAGAACTCGATGAGGGTGAAGCTCGACCGCTTCGGAACGTTCAAGCTGGGCATATCCACCACATCCGCCGAGAAGGCGAAGGACTTCACGCCGGGCGCCAACATCAAAGGCATACACGTGCTCTTCCAGCCCGAGCTGAAGATCGACGCCAAGGGCAACCGCATACAGAGCTTCATCTACGGAGCGAAGGTGCAGGAGGCTTTGCCATACGACATCGAGAAGGAGCCCGAGACAGAAGAGAACGTATAACCGGAAACACAAATCAAACATAACATAAACTGTACAACATGAGCAAAAAGAACAACAACCTGTGGACTGTCATCATGAAAGTGCTGATTGCCGTCGCTACAACCATCATCGGCGCGATAGGCGTGCAGGAGGCGGGAAATGACGAATGAGAACCTTGAACGGGTGATACTCGTTCTGAGAATAATAATCATGCTGGCGACACTCATAGCTGCAATAAGCTGCTCGGTGGCGTTGTGCTGACCCAACCTTGCGGGACATCCGCCGGAACAATGCTCCGGCGGATGTCTTTTTCTTATTCTACAAGACATCGTGAAAGGCAGGGAAAAGCCTTATATGTTTCTTTTTTCGGATAAATATGACGCCATTTGTGAAATTTGTCCCTACCATAAGGCGTCATTAAGGATTTATATTAGTATATTTGCCATACTGTTGCCGCACGCTCCGCCACGCATGGCGGGAAGCCCACAGGCGGCAACATGCCTGCACAGAATAACCGATAACCATATAACCTTGCAACTTATGATGAAGAAATTCTTAGCTATCTCCGCTTTCGTCGCAGTGGCGTCAGCGGTTCAGGCGGCATCGGGCGACACCGCACCGTGCTACTCCAACAACCGCGCACCGCTCCTGCAGAAACCCTACATAGAGCTTCCGCTGGGCAGCATACGCGCCAAAGGCTGGCTCCTCGAGATGCTCCGACGGCAGAAGGACGGAGCCTCCGGACAGATGGACACGCTCTATCCCGAGGTGATGGGGCAGCGCAACGGGTGGCTTGGAGGCGACGGCGACCAGTGGGAACGCGGTCCTTACTGGATAGACGGACTCCTGCCGCTTGCCTATATCCTCGACGACAAGGAACTGAAGAAGAAAGTGCAGCCGTGGATAGAATGGACGTTGAAGAGCCAGAGGGAGGACGGCTACTTCGGACCGGCAAAAGACTACGGCTACGAACCGGGTCTGCAGCGCGACAACTCAGCCGACTGGTGGCCCCGCATGGTGGTGCTGAAGATAATGCAGCAGTACTATTCCGCCACGCAGGACAGGCGTGTCGTCGATTTCATGACAAGATATTTCCATTACCAGCTCGCCACTCTGCCCTCCAAACCTCTCGGCAACTGGACGTTCTGGGCGGAATACCGCGCATGCGACAACCTGCAGGCGGTGTACTGGCTTTACAACATAACGGGCGACGAGGAGCTGCTCAGGCTTGCCTCGTTGCTGCATTCCCAGGGCTACGACTTCACCGGAATGTTCTTCGACGGCAAAGAACTGACAAGCATGGGAGGCATCCATTGCGTCAATCTGGCGCAGGGACTGAAGGAGCCAGTGATATATTACCAGCAGTCGAAGGACGAGAAATATCTGCGTGCCGTGAAGAAAGGACTGTCCGACCTGCGCCGTTTCAACGGACAGCCGCAGGGCATGTACGGCGGTGACGAGCGTCTCCACGGCAACGTGCCCACACAAGGCTCGGAGCTGTGTTCGGCAGTCGAGATGATGTTCTCGCTCGAGAAGATGATGGAGATAACGGGCGACATGTCGTTCGCGGGCCATCTTGAGCGCGTGGCTTTCAACGCCCTGCCCACCCAGATAACCGACGACTTCATGTACAAACAGTATTTCCAGCAGGCAAACCAGGTGATGATAACGCGCCACAGACGCAATTTCTATGAGGAGGGCACGCACAAAGGCACCGACATAGTGTTCGGAACGCTCTCCGGCTATCCGTGCTGCTTCTCCAACATGCACCAAGGCTGGCCCAAGTTCACGCAGAGCCTGTGGTACGCCACACCCGACAACGGACTGGCGGCGCTGGTTTATTCGCCTTCTGAAGTGACGGCACTGGTGGCTGACGGACGCAAGGTGACGGTGAGCGAGGAGACCGCCTATCCCATGGACGGGACTATAAGGATGACCGTGCGCCTACATTCCAAGGCTGACCGCAAGTCGGGCGTGAGCTTCCCGCTAAGTCTCCGCATACCCGAATGGTGTGACGGGGCAGATGTGAGAGTGAACGGCGAGGCTCAGAAGATCACCGGAAACGTGCTGCGGATAGACCGCGTGTGGCGCGAAGGCGACGTTGTCACCCTGTCGTTCCCTATGCACATATCCACAAACGCATGGCATGAGGGAGCCGTCTCCATAGAGCGCGGACCGCTGGTCTACGGTCTGAGGATGGAGGAAGAGTGGAAGAAGCGCGAGTTCCCTGAGAATGAGAGGGCGCAGTTCGGCAGATATTACTATGAGGTGACATCGCCTTCAAAATGGAACTACGGCATTCTTAACGCCGACCTTAACAAAGGCGAGAACGCAGCCAAGGTGATAATAGACGAGGAGAAGCTCAAAGGCAGTTATCCGTGGAATCTGGAGAACGCGCCCATACAGATAAAGCTGAAGGCTAAGGAACTCACACACTGGCAGCTGTACAACGAGATGGCTGGTCCCACACCGTTCCACGGCTGTCCCACCGAAAGCCCGGTGGAGGAGATAACACTCATCCCCTACGGCTGCACGACGCTCCGCATAAGCGAGTTCCCGGTAGTTTACTGAAGACCGTACGCTCTGCCCGCCGCCTCCGCCGTCACCTTCCGAGCATATGGCGGATGGCGGCAAGCGGAGCGAAGAATATCATGCGCGGTCCAGTCCAGCGCATCACACGCCTTATCATCTCGCGCTGCGTCGGAGCGTAACAGTGGGTCTTGCAATACTGGCACGCCCTCTTCGACTCCCCGTAGCGGCAGCGCGAAAGCCTTGCCGAGGCGTAGTCGCACAGCCGGACATACTCTTCGGGCATCTCCTTGAGGTGCAGCCGGTGGCGGCAATAAAGCTCCACCATCATCCGAACCGTCCTTTTCTCACGTTCTATACGGTTTTTCTTCATACTTCTATCACATTTTCAACGCATCATGAATAAATTGGCAAATATAGTGAAAGGCGAGAGCAACGACAAGACGGAGAAACATCGTTTCTACAGTCTTGGCACTGCCGAGCCGCATCCTATATTATACAAATATGCCTAAAGGCGAGAGCAACGACAAGACGGAGAAACATCGTTTCTACAGTCTTGGCACTGCCGAGTCGCATCCTATATTATACAAATATAGTGAAAGGCGAGAGCAACGACAAGACGGAGAAACATCGTTTCTACAGTCTTGGCACTGCCGAGCCGCATCCTATATTCTACAAATATAGCGAAAGGCGAGAGCAGCAGCAAGACGGGAAAACAACGTTTTCACGCGATTGATGTTGCCGAGCCGCATCCTATATTATACAAATATAGCGAAACTCTCCATATTTCAGATGAATTTAGAAAAAATAATGTAAGCTATTAGGATTTCTGGGAGATACGCAGTATACTCTACATCATTGACATGTGCCTTGAAGACGATTTGATAATAGTTAAATAGAAAATAATACTTCCTTCCATTGCGCGTTTCTGATGCAGAACAGATGGAAATCAACAAAAGAGAAACACAAAAAAAATTATATTATACCAAACTTTTAATGCAGAAAGAAGAATAAATAAGTACCTTTGTCATCCAATAAACAGGAAATCATGTATAAATCCATAGAAATATGCGCTGGAGCAGGAGGACAAGCCTTAGGGCTTGAGAATGCCGGTTTTTCTCATGTGGCATTGGTTGAATATGAGAAAGACTACTGTGAGTGCTTGAAAAAAAACCGTCCAAATTGGGACGTGCACTGTATGGACGTACATTATTTTGACGGCTATCCATATCAAGGACAAATAGACTTGCTTTCTGGAGGAGTCCCTTGTCCGCCTTTCAGTGTGGCAGGAAAGCAACTGGGAAAGGACGACGAGCGCGATCTCTTCCCACAAATGTTACGTCTTGTGCACGAGATTAAACCTCGCACGGTTATGATTGAGAATGTCAGAGGACTGCTTGATTCCAAATTCACCACTTACAGAAACCATGTATTACAGACTCTGTCTGATTATGGCTATAATACCCACATACAATTATTGAACGCATCTGATTACGGTGTACCTCAGTTACGGCCAAGAGTCGTTATTGTCGGTATTCATAAGAGTCTGACCGATTTTTTTGATTTTCCTGATAAGAAGCCGGAAAAGACTCGAACCGTTGGAGAAACTCTTTATGACCTGATGTCATCCAACGGATGGCAGTATGCAAATGAATGGAAAGCGAAAGCCGATAAAATAGCACCTACCATAGTGGGTGGAAGCAAAAAACATGGAGGTCCCGATTTGGGTCCCACGAGGGCGAGAAAAGCATGGGCGGATATTGGAGTAGACGGAAAAGGAATAGCAGATGAAGCCCCTGATACCGACTTTCGAGGAATGCCCAGGCTCACACCTCGAATGCTTGCCAGATTACAAGGATTCCCTGATGAATGGGACTTCGGAAAGCGAAAGACAGCAGCTTGCCGGATGATAGGCAATGCCTTTCCGCCTCCGGTAGCTATGAATGTAGGTCTACAAATAAAAAAAATATTGGAATATGAACGCACTCATCACAAAAGCGAGAAAAAATTATCATCAAGAATTACTGTCTAACGGTGTGCTTACAGTAGACACAAGAGGTATACCAAGTAATGCTGACAGCTCATCCAAACTGTCCATCAGTATAGCACGAGGAATAGCAGACCAATTAATGGCTGAGGTACAAGAAAAAACAGTAGGACAAACTTCCGGAGCAAAGTTTGAGCAAATCAATATGCAATTCCTATCAGAAACCTTCCCAAAACTACAGAATCTTCGTCCAGGGAAATGGCACATCGTCAAGCTTGGCAACCGCAATGCCATGAAGACAAGCAGTTTCTCCCAATACGAACATCTGGAATATCTTAACCTGCTAATGCACAACGACGCACGTCTTGCCGCCAGTATAGGAAATGACTATATGGTGGCTCCCGATGTGGTCATTTACCGTGAAACAGAAACAGACGAAGTCATCAATGAACATACGGTCATCGTTGATGAAAATATCTGCCGATTAGCTGACTTACGGAAAAGCAACGGAGGTCTGCCGATACTACATGCCTCCATATCAGCAAAGTGGACAATGCGTAGCGACCGTGCACAAAACAGCCGTACGGAAGCCTTAGGACTTATCCGAAACAGGAAGGGACACCTTCCGCATATTGTTGTCGTAACTGGAGAACCAATGCCGGCGCGTCTCGCATCCCTTGCCCTTGGTACAGGTGATATTGACTGTGTCTATCATTTTGCCCTCTATGAACTGGTGCAAGCTGTAAAAGAAGCACAGGCTGAAGATTCCATTGAATTACTTGACATGTTGATTCAGGGAAAGCGCCTAAAGGATATCAGCGATTTACCTTTAGACCTAACAGTTTGATGGTTAAAATTTTGAATACAGAGGAATAAAAACTGTACGAAAAACACATGAGCTGTTATTGTTCCTGATTGCCGCAAAATACTTTTGAGATAAAGTGTTATTTGAAATCATAGGAAATATGACGGTTCGAAACAGTCCGGCTGATTATTACTATTGTCCGTTCCCACGCGAGTTTTATCCAATCTGTTGAGGGGCAAATTAAACCTGCCTGATTAAAAACAAATATACAAAAAACATGTCCGGAACATGTGATTCCGGACATGTTTTTATTCTTTCACGTCTCAGCCATAGTCCTTACGTGGCACATTGCCGTTCAGCTCGTGCCCCTCTCCTTGCGCAGACAATAGCGTTCGCACTGCGCGCAGATGTCATATCCGAGCATGGCTCCGAGTATGAAGTCCTCCTCCGGAGTAAGTTGGTTGAGCGGACGGTCCACCATCCGCCTTATGGCATGAATGCACTCCCTCTTTCCGAAGAACAGGTTCACCTTTCTGCTGTCCACCGGCTGCACCATGAAGTCGATGTTCTGCCTCCGCAGACGGCTCACCGCCGCCTCCTCATACTTTCGGTTCACCGTGAAGAGCACCATCTGTCTCACGCCCTTCTTCAGCTCATATATATGATTCATGAACACCTTCAGTTCGGTGGGATGTATCTCAGTCCGCTCCATTGTCTTGTCTTTCCTCCTTTCCTTATGCCTCATTGTAAGTATGCGCGGCGCATGAGTGACGCCTTCTCCCTGTGTCCGCGGCGCACGGAGGGTCAGCCTATCTCAGCCTTCACAGCCTCCGCCCACGCGCCGATACGCCCGTCGGTGAGGTCGCTCTCGTTCACATCGTCTATGGCAAGACCCACGAAACAGCCGTCGACAACCGCCGTGGACGACTCGAACGTATATCCGTCAACAGACACTCCTCCGCCCGCGAACGTGCAGCCGCTGTCCTTCAGACCCTCATACAACGCGCCCAAGGCGTCGCAGAACGTGTCGCCGTACGACTCCGAGTCGCCGCAACCGAAGAGAGCCACAGTCTTGCCCTGCAGTCCGGTTTTCCTCAACAGCTCCAGAGCGTCATACCAGTCGTCCTGCAACTCACCGCATCCCCATGTGGAGCTGCCGAGCACCAGCACGTCATAACCGGCTATCATGTCTGCCGTAAGGTCAGCCACGTTGTGCACGTCGGCACTGTCCACACCAAGCCGCACGGCTATCCGTCCGGCTATATCCTCGCACGTTCCGGTGCTCGAACCATAAAAAACTCCTGTCTTCTTCATACCGTCAAGTTATGTTTTAATGTAAAAATTCAAACTGATGTCCATCGTCCGCCGCATCCTCCGGAATCCTCGTGCGATACCTCAGGAGCCGGACGTATCATCATCAGCTGCAAAATTAATGCACCGCAGACAGTTGTGAAATACCCAATTGTTGCGATTTTTCACACCGTAAAGTCGATTACAGTCATCACATATCGCTACACCATGCCAGAAGAAAAGGCTGCGTAATGACGTCAGACTGTACGTTCTGTCGTACAACATCTACCATGTATCACATCACCACGTCCGTCCGCCAAGGAAACTCCCGTCCCCACATCCTCCCTCGCACACACAATGGCGGTTCAACCCGAATCGGTCATCAGACCGTCATAGCGTTTTTTACTCATTTGCAGAACTCTTCATCCCTCTTCCGCACTGCTGCCGTCATATTGTCTCCCGCTTTTTCCCGATGTAGCCCGCTACATCTTCGATAAAAGCAGAAACCAATCTGACTGACAGCAGTACTAAATAAGGATGAAGTCTGATAACCTATTCGGGTTCAAATGAAAAAAAACCGCAAAATATTTCCGATTATAGCTCATTTTGCTTATTTTTGTCCTGGAACACGGGCATGCCGCAACGACATGCCACGTCGGTGCATACCATAATGCGAATCCTGCCCGGCACAAGGCAGGGAACAGTATCAACACACAACACTAAAAAGCTATGAAAAGAATAAAACCAGCAAGCCTCATCCTTGCCGCAGCCACGATGATCGCCTTCACGGCGTGTGACGGAAACTCCGGAAAGGCTGGCGGCGACTCGGGCATACTGCCGCAGGGCATCACAATGATGACCATCGACTCAGCCAGTCTCACATCCTTCCGCGACAACGCGGAAGAAAGACGCATGCCGAACAGCCTGTTCTACGGCAAGAACGACTCCGACAGCATTAACATACTCTCCCCCGAGGGCAGCGTGCCTTCGTCCATAAGCTGCTTCCTCATAGAGAAGAAAGGGAAGAAAATGCTGTTCGACACGGGCAACGGAACGGACAGGGGAGGACGCCTTCTGGCTCTGCTCGACTCCATGGACATCAAGCCCACTGACATCGACTACGTTATGATAACCCACTTCCACGGCGACCACATAGGCGGACTCATGCGCGACGGCAAACCCGTATTCACGCAGTCGGAGGTGTATGTGCCCGAAGAGGAGTACGACTACTGGATAACCAACGCCCGCAGAGTGAAGAAGGAGCACCGCGACAACGCAGCCTTCGCGGCATCGGTGATGAAGGCTTATGCCGGACATCTGCACCGGTTCGCCTACACCGACGCGCTCCCACTTGGCGTGAAAGCGTTGCCCGCACCGGGACATACGCCCGGACACACGGTATATCAGGCAGGCAGACTGCTCGTCATAGGCGACCTCATGCACGGCTACGCACTGCAGATGCAGAACCCGAAGATATGCGCCGCCTACGACATGGACCGCAAGAAGGCTGTCGAGTCGAGGGAGAAGTACATCGGGTATGTGAAGGACAAGAAGCTGATAATGGCTGGCATGCACCTGCCCGGCAACGGTGTGATAGAAGAGCAGGAATGACACGGCGGCGGCACAATGCCTTCACGCCGCCACAACGCACACCCTCAACAATGCCGCTCCATGCCTCCCCACAGGAAAGGCGAGGACGGTATGCTATGCCTGCCGCATATTGCAAGAATATGCATGAATGGGAGTTGCGGAATGAATAATTATTCACCGCAACCTCAGAATACCGCCGTTTTTGCACGCGAATGGTTTTACGCATGCAAATTCGCGGCTCTCGTGCAGTTAAGACAACGCCCTGACAGCCAGCCGTTTGCGCTCCGCAACACATCCATAGGTGCTTTCCGCCATTGCAGGAAAGCCCGTTCCGCGACGCGAAAGAGGCTGTTCCGCCGCATCACACAGCCTTTTACGCACCGCAATACAGCCTTTTCCGCACCGTCACTGTGCACGATGTGCATCAGTAACCGTCCCGTTCGGGTATAAAAACATCGCAAAAAGCATCGCACTACTGTCCTCCCTAATGCCACACTCCCGTTTTTCCGGCATCACCGTTTTCTGTTCCGCGATTTTCCATTGTCAAAATATTTTACTGTCGGAGTGTATATTTATGCATCCGCCGGGGGCGTAAAACCGTGCTGACAACAGTCACAAGGTGTCACGAAACGTCATGATGGCGCATGTATTTTTACCACCATACCGTGGCAGGCGGATAAGAACGCACGGCGGATGTGGGGGATATATGCATGCATATTGAGGGCGTCAGCCTTGTAGAGACGCAAGATTTTGCGTCTCACGAGGGAGGGGTGCGTTTGTTGGCAGCGTATTGTCGCGTGCGTATGTCGGCATGGGTAGGACGGGAGACGCAAGATTTTGCGTCTCTACTTTGGTTTGACTGCGTATAATAGGATATGTTGCTGTTGATGATAATGAGGGCGGCAGCATGTAGAGACGCAAAATCTTGCGTCTCACGAGGGAGAAGTGAGTATGTTGGCAGCGTATTATAGCATGCGCATGTTAGCATGGGTAGGACGGGAGACGCAAGATTTTGCGTCTCTACAAAGGAGGAATGCATTTGTTGGCAGCGTATTATAGCATGCGTATGTTGGCATGGAAGGGACGGGAGACGCAAGATTTTGCGTCTCTACTTTGGTTTGACTGCGTATAATAGGATGGTTTGCTGTTGATGACAATGGTGGCGGAGGCATGAAGGGTTGCGGTGTGTCACTCTCTTTTTTTCGCCGCGTCACGCCCCGTTTCCGTGCCCGCGTCCTTCACAAAACGCTCACGGTAGTTCTTTGGCGACACGCCCAGATGCTTCTTCACATATTTCCCGAAGAACGAGATGTTGGGAAAATCGAGGTCGCACGAAATCTCCTTCACCGACTTCCGCGTGTATCTCAGCATGTAGCTTATGTCCTTCACCACGTATGTGTCTATTATCTTGGATGCCGGACATCCGCTCACGCCGCTGCATACGGCAGTGAGATATTTGGGCGTGATGTGCAGTCTGCCGGCGTAGAAGCTCACGCTGCGCTTCTTGGGGCGCATGTCTGTGAGCATGTTGATGAAGTTGTTGAATATTGTCTCAGCCGAAGAGAACGTGTGTCCCTGCCGTTCGACGAACCTGTCCACCACATCGCCGAACTCGTAGAGAAACGCGAGCATGAGCGAACCGATGACTTCGGTGCGGTGTTTCCCAAGGTTCGACGCCACCTTCTTCTGCAAAAGGGCATGATACTGACAGAAAAGGGCGGCGTCCTTCTCGTCGAGCGAGAACACGGGATGGGTCTCGAACGCCATCTTGGCGTTCCAGTCGATGTTCACCATCGGCAGTATGCGCCTGAAGTAACCGGGCGAGATGGCTATGCTGCGGCACTGCATGCCGTCGCTCTTGCGTATGCCGCTCACTATCATGTCGGGCGGACAGATGAGCACGTCGTTCTTCCTCATTGTGTATGGCGTGCTGTTTATGCGGAACGAAATCTCCCCACCGGTGCACAGAACCATCACGTGGAAGTCGAACATGAAAGCGTCCTCTCCCTCCGAACCTCTAAGACTGTTGCCTATGGCTATGTCGCCGTCGTTGTATAACGTCTCCTTGCTGACCGCGTTGTCGGCAAGATTGATTTTCTTTATTCCGCTCATATCATTGCTTTATATGCCTGCAAATTTACCGTTCTTTTTCCTTCCGCCACACCGAAGGCGGTTTATATAATGATAAAAAATCAAGAAAAAGGTAAAAACAGAACAGTTGCAGCCACACTGTATGCAGTGGTTGAGGCAACGGGAGGGGCGCGCCTTTCACGCCGTCACGGGCATGCGCGCGCTGCCTGATAGCAACAACAGGGTATCGGCAGGCACGATTCGGGTGGCAGGACATGCTCCGAGGCACGTAAAATTCATTATTTCAAGGTATTGCGCGCTTACAGCCGAATGCTTAACTTTGCAAACGTATTTAGATTAATGGTGTTACTTTGCATAACTGAAGTTAATATCAGCTTATAGTTAAAGATACATAATGTTATTGTATAATCAGAAGAAAGCCGGCTGTGAAGTCGGCTTTTATGTTTTCATAAGCTCCTGAGTCCCGAGCCGCGCGCACGGTGCGTCGTGACAGACATGGAAAGGACGCGCAACGGAGGCGCGAGGGATGCGGCATGCGTCACAACGTAAGCAGCAAGAGGGCAGGCTGCAAGGAGTGGGAACTCTCCCGTGATGAGGGCATGGCAAAGGAACGCCTGCGTGACGCGACCGCTGTCTCAAAAGCATGGGAAAGGGGTGGGGAGGTTTTATTTTGGTTACATATAGTTTAAATTTAAATACAAATCATCCAACGGCATTCAAATAATAACTATATATGTAGAAGATTTGCGGCGTTCGGCAATGCAAGAGCAAGCTCTCATTGCGCTCTCTTGCGGCATCTTTGCATAAGATTTGCTGCGCTCGGCAATATAAGAGCAAGCTCTCATTGCACTCACTTGCGGAATCTTTGCATAAGATTTGCGGCGCTCGGCAATGCAAGAGCAAGCTCTCATTGCACTCTCTTGCGGCATCTTTGTAAAAGATTTTCCACACCAGGCAAATCATCAGAAACGCAGCGTGCACGCCACACCCGGCTTTGCGCTTCAGCACATCAACACGAAAACAGAGTCCGGACAGGAGCCGGGACCGGACATGACAAACCCAAAACAGTATGAAGCATTTTTTACAGTTTGCACAGTGTGCGGCAGGTCTTCTGTTGCTGTCGGTAACAGCTTATGCCGAACGTGTTGTCGTGGACGGCATAAACTATGAGACAAACGACGACAACTTCACTGCAACGGTGGTGGCTTCCGACGGCGAGCCTTATAAGGGCGCGCTCGTCATTCCGGCTTCCATCACATACAACAACCGGACCTATGACGTTACAAATATCGAAAGCACGGCGTTCTCATACAACGGTTTCATAACATCTGTAGACATCCATGCGCCTATAACAGAGACCGGGAGCATGTTCAGCGGATGCACGTCGCTCACGTCGGTAAGCCTGCCGGAGACTGTCACCACAATAGGCTCATACGCCTTCAGCGGCTGTACGTCGCTGGCGTCGTTCACCGTCGACAACAACATCAGCACCATAGGATACAGCGCGTTCGACGGGTGCGAGTCGCTGGAGGAGTTTGTCATCAAGGACGGCGACACTCCCATATCTCTCGACGACATGTCCACGATGCCGGTAAAGAGACTGCAGATAGGCAGGGAAATAAACTTCACGTCGTACTCCTCACCCAAATGGAACTCCTCGACACTTGAATACGCCACCATATCGGGCAACGTGAAGACCGTCCCCGACAATATGTTCAACATGTGCTCAAGCCTCAAATCACTGACAATAGGCGAGGGCGTGACAACCATAGGAGAGTGGGCGTGCTCCGGATGCACGTCGCTCACAGACATCACCCTGCCCGAAAGCGTGGACAGCATAGGCATGAACGCCTTCTCCTACTGCTCCTCTCTGGAGGAGATAACGGTTCCGTCAAAGATGGATTACCTGGCAAGCTCGCTCTTTGAGTATTGCTCCGCGCTGAAGAATGTGACTCTTCCGGAAGGGCTCAGGTGCATAGGCGAGAACGCATTCGGATGGTGTGAGGAGATAGACACGCTCAGGCTGCCCTCCACTCTGGAGACAATAGACCGCACCGCGTTCGCCGAATGCCGCGGTCTGGAGGCTATAATAATATGCCGGGGACTGAAGACGGTGGGCGACGGAGCGTTCGAGTCGTGCACGTCTCTGGAAAAAGTATACTACAAGGGGTCGCTGGAGGAATGGCTCGCGATAAGGATGGACGGCATGACATACGAGGAGGACACCTGTCCGCTGAGTTATGCCAAGGAGTTCTATGTGAACTATGGCACCGGCGACGAGCAGCTCGTGACTGACGTGACAATACCGGAAGGCGTGACGGACATAGGTCAGTTCGCGTTCGCAGGATACAAGGGACTGAGGAGTCTCACGGTGCCTGAAACGGTGAACAGCGTGGGATACATGGCGTTCAGCTATTGCATAAACCTCAACAACCTCGTGCTGCGCGCGCGAAACATAGGCGACTATGCCTTCTTCGCCACAAACCTGAAGACCGCCACAATAGGACCGAGAATGCGGAAGGTGGGCGTCATGGCGTTCAGACCCTATTATTCCAACAATCTGGAACGCACCGACTATGAGGGAACGCTGCCGGAATGGCTTGGCACAACCTTCGCCGACCCGGACGGCAACCCCTTCGTCAGACACGACTTCTATGTGGACGGCAAGCTCATAAGCGGACACCTGAGACTGCCCTGCAACTTTGCCAAGGCATACACCTTCTACGGATGTCCGGCAATAACATCCGTTGACGTGCCTTATATAGAGCCGAACATTGAACCTTATTCCTTTGCCGAAATGCCAAACATAACGTCGCTGAAGATAAACGGAGTGGAGCAGCTGAACGCGCCTGCCGCACTTGAGGCGGAGAACGGAGGCATAATACTGGGCGACGGAGCGTTCAGCGGATGCCCCAAGCTTGCTGACATTGACATCAATTTCGACCAGGTGGAGTATATCGGAGCCGGTGTCTTCGACCGCACGGCATGGTATGACAGCAAGCCTGACGGACTGATATACCTCGGCGACTTCGCATACAAATACAAGGGAGACATGCCTGAGGGCACAAGCGTCACCGTGGAAGACGGCACGAGAGGCATATGCGGCGGAGCGTTTGAATTCTGCCAGAACCTGACGGACATACGCCTGCCACAGTCGCTCACCTCAATAGGAGCCTCGGCGTTCAGCAACTGCACCGGACTTACAGGGATAGACCTGCCCGACGGAGTAAGCTCCATTGGCGCATACGCCTTCTCCGAATGCACCGGACTGACTGACGTGGAACTGCCCGACGCGCTGACCGAGGTAAGCGACGGTGTGCTTTACAACTGCACGTCGCTCAAATCGGTCACCATACCGGGCAATGTGACAAAGATAGGATCGCTGGCTGTATACTCCAACTCGATAGAGAAGCTTACGTGCCTCGCCGTTGTCCCGCCGGCACTACACATTCTCTTGCCCGACATCAACCCCGACGGGTCGGACTCGTTCGGACTGTCTTACAACACAAAGATATACATTCCCGAGGGCTCGCTTGAGGCTTACTGCAACGCGCCGGGATGGAGAATATGGGCTACATACTTCGAGGAGTTCGTCCCGTCCGGCATAAACGCTGTGGAGAACGCTAACGGCAACACATCCGAAAGACACTACGACATGTCTGGAAAGGCTGTACCGCCGACGGCAAAAGGTCTGCACATAGTGCGAGGAAGCGACGGAAAGACACGCAAGGTGATTGTACGCTGAACACGGATACAGCATATACCAATGCGGGTCAGGACTCCACCTACAGTCCTGACCCGCATTCTTCTGATACCGGATTATGACGTATGCGTCCGGTTTAATACGTGAACCGGAACACGGGCGAAGGCTGCCGTCTGTCGGTTGTCTTGTATATCGGGTCTGACGTATACTGGTATGATGTCACGTTTCCGGCTGAGTCGAACTGATAGCTGAACTCCATCGTACCGTACGACGAGTCGGCTGGCTTGAAGTCAATCTTGTCCACAAGCTTGCGGCTGGGCTGTCCGAGGAACCCGAGATAGCGTAGGAACTCAAGATTGGTGTTGATTACGCTCGCCTCCGGATACAGTCCGTTCTTGTTGTCACGTGATGTGTAGCTGAACGTATACGTGCAGTAAAGCTCTCCATCGTTGCGGTATTCCTCCACACGGCTGACATTTCCTCCGCTGTAGCTCACCATATAATAACGGTAGTCGTACGGATTCTCGATTGAGAAATATCTCATGTATCCGTCGTTGTCGCCCGACGTGCGGCAACTCCACGCTCCGTCAGCGCCGTCTCTGAAGAAGTTGGCGTAGCCTGTAGAGCCGAGTCCGAACGTATAAGTGTATGCGCTTGACTTTGCCGTAACCTCATCGTAGGAGTAGCTGAGGGCGTAGGAAGCCGACGACGAACCGGAACGCAGCATGCGCACCACCTTGTTGCCGGAGTAAACATACTCCACCTTGAAGTCACGCGAGCCCTGTGCGAACTCCATTTCGAATGTCCTTACTGGGGTTGTAACGAAGTCGGCTATGCCTGTTTCCGGGTTTCCTCCCACGTCACCGCCGCCATGATTGCCGCCTGTACCACCTTCCGTGCCAGCCTTAACAAGCCTGTATACCGTAGAGCCGTATACGAGCGTGTTGTCTCCGGAGGGTGTAAGCGTGAACGAACCGTAGCCGCCTGTATCGGTCATTGTTATCTTTCCGTCACTTATGACGTACTCATAGAAGGTGTCGCTCTCACCGCTGTACTCCACATATTCGCCGTTGGAGTTCCACTCCATTCCGCTGTACGCGGTGTGCTGCTCGGCTCTGTCACTGCTTGTGAACTTCAGTGTCATGGTGCCTTCCTCATACTCACCGTTCTCGCTTACCTGAAAATACTCACCCTTCCACTCGCTTCCTACGAGTCTGTCGAGTATGCTGCCGGTCGTCCCGCCGCCACTTCCACCGTCGTCATCGCCTCCGCACGAAGACACGACTGCGCAACACAGCAACATCATAAACCACGACAGGACCGCATGGACAGTGCCCGTCATCCTCGAACAAATGTCATTCTTTCTCATTTTGTCTGTTTTATTGTTTTACACTATGCAAGCGACGGCATGACGCTCCGGAACATGCCGTCGCACGTTTAACGAGGACACGCCATCAGAGAGTATCTGTGTGTCATTACTGTGAAATAAAAACCTTAAACGTATTTTGCCGCCTTAAAACACCATTAGACACGGCAAGACACGCGCAAAGGCACATGACGTGTCCGATGGTAAAATTACAATAATATACAATACAGTACAAACGTCACTTCCACGCATATGGTCCGGACGCGACGTAATGATGCATAAGCGATGAAAAAAAGTTGATATGCGGTTAAAAAAAATACAGCCAGGACTGACAGCGGCATGGAATAAGGATGAATCATGATGACGGTACAGGGTCAAAAATTCCCTGTCAGGCGGTTTCCCGAATACGGTGTCAACAACCCGAAGCCTGTCCGAATATTCCCTGTATGTTCCATCACGAAGACGCACACACATTAGCGGCAGGCGGAAGAACGGTTTGGCTGTACATCTGAATTACCGCTCTCGCTCCGTCGGAACAACGTTGTCAGTTGCTTTTATTGATAAGATTCACCACCACACTCACCATGACGTCTTTCTCTTCCGTGCGGCTCTCGGCTATCATAAGCGTTATGGCGACCAGCGTATTGTCCGCAATCCTCTTGGTGCCATCCTCACGGTAGAGTATGCCGTTGTTGTTCATGAACCACAGGAACAAGGTAGCCGCTATGCGTTTGTTGCCGTCTGAGAACGAATGGTTCTTAACAACGAGATACAGAAGCATAGCCGCCTTCTCCTCAACAGACGGATACAGCTCCATGCCGTCAAACGTCTGGTATATCTGTCCGATGGAACTTCTGAACGAATCGTCCTTCTCGTTGCCGAAAAGAGCAGACCCTCCGAACTTCTCACGAAGCTGTCTTATCTCCTGCATGGCACCCTCGTAAGTGGCGCGAAAAGCCCCGTGGGCGGTAGTGTTCCTGATGCCCAGCCGCTGATAGTCGTAATCGTCCAAGGTGTCGAGGGCGTAGGTATAGTCCACAACCACATCTACAAGCGCGCTCTGTTCCTCCTTCAACGGGTCGGGAGAGTGCCGGAGAGTTCTTCCAAGCATCTGAACCAGCTGCCGCAGCTCCGCAACCTGTTTCTTGCGCATGCTTTCGTTCACTGCATAACCTTTGATGAGATACTGCTTCAAGACAGAGCTTGCCCATTGACGGAACTTTACCCCTCGTTTACTCTTGACGCGGTAACCCACAGAAATGATAACATCAAGATTGTACAACGTTGTTGTTGCTTCTTGTGTAAATCCTTTTCTACGACCGTAATCCTTGGTATGTGCAAATTTTGCACATACCAAGGACTCTTGCAATTCACCCTCCTTGAAGATGTTTCTGATATGACGTCCGATAACGGTTCTGTCTTTCTCAAACAGCTCACTCATCTGTTGCTGTGACAGCCAAACGGTATCACCTTCCAGCTTGACATCAAGTCTGGTCTTGCCGTCCTCGCTCCGATAAATGACAATCTCATTGTTAAGGTTAAAAAACTCTTCCATAAATTCTTAGTGTAACGTATTGCCGGCGTATTGCCGAAGCACATAATTATGATGATTAACAAAACGTGTTGCTGCCTTATAGTGTTTAAACACGAAGAACAACCGACGGTAACCGTCATCATTAACGAAAACAAAGGTATGTAAATATTCTTTATGCAAGATGGCTTTCGAGTATATTTTCGTCCAATGAAGGAAATATATAATATCTTCACAGACATACAGTAATGTATTATTATATATATAAACAGCTTTTCAAAAATAACCGACATCATAATAATACTCACATGTCGTCCATATCTTTGCCGTCCTCTTGCGTGCTGTCCAGGGCTGCGTTCCAAAGTCATGAGATGGCGTGTGACAGACTGAACGACCGATGATACATTGAAACGCAGTACTTAACAGCACACAAGATGACGTCAGAAGTGCGGAAGAAGGATTAAGAATAGACAATAAACCTTAAATTTGGAATCAGCGTTCTGATGGCTGATTCTGATTAAAGAACATCGTGTCAGGAACCGCGTTCGCAGCCTGGATGCACCACGATGTTCTTTACACAGTGTGAGAAAAAACCCGGCTATCTCTTATTTCCTCCTCGTAGCCTCAATCACCGAGGTGTTTATCTCACGCACCTTGTCAAGACTCATCTTCTCCACCCGTCGGTCGTAAGTCACGAGTCCGTTTATCTCATGTTCCACATCGGTGGTCTGAGTGTATATGGCGGTGCTCAGTCCGAAGTAGTTCACCATCTGTTCGAGCTCGGTAGCCATCATCACGTATGTGTCGGTGAGCACTCCGCTGTTTATCATCATCTCGTAGGCATCGTTGCGCACGGGCCACATATGCCCTCTCACAAAGAGTCCCTTGCCCCCGAACTCGCCCAGTGAGGCGGCGCGCCTTTCGTCGGGCTTGGCTATTGCGCCCGGCTCTATCTTGCCGTAGTGGTGCATGTCCACGAAATCGCCGTTGCCCGGATCGCCGTAAGCCTTGCGGTAGCCGGGCGCGTAGTTGTAGCCCGACATGCCGTTGACGAGGCGGTGGGGGTCGTAGCTTTTCACCCATGCGGTGATGTCGGTAGCCTCAAACGCGCCCCAGTTCTCGTTGAAAGGCACCCACATGACGATGGACGGTGAGCTGACGTGCTGGTCTATCATGGTCTTCAGCTCGGCACGGAACTGCCTGCGCACTGCCACAGAGTCGGCTCCGTCGGGTTCCCACAGGTTGGGCATGTCCTGCCATACCATGACGCCGAGGCGGTCGCAATGATAATACCAACGCTGCGGCTCGACCTTTATGTGCTTGCGTATGACGTTGAATCCGGCACGCTTAGCCAGCTCTATGTCGTAGCGCAGAGCCTCGTCTGTGGGCGCGGTGAATATGCCGTCGGGCCAGTAGCCCTGGTCGAGCAGACCGAGATGGAACACGAACTCGCCGTTGAGAGTGGGGCGCATCACACCGTCTATCTTCCTCATGCCTACTGAGCGCATGCCGAAGTAAGAGCCTACCTCGTCCACCACCTTGCCGCGCTTGTCCTTCAGTTGCAGCTTAAGGTCGTAAAGAAACGGATCGTCCGGACTCCACAGGTGCGGATCGGGAACGGGCAGGAAAAACGTCTTGCCCGCCATGCCCGTTGCCTCCGACACCTTCTCTCCGCCGCTTCCGGCAACCGCCACCACCTGCAGTTGTCCGCCGTCAGCATATGCCGTCACCTCCAGACGGCTGTTCCGCACGTCGGGTATGAGCCTTATGCCGGAGATGTGGTGTCTGCCCACAGGCTCGAGCCACACCGTCTGCCATATGCCCGAGGTGAAGGTATAGTCGCCGCGCGGACCGTTCTTGCCGCATGCCGCGCGTCCGTCGTTGGGATCGTAAGCACCCACCACCAGCACGTTCTCACCCGACTTGAGCATGTCGGTGATGTCGAAGCCGAACGCATCATACCCTCCCGTGTGCGTGCCTGCCTTCCTGCCGTTGACAAACACTATGGAGTGACGGTCCACCGCTCCGAAATTGAGCATCACGCGCCTGCCCTTCCATTCCTTCGGAACGGTGAACCTGCGACGGTACCACATGCATGAGTCGCCCTTCCTGCCTATGCCCGAAAGCTCCGACTCGGGCGGGAACGGCACCCGTATTCTGCGCACGCCCGACGCGAAGGACGGCGGGGCGGAAGCCTTTACGGGCGAAACGCCGGAGGGGTCGGTCATGTAGTCCCACTCGCCGTTAAGATTGAGCCACTGCGCGCGCGCCATTTGCGGACGCGGATATTCGGGAAGCGGTGTCACGGCTGCGGCAGCCTCCTCTGTCCACGGTGTGGGCAGGGTGAAACGTTTCTTCCCCTCCTGTGCGTTCACTCCTACAGTAGTGACTCCCGACAACAGGAAAAGAGCCATGCAGGCAATAAGTTTTCTTTTCATACGATGGTATTTTATAAATTATCATTCATTTCATCACACCTGACGGGAATCATTAAAAATCCGCGTTCAAGACACTTAGGTAATATGGCAGGAGCATTGTCTTTATATTGTTTAAAGACATTGTCGAATAAAACCAGTGTATAAAATCTCACCCCGTCCACATCAGCCTATGCTGCTCACAAAGGTTGTTTCCGCCTTCCTCAGGATGTCACGCCATGCCGCCACGCCTCATCCCGCAATGGCGTTCCGCACGCTTCTCAGACACCCTGTGCGGACACCGTTGTCCCAAAGAGCCCGTTCCGCGTTCTCAAAGAGCCTTTTCCAGCCTGCCAAAGAGCCTGTTCGGGACACTCAAAGAGGCTCTTTCGCAACCTCATAAAGCCCGTTCCGCAGCATCAAAGAGCCCGTTTCGCGGCACACGACATCCGGAACCGGCGTGAAAGCCATAAGAAACGAGGTTTTGAGAGACACCGTTCTCACAATCCGTTCTCTTTCAGCAGTCTCCTGTAAATCATCTCGTCCTCTTCAAGAAAACAGCAGAATATCACCTCACCCGTATAAGCTCCGCTCCTTAAGGCTTCTGTCACAGTATTGAGGGCAATCCTCGCAGCCGCCTCATGCGGATAGCCGTAGACACCGGTACTGACGCACGGAAAGGCTACGGAGCGCATGCCGCTCTCCGCGGCAAGCCTGAGCGACGTGGCGTAACACGAAGCCAGCAGTTCCGGCTCACCGTGACCGCCGCCGCGCCACACCGGTCCCACGGTGTGGATAATCCTCCTGCACGGCAGGCGGTAAGCCCCCGTCATCTTACTCTCGCCCGTCCTGCATCCGCCGAGCGTGCGGCATTCCTCCAGCAGTTCCCTTCCGGCAGCCCTGTGTATGGCACCGTCCACACCTCCGCCTCCGAGCAGCGAACAGTTTGCGGCGTTCACTATGGCGTCGACATCAAGACGTGTTATGTCTCCTGCCACCACTCTTATCCTTTTTCCGTTGTATTCCATCATAAGTTTTCAGTTATCATCCTACAAATGCATAAGTGTCTGCCACAACCGCAAGCCGCACCTTAACAGACGCACGATCAACAAGAACAAATACCCGACAACCGCTTATCATTATCATTTTAAGGTATATCCCTTGCAGCCATATTTGACATCAGAACACGAAAAGCCAGCCATTCATTTCCCGAGCGCAGCTTATCTTTTACAAAGATATACATTTTTCCCCTGTCTTCATCTTTTTGTTCCTACTTATAAACCCAAATCGGTCATTAGAACGTATATATTTGAATAAATCTTCATTTCACATACTCTCCGGCCTGCTTACACGTTTCTGTCGGCGTCTTGCTCACCGTTTCGTCTCGGCGTAGCCCGCTACGCCTTCGTCGGAACGGCAAGCAATCCACTCTACATTAACGCATAATCAAACCGGAGTCTAATGACCGATTCGGGATAAACATTCTTTTTTATTCACACGGACAAGATTTCATATCACCAAGACATCGTGCATCCGTTCCCGTCAGAAGATGTTTCTTACCAGACGGAACAGCACAATGAAATCGGCATGACAGATGATGAGGAATGTCACATGGTGCGTGTAATATCCCGCCTTCGTGAGTTTTCCTGCCTCAAGCTCGAGCCGTTCGGGCGTGAAAGCCAGTCTGAGCAGGAAATAGTAAGCCACCATGTTGGCTGCCAACGCCAGGATGAGTACCGCCGCACCCATGTTCAAGAAGAGCTGTAAAAACCTTCCGCCGACAAGCAGAAGGACCGTCGTCTCAAAGAGGGTGAGCATGAGGGCGATGAACAGCAAAGCCGTGTGACAGGCTTTGTCTCTGTCTCTGAATTTCAAAAACCAGAAGTGGTAGTGTGCCACGAACATGTTTACAATCGGATTTTTCATAATTTGTGTGTTTTATTTTGATGGTTTATTATGTTTGTTTTCCGGCTGTGCGTGCCGTAATTTCATATATCATTCAATTGAAGATGTCCGCTATACGACTGCCAGCATTTACACCGCACAGCGCACCAAGCGGCATAACGGGAAGCGGTTGGCGCAGGACAATACTGTAAAAATAGCGTGATATGTATGGAGTATGATGACGATGATAAATGCATTGGTTCATCGGGAGACGCAAGATTGCACGATATGGATATGGAATATGATACCGACAATATATGCATATACACCTCGGGAGACGCAAGATGTTGCGTCTCTACTTTGTCAGGCTGCGGTGGGGGCATGGCGGAAAGGGGTGTCTGCATGATGTGTCCCAATGTCATTACGGTGTAGTGAGGTCGCGTCAGATGAACCACATAACCTGTGGCAGTACTTCTGTTCCGGACGCGGACTTCATGAACCGGTACATGCGGACCTGGATTCCGTTCTTCTCAATCTCCCATATCTCCATCTCGGGGAAATCATCATCCATCAGTTCGAGATACATGTCACCGTCCTCATGCAGACTGCGGAAGACGAATCGTTTCTGGTCTGAGGTCTTTCCGGCGAACACTCGTATCGTATCGCTGTTGAAAGCCTTGCGCACAGAAATGTCGTCAATTGCCTTGAAGCCGTTTCTGTCTGGAAGCGACAGGTCGATCTTTTCAATGAATGACTCCGGTATCTTGCACCATCTGGCGAACGGAACGCGCAGGTAATTGTAGTAGGTAAGGTCGTTCCTGTTGTCAGACGCGTCCTTTGGCTTGAATCTCCAGGTGAAATATATCATATCCCTGGCGTCAAGCGACTCCATACATATACCGTCCACATCACCCGCACTCAGCGGAAACAGGGTCTTGCCCGCACCTCCGAGCATCACACTGCCTTCGTGACAGTACATATATCCGCACGGTATCGCGAACTCTATCCCCACGGTGGCGAGCTTCTCTTTATGATACTTCAGTCTTCGCTCAGCCTGTTTCACACCAGGAATCTTCCATGTAGGCACATAGTTGTCGTCAAAGCGCACGATGTCCTTCAGGCTTCCGATATATCTGTTTGCCTTGGAAAGACCCTTGTCCGTGAACAGGCAGTAGGCGTACATGAAGCAGCGGTCATGCTTGTGTATTATCATCACCTTGCAATGAGTGAAACGTGAGTCCACCCTGTTGGCATTCCTCATACCTTCAAGACGCTTACGGGGCATGTCATAGAGGCATACCGTGTCAGCGTTGAACATCGTCCGGGCATGACTGACGTGCCATGTGAGCACATCTCCGGCATTGTCGGCTTTCATGAAGAGCCTGTGTCCGTATGCGGGCTGCAGACTTACCGACGTGTCAGGCTTCAGCGTCAGATAACGTCCGCGGTCGTTCCAGTCGTAATACAGACGCTGTGCCGGCATTTCATCATGAAACGGCATATACCCAGGGTCTTCCGAGTCGCGCGAAGGAGCGGACAGCCAGAACTGGAAGTCACCGTCGGACGAATCGTATCTCATCATCTTTACAGACGCTGATATGCTGTTGTCGTCAACGGGTAGGGGATAAGACAGGGACGCGGGACGGACGGATGTGATGCCGTAATAGCGCAGAGCCAGACGGAAAGATGTGGGTTTGTCCACTCCGAACCACCGGTCATATGCGTCGAGATATTCCGGAGTGTCGTCTTTTGTAAGAACGTCCCACGCCACTCCCATACCTTGTCCGAGGACATGCATAGGCAAACACAGCATGACGCATGCGCAAGCTGCCAGCCGGAAAATGTTATTGTTCTTCATACTCTGTCAGTTTTTTACGTTTATATTTCACTTCATTCTTTATATTAAGCAGCCGTTCTAAATTAACCGATATTATAAAATCACTCACATATTATATATATCCTTGTCGTCAGACCGTACGCTCTTCAGGGTTTCATACCAAAGTGTCAGCGGTCTTGTAACCTGCCACTCACACTCTCCGGACTTTCAGATGCGGCTACTGAACTGCACACAACATGACGGCAATTGATTCAGAACGTCCGCTTGTCATTAATATATATCATTATGTTCATTCTATAATAAAAGCCCCAGTCATTTGAAGCGGAACATGCCCTTCATGTCTTCAAGATACTTGTCGAAGTGCTCCGCCCCGTCGTCTGTCATGAAGAAGAGGAGCAAGATGTCGTCACCGTGCCTGCCGGTCACCACGTAACGGGCGTTGGTATATTTGCCTTCATATACCTTTTCGCGCAAGTCGAGCGGTATCCAGGCAAGGAAGTCGGAGTTGAACATTCTCCGTGCCTTTGACGAAGAAAGGAACGTCATCATGCTCACAAGGTTGTCCTCCTCCCACTTTTTGCTGACATCGGAAGAGGCGACATGCCCGCCTCTCAGCACAGCTTTCAGTTCCCACAAAGTCTCGCCTGCGGGTCTCGCCGTCTTTCCGCTACTGTAGTCAGCCTCCGACTTCTCTCCGTTCCCGTCGTACATCATAGGTATCATCGGATTGACATAAATGCACACCCTGCACTTTCCGTCTTTGCTGTCCATAGACAACATCACTCTTGGCAAGGCGTGGCATGTGTCCGTGTCAAATATACGGTGATATTCATCTTTATGTATGATGTCGAACCTGTCGTTAGGGTGAATGTCATATCATACTTTCGCATCAAACCGTCGAACGCACCTTCCTCCTGTGCGGATGCCGGAATCGCGGCAAGAAACGTCAAAACCGCGAATGCAAGACCTTTGAGTTTAGCTGTCATAAGCGTCATGTGTTTATTGTAGTATGTTTTCAGTTGCCTTTTTTCAGGATGAATCCGCGGCGTCGCTCACCCGTGCGCATGTGTATGCCGTTCCAAATGGGCTCCGCGTATACAAGGATTTGTTCTGTTTAGGACAGGTGTATGTGTAATACCAACTTTTAAGTTATTAAATATTTGCGAATATACACGTTTTTTAGATACGATGCAACAGTAACTATAGGAAAAATTGAAAATAAAAATGCAGACTGAAGAAATACGGCACTGAACGGAAGAAGATTATCGCACAACAGACAGAAAAACAATGCCTGCAAGCGCAACGGTTTTATTCCACATCCCTGCCTTTTTGAATATACGTAGCCGTAAATATGCTCCCGTAGCGTCACACCCACGACGGCACAAACCAAATGCTACGGCGCGAGCCCTGTAGAGACGCAAAATCTTGCGTCTCACGAGCAACCCATAGCAATGTACACATGCGACAATACACTGATGATAAATGCACATATCCCTCGGGAGACGCAAGATTTTGCGTCTCTACTTTGGGAGGACGGAGGTGGCGGGGAGGTTTTTATGGAAAATGCCGGGTGCCGCACTGAATGCATAAATATACGGACGGAGCAGTAAAAAATCTTTACATTATTTTTTGGAAAAACAGGGAACGCGAAGACATCTGTAACTTATAAAAAGCGCATATGGATTCGTTCCGGTGGCGCGTCAACCTCATCTGTTGTGCGGAAAAGCCCGTTCCGCATTTCATAAAAACCTTTTCCGAATGACGGAACACACCCTTACGCATCCTCAAAAAGCCCGTTCCGCATGCCGGAAAAGCCTTTCCGGCATGGAGGGAAAAGCTCTTCCGTCTCATAAATGAGTGTATTATGCTGATTCACAGACACATGCGAGAAACGCTCAAAAACCGCGTATTTGCGTCCGTACGTCACATCCGACGGCTGTGGAGCGTTCTCGCGGAGTTGAGGAGTTATGCGAACGGGAATTTATGCAATATCCCATTGCATTGTGAATAAAAATGCATTGTAACGAAGCGTGCGTAGTGGGGCGTCACACCCTGAGCGCAGCGGCAAGGAAGAGGGACGGAAAGCCCATGACCACACATAAAGCACCGTTGGCGGAAGTCTCGTCCGTCAGTGGTCATCCGGCATACTACGGGGCATTGCCGCACCTCACTCCGCGTTCTTCTTCAGCCACTCCAGTCGCCTCATGTCGGGCAGGTGTCTCACTTTGAAGTGCTCGAACGTCACGTCAAAGCCGTCGCCGTCGGGACATGCCGCCATCATACCGACCATCACCGGCGTGTTGTCCTTGAGCCATGCGTTGCGCATGAGCGTGTAGTTCTCGTCGTCGAAGGAATAGAATATCTCCACCGCGTCGAGCCGTCTCACGGCTTTTATCCACACACAGGGCACAGCCTTGTCAAGCTCGATGACGCTCCAGTCAGACGTCTTGTGAGTAACCACGGCACTGAGATTGTATTTTCCGTCCACATACTCTATGCCAGCCTTGATGTAGTTCTCGTGGTCTATGCGCAGCATAAGTCCCGCCTGGTCGAAGCGTTGACGGTATTTCCCTGTGATTTTCACCTTCACCTCGAACTCACCTCCGTATGTGGCGTAATAGAACGGGGCGTCATCGACGGTGAATCCGTAGTGAGATATGCGCCAGTAGTCGCTCTTCGGAGTCACCGACATGGTGAGCGCGTTGTTCTCAATATTCCACCGTTCCGGTTCGTTGAACCATTGCATCTTCTCCAGAGTCTGCGCCGTGACGCCGTGAGCGGCAAGGCTCACGAGCGCAGCTGCCGCAATCTGTCTTATTTTTCCCATTGTCTTTATTGTTTTATTGTTATATGATTGTTGCATGAGCAATATATTTTCATTATCTTTGAATATGATAAGAAAAATGCGAGGATAACGCAAACGAGCGGAAAGAGAGCCCGATCTCTGTTTCCCGAGTGAAGCTTATCTTTTGCAAAGATATATATGTGCCGACATAGCCGCAATGCTCATTAATAACCATTTTACCGCACTAAATGAAACTGAAGGACAGACTTAACCGTGTGCTCGCCGGACAGGACTTCACCGGACAGACCGACCGCAGCGAGGTGTTGGAACGCTATAAAGCCGCGGCGCGATGCTATGCCATGACCGAGAACGCCGTGGCTGTGCTGAGCGACATGCGCACAAACACGAGCTACATACATTACGGTGGGTTCGCACGAGCGTTAGGGCTCGGCAGGGGCGGTGCGCAGAGCGAGGTGTGCTCCATATGGGAGGAGGACATTCTCAGGCGCATCCATCCCGACGACCTCACCGCCAAGTATCTGCAGGAACTGCGTTTCTTCCGTTTCATAAAACGACAGCCGCGCCACAGACGCACGGACTTCCATCTGCTTACGCCCCTCCGCATGAGACAGACGGCGGGCGGATATGTCAAGGCATTGCACCGCATGTTCTACGTCTCGGCTTCGTCGTCAGACGGTCTGTGGCTCGCCATGTGCCTGTATGGTCCGCAACCTGACGCCATGCAGTGGCGCACGATGATAGTGGACACCTTGAGCGGGCAGACCACGGAACTTGACTCCGGTGACGACCGCAACATTCTCACCGGACGCGAGAAGCAGACACTGAGACTCATAGACAGCGGCATGACAAGCAAGGACATCGCCTCGGCAATGTCGATAAGCGTCAACACGGTGAGCCGACACCGTCAGGACATTCTCAGAAAACTGCAGGTGAGAAACTCCATAGAGGCATGCCGGACGGCAAGACTGCTGGGACTTATATAGATTTTATACATACACACATGGCGGCTCATGCGGCATGAGACCAGTCTCTACGCCACACCTACATTTCCTATAATACTTTTCACTACGGCCGTCAGTATTCATCTGTCTCTCATAATGATGTCTAAGAAACAATTAAGATTCAACATATTTAGCCTGTAAACAATGTTTACTCCGGACCGTTGAGCCGCGATGTGAAAATGCTATTGTCCCGGCTGTGGAATGAGCTGAAATGTATGTCAGAGGAGGTTTCAGAAAGGCGTACGGCAATATGCAGCAAGAGGCTCGTATGCCATCGCACATTGTTTCAGATTTTGCAGGTCTTCTATATGGCTTATAAGGTTGTCATAGCTTTCGATATTATCAATCTCCTCGCGTCGAGCCTTACTCAACCGGCAGTATGCTTCCTCCTGTTCAATTCCTGCAAAGCGGCGACCACAAAGATTGGCTGCGATGCCTGTGGTGGAGCTACCGCTGAAAGGGTCGAGAATCCAGTCGCCTTGGCTGGTCGTGGCGAGAATAATACGGACAAGCAGGCGCAGGGGTTTCTGCGTTGGATGCTTGCCGCAGGTCTTCTCCCATCTACCTATTGCTGGCATGCGCCACACGTCGGTCATCTGCTTTCCTCCGTTAAGATCTTTCATAAGTTCGTAGTTGAACTTGTGCGGCACCTTTTTCATTTTCCTCGCCCATATGATGAACTCTGTAGAGTATTTGAAGTAACGGCACGAGATGTTTACTGGCGGATTGGTCTTTTCCCAAGTGACGACGTTCAGAATTTTATAGCCGAGAAGCGTCAGGCTGTTTGCCACTGAGAAGATGTTGTGGTAGGTGCCGCTAATCCAAATTGAGCCGTTGTCCTTTAGCTTGTCTCGGCAGAGCCGCAGCCATTCCATGTTGAACGCCATCACTTCATCCTGCGACATACCCTTGTCCCACTCACCCTTGTCCACGCTCACGACCTTTCCGCTCTGCAACGATATGCCACCGCTGGAGAGGAAGTAGGGTGGGTCGGCGAATATCATGTCGAACTTGAAATCAAACTCTTTGAGGAGCTTGAAACTGTCACCGTTAGCGAGAAGGAAGTCTTTAGATGGGGAAGTGTAGTAAGGGTGTATCATTATTGAGGTATAGGAAGACCAAGTTTTTGCAATGAAATATAATTAAAATAGTATTGACAACCCACACTAATCACATAGTCCAAAACATCCTTGTATTTGGGTTGTCTAAACCATTCGTCTAAAATGTAAATATATTCCACTTCCATGTTCAGTTGAAACAACAGCTTCTGATACTGTTTCTTCTTGTAATCATAAGTTTGCACTTTCTCATCAACACTACCAACTGTGTGTCGCGTATTTACCTCTAAGATGAGCATCGTATTGTTTACTATAACATATATGGCATTATCAGGAAGAAGCTGCTTTGACAGATGTTGCCTCCAATCAATCCCTCTCGTTTCTAAAAACGTATTGAAAGCGTATTTCTTAAAGATGTGCGCAACGCATTCTCCAAGATAAAGTACATTGCAATCTTTAACCGTGTATTTTTTTGTTTGGCAATAAATGTTGCCAAATTTACTTTGCCCTCACAAATTAACCCGGTTCTGGTATTAGCACCGTCTTTTCCACCTGCTTTCATGCATTCAGGGTTTTGATGAAGTCATAAATTGTCGTTAGATTATAAACATTTGGGATGATTCCGTATGCCTCCTGCAACTTGTTTTTCGCCGACTTCCATCCCATACCATCTGTAATCCAAACAAATTCAAAGCCCTCAACAGAATTAATCTTTGGTGCTATATCAGAATACGAACGGGCAACCTCGTTTAGCTTAGAGCCTCCATCGCTATAAAAGTTTACCTCTATCAGATACACTTTCGAAGCCGTTTCAACCACGAAATCAAAACGCTTTTCATCATCCCCTAAAACCTCGGTAATCTGTTTCCATTCTCTCGAATATACTTCCTGCCTAAAAGGCACACCAGCCTCGGTCAGTATATTGGAGACAGTATTCTCCATAACACGACCACTTCGGTTCTTTCGTGCATTGGTGTCAAGTCCTATCTCTATGCCAAAGACATAGTCAACAAGGTCTTTTACCTTTTGATGTTGGAGAATATCGCCCAATCCTGTTTTTTCCAAGAATATCAACACAGAATCAACGGATGTGAACATACTCTCTAAAGGAACACAGTTGCCTACGGAGTCAATAATTTTCTTCTTATCACGTGTTCGGACTGCTACAAGGATATCCATAACAGAAAAAGCCTTCGGGTCTCTCTTCCATATTGTTTCTACACTTCCGCGCAAGTCATCCGCTCCTATTAGGCTATTTAACATTCAGAGGCTCAATTTAATATCCTCAACTTTCTGCGAGATTTTTTCAAAGTCGCAGAAGAAGTCTAACGTTTGGTTTGTCTCTTTAAGTTGAGACATGAATTTATTAAAATCTTTAAGCATATATTTTCAGTTTTTTTGTCATCAGTCGTGAATTGAGCTCGCTAATATTATCAGACAACCTATCTTTAGTGTTGGGATAGCTGTGAATAAGCAATTCTGATATTTTTCCTCGTTTTGCCCCATTCGCATTCACATTGCGTGATGCCATAACCCTGTCTATATAATAATCGGCATAGAGAACATCGAAGAAATTATCCTCTTCGTTCTTCCCTTTGCAATCAGAATTACTCAACATAAAACAGTGTCCTTCAGACACCACTCTGTCACAGAACTCTTTCAATCGAACTTGCGAATCATCATTGAATGATTCTTTGGTATAGTCATTAAAGCTGGATGTATCACTAAGCGGTCGATATGGAGGATCGAAATAGAACAACGTTTTACCTTTAGCATAAAGCAAAGTCTTTTCAAAGTCACCCTCCATAATTTCTACCCGTTTCAGTAATTTGCTGTCAGCTCTAAGAGTTTCTTCATCACAAATCTGTGGTTGCATATACTTTCCACAAGGCACGTTGAACAAGCCTTTCTTGTTGACGCGGTACAGCCCGTTGAAACACGTGCGGTTGAGGAAGAAAAACTTTGCAGTATTCTCAACAGGATCAAGGTTCTTCTCATTGTAGCGTTGGCGCACAGCCATGTACATCTCACGCTTCGCCTCCATGTCCTGCAAAGCGTAATATTGTGCCTGGATGTCTTGTAAAGCAGGAATAAGCTCTTCCACGTTGTCACGGACGATTCTATAGCAAGTAATCAAGTCGCTGTTGATGTCGTTGATTACGGCACGCCTGATATTTGGGTGTTGTTGCAGCATATAGAACAACATGGCACCACCACCAACAAAAGGCTCTATGTATGTCGCGTTTTTCCAATTATCAAAGTCAGCCGGAAGCTTTGCTTACAGTTGCTCGATGAGCTGCCCTTTGCCTCCAACCCATTTGATGAAAGGTTTCGCTTTTGTATTCATATTATAATACCCTTATCCCTTATCATTGGACTTCATATGTATCTTTCACTCTTAAACATACCTGATTCAGTATATTTATTACAGATAACTATCGGTTATTTCCCACAAAGTTAATGTTTTCTTTGGAAACGCAAGCTGTGAAAGCAAATAAAGAGAGTTAAAGAGATTCTTGGGTGTTTAAAGATGGGTGATGCGGCGTTACAAAAAACACGTCTTGCTGTTGACGCAAAGACAATGCAGGCATGCGGGACTTATCCCGAAGCCTTTCCTTAAAGTTTGCGGATGTCTTTTATGTCTATGATATATGTTATCCGTCAAACCATATATAATGTTTTTAAATTAGATCCAAACCGTTTGACTGTTCCGAAAGGAACTCCTACCTTTGCTCCGACAGTCGCTGTCGTTTATCATTTTAAAATCCAATAACATGAAATGGATTACCACTTATGAGCCCGCCAACATGCCTCATCGGTTTCCGGACAGGCAAGCAGAAGAATCTGATTATCTCTGTTTCGGTCAGATGTCCACTCATCTGTGGAAATATTCTTCTGAAAAGAAACACCTTCTGCACTCCACAGGCACCAAGACCGAGTGCGTTTCAGATACCGAACTGTTACGTTTGTACTGCAATAAACATTGGAAAATAAAGCCATTCTTCGTTCTGAGGGACGACCATGAAGGCAAAAAGGCACCGCGACGGTGCCTTTTTGCATGATGTGCCAATAAGCGGAGCGTGCTTAAGTCTCAGAGACCCTCTTCTTTGGGAAAACGCGGCGGAACCACAGATAATATCCTGTGACAGGGAGCGCGGAGGCAAGCAGGGCTGCAAGAAAATAGAGTATGCGCGTGAGCCATCCTCCCCAGGTGCCGGTGTGCAAGGAATATATCTGTCCTCTTATCTTCGCTGAGGACGGCAGGTCGGCATAAGGCGTGAACGACGTCAACCTGCCTGCGGACGGCTCGAACTCATAACGGTCGCCGCCCATGGTGTTGCCGAACCGACGGAGCTGTACCGTTGCCGTATTGTCGGCATTGACAGTGACTTGACTGTATTCAGGATTACGTGCCGCCAGTTCCTTATATACCGTCTGCCAGACGGCATATGTCTCCGTTCCGTTGTTGCGGTGGTGTCCTCTATGCCGTTCTTCCGAAGGTGAATGTCTGTGACCGCCTTGCTGTCCGCCAGCCCCGAACACAGCATAAAAACCGCTGCGATACTAGTCGAACGACCATGTGAGTCCGGTGAGAGCCATGCAGAGCAGCAGCAGACAGGTGTACGCCCCGACAGCCACATGAAAGCTGTGACAGAAGCGGCGGAGCCCGTGTGAGCAATTGACCTTCAGACTGTTGACCAACGCTTTCTTCGAACGTGGCAACCACATTACGATGCCCGAAAGGATGACAAAGACAAAGGCGAGCGCACTCGTCCCCACGACAACCCTTCCCCAAAAGACGCCTCCGTCGGCAGGACGGCTTCCCAGCAGCCATCGGTGAAGCTTGAACATGGTGAGGAAGAATGGGATGCGCCTGTAAGACCCCTTCACCTCACCTGTGTATGGGTCAACAAACACCGACGCATGATGAGGCTTTGACAAGTTGACCTGATAAGTACGGGCAGGATCGGAGTATATAGTGATGCCCGTCACCCTTACGTCGTCCGGGAGGGAAGACGCCACTTTAGCCGCGATGTCGCCTGCCGGCAGTCTGTCCTTTCCCACAGTTTCCACCTGATAGAGTCCGGCATAAGCCCACTGCGTGAACTCCTTTTCGAAGGCGAGCACAGCCCCCGAGAAGCAAACCAGCGTCAGGATGACGCCGAAAGGGAGAGCCAGCCACAGATGGAGTTTCTTTGCGTATTTTCTCATAAGCTATGTGTCCGTTGATGATGAATCAAGCCGGACCTGACAGGACGTTGACATACGGCAGTCCGACCGGCTTGATTTTTTCTGATGAATATGATTTACTTTAAGACATCCCCAACCCTGACTGCGTCCAGTTTACCCACGCCGTCAAGCGAGGTGGCTTCCACCACAAGACCCTTGGTGGCTTTGGCTGATGCCGGAACAATCTTGTAGATGGCGAGATGACTGCTTGCCGTGGTCACACCTATGTAGGCGTTGCCGTTCTCCATGTAAGGGATACTGCTGAAGCCCGTGATGTCGTCAGGCAGCCCTTCGACGTATGTCAGATTGCCGTTGGAAACGTTGAACACAGCAAGCCGGTTGCCCACAGGCTTTGACTCGGTAAGCGGACGGTCGTACATCAGCATGAGGAAATAGTTGCCGCCTATGTACCACGTGCGGAGGAAGGACAGACCGCCGGTCTTCTCCTCGATGTTGAAATAGTAGTTCTTGTCAAACTCTTCCGTCTTCGTGTTGATTCTCACCACCCCAGCCGGCAGAGTTGTCCGCTGTCTCTTGTCTGTCATAGCCTTTGCATAGCTCGGTGAGAACACGTACACATATCCGTCGTCGGCAGCCCACGTCATCTGGTAGTACTGCGACTTGAACCGTACGGCGGCATAGCTTATCCTGTCGGTCCTGATGTTCTTGTGCCGCGTCAGCGTCTTGTCGGAGAATATTGTCACCCAGCATTCGTCGGGATATTGAGTCCACTACAGCTCATCCTTCTTATACGAGCTGCTTCCCTGTCCTCCGGCTTCCTTCTTTATAAGGTCCTCGTTTCCGGGGAGCACCCACTTTTAGCTCCCGTCCGCATTCTTCTGCATACATCCATACTGGCTCAGTCCCATAGGTACGGCTGCCGCATAAAGCTTTCCGCCCACCTGCTGAAGTCCCGCCAACGTGACAAACTCACCATTGCCGAGAAAGTTCTCAGCCAGGAACGGCGTCTCGGCTGAAACCTTGTTCGACGTGTAAGTCTGATTGTCCACGTCAAGGTAAGATATAAGAAACGACTTGGGAATGTAGCCGTTGGCGTCAGCCAGTTCCTTCGGACCGTTGCCGCTGGAGGTTGTCATGATGTAGCCGTCATAGAATCCGTATGTGGTGAAGCGGTTGACGTTATACTCTTGCGTGCGCTTGGTGATGTTGTGGGCTGCGTCCATCACGAACGACTGGGTCGTTCCGGCGTTGCCCTGATGATAGTTGAGGGCATACAGATATTTCTCGTTGTCGCGCACGTCCATCTGAGTGAAGTTGCCTCCGACGCTCAGCACATTCCTGAACATATATCTCACAGAGAGGTTATACCCCTTGGTCAGCACCTTTCCGTAGTTGGTGTAGGTGGCATTCTCACGTCCTCCGCTGAGGTCCTGCACGTTGCGCTGTATGTAGTCTTTGGTGTCGCGAAAGACAAGGCTCCCTTCCGCGTATAGCGAATGGTCGCCCATCTTGCCTGACCAGCTGATGTTGAGATTGAGGTTGTCGCTGTTCTCCGGACGTATGCCTATGTCTCCGCTCTCAAGATCCTCGTCGCCGAACATCTCTTCAATGGTAGGCAGGCGATAAGCTTTCTCATATGACAGCTTCACCTGAAGTTCAGGCAAGATGAAGTAAGACTGTTCGCCCGGCGAGTTGAGCTCGTGCCGCTCGCCCAGCCAGTTGTATTGGTAGCGTGCTGTGTCTACATTGACGGTGGAGTTGCGGTTGTAGTTGGCTGTCAGCACCACGTTCAGTCCCTCAACCAGCAGGTTACGCTTGCTGTATTCCAGCGAAGGCATAAGCGAATGACCGTAACGGTGCTTTTCTCCGAACACTGTCTTCTGGCGCACACCGGTCTGTATGTCCTTATACATATGTGAATAGGTGAGCCCCACCATCAGCCTGTCTGCCCACGGCTTGCCTGTAACACCCGCTTTCGCTACGACCGCCTCGTTGTGATAATTGTCGTGGAAGCGGCGCACTCTCACCTTCTCCGCCTCGTTGAAGTTGCCCGTATCGAAATTCTTTACGGGAGCGTCCACCCGGTAGTCGTTGTCAGAATAGTTCTGGAAAGCATTGACCTCATAGGTGAAACCGTTCTTCAAGGCTTGTCCGAAGTGTACGTACGACTTGTGCGTGTTGAACGAGCCGTAAGAATAGGAGGCATCGGCGAACCACCGGCGCGGCTATTTCTCTGTCACGATGTTGATGACCCCGCCCAGCGCGTCGGTACCGAACCCTACGGGGACGACACCTTTGTACACCTCAATGCGCTTGGCGAAGCTCACAGGGATGTTGTTAAGTCCGAACGAACTCCCCACACCTTCCTGCGGAACTCCGTCGATGAACACCTTTACATGCTTGCCGCTGAAACCGTCGACCATCAGCTGCATGTCCGAGCCCACGCCTCCGCTCTCGCGCAGTTTCACTCCTGGCGCGCGGCGAGCGCGTCGCTCAGGTTCTTTGTGGTGTTCTGCATGCCTCGCGTATCAATGGCAATGGCGTTGTAGGCAGAACGCTTCACCCTGCCGACACCTGTCGCCGTGACCGTCACGGCATTAAGTTCTATAACGTCGGGGGAGAGTTTGAAATCGAGCCCCTGCAGTCCGTTGCCGCCTACCTTTATCTTCCGGTGCGCGTCTTTATAGCCCAATGCAGATACAGAGATTGTATATTCACCCTCCGGTGCCGATATGGTGTAGTGTCCGTCACCGTCTGTCCTGGCACCGAATGGAATGCCCTCAAGGTGTATGGTGGCAAGGTCTATCGTTCCGTTATCTGAAGAGACGACCCGTCCGCTGATGATGACCCGCCCCTGACGGTCGCCTCTGTGTTGTGCATAAACAGATGTAATGCCTGTGAAGCAAACAAGAAAGGAGACCAGTGAGAGATATGATTTCATACTGATATGTTGTGTATTTTTCGTGGTGCAAAGGTACAAACAGACACAATATACATATAATCGCAAAATATAGGTAAAATTTCTCTCAAATGGGAAACCTAAACCGAAGAATACAACAGGTACACACCTATAATTAGGTATAAATGGACGATGCGATACGCATTTATGAAGAAAAGCATTAAGCTGTTGTGGTTATAACGGTTGTACTGATTCTTTTTAGACAAAAAGATTGATGTTATAATGACAAGGCAGATGGGTTGAAGAAAACACCAGGTACAACCGATACAACAAGGAATAGCTCAACAGCTGTACTCCTCTACGCTTCGGATTGTGCATGCAAAAGTACAAAACCAACTTGAAAAATATAGTGGAAAACCACTTACAATTTAATCCACTGGCTAAATACTACTAAAAACACCCTACAAATTGAGATATACGTATAAAATTCCAGAGACAGTTGTCTGTCTCTCAGATTTTATTTGTATTTTTGCCATGCCGTGTCGATGAATTGCTGATATATTTTTGCGCCACCAATAATTCTTTAGACAAGGCTAAATTACGGGCAATTTTTTGTTGTCAAGAATGTTGAAACTTCAAGGACTGCTGTGGTGCGGATATCAGGTTATTTTAGAAGCAATGACCAAGAAACAACTGAAAGATTTAAAACTGACTGATTTCCCTGAGGAAATAGACAGTAAGAATAACATAAAAATATACGGAGAGACATCGTATGAAGACCTGATGGCGGTGATGAGCCTCTATCTGCACAATCATCAGAAGGAAACATGCGAGAAAGAGAGAAAGGAAATAGTTACAGCTATCCGTGAATTTATCTCGCACAAGCAGTTCCATCAAGAGATGGTAGATGGCTTATCCGACGAGGAAATATGGAAGGTTGCAGAATCGCCTTTGCAATATAATCTGTTCGATGACTTCTTTAATATTCCTTTTCCTGCGCCCGAAAATCCTAAGTTCACCTTCATAGACCTCTTCGCCGGCATGGGAGGTTTCCGCATCGCTATGCAGCAACTTGGCGGCAAGTGCGTTTATTCATCTGAGTTCAAAGCTGCGGCACAGCAAGCCTATATTGCGAACTACGGAGAAATGCCATTTGGCGACATCACGAAAGAATCGACCAAACGATACATCCCAGACCATTTTGATATTCTCTGTGCAGGCTTCCCGTGTCAGGCATTCTCGGCAGCGGGGGTAAGAAAGGGCTTTGCCGACGAGACACGCGGAACGCTGTTTTTCGAGGTGGCTCGCATTTTGAAGGAGAAACGCCCAAAAGGATTCTTCCTCGAAAATGTGGAGGGCTTGGTAAACCACGATGGAGGTCGCACGTTACACATCATCCTCGACACACTTCGAAGCCTTGGTTACAAAGTCAGCCACAGAGTGCTGGATGCGTCAGACTTCGGGGTGGCGCAAGCAAGACGAAGAATATACATTGTGGGAACATTCGGCAACGAGGTGTCGCTAGATGGTTTCCCCGTTAGAAAAGCAAAAGTGGGTGACGTGCTGGAGCAGGGCAAACCAGTATCAGATAACCAAATTGCAAAGCTGCTACTCAAAAGATTTTCCTTGGATGAACTCTATGGAAAATCCATTAAAGATAAACGCGGTGGCTGCGACAACATACATAGCTGGGACATTGGCATCAAAGGCGAAACCACAGAGACGGAACGCGCCCTGCTTGACAAGATACTCACCGAGAGACGAAAGAAGAAATGGGCTAGCCAATGGGGCATTGATTGGATGGACGGGATGCCGCTTTCTCGTGAAATGATCGCATCATTCTATCAAGGTGAAGACCTTGACACACTACTTGAAAGCCTTGTGAAGAAACGTTATCTTGTGTACGAACATCCCAAGAAGCGCATCACAAAAAAAAATGGAAGTGGCGTAAGCTACAACGTAAGAGTGGCGGATGAAAATAAGTCAAAGGGTTACAATATCGTAGCAGGCAAACTGAGCTTTGACATAAGCAAGATACTAGATCCCAATGATGTAGCTCCCACGCTTGTAGCAATGGATATGAACAAACTATATGTGGGTGACAACGGAGGGCTGCGCCGACTTACACTGCGCGAGGGTTTGCGGCTGTTCGGCTATCCAGAGGAATATGTGCTAGGAATGTCCGAAAGGGATGGCTACGACCTGTTGGGCAATACCGTGGTCGTACCTGTAATAAAGGCCGTGGCCGAGCGACTTGTTAACGAAATTAGCAAACAGTAAAATTAACGTGATAAAATGTTTTTCGTTTTTGACGATATGAATCCAGCAGACATACTTTACAAAGCCCTACAAGAAGACTTCGGCTTTGAGGGCGCACAGGGAGCTATTAAGTTCAAACTGAAAGACTATGAGATAACGGTTGAGCAGAACAATGTTGTAGGCAACATTCTTGAAGAATGGCTCGACAAGTGGATGACCTCAAAGGGCATTACACACATTCACAACGAGAAGCAATCATCGCCCGACTTCTGGCTCAATCCCGATGACCTCAACAGTGATTGGCTTGAAATCAAATCATTCACAGGCAGCCCAAACTTCGACGTGGCGGCTTTCCGCAGCTTTATCAATCTCATTATAGACAAGCCCTGGAAACTCCACTCCAAACACCTGCTCATCAAGTACAAGAGCGAGGACGGAATCGTTACAATAGAGAAATTCTGGATGAAAAACCTTTGGGAAATATGTTCAACAAGCGGAGTATGGCCTGTCAAAGTGCAATACAAGAATAAAGTCATAGTGAACATTCGCCCCTCGACATGGTATTCAGAAAATCCAGAATTTCCGTCGTTTGAATCACTTGAAGACTTCCTTGCAGCCCTCGAAGAGACTATATATCGTTACCATGATACTCGCAGTACCATTGCTGAGCATTGGAATGAGAAAGTTTGCAAAGCTTATAAAGCGTACTATGGTAAAAACTTGAACATTCCTCGGTGGAACGATATCAAAAGTAAGTATATAAAAGAGAGCTCAGAAGGCTAACTAACACATGGAAGTGCGTAACAAGATTTGGGAAGAGTTCAAGCAAGCAAAAGCAAATGTGGTATGCATTCGCCGTTATAACAGTATTCAACGGCAAATGAACTGTCTCTATCAGGTATTTATTGCTGCATCAGCTGCAATAGGTACTGTTGCTTCCGCGTTCAACATCCAAGCCTCTGTATATGCATTGGGGGCAATAGCTATAGTATCTCTTGCAAAAGCAATCTTTCCTGAAATTTTACAACAGGAGAAAGAACTCTGTGAGCTTGATGGAATAATGGACTACTATAATTCGTTCTTGAACAAACTGGAAGTCTTTTTCTACCAGCTTGACAAGGAACAAAAGACAGATGATGAAGTGATGATGGAGCTTTTCATTCTGAAAGAAACCGAATGCAAGAAGCAATCACAGCTAAACAGGTTAATCAGATGGATTCCAAAATGGCTACAAAATAAAGTTGATAAAGAAGTTGATACATATATAAAAGAAGTTTATTATAATATTTATAATCAAGATGAGCAGCAATAATAGAAGTTATTCGCCAGACACAATACATATTAGTACTGGCGATGATGTTAAGAAGATTCAGGGACAAATGCCGTCAGCAGTTACCACCCCTCCACCCCCTAAACCAAGAAAGTAACAATACCTATTCGGGGCAGAAGAAAACATAAGACATACATAATCCATGATGCCGGAGGGAGGAAGCGTTTGCTTTCGGATACGAGAAAAACGCTCCTTCATCCCGGACAGGAGTACAATGACCTGTTCGTGATAAGCAGTCTGCAACGGTGCGCGGTGCCGCAGAACCGCATGATGACGAAATACCGGAAGTAAAAAATTTTTACACCGCTTTTCCGCAAAACAGAAACGCGACGCGCGTGCAGGCTGTCCCCTTCTTCCGTTCCAGTCATCCGCCACACCGTCTTACCCTGCATTCTATGCCACAACCTACATCGCAATATAACCCCTCCAGTTCTTTTACCTGGCTTTCTCATAATGTCCGTTATCCTTCTTCGGCATTAACTTATCGCGGAAAAGCTCTTTCAGCATGCCCGAACGTACTTTTCCGTGCTCCCATACGGGCTTTCCCGCACCATGGAAAAGCCTTTTCCGCACACCGGAGAAAGCCCATCGAGACCGCCATAAACGCACCACGTTGATACTCAACACATTGCGCAAACGTCCCAAAATTCGTCCATACGGAGGCGGAGGGTCTTCTGTCCGGCTGTAGGCTATTCTCAGCGAGTTGACGCTCTACGCAAGTTCGTCTCCGCTCCACCATATGGCGCAGTCAAACAACAGGCGCATGTCAAAGTATGAAGAGGGTGTGTGGCGGGCTAAACTACCGATGAGACATTGGAATGAAGACCTGAACGGCAGCACAGGATGATGGCAAATATATATACAACATATGAGTAATCATATAATAACAGGTTGATTTTGAACAGCTGCTTAATATTACTCCTTACCGAGAACAGGTCATCATAGTTCCATTCTTATACCGTGCTGCTGTCTGCCGGATTGTGTTCAGCTTTATCTGAGATGTGGATGGCTGCGTCTGAAAAGAAGCGGAAGGCAAGATGACGGCGGCAGTGAGGGAGAAGGATGAGGAACCGGCAATAAGCCTTAAACGCACAACCGGCATTCTGATGCGTTAGGGTTTATCGCAGACAGAAATGTAAAAAAAATAAAAAAACGTAAACATTGATATGATTTATGATACATCTTATTATCAGAAATAACTATCTTTGCACAAAATGATGCTGCGCCCGGGAAATTGAAAACGAGTTTTCTTTACGCCCGATTGCACCATCTTTTAATAAGACGGGCTGCGCTCGGGAAATCGAAAACAGGTTTTCTTTCCGCTCGCTTGCACCATCTTTTAATAAGGCGGGCTGCGCTCGGGAAATCGAAAACAGGTTTTCTTTACGCCCGATTGCACCATCTTTCAATAAGACGGGCTGCGCTCGGGAAACCGAAAACAGGTTTTCTTTCCGCTCGCTTGCACCATCTTTCAATAAGACGGGCTGCGCTCGGGAAATTGAAAACAGGTTTTCTTTCCGCCCGATTGCACCATCTTTGCTACATATTGAGGAGCGTTCTGTGCGGACAGCAACGTGTGTCCGGAGTGCGGCGGTGAATCTGCCGTTTCTTCAGAACAAAACTTTAAAAGGGTCAGAAACGGCACTTTTTTATATTGGAAAGCTTCCGTGCACGTACACGGAAATATGTATCAAGCTAATGGTGATGCCCGCAAAACCTAAACCGGAGCACTCACGGCAGGGTGTTATACGACATAAACGACATAACAACAGTAATAATAATAAAAACCTGATAAGGTAATGACTACACGAAGAGACTTTCTCAAACAGATGGGAGTGGCTGCGGCAGGCTTGGGACTGGCGCCACTCGGTTCGCTGGCTGCAGGGCCGGCAGGTGCAAACAAGACTAAGAACACCGGCGGCGACAAGGTGAAGATAGCCTTTATCGGCATCGGAAACCGTGGTGAGCAGAACGTGGCAGAGTTCGAGCGCACGGGTATGATAGAGGTGACGGCACTGTGTGATGTGGACCTTAAAGGCAAACAGACACAGAAGGTACAGAGCAAGTATCCGAAGGCGAAACTGTTCACCGACTTCCGCGAGATGTTCGAGAAGTACAGCCAGAACTTCGACGCCGTGGTGGCTTCTACTCCGGACCACAGTCATTTCCCCATCGCGATGATGGCGCTTGAGTATGGCAAGCACATTTATCTTGAGAAACCGATGACACGCACGTTCATTGAGGCGGAGCTGCTCATGCAGAAAGCGCGCTCGTGCCCGAAGGTTGTGACACAGGTGGGCAACCAGGGTCACTCCGAAGCAAACTACTTCCAGTTCAAGGCATGGAAGGAAGCAGGCATCATCAAGGATGTCACGGCAATCACAGCCCATATGAACAACCCGCGCCGCTGGCACAGCTACGACTCCAAGATGTACCGTCTGCCGTCAGGAGACGCCCTGCCCGACGGCATGAACTGGGACGTGTGGCTCGGCGTGTGTCCGTGGCGTGACTTCTCAGCAAAGTTCCATCAGGGCGACTGGCGCAGCTGGTATGAGTTCGGCATGGGCGCGCTGGGCGACTGGGGAGCGCACATCCTCGACACGGCGCACGAGTTTCTCGACCTCGGACTGCCTTATGAGGTGTCGCTCACATACGAGAAAGGCCACAACGACTTCTTCTATCCATATTCCTCAACCATACTTTTCCGCTTCGGAGCAAGAGGCAACATGCCGCCGTGCGATGTGACATGGTATGACGGAATAGACAATCTGCCGAAACTGCCCGAAGGCTACGGCAAATCGGAATACAACCCCGACATCCCCGCAAGCAACCAGGGCGACACTCCGGTGGCAAACCTCAACCCGGGCAAGATAATATACAGCCGCGACCTCATATTCAAGGGCAGCAGCCACGGAAGCACTCTGTCCATCATAGGCGATAAGGCTGAGGAGATGAAGAGCAAACTGCCCGAGGTGCCGAAGAGCCCGTCCAACCACTACGTGAACTTCCTCCGCGCCTGTCAGGGAACCGAGAAGACCCGCTCGCCGTTCGAGATAAACGGAGTGCTCAGCCAGGTGTTCTGCCTCGGCGTGATAGCACAGAGACTGAACGCGCAGCTCTTCTTCGACCCGCGCACAAAACAGTTCACCAACAACACCTTCGCCAACGCGCTGCTCTCGGGCATGCCGCCGCGCAAGGGATGGGAATTCCTGTACAAGGTGTAAGGCACGACGCACACACACCATTGTGCTGACGCATCCGTGTGTGCAGTACACAATATAACATAAAACAACTCCGACGGCATTACGGAGGAGAACAGATTATAAACCTACAACGAAAATGAAAAAACAGATAATGACAGCCTTCGCCGCACTGCTCTTGCTGCCGGCGACGGCACAGGAATGGAAACCGCTGTTCAACGGAAAGAGTCTCAGCGGATGGACACAGAAGAACGGAAAGGCGCAATATAAGGTGGAGGACGGCGCGATAGTGGGATATACTAAGATGAACACGCCCAACTCCTTCCTGTGCACGAAGAAACAGTACGGCGACTTCATCCTTGAGTTCCAGTTCAGAATAACCGACGGGCTCAACTCAGGAGTGCAGCTGCGCAGCGAAAGCGTCAAGTCGTATAAGGACGGACGTGTGCACGGCTATCAGTTCGAGATAGACCCGTCGCAGAGAGCATGGACGGGCGGCATCTACGACGAGGCGCGCCGAGGATGGCTCTATCCGCTCACAAAGAATCCGAAAGCCAGAAAGGCATTCAAGAACGGACAGTGGAACAAGGCACGCATAGAGGCTTACGGCAACAGCATACGCACATGGGTGAACGACATTCCGTGCGCCAACCTGTGGGACGACAAGACTCTGAGCGGCATCATAGCACTGCAGGTGCACGCCATAGACAACAAGGCGGACGAGGGCAAGACCGTGGCATGGCGCGACATACGCATATGCACGGAGGACGTGGAGAAATATCTCACACCCGAAGACCGCACCCCGCAAGCCAACTGCATAGACAACACCCTGTCGCCACAGGAGGAGAAGGCTGGCTGGAAGCTGCTGTGGGACGGCAAGACAACCAACGGATGGCGCGGAGCCAAACTCGACGCATTCCCCGACAAAGGATGGAAGATAGAGGATGGAGTGCTCAAGGTGCTGGCTGCCGACGGTGGAGAGTCGTCAAACGGAGGTGACATCGTCACCACCGACACGTACGACAGCTTCATACTTACCGTAGACTTCAAGATAACAGAGGGCGCAAACAGCGGCATAAAATACTTCGTGGACCCGGAAGCCAACAAAGGCGAGGGCTCTGCCATAGGCTGCGAGTTCCAGATTCTCGACGACCTGCGCCACCCGGACGCCAAGCTCGGAGTGAAAGGCAACCGCAAGCTCGGCTCGCTCTACGACCTCATACCTGCTCCGGAAAAGAAGCCTTTCGACATCAACAGCTTCAACACAGCCATGGTGATAGTAAGAGGCAAGCACGTGGAGCACTGGCTCAACGGAGTGAAACTGCTGGAGTACGAGCGCGACAACCAGATGTGGAACGCACTCGTGGCATACAGCAAGTACAAGAACTGGAAGAACTTCGGCAACCACAAGCGCGGCAACATCCTGCTTCAGGACCACGGCAACGAGGTGTGGTTCAAGAACGTGAAGATAAAGCCTCTGAAGATGAAGAGGATAGACAGGCGTCCCCGTCGCTGAAAAACAGCCAAGGTCTGTCCTCCACACAAAACAACACCGACAGACCTTTACATATAACGGCAGGCGACAACAGCAGCACGTCATAACATATACAGACATGAGCATCCCCGGTGGCAGTGAAACAAGATACTGGCACCGGGGATTTTTATATAAAAAAAAGAATTATCCGGCTAAAGATATAAATGCCATAAACACATGAAAAACAGATAATATATGTACCGAATCCTTTATTATCAGGAACAGGTAGATATATAATATAAAAAACACAAGACATTATTTATATCATTCCATACATTTATTACATATCACCATATACTTTATTTATACTTTTGCATGAGTACCGAACTCAATAATTGAAGACCCTTAATAAAGAACGAACAATCCGCAAGAATCATAATATGTCACAGAAGATTCATAAAAAAACAACATGGAGGTTGATGTGCCTTGCTCTCATACTGACAGCAGCAGCAACACTTATGTGCCTGTCATCATGCGACAGGGAACAGAAATTCAAAATAGGAGTTTCTCTTTTTCATAAATATTCATGGCGTGAGAAGCTTTGTGATGAGATGAGATACACTTCATTCAAATATAGCAATGTGGTTCTTGACATAGCATCTGCAGAGAACGATGGCGCGCGGCAAGCCCGACAAATCAAGAAAATGATAGACAACGGTATAAATCTAATAATTGTATCACCAATACCAGACCCTCGTGTAACTGCCATTTTGGACAAAGCCTACGACAGTGGCATCCCAATAATAGCCGTTGACAACAGACAGGTTATAAAGCGATACACCGCATATATAGGAGCGGACAATAACAAAATAGGGGAACAAGTCGCCGATTATGTCAGTGAAATACTAAACAACAAGGGCAACATCGTTGAAATAATGGGAAAGAAAGGCGACATCCCGACAATAGAACGCAGCAGCAGTTTCCTCAGAGTATTGAAGAAACATCCTGACATGCATATAGTTGGCAGTGAATATTGCAACTGGAGATACCAGGAGGCAATTCCTTGTCTTGAGAGATTATTCAACGAAAACAAGAAAGTGGACCTTGTATTCTTTCATTCGGACGGTATGGTGCCAGACATTAGCGTTATATCCAAACTACGCGAAAAGAACCCGCAACTGAAGCTGGTCAGCATAGACGCCCTTTCAAAGGAACCATTCGGACTGCAAAAAATAAAGGACGGTATACTCACGGCTTCGTTTGTATATCCGACACGTGGCGACATGGTGCTCGACCTCGCCATAAACATACTTAAAGGAAAGCAATACACGAGAGAGACAATACTTCCCACCGGAGTTGTTGACAGTAGCAACCTGCAAACGATACTGCAACAATATATAGAGATAAACAGTCTGGATTCACAGATAAGCCAGATGCAGGAAGACATGAAGATAATGTATAACTCCAGAAAACAACAGAGAATGGCTGTATGGATGCTATGCATAATAATAATAACTATCTTTTCGGCTCTCATAATATCATATATACAACTGAAAAAAATAAGAAGGCTCAAAGCTTCTCTGCATATACAACTTGACAAACAGAAAGAGCAGACCCTTATGCTGAAGGAAAACAATATCGCTCTGAAAAACAAAAACCAGAGAATAGCAAGAGAGGCTGAGATAAAGATGAACTTCTTCACAAACATAAGCCATGAAATAAGAACTCCATTAACCCTTGTAATGGGACCGGTGGAGGAACTCATGAACGTAAGCACGCTTTCTGACAGACAGAAAAAGAATCTTCTTACTCTCGCAAGCCATAATCTGTCGTTACTACACGAACTTGTCAACGAAGTATTGGATCTCCAGAAACTACAAAACAGAATGATGAAACTGAAACTTGTCCATTTTGATTTGGCTAAAGCCATAAATGATTGGGCAGAAAACTTCAGGCATATGGAGATAGAGCGGCAAGTAACACTATCCATACCTTCATCGGTGCATCCTATATGGATTGAGGCTGACAGAATAAAAATGACAAGCATATTTGTGAACCTTGTAGGAAACGCATTCAAATTCACAAAGCCTGGAGGAATCATAAGAGTTACCGTAAATGTGGACAAATCGAATCCGTCTGAGCTGCAGTTCTGTGTGAGCGACAATGGCAGAGGTATAAAAAAGATAGATTTGCCACACATCTTCGACACATTTTATCAATCAAGCGACACTCGCGGAGGAACCGGGATAGGTCTGTCTGTAACAAAATCATTCGTAGAAATGCATCACGGAACGATAACCGTACAAAGCACGGAAGGAGCAGGGACTACATTTGAGATAACAATGCCATTGAGACAGACTAAAATAGAAACCTGTATGACAGCAGAACCGGAAGAGATTGATACAGAAACAAGAAATGAAGATAAGGACACTCGACCGAAAATCTTAATAATAGATGACAACACGGAGATGAGAAATTATATAAGACTCATACTTGGCGACAAATATGTGACCGTAGAAGCTTGCAATGGACTGGAAGGTTACGAGAAAGCACAATCTACTGTACCGGATGTGATAATCTGTGATGTGATGATGCCGGTCATGGACGGACAGGAATTTTGCAGTAAATTGAAATCTACCATATCAGTAAGCCATATTCCGGTCATATTGCTCACAGCAAGAAGTCTTGACGAACATAAGACAGAAGGATATGAGGTCGGTGCGGATTCATATATAACCAAACCGTTTCAGGCAAGACTGTTGCTCTCACGTATCGAGAATCTGCTCGAAAACCGCATACTTCTAAGAAACATATTCGGAAATGATATGGACAACAGATACATCCATAACGACAAGCCGAAAGAAATGGAGTTCTTGAGAAGATTCCGCGACTATATAAAGGAAAATATGTCGGATCAGACTCTGTCTGTAGAACTAATGGCACAACACATGTGCATAAGTAGGGCACAACTGTATTCAAAAATAAAGTCGTTTACAGGAATGTCACCGATAGAACAACTTAAAGCCGCACGACTGATAAAAGCAAAAGAATTGCTGATAACCACAGACATACAAGTGTCCAATATTGGATATGATGTGGGATTCACGTCTCCATCATATTTCACAAAATGCTTCCGTGAGAAATACGGAATGACACCCAACGAATACAGGGCGAAACAAACAAGACAAAACGTCACAACACAAAATGAACAATAAGCAATAAAATATGAATTTACCAAGAACCTTGATGTTATTTATACTGACGGCAGTAATCATGTCCCATGCCGGTGCTTCAGAATACACAGTGGCATCACCCGACGGAGAATTATATGTAACAATATCAGATGATGGAGGAATACTTTCTTATAAAGTAATCTACAGCAACAATATAATGCTTTTGCCATCAAGACTCGGACTGAGTACAAATTTTGCAGACATGACGTCAGGGATAAGCATAACAGGAGTAAAAAGAAAATCCATAAACACATCATATACAGTTACGAGAGCAAAACGGTTGAAAACGGACTATCATGCGAATTGCATCGATTTATCATGCAAGGGAAATGACGATTATACCTTCACGTTAACATTTCGCGTCTCAGACAATGACATCTCATTCAGATATTACATTCCGGAGCAGCACGACGGCACAAGAACAGCAAGAATAATGGACGAACATACATTCTTCATGCTGCCACAACATACAAGGACGTTCCTAACGCCTCAGGCTCCTCCCAACACAGGATGGGAAGCGACAAAACCTTCTTATGAAGAAGATTATCAGACAGACATGCCGATGGATGAACCATCAAGATATAATGTCGGATATACTTTCCCATGCCTTTTCAGAACAGAAGATAAAGGATGGATACTCATTAGCGAAACAGGCACAACAGGTGATTACTGCGGATGCAGGCTTAGCGACTACGATTATACCAATGGATATAAGGTGGAGTTTCCACAAAAAGGAGAAAACAATGGAAGCGGAAGCGTACAACCCGCTTTCGGACTGCCAGGAAACACTCCATGGCGTACAATAACTATTGGAAACTCACTAAAACCAATAGTTGAGACAATGGCTCCATATAATAACGTAGAACAACTTTATAAAGCCAAAAAAGAATATAAGACCGGACACTATTCATGGAGCTGGCTGATTTGGCAGGACGCTTCATGCAATTATCCAGACCAGATAAAGTTTATAGACCTCGCATCTGAACTCGGAATGGAATACACACTCATAGATGCGAACTGGGATGAGGGAATAGGACGTGAAAATATAGCCAGACTCTCGGAATATGCGCAGTCTAAGGATGTCGGGCTGTTTTTATGGTACAATTCTAACGGGACTGCAAACAATCCTCCGCAAACGCCACGAAACATAATGAACAATACCGTAAGGCGGAAAAAAGAAATGGAATGGCTTGAGAGAATAGGAGTGAAAGGAATAAAAGTGGATTTCTTAGGAGGAGACAAGCAAGAAACAATGAAATTGTATGAGGATATACTGTCCGATGCAAACGATTACGGACTTATGGTGATATTCCATGGTTGTACGATACCAAGAGGATGGGAACGTATGTATCCTAATTATATGGGAAGCGAAGCTTGCCTTGCATCCGAAAACGTATATTTTCAAGAAAAGCATTCCGTCAGCGAAGCATTCGAGATGACATTACATCCTTTCTGCAGAAACGCAATAGGAAGTTTCGACTGGGGTGGGGTGATACTCAACAAATACATGAGCCATGATAATAACAGCCGTCATCAGAGATACACATCAGATACTTTTGAGATAGCCACTGCTATAACCAATCAGTCCGGAATAAACTGTATAGCCGTAACTCCAAACATAATGGGAAATATACCTCAGTTTGAAAAAGAAATTATAAGAAAACTGCCAACCTCATGGGACGAGACACTGTTTATAGACGGATTTCCAGGGAAATATGCCGTCATCGCACGCAGAAATGCAGACAAATGGTATATAGCAGGCATCAACGGAACTGAAAAGCCCATGAGATTAGACCTATACCTGCCTATGTTTTCAGGTAAACGCGCCAGTTGTATGATTGACAAAAAACTGAAAAAGGGACAAATAATACCCGACGCCGAAATGAAAAATATAACGATACCCAATGACGGAAAAATAAGAATGACTCTTCAGGGACGTGGAGGATTCATCATGATGCAATAAAACCAATTACACGGAAGAAACATATCCGATTACAGTTATTCTTCCTATGTGCATCAACAATATGCGATAAATATGATATTCAACATAAAACATATATAATGCAATGAAAAAGACCACAGCACTAATTATCTTAATGACAGTAGTAATCAACGTCGTAGCCAACGACTATAAGAAGTATAATAATGAATTATGGAGGGGAAATAATTTCTGTGCAAGTAATGGCTCATTCTGTACTTACGCAGTTCCAGAAGAATATCCTTTCATTGAAGGCACACCGGTGTTCAATGTCTCTATAAATGACAAAGCATATGTAGGGCTGTACAATGATTTCAACTATTGGAACGGAAATGTTTGCTTCGGATATTTTGATTTTAAAGAAGGGACCCATCCGACTATAACAATAACAACTGATACAGACATAAATGATTTTGAACTTTTACCTCACAACGCAGATATAAGTTATGTTGAAAAAGACAGACGTCATGTTTCCTTCAACATCAACAAGCCCAACCAGAATATCACTCTCGTAATAAATGGGAACTATAAAGGAAACGTGTTACATCTGTTCTGTAACAGAATGGAAAAACAGCCGGTGCCGTCTGACAAATATAATAAGGTAACACATTACGATAAACAATCGCAAACATACTTCTTCGGACCCGGTTACTGGAATCTGAAAAAAATACCAGGATGCAACGGAAGCATATCCATAAAGGGTAAACAGAAAATATACGTAGCACCCGGTGCTGTCATAAATGGACAACTAAGAATTACCGAATCTAACAAAGGTGTTGAATGCGCGAGAATCTTCGGACACGGAATGGTCATGAATGACAAAGAAACCGGACTTAATAGCCTGAGTGTTGAATACTCTGAAGGAGGGCATGTTGAGGGAATCCTTGTACACACTCACAGAAAACATTGCTGGCAAACCGTATTCTCTAATTGCTCGAACATAAAAGTGAATGATATGAAGATTGTATGCACACGATACGCATCAACCGACGGTATTGACATTATAGCAAGCAATAACTGCAGTTTTGACAATGTTTTCGTAAGAAGCTCTGACGACTGTGTGGCGATAAAAGGATTGGGAAACTTGCCTCCGGTGAAAAGCAAGCCTCAGTCTGGTCTTGAATTTAAGCGTATGCAACTCTGGAACGACTGCAACAACGCATTCGGGATAGGTGCAGAGACACGGGCTGCATATTTCAGCGACATAAGTCTGACAGACAGCGAGATTCTCTTTTCATATGATGACCCGGAATTTCACGAACACCTGGACGAAAGATCCGCTATGAACATCTGTTCACTTCATGGCACTTTCTTCCATAACATAAAATTCGAAAACATATACGTAAACCGTTGCGAACGTCTGATTGCAATGGGATTCAAAAGTAGTTTCTGGTTCGGTGCACTACAAGGAGACCAGAGCACAGACGGTGAGATAAGCGGAATAACTTTCCGTAACATATACAGTCCATACGACTCTGGCTCAGGCATTGCCAATAAAATATGGCTATACGGATGGTACAGTCCGGGAACTCCGACAAAATATATCCATGACATAAATTTTGACAATGTTGTGATATGTGGTAAAAAAATAAACAGCGATAAAGACCCTAATATAATAACGACAAACAAGGCTGTTGACAAACGTCTGGTATATAATATGACATTCAACTGACAAGAAAAAACATACACCAAATATTCATTTATCATGTAAACAAAGAGAATGATGCTACACGAAACGACAGGATGAAAACAATGAAATGAAGAGATAATAACCGTGTATTGAAATGCAATTCTGAAATATATTGCGGAGTCAGTATGAAACAATACAAAAATTACAGCATACAAGCTATTTCTTACATTCAAAGGATTCTTCTATTAATAAATTTGCATTTATAAAAGCACACACATATTTTATGAAAAAGACATTATTATTCTTAATTGTCGAGATTATCATATCAGTATCGTCCATAGCGCAAGACTTCAAAAGCTTCAACAACACTCTATGGAAAGGCACGGACTATCAGGCGACAGACAGTTCTCTGATAACATACTCCGTACCTGAGGAATATCCTTACACACAACTTAAACCAACCTTCAATGTGTCTGTTGATGACGTGTCTTACATAGGACTGTACAATGACAAGAACTTCTGGAACGGAAATGTGCAATTCGGATATATAGACTTTACGGAAAACAGGAAACCGTACGTCACCATTGCTTCGGAAAAGAAGATAAACAGTTTTGAAATACTGCCGCATGACGCTGACATAAGTGACATTGAGCAGACTTCAAGATACGTCAGGTTCAAGATTAACAAACCTCAACAGAACATAACAATTGTATTCAACGGAAGCTATAAAGGCGACATCCTGCATCTGTTCTGCAACAAAGTCGAGCCGAAACCGCAACTGACACGATTCTACAACAATAGGACTCACTATGACAGCCGCCTTGGAATATATTATTTCGGTCCTGGATATTGGGATTTGAACAACATCTCTACATTCGGCGGAAAACTGACTGTAAGCGGCAACAGAAAAGTATGGATTGAGGGAGGAGCCGTTGTTCTTGGACAAATAAATTTAAGCGGTTCTGTTTCCGGAGATGACTGTGCAAAAATATACGGACACGGAATAATAATGACTTCAGCAGAAACCGGAGGTAACAGCCTGAACATGTCGTGGACTGATGCTGGAAAAGTCGACGGTATCATTGTGTTCACCCACGGACACAGTGCCTGGCAAACAACTTTCACCGAATGCAAGAACATCAATGTAAGCAATATTAAAATAATAGGCACAAAATACGCCTCTACCGATGGGATGGATCTTACACGTTGCATAAACTGCACCTTCGATAACATATTCGTGCGCTCATGCGATGACGCGGTTGCCATAAAGGGACTTTACGACGAGAGCATACCAATATCACAATGCCCTCCGAATACCGGACTTACATTCAACAGAATGCAACTCTGGAACGACGGCAACAACGCATTCGGCATTGGCGCCGAAACACGTGCCTCGGAGTTCAGCAACATTAAGCTCACCAACAGCGAGATTCTGTTTTCATATGATGACCCTTATTATCATGAAAGACTGGACGAACGGTCTGCCATGAATATATGTGCGCTTCATGGCACTTACTTCCATGATATCACATTCGAAAACATATACGTGAACCGGTGTGAGCGGCTCATCGGTATGGGATTCAAAGAAAGTTTCTGGTTCGGCTCTATACAGGGTGATCAAAGTACTGACGGCGGAATAAGAAACGTAACATTCAAAAACATATCATGCCCGAATACATCACAGTCTGCAATAGCGAACAGTATACGACTTTATGGATGGGAAAAAGTAGGGACCCCGTCCAAGACCATAAGTGACATAACCTTTGACCATGTATCAATCGAGGGACAATACGTAAGTTCCATATCAGACAGACACATCGATATCAGCAGTCATGACATGGAAAAAGGACTTGTCAAGGGACTCATGTTCGCACCTATACAAACATCAATAAAAAACACATCATTCAAAGATTCTGACATTCAGAACGGAATATATAACATAAACGGAACTAAAACACAAAAGGCGGCAAAAGGCATCTATATAAAAAATGGAAGGAAATACATAAACAGATAAGCCTGCCTACAAGAATATTTGTGAAAACAAACATGTTAAGACAAAACTTATACTGTTCAAGCTGTTTGTTACACCCACTCTATTGATGTTTAAATAAATTTGCGACATAAGTAAAACACCGACAATCCAAAGACATAAGACATCATTAATCAAGACAAGAAACAAAAACTAATCCTATTCATATAAAAATTTACTCAACTAATAAATGATAATTTTATGAAAAAGAAAAAAATGATCTACATTATTACTGCAATACTTACTATGTGTGCAAGTAATTTGTATGCCTATGAAGGTGGAAACGGTTCAGCCGACTCCCCTTATCTCGTAGCTACAGCCCAAGACCTCCAGAACATCAAAGACGAGCCAACGGCATGTTACAGACTGGTAGAAAACATTGACCTTACTGACTTTGCATGGAGTACGTTTGATTTTTCAGGAACACTTGACGGGGACGGTCACGAAATATCGTATCTCACCATACCTGCAGGCGGTAACGGGGTTGGACTTTTCGGAAACTTTGACAGACCTGGTGTGATAAGAAATCTCACCTTACGTAACTTCGACATAGTGTGCGGCAACTGGGCTGGATGTCTTGTATCAACTTCAGGCAACTGGGAAGATAAAAAAAGTGGAGGTACAATAGAAAATTGCCGTGCCATAGACTGCAACATCAGCGGAGGTGAATGTATAGGCATATTCGCAGGAACCACCGGAGGGCTTACTGTAAGAAACTGCGCCGCATTAAACTGCAATGTCACAGGCACTGCCAACGTAGGAGGAATAATAGGTGACAGTGAGAAGAATGCCGGCTGGGAATATGGCGTATACGACTGCGTGTTCCTCGGTTCCATCAAGGCTTCCGGAGAAAATACCGGAGGTATATGCGGATTCATCAACACCACGACAGGTTTGAAAATAGAAAACTGCGTGACATATGGAGACATAACATCCACCGGACGAATAAGCGGAGGCATCTGTGGTGGCACCAACTGGAACACCGACAAATGCACTATAAACAACTGCTCTTCGTATATGAACATAACAAGCGACATGGTCGGAGGCATCATCGGCAAATCATTCGGACTTAAGATGAACAACTGTTATGCTACAGGCGTTCTCAAAGCAAAGAAACCTGCCAATCCCGCAGACGACGTATGGAGCGGAGGTCTCGTTGCGAGAAGCCTGAACAGTTCTGACGTAAACGACTGTTATTTCTCCGGAACAATAACAGCTGATGACGGAGCATATGCAGGAGGACTTTTCGGACAGAAAAACGCTGCGACAATGTCAAAATTATATTACAATACGGAAGGAGCGGCAACACCATTCGCTGATGGGGCTGATCCAAGTTCTTTCGACGTGTACGGACTCACGGCAACGCAGATGAAAGAAATTTCTAATTTCTCTTTTTCTGATATGAGTAAATGGACAGGCACAGACGGTGATATGACTCCATATCTGGCAACACAGGCGGCACCGGTGAAAATTAACACATGCGATATGAGCGGAATAGACGGAACGTGCGGTACAGATGTTGAGGAAATCACAATAATTGACGAAAGCTACTACTTCACCCTTGATGTACCTATTACAATAAATAACGGAACGTTTAAGGCAGAATTCCCTAACGACGAAGTGTTGGACGGAGAACGACTGGTTGTAATTGCAAAAGGTAAAGACACGATGTGGTCACCGGCTGTAAAGGCTGTTGTAGAAAAAGTGACAACTGGAATAACAAAAATAGAACAAGAAAAAGATAAAAAACAAAGCAACGCTATATACAACATGCAAGGAGTAAGAATCACTCGACCAGCGAAAGGACTCTACATCACAAACGGCAAAAAATATATCGCAAGATAATAAATGAACAACTGTATTGTGTTATGAACTGAACTGTTATCACAAATAAGTCGTTATACTTCATTCTCTTTTCGTAATGCTGTCATACATATTGATTTCTAATATGTAAACACAGTTGAGAAGAAAGAGGTATGAAGGTCAGACAGCCATATGTAAGTGTATAAAGGTCTAACGGCTTATTTGTGATTATACTAAACTCTAAATAAAGGCAGTTTCCCAAAATAACATAAACTGCCTCACTAACCTCTTATAATAAAAAAATCAAACCGATACACATGGAAAGAAAAAAGACTTTTCCGGCATTTTTCAAATACATTACCTTAGTTTTAGTATGTGTCGCCACTACATATTCCATGGCTGCAACAAAAGCACACTACAATGCATTTTCACCTTCATGCACGCTACAGTCTGATGACGGCAGGATACTGAAAGGTCATGTGACTGACGAAATGGGACAGCCCATGATAGGTGTTGTTGTGAACACTGAGAATAACATGTTAAAAACCCTTACAGACATAAACGGTAATTTTGAAATAAAGGTTTATGACAATACCGTGCTCATTCTGACATTTATAGGATATAAAACAGAAAAAATATCCGTAAGCAACAGACAGGAGATAAATGTCAGCATGCAGCCGGTAAGTGCCACGATAGACAATGTCGTTGTAATAGGATATGGCACGGCAAAGAAAGAATCGCTTACATCGGCAATATCAACATTAGACTCAAAAGACATAGCACGTTCATCGGCTGTCAACACTTCAGGTGCCATTGCAGGGAAGATTGCCGGTGTGAACTCACGTCAGTCACAGGGAAGACCGGGAGATGTCACAGACATAGTGATAAGAAACATGGGGGCTCCTTTATACGTGGTTGACGGAATGCAAGTAGACGCAGGACAATTCAACAATATTGATTTTAACGATATAGAAAGCATATCCGTACTGAAAGACGCTTCAGCGGCAATATATGGAGTAAGGGCTGGCAACGGTGTTATAGTAGTGACTACGAAATCCGGACGGAGAAAAACGAGTAGCACCATAAACGTAAACGGATACACCGGCATTCAGTCAATGTTCAGATACCCGGACGGAGCGGACGCCGCTACATGGGTAAGGGCGAAAGCCCAGTCTGCTACAATTCTTAAACAGACTAATCCGTATACTCCGGAAGACCTGCAGAAATATTATGATGGGACGGAAAAAGGTTACCGGAACTTCAACTGGAAGAAATTCATATTCGATACTGCTCCGCAGAACTACATTGAAATAAACTCTACAGGAGGTTCCGAACGTATGAGTTATTATGCAGCCATGAGTCATGTGAAGCAGGAGTCAATCGTAAGAAACTATGGACACTTCGAACGCACTAACCTACAACTCAATGTCAACGCCGATATAGCAAAGAACCTTACCTTCGGCATGAAAATAAACGGACGTGTTGAGAATACCCATCATGTGGCGTTCAATTCTTATCTTTCGGGAAACGATGCATATTGGACCGCATTCTACGCATCTCTCAACAACGAGCCAATAATGAGACCTTACGCCAACGATAATCCTAAATATCCTGCCGTATGCCGCGGAATATACACAAACTTCGCTAATCTCACATATGAAAGGGCTGGCACAGATAAAGACAGTTGGAGAATTTTTCAAGGAAGTCTCAATCTGGAATGGGAACCTTTAAAAGACCTCAAACTCAAAGGCATAATAAACTATATGGTCGGAGCACGGCGACACAACATGAGAGCCAAAGGCTATTCGCTGTACGGATATGATGAAGCCACTGACACATACTATGAGGCCATACGCTCAAACTCTGGACTCATACAAAGAGACTACATGAATGAAGAACTGATAAACGGACAGTTGAGTGCCAACTACAACACTACAATAGCCGTAAAACACAAGATAAGCGCATTCATAGGAGCGGAGAATTATCTCAATTCTTATCCTAATCTCACAATACAGAGCAAACCGGAAACTGACGCTGTAAAACTTCTGGACAAGAACGATGTCACGCTGATGAATGATGTGGGCGACGAAAAAAGTGCACGCGTAGGATTCATGGGGCGTTTCAACTACAGCTATGCAGACAGATATATATTGGAATTCTCCGCACGATACGATGGTTCATGGAAATTTCCGCCAAACCACAGATGGGGATTCTTTCCTTCTATATCAGGAGGATGGCGCATGTCCGAGGAACCGCTTTGGCAGAAGCTTGACTTACAGAAATACATACAATATATGAAGATAAGGCTATCATGGGGCATTCTCGGAGATGACAACATAAGCGGATACAATGCCAACAGCTGGCGAGGGGGATATAACTACGGAACAGCGGGAGCCGTGATGGACGGAGCATATATCACAGGAGCTTCCGTAAGATCGCTTCCAATAACAAACATATCGTGGATAAAGGCTCATATGCTTGATGTGGGAATAGACTTCGGATTGCTTGACAACAGACTCACGGGAACATTCGATTTCTTCCGTAGAGAACGGAAAGGCTTGCCGGCAGGACGTTATGACGTAAGGCTGCCTGGAGAAGTAGGATTCTCACTGCCAAGTGAAAACCTCAACTCAGACCTTGTCAAAGGTTTTGACGCTTCGGTGAAATGGACTGAAAGGAAACAAGACTTCTCTTATTCAGTAAGCGGCAACATAACATTGGCAAGACGATACAACTGGAACCAGTACAAACCTACATTCGGAAACTCAAGAGACTACTACGTTTACAACGCCCGTCACAGGCTCGCAGGAGCAGCATGGGGACTCGTCTGTATAGGACAGTTCCGCACATGGGAAGAAATAGCTGAATATCCTGTCAATATCGACGGCAAGGGCAACAGCACGCTGCGTCCGGGAGACCTCATATACAAAGACACCAATAAAGACGGAATAATAACAGATGATGACCAGCAGGCGGTAAGTGTGCTGGGTTATGAAGACAGAAACACTCCTATAATTAATTTTGGAATGAGTCTTTCATTGGAATGGAAAGGTATGGATTTCGCCGCTGATTTTGCAGGAGCAGCAAAGGTCACACACATATTTAATTGGGAACAACGGTTTCCTTTCCATTCTGGCAACTCGCCCATGAATATGCTTGCCGACCAATGGAGACTCTCCGACCCGTTCGATGCCGGCAGTGAGATAATACCGGGACATTATCCTACTAACATTGTAGGAAACGCCGGACACTCGAACTACAGATTCAGCACGTTCTGGATGAAAGACGTGAACTACATCAAGCTGCGCAACCTTGAGATAGGATACACGCTCCCATTACAGTGGACGGCAAAATTAGGCATAAAGCGCATGAGAATATACACACTCATGCAGAATCTGTTCTCTATAGACAATCTCGGGTATTACAACATCGACCCTGAGACAGCCTCTACAGCCGGGTTCGACTATCCGACTATGAGAATTATAAACTTTGGTTTCAATCTGACATTCTAAAAACAGCATTATAATGAATATAAAATATATATTAAAGGGATTTATAATTGCCGTCGTTTCAGTAATCGCCATTTCATGTGACGACTTCCTGAACAGAAGTTCTTCCACCATATTCAGCGATGAGGAGATATTCAAAGACGCATCGATGATAAAATCAGTGCTCGCAGGATTCTACGCCGGACTTGACTACGAACCGACATGGAGCAGTCCGCAAGGGTTCGGACTTCTTGACGAGGCGACACAATATGAGGGAAAGACCGACACAAAATATGGCTACACACTATGGAGAGCATATCCTTACACCGCCATACGCAACATAAACATCTTCATAAAGAATCTTTCTGACACGAAAGTACTTACTGAGGAAGAGAAAAAACAGTATATTGCAGAAATGAAAGTATTGCGGGCATGGCATTACTTCTGTATGGCACGTTCTTTGGGTGGAATGCCCATCGTAGGCGACACTGTATACAACATCACCGATAATGTCGGAGGCATGAGACTTCCGCGCAGTACGGAAGCCGGAATATACGACTATGTAATATCTGAATGCACAAATGCGGCAAACGTGCTCTCTGCAGAGACCGGCGCAGCCAATCATTGCACAAGAGTAAACAAATGGGTGGCTCTTGCACTTAAGGCAAGAGCAGCCATATATGCGGGAAGCATAGCAAAATACAATAATCTTGTTACACCGCAGATAAAAACATCCGGAATGGAAGTGGGAATACCTGCCGGTATGGCAGAGAAGTACTACAGAACAGCGAAGGAAGCCGCATGGGAAATAATAAACTCAAAAAAATACGGTCTATACAATAAGGAATACGACAAGGCTTACAATTTCTACAAAGCCATGATCGACAAGAACAACAATCCTGAGATAATATGGGCGAAAGACTATCTTTATCCCAATGCGGTAAACTCGTGGTCGGTAAATGCCGTACCCACTGCCGTGTCGCTCACTCTGACAAACAACGAGATAACGCCTCTGCTCAATCTGGTGGAAAGCTATGAAAGACTTGACGGAAGCGACCCGGAAATAAAAACAAAACAGATTAACGGTGATTATGTGTTCTACGACTCACCGGAAGAACCTTTCAGAAACAGAGACCCAAGACTACACGGCACCATAATTTGCCCGGGAGACATGTTCCTCAACACAAAAATAGTGTATCAGGCGGGACAAATGCAGCAACAGGGGAAAAAGTGGAAGAAAATTGTAAAATCCGTAGGGACAAATGACGCCGACGGAGACATAATAACATCGTTGAACGGTCCGGAGGAAACCGGAGGAGCATGGTGGAGCAACAAGACTGGATTCAACTTCTGCAAATTCGTGGAGACAAACGCTGAGAACCGTAATCCTTCACACGGAGGAGAGACTTGGACCATAAGGTTCAGATATGCCGAGGTCCTACTCATATATGCTGAGGCTTGTCTGGAACTCCACGAGGAAAGCGAAGGACTGCCTTATCTCAATCAAGTAAGGGACAGAGCAGGAGTGCCGTCCCTACAATCATACGACATAAAAACAATCGAACATGAACGAAGGGTGGAGTTTCCACTCGAGAACCAGCGTTTCTGGGATATGAAAAGATGGCGCAGGGCACACATGGTATGGGACGGTACGTCAGACTCTTCCATACAATGGGGACTGTTCCCATATCACATAAAAGACAGACGGAGCAAACACAACGGGAAGTGGGTATTTGAGAAGATACCAAGCGTATCGATGCCTAAGGCACGCACTTTCGAGCTTGCCAACTACTACAGTTTCATAGATGACAACATGCTCAAGAACAACCCCAAACTCGTCAAGAACCCTTATCAGTAATTATAACATAAAAAAGACATTATGAAATTTACAGAATATTGCTTATCATTTGTTGTAATAACATTTCTCATTACATCACTCACGTCGTGCGAAGCCGACAACATGGACGCGCCGGACTGCCATTTGACAGGGAAGATTGTATATAAAGGACAGCCCATTGGAGTGGAATGCGAATCGGGTAGTGACAATTCTGTCACTACCACCATGATTGAACTGTGGCAGGACGGATTCGGAGCATCGTCAGCACAACGTGTTAATGTAGCACAGAACGGTTCGTTCTCTACTTATGTGTATGCCGGTAAATGCCGGCTTATTACCAAAAAGGGAGTAGGTCCGTGGCTTGACGGCGATACTGTCAGCGTTAACGTAAAAGGCAATACGAATATTGAGTATGAGGTAACTCCTTACTTCACTGTCTCGAACGAACATTATTCACTGTCCTCCGACAGTATCCTGACTGTAAGGTTCAGTGTGGAAAAAATAGTACCTGATGCGATAATAAAGAATGCCGGTGTTGTTATAAACAATACAAGATTCGTTGACCTCACATACAACAGAACAAGCATAAAAAACACTCCGCAACCGGGTGAGCTGACATACACCATAGACCTGCGTTCATTAAAAGAGAATATACATCTTTACGCACGCGTGTTCGTTATTGCAGAGGGTGCCGACGCTGCCGCATATTCAGTAGAACCTTATATGATATGGTAACATTACATTAAGGCATTCATGCATGGTGGAGAACTTACGTTTTCCACCATGCTGTATGTATGACAACTCTTTTGCTGGCATAACACATATACAAATACATGTGAAAAAGAATACATATAAATACAAATAGCTGGTCTGTGCGTATTATTGCATATACGAAAAAAAACGGTAAAGCATGATATGACAATATTTTTATATACCTTTGTGGAGATGAGCTGCACTCGGGCAAACAAGAGCAAGCTCTTTTGCCGCTCGTTTGCATTATCTTTGTGAATAACATAACAATCTGGACTTTTATATATTATATACTTTATATACTATGAGAATAAAAACGACATTTATCATGTTTGCCTTATCATGTGCGGCGACAAACGCACAGGTAAGACTGAGCCCGCTCTTCACCGACAACATGGTGATGCAGCAGAGGACCGACGCTCCTATATGGGGCACATGCGAGGCTGGCAGGACGGTAAGCGTCACCACATCATGGAACAGGCGCAAATACGAGACTGTGGCTGGCAGCGACGGGAAATGGAAGGTGAAGGTAGCCACGCCCAAGGCAGGCGGACCTTACGAGATAACAGTAAGCGACGGCACTCCGGTGACGCTGCGCAACGTCATGATAGGGGAGGTATGGCTGTGTTCGGGACAGTCAAACATGGATATGCCAGTCAACGGATGGGGACAGGTGAACAACTATGAGGCTGAGGTGAAAGCCGCCGGTCACCCTGACATACGTCTGCTGCGCGTGGACAACGTCATGGCTATGCAGCCGCAGCAGAGCTTCACGGCAATGAACGGCGGATGGCAGGTATGCTCGCCGGAGGTCATAGCTCCTTTCTCTGCCGTAGCCTATTTCTTCGGCAGGGACATAGAGAAATACCGCGACGTGCCGGTGGGACTGATACAGTCGAGCTGGGGAGGCACTCCCGCCGAGGCATGGACCAGCGGCGAGTCGCTCACTGAGATGCCCGAGTTCCGCGGAGAGGTGGAACGCATAGGCTCCATGCCGGACAACAAGGAGGAGCGCGCGGCAATATACAAGGATGAGCTTGCCGGATGGTTCGACAAGCTTAACGGCAATGACCCGGAGTTCAAGGACGGACGGTTCGCTTATTTCGCCGCATCCTACGACGACTCGGGATGGGACGACACTCCGGTGCCGGGATACATAACCGACAGCAAGTATGGGGCGTTCGACGGAATGATAATCTACCGCAGGGTGGTAGACATTCCCAAGACCATCGCCGGAAAGGGTCTCACCCTTTGTCTGGGCAAGGTGGACGACGACGACATGACGTTCTTCAACGACGTGATGATAGGCAGCACCACCGGTCCGGGCGAGACGAGGGAGTACACCATACCGGCAGGAGCGGTGAAAGCCGGCAAGGCGGTGATAACGGTGAGGAGCATCGACACCGGCGGACTGGCTGGAATAACGGGCTACGACGACCGTGAATGCCGGCTCACGGCTGAGGACGGCACAACGATAAGTCTCAACGGAACGTGGAAGACACGGATGGCGGCTCCTCTGAGCTCGCTCTCTTCCAAGCCGCGCGACCCCGTGAGCGACCCGAAGAACGCATGCGTGCTCTACAACGCGATGATAAATCCGCTCGTGGGATATGCCATCAAGGGTGCCATATGGTATCAGGGAGAGGACAACTCCAACCGTGCGTGGCAGTACCGCGACCTCATGCCGCTCATGATAGAGGACTGGAGGCAGAAGTGGGGCTACGACTTCCCGTTCTTCATGGTGCAGCTCGCCAACTTCATGCAGCGTCACGACCAGCCCACCGAGTCGCGTTGGGCAGAGCTGCGCGAGGCTCAGCAGATGACTGCCGACAGACTCTCAGGGTGCGGAATGGCGTGCATAATAGACATAGGAGAGGCTGGCGACATCCATCCGCGCAACAAACAGGACGTGGGGCACAGGCTTGCGCTGCTGGCACGGCAGAAAGTGTATGGTGAGAAAGTGGAGGCTTCGGGACCGGCATACCGCGATTGCCGCATAGAGAAGAACACCATCAGAATATTCTTCGACCACACTGCAAAAGGTCTCGCCATAAGCGACGGACAACAGCTCAAGGGATTCGCCATAGCCGGACCCGACCACCGGTTCCACTGGGCGGACGCTGTGATAGACGGCAACACTGTTGTTGTGTCCTCACCGGAAGTGAGACACCCCGTGGCTGTGCGCTATGCATGGGCGGACAACCCTGAGTGTAACCTCACAAACAGCACCGGTCTGCCGGCTGTGCCTTTCCGCACCGACGACTGGAAGGGACTCACCTACGGCAACACTTCATACTGACCTTACGCACAAAGGTGGACTTTCACCGTGCGGCAATATAAAAATAAAAAAAGGAATGTGGCGGGACGCTTTGCCCGTAACATTCCTTTTTCTCATGTATGCGCATTTATCAGCAATCATAATTTACCTGTCGCATATGATATCATGGCATATTTCATCAATAATCATGACGGCGCGAGCCCTGTAGAGACGCAAAATCTTGCGTCTCACGAGCAACGATTGCGATATTGGCAGTGACGGTTTATTACTTCTATATTTGCACCGTTTGCTTGTGAGACGCAAAATCTTGCGTCTCTACTTTAGTGGTAACGAATAATAAACAGCGTATTCTTATCAATAATTATGATGGCGAGAGCCCTGTAGAGACGCAAAATCTTGCGTCTCACGAGCAACGATTGCGCTATTTATACTGCTTATAATTACTCACGAAATTTGCATTTATCCCTTGTGAGACGCAATATTTTGCGTCTCTACTTTAGTGGCATGCGTATAATACGGATGGCGTATCAAGTGACGCGACGGAAGCTGTCGGCAACCTTTCTCTTATGAAACGCACATCACGTGCAGGCATGACGCGAAGTAAAAAATCTTTACATTTCATTTCCGTAAAACAGCGGTGAGACGACACGTTCACGTCTCTTTAAGGCAACCGGCATACGTTCAGTATATGCAAGGGAACCGCATAAAAACTCGTGTCTTTCTTCTTTATATCGTGAATATTGTTCTTTTTAAGAGCGACTGATACTCTCTACGCAGACGCGCACACCATATCCGCCCGCCGCGAGAGCCTTTCCTGTGACCTCATTGAGGCTTTACGGCACACCCAAAGAGCCTTTTTCACGCCACGGAAGAGGCTTTTCCGCAGCGCAACAATACCATCATTATGACACATTATGGCGCAACACACTGATATACAACGCATTTCGCTAACCTTCAAAATACGGGCTTATTTCAGCCATTAAGGCAGTACGGTCAGCCAGAGACGATTCTCAGCGACTTGACGTTGTGCTGTTTTTCTTCTTTCTTACATCATATCGCGCATATTCGTACATTCCTTTCCGCCTCCCCGCAATCATCCTTTTCACATTCATGTAAGGTATCATGTCCACTCTACGGAATGTCGTATGTCCTACAGCATGCATGAGGCACGAATCCCGTACGGATTATGGCGACGCGCCATATCAGCCGTTCGCCTGTTTTTCCTGTAAAATATACGGTTATAGTTATAAGAATATCTCACACTGAAGGAATCATCATCCGAACCGGATTTTACCGTATTTTATCCATCAAAAAAATTTCTTATATTGAAAATATTAATATATTTGCACCGGACAAACATAATAAAGACACACAAAGAAAAATACTGCGATAAAATTACTTACAGCATAACGCAAAAACACACAAGCTGTATCGATATGTTTAAAACAAGCATCAGGAGACATGCATACATACTGCTGTTTCCGTTTTTCACCGTTTTTTCCGGGGCAGAAGCGACGGCACAGACAGTCTCACTGCCCGAGACGTGCCGCTACACCGGCAACACGGAAGCATGCGTGATGACGCCGGATGACGCCATGGCTGACACCTCGCATACTGCTGACGCGCCATCCGCAGACATGAAAAGATGGCGTACAGATGCGGGGCGGCTGATGTCGCCTCATACGCAGGTCTCTGAAATAATCAGGGATATGCCTAAACACAGACACAGAATATCTTATACGAACAGCAACACATTTTATGCTTACATAGGATACGGACGCATCATGAGCAAGCTACACATGGCAGAAGGCGTGAAGGGCAATCCAAGAAACGGCTTGTTCTGGCAGTTCGGCTATGACTGGACGTCGAAATTTGGCATCGGGGCAGGAATGATGTACAACGGGTTCAGGTCCACGTACGAGCACAACGGTTACAGAGAAAAGTCGGAAATATTTTATCTGGCTCCGCAGATAGTCTTAAAAACATACGTCAGGCGATGGATTATCGACGGGAAAATGGGTTTAGGATTGTTCACATACAACTATCCGACGTATGAGACAGAGTCATCAGACGACGGTTTCGGATACAACCTGCATTTCGGAGCCGAATATGTATTGTCGAGAATCATAGGCATCAGCGCGTCTATCGGATTGACGAAGGGTAATATTAGAATACATGATGAAATGGGTTATTTCAACATGGTAACTGCCATATCCGCTCTTAACATATGTGTGGGAGTGAGGGCACATATCTGAGAATATCCATATGAAGGTACGCTGTTTTATACTTCTACAAATATTATAAACAAAAAAAAACATTATTATGAATCATTCATTTAAATCATTCTCCTGGAAACATCTTCTGATTTTCCTTCTGGTGTCGGGTTGCGTTACCATTGTGCGCGGACAAAGCAGGTTTCATATAGACCTTGATTATCACTATAATCTCGGACTGTCTGAGTCATTCAATGGCATAACGCTTAAACGTAACGAATATCATATGGGCGGACACTCCCTCCGTCTGAGCACGCGCTACGACGTGTCGCGCCTCTGGTCGGCGGGAATAGGAATAGGACTTGACAGATATACCGAGCCCGACTACAACACGATGCCCGTGTTCGCGACGGTGAGATACAAGGCACTCGAGAAAGTTCCCGACGCATATGTCTTTGCCGATATGGGATATTCCATAAAGTCAGGTGAGTTTACAAAAGGACTCACAGGCAGCCTGGGAATAGGATATACACATATGTTTGCCAAGCATTTCGGCTTGAATTTCCAGATAGCATACAATCTGAAGCGTTTCAACGACATCCCCACATATATATATAATGTGGATAAGGGGGAGACAACATACAGCAAGGAGAACAGCACCAGACACTCGCTGTCATTCGGAATAGGTGTCACTTTCTGACGATATTACACCGACAGAATAATCCACAACCTGTCAGTAAAATGACGGTAAACACCATCTTTATTATTCGCCGGTAATAAAGTAGAGACGCAAAATCTTGCGTCTCACAAGCAAGAATTGCGCTGTTAATCGTGCATATAATTACTTATGAAAATTGCATTTATTGCTTGTGAGACGCAAGGATCGCGCTGTTTATAATACATATAATTACTTATGAAAATTGCATTATTTGCTTGTGAGACGCAAAATCTTGCGTCTCTACAGGGCTCGCGTCTTCATAATTATTGGTGGGAACACGCTGTTTATTATTCGCTGCCACTAAAGTAGAGACGCAAAATCTTGCGTCTCACAAGCAAACAGCGCAAATAATTGAAATAATAAACCGTCACTGCCGATATCGCAATCGTTGCTCGTGAGACGCAAAATTTTGCGTCTCTACTTTATTACCGGCGTATTATAACATTATGACAACATCCGTGCTGATGTAACACACAATTTCTCCTCACTTTTAAATTTATCTCCCAAACAGAACACTTTCTTCTTACCGTCAATCTGAAACACACACAAGCCATGTGGCTGGATATAAACATTATCCATAATTATATAACATCCGGACGCCGCATGCCGCTTAACTTTGTAACCGGAACAAAAGGATAATAATGTTATGAACAAGTTTTTGGTATGTTTAATGATATTTATGATAGGATGCACAGACCTTTGGGCTTCTGACAGAAAGATAAAAGGATATGTGCTTGACAAGGAAGGAACGCCGCTGACAGGCGCATATGTATATGATGAGAACAAGAAAAACACAGCCATAACAGACGAGAACGGATATTTCGAGATATCCGTTCCGGAGGAGGCAAGGATGCTGAAGGCAGGATATGTGGGGTTCGCTCTGCTCGACCATACGATGGAACGGCCCGACGACGTGCAGATTCTGGTGATGAGCCCGAATACGGAACTGAAGGAGGTTGTGGTGACGGCAGGGGGCATAGGGATGCTGAAGAACAGGGGCAACCTACTCAACACCGAAAGCATTACGGCGCAGGGACTCACGCGCGCAGCATGCTGCAACCTCTCGGAGAGTTTTGAGACAAACCCCTCGGTGGACGTGGCTTACAGCGACGCCGTGACGGGAGCGAAACAGATACAGCTGCTCGGACTTGCCGGAACATACGTGCAGATGCTCACCGAGAATTTTCCAAACCTGCGCGGAGCGGCTTCCACCTACGGACTCGACTACATCCCGGGACCGTGGATGCAGAGCATACAGGTGTCGAAGGGCGCGGCGTCGGTGAAGAACGGCTTCGAGTCGGTCACCGGACAGATTGACGTGGAATATAAGAAACCCAAAATAGCCGACCCGCTGTTTATTAATCTTTTCGCCGGAAGCGCAGGACGCTACGAGGGGAACGCCGTGGGGGCTCTGGAACTCAACGACCGCCTCTCCACAGCTCTATTCCTCAACTACTACAATGAGGAGCAGTCGCACGACAAGAACAAGGATACTTTCCTCGACATGCCGCAGATGCAGTCGTTCAGCATGATGAACCGCTGGCACTACCAGACACCGCGCTTCGTGTCGCAATGGGGCGTAAAGGTGCTCACCGACCGCCGCACGAGCGGACAGACATCACACACCCTTCGCTCCGACGCTGCTTTCTCTCCATACACCATCCACAACGACGCAAACCGCGTGGAGCTGTTCTCAAAGAACGGTTTTATCCTGAACCAGGACCGCAACGAGAGTATCGCGCTGATAGTCTCGGGCTCTTATCATGACCAGCAGTCTGACTACGCGGACAAGACGTATGATGTGTATGAGTCGAACGTCTACGCCTCGCTGCTCTATGAGACCGCCTTCGGAAAGAGACACAAGCTCGCCGCAGGACTGAACTACAACTGGGACAACTTCGAACAGCGCGGCAACGTCATCAACCTCTACCGTCCTGACCTGCGCGACATAAGCGAGAACGTGTCGGGAGCGTACGCCGAATACACATGGACGCCTGCCGACAACCTCACTATCATGGCAGGACTGCGTGCCGACTACAGCTCCATCTACCACTGGTTCGTCACCCCGCGCATGCATGTGAAGTACACACCTTTCTCATGGCTCGACCTACGCGCCTCGGCTGGAAAGGGCTACCGCAGCACATTCATATTTCCGGAGAACAACTATCTGTTGGCAAGCAGCCGCACGTGGCATGTTTCCGACAATCTCAATCAGGAAGAGGCATGGAACTATGGAGTGAGCGCGTCGTTCCACATACCGGTGAGGAATGAGGAGATTACAATGAACGCGGAATGGTATTACACCGACTTCATCAATCAGGTGGTGACAGATATGGACAAGGACGCGCACGCCATATACTTCTATAATCTCAAAGGCAGGTCCACCTCAAGCGTGTTCCAGATAGACGCCACCTTTCCGCTGTTCCGCGGATTCACCCTTATGGGAGCCTACAGATGGATGGACGTGAAGTGCACCTACGACGGAAAGACAATGCGCAAGCCGCTCACCAGCCGTTACAAGGCTTTGCTGACAGCCTCGTATGAGACTCCGCTGAAGAAATGGCAGTTTGATGTCACAGCGCAGTTCAACGGAGGCGGACGCATGCCAACGCCCGATCCGGAACGTCCGCTGTGGCACAGGACGTTCCCATCATACACCCAACTGAGCGCACAGATAACACGCCGCTTCCGCCGGTGGAGCATCTACGCGGGCGGCGAAAACCTCACTAACATCAGGCAGAAGAACCCTGTGGTGTCGGCGGCAGACCCGTACAGCCGTGACTTCGACGCCACAATGGTATGGGGACCCACCATGGGATACAAACTGTATGCGGGCATCCGCTTCAATATACCCAAGATGTAATATAACTTTAAAAAACAGAAGACAATGAAAACAAGAACAATCATCATGACAGCCATGCTTTTCTTCGGACTGTCATACACAGTAAACGCAAAGGACTTGAAAGGAGACAAGAAGTCGGAAGTGACTTTCCTTGTGTCCATGACTTGTGAGAACTGCCAGAAACGCATCGAGAACAAGATGTCGTTCGAGAAGGGTGTGACCGATCTCGACGTGAATCTTCCGCAGAAGACGGTCACCATCAAATACCGCAAGGACAAGACATCAGCCGACAAACTGAAAGATGCTATCCGCCAGCTGGGATATACCGTCACACCGTTGGACAAAACGAATACAGGAAAAAAAGACCCTTCACAAAAGAAGGATAAAGAATAGAGCTGTCCGGAAAACACTGCCCATACAGGCACATACAATAAAGGCAACAGGAAAACGTAACATGCCCATTCCATGCACGCAATGTTTTCCCATTGCCTTTTCCATTATATTATTATACAATTATTGCCTTATCGCCCCGCATTATCCACACTTTTTCATGCAGTCCTAATCTATCTTATATAAAATAGGAATAAAACCGGCTTTCACATACACTAAAAAGTATAATTAAGAATAACATCCGTTTAAGGCTTAAAAACTGTGGAAAACCATGTGGAAAAGCGTTGATAACACTGTTGGCAAATAAATCATAACCCGGGGGATATCCACAGGCGCGGAGCCATATGTTTTTTATTGTGGATATACACGGGGTTATTAAATTTTTTTCCATAAGTTTTCCATAATTCTTAAAGCGTAAATTTTATAAACTTATTAACTTTGCACAGTGCAACAAAGTTTGTGGATAAACTGCATATATTACTGTTATTCAGACCTTACTTATTAAAGACCGTCGTTCATAACACTTTCTCCTGATGTTGACATCAGAATATGCAAGAAAAAAGCCGTAAAGTTTTGAACATATAAACAGCATATCATCATAATCATATTATTTTATTTTTAAAAAGAAATAAATATAATAATGATATATGATTGTGGAGAAAGTGAGAGGATTTGAGGGTGAGAAGGGGAGAGGATGAGAAGGTGAGGATGGTGAGAGAATGAGAAGGTGAGAAGGGTGAGAGGATGAGAAGGTGGGAAGGAGAGAGAAGGCATGCCGACTGTGCTGACGAAGCCTGACGGGATGGGAAACAGAACGGAAAAGCCCGGAAGAACGGGAATACATAAGGATAAGAACAACGTAAGGCGTGCGTTTCATGTATCACGTCATATAAAAAAACATATATATGGAGAGAGAAATGGTGAAAAAGGAATGGATTGAGAAAGGTTATGCCGATGAGACGGTGGAGGAAGGCACCGACCTCAGAAAAGAGATAAGAAGGATGTGCGCGGAGAAGAACGCCGTGCTGCTCGCACACTATTACACTCCCGGAGAGGTGCAGGAGTGCGCCGACTTCATAGGCGACTCGCTCGCGCTGGCACGTAAGGCTGCCGCGACAGACGCCGACATCATCGTGATGTGCGGCGTGCATTTCATGGCGGAGACATGCAAGCTGCTCAGTCCGGAGAAGAAGGTGCTCGCGCCCGACCTCAATGCCGGATGCTCGCTTGCCGACTCCTGCCGCGCGGAGGACCTGAAGAGGTTCAAGGAGGAGCACCCCGGCTACAAGGTGGTGAGCTATGTCAACACCACAGCCGCGGTGAAGGCACTCACCGATGTGGTAGTTACGAGCGGCAACGCGAAGAAGGTGATAGACTCTTTCCCAAAGGATGAGAAGATAATATTCGGTCCGGACCATAACCTCGGGTCGTACATCAACTCGGTGACCGTACGCGACATGCTGCTGTGGAACGGCGGATGCCACGTTCACGAGAAGTTCTCCGTGGAGGCTATAACGCAACTGAAGAAGGAGCATCCCGGTGCCGTCGTGATGGCACATCTGGAGTGCAAGGGTCCTGTGCTCGCCGTTGCCGACGTGAAAGGATCGACGGCTGTGATGCTGAAGTATGCCATGGAGCACGACGGGAAGGAGTATATCGTTGCTACGGAGAGCGGAATACTTCACGAGCTTCAGCGTCAGTGTCCCGACAAGACGTTCTATCCCGTTCCGCCGGAGGTAGGCGAGGGCACCGTGGGATGTATGTGCAACGAGTGCGAATATATGAAGATGAACACCCTGCGCAAGATATACAACACGCTCAGATATGAGTGGCCCGAGGTGAGTGTGGACGAAGCCGTCGCCCGCGATGCCGTCAAGCCGATAGAGCGCATGCTGGAGCTGAGCTGAGAGGATGCCTTCCTGACGTCCTGTCGGCACAGCCTGTAGAGACGCAAAATATTGCGTCTTCCGGACAACAGACACGCATAAAAGTTATGTTATGGCGCATCATCCGGCTCCATATCACCTTTTATTGTGATGGCGTCAGCCTTGTAGAGACGCAAGATTTTGCGTCTCCCGAGGGGTAAAAGCATGCTTATATGTGATATATTGTAGCGCGTAAGTGTGCGGAATGATTGCTTGTGAGACGCAAGATTTTGCGTCTCTACTTGGATTGATTGCGGTTTGGAAAATTGGAATGTGGGATGTGGAGAGCCGAATTACGCATAAAAAATGCTGACATATGGCATTTGTAGTGCCTTATATCAGCATGATTGTCCGTGAGACGAACTTTTTCGCGTCTCTACACAGGTATGCGTGCATTCTCCACAATTCTTATGCGGATGTGATGAAAAATCTTACGCATGTGTCAATGATGTGTGGAATCATAAATCAATATTACCGCTGCCATCATCTTCCCCRTCTTCATCACCATCTACCACTGGMTGTTCACCTGCATGTATTCCTGTGCCGTCCGACCCCGCCAGTATTTCAGTGCCTTCCATTACGATTGTTTTTGACTCCGGTTTCAGATACTCTTTTTTATTCATGATGTTTTAATGTTTTGTTTATAATATATTATTGTAAATGTTATGTGCTTTTTTTGATTGTGCAGGTKAGTTTCCACTRTAAAGTTATAAAGAATAAACCGGACGTGGGAAGAATGRCRTAACTATTTGATTTTCATCGGAAATATGTAAAAAAAAAACGATATACAAACCAAAAAGARCTTTGGCGGATAGCCAAAAAGTGCGGATCGCGAGTGATGAAGGAACGTAGGGATATGGCATGMAGTAGCGCATCAGTAAGGTCAATAATATTTTATATTGATGGCGCGAGCCTTGTAGAGACGCAAGATTTTGCGTCTCCCGAGGRATAAAARCATGCTTATATGTGGTATATAGTTTAGCGTCGGTTTGCGACACGGYTGCTTGTGAGACGCAAGATTTTGCGTCTCTACTTGGGTTAATCACTGTTATATTGGTGGCGCGAGCCTTGTAGAGACGCAAAATTTTGCGTCTCCAGAGGGAGTAAAGCATGATTATATGTGGTATATTGTAGCAGTTATGTTTGCGACATATTCGCTTGTGAGACGCAAGATTTTGCGTCTCTACTTGGGGTAATCACTGTTATATTTGTGGCGCGAGCCTTGTAGAGACGCAAAATCTTGCGTCTCACGATGAATGAAAGCATACTTATATGTGAATATATTGTAGCGCATCGGTTTGCGACATACTCGCTTGTGAGACGCAAAATTTTGCGTCTCTACTTAGGTTAATCACTGTTTTATTGATGGCGCGAACCCTCGTGACATACAAAATCTTGCGTCTCCAGTGGGATGAAAGCATATTTATATGTGGTATATTGTAGCGCATCCGTTTGCTACATGGTTGTTTGTGAGACGCAAAATCTTGCGTCTCTACTTGGGTTGATTGCGGTTGGGGAGAGCATGTTGAATGCAAAATATTGCGCCTCATGTGCAAAAAACAGGTTATTGTTTGCACACACTTATTTCCTCATTAAATGTCCCGTGTTGCGGAAGAGCCTCTTCCGCACGCTCAAACGGGCTTTATGACACTCCCATAAAGGCTCTTTCGCATGGTGAAAGAGGCTCTTTCGTAATGCGGAAAAGGCTCTTCCGCGAGAACATATTTCGTATTGCATGAAACATATTACAACACACTGATGAACAATAAATTATGTCCCATTGACAAACCGCATTCCATTGTTGGAATGATATATTATGTCCCATTGAAAAACTTCATTTCACTGTTGAAGCGATATATTATGTTATCACACAAAACCGCATTCCATTGTTGAAGCGATATATTATGTTTTCACACAAAACCGCATTCCGTTGTTGGAACGGTATATATCGTATGCTTCCACTCCATCATTCCTCACACCATACACCTTCCGCACGGTTGTCAGCCTTTCCTGTTCCTGCGCTCGCGGTATTCTGTAGGTAAGCACTTGAAACGCTTGGTGAACTCGCGGTAGAAATAGGAGCGGTTGTGGAATCCGCAGGCGTTGATGATTTCGGAAACGGTGTTGTTTGTGGTATTCAGCATCTTCTCCACCTGAATCATCCGGTATTCAAGTATGAACTCATTTGGAGAAGAGTTGACCGACGCTTTCATCTTGCGGTAAAGCTGCGAACGGCTTATTGCCATGTCCTCCGCCAGCCGCGAGGCGTCGTATGTGTCGTCAAAGTAATGGCTCTTCAGTATGTCCGCCGCCTTTTGCAGCCACAGCCTTACCTCAGTGTTCATCCCGCTGCCCCCGAAACGGTTTACGAAAGCCTCTCCGGATACAGAGTAGTCGCGCATGCGGTTGATGGTCTGGATGTTGTGTTCCACCACCGCGCTGAAGTATTTCCTTGTGAAAGGCTTCTCCAGGAGCGTACTCACCCCCATCGACAGCACATCAGAGAGCTTCTCCCTGCTGCCTTCGTTGCATATGGCGATGATGGGTATGTACTTCCCGTTAAGCATGTTTTTAAGATTGGCGATGAGTCTGCTGCCGTCGTCCATGAGGTCTGCCACAATGAGGTCTGCATACATGAGTGAGGCGGAGTCCTTCAGGCTGTCGTGTGTAAAGAAGCTCAGCTGGTAGCGTTCGCTGAGGATGTGGCTGATGAAGTTGCCCATGAGCTCGTCGTCCTCAATCACGGCTATATGCTTGTCTTTCCTGTTGATGATGTTCTGCAGCGTGTTTTCCTCCTGTCTTGGCTCATCCTTCTGCAGCGCGGGCAGTGAGTTGAGTATGAGGGTTAAGCCCGTCCTGCCTTCAGATGAGTGCACTTGCAACTGTCCTCCCGCCTTTCTTATGAGATTGTTTCCTATGGTCAGTCCGATGATGTTGTATGTATCCTCATCCGTGCTTCCCACCTCCATCCTGTCCAAGGCGTTCTCATAGTTGAAGATGCTGTCCAGCTCGTCCTTTTCCGGACCCTTGCCCTGATAGCTTAGCGTGAGCTTTCGGCTGTCCTCCACCGCAGTCCATCCTATCCTCACCTCGCCTTCAGTCTGCGCATGCACGAAGATGTATCTGAGCATATAGTTGAGTGCTCGGCTGATAATGGTGCGGTCGGACACTATAACGGTGTTTTCCCTTGTCTCGGGAATGACGAGTCGCAGCCGTTTGTTGAGTATGGTGTCCATATGGTTGTCCATGACCGCCATCACCATCTCCGCGAGATCAAACCTCTCCGGAGTAAGCTCCACGTTCTCCTCTCCCGACGATTTCATCTCGCCTATCTGTCTTATCTGCTCTTTCATGCGCGTTATGTTCACCGTGATGCGTTCGAGCTCGTCGGAGTATAACGCCCTTCCGTTGTTATCCTCTATCTTGCTTACGGCGTCGAATATCTGCGTTATGTTGTTTGAGAAGCCGTTTGTTATCTTCGAGAAGAAGTTGAGTTTGGCATGATGTATCTCGTCCCGTGCCTGCTGTCCCTGCCTCTCAAGCTCATAGCGGTGCTTCCTGAGCAGTCTGTATTTCTTTCTGAGATAGACATACCTTGTCATTCCGGCAATGAAAAGAAAATATATCATCACCGCCCACCACCGCTGCCACACTGGATAGCTCACGCTGAACGACAGGCGCAAAGGCTTGTCGCTCCACCGGTGGGCGTAGTTGCTCTGCCTCACCACGAGGGTGTATTCGCCCGGAGCAAGCTCGTTGAGTATTATCTTCTTGCTTCCTTGCAGATATGTCCACTTGTTTTCGATGCCCTGCCTCACCCATCTGTCGCGCTCAATATAATAGGAAATACCGCACCGCCCGTTGTTTATATAGTCGAGAATGGAGAAATCCAGCTCCACCGTTCTTGAGCCGTAGGGCAGCCTGAGATTCCCCGTCAGCGGATATTCCTTGCCGTCGGCGGTGACCTGACTGAGAAGAAGTCCGGGCATGAACGTGTTGAGCTGCATCTTTGCTGTGGATATCCTGCTTATGCCGTTGGTCCCTCCGAAGTATATCTCCTTACCGTTGTCGGCAGCCAGTCCAGCCCCGTCGGAGAACTCGTTTCCCTGCAGTCCGTCCAGGTAGTTGAAGTTTGTGATGTCGCGGTTGGTGTCTATCCTGAACAGTCCTGTGCCGGTGCTTATCCATATGTTCCTGTAAAAGTCTTCCAATATATGGTGTACGTTCATGTTGGTGAGCCCCGCGGCAGAAGTTATGTCCGTCACATCAGACCGCCCGTAGATGTCGCTCATCATGTCAAGTCCCTGCGACGTGCCTATCCACAGACGTCTGGAGACGTCAAGATATAACGAAATGATGTCGTCGCTCACAAGAGAGCTGCGGTCGCGGCTTTTGGTGTTGAATATCCTGTATGTGTTGTCTTCCACGTTCAGACATATGATGCCTCCTCCCCGTGTGCCCGCCCAAAGGTGGGGATAGTCAAGCACAAGCGAGTAGACAACGCCTGCGGTAAGGTCGTGAGGCAGCATTTTCCTGTATTCGGTGACAGACGTTATGATGCCGTCCCTTACTGTAGCCTTCAGTATGCCGTTGCCGCTCGTGCCGAGAAAGAGCGTATGAGCACCGTGCCTCACGATGGAATAGACGGAGTATATCTTCCTTTTGTCCTCAGGATTGAGAAAGGACACGTGGCGTCAACCGGTCATCGTCAGACCCGGAAGGGTTGCCGACAAGTCCCTGTTGGAGACTTCTTGCGCCTTGTCTTCAGTCACTGTGGAGGATAACGGCAGCATGAATATCCGTCTCTTCAACGCGGACAGTGACGACAGCCGCCAGACAGTAACGCTGGATTTTCCTGTCAGCCGTGCCGTGGTAACAGACCTGAACGGAGAAACGCAGGAAGAATTGCAGGTGAAGAACGGGAAGATAAATCTCAGTATTCCCCGCTTCGGCATACGTACCGTCAATCTGACTTTAAAGAAATGAAACCAAAATATCATAATACAATGGATGGAAAAAAGAAATTCAGAGATGTTGCCGGGTGTCTCTTATTTACTGTGTTAATGTGTCCGGCTGCGGTTACAGCGCAGGACAAGGATCTGGCACATTGGGTGAACCCGTTTATCGGAGCCAGTACGAACACCGAGACAGCAGGAGCTTATCATGGGCTCGGGAAAACTTTCCCGGGTGCCGCGACTCCCTACGGTATGGTACAGGTAAGTCCGCAGACAATCACCGGTGGAGACAATGGCTCCGGATACAGCTATGAACATCAGACCATAGAGGGCTTTTCCATGACGCAGATGAGCGGAGTGGGATGGTATGGCGAGATGGGCAACTTTCTGGTTATGCCTACGACAGGCGAGATAAAGACTCTTGCCGGACGTGAGAAGGAAAACATTGACGGCTGGCGATCGCACTACGACAAGGAGTCGGAGCATGCACATGCCGGATATTACAGTGTCCGGCTCACAGACTATGGCATTAAGGCGGAAGCCACTTGTACGCCCCGTTGCGGCGCGCTGCGCTTCACCTTCCCTAAAAACGGACAGTCACATATTCTGATTGACCTCGCACGGCGTGTGGGAGGCTCCGCTGACTATGAATATATCAAGGTGGTCGACAGTCTCACATTTGAAGGCTGGATCAGGTGTACACCCCAAGGAGGCGGATGGGGCAACGGTGACGGACGTGTGAAATACACTCTTTATTTTCATGCAAGGCTGAGCAAGCCCATGAAGTCATTCGGTTTCTGGAAAGCGGATTTCTCCGAGTCGCAGCCTCATAAAAAAGATGATGTCGTCACACCTGAATATCTTGAAAGAATCGCCAAGGCTTCTGTCGTGAAAGGAAACGTGCGGGATGCCAATGACATGCTGGGTCGGCACATAGGCTTCTTTGCCGACTTTGCTACTGATGAGGATGAAGCCGTTACTCTCACTTGTGCTGTTTCTTATGTTGATATTGAAGGCGCGCGACGCAATTTTGAGGCTGAGGCTCAAGGCAGAGACTTCGACAGCATCCACCGGAAAGCGGTTGAGGATTGGAACAAAGCACTCGGTTGCATAGACATCGAAGGCGGAACGGAAGCGGAGCGGACCATATTCTATACTGCGCTTTATCACACTATGATAGACCCGCGCATTTGTCAGGATGTGGACGGCAGGTATGTCGGCGGGGATTATAAGGTCCATCAGAGTGACGGAAAGTTTGTCAAACGCACGGTGTTCAGCGGTTGGGACGTGTTCCGTTCGCAGATGCCGCTTCAGACAATTATCCGTCCGCAGCTCGTGAACGACCTCCTTAACTCGCTCATTACTCTTGCCGACCAGAGCGGAAGGCATTATTTCGAGAGATGGGAGCTTCTCAATTCATATTCCGGATGCATGTTGGGCAATCCTGCCGTCTCTGTTCTCGCTGACGCATGGGCTAAGGGAATCAGAGACTACGACATCAGTAAGGCATATGAATATGCTAAGAACTCCTCCAAGAACACCGGCAACGGCAGTCTGGGTTATTCCCCGGGCAATCTGTGTCTGTCCCACACGCTCGAGTATGCTTACACCGACTGGTGTACAGGACGGCTTGCGGAGATGCTCGGCAAGGATGAGGATGCCGCGCTGTATTATCACAAGGGACAAGCCTATCGTAATATTTTTGACAAGAAGAAGGGATGGTTCCGCCCTAAGGATGAGAAAGGCAACTGGCTGCCATGGCCGAAGGAAGGAAGGTTGAAGGAGTGGTACGGATGCATGGAATGCAATCCGCTCCAGCAAGGATGGTTCGTTCCCCATGATGTCAAGGGTATGGTAGGACTCATGGGTGGAAAGAAGAAAGTCATTGCAGACCTCGACTGGATGTTCGGAAACACGCCGCAGGACATGTTCTGGAATATGTATTATAATCACGCCAACGAGCCTGTGCATTTCGTTCCTTACCTTTACAACCGTTTGGGAGCCGGATGGAAAACGCAATATCACACCCGTTACATATGCCGTAACGCATATGAGAACAAGGTGGAAGGTCTGCGAGGCAACGAGGATGTGGGACAGATGTCGGCATGGTATGTCCTTTCCGCAATAGGCATACACCAGTATTGTCCGGGCGACACGCGCTTTGAGATTACGTCACCTGTCTTCCGCCGTGCCACGATTCACTTGCAGAACGGAAAGACCTTTACCGTAAACGCTCCGGCAAACAGCGACAGGAATATATATATCCGGAAGGCGTCTCTCAACGGAAAGAACATTCCTCTGCATCTTGATTACAAGGATATTGTGGGTGGAGGCGTTCTCCAGCTCGAGATGGGAGCCGAGCCTGAAAAATAACTGAGACAAACCGAGACGGCGGAAGAGAACGTTTCGGCATTCAGGTTCACGTCGTGAATCTTATACAACGCAAATCTGTAAGATGCCTTTTCCATTCTTCCTGCCGTCAGATAACCGTAAAATGATCCGTCAGATAACGGTAATATAATAATGTGTGAAATAAAAGTCCAATATAATTATATGAAAACAAAATCCATTCTTATTGCGTTGCTTGTGCTCATGTTTACTCCTGTGCAAGCTCAGATAAACCATTTCTCACTCAACAGTGAGGACGGCAATGTCGTCTGGAAGATTTTCCCGCAGGCTGAGACACCAATGTCGGGAGAGAAGCTGTCCTCGGGGAACACTGTGAAGAATGCGGTGACAGGAATTGTCCCCGGAACCGTATTCGCCTCATATGTCCGGGCTGGCAAGGAACCGTGTCCCGAATATGGCGACAATATATATAAGGTGGATGAGGCTCTTTACAACCGTCCGTTCTGGTACATTACGTCTTTCAGGCTTCCCGAAAAGCCTGCGGCAGGTCAGCATGTGTGGCTCTGCTTTGAGAACACCAACAAGTTTGCTGATTTCTGGTTTAACGGTCATAAGCTGTCGGGCACGGTCTCGTCAGTGAAGGACGTGAAAGGACATATGATGCGTTCGCGTTTTGATATCACAGACTTTTACAGAAATGACGGTGACAATCATATAGCCGTGCTTATTTATGACCCCGACGAGAAAAAGACACGTACTGGAAAGGACCCCTATGGGGTGGTGTGCAGCCCCTCATATCTTGCCGGTGCGGGATGGGACTGGATGCCATATGTGCCCGGACGCGAGGCTGGCATCACCGGCAAGGCTTCCGTTGAGGTGACGGGCGCAGCCAAGATGATAGACCCTTGGATGAGAAGTTATCTGCCTTCACTCGACAGGGCTGAGCTGAAGCTTGCTTCGGGAATAGCCAACTATTCAGGCAAGTCTCAGACTGTTACGGTTAAGGGTGTCATCACGCCGGGCGACATCACCTTCACAAAGAGTGTCAGGGTGGAGAGCGGCGACACTGCAATCATCAACATCAGTAAGGCTGACTGTATCGGCTTCGTCGTAGACAATCCCCGTCTGTGGTGGCCCAACGGATATGGCAAGCCCAACCTTTACACCTGTAAGTTGCAGGCGTTCGTCGACGGGAAAATGAGCGATGAGCGCAGCATACGGTTCGGCATCAAGAAAAATGAATATCGTATAGAGACGAATGCCGTGGGCTATCCGGTGCTGAACATTTATGTCAACGGACAGCGCATATATGTCAAGGGAGGCAACTGGGGCATGAGCGAGTATCTGCTGCGATGTCACAATGAAGACTACCGCAAATGGATACGCTTGCATCAGGACCTCAATTATAATATGATTCGACTTTGGACAGGATGTGTTACGGACGAGGAGTTCTATGATTATTGTGACGAATCGGGCATTATGGTGTGGGATGACTTCTGGCTTTATGTTGCCTGGAATGATGTGGCAGACCATGATGCGTTCAAGGCAAACGCGCGCGACAAGGTGCGCCGCCTGCGAAACCATCCTTCTATCACTGTTTGGTGCGGTGCCAACGAGACGCACCCTGTAGCCGACATCGACCAGGCTTTGCGCATGATTGTTATGGAAGAAGACGGCAACGACCGTCTTTACAAGTCATGTTCCAATCAGGACGCCTTGTCGGGAAGCGGTTGGTGGAAAGACCTTCCGCCCAGACATCACTTCGAGACTTCAGCAAGCAATCTGGCGTTCAACAAGCCGTCTTACCCTTATGGCTCAGACCATGGCTACGGATTCAGGACGGAAATAGGCATGGCTACTTTCCCGCAGTATGAAAGCGTCGTACGTTTCATTCCGAAAGAAGAGCAATGGCCGTTGCCTGACGACGAGCGGCTGAAAAACGACGATGACAATGTGTGGAACCGTCACTTCTTCGGCAAGGAAGCCTCCAATGCCGACCCTGTCAGCTACAAGAAGAACGTGAACGACCGCTACGGTGAGGCAACCTCCTTGGAAGACTTTTGCGAGAAAGCCCAGCTCGTCAACATAGAGGACATGAAGGGCATGTATGAGGCTTGGCAGGACAAGATGTGGAATGACGCTTCAGGGCTGCTGATATGGATGAGTCATCCGGCTTATCCGTCATTCGTATGGCAGACCTACGATTATTACGGCAACCCTACAGGATGCTACTGGGGTGCGCGCAAGGCTTGCGAGCCTCTGCACGTGCAGTGGAACTGTCTGGACAATAGTGTGAAAGTGGTGAACACGACGGCATCCGACCTTAATGACGCACGTGTGACAGCCACGGTATATGACCTCAAAGGCAATATTATCCATACGCAGAACGCTGTTGCGGGCTGCAAGGCAAGCGACATCTCTGAGGCTATGACGCTCACGCCTTCGGCGGACGGCTTGCAGTTCATCCGCCTCTGTCTGAAAGATGCCGGTGGCAGACTTGTTTCCGAGAACTTCTACTGGCACAACGGCAAGGAATATCTGGCGTATGAGGAACTCGCAGACATGCCGGAGGCGGCTCTGAAAGCACGTCTCGTCAGCCGTGACGGCAGCAAAGCCACGTTCGAGTTGATAAACAAAAGCAGGAATGTAAGTTTCGCCAACCGCCTGCGGCTTGTTGAAGGCAAAAAGAAAGAAGCGGTTCTTCCCGTCATATGGAGCGACAATTATGTCACACTGATGCCTGGCGAGAAGAAGGTCATCACGATAGAAATGCCCGACAACACAGGTAAGGTGAGACTCCTGTGTAAGCAATATCATCACAAGGAAAACAAAGTGCTCGATATGTAAAAACTAAAACAACTATGAGTCTGAGACATATATTGCTCTGCCTTTCCATCGTTCCGTTGGCGTTCCATGCGCAGGGACTCAGGACAGACGATTTGAAATGTGAGAATCTCTACGACCCGTTGGGCATAGACAACACCGCTCCCCACTTCAGCTGGAAGAATTATTCCCCACGCAACAATGCAAGGCAGACGGCATGGGAGATACAGGTGGGGACTGACAGTGTGAAAGTGTCACGGGGAGAGGCTGACTTGTGGAGCTCCGGCAAACAGCGTTCTGCCGAAAGTGTCATGGTGGGTTATGAGGGCAGGAAGCTCCGTTCTGGCATGTTGTGTTTCTGGCGCGTGCGTACATGGGACGAACGTTCCAAAGTGTCTTCATGGAGCGACATCCATCGCTTCAGCGTCGGATTGCTGACGGACAAGGACTTTCCCGGAGAATATATCGGCTTGGACAAGTCTGCCGGTGACGTCACCGCCCCCATACTGCGTAAGCGTTTCAAGCTCCGTGGACGCCATCGCGTCTTCATCCATGTCAACTCTCTGGGTTATCACGAGGTAAGGGTCAACGGCAGGAAAGTGGGTGACGCGGTGTTGGCTCCGGCTGTGTCACAACTCGACAAACGCTCGCATATCGTCACTTACGACATCACTTCATATTCACGTGAGGGCGACAACGAGGTGGAGATATGGCTCGGAAAGGGGTGGTATCGTGAGAATCTGTTTCATGCGGAATACGAAGGTCCTTTGGTCAAGGCTGCCGTCATGCGGCAAAATGGCACCGGATGGCAGCCTGTGGCGGTTACTGACTCTTCATGGGAGGGCACGCCAAGCGGATATCATGACTTCGGCACATGGCAGGCACTGCAGTTCGGAGGGGAGCGCGTCGACGCCCGCATCCTTCACAATAGAGGCAGACATTGGACAAAGGCTCATGTGGTGAATGTGGCCAACAAGACGGCGACGCCGCAGATGACAGAGGGCAACAGGATAATAGACACCCTGAAGCCGGTAAGCATAACGGCATATGACGGCGGATGGCTCGTTGACTTCGGGCGCGACATCACAGGGTGGTTGCGGCTGGAAATGCCCGATGTGCCAGGTGATGTGACAGTCAGGATGGAGTATGGCGACTGGATTGACACCACCGGAGTGTTCACTCCTCAGGGAGAATATGACGAATATATTACGGCGGGTGACGGCAAGGACGTGTTCTGCAACAAGTTCCACCATCATGCGTTCCGCTATGTCCTCGTCAAGAACATCCGGCAGCCGCGCGCGGAGGACCTGACGGCATTGCAGATTTCAGGCGATTATTCGGAGACGGTCAGCTTCAAGTGCTCTGACGATGACATAAACAGCATATATCAGATGATAAGCCGCACAATGCGTTGTCTGACATTCAGCGGATATATGGTGGACTGTCCGCATCTCGAGAGAATGGGGTATGGCGGTGACGGAAACTCGTCTACCATGACCGTACAGACGTTGTGCGACGTGGCTCCTGTATATTACAACTGGCTCACGGCATGGGGCGACGCCATGGCTGCTGACGGAGACCTCCCGTATGTCGCGCCCGCAGGTGGCGGAGGCGGCGGTCCTTACTGGAACTCTTTCATCATAAAGGCACCTCTGCGTACCTATCTCAATTACGGTGACCGGCGTATGCTTGTGAAGCTTTACGGTCAGATGAAAAAATGGCTTGGCTTTGTGGACGGGCACGTAAAGGACGGACTGCTCCAGCCTTGGGCTGACACCGACCGCAGGATGTGGTTCCTCGGTGACTGGCTGGCACCCAAAGGCGTCGACGTGGGCGGAGACTCACAGCTTCTCACGGGCAACTGCGTCCTCAGCGACTGTCTCAACAGCATGTCGCTGATGGCTGATATATTGGGAGAGAAAAGCGATGCCGGGCTGTTTGCCGCGCAGAGAGATTCCCTGAACAGGAAAATACACGCACGCTTTTATCATCCTGCCGACAGCACCTATGCCACCGGCTCACCCCTCGACATGAGCTATCCCATGCTGACAGGCGTCGTGCCCGACTCCCTTCGCAGTGCTGTCACAGCCAGGCTTCTTGCTCTTTCACGGGGCAAATACAAGTCGCACATAGCCGCCGGACTTGTCGGAACCTACATCTTCACGCAGTGGGCTGTAGACAACGGAGAGTGCCAGCTGATGTACGACATATTGAAGAAACGCTCCTATCCCGGCTATCTCTATATGATAGACCACGGAGCTACAACCACATGGGAATACTGGAGCGGCGAGCGCAGCCACATACACAACTGTTACAACGGCGTCGGCATATGGTTCACTCAAGCGCTCGGAGGCATTGTCCCTGACATGAGCCGTCCGGGCTACCGTCATGTCCTCATCTGTCCTCAGAAGCCGGACGGCATTGATTGGGTTTCAGTAGACAAGGAGACTCCTTACGGAACAATACGTGTAAGCTGGCACGGCACACGGCTGTCGGTCGAGATACCGGTAGGCGTGACCGCTACGGTCGTATGGCAGGACAGGCGGCATGAGGATGTCGGGTCAGGGAAATGGACTTTTTAATAAAACAGGCTTCGCCCGGCAATCTGAGCGCGCGCTCTCATTGCACTCACTTGCACTGTTTTTAACCCGAATCGGTAATTAGACTTCCATTCTTATTTCGTGCTGCTGTCAGCCAGATTCTATTCAGCTTTATCGAAGATGTAGCGGGCTACATCAAGAAAAAGCTGAATGCAAGATGACGGCAGCAGTGCGGAAGAAGAATGAAGAGCTGACAATAAACCTTAAATGTATAATCAGTGTTCTAATGACCGATTTGGGTTTAATAAAGCAAACATAAACATACAATATGATGTATAAAATAAAAGTACTTATCGCAGTGCTGCTGTTTGTGCCCGCAATGGCTGTGGCGCAGAAACAGCCTGATCTGGTGCGGTATGCCAACACGCTGCAAGGCACCGACTCAAACTTCGGACTCAGCCACGGCAACACCTTCCCGGCGACTGCCATGCCATATGGCGTACATGTGTGGACTCCTCAGACCAACGTGAACGGCGAGGGCTTCAAATATCTGTATTCGCACGACAGGATACGCGGCTTCGGACAGAGCCACCAGTGCTCGCCATGGGTGAGCGACTATGCCGTGTATACGTTCATGCCGGAGACGGGCAGGCTCGTGGTAAACGAGAACGACCGCGCCTCAAAGTTCAGTCACGACAACGAGGTGGGACGTCCGCATTATTATAAGGTGACGTTCGACAACGGCATAACCACCGAGATGGCTCCCACCGACCGGGGCGTGCATCTGCGTTTCTCTTACCCCAAGGGGCAGGACGCCTTTCTTGTGATAGACGGCTACACCGACACCAGCGAGGTGAAGATAGACGCAAAGAGGCGTCAGATACGCGGATGGGTGCGCAACCACCGCTTTGTGAACCATCCTGAGAACTTCCGCTGCTACTTTGTGGTGCAGTTCGACCAGCCCTTTGCCGATTATGGCACGTGGGAGAACCAGAACAACCGTACCTTCAGCCGCCAGACCTACGCCAAGGGCAAGGGCGCGGGTGTGTACATCAAGTTCCGTCCCGGCAGTAAGGTGCAGGCAAAGGCAGCGTCGTCTTACATAAGCTACGCTCAGGCGGAGCTTAACCTTGAACGCGAGCTCGGAGGCGACCGCTCGCTGGAAGTCACAAAGGCGCGCGGCTTCAAGGTGTGGAACAATCTCTTCAACCGTGTGCGCGTGGAGGGCGGCACCGATGAGGACATGCGCACCTTCTATTCGTGTCTGTTCCGCGCCAACCTGTTCTCGCGCCGTTTTTACGACCTTGACAGGGATGGCAAACCGTATTATTACAGCCCGTACGACGGCAAGATACACCACGGATATATGTATACCGACAACGGTTTTTGGGACACCTTCCGCTCGCAGTTCCCTCTTACCAACATTCTGCACCCCACTCAGCAGGGACGCTACATGCAGGCTATGCTCAACGTGCAGCAGAAGGAGCTGGGATGGTTTCCCGCATGGTCGTGCCCCGGAGAGACGGGAGGCATGCTGGGCAACCACGCCATATCGCTCTTTGCAGACGCCTTTGCCAAGGGCATACGCACGGTGCCTGTAGACTCCGTGCTCAAGGGCTATGCCCACGAGGCTTTCAACAAGGGTCCGATGGGCGGTGCCAACGGCCGTGCGGGATGGCATGAGTACTACACTCTGGGATATGTGTCGTTCCCGGAGTCGCACGGATCGGTTTCGCAGACGCTTGAGTATGCGTATGATGACTGGTGCGCCTACACCTTGGCAAGGCAGACAGGCAACAGGTTCTATGAACAGGTGTTTGCCCGCACGCTGTACAACTACCGCAACCTGTGGGACTCCGCCACCGGATTCTTCCGGGGCAGAGGAAAGGACGGCAAGTTCCTTGAGCCGTTCGACCCGCTGGCATGGGGTGGTCCTTACACCGAGGGCAATGCCTGGCACTACATATGGTCGGTGTTCCATGATGTGCAGGGGCTCATAAACCTGTATGGCTCCGACGCTGCATTCGTGGAGAAGATGGACTCCGTGTTCTCGCAGCCGGCGACGGTACATCCGGGTTGGTATGGCGGCAAGATACACGAGATGGTGGAGATGGAGGAGGCGCGCATGGGACAGTATGCCCACGGCAACCAGCCCATACAGCACATGCCTTACCTGTACAGCTATGCGGGACAGCCGTGGAAGACGCAATACTGGGTGCGCCAGATTATGAGACGCCTGTACAACAGCACTCCCGACGGATTCCCAGGCGACGAGGACCAGGGCGGCATGTCGTCGTGGTATGTGCTCAGTGCCCTCGGTCTCTACGCGGTTACGCCCGGCACCGACCAGTATGTGATAGGCTCGCCCCTCTTCCGCAAGGCTACCATCACGATGGAGGACGGCAGCAAGTTCGTAATAGAGGCGGAAGGCAACAGTGCCGACAACGTGTATATACAGAGCGGCACGCTCAACGGACGCCCGCTTGACAAGAACTACATCACCTACGGGGACATCGCCCGCGGCGGAACGCTGAAGTTTGTTATGGGCGCACAGCCCAACAGAACCCGCAACACCGGTAAGGACGCCGCGCCCTATTCGCTTTCGGCTCCGCTATGACAGGCGGTGAGGGGGATGAAGAAGATGCCGGTCAAGTAAGACAATGACGGCGTGAGCCCGGTGGAGACGCAAGATTTTGCTATAATAATATGGATTTTCCATCAATATTTAATAATGGCGTCCGCCCAGTAGAGACGCAAAATCTTGCGTCTCCCGTCCTCGACAGTTCAATTGATGTTGCTTGTAGTTACTCTCCAAATCTTCATTCCATGCGTCTCCCGAGCAATCCATTGCAATATACGCATGCGATAATCCAATGACAATATTTGCACTCCTCCCTTGTGAGACGCAAGATTTTGCGTCTCTACTTTTGCTGTCAGCGTATAATGATATAATGTATCCACAGAAACAAGCATACTTGCATACGCATGCATGAATAATGTGCATAATTATTCATTCCCACCCATCCTCAACTCCGCGAGAGCTTCCTACAGCCGACGGCATAGGCTCACGGAGGCAAATACGCAGCTTATGAGCGTTTCGCGTATATGTCTGACAGTCAGCGAGATATACTCATATATGGGACGGACGGGACATTCCCTTCATGCCGGAAAGCCTTTTCGGGAACGCGGAACGGGCTTTTTGAGGTGACGGGAGGGCGCGTTCCGGCATGCATGAAAGGTGTTTTGGAAAGCCGGAACGTGCTTTTCCGCGCGACAGAAACGGCAGGCGCAAGGTCTGAACGAATCCATATTCGTTTTTTATACACCACAAATGCCTTCGCGCTTCCTGTTTTCCGATTTTATTATGTAAAGATTTTTTACTGCCTGAACTGCATATCCATGCATTCCGGTATCCTCCGCGCATTTTCCATCCCCTCCTTTCCTCCTCAACGTCGTCCGCCCAGTAGAGACGCAAAATCTTGCGTCTCCCGTCCCCGACAGTTCAATTAATGTTGCTTGTAGTTGCTCTCCATATCTTCATTCCATGTGTCTCACGAGCAATCCATTGCAATATACGCATGCGATAATCCAATGACAATATTCGCACTCCTTCCTTGTGAGACGCAAGATTTTGCGTCTCTACTTTTGCTGGCAACGCGTATAATCCCCGATTTCCTACTTATTCACCCGACGGTGTCCGCCATGTCTGTGCATTGATATATCCGGAAAGATATGTGTTATTCCCAATGAATGATTAGAGAAGTGTTTGAAATACAGTCAGAACGCTTTGGTATGTTTGTTCTGAAGAATGGTATATACATTACATCCATGATGCTTTTGATTCAAAATTGGGTTTTTAAGGTTCAATTTTTATATGTGTTTTACCGTAATAGGGCTACATTTGCAGCGATAACAAGCCTAAGTTTATGACAATGGACTATACAGAATTTTATAAAACCTGCTATCTGCGGATTCACGCATTTGCACAAGGTCGCGTCAGCGTCGGGGCTGCCGGTGATGAGGTTCGGGAACGGACGGACATCCCGATGGGGCGTGCCAAGCTGTGGGTACATATGTTCATGACTGTCAGGAACGGTTGTCGGCTGGCGGATGCGTGCGACTCCGAACATCGCGCGTGGCGTGTCTGCCGCCACGGTTTGTTGGATATGGAAAAATGAATAGCAGTGTTTTCTCATAAAACAAATAACATATATATAAATGATATGATAAGACAAATAGTGACAATGGCTCTTGCCCTGTGCGTGGGGACCTTACATACAGCCGCACAACAGGTGACACCGTTCAAGGCGGGCGACCGTGTGGCGTTTGTGGGCAACAGCATAACAGACGGCGGACACTATCATTCGTACATCTGGCTATACTACATGACGCACTTCCCCAACGAGCGTATGTGGATGGCAAACTGCGGCATTGGCGGTGACGAATGCTCCAACATTCTGGCGCGTCTTGACGACGACGTGTTCCTCAAACGCCCGAATGTGCTCACACTCTCGTTCGGCATGAACGACAGCGGCTATTTCGAGTACAACGGCGACAATCCCGGGGAGTTCGCCGACAGTAAGGTGGAGAACAGCCGCAAGTATTTCCTTGAGATAGAGAAGCGTCTGAAGGAGGCTACGGACATACGCAAGGTCATGATAGGCACGTCGCCCTACGACCAGACATCCACCTTCAACGACAACGTGTTCAGGAAGAAGAACGACGCCATCCGCCGCATAATAGCGTTCCAGGACTCAGCCGCAAGGGCTGACCACTGGGAGTTTGTGGACTTCAACGCACCGATGCTCAGGATTAACGAAGAGCAGCAGGCGAAGGACCCCACGTTCACAATCTGCGGCAACGACCGCGTGCATCCAGACAACGACGGGCACATGGTCATGGCGTACATCTTCCTCAAGGCTCAGGGAATGGTGGGCAAGCCGGTGGCAGACGTGCAGATAGACGCGCGCTCAAAGAAGGTGGTAAGGAGCGTGAACTGCACCGTGAGCGACTTGATGGCAGGCAGGAGAGAACTCTCGTTCAGCTATCTGGCGGAGTCGCTGCCTTATCCGCTGGACACCATCGCGCACGGATGGGGATTCAAGCGTCCGCAGGCGCAGGCGGTGAAGATGGTGCCGTCGCTGGTCAGGGACATAAGCAACGAGCAGCTCAAGATTACGGGACTCAAGGGCAACTACCGTCTTACCATAGACGGGGTGGTCATAGACACCATTCCGGCACAGCGTCTGGCACAGGGCGTGAACCTTGCCGAATACCGCCACACACCGCAATACCAGCAGGCGTGCGCCGTGATGGCACTCAATGAGGACCGCTGGGAGCTGGAGCGCAAGTTCCGCGACTACGGCTGGCTGCAATACGACTTCTTCATGAAGAAAGGTCTGCTCCATGCCAACGACGAGCATGCGGCGCGCGTGTTCCGCGACGGTGAGACGAAGGACGGATGGGTGGCTGCGCGCCGCGACATCTACGACAAGATGATACACAAGGATGTGCGCGACGCCTATACAGCCATGATGGATCTTCTGGTAGACAAGATATACAGCATAAACAAGCCCGTCACACGCCGCTTTGTGCTTACGGCAGTAAAGTAAGGTGGCTGCGGACAGGTGTCTGTGACGTGCCGGGCGACGGTGCTTTGTCAGATAAGTTCGAATATAAACGACAGTGAACTATGGTTAGAATAAAAATGTTAAGATTGTTGTGTGTGCTCCTTCTGCTGTCCGCCGGCAGGGCTTTCGCCGGAAAGGTGGACACGCTGAAGCTGCACAGCGACGTGATGAACCGCGACATACCTGTGGTGGTGATTACGCCTGAAAGGAAAGGTGCCGCCAAGGATGTGCGCTATCCGGTGGTCTATCTGCTGCACGGAGCCTACGGCAACGAGCGTTCGTGGCTGGAGATAAAGCCGCAGCTGCCCGACATAGCCGACGAGAAGGGCATGATATTCGTGTCGATGGCGGCTCTCAATTCATGGTATTTTGACAGTCCTGTCCTTAAGGATTTCCAGTATGAGACATTCTACACCCGCACGCTCGTGCCTTGGGTGGACGCACATTACAACACGGTGCCCTCGCGCGAGGGACGTGCCATTACCGGTCTGAGCATGGGCGGACACGGTGCGCTGTTCCTCGCCATGCGCCACAAGGACATGTTCGGAGCCTGCGGCAGCATGAGCGGCGGAGTGGACATAAGACCGTTCCCGCAGAACTGGAACATTCCGGATGTGCTGGGCGAGATGTCCGCCAACAAGCAGTCGTGGGACGAGCACACTGTCGTGGGGCAGCTGGGACGCATAAAGAACGGCGATTTGCGGATAACGTTCGACTGTGGCGAGTCTGACTTCTTCCTCGAGGTGAACAAAGACTTGCACAAACGCCTGCTCGGGCTTGGCATCGACCACGACTTCACCACCCGTCCCGGCGGACACACAAGCCAGTATTGGGCGAACTCCATCGACTATCATCTACTCTTCTTCGAGAAGTTCTTCCGTCAGAGCGGCACGTTCGTGGAAATGCAATGGCGTGCGGCGAAAGCTTCCAAGATGGTAAAGGGAGTAAAGAATGTCAATGGTTTAAAAACAAAGAAAAGGTGAATAGTATGCGTAAATATATTTTATTTGTGCTTTTCATGGTTCTGTCTTGCATTAATACTGCTGGGCAGCAGAGGCTGAAACCGTTTCGGCAAGGTGACCGCGTTGCCTTTGTGGGCAACAGTATAACAGACGGCGGACATTTCCATTCGTATATCTGGCTCTATTACATGACCCGTTTCCCGGAAATGCGGTTGTGGATAGGCAATCTGGGTATAGGTGGTGACACCAGTACGGAAATATTGAATCGTCTTGAGGCTGACGTATATGGGAAGATGCCTACCGTGGTGGCTCTTACCTTTGGCATGAATGATAGCGGCTATCTTGAGCATAACACGGACACTGCATCGCGTTTCCGTGAGCAGCGTTTTGCGCTTGTTGAGGACAATTACCGCAAGATAGAGGACATACTCGAGTCACATTCGGCTCGTGTCATACAGGTAGGCACATCGCCATACGACCAGACTTCACGGTTTAATGACAACATCTATCAGGGCAAGAACGATTTTATTTGCCGTATGATAGATATGCAACGCGAGTCTGCCAAGAAGCACGGATGGGAGTTTTTAGACTGGAACAAGCCCATGACCGACTATAACATTGGGAAGCAACGCACCTATTCGACATTTACCATTTGCGGTCATGACCGTATTCATCCCGACAACGACGGTCATATGATGATGGCTTACATATTCCTTAAGGCACAGGGCATGGCAGGAAAGCCAGTGGCTACAGTTTGTATAGATGCCGCCACGCAGAGCGTTGTGGAGGCAACAAACTGCCGATTGTCGTGCATAGAGCGTACTGATAAGGGTGTCCAATTCGACTATCTTGCTGCCGCGCTGCCTTATCCGCTCGACACGATAGCCCGTGGTGACATGGTGTTTGATAGACCGCAGTCGCGTATAAAGACGCTTGTGCCAGACTTTATGAAGGAGTTTGACAGCGAAACATTACGTGTGCTCAACCTTAAGAAAGGTTCTTATCGGCTTACCATCGATGATGTTGTTATAGACACGATTCAGAATTACCGATTGGCTGCCGGTGTAAATCTTGCAGAGTATGTGTGTACACCTCAATACCGGCAGGCTCTCACGGTCATGATGTTAAACGAAGACCGTTGGGATATGGAACGCCGTATGCGCGACTGGGCATGGGTAGAGTATGACTATTTCCTGAAGAATGGAGTTAAGGAGGCTGATGTGCTTTCGCCCGAGGCACGCTGTATGTACGACCGCGACAAGCAGAGTAGCTGGTGGCTGGCTTCGCGACGTGATATTTATGCCAAGATGGGCAACAAAGCCGTGCGTCTGGCATGCGAGAAATATCAGGACAGTATAGTGGACGAGATTTATCGTGTGAACCGTCCCGTAACACGGCATATAAAACTTGTGCGTGTGAAATGACAGCATGAAACGATAGGGTAATATATTAGAGTTATATGTTTGAACTATAAAATACCCCCAAGTCGTTATTTGACCTCATCTTTATATTGTGATGCTATCAGACAGAATGTTTCTCAATTTTGTCTAAGACGTAGCGTGATTCAGTATCTTCTACCGTGGAAGGCACGGCATTGGTGAATATTGTAAATTGAAATGATATGATGTAAAAAGACATAACAGACAGTTATGGTAGAATAAGAGACACTGCAATCCTTTTTGTTTTTCCTTACAGGAATGTCTTTTGGAGAAGATAAGAAAATCTCGCATTCTTTTTATGTCTGTTACATTCTAATTCGTATTGTTTATATAAAACCTAAATGTATGAGCATGTATAACTTCCGGATGTAATGTGTTGGCAAGAAAATATGTTTTAACTATTTGAAACATAGCTTATAAATAAAGCAAAAAAACAATTTAAATAAAACGTAATAACAAAACTTAAGTAACATGAAACCACTGAAAGCTGTTCTTTTTATCGAGGGATTACTGCTGTGTTTTGGGGGATTTTGTTCGTGTTCCGACGGCTATCTCGATGAGACGGTTACTACCGATCTTGACGAGGACAAGGTGTTTACGGACAGTTCCTATACGGCAGGTTTCCTTACCCAAATCTATGTGGATATCGGCTTCCAGACTATGCCTACCCGTTTCGGCAACGGCGGTCTGCAGATAGCATGTGATGAAGCGGAATTCAAGAACGAATCGTCTATAACTACTGGCATGGCTCTGGCAACAGGTACGCTGAACCCAAACATTGTAAGCGACGATTGCTGGAAAAAATGCTACGCTAACATACGTCGCGTAAACAAATTTCTGGAGAACGTGCATCGCTCACCCATGGTGCAGGGTGTGAAGGACCGCTACTACAATGAGGCACGCTTCCTGCGCGCGTGGTACTATGCCGCATTGGTGCGCGACTATGGAGGAGTGCCTTTGGTTGGCGACACCTGTTATTCGTCAGATGATGTAATCCCCTCAAAGCGCATGACATGGAGGAAGAGTATAGACTATATTGTTGACGAGTGTAATGCCGTGATAGCTTCAAACACACTGCCGGTGCGTGCCACGGGACGCATCAACGGACGTGCCACAGAGGCTGCCTGCTTGGCTCTTATCTCGCGCATGAAGCTCTACGACGCCAGTCCGTTGCACAACAATCCTGAAGGTTCGTGGGGCACCGAACAGACCAAGGAATTGTTGGGTAATACAGACTATAGTAAGGAACGTTGGAAGGATGCTGCCGATGCTGCTCTCGATGTGATGAGATGCGGAGACTATGCGCTTTATGTCAACCACAAGGACGGTAAAAATGGAGGAAAAGAAGAGTTGGGTTGGGGATATTACGCCATAACGCATGCTTCCGACTTCACCACCGCTACCAAGTGCACTACACGCAACGGCGAGGTAATCACACCATATGGACCATATCAGGAGATAATATTCGAGCGTAAAATGCTAGGCCTTGATTTCCACTCTGCCTATGACCCAATATCATGCGGTGGCAGTGGTCGTGGCGGATATGTCTATGCTGATTTGGCAGACGCCTTTCCCATGGCAGACGGCAGGGCTGTGGATGACAATAGCGGTAAGTATGTATTCGACCCAGTGCATCCCAACGTGAACCGCGATCCACGTTTTGCTAACTGCGTGGTGTATGACGGAGCCACGCACCGCAACTCAGCTAACGACAATTATACTGTCCGTACATGCACCGGTGACGTCACCACACAGGATGAGGTTCGCAAGGGAACTCCTACCGGTTTCTTCACACGTAAGTTCACAAACCGCGAGTGTGCTGCAAACTGGTGGATATCTCCGTCCAACAGTTTCTCGTTAATACGCTATGCCGAAATACTTCTCAACTATGCTGAAGCTACCAACGAGTACTACGGTCCGTCACACGAAGATATGATGACAGCCGAGATAACCGATGCCGATGGCAACGTGACACCTGCTACATATGTCAGTCCCATCACCGTGCTCAAGATGCTGCGCGAGCGTGCAGGCATAGAGCCGGGCGATGACGGCATGTATGGTCTGAAGGATGGCATGACGCAGGAGGAGATGCGTGAGGCTATACGGCTTGAACGTCGCCTTGAGCTTTGCTTCGAAGGTCACCGTTTCTACGACGTGCGCCGCTGGATGATTGCAGACCAGACCGACGGAAAGCCCATGCACGGATTGGCAATAATGCAGAAGAACGGAAACACCTCATACAAGTATTTCACCGTGCGTACACATATTTGGAGACCGGCTCTGTACTTCATGCCCATACCTTATCAGGAGGTTGTGAAGAGCAAAGATGGCGAGCTTTTGCAGAATCCATATTATGATTAGTATGAAATAATCCATTCACGACATGAAAAAAATAATAAAGTCAGCAATGTTTGCCGTAATGTATGTGGCAATGGCATCGTGCAGCACGTTCAGCTCAGAAGAGGACTCCTATAAGGCTATCGAGCCACTGAAGGATCTCAGTGGTGTGTGGACTATAGAGACTGTGTCTCGCAACGGCGTCGACATAACCAATGATTTCGATTTCAGCAAATTTAAGCTCAAACTCAACGATGACGGATCGTTTAAAATGGAAAATTATCTGCCCTTTGTGGTGAAGACAGACGGAACATGGACCATTGATGACCCGACACACCCTTTCCACATAGTGTTCAAGGAAGAGGGTTCTGCTGAGCCAACATCGGTGGAGTTGAAATACCCCATAATAGATGGTGAGCGATCGCTCTTGATAAGTCTGAGTCCTGGATGCTACACCAACACGTATGTTTACAAGATGAAACGTTCATCAATTAAAAATAACTCTTACTAAAACACAATGAAAGCAATGCGATATCTAAATAAATTCAGCATGATGTGTATGCGTTCGTGGGTAGTGGTTGTGGCAATGGTTGTCATGGTGGTCGTAGGCTGTGTATATATCGACAGTGTGGACATAGAGCAGACCATAGACGGCAAGAAGTGCAAGTATGCCATTGCTGGGACAGAGGCTACGTTCACCGTGAGAGGACACATAGAGTGTAAAAGTGACGAGTCGAATACACAGTTTGTGGTTGCCATGCTTGTTCCCAAGTCATGGAAGATGGGAGATAACGCCAAGGTTACATATCGCTGCGGTCTCGCTGATGATGTGAGTCAGCTGTTCCCCATGTCGGAGATGCCTGCTACCACTGTGGCAAAGAACGCTAATGGCAAGACCTGGAAGCAGGCTCTATCGTCAACCTACGGTGTTGGTCACAATGTTCTTGAGGATATGGAGTGGGTTGTGTTTGTCACCGATAAGTCGTGGAGCATATCCAACGGTCAGAACATTACTTATACAATATACATCACTACCAATGTTGGCTCCGACAATCTGAAATTTAAACCGGCATTCTTCGTAAATCATACTAATGACGGATTCTCCGGAGGCGACGACCATAAGAAGGTGGTGCTCATGGATGATTGTTTTGAGGTGGTGAAGGGTGAGGGAGCCGTTATCGACTTTTGCAGCAATCACTACTTCAAGGTTAACCCCATGCAGGCACTGCCCAACGACTTCGTTACGTTCACTTTCGTTGGCGGTGTCAATCCAAATGGTCTGGTAGGTGGGGATGTATATCTTGAGGCCACAGCTTACACCGCATCTGGACAGGTGCTTAAGGTGGACCGCAAGGATGACACTACTCTAATGCACAGTGTGGCTGGCAGCGATACTTACCAGCTCACGATATGGCCAACAGGCATGTTTGGAGTGACCGATGGCGACCAGATTGTGAGTATCGACTATTATTTCACCAACAAAGACCGCAGCGTGGTGATAGGGCAGAAGTCGGATGACAACATGGATCAGACCATTAGTCCTGTTGATGAGAAGCCTTTTAACTTCATCTTTACCTGCAACTGATATAGACAAACAATTTATGACACAGAATGAATCAAACAACAAGAAAACTTGCAGACGTGCAAAGGTTGTCATGGCATGTCTGATGGTTGGAATGTGTGTGGCTCATGCCGGCAATCCTGTTAAGGGACTCATCACCGACCAGTATAGCAAACCTGTATCTGGAGCTGTCGTTACACAGAAGTCAACAGGCAAGAGCCTTACAACAGGTGTAGACGGCACATTCGACTTCGACTTCAATAAGGGTGACGTGCTCACTATCACCCATCCCATGTACCTGCAGAAGGAGATTACGGTGGAGAAACTGCGCGACATAAAAAGTAACAATACCTATACCATACACCTGTATGACCGTTTTGTAGACACAGGGCACAGTGTGGCACAGCCATACACCGACCCCGTACCGTCCGACGGATTCCTCGGTTCATCAGCTAACGTACAAGGCAAGGAACTCGACAAGTATCTGAGTGGCAACATACTGACTGGACTACAGGGTCGCATGGCAGGGTTCAACGTGAGCCAGTATCGAGGATTCGCCACACGCAGCACCATCTCCAACACCGAGGGATCTCTTATAGGCTCCTTGCCCAAGAGTTTCGGCTCGGGCAGTTATGGTGACAACTCACAGTTTATTCTCGCTTCTCGCGGCATGACTCCTGTGGTGATAGTGGACGGAGTGGAGCGTGAGATGTTCAATATCGATCCTGAGGCTATAGAGTCGGTGACATTGCTTAAGGATGCTCTGTCGTCCATGTTTCTCGGTATGCGCAGCTCGCGCGGCGCACTCATTATCACTACTAAGAATCCCACGCGCGGCAAACTCAATCTCTCGTTCACAGGAAAACTGGGTATAAACAGCACCATAAAGAAGCTTAAACCGTTGTCTGCCTCGCAGTATTCTTACCTTCTGAATGAGGCTCTGCAGAACGACGGAAAAGCTCCTCTCTACGACTATAGCGACTATAAAGCATATCTCAACCACAATGATCCATATCTCCATCCCGATATAAATTGGAGCGACCAGTTGCTGAAGAACAACAGCATGTCACAGTCTTACAACCTCAACGTGTCTGGAGGAGGACGTGCAGCACAGTTTTTTGTAAGTCTGGGCTATTTCAACGAACAAGGACCATTCAAGACCGACAAAACTAACAGTTACAACACAAATCTTAACCTCAACCGGTACATGCTGTCGTCTAAGGTGCACATAAAAATAACCGACGACTTCGATGCCACGATGACAGCACTTGGACGTATACAGGAAGGTAACCAGCCAGGTGGTGGAGGGGATAACGGATACTTGGGTCTTTTTTCGACCATTTACTCAACCCCAAACAATGCTTATCCTGTGAAGAATCCCGATGGGTCGTGGGGAGGCAACGTGAACTATGCCAACAATCTCTATTCGCGTTCCGTGAACAGTGGATATATATCCGACAACCAGCGCGACATACAGGCCTCGCTGCGTCTGCGCTACGACTTGGATAAGGTTGTTAAGGGAATGTCGGTGCGTGCTATAGGTACAGTGACTAACTTACAACGTACATCCATAAGCCGTGTCAAGACATCGCCCGTATACTACTACAGGTTAGACGCCACGGGTAATCCACTTTACACTATGTACGGAGAGTCGAAACCGCAGAGAAATGATTTCAGTGCCGTGGCATCTTACAACAGCATGACAGGACTGCTGGGCATAGACTATGAGCGCACCTTTGGTATGCATAGCATCAAGGCAACTCTTCAGGGCGACACCCGCCACGAGGTAGATGACTATGATTTGCCTCTCTTTCCTTCGAACGTGTTGCAGGACATATCCTACGACTACGACAAACGGTATTTTGCTCAGCTTACCGTGACGGAAAGCTTCTTCAACCGCTATGCGCCAGGCAGACGATGGGGTACGTTCTATGCCGCTGGGCTGGGCTGGAACATGGCACGCGAGAAGTTTATGTCAGACGTGGAATGGGTGGACAAACTGAAGTTGCGTGCCACCTATGGAAAGACCGGTAATGGCATGACCAACTCTGGCTACTATGATTTCCGTCAAACTTATGTGGACAATGGTGTTGGCAGCTACGCACAAGGCACATCGCAGGGACAGGGTAACGTGTTCGCTTCAGAGAGTTCATTGGCAAACCCTTACCGTACATGGGAGAAAGCACATAAACTTAACATCGGGTTGGATGCCGAATTTTTTAACCGCCAACTCGCTTTCACCGCCGACTTCTATACCGACAAGTATTATGATTTGTTGCAGTATAGAGGCAAGAGCATTTCCTTCCTCGGTATATCCTATCCGTCTGAGAACATTGGAAAGAGTCGGCGTACGGGAGCTGAACTAACTCTTACATGGCAAAACCACGTGGCAGATTTCAACTACTATGTGACAGCCAACTGGACGATAGAGAAGACTAAGCTACTCTTCATGGACGAGCAACGCGTGGAGTATGATTGGCAGCGTCTGACAGGACGACCTATAGGTGTTATTCTTGGTCTTCAGACCGACGGATTCCTTACAAAGGAAGACATAGCCTCAGGTTATCCTATAATAAACGGCTACAAGGTGCAGCCTGGAGATGTGAAGTATGTGGATCAGAACGAGGATGGTGTGATAGACGATTTTGACAGAGTTGTAATAGGCGGTGACAAACCTATTCGCTATTTTGGCATCAATCTCGGATTTGAGTGGAGAGGTGTTGAGTTTTCAATGCTGTGGCAAGGAGCATATAAGCGCGACATGTACTTGGGCGACCAGACCCTCATGCAGGGATTCCTTAGTAATGGACAGAGCTACGGACAGGCATATGCCAACTTGCTCAACCGATGGACTCCGGAAACTGCTAACACTGCCACATATCCGCGCCTGTCAGCTGGAGGAAACTTCTACAACTTTGGCAGTGGTTGGAATTCTTCTATGTACATGAAGTCCGGCAATTATCTGCGCCTCAAAAACATAAGCCTTGCTTATAACCTTCCGGAGTGCGTAAGTCGCAATCTTCTCGGAGGCGTGAGAGTGAAACTCTTCGTAAACGCGCAGAACCTGCTTACTTTTTCGGCTTGCGACCTGGTAGACCCAGAGGTGGCGTTTTACAATTCGCCCCTGCAACGTTGCATAATAACCGGTATAAACCTGAAATTCTAAAAAAGAAGACTACTATGAAACAGAACTTAAAGACGATTGCCGTGATTCTCGCTTCTGCATGTACTCTGGTTATGTCATGCACCGACAACTATGAGGATTTGCCCGTAAACCAATATACGGACGATTTTCTCTTCTCGCGTACAGACTCTATCGGTGACCGCGCCCTAGGTTTCCTCGGTACGATATATGAAAGTCTTGACAACGGTCACGGACGAGTCGGCGGCTATTATTTAGACGTTGCCTCCGACGACGCATTGCCCATCGCCATGTCATCGAACCCCGATGTGCTTAGACTGCAGCTCGGTCAGTATACATCGCGCTCTACTGTGGGTGGCGACATGAAGTGGAACAGCTACTACGAGCTGTTCCGCAAGGTGAATATCTTCCTGCGCGGCATTGACAGAGTGCCGTTCATGATGACCTACAAGAGGTTCAGCGATGATAAGCCGCAGCGTTATGCCAACCTGCTGAAGGCAGAGGCGCGCTTTATACGCGCCTGGTTCTATTTCCAGATGATAGAAAGGTATGGAGGTGTGACACTTGTGGGAGATAAGGTGTTTGACATAGAAGACAATCTTGAGTTGCCGCGCAATTCATTTGAGGAGTGTGTAAACTATATAGTGAGCGAGCTTGATGCAGTGAAGGACTCTCTCTATGAGATTCCCATACCAAATCCCACTGTGAATGCCCACCGTCCCACCAAACAGGCGGCACAGGCTTTAAAGTCGAGAGTGTTGCTCTATGCTGCAAGTCCGCTCTTCAATGCCGACCCTGTGGAGAAGGACAACTTACTTGTTGGTTATGCCTACTATGACCGTAACCGCTGGAAACTGGCTGCCGACGCAGCACGTGAGCTGATTGAGGGACGCGGACATCTCGGTACCGGCGATGTGAATCTTTCACCCGACTTCCGCGAGACGTTCCTTTCTTATTATCAGACAGACAACAATCCCGAGATTCTGTTCTTCCGTCAGGTAGGACAGGGCAAGAGCGTAGAAACAGACAACGGACCGCTAGGTTTGAGCGGAGGCAACAATGGCAGCGGACGCACCAACCCAACGCAGAATCTGGTGGACGCTTTCCCTATGCTTGATGGCAAGATGCCTGGAGAAAGCGATAAGTATCCGTATGATTCTCAGAACCCTTATGCCAACCGCGACCCGCGACTCGACTATACCATCCTGCACAACGGTTCGCAGTGGCTAGGCAGCGCGCTCAAAACATGGCAGGGCGGAGCCAACAATCCCAGTGCTGGCGACTACTCGCTTACAAGTTACTATTCGAAGAAATTCATGGGACGCTTTGAGTCCTCTACCGAGTACAGCAACTGCTACCACCTGTGGGTGATGCTTCGCTATGCTGAGGTACTGCTTAACTTTGCCGAGGCACAGAACGAATGGCTCGACACTCCGACAGATGAGGTCTATGACGCCATAAAGTATCTGCGCAAGCGTGCCGGTATAGAGCCGGGAAATAACGGTATGTATGGTCTTAAGCCCGGCATGACACAAGACGAGATGCGTAAGGTTATACACAATGAGCGTCGCATAGAGCTGGCTTTCGAGGAACACCGCTTTTTCGATATACGTCGCTGGCGTGAGGCTGAGAACATATACCGTAAGCCTCTTAGAGGTATGAAGATTGTGGTCGGAGAGGGAGTGACTTATACGCCATATGATGTGCTGACCGTAAGCTGGGACAACCGTCGGTACTTATATCCCATACCCTACGGTGAGGTGAACAAGAACGACAACATGAAACAAAATCCTAAGTGGTAAAAGATTATGAAAAAATATATTTTGCTATTCTTCTGCATGTTCGTGTTTGCTGGCGCATTGGCACAGAACAGCATAACTGGTACGGTAACATCAGCCACTGACGGTGAACCGCTCTCCGGTGTCACTGTGAAGGTGAAGGGTCAGAGTGCGTTGGCCATCACCGATATTGACGGAAACTTCAAGATAAATGCCGGTAAGGGAGATCGCCTCGAACTGTCTTACATAGGATTTGTGACCCACAGTCATTTGGTTAAGGGACTGGGACATTTGGACCTAAAGATGACTCCCGACAATAACGGACTCGATGAGGTGGTGGTGTTGGGATACGGACAGTCCAAGCGCATAACCTTGACAGGAGCTGTAAGTGCCATAAACGGAAAGGAACTGCAGAAAGTGCCTGTGAGCAGTGTGCAGAACACGCTTGCTGGTAAGCTGCCCGGATTCTTCTCACAGCAGCGCAGCGGACAACCAGGTAGGGATGCTTCCGACTTTTTCATACGCGGTGTAAGCTCCCTGAACCCCAATGGCAACAAACCGCTCATTATCGTGGATGACGTGGAGTACAGTTATGACCAACTGTCACAGATTAATATAAACGAGATAGAGAGCATCTCTATCCTGAAAGATGCGTCTACCACCGCCATATATGGTATAAAAGGAGCCAATGGTGTGCTTGTGGTGAAGACACGTCGTGGCATTGACGGACGCCCAAGGATAAATGTGCGTATGGAAGGAGGTATGCAGACGCCAGTGCGCACCCCGAAGTTCCTCAATTCATTCGAGACAGCTTCGCTTGTGAACGAAGCATATACAAATGATGGATTGCAGCCGCTCTTCAGTGAGTCTGACCTCAATCACTTCCGCACAGGTGATGACCCATATGGACATCCTGATGTAAACTGGTACAAAGAGATATTCAAAAAGATGGCATGGCAGAGAAATACCAACCTCGACATAAGTGGAGGATCAGAGCGGCTGAAATATTTCGTGTCGCTGGGACAGTTCTCCCAGAGCGGCCTGATGCGCGATTTCTCTACAGGCACCGATGGCATAAACACCAACTACAACTATCGTCGTTTCAACTTTCGCACCAATCTCGATTTCAAGGTAACGGACAATCTCTCCATGCGTCTTGACGTGACATCGAGGTTCATGAACATAAATGAGCCTCACGGCATGAACACCACGGGAGAGATATATAACTTCGAGAAGATGCATCCCTACTCTGCACCGGTGATAAACCCCAACGGCACGTATGCCTACATATACGATACTTCTGATCATAAGCCCACTCTCAACGCCCGGCTGGCAAACGAGGGATACAACCGTACGCGCCGTAATGACAACAACCTTCTCTATCAGATAAACTGGAAGATGGATTTCATAACCGAGGGGCTGTCTTCATCGGCTCGTCTGGCATATTCTACCATAGATGAGACGTACCGTAGCGTGTTCCGCGGACAGTATCCCACCTACCACTACGACTCTGCCAGCGACTCTTACACCATCAATCCCGACGGGCACTATTCTTCTGGCACGTGGGCGGTGGGCGGTGGCACCAACACTGCAAAGAAGAGCCTGAACCTCCTTGCAAGCATAAACTATGCAAGGGTGTTCAATAAGGTACATGACGTGAATGCCATGCTGCTATACAATAGGCAGAGCGACACCAATGAGAAGGATGACCCCAAGGTGCCTACCAAATTCACGGGTGTTACGGCAAAACTCAGCTACAAGTATGCAAGTAAATACCTCATCGACTTCAACGCCGCCTACAACGGCTCCGACCGTTTCAGTGCAGACAACCGATACGGTTTCTTCCCTGCCGTGGGTGTGGGCTATGTGATGTCTGAGGAGAAGTGGTTCCGGAATATATTCGGTAAAGCCGTGGAGCATTTCAAGATACGTGCATCCTATGGTATAGTAGGCTCTGATGTGGCTCCTGGCGACCGTTACCTCTACAAAAATGTGTATAAGACTGGTGACAGCTATTCTTTCGGGGAGAACAACAACCAGGGATCGCAGGGTTACAGGGAAGGTGATCTGGCCAACGACCATGTTACATGGGAGAAGGCAAAGAAGTTTGATATCGGTATAGACCTCAACCTTTTCAATCGCATCTCCATCACTGTCGATTATTTCCACGACAATCGCTATGACCAACTTGTTTATCGCAATGATATCCCACTTATAATAGGCGCAGGGTCGGCTCCACTCAACGTTGCCAAGACCGAGAACTGGGGCTTCGACGGTCAGGTTGGATTCCGTGACCAGTGGGGTGACTTCGGATTCAACTCAAACTTTGTGTTCTCATTTGCCAAGAACAAGGTGTTGTACAAAGCCGAGGCTCAGCAGCGTTATCCATGGCTTGCGTCCACAGGACGTTCCATAGGGCAGGAGTTTGGATACAAATGGATAGGTTATTATACGCCAGAGGACATAAAGCTCATAAAGAGCGGTGCCGAGAATGCGCCTGCCGTGCCCAACACCGACGTGCCTGTACAGGCAGGCGACTTGAAATATAAAGACCTGAACCATGACGGTGTGATAAACGACTACGATAAGGGTGCCATAGGCAAGCCCAACTTGCCAAATACCACGCTGGGCTGGACCATTGGCGGTACATGGAAGGGATTTTCGCTGAGCGTGCTCTTTCAAGGTTCGTTCAACTACAGCTTCTCTATTAAAGGAACAGGTATCGAACCTTTCAAGAGTCAGTTCCAGCCTCTGCACGAGAAACGTTGGACATTGGAGCGTTGGCAGAATGGGGAGGACATTGAGTTCCCGCGCCTTACCAGCAATCCTTCTACCGTAAACTCGGCTGAGGCTTATATGTCCGACTTCTGGCTCATCGACGCATGGTACATACGCCTTAAGACCGTCGACCTGTCTTATGACTTCCCTCGCAAGTGGATTCCTAAGTTCATGAGCGGGCTTCGGCTGTACGCCAATTGCTACAACCTCTTTACGTGGACAAGCTACAAGAAGTATCAGCAGGACCCGGAAATACAGACTAATTCTGCGGGCGACGCCTACATGAATCAAAGGGTTGTCAACTTTGGTGTCAATATAAGCTTTTAGTGAAATGCTTGTGATAAGTCTCCCTTGAAAAATATTGTAAGTAACAGTATCTTTTCAGGTGTGACTTATAATCAAACCGGAATGGGTCGTCAGACTTCATCCGTGTTTCGTACTGCTGCAGTCAGTTTGGTTCCTGCTTTATCGAAGATGTATGGGCTACATCGGGATAAGTGGAAACAAAACTGACTGCAGCAGTGCGGAAGAGGGATGAAGAAGTAGGCAATCAATCACAATGACGGCGCAAGCCTTGTAGAGACGCAAAATTTTGCGTCTCCCGAGCAATCCATTGCAATATACGCATGCGGTGAATATGCTGGAAACAAATGCTTTCCTTGCTTGTAGAGACGCAAAATCTTGCGTCTCCCGAACAATCCATGGCAATATACGGATGCGGTGAATACGCTGAGAACAGATGCTTTCTTTCCTTGTGAGACGCAAGATTTTGCGTCTCTACTTTTGCTGCCAGCGAATAATGATATAATGTGTCACAGAAACAAGCATGCTTGCATCAGCATGCATTATGAATGTGCATAATTATTCATTCCCGTCCATCCTCAACTCCGCGAGAGCGTCCTACAGCCGACGGCAGGGGCTCACGTACGCAAATACGCTGTTTATGTGCGTTTCGTGTATTTGCCTGACAGCCAGTGATATAGGCTTATATGTGGGACGGACAAGATTTTTCCTTCATGCCGGAAAGGCTTTTTGGGATTGCGGAACGGGCTTTTTGAGGTGACGGGAGAATGTGTTCCGGCATGCGGGAACGGTGTTTTGGAAAGCCGGAAAGGGCTTTTCCGCACAACATAAGCGGCTGAAGCACCGGTGGAACGAGTCCGCATGCGCTTTTTATACGGTTTTAGTGCCTTTGCCTTTCCTGTTTTGTGAATTTATTTTGTAAAGATTTTTTACTGCCGGAACTGTATATTCATGCATCCCGGCATCAACCGCGCACTTTCCTTTCCTTCATTACCCGCTCAACGGCGCATGCCCGGTAGAGACGCAAGATTTTGCGTCTCACGATCAATCCATTGCAATATACGGATGCGATGAATACGCTGAGAACAAATGCTTTCCTTGCTTGTGAGACGCAAGATTTTGCGTCTCTACTTTTGTTGAATGCATATAATATCCTTGATTTTTCCTAATATACTCAATGGCGTCAGCCCTGTAGAGACGCAAAATCTTGCGTCTCACGTCCAGTCCATGGCAATATACGCATGTGATGAACACGGTGAAATCAATTGCTTTCCTTGCTTGTGAGACGCAAGATTTTGCGTCTCTACTTTTGTTGGCAGCGGATGTTATGCTTGAGCTTACGCTTTCTGCAAATGCAGCCCGCCGTATCTTCAATGAAATCCGGAGTCTGTCTGACAGGCATCAGTATGAAATATGGATAAGATATAATGACAGTTTTGGGACAGGATGACTGATGTCTGTATGAAATACGGATGAAGTATATTGACCTGTTCGGGTTAAAAAAAAGTGCGGGATGCCGCATCCGGAGCGGCATCCCGCACATACGGGTGATATGGATACCTGTGTGTGAGACGGTTATCTCACTGCAATCTTCGAGGCTTTTCCGTCTTTCACTCTTACGTATATGCCCGGAGTGAGATTCCTGCCGCTCACACGCACACCGTTGATGTTGTAGTATGTTGCGGTGGACCCGTCGCCCTTGATGCTGTCGATGCCCGTGCTTACCGACACGGTCACACTGTTGCTTGCCGGAGCCGGACCGTAGTTGTATACCGGCACGACGGTGTATGTGAACTCCTGTCCTCCTTCTGCGGAGCTGTCTGTCTGGGGACGGTCTGTGTAGGTTGTCTCCTTCAGCGGCTCGTCTGTCAGCTGTACGTCGTTGCAGAACACGTGATAGCCAATGAGCGAAATGTCTTGCGGCACGTCGGGAGCCGCTTCGTATGTCACGTCGTCAACCAGCAGCGCGAGCGTGTCGTACGTCTTGTGGAGTATGGCGAAGTATTTCGCGCCCTCCGGCAGAGCCACCTTATATTCTGTCCATACCTCAGGTATGATGCCGTCGGCAGGATAGTTCTCCACTGCCACCGTATGCGTGAAGTCCTCGGGAGCGTTGCCTGTTGTGGAATAAGCCACCTCAAACGACTCGCCCCACGTTATCATGCAGCTCTTCGCCCAAAACGACACTGTCTGCGCGTTGCCCGAAAGCTCCGGCGAAATGAGCCGGTTGTCGTTGTTGTTTGCCTGACAGCTTGGAGCCATCATGAATGTCTCGCCACTGTGAGGCTCAGCGTCCTTCCAATACATTTCGGGAACCTGAGCCACGGTGCGGTTGAAGAGCTGGAACGCCATGGGCTGTGTCTGGTACGGGTTGTATGTCTCGCGGAATATGTTGTATGTCGCCTGTCCGTCGCCGTCGTACACTGTCCACTTGCCGGCTCCCGTTATTGACATCGGTGTATAGTCGGGGTTCTCGAAGTCTTCGCTTACTGTCTTGGCGTCGGTGATGCCGTCGAGTGACGGAGCCGACCATGAGAGGCTCACCTCCGTGCCCGTATCCGACAGGGTGTATGCAAGGTCGGTCACTGTGGGATAGTCGTTCAGCTTCACGCCTACAGTCTTCTCCGCCGTGTTGTTTTCGGCGCATCCGTCACCTTCGAGCACTGCCGTCGCAGCCACGAGGAGTGTCTCCCGGGCGTTCAGCGGCACGTCATACCCGAACGACACGTCGGCGAACGAGTTCTGCCCCATCTCCGGCAGCTGTGCCGTTCCGGCTTTCCTGCCGTTTACGGTCCACTCTATGTGCCCTTCGGTGATGTCGCTTCCTATGTTCTCCACGCGCGCCTTCATCTCAATCTTGTCGCCCGGCTTCACGTTGTCGGGAACGTCCACAGCCACGAGCCGCAGGTCTTTGTCCACGACGTCGCGTATGCGTATGTTGTCGAGCGGCACGCTCCATGTTGTCCCGTCGGTGTTGTGTATTGCCCGCAGCCTCAGTTCTATCTGTATGGCTTTGGCGTCCTTATATGCGTTTAGCGGCACCGTGGCGAGCGTCCATCCCTCTTTTGTAGGCGTCTTCTGCAGGTCTATGGTCCTCACAGCCTCGAAAGGAGCGTCGTCTGCGGACACAAGCACGTCCAGCGCGCTGCCCTGTCCCTGATACCAGAACTCCAGGGCGGGGTTCGCCGCAGCCGATATGTCGATGCGTGCGGAAATCATTCCGTACATCACATCCTTCTCGTAAGGCAGCCAGTAGAAGAAACCGTTGTCACCGTCCTGCGATGTGAGCGGTACGGGAGCCTCCGGGTCGTCCGGGTCGATGATGGAAGGGAAGTAGCTGTCGTCTATCGTTCCTGCCATCTGGTTTTCGTTGTCAGACTGCGGGTCGATGAGCCATATGTTCTTGAAGTGCGAGTCTGCGAACGATTCTGTGTAAGGCAGCTTGTCCGGCTCGCCTATTGTCACGATGGCGGAGTTGGTGTAGTCGGAGTAATTCTCTCCGTAACCGGCTGTCACCTGATAAGCCACGAAGTCCTGTCCCTTGAGGTCCGGATAGTCCAGTTTTATTGATGTGTCGCCCGTTGTGGCTATCGCAGGGTCGTAGTATGAGCCGAAGGCGTCGAATATGTAGTATGTCACTTCGTCCGGATTGACGTATCCGCCGTTCTTGCCCGTCTCTCCCACGGCGTCCCACGACAGCACGGCAGACTTGAAGTCGGCGCTCACGGTGAGCCTTACGTTCTGCGGTGCGAGCGGAGCGTCCGGTCCGCAGAATATGTTCCTGTGCTCCACCTTCTCTCCGGCTGTCTCTCCGGTGTAAGCCACGGCTGTGATGCAGTTGTTGCTTCCGGCGTTCATCGCCACGTCTTTCACCTCAATGGTCTCTCCGGGCTTCACGTTGTCGTAGGTGAACACGTCCTCGCCCCATCGCGAGGTTATCTCCACCTTGGTTATCTCCTTAAGCTCCGCGCCCGTCTTTGTCTTTGTAGGCGCGGTGTAGGTGAGGTCTGCCTTCAGCTCGCCTTTGGGTGCGAGCGTCCATGTGAGTGTGCCCGCTGCCGGAGGGTCTGTGGGTACTGACGGCTCCACGGTGCCGCTCTCCACGCTCAGGTTGAAGAGCTTCACTGTGCCGTTCATCGCTTTCGTCGTGGTGTTGTGCACTCCGATGTAGTAATATCCCTCCTCCGTTATTTTGCAGTTGTACTGATATTTTGTCTGGTCTTTTGTCCCGAACACTGTCGGCGGCACTATTTCCGTAGTCATGCCTTCCACCGTCGGGGCTGTCCCCGCCTTCACCTCGAGCCTCACGCCCGTCGCTCCGCTGCCCATATATCCGAGGTCGAAGGACACGATGTAGTCGCCTGCTGTCATGTGCACCGGCACCGACACCAGCCAGTCGTCGCTCTCTTCCACACCTTCATCCTTCGGAGGCATGCACGCGCTGTAGCTTGACATTGCCGCTATCTTCCAGCTGCGGCTGTCGTTGTTGGCGTCTATGAAGGTGTATTGCTTCACAATGTCTATCGCGTCGCTGCTTTTCCCGAGGTCGTGCGAGAACGGAGTCTCTATGGCGTTGGCAGGTTTTTCTCCGGCGTACAGGGGCTTCGCGGCTTTTGTAACAGCCCTGCCGCTCTTGGGAAAGTGGCTCTGTCGGTTAAGTTTTCTCAGATTGTCGGTCTGTGTTCCTATGGTTCTTTCATAAGGAGTCTGCGCCCCAACGGTCAGCATAAATCCGATTAGGGCTGTGAATACAAGTAATACTTTTCTCATAAGAAATACATTTGAAGATTTGTTATTAAGGCAAAAACATGCCATATTGTAATAGTGTGCGTATTTGTTTCGTCAAAATGACAGCACAAATATACAAAAATATGACATTAATTTATTCTCACACAGGTTAACAAAGGTTAAATCCGTGCGCTTCTACAAGTGTCGCGCCATTTGTGCCGGGGGCGTGTGCGGTGTGCGACGACGTTTTTCCGCTGTAATGAATATCGTTTCTTTAATATTGTATGTATAAATAATGTGGCGGCTGTTCCGTGTGTTCCGTGCCGGTATGCCGTGCGGTCAGCTGCTCGTGCGGCACTCTTCGGTGGTCATGCCCGTTGTCCTGCTGAAGAAGAGACGGAAGCAGCGGACTGATCCGAAGTTGAGGACGGAGGCAATCTCACCGTCGGTCTTGTGTGAGTGCATGAGCATGTCGCGCGCCATGTCGAGGCGTATCATCTCGGTGTATCTGCCGACGCTCAGTCCGGTCTCTTTCCTTATGATGTCTTTCAGATAGGCTTCTGACGTGCCGGTGCGCGCCGCTATGTAGTCAGCCTGCGGCATGTCGCCGTGCCTGTCGGCTTCCTTCGTGAAGAAGTCGTGTATGACGTGCCTTGCCTGTCTGACGGTTTTCCTGTTGCTGTCGGCACGCATGATGAACTGTCTGTTGTAGAACCTTCCGCAGTAGTCGAGCATCATGCCGATGCGCCTGCCTATTATCTTGCAGCTGTAGTCGTCGATGCATGTTTCCAGCTCTGCCGTGATGTCGTGGAACAGTCTGTCGAGCGTGCGCTCCTCACACTCCGACACGTGCAGAGCCTCGTCTGTCCTGTATCCGAAGAAAGTGTATCCTTCCATGTCGCTTTCCATGCCGCTGCCTGCCGCCAGCTCTTTGGCGAACGCCACGATGCAGGCTTCCTCGGCGTAGGTGGCGGTGTTGAGGCTTATGCGCTCGCCCGGACGGAAAAACAGCAGTGAGGCATGCGAGAAGTCACATCCCTTGTGTCCGTAGCACGGCAAGGTGCCGCGGCGCCGGTTTTTTATCTTCAGGATTGTGTAAAGTGATGTCACCGCTCCGTCTATCCTCCTCAGACTGTCGGGTGTGAGCACGGCGGTGCCGGCGAGCGGATGCTGCATCCTCACGCCCGGCAGACAGCCGCGCTGCCTGCCGCACATATGTTCAGAGTCGTGACTCTTCGTGTACATCCGGTCGGAATGTGTGTTGTGTGTCAGACGGTTGTTTTTCTGTATTCGCTCGGTGTCAGTCCGGTGGCTTTCTTGAATATGCGGTTGAAGTGCTGCGGATACTGGAATCCCAGTTCCATGGAAATCTGGTTCACCGTCTTCTCCGTTCCCAGTATCAGCTCCTTTGCGTGGCCTATGAGTCTCGACTTTATGTATTCCTGCGCCGTTATGCCCGTCTCCTTCTTTATCATGTCGCCGAAGTAGTTTGGCGAGAGGAACACCTTGTCGGCGAAGTATTTCACCGTCGGCAGACCGTCTGTCACGGTGCGCTGCTCGCGGAAGTAGTCGTCGAGGAGGTTCTCGAACTTCACTATCACGCTCTTGTTGCTCTGCGAGCGCGTGATGAACTGCCTTTCGTAGAACCGCATGCAGTAGTCGAGCAGCAGTTCGATGTTGCGCGAGATGAGCCTGCGGCTGTGCTTGTCAGCCGGACGGCTTATTTCCATCTTTATTTTTTCAAGACAGTCGGTGTAGATGCCTTTCTCTTCGTCAGACAGGTGCAACGCTTCGTTGGACGAATAAGAGAAAAAGGAGTAACGCCTTATGTTCTGTCCGAGCGACGTGCCCTTTATGAGGTCGGGGTGGAAGAGCAGTCCGAGCGCGTCGAGCTTCATCCCTTCGGCGAACGTTGTCTCCACCACCTGCCCCGGAGCGAAGCTTGTCACCGTCCCCTCCTGGTAGTCGTAGGTCTGCCGTCCGTAGAGAATATCACCGCACATGAGGTTCTTCAGAAACAGGGCATACAGCCCGTAGTTGAATACGGTGCGCCCCACGGGTTGCGTCTTTGCCTCCGCAAGGCTCACTACGCTTACGAGCGGATGCAGCGTCTCCACTCCGAACAGTGCGTTGTATTTCTCCACGCTGTCTATCTTTATGATGTCTTTCATAATGGCGAATGGTTTTGTGTTCAGACAGTTGTATACGTTCACAAATTTAATAATAATATCGTTTACGTGTGACATCTGTCGTGTAAAAACCGTAAATAAGTTTATAAGCAGCGTAAAATGTGTACTTACAGTGCGGCGTCATGCGCTTTCGGCTAAAGTAGAGACGCAAAATCTTGCGTCTCCCGAGGAAGGAACGCATATGTTTTCAGCGTATTATGGCATGCGCATGTTGGTATGGGCAGGACGTGAGACGCAAAATTTTGCGTCTCACGAGGAAGAAATGCGTATGTTCCCAGCGTATTGTCGCATGCGCATGTTGGTATGGGCTGGACGGGAGACGCAAGATTTTGCGTCTCTACTTGGTTGAATGCATATATGGCAAAAGCGTCACTTCATGCCTTTGGCGAATGCTTGCGGCACGGCGGCAGCGCGTCATGGCAGGCAGAGTACGCCGCTCCTCAGTATGTGCCCTTGCCTTTGCAAAGGTCGCAGGTGACGTGATAGTGTGCAAGGCGCACCTCTTTGTTGCACGTGTCACACCATTTTGTCTTTCCTGTCACGGCAGAACCTGTGTAATACTCCTTAATCTTCTTGCCCGTTCCGCCGCACAGTCTGCATACGTTGGAGCCTGACGTACTGCTGCCTGAGGTGCCTGAAGAGCCGCTGCCTGAACCTACGGAGGTGCCGCCCGACGTTCCGCCCGCGGTGTTGAGCGGCACGTATCCCCAGCCGTTACATGCTCCGCATTTGAGCGTGCCGAGACAGTTGGTGCACTGTATGGTAAGCGGCTTGCCTGTAATCTCTGATTTGAACGTAAGCGTTCCGTTCCCGCACGGACACTTCTTCGTGCCCTTGCATATGGCGCACACCATTGAGTTTGGCGGTATGTTGTCTGTTGTGCGCACGCCGGTGTTCGTCTGCTGGCTGCTCTGTCTTTGCTGTTGCAGAACCTGTTCGGCGGCAGACGACAGTCCTTTGGCTACTCCGTCGAGAAGGCTTTCGAGGAAACTTTGCGCCTTTGCCGGACTCCCCCATATCAGTGCGGCGGCGAATAAAACGTATTTTATTTTTGTAAGCATGGTTTTATATGTTTTGCTTTATACTTTAACGGTTGTTATATCCTGTGCGTGTATCGTGTCCGTCCCATCCTGTTCCTGCCGCCGTCATGCGTCGCGGTGGCTGACGGTGGCAGGCAGGGAGGTCATTTTTCCGCATGCGTCTTGAACATGCGTCTTGCGTGAGTCCTCTTGGCGGCGGAGCCTTGCTGCTGCATCTGGCTGACGGTGTCCGAATAGTAGAATGAATATTGCAGGCTGCCGTTCTCGTAATACGCGCTCACTCTGCCCTTGCTGTCCTTGTCCGTGCTGCATGTAACGCTGTTGGGCTGCGAGTCCTTGCTGTATTTCACGGAGTAGGCTGAAATCATATCCTCAGACGGCTTTCCCATAAGTCCGGCGTATAATATATATTCGGGCACGCTGTCGTCCATGAAGCGGACGTATATGCCGTTGTTCTTCCCGCCGTCATATTCAAAATTGTACTCCTCATATCCGTTGTACTCATACGTCTCGCCCTCTTCCGTCTCCTTCTCGGTATAGGTCATCACCGTTTTTATAAGATTGCCGTCCTGCCATGTGTTGGTGTAGACAGCCTCGTAGGAATATTCCGGACTTGACGACTCAGACACCATTTTTATGAGCCTGTTGCCGCTGTCGTAAGTGCACGTGAAGTTTCCCGATGCCCTGTATGTCTCTCCGTAGCCCGATTCCTCAATGGTAAGCGTGGCGGAGGTCACTGCTCCGGCTGCGTTCTGCCTTATGTTGCTGATTGTCTGTTTATACGATTCGCCGTCGCTCTCGTTTGCCGAGCCTTTTATCACAAGAGGGTTTCCGCCGATGGTGAAGTTGATGCCGTCGGTCAATGATACGCCGGATGTCAATGTTCCGTCGGTGTAGTTGAATCTTGCCACGTCGCCCCACGGACTTGTGATTGCCACCACCGGGTCGGTTATTCCCATGTCGCCTGTCGACGGCAGGTTGCCGCTTCCGCTGGTGCTTCCTCCGTCTCCGTCGTCGTCACCGCACGATGTGAGGCACGCGCAGCACGCCATTGTCATGAAAACGAACGATGCGGAATGCAGCAGGGAGCTCATTCCGGATAGAATACTTTTACTTTTCATACTTGTTTGTTTTGTTTTATGTTATGATGTGTTATGTCTGTCATCAGCACGGAATGGGGATAAAGCCCGACGACATATTCGCGTTCAATTTCTGTTCAAAGTTAGTTATATATGTAATAATGTGCAAACGGTGTTTTCCGGTGTATGTGCACAATGTGCGTTATGCCTGTCTCTGTGGTGTGAAATGGATGTTATCCGGTCTATTTTTTTTATATGCCGGAATGCTCCGGAACGCGGGTTCAGTCATGGCGGATGCTGTGAAAGACAGGAGGATAGGGTGGTTTCTTTCATCGTTTTGTCCGTAAACGGTTGTCGCTGTTTTGTCCTGTCAGTCTTTTTATATAATTTTGTTGCAGGCGGGAAGCTTCTCTTCCCATGCCTCCTTAACCGTTTAAAATTCATACTCATGTCACGACGCACGTCTCTCACGCAACATGTGGTGGTGATTGATCCCCACCGTGTGACCCCATCCTACATCTACAGCCACGCCTCCCTGGTGCACGGCTCCGTCGAACTGCTTACCGACCTGCCTTCATGGTATGCCCGCCGCGGTGTCAGGCTGCGTATGTTGCGCTGCGGAGTGTGGGTGGTGCGCAGGCTGTGGCGCGGAGCTTTTCATGGTCTCACTGCCGAACAGCTGTTGCTGTCGAGGTGGTTGCGGCACCGGCACACCACGGTTGTGCTAAGCGAGTTCGGCACATCGGCTGCCGACCTGCTGCCGGTCTATCGCCATGCCGGTGTCGCCGTGGTGCCGTTCTTCCACGGCATGGACGCCACGCGGCGCGATGTGGTGCGCCGTTACCGCGAGCGTTACGCCCGTCTCTTTGCCTATGCCCGTTGCGTGCTCTGCGCCTCGCCCCACCTTGCAGAGCGTCTCCGGCTCATGGGATGCCGCGTGCCGGTTGTGAGCGTGCCCTGTCTGCCGTCACCGTTCTATTATAAGCTTCGCGCCACGCTTGCCGAACCGATGTTCTTCTTCTGCGGCAGATTCGTGGAGAAGAAGAGTCCCCAAGCCGTGCTTCTTGCCTTTGCGGAGCTTGTGCGGACCCATCCTGAAGCACGGCTGGTGATGGCTGGCGACGGACCGTTGCTCAAATCTGCCCGTCAGCTGGCGGCATTGCTGGGCATAGACGGTGCCGTCAGCTTTCCCGGATGGATAGACAGAAGCGCGCACGGACAGTTTCTGGAGAGAGCCACAGCCTATGTGCAGCATTCCATGACGGCTCCCGACGGCGACTGCGAGGGCACTCCCGTATCGGTGATGGAGGCGATGGCAGCCGGAGTGCCTGTCATCTCGACGCGCCATGCCGGCATTCCGTTTGTCGCACGTCATGACGTCACCGCGCTGCTTGTGGACGAGGGCGACTACATGTCAATGGCGCGTGACATGGCTCTGCTGCTCGAACAGCCTCACACCGCGCGCCGCATAGGCGACGAGGCACGGCGTCATATGGCTGGACAATTGCCGAAGAGCCGTGAGGCGGAACTCATCAACGATGTGTTGAGGGATGCTTCACGAGGTGTTTAGTCCGCATTAAGCCATGACGTTTTTATGATGCTGCGGGCGTATTTAATCCCAATCATTCATCAGGACGCTGATGATGAACATATGCCGGTTGGTCTGCCTTCCTCCCTTTTCCGCGCTGCCGCGTCATGAAGTTTCCATGTTTCCCCCGATACAATCCGTTGCAAACCAAAGCGGGGACGCAAAATATTGCGTCTCACAAGCAAGGATGAGCAATAAATTGAGATGGAGTATTCCTGTCATTGCCGCGCTTTTCCCTCGGGAGACGCAAGATTTTGCGTCTCTACTTTTATATTGACTGCGAATAATTGGATATGTTTACTGCTTATTACAATGATGGCGGCAGCCAGTAGAGACGCAAAATCTTGTGTCTCCCGAGGGGAAAACGCATTCATCCTCACCATATCATTGCGCGCATTTCATTGCCATCGTGTTGCTCGTGGCTATGTTTCTTTGGCATCAAAAAACAGTCGTACAAACGCGCGGGACGGATATACGGATATGAAAACATTGCCGCGCGGCATTGCCGGAAATGAATATTTATGCAATAAGGACAGTAAAAAATCATTACATTTTTTACTTTCAAAAGAGAAAACAAAAACCGTTCCGAGCAGTATGTCACACCGTCTGGTCATGCACCTCCATACCCTCCGCACCGTCATAAAACCCACTCCGGCGGACATCCCTCACAGAACCGTCATGCCTGTACCACCCTCCCGCACCACAGAAAAGCACTTTCCGCACCATAAAAAAGCCTTTCCCACGCCACAGGAAAGCCCGTATCGCGACACCGAAAAGGCTATTCCGAAACCCGGCAGACACCGTCTTGCAACGCAAAAACACACATTCCTTTGATTGTCAGCACCTTACCCAAACTACGCAAAATCCGCGTATTCGCGTCCGTGAGCCTATGCCGTCGGCTGTAGGAAGCTCTCGCGGAGTTGAGGATGGACGGGAATGAATAATTATGCACATACTTAATGCATACAGATGCAAGCATGTTTGTTTTGGGAATACATTATATTGTTATGCGCAGATGAAAAAGTAGAGACGCAAAATCTTGCGTCTCACAAGCAAGGATGCGCAATAAACAGATGCGAAACATGTCTGTCAATGCTGCGCTTTTTGCTCGTGAGACGCAAGGATGGGCTATAAACAAATGCGATTATATTCCTGGTATTGCCGCGTTTTTTGCTCGTGAGACGCAAGATTTTGCGTCTCTACAAGGCTGACGCCGTCACATTTTATAAAAAACAGGCTGCGCCCGGCAATTTGAGAGCAAGCTCCCATTGCGCTCGATGGCACAGTCTGCACTAAAACTCGCAAATCTTATTGTTATGGCTTTGTGCCGAAGTTTATATTGAATACGTATAAGTTACTGTGTTGATATACTACATTACCCAAGTCGTACATGTATTGTTGATTGTATTCCATGTCGTCAGACCTGAACAGATAGCTTATAATCAACCCTCTGGGATCTAATATACCAACTGTTGTCTTCTTCTTTCCGGCGGCTCTCTGGCTCATCAGGTAGTAAGAAGTAAGTTGTTTGTTCGCAGTGCTTTCATTGAAGTCGTAGTTCCATATATCTGCGGACCCATCATATATCATATTTTCTTTCTGACCTTCTTCGCGTTGGTCATAACTTGCCATAATGCGGTCGTACAGGTTTAATTGGGGATATGACGATTTTGCGAAATCATACTTGCTCTGCGGGGTATTGATGTATACCTTCCAGAACTCACGCCCTTTTTCGTTCAGCGGTTCCGGTGCGTCAGACACGTCAAGGTCTATGTTCAGCACATAGAGCAACGGTTCCATGTCTATGGTGAATGAGTATTGGCTCTGCGGCTGCTCCATCATGTTGGTGCTCATACCGAAGAACGGTATCGGTTTTCCGTCCAACGGCACCAATACCTGTCCGTTTTTGATTGACACCTCAGCCTCCACATTACTGCTGTTGTCGGTTTTCGGAGTGACAGTCATTTCGTCCGGCAGGTCTGTAACGGCTACGAGGTTCAGCTGGCTCTTCGGTGCTCCCGACGGCCATTCATACTTCCATGTCGCCTTGTTGCCTTGCAGGGCGAGTGTCTCCTCTTTGTAGGGAGGGTTGAGGTTTTGGTCTGTCAGAGTTGCCGACCACAGTTTGAACTGTGAGGGTTTGGGTGTACTGACGCTTGCGCGTCTCGGTGCCGGTCTCGGTGTGAGCGTAACGTAGAGCTTCGGACCGTCAGGGTGGTTCTTGCACGGCACCTCCACAATGAGCGGTTTTGCCGCTGCCACCGCTGCCTGAAGCTTGGATGGGCGGTTAAGAGTGATTGTCGCCATGCCGGTTTTAGGTTCCGGCTTTATGTCAGAATCGCTGCTGCAGCTGCTCCATATGAAGGACATGCATGCCAGCGCGGGAATGAGTGTGTGTCGTAGTTTCATGTCTGATTCTGTTATGTTCTGTTAATGTGTTGTCTTTAATGATGCCGTGTGTTTACTAAGAAGAATAAACAGACCACCCGTCTCCTAATTTGTTGCCAAATCCGTCTTCATTTCCCCATTTGTTGTCAGGGTCGAACGTATACGTATCAATGCTTTCCACGTCTCTGTAGTTGAGCGTTATGCCATCGCTTGAAGGCGATGCCGCCATGAGTTCAAAGCCGTCCATGGGAATCATTTTTATTTCCGGACGCACATAAAGAGTTTTCTTTGTTTTTTCTTTCATAACAATTTACAATATACAGTAATAATCTTATACACGTGGTTTCTTCGTTAGTGCATTCTCATGCACATACTCGCGCCTGTCCGCGGTAAAGTTATGAATTTTAAATCGGTAAAGTTTGTTAATGTATGTTTTTTAATATGATATTAAGATTATATAACTTTACGGGTTTAACCGATGTTATATATAGTTGAAAATCATAGGTTTCAACTCATTCATGGTGTCTCCGGCGTATCGTTAAAGAGATTGGAAAATATGATTAAATCCTACCGTCGTGAACATAAATTTTATATATTTGCATCATTATGCCCAAATGCAGGGATAGTTATAAAAACCGGTATATTATATGAAAGGTGTGTTTGTTCTCATGGCGTGTCTGCTTGCGGTGTTCTTGCCGCAACAGGACTGTGATGCCGTATGCATAGGAGACGGCGGCGGCAAGAAGGTGCTTGTGGCGTATTTCTCTGTGAGCGGCAACACAAGGGCTGCTGCCGAACACATTGCCAGCGTCACTGACGGTGACGTGTGGAGCATCGAGCCCGTACTGCCTTGCAGCCGGAGAGACCTTGACTACCGCACGGCAGCCTCGCGGAGCAACCGCGAACAGCACGACGTGAGGGCGCGCCCGCAGATGTTCCGTGACACTCCGAGACCCGACCGATACGACATCGTTTTCGTGGGTTATCCCATATGGTGGGGCATCGCGCCGCGCATCATACAGTCGTTTCTTGAAGGCGCCGACTTCAGAGTCAAGACCGTCATACCGTTCTGCACCTCGGCTGAAAGCCCGTTGGACAAGAGTGTGGAACAGATTCACAAGAGTGCGCCGGGCGCGGAGTGGAAACAGGGACGGCGGTTTGCAGCCGGAGCGTCGCGCGAGGAGGTGGCTGAGTGGGTGAGGACAGTGCTCTCAGACTGACCGGAGGGGCTGTGCGGCGAGCCGGAATAAAACCCGCTATTCCGTTGCAGGATACCATCTTTCTTATATAAACCCGAATCGGTCATTATAACGCCGATTATACATTTAAGGTTTATAGTCAGCTCTTCATCCTTCTTCCGCACTGCTGCCGTCATCTTGTATCCTGTTTTTTCTTGATGTAGCCCGCTACATCTTCGATAAAGCAGTATACAATCCGGCTGACAGCAGCACGAAATAAGAATGGAAGTATAATGACCGATTCGGGTCAAAATATGAAAGAATTATGAAAAAGGAATCTTTTGACATCATACACATCCGTCCGTCGGCTGCCATGTACGGCTGTCTTTTCATCCTGGCACTTGTCTTTTCTGCGTCAGGATGCTCCGGGCGGAAGGGATATGTCATAGGAGTGTCGCAGTGCAGCGAGGACATATGGCGTGACAAGCTTAACGAAGAGCTGCGCATGGGCACTTATCTCTTCAACAATGTAGAGCTGCGCATCACTTCCGCCAACGACGACGACCGGAGGCAGATAGCCCAGATAGACAGTCTGGCGGATAGTGGGATAGACCTGCTCGTGGTGTCGCCGAACCAGATTCACACCGTGTCTGAGGCGATAGACCGAGCCTACGACAGGGGAATACCGGTGATATATTTCGACCGTAAGACCAATTCCACAAAATACACCGCATTCATCGGAGCCGACAACTATTCCATAGGAACCACCATGGGACATTATATCGCCACCAAGCTTGGCGGCAGGGGGCGCGTGGTGGAGATAACCGGACTGAAGGACTCGTCGCCTGCCATCGACCGCCACCGCGGTTTCACCGACGCCCTGAAGGCTTATCCCGGCATCACGCTCGCATGTGTGAGCCACGGCGAATGGACCCGGGCGAGCGGAGGACATGCCATGAACGACATACTCTCGCACACCTCCGACATCGACTGTGTGTTCGCACATAACGACCGTATGGCTGACGGAGCGCGCGAGGTGATGATGCGCTACGGCGCAAGACATGATGTCACATTTGTAGGAGTGGACGCCCTGTCCACACCGGACGGCGGCATGAACCGCGTGAAGGACGGCACATTGGCTGCCTCATACCTTTATCCCACGCGCGGAGACCTTGTGATGCAGCTCGCCATGAACATCCTTCAGGGAAAGCCATACAGCAAGGAAAACTATCTGAAGAGCGCCATCGTCACGCCAGACAATGCGGGAGCCATGCTCATGCAGGCAGAAGAGATGGAGCAGCAGAGCGAAAGGCTTGAGGTGCTTCATGGCAAGGTGGACCGCTATCTGGCGCAGTACAACCATCAGAAGCTCTTCATGCTGCTCTCGTCCATCATCATCGCCCTGCTCATAACGTTCTTCATATACATCTACCGCACCATAATAATGAAACGGCGCCTTGCCGAGGAGACGGCGAACGCCAAACTGCAGTTCTTCACAAACGTGAGCCACGAGTTCCGTACTCCGCTCACACTCATAGCCGACCCGGTGGACCGGCTTCTGGCTGACGCCGGGACAAGCGGTGAGCAACGCCGTCTGCTGACGCTCGTCCGCAGGAATGTGAGCGTGATGTTGCGTCTGGTGGGGGAGATTCTCGACTTGCGCAAGGTGCAGAACGGAAAGATGGGCATCGAGGTTTCGTGCTTCGACCTTGCCGCCGCACTGCGTGACTGGGCGGGAAACTTCGAGTCTATGGCAAGCGGCAAGCGCATAACGTTGGACGTCACGGCTCCGGAGACACTCGTGGCATGCACCGACCGCAACAAGATAGAGCGCATATGCTACAATCTCATGTCAAATGCCTTGAAGTATACACCTGAGGGTGGACGCATAGACGTGAGCCTGAAAGGAGGAGACGACGGCTCGTTCACACTGGCGGTGGCTGACAGCGGAATAGGCATACCTGCCGCCATGCTGCCCCATGTGTTCGACAGGTTCTATCAGGTGAGGCAAGATTCGGGAGGAACGGGCATCGGACTCGCTCTTGTCCATTCGTTCGCCGGTCTGCTCGGCGGCAGCGTCAGGGTGAGCAGCGAGGAGGGGAAGGGGGCTGAGTTTGTCGTGACCATTCCTGCGGCGGAACTTCCTGCCGGGGAGGACTCTGCACAGAAAGAAGAGGCGCACGACATGATTCCAGAGGAATACACCGTCATCGACAGCACTGACACCTCCGCAGCATCCGGAAGCCCCGCCGACATCATGACAAGTCCTGAGGACATCGGAGAGCGCGAGGACGTGCTTGTGGTCGACGACAACGGTGACATGAGAAAATACATAGGCTCGCTCCTGGCTGACAGATACAACGTGAGCTATGCCTCCAACGGGCTTGAGGGACTCGACAAGGCTGTCGCCGGAGTGCCGGGAATAATCGTGTGCGACGTCATGATGCCGGAGATGGACGGGCTGGAGATGTGCCGCCGTATAAAGACCACGACGGCGACGAGCCACATACCCGTCATACTGCTCACGGCAAACGCCATGGACACGCAGCGCGCCGACGGATACGACTGCGGAGCTGACGCCTATATAGTGAAGCCGTTCAGCGGCAAGGTGCTCACGTCAAGGGTGCGCAACCTCATCGAGAGCCGCCGACGGCTGAAGAGCATATACGCACACGGAGACACCGGCGGCGAGCAGCCGGAGAGCATGGACAGGAAGTTCATGAACGAGTTCAGTGCAAAGGTGAACGAGCATCTTGCCGACCCTGATTTCAATGTGGAGACACTCAGCTCCGAATTGGGGCTGAGCCGCGTGCAGATGTACCGCAAGGTGAAGGCTCTTACCGGCAGCACGCCTGTGGAACTGATACGTATGACAAGACTAAGACGTGCGGACAAACTGCTGAAGAGCGGCGCATACACCGTGTCGGAAGTGTCGTATGAGGTGGGCTTTTCATCACCGTCGTATTTCTCCAAATGCTATAAGGACTACTTCGGACATACGCCCAACGGCAAATGACGCGCCGCACGGCGTGGCGTATGAGAAAAGCAGAGGACGCGCCTAAGACAGCGGGCATCCTCTGCTTTCTTCGTATTGGGTGTCATGTTTTTTCTTATTGGGTGTCATGGGCAGACAACCCGTAAACTGTTGGACCGGCGACTGCTGTCCGGCAGACACTCCTGAGCGGTGCGCCATCAGCCTTCCGGAGTCACGCCTTGCGCGCTATTCTCGACGTAAGTCCTTCAGGAAGCTCCGGCATCGCGCCGTTCTGTGTGCACACATAAGCCGACACGTCCACGGCGAGCCTGTGAGCCTCCGCCACCGGCATGCCGCTGATGAGCGCGGCGCAGAGCGATCCGGTGAACGAGTCGCCCGCTCCCACAGTGTCGGCAACCTCCACCCGGGGTGTCTCGAAGAACGACATCTCCCCGTGTGTGAACACATAGCTGCCGTTCACCCCGCAGGTGAGTACGAGCAGGTCGAGGTTGTACTTGCCGAGTAAGAGCCAGCACTTGTTGCTCATGTCGAGTCCCGGATAGCCGAACATCCTGCCTATGATGACCAGCTCCTCATCGTTTATCTTCAGCACGTTGCACATTCTGAGCGACTCCTGTATCACCTCCTTCGTGTAGAAGTTCTGCCTTAGGTTGATGTCGAAGATGCGCATGCAGTCCTTCGGCGTGGCTTTAAGGAAGCGGTGTATGGTGTCGCGCGACACGGCGTTGCGCTGTGCCAGCGACCCGAAGCACACCGCGCGGCATCCGCGTGCCAGACTCTCCATCTCGGGCGTGAACGGAATGTTGTCCCACGCCACGCCTTCCTTTATGTCGTATGCCGGCACTCCCGCCTTGTCGAGCGTCACCTGCACCGTTCCCGTGGGGAAAGGCACCCTCGGCATGAGATGTCTCAGTCCCTTGCTGTCGAGCTCGGCGCACGTCTCGTCGCCCAGACTGTCGTCGCCCAGCGCGCTCACAGCCACCGTGTCCATTCCGAACTGTCCGGCATGATAGGCGAAGTTTGCCGGTGCGCCACCTAATTTTCTGCCGTCGGGAAGGACATCCCACAGAGCCTCCCCGAGTCCTGCTACAATATTTTTCATATGTCTTTCAGTGTTTTATGTTCTTTATGAAAGTAAGAAGATATACCACTCCCACAGCCATCACAGCCACGGCTCCCGTCTGTCCGGCGGCGTCGGCGGCGAATCCCATGAGCAGCGGGAACACCGTACCGCCGAAAAGACCCATTATCATCAGTCCCGACACCTCGTTCTGACGGTCGGGTACGGAGAGCAGAGCCTGCGAATAGACAAGCGAGAATACGTTGGAGTTGCCGTAGCCCACGAGCGCAATCGCAGTGTAGAGCACCGCCTCAGACGTGCCGAAGGCAAGTCCAGCCATGCTGAGAGCCATCATCAGGATGCTCACTGTGAAGAAAGCGCGGTGGTTCATCACACGCAGAATGAACGAACCCGTGAGACATCCCACTGTACGGAAGATGAAGTAGAGGCTCGTGGCGAACGCCGCCTCGTTGAGAGTCATGCCAAGTCGCTCCATGAGAATCTTGGGCGCGGTGGTGTTGCTTCCCACGTCAATGCCCACATGACACATTATTCCTACAAACGACAGCAGCACTACCGGTTTGCCGAGCAGTCGCAGGCAGTCGGCGAAACCCGACGCGCTGTCCCGCTGTCCGCCCTCGTCTATCGGTGTAGCCCACAGCAGCAGTGTCGCCGCGATGCCCACCACAAGGTATATGGCGAACAGAACTTTCCATCCGAAACCGAACGAAGGCATTGCCGCCGTTGCTCCCCACATGGCGAGATAAGGCGCGAGGAACGACGCTATGGCTTTGATGAACTGTCCGAAAGTGAGCGTGCTGGCGAGATGCTTGCCGCTGATGATGGAGGAGATGAGCGGGTTGAGCGACGTCTGCATGAGCGCGTTGCCGATGCCGAGCAGCGAGAAGGCTACGAGCATCACGGCGAAGCTCTCGTCTATGAGAGGCATCAGCAGCGACAAGAGTGTCACCAGAAGCGACAGCAGGACGGTGTTCTTGCGTCCTATGCGGTTCATGAGCATGCCCGTGGGCACGCTGAAGATGAGAAACCAGAAGAACACGAGCGACGGCAGTATGTTTGCCGTTGAGTCGTTGAGCGCAAGGTCTTCCTTGACATAATTGGAGGCGATGCCCACCAGGTCGACAAATCCCATCGCGAAGAAGCAGAACATCACGGGGACAATGTAAATCGTCTTATTTTGTTTCATAATGATTTGCGGTTTTTATTTTTCATTCGTCATTCTGGCTCCGGAGCGTCAGTCGGTCGCCGTAAGCTCATATACGTGGCTCGCGCCGTCAGCCGCCGAAAGCGCAGGCAAGCCTATCTTCATGAGCCAGTCGCCCGTGTAGGTACGCGCTTCAGCCTCGCGTCCGTCGGGCAGGTTTATCTCCTTGACGCTGTATGCGCGCTCCGGGTCGAGTCCGCGCAGCCTCACGTTCGGCACAGGTTCCTGATAGCGCGGATGCAGGTCGTAGGCGAAGAGCACGGCGCGGCTTCTGTCCTTCGACACGTAGTTTACGGCGGCGTGGTTGCCCTCATACGGAGATATGAGCCTGTACATGTCACCGTCGAGGATGACAGGCTTCAGGCGGTTGTAGTTCTCCACACCCTTGCGGCAGAGATTGAGGTACTGTTCGGACATCTTGCTCACGTCGATGTCGAATCCCAGCTTGCACATGCTCGCCACGTCGAGCCTGAACTTGAGCGACGCCCCGCGGTTCCAGTCGGTCACGTGAGCCGCCATCGCCTTCACTGGGAAGAACTTCGACATGCTCCACTGTATGTATATGCGCTCGAAGGGGTCGGTGTTGTCGCTGCACCAGTATTCGGTGAAATACTTCAGAGCCTCATAGTCGCAGCGCGATCCTCCACCCGAGCAGAGCATCATCGGCACGTCCGGATATTTAGCCTTCAGTCTGCGGAGCACGTTGTACAGCCCCCGCACGTAGTCCACATACAGGTTGCCCTGCCTCTTCTTCAGGTAAGGCGAGCGTATGTTGGTGATGGGGCTGTTGCAGTCCCACTTGAAGTAAGCCACACCGGGGTTGTCGGTGAGTATCTTGTCGGCGACGCCGAACACATAGTCCTGCACCTTCGGATTGGCAAGGTCGAGCACAAGCTGGTTGCGGTAGTAGTAGGTGTCGCGCCCGTTCTGCGTTATCACCCAGTCGGGATGCTCCTCGTAGAGGCGGCTCTTGGGGTTCACCATCTCCGGCTCTATCCATATGCCGAACTTCACTCCCGCCTTCTCAGCGGCAGCCGTCAGCCCTGCGATGCCCTGCGGCAGCTTCACCGGGTTAGGCTCCCAGTCGCCCAGACCTGCCCGGTCGTTGTCGCGCGGATACTTCGATGCGAACCATCCGTCGTCAAGAAGGAACATGTCCACTCCCAGCCGTGCGGCATCCTGCATCACTCCGGCGAGCTTCTCCTGGTTGAAGTCAAACCCTGTGCTCTCCCAGTTGTTGAGGAGCGTCATGCGTGTTCCCTTTCCGTCCTTCAGCTGGTAGAGCCTTGCCCAGTCGTGCAGGTTGCGGCTTGCCTCTCCCGTACCGTTGTCGCTGAGGGTGAAGATGAACTCCGGCGTGACGAACGTCTCGCCAGCCTTCAGCCTGTAGTCGGACGCATAAGGGTTTATTCCCGGTATGACGCGCAGTCCGCCCACGTTGTCCACCTCGAACGTACAGCTGAAGTTGCCCGTCCATCCTATCGTTCCGAGCAATGCCCGTCCGGCGTTCTCCTGCGCCGGAGAGCCTATGCCCAGCTCGAAGAACGGCTGCATGAACATCGCCGCGCGCGTTCCCAGCTTGGTGTCGATGGTTTTCTTTCCGAACGTGAGCTGCTGTGTGGCAGGCTGCGCCTCGCGTGCCCATTCGCCGTGATAGTTGGTGAGATAGTATGCCGGCTCGTTAAAGTAGAGCATGGTGCTCGCATATCTCCACAGCGTGATGTCCGACTTCTCCCCGTGCTTTATCTCGCTCCACGCCTTGATGACGTTCTGCCGTGTGTAGGCGGCGTAGTGGAGGGTCACCTCAAGCGGGTATTTCCTGTCGGCAAGACGTATCACCGTCTCCGTGCCTCCGTCGATGGCGCGTGTCTGCGAGTCCTTATAATAAAGATAGGTGGTCATGTCTCCGTCGGCATGCGTCACCGCCAGAGCAGGCTCGAAGAAGTCCTCTCCGCCCGAAGCCATGTACGCCTCGTGTCCCCTTTGGCTCACGCTGCCGTCTGTTCCGGTGTACACGCTCCATCCGAACCGTGAGGCGTCGTCGGCGTTGAGCAGTCGGTCGCCGAGATAAACCATGTATAGCCGTCCCTTGTCGTTCACCTGGAATATCATGTCTGTGTTGTCGGTGCTTACGCGGATGGTCTTCTGTCCGTCGGCGTCCGCCGGGAGTGCGAGTATCAGCAAGGCTGACACCATAAGTAAGAGTTTTCTCATCAGAATGTGTTTTTATAAGATTGTATTAAATAGATTTACAATAATCATAACGCACGGAGGCGTTATGATATTGTGTCTACAGGCTTATTTTGTGCAACTTCACATTTCTGAAAGCCGCCGTTCCGCCTTCGGTATAGAACCGCAGCGAGTCGTATGGGCTTGTGGGGAACACGAGATTGGTCATGGCAATGCGTCCACCGTCGACGAACAGTTCCACCGAACACTTGTCTACGAATATGTCCACATGATAGGTCTTGCCTTCGCAAAGCTCCAGCGGAGCCCATGTGCCGAGCGCGAAGTCGTTCTTGTAGTTCACGGCGTTCTCAATGCGCATAGGCTTTCTGTTCTCTTCCGCACGCTGCGCGTCGGCTTTCTTCTCTATGTCGTGAGGCTCAGCCTTCAGTCCGAAGTCGGTCAGTCCGCTCTGCGTACGGTCTGTCACGATGCGCCTGTTCCTCATGTCAAGATATATGACGGTCTTTTCTCCCTTTCCGTTGTAAATCTCCAGTCCTGCAACGCCTGCCTCTCCCGGGGTTATGTCAGCCTCTATCTCGAACGCCCCGTCACATCCGTCAGCCACCGCCGCCTTGTCTTCAGAGCCGTCTACCCTCATGTCGGGCACATTCCTTGTGTCTTTCCTCAACGCCCTTATCTCCGGCGCCACGTCGGCAGCCACATAGTAGCGTCCGTCCTTGGTGTAGAGCGACAGCTCCCGAGGCAGGGCGTTGGCGCCCCTGTACTGCTTTATCGGGGTGACGTTGGCATACTGCCAGTTGCTCATCCATGGCAGTGCGATTACCCTGTCGCCTGTGTTTGAGAAGCACACTGTGGCATAATGGTCCTTGCCGTAGTCGAGCCACTTGGGCGTGTGCGGGTCGTCGAGACATCTGAACTCCTTGCCGTCGAAGTCTCCCACGAAGTATTCTGTCGCGCTGCCACCGAAAAGACAGCCCGGATTGACGTTCATGAGCATGACATACTTCATGTCGTTCATGTCGCCGTTGACAGGCAGCCGCACGAAGTCAGGGCACTCATACTGTGACGGCTGCATGCCGTATCCGCGTCCGAATGCGCTGACATACGTCCACTTCTTCAGGTTGTCAGACTTGTAGAAGCGCATTTCCTTGTCTGCCGAGACAATCATATACCATGCTCCGGCAGGCTCATACCAGAACACTTTGGGGTCGCGGAAGTCCTTCAGTCCGTCGAACGGGCGCAGCACGGGGTTTCCCTCATACTTCGTGAACGTGCGTCCGTTGTCGGTGCTGTATGCCATGCACTGTATCTGTCCGTTCCTGTCGCTCGCCGAAGTGTAGAGCGCGATGATGGCACCCTTGCCATATCCGGCTGTGTTTTCCTTGTCCACCACAGAGCTTCCCGAGAAGATGTGCCCCATGGTGTCGCGCGCTATGGCAGGCTCCATCTCCCTCCAGTGTGCGAGGTCGGTGCTCACGGCGTGTCCCCAGTGCATGTTTCCCCACTTCGAGCCGTAAGGGTTGTACTGGAAATAGAGATGATACTCGCCGTCCTTGTATACCATACCGTTGGCGTCGTTCATCCATCCGTATGACGGAGTGTGATGGTAAAGCGGGCGGTAGTAGTCGGTGTTCGCCACGCTCCATGTGTCAGACGTCCTCAGCGATCTGAGCGCGAGAGCGTCATGACTGATGTTCAGAATCCTGACAACGGCTTTGCTGCCGCCGCCCAATGCGAATGGCACGCAGTAGTCTGTCCTGTCCTGTGCGAGGCGCACGTCCATCCAAGTGTCAGCCGGAGAGCCTGTGTCGAGCAACACCCGTGCCTCTCCCTTGTCTTCCTCCACTGGGAGGATGAGATATTTCTTCGGATTGTCTATCACGACAACCGTCGTGTCGCCGCTGCGGCTCACTTTGATGTCCTGCGCAACGGCAGCCTGTGCGGCGAGAGAAACAGCCGCAAGGGCAATGGTCTTGATAAAAACGATTTTTTTCATAGATTTGTTCGGATTGTCAGTTATTATATTTTGAACGGTTGTAAAGAAAGGTTGTCCTGCCGCACCGTCAGCCGTCATGCGTGCGGGACAGCCCTTGTGGTCAGAATCTGAGCGATGCGGAGAACTCCACTGTGAACGGACGCAGGTAGCTTCCGGTCATGAGGTGACCGTCATACTGTTTCGCCTCGTCCTTTGTTATAAGCTCCGCTCCGGCTATGCTTCCCTTCGCTCCGGTCTGGTTGAGGAAGTTCACCACGGTGCATCCGAGCGACAGCTTCCTGTTCACCTGCCAGTTCACTCCTCCGAAGGTCTCCCAGTGTCCGTTGAAGTAGTAAGCCTCATTGATGTTGGCGTAGGTCTTGCTGAAGTAGCGGAAGCTTGTCCATATCTTCAGGTCGTCGGTTATCATGTAGCTCGGGTCGAACTCTATGAGCACCTGCGGTATCTCAGCCACGATGTTTCCTGTGGCGTTGATTTTCCCCTCATATCCGTCTGAGAAGGTGACTGACGTCTCATATTTCTTGTATGTCGGCTTCTGGTAAGTGAAAAGGAAGTGTATGTCGAGTCCCTTCACAGGATGCGCCATCACGTCAGTTGTCCATCCGATGGTCTGTATGTCGTATGTGAGCGGCGCAGCCATTATCTCCCCGCCGTGCTGGAGGTTGAGCGTGGAGTTGTTGTTTGTCTTTGAGATGTATGAGAAAAGCGAGGTGAGGCTCAGCCAAGAGTTGTTGTAGTATATTCCGGCACGTCCGAGCGGCACTGAGATTCTGTCGGTGTTGGGCAGTGTGGCGGGCGAGAAGTTCTCGAAACGCGGATGCTGCACGATGTATGTGAAGTCGCCTGTCAGTCCGAAGTTTCCTGTGAGCCGGTATGTGAGGGCGGCAGTAAGGTCGTAGTTCAGCCAGTCGTAGCTCAGCGGAGTGGGTGTGATTTTTGTCCCGTCAGGTGCTGTCGCGCCTAAGTGATAGTCGGCGAAGCGTCCCACATACTGTCCCTCGGCGTTTCTCACAGCCGCGTTCTCTCCTTTGAGCGACTGCCATTCGAGGCGCGCGCCGTAGTAAACATTGAACTTCGGAGTGATGTCCCAGTCGTGTGTGAGATAAAGCGCGAGCTTGTTCTCGTGTCCCTTGTAATATTCGGATGCGTTCTTGTTGAAGTCGTAGAAATAGTCGCTGCGTCTGGCGGCGTCGTATACCCTCACCGGATAACCGCCGTCGGCAGGCACGCTCTGGTCGTACATCGTGGTGTTGGACGTATAGTCCACGTTGTAATACCACTCGTTCACACCTATGCGAAGGGTTGATGTGGCGAACTTCTTCGAAAGCTCCGAGGTGAGGAGCAGCTCGTCTATGTCGCCCGAGTTGAGGCACGACATGCGCGTCTGCACATATTCTCCGGTATAGGGAGTGAGCTGTCCGCCGATGCCCCGGGTCACATAGTTGTAGCTGTTGCCGTCCTTCACGTTGATGAGCGACATTGGAGTCTGGTAGACCAGCGCTCCGTGCGCGTTGTCATAGCGTCCTGCCACTTTCCACGTGAGTCCGTTGTCCCATTTGTAAGTGTTCATCAGCGACACCTCGCTCGATCGGTTGGCTATGGCGTCATAGAGTGTGGTCTGCTTCAGTTCGCCCGTGCGCATGTCACGATAGGTCATAGTGTTGTCCTTGGGAAGATACGAGGTTGTGCCGAGCCTGAATCCCCCATATTCCTTCACGCTGCCGTCTCCGGCATAGATGAACGGAGCCGACTGTGTGGCGTAAGTGTATACGGGGTGGCTGTTGGAATAGCGGTACATTGCCGTGAACTCACCCCTGCCCTCGCTGTAGCGTCTGGTGAGAGCCGCCTTGTATATCTGCGTGCGGTCCTGAAAGGGCGTAGACCTTATCTTGAACGTTCCCGGGTCGAAGTCCTGATAAAGGCTTGTGCTGTAATACCATCCCTTTCCGATGGATCCGTTGAGGTTGAGCGAGAACTCCTGCAAGCCGAAGTGGTTCGACTTGTAGTCGAGTCTGCCGTTGAATCCTTCCTGTCCCAGCTGCGTGAACGAGTTGACGGCATATCCTATGTTTCCGGTAGTGATTGCCGTCTCCGAGATTTTGAGCAGTCCCACATGGCTCAGGCTCGCGTCCGAGCGCCAGTTGGAGTTGATAGAGTGAGGATTGGTGGCGTAGGTGACGGGCAGTCCGTTCTCCAGCACATTCACGTCGGCAGAGGGCAGTCCTATCTGTATCTCCCTCGGTCCGTTTGCGCTTGAGGCGTTGAGCATCACGTTGCGGTTGCCTTCCTCCTTTCCGGAGCCTTCATCGCCTGTAGCTGTCTGTTGCGCGTGTACATAAGAGCATGCGAGCAATGACATGAACGCCACTGTGCGGAATCTTGCTTTTGTGTGATTGAGTGTTCTCATAACGGTAAAATAAAAAAGAGTTGTTGTCGTTTTAGTTATTCAATTTTTTTCTGCCGCAAATGTATGAATTAAGCGTAAACTGCTGTTACATATATGTTTCAGAGTATATAAAAAATCGTTCATGTAACATTTTTGACAGGTTTTGAACGATTTTTTCAAACCACCGTATCATGCGGACAGGCATCCGGCGCACGGCAAGGCTCATGGCAGGGAACGCCATGCAGCTTTCTGTGACGGAGCCCGTCGCAGTCTTGTCGCGCATTCTCAACCACATTGCAAAGCCGTTGAAACCGCGCGGTAACATCGTATGTGTAGTTTTGCACGACCAAACAAAGCTATATTATGAACAGATTTTTACTTTCAGGATCGCTGGCGATGCTGCTTGCAGGACATGTATTGGGCCTTCAGGCGGACAACACCGGCACAATCAAAGGCGACGCCGACATGAGGACAGGCGACGTGAAGACCTACAGCGTGGACGAAAACGCTGACGTGACAGACTACCGCTGGCTGCCTGCCACGGGCTGCGACATCGTGGATGGACAGGGCACTCCCACGGCAAGGATAAGAGCCACGTTCATCGCGCAGGACAGTCCGATGATGGTGGAGCGCACCTTCAACGACGGCACGAAGGACACGCTGTCGCTCGACATCACCTTCCACCGCTATGTGAAGGGCTTCACAGACCATTCCATCAAACCGGGCGAGAGCATAGAGATAGGCGGAAAGACATACACCGAGGCTGACATCTACTATGAGCCCGTGACCGGTGACGACGGCTATGAGCAGGTGATGGCACACCGCGTGACGGTGGATCTCGAGGGCGCGCCATACCGCAAGATGACCGAGCCTTACCTCCAGACAGCCACCGACCACTCCATATGGATAAGCTGGAAGACCGACTTCGACAACACTCCGGAGGTGATGTTCGGCAAGTCTGAGGACAATCTCGACGCAACCGTGGGGGGAACAGCCGGCAAACTGTCGGACACTTACTTCTGGAACTCGGTGAAGCTCACCTCGCTCGAGCCAAACACCATATATTATTATAAGGTGAGGAGCGGCTCGGAGGAAAGCCCCGTCTACCGATTCCGCACCATGCCGGAGAAAGGCGGAAAGACTCCCATGCGCATACTACTCATGGGCGACCACCAGCTCAAGAAGCGCAGCGGATATGAATGGCTCATGCAGGCTGCCAAAAGAAAGATAAACGAGAAATACGGCAACCTCGAGGAGAACATCAACATGATAATGAACGTGGGCGACCAGGTGGACAACGGAACGCTCGACCAGTATGAGCTCGTGAACTACTGGAAGAACAGGCAGATGTCGCCCTACCTCCCAATCATGACGGCTGTGGGCAACCACGACACTTACAGCGACCCGGGCATGGAGCGGTATGCCGCGCACAACCACTTCGAGGAGCTGGAGTATCAGGGCATAAAGAGCGGCACGGAGAACTATTACGCCTATCAGGCAGGACGCATACTCTTCGTGGTGCTGAGCACCGAGCACACTGGCGAGGAGCAGAAGAGCTGGGTGAGGAAGGTGGTTGACGCCGCAAAGAACGACGACAGCGTGGACTTCATCATCAGCGTGAACCACCGTCCGATACAGGCGGAGCAGTATATAGGCGACATATCGGCGTGGGCAAGAAACGAGATAATGCCAATACTCTCGGAGACTCCCAAGCATGTGCTCAACTACGGAGGACACCACCACCTCTATCACCGCGGACAGATAGCCGACTATCCGCTCTATCACATCATAAACGGAGCGGCGTCATACGACCAGCTGTGGGGAATGTCGTCGGAGCAGGACTATGACGACGTGCAGAAAACCATTGACTACTGGGGCTACCAGATACTGGAGTTCGACTTCGAGAAGAAGGAGATGAGGGCTGAGTGCTACGCCATAGGCAACAAGGGACTCGTGGTGGACAACATCCTCATAGACTCCTTCCACCGCTCATTCGGCAAGGCGGCGCCCGAGAAGCCCGAGCTCGGAGAGGTGGACAGCGAGGTGGAGCTGCCCTACACGTTCCACGCCAGCCCATACAAGACACAGACCGGTGAGAAGCTCAACACCGTGCAGTATCAGTTCTCTACCAACGTGAACTTCTCAGCAATATCGCTCAACGTGGTGAGAGACGTGGAGAACCTCTACGGCTCTACCGGAGCCCCGCTCTATCTGCCCATAGACCTCAACCACAATCAGGACATAACCGAATATACACTGCCCTCGCGCGGACTGGGCAACGGCACATACTACGTGCGGGTGAGATACCGCGACGAGAATCTGGAGTGGTCGGAATGGTCGGAGCCGAAGGGGTTCGAGGTGACGGGAAGCGTCATAAGCGAGCCGATGATCACCATAGAAAAGAAAGTGTATGAGCCGGGAAGCGAGATAGAGATATCCTATGCCAACGCGCCGGTGGGCAAGAACGCATGGATAGGAATATACCGCAATGGCGAGACTCCCGGAGGAGAGGGAGCAGGCACGACGACATCATACAAATGGAACTACACGTCGCAGGCTGCCGGATCGTTGAAGTTCACCATCGACGAGGTGAACGAATACTACGCCGTGCTGTTCGCCGACGAGGGCTACACAGAGATAACGGAGCGGCTGCCGTTCTACTTCGGACCGGTACCTGAGCTGTCGCTGGAGAAGGACAAGTATGAGGTGGGCGAGGACATAAGCATCACGTTCGCCAACGCGCCTGGACTGAAGGACGACTGGATAGGCATTTACCGCATGGGCGAAGTGCCGGGAACGTCAGACCTCTCAGACTCATGGGACTACACCGGAGAGGCTAAAGAGGGTGTGATGACGCTCACGGAAGACCTGCCGAAAGGCTATTACTTCGTGAACTACTTTACGCGCGGAAAGTACTTCGAACCGTCGGAGAGGCTCATGTTCGCCATCGGAGACAACATCTCTTCGGTGAGTCTTGACAAGACGGAGTATCTCTGCGACGAGGACATCACCATACACTACCACGAGGCTCCGGGCACACCGAAAGACTGGATAGGCGTGTATGAGGAAGGAAAAGTGCCGGGCGTGGACGACCTCGACGGATTCTTCTACACCTACGGAAGCATCGACGGGAAAATAGAGATAAAGGCGGGCGACCTCAAGCCGGGCAAATATTTCTGCTCGCTCTACATCAACGACTCGTGGGACGAGGTGTCGGAGAGGAAGCACTTCACCGTGAGCGAGCTGTCGACAGACATATCCTCCGTAAAGGAAGGGATGAAGGTGTATGCGGAGAACGGCGTGCTCTACATCTCGTCAGACAGGGAGTGCAAGGTGGACGTGTATCGTCCGGACGGCACGAGGAAGGCGCGTCTGAACGTGAAACGCGGACTGAACAGCTACGGCACTCTCGGAAAGGGCTTGTACATCGTAGGAGGCAGGAAGCTGGTGACGGACTGAACAGCCGCCTACGGACAGTGAGCGTCAGCCCCGCACGCCATGGTGCGCGCTTCAGGCAAAGGTATGCATATATATGCAAAAAGTCGGGCGGCATATGCATGGATGCGGGGGCATAACTCAAAATCAAGCCGCCTGTTGCGTACGGAATGTTTTTCAGAGGCAAATACACCGTTCTCGGAGACTTAGCGCAACCCGCTGCCGGTCAGCGGGTTGCGTTTTTCATGCCCGTCAGTCACGCCCTTCGGCTATGCAGAAGAGCCTTTATGGGTCACCGATACGGGCTTTTCGGCACGGTGGAAGACGCTTTGCCGTGAGCTGAAAGAGCGCGTTCCGTGGCGCGGAAGAGCCTTTTCCGCAGTGAGAAAGGAATATTCCAGCCGTCCGGCTTCGCCTTTGCCGTCACAGAAAAGGCTTTCCGGTGTGAGGAAGGACACGTCATGGCGCACGGCGTTTTCTGTTTTGCAAAAATGTTTTGTCAATATTTTTTACCGTCGGAAACGTATATTTATGCAACGGCGCGACGCTTTTCCGGAATATTTTCGCGTGCGTTTGTTATGTTTATTCGGAAATTATCCTTATTTTTGTCAGACTTATATGATAAGCGGAAAAATTTTAAATTAAAACCCCAAAAATTAAAGATTATGAAGAAAATCGCATTTCTGGCGGTACTCGCCGTCATTGCATCATGCGGAAACAAACCTGTAAAACAAGCCGAACGGAAAACACTGAAGGAGTCGTCGTTCTTAGGCGACTTCGTGACAGAGGAATATGCCCAGCGCGCCGAGGGCAACGACTGGACGGCGGTGAGCATAACGGAGACATCTGACTCTACCGCACACATAAGCATACGTTCAAGAGCCGACATAAAGAAACCTTCGTGCACCTTCGACGGTGACGGCATACTTACGCCTGACGGTGACTCTCTTGTTGTCGAGACAGAAGGAAACCACATATATTTCACCCTTCGCGATGACACTCTTGGCATTTCATCAGACGACGACACCATCCTTTATTATTACTGTTCGGGCGGAGGTACCTTGAAAGGAGATTATGTGAGGCTGCATGAGCCGCTTGACAACCGCCAGCTCAAAGAGGACGTAAAGAAAGCGGAATAGCTCTTTTTTACTCCGGACCGGTTATCGGACTTCAGCCGGACTTGCAGTGCGCAGTGTGGTTGAAGAGCCGGCAGCCTGTGGCAATATGGCTTTGGCGGTGTGACGGGCGGTCAGGGTGAGACAGGACATGCATGCAAGGCATTTATGTATATGCGACGGTATGTATGTGTGAGAGAAAAGCGGCTGTGGTGCCGCTTTTCTTTTTTATCCGCACCCGTGTGACGTAACGCATGCTGTGCGACGGGAATAATGCTTGCGGAGAGCGGCTCATGCTTGTGTTGTGTTTATGAAAGTGGGAAAATGGGAAGGGCGCGTATGGTTTCCCGAAAATTTTTTTTGCGTTGCCGCTATGACGTAATTTATTGGAAAACATATAGTTGCATGGGTTGTGTAACGTATATTCAAATGTAAACAAACGTTAACTACCCCTATAAGCTATTGCATCCGGCAGGGCGTTGTTATATTTTTGCATAAGACAAGCGGCGGCTCGGCAGTGTAAAGTCAGGCAAGACTCGGTCTTCCCTGCTTGCCGTTGCTCTCGCCTTGCAATATCTTTGCATAAGACATTGCTGCACTCGGGAAATAAAGAGCAAGCTCTCTTTCCTCTCGTTTGCATTGTCTTTGTGACGTCTGACAGGGGATGAAGAAAAACACGGTACCTTAGTAATCCCGCACCGGCAGAGGATATCTGCCGTATTGACAGCCAGCCGGAGGCATACTCATGGATGGTTGGGGAGAAAAACACAAACATACACACAAAAATGGAAAAAACAGTACAGACACTTTGGACAGGGCACAAAAGCCTTGTCTGGGACAGCTTTGGCTGGCTCGAACCGCAGTATCATCTCATGGCATGGGCACTGAGCTGCCTGATGCTGAGGGAGAGTTATGACGACGTGGAGCTTTACACCGACTCTGAGGGAGCGGCGGTGCTCATAGACCGTCTAAGGCTGCCTTACACGCAGGTGAGGGTGTGTTATGACCGTCTTGACATACCTGAACCGCACTGGGCTTACGCCAAGATGATGACATACTCGATGCAGGACACGCCTTTCATACATGTGGACGGCGACATATTCGTGCCAAGGAGGCTCGCCGCCGACATAGGTTCGTGTGGACTCATAGCGCAGAACGAGGAGGAGGGCACGGCTTATTATAAGAACATTATGGACGGTCTGGACACACGTGACATGGTGATGCCGAGCTGCCTGCACGAGGAGCTGGCACGGCAGTCAATCGGCTCTTACAACGCGGGAGTGCTGGGCGGCAGCGACACAGGTTTCATACAACGCTACTGTGACGAGGCGTTCCGCATAATAAGGGACAACGGGCTTGACCGCGCGGACAGCGGACGGCTGAACGGCAACTATAACCTTATGTTCGAGCAGGTGCTGTTCTATGCCATGGTGAAGGCGGAGAGGAGGAAGGTGACGACGCTGTTCGCAGGAAGGACGTGCGACAACGGATATACCTACGGTGAGTTCTGCGACTTCCTCAACATCAGCCGCCGTCCGCTGCTGCATCTTCTGGGCGGACACAAACGCAACGCCAAGGCGTGCGCGCTGCTCTCCAGGACACTGCTCGGCAGATATCCGGAATATTTCTGGAGAATAGCGGAGATGTTCGGCGGGAGGCATCCGAGGCTTTCGGGCATGCCGGTGGCTGAAACAGACAGGCTGTCTGCCGTGAGGTGTGTCGCCTCTTACGCTGACTGGCTGGAGGAGAGGAAACGGGAATGGGACACCGTTGAGCGCGACAGGCTCATACGGCAGGAGGAGCTGTCGGCACGTGTGGTGGAGTTCTTCAACATCGGTGAGGAGCGTAGGGAAGGATGTGTGCTTGCGGTGAATCCTTACATGCGGGTGTTCTCCATACCTGAGAAATGGCGCACGGAGGCACGGGCACTGCTCATATCCTCGCTCTGCGGGCACTGGACGTGTGGCATGCGCGACATAGCGTGCGTGCCGACGGTGACGGGAAAGGGGTACAGGGAGATAGTGCTCAATGACCTGTGCTTCAACATTCTGTCGCTGCTGCGACGGGAACAGTCATGGCGCGAGCTGCGCAAGGGCATCATGGCGTGTGTGGCGGACAGACTGAAGATGGACGCGACGTATGTGGACGGATGCGTGAGAGATGCGATGGAGAGACTGATGATGGAGGGAGCTGTGATGTGGAGGAAAAGGTAAAAATGTAAAAAGGTAAAAAAGTAAAAGGGGAAAAAGGAGAGGGTGAGAAGGGGAGAAGGTGGGAAGGTGAGAGGGTGAGAAAGTGAGATGGTGAGAAAGTGAGAAGGGATGCCGGGCGGTCCGGTGTTTATTAATAAATTAAAAATTAAATGATTATGAAAAAGAATGTGACAAATGAAGGTCTGAGACTTATTGGGAATGAGGCTCAGATGAGTATGAAACCAAGTGCGATGATGATGAGGGTAGCGAGTGTGTGCGGAAGTGGGAGTGGCTGCGGTTGTGGAAGCGGTTGTGGCAGCGGTAGCGGAAGTGGCTGTGGCAGCGTAAGTGGCTGTGGTTGTGGAAGCGGGAGTGGCTGCGGCTGTGGTTGTGGAAGCGGAAGTGGCTGTGGAAGCGTAAGCGGCTGCGGTTGTGGAAGCGGCTGCGGCTGCGGAAGCGGAACTGCCTCTGATGAAAAAAATCACATACACAAAGATCTAATTGAAAGTTATGATGGTTATAAAATAAAGTTTGATGTTGTTATTGCTTATTCATGGAATAAAGATACATATTCAGCAAACAATATTTTATTGTCTTGCAATACATCGATGCCTGGTGAAATATCTATACATGGGAAAAAGTATAGCATATCCTCTGGGGGAAAGTATAAAGAAATAAGTTCTTCAGGCAGTTCTATCAATACAACCATAGAATTTGATTTATCCCTCAATGTTGAAGGAGAAGAACCTCGATCTATTCGTGTAAGTGTATCTATATCGCATGATATAGGAACAGAAGACATGTTTGTTAGTGTTTCTATGAGTTAAAGTGATAAAATGGCTATTCGTTATTGAAAATATATTCTAATGGCGGATAGCCTTTAATAATGTCGTGTGATAAAAGATATAGATAAAATAGATTAAATAAGGTGAATATATATTTAATATACAATATGTATATGTATTTTTTGTATATTTGATAAATATTATTTAAATAACTATATTGTTAAATGGGAAACACAAACAAGATAAACAATATGACCAAGAAAAATTCAATGTTTTTAGCGGCATTTATTCTATCAGTTATGCCATTGTCTATACTGGCAGGAGAAGTGTCTGGAATTGAACGCGAAGGATTAGCCGTGTCGTACAATGACAGCTCAGACTCTTTGTCCGAAGATATGAAATCTGGAGTTTTTTCAACTAACCAGTATATATGGGACAAGAAGAATAAAGAGCGTATAGAAGTGTGGACATTAGCGRTTTTCCATAAGGACGGCAATAACTTCAATGATCTTAGAATAATAATAATAACAATACGTAAAGGTGTAGCAGGCTATCCGGAAAGGTCGGAAGCGCATGAATTTCATTTAGGAAAAGTAAAGGGACCTGTTTTTAATAAGAATCTTGAGATTGTGCTTGCAGACTCGCGTCGCCCGTTGTGGAACGTAAAGGAATATCCGAAGGGCGTGCTTGTATGCAGGCTTAAATTGTGTTTTAATGTAAACGACGGTCCTTCTAAAGAAAGAAGTATCTGTAAGTATAAGATAAAATACCGCAAGATGAAGGACAAATATAAGAACCGCATTCATGTGAACTGCCATAAAGGCTATGGCGTAGAATATGACAGTCGCGGCAATGTGATATATTTTGATTCAGAGGGAAAGCCGCATAAACGGGAATGACTCTCAATAATATATACTNCAGGCTTAAATTGTGTTTTAATGTAAACGACGGTCCTTCTAAAGAAAGAAGTATCTGTAAGTATAAGATAAAATACCGCAAGATGAAGGACAAATATAAGAACCGCATTCATGTGAACTGCCATAAAGGCTATGGCGTAGAATATGACAGTCGCGGCAATGTGATATATTTTGATTCAGAGGGAAAGCCGCATAAACGGGAATGACTCTCAATAATATATACTGATAGTACTTTCATCATACAATAATGTTTTGTATATTTGCGATGTTATATAAATATGTTTAACAAACAACAATCTCTTAACTGATGATAAATATGAATAATATGAAAAGCATATATTTAATGCGTATACTTTCAATCGCAGCCATGTTGCTGTCGTTTGTTGTCACTGCCGACGCGCAGCGTGTGAGCAAGCGTTTCCCCGAGATAACTTTTTGGGATTATACATTCCGTGGTAAGGTAGACTCGGTGGACTGTATATATAACAAATGGGGCGAACTGTATATCTCAGGCTTCGACACCGACTGCAAGGGTACATTCTGGTTTGCCGGTGGCAATCCTCTGCGTGTGTCGTGCTTCAAGGGGACTAAGTTGCAGTGGCGGCGTGAGGTGTCCGACGGACTCACAAAATTAGCGTTGTTCCGTCTTCGTGGCGACAGCCTTTATATGGTCCATAACATGAAGCGTGAGCTGATAGTGATGAGTAAGGACGGCAGTGGCTCCGTACGCCACACAAAACTTCCTGTTGACAGCATAAAGGACGGCGTGATGCATGAAAGCCACTTTGTGCTCAAAAGCAACGAACTGAAGTATAAAATATTGGGCGATTACTACGAGCTGAGTTTCTTCAACTATGACGGGACGCTGCTATGGAAGGATACTGTAGATTATGAAATGATGAACAAACAGATGAGACCGGCACCTGATTATTATGATCAGAATACACGTGATGAATATGGCAGAAGAATAGCGGAATACATAAACCCGAACGTAGACTATAAGGGTAAGTTCTACAGCACGGATTTGTATACGAGGGGATTGACTTTCTACTTGAATACGGACATGGAAGGGAAGCCTATGATTAAGGAATACGAGTGGGGGAATCTGTTCGGTCTTACTTTAGATGACGAGTACTGGCCACATCCTGCATTTAACGATATGACTGACGGTATCGCCAGCACCGATTTCTGTGACTCAAGTATATTCAGGGGCACACACCTTTATTATATATTTTATCTTAATCCGCATTTCACCGTGCTTGACTTCGATATAGAAAAGATATTCCCCGAGTACGTGAAATGTTACAAGTATTCCATCACTTACTTGGGAGACAAGGAACTTCCGGAGGCAGTTGCCGAATAACAATGATATTAATATGAAAAACATCCGTTTAATGCGTATACTTTCAATCGTAGCCATGCTGCTGTCGTTCGGTGTCACTGCCGACGCGCAGCGTGTGAGCAACCGTTTCCCGGAGATAACTTTTTGGGATTATACGTTCCGTGGTAAGGCAGACTCGGTGGACTGTATATATAATAAAAAACTTGGTTTATATTTTACCGGTTTTGACACCGACGGCAAGGACACGTTCTTCTTTGCAGGCGGCAGTCCTCTGCGAGTGTCGTGCTTCAAGGGCAATAGGTTGCAGTGGCGACGTGAGGTGGCAGACGAACGGACCTGATGCTCTCTGTTCCGTATGCGCGGTGACAAAGTATATCTGGTTCATGACATGAAGCGGGAGCTGATAGTGATGATTAAGGAGGACGGATCTGTGCGTCATATAAAGCTTCCTGTGGACAGCATTGTTGGAGGATTTATGCATAATAACTATATCGTTCTCAGAAGCGACGAGGTTAAAAATAAAGATATGAGATTCAACTACGAGCTGAGTTTCTTCAACTATGAAGGTAGGCTGCTGTGGAAGGATACTGTTGACATATGTATGATAGAGCAATGCATGAAACCTGTGCCAGAATGTTGCTGCAATCCTAATGTGGCTTCGAGCTATGATTATAAAGGTATGTTTCATGGAACGGCATTGTATGAGAGTTTGTGGGAATTCACATTGAATCTGAGAGGACCGGACGATATGCCTACCATTAAGGAATATGACCTGAGTGATGATGTATATGAAGGAAAACTGTTCAATACGATAAATTTCACAGACCTGGAGGATGATGATTGTCATTTTGGATATTGGGATGGAAACATATATCGTGGGACACACCTGTATGAATTGACCGGACAATGGGATTCCGGCATACTCACGGTTATAGACTTCGATATAGAAAAGATGTTCCCGGAATATATGAGACATTATAAGAGGTGGGCAAAATACATAGGAGATAAGGAAATTAAGGATTTGGAAAAGTTGTTCCATAAAAATATAAGGTTATGAATATTGCAAGACTGTTTGCGGCATTTTTGCTGTTATCTGCTCCGTTGACGATGGCGGCGGGACAAAAGGATAGAATAGAACGTGAAGAATTGACAGTATCGTATAATGACAGCTCAGACACTTCATCCGAAGATATGAAATCTGGAGTTTTTTCAACTAACCAGTATATATGGGACAAGAAGAATAAAGAGCGTATAGAAGTGTGGACATTAGCGATTTTCCATAAGGACGGCAATAACTTCAATGATCTTAGAATAATANGCTTAAATTGTGTTTTAATGTAAACGACGGTCCTTCTAAAGAAAGAAGTATCTGTAAGTATAAGATAAAATACCGCAAGATGAAGGACAAATATAAGAACCGCATTCATGTGAACTGCCATAAAGGCTATGGCGTAGAATATGACAGTCGCGGCAATGTGATATATTTTGATTCAGAGGGAAAGCCGCATAAACGGGAATGACTCTCAATAATATATACTTAATAGTACTTGTAGCAAACAGTAATGTTTTTATGTATTTGCGATGTCCTATAAATATGTTTAACAAACAACAATCTCTTAACTGATGATAAATATGAATAATATGAAAAGCATATATTTAATGCGTACACTTTCAATAATAGCCATGTTGCTGTCGTTTGTCGTCACTGCCGACGCGCAGCGTGTGAGGAATGGTTTTCCCGAGATAACCCTTTGGGAATTTGCGTTTCGTGGTGACCCAAACTCAATAGACTGTATATATAACAAAAACAATAAAGAACTGTTTCTTTCCGGTTTTGATACCGACGACAAGGGCACGTTCTGGTTTGCCGGTGGCAGTCCTCTGCGTGTGTCGTGCTTCAAAGGAACAAAACTGCAGTGGCGGCGTGAGGTGTCTGCGGAGAGCACGAAGTTAGCGTTGTTCCGCCTTTGCGGCGACAGCCTTTATCTGGCTCATGACATGAACCGGGAGCTGATAGTTTTGAGCAAGGACGGCAACGGCACTGTGCGCCATACATAACTTCCTGTGGACAGCATAGAGCACGGTGTGATGCATGAGAAATACTTTGTGCTGAGAAGCAACGAGTTGAAGTATAACGGATGGAGGAATCATTTTGAGCTGACTTTCTTCAATTATGACGGGTCACTGATGTTAAGGGACACTGTAAGCCGTGAGATGGTGGAAAAATACATGAGACCCGCTCCAGACTATCATTACCAGAACACCCGTGAAAGAAACAATCCCGGAATCGCGAGAAAAGTATACACACATTATGATTATAAAGGTATGTTTTATGGCATGCCATTATACGAGAGCGGATTCAAGTTTTATCTGAATACTGCAGGAGAAGACGGGGAGCCGATGTCTCGAAGTTATAGTATTGAGGATATATTTGATGTGGACGGACCGGAGCGTGCATGGCCTGTGGAAGCTATTACAGACAGAACGTTTGACGAGTACCATTTCACTCTGCCGGAGTCGAGCGTGCTTCGCGGGACACATCTTTATGAAATGTATTATCAGCGTTCCGGTGTTTTCACTGTGATAGACTTCGATGTAGAAAAGATTTTCCCCGAGTATGTGGAAAACTATAAGAAATCTGACGATTACTTGGGAGACAAGGAACTTCCTGACATAAGAGAATCATTATAAATGATAAATACACTTGCATCATACAATAATGTTTTGTATATTTGCGATGTCAATCAAATGAACAGTCTTACCGGATTGCAGATAATGAAGAATGATATTAAAGACTTTTTCAGACCCTTACGGCAGCCAATGGATAAAGATCCGTTGCTGCTATTCCTTATTATATTGATGGGTACATTTATAATACTTATATCATGTGTATGTGAGTCATTACCTGTAATATTGCTGCTTTCACTGTCTGTGTTTACCGTTACAGTACTGCTTTACTGCTTTATAAAAAACAATAAACGGCAATCGTGAAAACATAGTAGTATAAATCTTGAATACCATAACATATACCATGTGCAAACATTGTGATGTCAGATATAAAAACACTTTGGGCGTTTCATTGACTGTTTTCAAAAAGACCAACAATTGATAGAAACGATACGGGAGAGGAACGCTGCCTTATCGCTTTTTCTGTATAAATAACACGACACCGGAGCCATAGCACGAGCTTATTTCCGTACCGTTATACCAATGCTACGGAAATAACGAAAAAGATTAATGATATTTAACTATTTATCCCTTAAATAATGCTTTGTATTAACATCGTTAAATTATTTTTTCTTTACTTTTACCACACACAACGGCTGCGGATGTGAGGAGGAAGCCGATGAAAAAGGCAAATACAGCGGTAGACATGTGCGAATTTATCATACATAAATTTGTGAAAGACGAGATCTTTACCGATGAAAATTATGCCGTCACCTCCAACCGACAAGCATTGTATACAGACAATCAGACAACCTACGAGACGACAAAATGAACAATTATATAGTACTGAGTAAGATGAATGATGTATTTCATAAATCCGCCGTTCCATGAAAGCGGTTATGTGAACATATGCATATTTTTATTCACTTAATAAAAAAAACAGTGCCAACGGGCGCAATGAGAGCTTGCTCTCAAATTGCCGAGTGCAGCCTGTTTTATATAAAAAGGAAAGGAGGTAAGCCGTAGATATCACAGCAAAAGAGCAAATACAATGAAAAAATATATTCAAACCTAAATCGGTAATCAGTCTTAACCTGTGTCTTGTAATGCCGTCATGCAGAGAGAGTCCCGCTCTTGTTGAAGAGATGGCGGGGAGCACCTGGAATGAACGGTAAACAATATGACGGCGGCAGTTCGTAAGAGGGATGATGAGCTTGCAGCCAGACGAAAATGCACTATTAACGTTATAACATACCGACAGAGGTTTAATTAAAATCAACCACATCACTGAAACCAACACCTTTTAATACAAATGTTATGAACAAACAGTTATTGGGAATTAAGAAAACGATTCTTAATATACATAAGCTTATGCTGCCTGTTCTACTGACTGCCATCTCGGCAACAGCCTATGGAGCCGGACACAAGACATTGCAGACGGGCATCGGTAAGCCATACGCATATGCGGCTGTAGAAAAACACAATTACCTTACAGCCGTGAACGGGACAAACATAGCCACGCTTCGCGGCAATGCGGTAAGCGGAAACATCGCAAACGACAATAATGTGAGCGTGAACGGACAGGTGACCGACGCCGCGACAGGCGAACCGGTCATAGGCGCAAGCGTTATAGTGAAGGGCACGCAGACGGGAGGTCATACAGACACAGAGGGACGGTTCGCATTCTCCGCTCCCGCCGGAAGCACACTTGTCATCTCATATATAGGATATAAGAGCATAGAGGTGAAAGCCGGACAGAACATGCACATCAGCATATCTGAGGACAAGAGACAGTTGGGAGAGATTGTCGTAGTGGGATACGGAACGGTGAAGAAAGCCAACCTCACCGGTGCGGTTTCCGCCATAAAGAGCGAGGACATCGTCACCACAAAGAACGAGAACGTGGAGAACATGCTCACCGGAAAGATTGCCGGAGTGCGCGTGGTGCAGAACACGGCGGAGCCGGGCGAGTTCAACAACAGTTTCGACATACGAGGCATGGGCAGTCCGCTTGTCATCGTGGACGGCGTACCGCGCGACAACATGAGCCGGATAGACTCCCACGACATCGAAAGCATATCGATACTGAAAGACGCCTCGGCTGCCATATATGGCGTGAGAGCCGCCAACGGCGTGGTGCTCATCACTACAAAACGCGGAAAGGCTGGTGAGCTGGACCTTGAGTATAACGGAAACTTCGGTCTGCAATATCCCACCGGATCGCCGAAATCGGCTCTTGCCGCCGACGCCATGACCATACTCAATGAGAAAAAGATGCATAACGTGAACGGAGGAAGCCTACGTTTCAGCGACGAGGAGATAGCCGCCTACCGCAACGGAACCAAAAAGTCTACCGACTGGTACGGTGTCATAATGAAAGGCGGAGTCCCCCAGACCGACCACAACATCAGTCTCAGCGGAGGCACTGACAAGATTCACTTCTATACATCGCTCGGCTATCAGTACCAGCAGTCGTTCATAAGGAGCGGCGACGTAAACTATGACAAGTTCAACATGCGTGCCAATGTGACGGCGAAACCTTTCCGCAATCTCACAGTCGAGGCAAGCATGTCGGGAATAATGGAGACAAACAACAAGAGCAATTACGACACACACTGGATAATACGCTGTATGCAGCGTTCCCCATCATACTTTCCGGTGTTCGCCAACGACAACCCCGATTATCTGTATGACACCCGCGTGGACGACAATCCTTATGCCCAGGCACACGCAAAATATGTGGGGTCAAGGCAGTATAAGACAAAGTGGATGCAGAACTCGGCGTCAGCCACATGGGAAATACCTTGGGTGAAGGGTCTTAACATCAAAGGAATGTTCAGCTACGACTATAAGGAGAACAACAACAAGACTTACTGGAACCAGTTCTACACCTACACCTACGACGAGGCGAGCGACACTTACAACGGCACGTCGCACAACGGTCCCAACCGCATACGCCGTCAGGCATACTTCAACGAGGCGTTTCTCTATCAGGTCTCGCTCGGATTCAAACGTCTTTTCGCGGACGCACACAACGTGGACGCCATATTCCTTGTGGAGGGACGCGACCGTAAGGGAGACAACTTCTATGCCCAGCGCAATCTGTCGATGCCTATAGAATATCTCTTCGCGGGTGACTCAAAAGACCAGCAGGGCGGCATGAACAGCGGACAGAATGATGTCTTCCATCTCACAAACCTGTCTTACATAGGCCGTCTGAGCTATGACTATCTTTCCAAATATCTGTTTGAGTTCAGTTTCCGCTACGACGGCTCGTCCATGTTCGCTGCCGGACACAGATGGGGATTCTTCCCCGCCGCGTCGGCAGGATGGCGTGTCTCTGAGGAGAAATTCTGGAAAGAGTCGTCACTTGGCTTCATCAACAATTTCAAGATAAGGGCTTCATACGGAAAGCTCGGTGACGATACTGCTGCCGCATATCAGTACATCACGGGCTACAGCTATCCTGCCGGAGGCGACAACAACCGTCTTCCAGGAGGATATGTGTTTGACGGGGCTTTTGTGAACGCAAGCAAGAGCAAAGGCATTGCCAACCGGGAGATAACATGGTACACCGCAAAGACACTCGACATCGGTGTGGACCTTGAGATGTGGAACGGCATGCTGGGATTCACGTTCGACTTCTTCAACCGCATGCGCGACGGACTGCTCGCCACACGTGCTACAAGCCTTCCGGTGACAGTAGGTACAGACCTGCCGCAGGAGAACATCAACAGCGACAAGACCACAGGCTTCGAACTGGAACTGCGCCACCGCAACACCGTAAGAGACTTCAGATATCAGATAGCGGCAAACGTGTCTTTCACACGTACGAAACTGCGTCACCAGGAGCACGGAGCCTACGGCAACTCATACGACGAATGGCTCAATAGCAGGGAGAACCGTTATTCCGACATATGGTGGGGATACGGCAAGGGAGGCAGATACGGCTCATATGAGGATATAGCGAACTCGCCTGTATATGCCGGACGTGAGACGCTGCCGGGCGACTACATATATGAGGACTGGAACGGTGACGGCATCAAGAGCGACCTCGACCGCCATCCTGTAGCGTACAACGGTGTGCCTAAGGTGAACTTCGGTATAAACATGTCGGCGCAATGGCGCGGGGTCGACATCAACGCCCTTTTCCAGGGTGCTTTGAAAAAGTCTGTCAGCTATGTGGAGATTCTTGCCGAGCCTGCATGGGGTGACGACAACTCCGGAACACTCGACTATTTCCTCGACCGCTGGCATCCTGCCGACACCCACGCCAACCCCTACAACACCAACACGGAGTGGATAAAGGGTGAGTATGCCTACAGCGGAACGGTTGCCGACGGCAGCTCGCTGTTCAGGATATTCAACACCAACTACATGCGCCTGAAAAGCGTCGAGATAGGATACACCTTGCCTGAGAGCGTCACAAAACTCGCGGGCATACGCAGCATCCGCGTTTATGTCAACGGATACAATCTGCTGACGTTCTGCAACATGAAGTATATCGACCCTGAGCATACGAGCGACAACTGGGGATGCTCTTATCCTCTCAACAAGTCGTTCAATTTCGGAGTAAACGTGAAATTCTAAACAAACAGTAAATACTCAAATATGAAAAAGATAAACAAAACCCTCGTCGGAGTAGTCTCGCTCTTTTGTCTGACAGCATGCACCGACCTTGACGTGCCGCCGCTGAACATCGTCAACGACAAACAGATTCTCGGTTCGGAGGGAGGAGTGAAAAGTTATATGGCGCGTGTATATGGCGAAATGCCGATTGAAGACTTCAGATACAGCCCTGAATATCTCTACAACCATTTCTGGGTGCTGCGCGTGCCGGCAGGACTTACAGGCGAGGCTCTGTGCCGGGAGTGGAACGGTGCCGCTACCGAAAACACCGTGGCAAACAACACAAACACCTTCGGCAATCAGTACAGACTGATACATGAGCTCAACTACTTCATTGAAAACATCGGCGGTTATGCCGGAAAGTTCAAGGAAGGGCAGACCGACAGATGGAAAGGTGAGATGTATGCCATACGTGCGCTCACTTATTATCAGATGGTGAAGAGGTTCGGAGGCGTGCCGATAATAAACGATGTAATAGATCCGGTGGGAAAGCGTACCAATGAGATAAACAGCCCGCGCAATTCTGAGGAGGAGTGCTGGAGACAGATCGCTGCCGACTTCGACAAGGCTATAGAACTGTTGCCCGAGAAAGAGGAGCAGCGCGGACGCATCAACAAGTATGTGGCAGCCGGACTGAAGGCAAGGGCTATGGTGCATGCCGGGTCGATAGCAAAATACAATGAGGTGAGCTATTTCGACCCGAACACCGGAAAGCGCGTATGCGGAATGGACAAGAGCCTTGCCGGGGATTTCTTCAAGCAGGCATACAATGCCGCAAAAATGGTTGAGGGACATTATTCGCTCTACATGGACGAGTGGAAAGAGGGCGACGCCGTGGCGCAGTATAACAATTTCATGCACATCTTCACCAATGCGGGCAATCCCGAGATAATGCTTGCGCGCGAATACACCTATCCTGAGAGCGTGCACGGATACAACGCCTACAACGTGCCTCACCAGCTGCGCGGAGGAAACGGCTACTCGGCGGAGACCTGCCCTACGCTCGACTTCGTTGAGATGTTCGACGGACTGCCTAAAGACTCCAAGGGGCATCTTGACGTGTACAACAGCGACAACACATATAAGTTGTACGGTAGTCCCATGGACCTGTTTGCCGGAGCCGAGCCGCGTCTGCGCGCCACCGTCGTGTTCCCCGGCGATGTGATGAACGGGGAGACTGTCGAGATATGGCGCGGCATCTACACCGCTCCCGACGCTGCCGGTGGCAGGATAAGTCGTCTCACGTCCGACGGTGAGACACGCGCCTACCAGAACATACCCGAGGTGGAGCGTAAGATTGTCTATTCTTCCAACGACACGCAGACTCCTTACACTCTTCATGACGGCACTGTGATGAATCCGGCTGGACGCAGCGGATACTTCACTGGCTCGGGCGACTGCGCACTCTCCGGATTCACCATACGCAAGTATATAAGTGAGAAGCTCACCGACGAGAACAGACTGGAGAACCACGACACCGACCCTTGGATGGAACTGCGCTACGCCGAGGTACTTCTCGTGCGTGCCGAGGCTGCGGCTGAGCTCGCGTCTTTGGGCGACAATTCGTTTATGGCGGATGCCGGGAAGTGTATAGACATGATCAGGCGACGCGCAGGAGCGTCCCTTCTCTCTGATGCCGAGAAAGCCGATGCGGCGTCACTCATACAGGCAGTACGCAAGGAACGGCGCAAGGAACTCGCCTTCGAGAACAAGACGTGGTGGGACCTGAAACGCTGGCGCATCATTGAAAAGGAACAGAACAACAGACGCTGGCGGGTGCTCATGCCATTCTATGCCGACTATGCAGGCAAATGGTTCTTCGACACGAGGCTCGACGAGGGCAACCGTGTCTACACCTTCGACACGCGCTGGTACTATCAGGAAATACCGTCTGACGCCATATCGTCAAGCAACAATCTTATAATACAGAACCCCGGTTATTAATTCATTAAGAAATAACGATTATGAGAAAACTTTTTTATATATTTGTGGCTGTGACATGTCTCACCTCATGCGAGCTCGACGACTACGACGCACCGGAGGAGACTTTCACCGGAGCGTTTGTAGACAAAGCCACAGGTGAGCCCATACAGACTGAGACAGGAGACAACGGCATACAGCTCTATATGTATGAGACAAGCTATAAGGAAAACCCCACTCCATGGAAGTTCACCGCAATGCAGGACGGAACGTTCAGAAACACACGTGTCTTCAAAGCCACATACACCGTCTTGCCTTACGGACCGTTCGTGCCTCTCACAGAGACAGCCGCCGACGGAACGCTCACAAAGGACGAGCGTCTGAAAGACTTCAGGATATCCGGCAAAACCGTGCATCAGTTCAAGGTGGAGCCGTTCCTGCGGATAAAGGTCGTGGGAGAGCCGGTGGTGAAGGACAACCGCATATCCGTCACCGTGCGCATTGAGCGCGGCACGTCCGACCCACGCTATCAGCAGGACTGCACCGACGTGGTGCTCTTCGCCAACAACTCAAGCACATATGTTGGCAACAACAATTACGACAGCCGCATATCCACCTTCGTCAGGGGCGATGAGGCTAAGAACGCCGTCGGACACGACATCACTCTTACTACCGACGATGTGAACAAGGCTAACGGCACTCACCAGAAGTATTACGTAAGAGTGGGAGCGAGGACCGGTTTCAGGACTAACGGTGTGAGCCGGTACAACTACACCGCGCCTCTCACGGTTTATGTCCCTTGAACAGAAACGAACGTGTGATTAAAGTAAAAATATAAGTGTTTTTAAAAAAATGTTTTTTTTGAAGAACGGGATGCGTCGTGATGATGCGTCCCGTTGTTTTTTTTATCAGTCCGCACCTGTCACAAGGCTTTCACCCTATCCCGTGCCGGTGCCATACGGTTTTTATTCTTTTCGCCTGTAATACGCGGCTTTCCACACCTGTCAGAAACCGAAGGCTGCATGGCGGCGGCAGTGTCGGGGATGGACGCGGATTCGGCAATCAGATGGAGAAAAACGCCTTGGCAGTCTGTTTGCCGGTCAGTGTCTTATGTTCGCAAATATACCAATAAGTCACAACATTGTTACAAGACAAAAATACGGTTTCACGGCTTTACTTGAAAAAATAATACAGCGGCTGTGACATCTCATGAGCAAATTATCTTACCGTTATACCAATGCTACAGAAATAACGAAAAAGATTAATGATATTTAACTATTTATCCCTTAAATAATGCTTTGGTTAACATCGTTAAATTATTTTTTTCTTTACTTTTACCACGCACAACGGTTACGGAGACTGTAATGTCGGACCGTGATAAAACCGTTTCGTGCGCATTGTCTTATCCCGGATAGAGTCGTGGAATGCAAATTACGCAGCGGGAAAGAGACAATATTTAAAGAATAAGATAACTGAAAACATTGAAGCATTATGAAATCCTTATCATTACCGAAAGCTCCTTCCTGACAAACAGAACACTTTTTCAGAAAACCGTCATATCCCCATGCCGTCATTACATGACCGGCATCTGGGAGTGAAACCAATATTACCACTCACTTTATAAACAAATCTTTATTTTTATGGAACACCATTCAAGTAAGAAAAGTATCCTGCCTGCCAACAGACGTCTGTCGCAGTTGGCTACGGGAGCAACGCTTGTATGCGCAATGCTCGCTGCCAATGCGGCTTCGTCAGATGCTTTTGCAGGCAGCCTGAAAAATTCTGTCGTGCAGACGGCGCAGCAGAAGAAAGAGATAAAAGGTCGTGTCACCGACCGCAATGGTGAGCCGCTCATAGGCGTCACCATTGCCGAGAAAGGCACGCAGAACCGTGCTATAACCGATGTGGACGGCTACTACACCATCAATGTGGAGTCGGCGGCTCCGGTCCTCGAAGTGTCGTATGTGGGTTACACCGCAAAGTCCGTGGCTGTGAACAACCGCTCCGACATAGACATCACCCTTGAGGAAGACCTCAAGACTCTGGGCGAGGTTGTGGTGCAGGGCTTCGGTCTCGCACAGAAGAAAGAGTCGCTCACGGGAGCCATCTCGAGCATAGGCGACAAGGACATATCGCGTACTCTGGCAACCACCACCTCGGGAGCCCTTGTGGGAAAGATTGCCGGAATAAACAGCCGTCAGGCAGACGGACGCCCGGGAGCGAGCACATCGCTGCAGATACGCAACATGGGCACTCCTCTCTACGTCATAGACGGTATAGTGAAAGATGAGGGACAGTTCAACAACCTCGACGTGAACGACATCGAGCAGGTGAGTGTGCTGAAGGACGCCTCCGCAGCCCTCTACGGTGTGCGCGCCGCCAACGGTGTGGTGGTCGTGACAACCAAGCACGGCAGGGTGAACGACAAGCCGTCCATTCAGGTGAACGGCTACTACGGTTGGCAGAACAACTCGCGTATGGCGAAGCCTGCCGACATAGGCACATACATGCGTGCCTACACGGCGGCGCAGACCGTTCAGGGAGCCGACCTCACTTATTCGAGGGAAGACTACGCCAAGTGGATGCGGGGAAAGGAAGACGGCTACCGTCCGTTCGACTGGTACAAGTACATCTGGGTGACCTCTCCGCAGACCTATATCAACGTGAACACATCGGGAGGTTCTGAGAAGATAAACTATTACTTCTCCCTCGGACACCTCAAGCAGGACGCCGCCATACGCAACTACGGAGGGTTCTCGCGTACCAACGTGCAGATGAGCGTGGACGCCAGGATAACAAAGAAATTCACTGTGGGAGCGTCTATGAACGGACGCATAGAGACGCGCCAGCAGCCCGGAGTGCCCGGAGGCGACGACTACTGGCTGCCGCAGTTCGCCGTCTACCGCAACCTTCCCACCAAGCGGCCCTTCGCCAACGACAACCCTAAATATCCGCAGAAGGTGTCGTCGGAGGCTGACACCAACTTCGGACTGCTCAACTACACCATGTCGGGCAAGTTCAAGGAGAGGTGGCGCGTGGCTCAGCTCAACGCGCACGCCGACTACGAGTTCCTGCCCGGACTCAAGGCGCAGTGGCTCGTGGGCTACTATCTGGCTTACCAGCAGCTCAACAACCACGAGTACACATGGAAGCTCTACGGCTATGACAAGGAAAACGACAGCTACTATGTCACCGACGAGATGAACAACCCGTGGCGCGAGCGTCGTCTCGGACATAAGGAGGAGCTCACGTCCAACCTCCGTCTCACATACGACAAGACCTTCGGACAGCACCACGTGGCTGCCGTCATAGGTCTGGACGCATCCAAGCTGCGCGCTCCTTCCACATGGGTACACGCCCAACCGGCAGCCAACTCGATGGAGCTTATCTACACCACCTCGATGGACGAGTATCAGGACACCGGCGACAACACCGAGACCCGTCTCGGATGGATAGGACGTCTCAACTACGACTTCGCCGGAAAATACCTCGTCGAGTTCACTGTCCGCCGAGACGGAGCGTGGAAGTGGGCTCCCGGCCACCGTTGGGGAACATTCCCCGCAGGGTCTGTGGGATGGCGCATCTCTGAGGAGGACTTCTGGAGAGACAGCAAGCTGGGCTCCATCTTCAACGACCTGAAGATACGCGCCTCCTACGGTGTCGTGGGCGACGACAACATTGACGCCAACGTCTACAGGGCTTACGACTATATGAGCGGCTACAACTACAATCAGGGAGGCACCGCCATCGACGGCAAGTATGTCATCGGCTCGAAGGCGCGCGCGCTGCCTGCCACCACCTTCACGTGGATGAAGGCTCACATTCTCGACATCGGTATAGACTACGCCTTCTTCGGACAGCGTCTCACCGGTTCGCTCGACTACTTCAGCCGCAAGCGTACGGGTCTGCCCGCAAGCCGTTATGACGTGCTCATCCCTGTCGAGGTGGGATTCAGCCTGCCGCAGGAGAACCTCAATTCCGACGTGCGCCGCGGTTTCGACGGTGCCATCCGCTGGTCTGACAAGTATCGTGACGTGAACTATTCGGTAGGTTTCAACTTCACCTATGCGCGCCGCTACAACTGGGAACAGTACAAGCCGCGTTTCAGCAACTCATGGGATGAGTACCGCAACTCGGCATGGCACCGCTATGCCGGAATATTCTGGGGATACAAGAGCGACGGACAGTTCCAGTCGTGGGAGGAGATAGCCAACTGGCCAGTGGACAACGACCAGAAGGGTAACCGCACATTGCGTCCCGGCGACATAAAGTATAAGGACCTCAACGGCGACGGTGTGATAAACGACATGGACCTCCGTCCCATAGGTTATACCACCGACAACACGCCAAACTTCAACTACGGCATCAACCTCGCCATGCAGTGGCGCGGCTTCGACGTGGCTCTCGACTTCACAGGCGGCAGCGGCATGGGCTTCAACCCCAACTGGGAGCAGAAGCTTCCGTTCCACGACGGAGGAAACAACCCGCAGTACTACCTGAGCGACACATGGAGCCTGAGCGACATCTACGACGCCGGAAGCAAGCTCACCAGAGGCAAGTACCCCATGCCTCTCATCGGCAACAGCTCTCACAGCAACTATTGGAACAGCGACTTCTGGTTTGTCAACGTGAGCTACATCAAGCTGCGCAACTTCGAGGTGGGCTATACCTTCCCTGCCAAGTGGCTGTCGTTCATGAAGGCGCAGTCGCTGCGCGTATACTGCTCCGGCACCAACGTGTTCGTCATCACCAACAAGCCGGGATACGATCCTGAAGGCACCACCGACAGCGGTCTGCAGTATCCTACAACGCGCGTTATAAACATCGGTTTCAATCTCACATTCTAAAGCCTTTAAACGTTATGAAGACAAAACATATATTTGTGACGGCGCTCGCGGCAATCACCCTGAGCAGCTGCAACGGATTCCTCGACCAGGATCCTGACTCGATATATCCTGATGAAGTCGTGTTCGGCGATGCCAACATGATAGAGTCGGTGCTCTCAAACCTCTACAGCCGTGTTAACTACGGCATGAACCTCAACGACAGCTACAGCTTCACCTACATCGACGAGGCTGCGAAGATGGACGGAGGTCCGGACGAGCGGTCAACATATGAGGACAACCTGTGGCGGGTGTACGACTATGAGTTCGTGCGCGACTGCAACCAGTTCCTTGCGGGACTGAAGAAGTCGTCCGCACTGTCAGAGGCGGCTAAGAAACCGCTCGAGGGTGAGGTGCGCTTCCTCCGCGCATGGTGCTACTTCAACATGGTGCGCAGCCTTGGCGGCGTGCCGCTGATGGGCGACGAGGTGTTCGCCTACAACGGTCCGCAGGATGTGGGCAAGCTCACAAGGAAACGCTCCACGGAGGCTGAGTGTTACGACTACATCATCAGCGAGTGCAAGGCTGCCGCTGAGATCATGAGCACTTCCACCAACACCCATTCGGCACGTGCCAACAAGTGGACGGCTCTCATGCTGGAGGCGCGCGCGGCTGTGTATGCTGGCTCGCTCGCCAAGTACAACAACAAACTCGACAGACCCATAAAGACCGCCGGAGGCGAGGTGGGCATTCCAGCCAATCTGTCTGAAGGATATTATAAGACTGCCCTTGCCGCAGCCAGGGATGTCGTAAAGAACAGTCCCTACTCGCTGCAGGACACAAAGGAAAACAAGGGGGAGAACTTCTACAACGCCGTGTGCATAAAGGACAACAACACGGAGGTGATATGGAGCCGCGACTACGACTCGCCCACAAGCACCGTGAGTTTCTCCAACGCCAACATCCCGTCACAGTTCAAGGAAGACATAGACAACAGCTATGCCGGACCGACGCTCAACATGGTTGAGATGTTCGAGCCGCTGCAGACCGACAAACCCGGTGAGGGAGAGCCTGTGAAGACCAAAAACGCCGACGGCTCGCCGGTGTTCTACAAGACCGCAAGCGCACCGTTCGACTCGCGCGACCCGCGTCTCTACGGCTCTGTGCTCTATCCGGGCGGAAAGTTCCGCGGCGCGCCGTGTCTGCTCCAGGCAGGACAGGCTTATCAGGAGAACGGTGTGTGGAAGTTCCGCACGGGCGACCTCAACTCTGTCGATGCCGACGGCAATGTCATAACATCCATAAACGGACCGAAGTACAGCAACCAGCAGTTCATAAACAAGACGGGATTCTATTTCCGCAAGTTCCTCGACGAGTCCGCAGGTTCGTCGCTGCGCAACGGTGCCCGCTCCGACATGTGGTGGGTCTACTTCCGCATGGCTGAGGCTTACCTCATAGCCTGCGAGGCATCCTTCGAGCTCGGCGACAACGGCAGCGCGCTCACCTACATAAACGCCGTGCGCAAACGCGCGGGGGTACAGCCTCTGACCACAGTCACCTTCGACAACATAGTGCATGAGAACGCCGTGGAGTTCGCATTCGAGTTCCACCGCTGGTGGGACCTCAAACGCTGGCGTCTTGCCGACAAGATTTTCAACGGCAACAGCAGCGACCGCAGGGCACGCCACCGCATGCTGTGGCCCTATCTCGTGGTAGACCCGGGCAACCCGCACAACGGGGAGTGGATGTTTGTGGAGGACTTCTACTGGATGTCGCCCAACGCCCGCTACTTCCAGGCAAAGAACTACTACAACTTCATAGACAACAGCTGGATTGACAAGAACCCGCTGCTCGTGAAGAATCCCTATCAGTAAGGAGTGAGGAATGTATAGGGATATAAAGGTGAGAAAGCATACTGTAAGTGAAATTTAAATACAAAACGCAAAAGATATTATGAAAAAGATATTGTTCAACATAGTGCTCGCGCTGGCTGCCGCAGCGGGTCTGAGCTCATGCGGATACGACAACTTCGACGAGCCTGAGACAACGTTCACCGGAAGCGTGAGGTATAAGGGTGAGAGCCTGCAGCTCCGGGGCACGTCGGGAGCGGTGTGCGTGCAGCTCTATCAGGTGGGCTTCCCGCTCAAGTCGCCCATCAACGTGTATGTCAACCAGGACGGAAAGTTCTCCGCCAGAGTGTTCAAGGGGCATTACAAGCTTGTCACCAGAGACAACAACGGACCGTGGGTCAACTCGCGCGACTCCATTGACGTGAACGTGAAGGGCGCGACCAACGTCGATATAGAGGTGAAGCCGTATTTCCTTCTGGGCAACGCCACCGCCACAGTGAGCGGCAACACCGTCACGGCTACGTTCAACATCGAGCGCATCGTGGACGACGCTGCCATCGAGAGCGTGTATCTCTGTTTCGGACATACAATGCTCTGCGATGCCGCGCAGAACGATTTCCGCATCGACATCCCTGCGTCTGACCTGCATGTAGGGCAGAACTCCGTCACGCGCACATTCACCGACGCGCAGATAAAGAAGATGAAGAGCATCGGCTACACACGTCTCGTGACGCGCATCGGACTGAAGAGCACCGCCACATCGGAGTGCATCTATTCGCCCGTCATCACGCTGAAGTGACGCCGCACACAGGTTTTTAGCCGGGATAGGGTCACCCGTTCCGACACCGTGTGTGTCACTCATGGCACCGCACATGCGAAATTAGTGCTTTACATAACAGTTTATCATGAGGGCGTGTCAGATATATACCTGTCTGATGCGCCCTCTTTTTCTCAGGTCATGAGGTGTGACGCTTTTCCCAATCATGACAGGTCATCACACCGCCACCGCCTCTTTCCCGTCCAACCGAAGATTATTCATTCCCATCACGTCCTGCCGCCATCAAGTAAATGAGCAGGAATCCAATCACAATATCCGCTGCCTGCAAAAGTAGAGACGCAAAATCTTGCGTCTCACAAGCAAGGATGCACAATAAACTGAGGCGAAATATGCCTGTCATTGCTGAGTTTGTTGCACGGGAGACGCAAGATTTTGCGTCTCTACTGGGCATGCGCCATTGAGCGGGTAATGAGGAAATGGCAATTGCTCGGTACATACCGGAATGCATGAATATACGGTTCCGGCAGTAAAAAATCTTTACAAAATAAAATCGCGAAACAGGAAATGCGAAGGCACTAAAACCGTATAAAAAGCGCATACGGACTCATTCCACCGGTGCGCAGGTCCGTTCTTTTGTGCGGAAAAGCCTTTCCCGGTTTTCCAAAACACCGTTCCTGCATGCCTGAACACATCCTTCCGCCACCTCGAAAAGGCTTTTCCGCAATCCCGATAAGCCTTTCCTGCATGTCGGGAAAAGCCCGTCCGTGTCATATTTGAGTGTATCAGACTGACCTTCAGACAAATACGTAAAATGCAAATAAGCCGCGTATTTGCGCCCGCGAGCCCCTGCCGTCGGCTGCAGGACGCTCTCGCTGAGTTGAGGTTGAACGGGAATGAATAATTATGCATAAATGGCAAGGAGGAAAAGGTTGGGAAGTCCGACTATACATTCGGTCTTAGCTTCTGAATAACGGATAAGCGGCTGTTCGTGACTTGTGCTGTCGGCAAGTCTTGAACAGCCGCTTGTGTATTGTTGGGATGCGGGATTATCTCGCGATTTTCTTTCCTCCTACGATGTACAGACCGCGTCCCATGCTGTCTATATCGTCTCCCAGATAGCGTCCGTCGATGCTGTATACACGTCTGTCGGAAGCTTTTCCGTTCACGGTCACGCCGCCTATGCCGTCAGTGACAGGCTTCGACACCCTCACCTCGTCGAGGAACTGGCGCATGGACGACGCGAACTTCAGGCGTCCCTTGCCGCTCATGTCAAGCGTCATCTCACACTGCCGCCACTTCTCCTCCGTGATGTCAAACGTTCCTATTTCGGTCTCCGTGCCCGTGCTGCTGTCTATGAAGCTCACGGTCATGGTGCTTTCCTCACCGCTCCACGGACCGGCGAGACAGCTAAGCACGGCTCCCTTCTCAGCCACAAACTCCGGAGAGGTGAGCGAGCCGGGCGTGCTCTTCGTGCCGAAACGCGCGCACTGTGCTCCGGCATACTGCTTCACGCCGGTCCATCCTTCGAGGTCGGTGAGCAGGGCTGAGCCTCCCATGCCTGTCCACATGCCGTCGTTGCCTCCCTGGCTGGAGTTGTCGTCGAAGGTCTCGAGCAGCAGGTAGGCGTCGCGCTCCACCGGTGTGGAGTGGAAACGGAACGATATTGTCCCGTCAGTGTCCTTCTTTATGTCCGTGACAGACATGCCGAGGCTCTTCCGTCCGTCCGCGTTCTTCGAGTACCACAGCGGTTTCGGCATCGAGATGCTGTTCAGGCAGTCGTTCCCTCCGTACGGATAGAGGTCGCCCATGATGTCGGTAGTGTCGGTCGTTGCAGAGTTGTCGGCATGGAATATGGTGCAGCGTTGTCTCTCGCTGTCGTTGTTCACGGTGTTCTCATACCACACCTTCTCGTCATAGTCCACGTGCATCGCCATGAGTCCCGACGCGAACTGTGCGGCGTCCCATCCTGTCTGGCGGCGGTTTTCAAGGATGATGAACTCGTCCTTGTTGCCGCTGTTGTATATTATGTAAGCCTCTCCGCCCTCGCTCGTGGGCTTGAGAGCCGTCACCTCCGTGTCTTCCGTCAGTTCCACTGGAGTGATCCAGCCTGCCACCCACTTCTCGTATGCGGTGTAGCCCGACGGTGTGAACCCTCCGTCGTTGTAGCTTCCGTAGTCCATGAGGTCCCATCTGTCCATGCCGAAGTTGCTCGCGCCATACTGCGATGTGTCATACATGTCGGGATAGCCCAGACAGTGTGAGAACTCGTGGCATATCGTTCCGATGCCGTCCACGGTCTCCTTGTAGTTGTCCCTGTCGTCGAGAGTCATCTCGCAGCTGCACGCATAGGTGTTTATGTCCACGTTGTCGAGATTGAGCTTGCTGCCGTAGTCGCTGTCGGAGAGGGTCCACTTGTGGGGCCATATGGTGTCTTCCGACCCGCCTGACGCCTCGCCCATTCCGGCGTAGAGGGCGAACACCTGGTCCACCTCGCCGTCGCCGTCCCAGTCATAGTCGGCGAAGTTCACCTCACCGTCTATCGCCTTGCACGCCTCGGCTACCATCTCGCCCGCACGGGCGTCACCGCTTATCCCGGCGTTCTGTCCGTAGTAAGCGTATCCGTTGGGCATTGTCACCGGACCGACGACGTCGAACTCCACATCGAACACACCGTTGCTCTGTGCCTTGAAATAGTCTCTCACACTGCCGTGGAAACCGTCCTCCGTCGTGAATCCAGGTTCGTTTGCCACGCCTTTGTAGAATGTGAGGTCGTGAGAGTCCTTGAATTTCTTGTCGCTGAACTGCACAAGGATTATCAGTCCCTTCTTCTTTCCCTCGAACACCTTGCCCGTTCCGCCCGCGAGCTTGCGCGCCCTTGCGCGGTTGGCGTTGTCGAACACCGCCCGGCGCGCCTTGGCATGAGCTGCCAGAACGGTCTTTTCCACCTTTGTGTACACACCGCCTGACCCGATGACATAGCAGTCGCCGCTCTCCGACTGATAGTAGTGCACGATGTCGTCTCCCGTCAGTCGGGCGCGCACTTCCTGTCCGTCAGCCAGGCGCAGGGTTTTCCAAAGCCCCCGCTTGGCTGGAACGGCAGCCGCTCCGAGTACAAGCGAGAGCATGACAGAACAAATAAAAAGTCTTTTCATATCTACAAATGTTCGAATAAATAAGCCTTTTGGTAAAACAGCCACAAAACTACAAATTATTTACTAAATATCGTATAATAGTTACGGATATACGTGTTTTTTCGTAATTTTGCCTTATAAATAATCCAAAAACCGAACAATTGAGAATGAAAAGACAACATTTCATACTGCCTTTGGCATGTGTGGCGGTGCTCGCAGGATGCTCCGCACGCAGCAACACCGACGACGCAACATTGCAGCAGATTCCGTTCCAGCAGGTGACTCTGGAGGACAACTTCTGGCTTCCGCGCCTGAAGACACAGAAAGAGGTGCTCGTGCCGTTCGCGCTCGACAAGGTGCGGCCTGCCATGGACAACCTGCGCAAGACGGGAAACTGGCTTCACGGGGTGAAGGACGAACTGCCTTTCCCCCACCGCTACGTGGCGTCAGACCTCTACAAGGTGATGGAGGGGGCGGCTTATCTGCTCACGTTGGAGAGGGACGCCGCGCTCGAGCACACCATGGACAGCATCATCGACCTCATAGGGCGCGCCCAGCAGGACGACGGCTATCTGTATGAGGCGCACACCACGGGTGTCTCCGCAAACCACGAACACTGGGGCGGAGCGGGCATGGGCGACCGCCCTTACTCGTGGGTGGTGCATAGCCATGAGCTCTACAACATGGGGCACATGTATGAGGGAGCCGTAGCCTACTGGCAGGCAACGGGCAAGGACAAGTGGCTGAGGATAGCCGAGAAGAACGCGCGGCACATAAACCACGTGTTCTTCGAGGGCGACCCGAATTACAACGGAGGCAAACCGGTGAACCAGGCACCGGGACATGAGGAGATAGAGCTTGCGCTGGTGAAGCTCTTCCACGCCACGGGCGACACGCTGTATCTCAACATGGCGAAGCGTTTCATAGACATACGCGGAGTGACATACCGCCCGGACGGCGACGGGGTGATGAGCCCGAGCTACGCCCAGCAGCATCTTCCGGTGAGACAGCAGACAAAGGCTGTGGGTCACGCCGTGCGAGCCACATATCTCTATTCGGGCATGGCTGACGTCATGGCGCAGACAGGCGACACCACGCTGCGACCCGCCCTCGACAGCATCTGGACCAACATCGTGGACACACGGATGCACATCACCGGCGGACTGGGAGCCGTACACGGCATCGAGGGATTCGGTCCTGAATATCTGCTTCCCAACAAGGAGGCTTACAACGAGACGTGCGCGGCTGTGGGCAACGTGATGTTCAACTACCGCATGTTCATGGCTGAGAAGGACGCCAGATACATAGACGTGGCTGAGGTGGCTCTCTACAACAACGTGCTGGCGGGCGTCAGCCTCTCGGGAAACAGGTTCTTCTATGTCAACCCGCTCGAGACCGACAGCCGGCAGGCGTTCAACCAGGGTGTGAAAGGTCGCTCGCCGTGGTTCGGCACGGCATGCTGCCCGTCAAACATAGCGCGCCTCATACCGCAGATTCCGGGCATGATGTATGCCTATACCGACGATGACATATACTGCACCTTCTATGCCGGCACATCCACGGTGATACCGCTGAAGAAGGGAAAGGTGAGCCTGAGCCAGCAGACTGAATATCCGTTCGGCGAGACAATAAGTTTCGAGATAAGTCCCGAAGGCGGCAGCGGCAGGTTCGCCCTCCACCTGCGCATCCCCACATGGACCGGCACGCAGTTCGTTCCGGGCAGGCTCTACTCGTATGCCGGTGACAGCCGCGCCGCATGGCAGCTGCTGGTGAACGGTGAGGAGGTGAAGGCTGTGCCAGAGAAAGGCTTTGTCACGGTCAGCCGCACATGGAAACGGGGCGACCGCGTGGAGCTACGTCTGCCCATGCCGGTGCGCTTCAACAGGGCGTTGCCGCAGGTCGAGGCTGACAGAGGACGGCTCTGCGTCACGCGCGGACCGCTCGTCTACTGCGCCGAGGCGGTGGACAACGCCGCCATGCCGGCAAGCTACGTGCTCTCGCCCGACGACGCGACAGGTGTGAGGAAAGCCTCGGACGGACCGCTCAAGGGCATCGACTTCGTGACGGTGGAGGCGCGCTCGGTGCAGGACGGAGCCGACGGCACCCTCACGATGGTGCCCTACTATGCGTGGGACAACCGTGGCGACGATGCCATGACTGTGTGGATGGCAGACAACGACAGCCTTGCGAGGGCGTCCATACCGGTCATCCCGGAATACATCTCCGACGTGAAAGCCACGCACACATTCGAACAGGACGACGTGCTTGCCATGGTGACGAACGGCTACCCCGCCTCTTCGCACGACACGTCCATACCGCGCTGGACAAGCTGGCCAGAGAAAGGAAGGGAGCAGACCGTCGAGATGACTCTCAAACGTCCGCTCAGGCTGCAGAGCCTCTCGGTGTACTGGTATGACGACAACGGCGGGGTGCAGGTGCCGCAGTCGTGGACTCTCGAGTACAAGGCTGACGGACAGTGGAAGCCTTTCCCCATCTACGTCACCGACGAATACCGCGTTCTGAAGGACCAATACAACATGGTGCACCCCGGCGAGGACATCACGGCGGAGGCGTTGAGGCTCCACATAGTGCCTGAAGCCGATGCGGCGGCAGGCATACTGAGCGTGCAGATAGAGGAGGTGAAGTGAGACCGGCGTGAGGTCTCGCCTCACTTCGGCTCCGGCTTGTACATACGGCATCTGATCACCTTGCGGTTTTTGTCGGCTATCCAGCACGATGCGAGTTTCGGAGACTTCAGACCAGCCTTCTCCCAGCCCTCCCAGTATATCGTGACATGATGGTAAATGTCCTCCGGGAGCGTCCCTTCCGGTATCTCGTCCTTTTTGAAAGCCCTGTATTTCTCCGGTATCCAGTCGTATTTCAGAAACTTGAATGTGCTCTCGCCGATAGTGGGATATATCTCGCCGACGTCTCTCATGTCTGTCCAGCACTCGCCTTTCTTTGTGTGATACACCAGATGGTTGAGCGCGATGCCGGTGAGTATCCTTATCCGCTCAGCCTTTTTGAGCGAGGCGACAGACTTCCCGTACGCATACTTCTTGCCGCGCAGCTGCCCGTCGGTGGGTATCTCGTACTTCTTGGGATGGCGCGGAGCGTTCCTGAATATCTCCGCTGTCGGAACCTTGTCCTTCATGTCGAAGTTGTTGCCGTAGACTGTCACGTCATACGTCGCCGACGAAAGCAGCACGTTGAGGTTCTCTTCCATAAGGGCTGATGCAGGACGCCCTATCTCCGGCTCGGTGTCGTCAAAAACGAAAGGATAATATTCCTTGCCTATGATGTCTATATCATAAATGTATCTGTCGGACGGTGCGAAAACCCTTAACACACTGTCCTTTTCTTTAGGATGAAGAAAGTTATATATCCATTCCACGTAACTCCCGTCGAAATCATTCTGATATATGAGTGCGACAGACTCCTTACCAATATTGCTGTCGTGAAAGTAATCCCTCATCCTCGCCGTTATCACACTGTCGCGCTCGTGCCACGGCATCTTGCTGAGACGTGTCTGGGCTTGCGCAAGAATGCCCTGACACAGGAATAATAGTATAAAGAGGTGTTTCATAATGTGTTTTTTTAGGTTATGAATATCCGCTAATATAGCGATAAATGTGCATACCGTGCTTGCAATATGACATGAATTGAGATGAGATTTAACTTAATTTGCCACATGCCTATGATTTTATTACATTTTATGACGGTTTTTAACGTATAGCGGATGAGGCGTCAGCACGGGATGAATGGAAAAATGTAATTGTACAGGGAAGTGTGTGTGGGGATATGTGTAAAACACTATCGCACTCACTTGCACATTTTTTTGTATTAAAATAATGATGGCGTCAGCCCAGTAGAGACGCAAAATCTTGCGTCTCCCGAGCAAAAGATGCGGTAATGACAGGCACATAATCGCCTCAGTTTATTGCGCATCCTTGCTTGTGAGACGCAAGATTTTGCGTCTCTACTTTGGTTTGCCCATATATAATATCGCGTTGTTTACATGTATAAGGCAGAGTCAATGGCTCAATAAGGTCTTGCTTTCGGATTGCGGACACCTAATTTCGTATAAAAATGCAAAGGCGCGGACGGGTGTGCATATTTATCCATCGGCAATTCCGCGAGAGTAGGATATTTTCGTCGTAAGAGCATTGCGGACGCGAATACGCGGGTTTTGCGCGGTTTGGGTAAGGTATTGACAGTCAAAGGAGTGTGTGTTTTTGCGTTGCAAGACAGTGTTTGCCGGGTTGCGGAAGAGCCTTTTCGGTGTCGCGATACGGGCTTTCCTGTGGTGTGGGAAAGGCTTTTCTACTGTGCGGAACGTGCTTTCCTGTGGTGCGGGAGGATGGTCGTGGCGAGCCGATATTGTGAGGAATATCCGCCGGAGTGGTTTTTATGGCGGTGCGGAAGGTATGGAGGAGCAGGTGAGGATGGTATAAATGCTTGCCCGGAACGGTTTTTATTCTCTCTTTTGACAGTAAAAAATGTAATGATTTTTTACTGTCCTTATTGCATAAATATTCATTTCCGGCAATGCCGCGCTGCTATGTTTTCACATCCGTATATCCGTCCCGCGCGCTCGTCCGGATGTTTTGTGATGCCAAAGACACATATCCATGAGCAGTCTATGGCATTGAAATGCGTGCAATGAAATGCTGATGATGAATGCGTTTATCACTCGTGAGACGCAAGATTTTGCGTCTCTACTTTAGCTTGACAGCGTGTTTAAAGATTGATATAACAATGGCGTCAGCCAGTAGAGACGCAAAATTTTGCGTCTCCCGTGCAAAAAACTCAGCAATGACAGGCACATAATCGCATTTGTTTATAGCCCATCCTTGCGTCTCACGAGCGACAAACACCCTGACAAACCACATATTATTGCGCACCTTTCACAGGGATATTCCAACACGGGAGACGCAAAATTTTGCGTCTCTACTTAGGTTTGACAGCTGGTTCAGGACTTGAAATGGCGATGACTCGAGCCTGTGTATGCGCAAAATCTTGCGTATCTTGTGTAATGTTAAAGTCTATTCTGAATAACAATATTGATTGTATTACAGGAAAATAGTTGACAAAAGGTAATGTATTAACCGTTTTTATTTAAATTTTATTAAATAAAACACTTTTCCCGTTTTATATTAACCGCTGCATTGAAATATTTGTTACATTTGCCTACATAAGCCTGATGATAGTCACCAGGCAAACCTAAAACTACAATATTATGGTAAAACAATTTTTTATCGCCATGTTAGGCACAGTCTTGTTTTCTACTACAACCGTTTCAGCACAAACCATGAAGGAGGCATATTTTTATGGAGAAAAAGCAGGCAAAAGTCTGAAGACTCCATGCAAAGGTGAGTGTGTAAGAATCTGCGCACACATAACCTATAACATTGGAGATATAGGTCCTATCGGTGGTGGTGCCCCCGTAGATCCTACCAGAGCGAAAGTCGCTCCGAGACAGAAGCAGACCACGGTGACAGTTACGTTGGAAGATGCAGACGGTAATGTCATAACAGAAGAACGGAGAACCTATGTCGGCAACGAAAATGCCGTAATGGAGGAGATTGACAGAGAGATTATTGAGAATGGAGGTATTGCGGAATAAGGAGAGGAAAAAATCATGAGAAAGGCCATAACATTATTATTGGCAGTGACCCTCTCGCACTTATACTCAGGAGGTCAGACCACTGACCTCCTGAATTCGTATGAGGAGGGAGAGCTTCAGGTGCGCCAGAAGCCGGGAAGCGACCGCCTGCTGGCGGACTGGCTCGACGCTGCCGGCGTGAAAGAGGACACTGTGTATGCTTTCTTGTTTGTTCCCGGAAGCTGTCCGCGATGCGAGAGCAGCATCAGGCTTTACCATAAAGAGTTACGCAAGACGGGCAGGAAACTGATGCTCATCAGCGTAATAGGCGACAAGGAGACTGCCGACTACTACAACCGCAGGAAGGGTTATGAGCCAGACTACGCCTTGTGCGACTCTACAGATAGATACAAGGGCATATTCAGCTTCAACAATGTGGACCTCGGCGGACTCTATCTGCTCAAGCTGGCGCGCTCCGGACGCATGGTGACAGGCATCGAGGGATCGTCGTTCGACGACAATTTGTTCACCCAGCTCACGGCGCGCAGAGAGCCTCTACCGTATCATGACTTCGTGGAGAAGGCTACGGGAAGCGTGCAGACAGAATATGTCTACACCGTGGAGCAGGCGAAGCCTCACGCCATGAGCATGGTGCGCGACTACAGGCTGAATGTCTCAGCCGACGCTCCGCTGTGCGAGACGTTCAGCAATCCGTGGTTTGACGGCAGGGAGTTCTACTACACCGACGAGCTTGTCGCCGGCATGCCGATATACAGGCTCGGCTCTCGGGGCAGCCTCGACCTTGTGGACGTGATGCGCCCGGCGGACAGTGAGCGCAACGCTTTCATAAAGCTTGACTCCGCAGACCTGCGACTCATGGCGTCGAACGGCGGAGTGCACTACATTCCGTGCAACGCCGCACCGCTCGACGAGGGACACATCGGACTCTCCTATTCGCTCCCGCACATCTTCTACGAGACTCCCACAAAAATGGCATACTATAATGAGGCATGCGTGCTCTCGCGCCGCAAGGACGGGCTGACGCCCGACTCGCTTACCGATTTCGACTTCGACACAAAGCGCGACGGCTATTTCTACCAGCACTTCCAGTTCAGCTCCACAGGCGGAAAACTGATAGTGGGATGCGGAAAACTGACGTGGCCCTACGACATGGAGGAAGAGGAGTACCGGGGAAAGGCGGGCATGGACCCGTTTGACGAGTCGTTCTACAGCGTGCAGAACCCTTTCATGGCTGCCTTCGACAGAAAAACGGGCAAGCTGCTGTTCCGCTTCGGCAACCTCGACGACATCGCGCGCAAGACACGCACGGGATATTACTTCTTCGATCCTGTCTCGGTGGTGTGCGGAAACGAGCTCGCATATACCGACACTTACTCCGGAAAGGTGTGTGTGGCAGACACTGCCGACCTGGCAAAGACAAAGGCGAGATACACGGTGTTCGCCATAAACGATGACGACATGACGCCGCCCGACACGGCAAACTTCTACTCCTTCGCGGCTGCGAAGGCTTACATGGGACTGCTCTGCCGCGGCATCATGGACATGAGGCTAACGCCCGACAGGCTGTTCTGCATGGTGAAATATGGCGATCTGTCCACTCCCAACGACCCGAAGCAGCGGTTCACATTGGTGGAGGTGGACCGCAAGACAGGCAGACGCAGGGAATGGCTCTATCCGGAACCTGAGGGACGCACGGTGTTCACACGCGGACTGTACACCGAAAACGGCAAGGTAAGACCCTACGAGGTGCTCAAGGGAGGCGACGGACCGGTGATAAGGGTGTTCGCCGCAGACTGACCCACAGGGACGCATCTGCTCAGACGTCGAGCCGAAGCTCGTAGTCTGTGACGTCGAGCGTGCGTCCCATTTTCACGCCCACGCCCTTGAAGTGAGACGCCCGGAAGAAACCCAGCTTGCGGTGCATGGCTATGCTCGGGGCGTTGCAGCCCGTGATGCAGGCTATGAGCACGCGGCAGCCCTGACGGCGGCAGCGGTCTATGAGCACACGCATGAGCGCGGTGCCCAGTCCGCGGCGCACGCAGGCATGGTCAGCATATACGGTCGTCTCCCACGTCGCGGCATAGGCGGCGCGCTCTTTCCACGGATGGGCATAGGCGTATGCCACGACCTCTCCGTCTTCCTCTGCCACTATGTAAGGGTGGGTGGCTGATATCGCCCGCACGCGGGAGCTCATCTGCTCCACGGTGAGAGGTTCGGTCTCGAACGTCTCCACACCGTTCACTATATACCAGTTGTATATTTGCGTTATCCGGGCTATGTCTCTGTCTTCTACGTCGCGTATCATCGTCCACGTTTTGTTATTAWAAAAAAATGAGGGAAAGTCTCACTTTCCCGCCACTATCCTCTTTATCTCGTTGAGTTTGTTAAGAGCCTCGACAGGCGTGAGGTTGTTGATGTCGAGCCCGAGAATCTCGTCGCGTATCTGGCAGAGCACCGGGTCGTCCAGCTGGAAGAAGCTCAGCTGCATTCCCTCGCGCGTCATGTTCAGCCTGTCTGCCGAAGGTTTGGCGACGCGCCCAACCTGCGAGTTGTCCGCCTCGAGCTCTTTCAGTATGACACCGGCGCGCTTCACTATGCTGCGCGGCATGCCGGCAATCTCCGCCACGTGTATTCCGAAGGAGTGCTCCGAGCCTCCGCGCATGAGCTTCCGCAGGAAGATGACCTTTCCGTCGACCTCCTTCACGCTCACGTTGTAGTTCTTTATCCGCGCGAAGTTCTTCTCCATCTCGTTCAGCTCGTGGTAGTGTGTGGCGAAGAGTGTGCGTGCCCGCGCCTTGGGATGCTCGTGCAAGTATTCCACTATAGCCCACGCTATGGATATGCCGTCGTATGTCGACGTGCCGCGTCCCAGTTCGTCGAAGAGCACGAGCGAGCGCGGCGTGACGTTGTTGAGTATGTTTGCCGCCTCGGTCATCTCCACCATGAAGGTGGACTCGCCCAGAGATATGTTGTCAGACGCGCCCACACGTGTGAAAATCTTGTCCACCATACCTATCCGCGCGCTCTCCGCCGGCACGAAGCAACCCGCCTGCGCCATGAGCACAATGAGCGCGGTCTGGCGCAGAAGGGCGGACTTTCCCGCCATGTTGGGACCTGTGATGATGACAATCTGCTGGCGTTCGGTGTCGAGCTCTATGTCGTTGGGCACATAGGTCTCGCCCGCAGGCAGCTGCGTCTCTATCACCGGATGTCGTCCGCCGCGTATCTCCAGCACGTCGTCGTCTGTCACCACCGGTCTTACATATCTGTTCTCCTCCGCCGTCTTGGCGAAAGAGAGCAGACAGTCGAGCCGCGCCACGATGTTGGCGTTTATCTGTATCTGCGGTATGTATTCGGCTGCGGCGGTGACGAGCTCGCCGAACAGGCGTGTCTCCAGGGCGAGAATCTTCTCGTCGGCTCCCATTATCTTCTCCTCATACTCCTTCAGCTCCTGCGTGATGTAGCGTTCGGCGTTGGCGAGAGTCTGCTTTCTCACCCATCCCTCCGGCACCTTGTCCTTATACGTATTGCGCACCTCGAGATAGTAACCGAACACGTTGTTGTAGCCAACCTTCAGTGACGCTATGCCCGTCCGCTCCGTCTCGCGCTCCTGTATCTGCATGAGATAGTCGCGTCCGCCGCGCGATATGGCTCTCAGTTCGTCGAGCTCGGGCGAGAACCCGTCGGCTATCACGCCGCCCTTGCTCACGAGCTGCGGAGGGTCGGGCTGTATCTCGCGCTCTATTCTGTCGCGCAGGTTCTCGCAGAGATTCATCTGCGCGCCGATGTCCTCAAGTATGCTGTTGCCCGAATGGCAGCACGCCGACTTCAGCGGAGCCATCGCCTGAAGCGCGGTACGCAGCTGTACGAGCTCGCGCGGAGACACTCTCCCCACGGCTACCTTCGATATGATGCGCTCTATGTCGCCCATGCGGTGGAGCTGCTCGTCTGCCATGAGGCGGAAGTCGGGCTTGCGGAAGAAGTGCTCCACCACGTCCAGGCGATCCTCTATCTGCCTTACGTCCTTCAGCGGGAACACCGTCCACCGCTTCAGCATGCGTCCGCCCATGGGTGTGACGGTGCGGTCGATGACGTCGAGCAGCGACGCTCCGTCCTCTTGCATGGAGTGGAGAAGCTCGAGCGAGCGTATGGTGAACTTGTCGAGCCGCACATAACGCTCCTCCTCAATGCGCGCGAGCGACGTTATGTGCGACAGATGAGTGTGCTGGGTCATCTCGAGATACTGCAGGATGACGCCCGAGGCGATGACCCCGCTGCGCAGGTGCTCCACGCCGAACCCCTTCAGCGAGCGCGTGCCGAAGTGGCGCAGCAGCTTCTGGCGTGCGCTCTGCTCGGTGAACATCCATTCGTCCAGCTCGAACACACACCATCGGGAGCCGAACCGTTGTTCGAACTCCTGCCTGCACGATTTCTCATACAGCACCTCCTTGGGTTGGAAACTGCCCATCAGTTTTTCCACATAGTCTGCCGTGCCCTCACCGGTTAGGAACTCGCCGGTGGATATGTCGAGAAACGCCACACCGCATGCCGACCGCCCGAAGTGTATCGCCGCCAGGAAGTTGTTCTCCTTATAGTTGAGCACGTTGTCGCCCATCGCCACACCGGGAGTGACGAGTTCGGTTATGCCACGCTTCACGAGAGTCTTCGTAAGCTTCGGGTCCTCCAGCTGGTCGCATATCGCCACACGCCTGCCAGCCCTGATGAGCTTGGGCAGGTAGGTGTCGAGCGCATGATAGGGAAAGCCCGCCATCTCCGTAGTCTGACCTCCGTCGCGCGAGCGTCCGTTGCTGCGCCGCGTGAGAGTGATGCCGAGTATCTTCGACGCAGCTACGGCATCCTCGCAGTAAGTCTCGTAGAAGTCACCGCAGCGGAACAGCAGCAGTGCGTCGGGATGCTTCGCCTTGAGGTCGAAAAACTGTTTCATCATCGGCGTGAGGCCGTCATCTTTCTTTTTTGCAGACATGTCGTTGTATGGTTTTTCAATACGCAAAATTAAACAAAATCAATGAAAAACGATAATCTGACGGCAACATTAAGCGGACGGCAGGGATTTATTGCAGTCACGTTGACGCCCTCATCGCTTCATCCGCATGCCGTCCTGCTGCCGTCATCTTGTCTTCCGTTTTTGTCCTATCCGTCATGTTGCATATTATACAAAAGACGAATAGCGGCATCGTTTGCCTAATCTCGCTTGCCCGGCAGTCTGTCTATAAGGTTGTCGTAAACAGACCTGTAGGCTTCGGTCGGGTCAAAGTGTATCTCTGGACGGAGCAGAGGAGCTACGTCGGTTATAAATTCGCTGTCGTTCATCTTACCGTTCATGTTTAAGACAAATTCCTTATAAGAAGGCGCCCGTTCTACCACGAACTCCATGTAACGCCTATAACACTCGAGCACTTTTTCAATATTGAGGTCTCCTTGTGCCAAGGCGCAGCTGATGTCAAACAGGTCACGTCCTTTTTTACGCTGATAAAGGGCTCTCATCTTCGTGCCGATGAGTTCTTCCAAGTGGTATGTTGCTATTTCTGTCTCACCGCTGAACCATGAGTTTCTCATCTTGAATGTAACATGGTTTAGTCCCATCACATTGAAGTGCTCAAAGCAATTGATTTCAATTTTCAACCGTATCTGCTCTACCGGCAGCACTTCTGACTCGAACTTAAAGTACATCTTGTTGCTGTGCCGCTTTTGTGCTGTGCTGCGGTTTGGCAAACAATCAAGCACTTCTCCCAACCGAAACATGATTGGTTTGATTGGTCCCGGATTGATCTGCACAAGGTCTATATCCTCGCTATACCTCGGTTGGGGTGAGAGATAGAGCTTGTGAAGTGCCGTGCCACCGCGGAAAGCGAGGTTCGCACGCAGAAACTCATCACTGAAGATACTTACCAACGCCCGGCAGATAACCAAGTCCTGTTCCACCATTTGAGGCGATTTCCATGGTACAGTCTCATTCCATTCCCTTATCGCTCTTTCGTATATCATAATTCGTCTGTTTCTATCCGGGTGTTGACAATGAGCTTCCACCGCTTGTCTGTCACGTGTGATTCCCCGCACGGTTTACCTGCCTTGAGAGGTGTCTTACGGAACTTTATGCCCAAATCCTTGCAAGCGTCTTCCACCCATCGGGCATGCTCATCGTATGAAAGAATGTTCAGGATGTATCCGAATCTTTGTATTACGGGAACAGGATATGTCTTCAGCAAGCCGTAGTCTGCCGTGGAGAGGCTGAACGATTCGTCAAGTTCTGCGATAATCTCTGCGGCACGGCTCATTCCGCCTATCTTACTTTCCATGTTAATAATGTCGAGAGCGGTCATCAAAGGCGATGATATGTTCATCATGCCGGTCTGTGTCTTCACCTGACGGACGTAAACCTTCGGAATGTACTGTCTTTGTGAAAACACCAGTTTTGTTCCGTTCTTGACTCCATCACGCAGCGATTTCCCCGAAGCCATTACGTAGTAGGTCTGGCTGCGCTGGTGGGAGGCACCATAGATTGTGGCAGCCGAGAGAAGGCATACATAGTAGTCACGGTGCAGATACTTCATCAGTTCGTCGATATAATAAGACGGTGGAACCTCTCCTTTCAGCCTGTATTCAGTCGGGACAATGACGTAGAATGTCTTCCACGGAGAAATTATCAAGCCGTTGTCCTGCATTCTGGATAATGCGACACGTATTACTTCCTTGCTGACAGCGGGATAACTCTTCTTAAAGTCATCTAAAGAGAAGAACACTTGTCCACGTATGCTTCTTTCGTATATCCAATTCGTATAATCAGAGTATTCCATACAAGTATCATAAATTGCATCAGAACTGCAATAGTTATCATTATTTGTTAACTTACGCAGTTTGATTGCAAATGTACAAAGACTTCGGAATACCTGCAAGGGAAGGAGCGACAAACGTGAGGCAAATCATCAATCAGTATGTGAAAGTTTATGCGGCATCACACGGCGAAATGATAAAAAGGTGACTTTTCATTAACGTTCATCGCTAAGCATTTATAATACAAAGCCGGCAACAAGCATGTGTTTTTGCAGGTTTTATACGTTGTGGCGGTCTTATTGTTATGTGATAATGACTCCGAGGGGATATGCCTGACGGCACGTATCGCCATGCGTAAACAGCCGTTGTGTCAAAAAACACGCGCGCTATTGCCGCTTTCTCAAAATTATTTGCTATATTAGCACCGATGTTACACTGCCCCGCGCCATGCCGCACACGTAGCTCACGTCATCCGGACAGGCGCGGTCGGGGCACGGCACACCGCATATATACTCAACCGGACAACACCACGACACAGCATGACAATACATCCTCTTTGGTCAGATGAAATGTGGCTGCCTCTCATGCAGCTTTACCTTAAAAAGCCCGAAGGCGTGAAACCGCTCTTCTCACGCCATCTCATACAGCTGAGTCTCGAGCTGCACATCGAGCCGAAAATACTCTACGCGCAGATGTTCAGACTGCGCCAGCCCGACACTCCGTCGCTGCAGCACCTGTGGCGCAGATACTCCGGCGACACGCGGAGACTGGCGCGCGACGTGAAACGCCTGAGACAGATGAGCGGGTTCGGCACGGCAGGGGCATTCTATGAGGGTGTTGCCACGAGCGAGTCGTTCGAGAAGGAATACCGGCCCATAGATGCCGACAGCAGACTCACGCCCATGATGCTCACGATGATTCTCGACCTGTACTACCGTCTCACGCCCGTCACGATGGTGGCGGAGACGCCCGAGGTGGGCGAACTGGCGCGCTGCATGCGCATACCGCCGTCGCTCGTAGCCGAGGTGATGGGCTGCTTCCTCGTGTGCGACCCGTGCATGAAGTACAACGACCCGTCATCGGGACTCTATCCGGAGTGTCTCGCAGTATGGAGAAAGTATATATCAAAAGAGCCGGAAGAGCTCGCCGCCACCGCAGCACAGATGCGCGCGTACTTCAGATGACGTGCTTCAGCGGCGGCAGAACGCCACCGCCCGCCGTATTTCCGATACCCCGCAGGAACATTCCACGCAGCACCGCAGGAACATTCCCTGCCGTACCGCCGCCATATTTCCACCGGACAGGCGCATGAAACACCATCATTATTTCAATCGCAAGCACATCATGTCATACGCTGCAACCCAAAGTAGAGACGCAAAATCTTGCGTCTCTACAGGCTGACGCCGTCATTATTATCAACAGTAAATGTGTTCTGTAATTCGCTGGCAATCCAAAGTAGAGACGCAAAATCTTGCGTCTCACAAGGAAGGATGCGCTATTGGTTGATTCGATTATATGCCTGTCATTGCCTGGTTTGTTGTACGGGAGACGCAAGATTTTGCGTCTCTACTGGGCTGGCGCCATCATTTATATATCAAGGGCATGCTTTTATAACATACAGGCGGCTGTTTCCTGAGCCATGCCATCACACCTTCGGAATAGGAAATATAGACCACCGTCGTCGTCACAACACCCGTAACGGTTGACCGAACGTGCTTTTCTGATTTGCGGAAAAGGCTGTTCCGTGCTCTTAAAAAGCCTGTTCCGCAGTCCCGAAGAGCCTTTTTCGCAGAGTCAAAAAGCCCGTTTTGTAACGCGCTGACATACAGTCTGTTATGTTGCAGGAAAACTGTCGTATGACAGCAACCGCCATCCAGTCCTGTCATCACGGCAAGTCGGATATGTCCAAACAGCAAAAGGAAGAATGGAACACTCACCGGCTTCCGCCCGCTCCTATTTTTATGTCATTACGCCACCTGCTCATCCCGCCTTCCATACATGTTTTCCATCAACCCGCTGTCATTGTCGTACGTCCCCCGATGCGTCATTCCTATCCTGCATGTCACGCCATCATTGTTTCAATTGAGCACATCATGTCATGCGCTGCAATCCAAAGTAGAGACGCAAAATCTTGCGTCTCACAAGCAAGGATAGACTATTGGTTGAGACGATTATGTGCCTGTCGTTACTGGGTTTGTTGCTCGTGAGACGCAAGATTTTGCGTCTCTACTTGGCTGGCACCGTCATTGTTTTAAATTGGGAGTGCCGTTATATTATGCGTGGAAAAACCAAAGGAATGGTCAGGCAATTTGCGGAAGACGGATGACGAGCCTTTACTAATGCGAAAAAAGGGGCTGTGGCGGTATGGCGAACGCTCAGGACTTGACATTATTTTCACCTTTTTCTTTGATGAGACATAATTATTTTTATATCTTTGCATAAGATATAGCCGCACTCGGGAAAGCAAGAGCAAGCTCTATTTCCGCTCGTTTGCAGTATCATTCAATGCGATATGGCGCGTCCGGAAAGCCGGGACGGTTGTATCTCCACTAACATCAATTTCACGTAAACATGGCTCAAAGACTCATACAGTCACAGGAACAGAAGCTGCAACAGGTGCAGAGGCTCTCGCAACAACAGATGTTGCAGGTGAGACTTCTTGAAATGCCGCTGGCGGAGCTTGAGGAGAACATAAACGCGGAGATTGACGACAACCCCGCGCTTGAGGCTCTGCCGCATGAGGACACTGCCGCACCCGTGGCAGAGACAGGCGACTACCACGACGACTCCGACACCGCCGAAGCCGACTTCGACACCGTGCAGGAGCGGCAGGACCGCGACGACGCGCTCAACGCAGCACTCGAGAACATCGGGCGCGACGACGAGATGCCGGCACTGTACAACCGCGAAGAGAGCAACGGGGCGGAGTATGAGGAACGTGTGTACGGCGACACCACATCGTTCTACGACAAACTCAAGGAGCAGATGGGGGAGACGGAGCTTGACGCGAAGAGCAGGGAGGTGATGGAATATATCATCGGATCGCTCGACGACGACGGTCTGCTCAGGAAAGACTCGGAGAGCATCAGCGACGAGCTCACAATATATTACAACATCGACGTGACACCGGAGGAGGTGGACAGGGTGATTGCCATACTCCAGACGTTCGACCCGCCGGGCATAGGGGCACACTCGCTGCAGGAGTGTCTGATGCTCCAGATAGACCGCAGACCCGACAGCGAGATGAAGAGACTTATGAGGGAGGTGGTGGAGAACCACTTCGACGAGTTCACGAAGAAACACTGGAACAAGATACAGTCGGCTCTCGGCACCGACGACTACACCACACGACGCCTGCAGGACGAGCTGCGACGGCTCAACCCCAAGCCGGGAGCGTCGCTCGGAGAGACGCAGGGAAGCACCCTGCAACAGATAACGCCCGACTTCATCGTGGACACAAGCGACACGGGAGACATCACTTTCACGCTCAACACGGGCAATGTGCCGGAGCTGAAGGTGTCGCAGTCGTTCGCCGACCTCGTGGAGACATACCGCAACAACAAGGAGGGCATGACACGGCGCGACAAGGAAGCCCTGCTCTACGCAAAGGAGAAGGTGAGCCGCGCGCAGGGTTTCATAGAAGCGGTGAGACAGAGGCAGCACACGCTCCGTGTCACAATGCAGGCCATAATAGACTGGCAGCGCAAGTTCTTCACCGACGGCGACGAGGCTGACCTGCGCCCGATGATTCTCAAAAACATAGCCGACAAGACCGGACTCGACATATCCACCATATCGCGCGTGAGCAACGTGAAGTACGTGCAGACCAACTGGGGCACGTTCCCGCTGCGATTCTTCTTCACCGACGGATACACCACGGACAACGGAGAGGAGATGTCCACACGCAAGATAAAGATGGCTCTGAAGGACATCATAGCCAAGGAGGACAAGAAAAAGCCCAAGAGCGACGACGTCATAACGCGGGAGATGGCTGCATTGGGCTATCCCATCGCACGGCGCACGGTGGCTAAATACCGCGAGCAGATGGGCATACCGGTGGCGCGCCTGCGCAAATGAAGGCAGGAGGACACACTATGAAGTCAACCGTGACACAAGCAACAGACATATGAAAGGAAACCCGATAATTCTGGCAGCAAGGATAATGAGCATCGTCTTCACACCGTTCTATCTGTCGTTGGTGGGACTGATGGCTCTCTTCACGTTCAGTTACCTCAGTCTGCTGCCGTGGCAATACAAGGCGACGGTGCTCGCCCTGGTCTACATCTTCACCATTCTCGCCCCCACACTGCTCATCCGTGTCTACCGCCGCAACCGTGGATGGAACCGCCACCAGCTCGGGGCGAAGGAGCGGCGTGCCGTACCCTACGTCATATCCATTGTGTGCTACTTCGCCTGCTGCTACGTCATGGCACTGTTCCACATACCACACTTCATGATAAGCATACTCATCGCGGCACTGCTCATACAGATAGTCTGCGCGCTGATCAACACATGGTGGAAGATATCCACCCACACGGCGGCTATCGGAGGAGTGGCGGGCGCGCTCATGGCTTTCGCCTTCATCTTCATGTTCAACCCCATATGGTGGCTCTGCGTAGTGCTCCTGCTGGCAGGAGCGGTGGGCACAAGCCGCATGATTCTGCGCCAGCACACCCTCGCGCAGGTGGTCATGGGGTTCGTGGCGGGATGGTTCATCGCCTACTGGACGGTGCTCATAGTGTAGCGGAGGAGGCTTTGCGCAGGCTGCCGGCGGCTCGCAGGCAATGACAGGGAAATAAAACAACAGCAACATAAAAACATAACGACACATGAAACCATCAGTCAGCATCATCATGGGCAGCACAAGCGACATGCCCGTAATGGAGAAAGCATGCAAGTTTCTCAACGACATGCGGATACCGTTTGAAGTGAACGCCCTCTCCGCACACCGCACACCGCAGGCGGTGGAACAGTTTGCCAAGGAGGCGAAGGGACGCGGCATAAAGGTCATCATAGCCGGAGCGGGAATGGCTGCGGCACTGCCCGGAGTGATAGCGGCAATGACAACGCTGCCCGTGATAGGCGTACCCATAAAGGGAATGCTCGACGGACTCGACGCCATGCTGAGCATCATACAGATGCCGCCGGGCATACCTGTGGCTACGGTAGGGGTGAACGGCGCGATGAACGCCGCCATACTCGCAGTGGAGATGATAGCCCTCGCCGATGAGGACGTAGCCGCACGCCTTGCCGAATACAAGGCTGGACTGGGCGCGAAGATAGAGAAGGCAAACAAGGAACTTGCCGAAGTGAAGTACGACTTCAAGACAAACTGACGCTGTAAGTGCGGTGGCAAGGTCCGTCACCGCACTTGCTCCCGCCACACCGACGTGCGCTCAGAAGTGCGTACGCCACCGGCATATACATCGCCGGAAGCAAGTCTCCGCGCGTGTTCGCCTTCTTCCGCAAGCCCTCTCCGGCAAGACAACCGTGCGTCATGCCCCGGCTGTCACGCTCACGCCGCGCATCCCATCCTGACAGAAGCCGCACACATGTGCGTATGACATATGATAACCTGCGAAGCCATTGACCTGATGGCACTGCAACTGTTACTATAACATCCTATCATTATTAATATGATATCTTACCATTGCTACTATGATATTCTATCACTGTTGCTCTGATACTTTACCATTGCTGCTATGATATTCTATCACTGCTGCTCTGATACTTTACCATTGCTGCTATGATATTCTATCACTGCTGCTATGATACTTTATCACTGCTACTATGATATTCTATCACTGTTGCTATGATACTTTATCACTGCTACTATGATATTCTATCACTGTTGCTCTGATATTTTATCACTGCTACTATAATATTTTTACATTGTTACTTTTTTACCTTTTTACTTTCAACTTTTATGAGAAGATTATTTACCATTATGATTATGTGCATTGCCGCCTTTCAGATGTCAAAGGCGGACAACGCGATTACAATCACAAAGGAGAACACGTCTGTAGTGATGTCTGCGGACGAGTGCGGACCGGTCAGACTGGCGGTAGATGCGCTGTGCCGCGACTTCGGCAAGGTGATGGGCTTCAAGCCGGAAGTGAAGGACGGCATCACCGGAAGCGGCATTGAGCTCGTCGTGGTGAACGACGCCACACCGTCGTCAAGGGCGTTCCTGCCTGCGGAGACTGAAGGGTGGGGCGACAACACCTTCGAGGCTCACCGCATAAAAGCCGACGGCAACCGCATATACCTGCACGGCATGGACATGCGCGGAACCATCTATGCCATCTACTCGTTCAGCGAGAAGTTCCTCGGAGTGCCGCCGCTGTGGTACTGGTGCAGCTGGCAGCCGGAGCATAAGGACGCTGTGGAGGTGCCGGCGGCGTACAGTTACTTCCAGCCGTCGCCCACAGTGCGCTATCGGGCATGGTTCCCCAACGATGAGGACCTGTTCATTCCGTGGCGCGCCAAGAGCAGTGACAACAACGAACTGTGGCTCGAGACAATGCTCAGACTGAAGCTCAACACCGTAGAGCACACCGCCACCGTGACCACAGACGGCACGCTCAACAGCGAGGCACAGCTCTACAAGAAATACGGACTGGTGCTTACCTCACACCACATGATAGCACTCAACAACAGCTTCGCCAACTGGGACGCTTACTGGAAAGAGGTGCGCCACACCACGCCGCCGCCTCTCTCGGTGAAGGACATGGCGTCACTGAAGGAGTTCTGGCAGTATTCCATCGACGCGGTGAAGAACAGCGGGGTGGAGAATCTGTGGCAGGTGTCGTTCCGGGGAAAGACAGACCAGCCCTTCTGGTCGGTGTTCGTCGACGCGCCGGAGTCTGACGCGGAGCGCGGGAAGGTCATCACCGAGATGGTGAACACGCAGTATGAGATGATACGCGAGTCGACAGGAGAGGACAATCCGTTCGTGAGAATGACCTTCTACGACGAGATATCGTCGCTCCTCGCAGCCGGACACATACAGCCGCCTACGGCTACCAACATGCTATGGACATTCGTGGCAGGACGCCGCGACCACTATCCCTACGACGACCTCGTGGCTTGGAACAACGAGGATAACGTGAAGCTGGGCTACTACATGAACCTTCAGTTCTACTCAACAGGCGCGCATCTTGCTCCGGCAGAGGGACCGTGGAAGATGGAGGACAACTACCGCTACGTGCAGTCGAAGGGTCCTCTCACGTTCAGTGTGGTGAACGCGGGCAACCTGCGTGAGTTTCTCATGGAGATGAGTGCCAACGCCGCGATGATGTGGAACGCGGAGACCTACGACACCGACACCTTCCTCGCCTCGTTCTGCAGCCAGTATTTCGGTGAGGAACATGCCGCCGAGGCTGCCGGAATAATACACGACTTCTACTATTCATACTGGAATCAGAAGAAGAGCGACTTCCCCGGAGGGTTCGACCGTCAGTATGTCTTCCAGGACCTGAGGCACGCGCAGGTGATAAAACAGATAAACGACGCATGGAACAGCTATTCAGACAATCCGCTGAAGGAGATAGGCTATGAGAGCGTTCCGGGCCGCACGTTCCGCATAGAGGGCGACAATCAGGTGCAGAGCATCATCGACGGCACGGCTGCGGAGATGGAGGCGTTCGCCGATGTGGCTGACCGCTGCGACCGGCTCATGCCGCTCCTGCCCGCCGACAGGCAGACTTTCTTCTACGACCACGTGGCGGCATACGCCCATTACATGGCTCATCTGAGCGCGGCAACCCATTACTTCACACACGCCTACAAACATGCTGACAGCCGGTTTGACGACCTCTCCCGCGCGCTTACTGAGATGAAAGCCGCCAAGTCTGCGCTCACTGCGTCGGAGCATGACGTGTTCGATGGTTGGTACGACACGGATGACAAGTTCGACATGGACGGCAAGATAGACATAATACGTTCGCGCCTCGCCGAGAACGAGGACCTCACGCTCACCCGCCAGCTCATAGACAACTACGACTTCGAGCTGAAGCACAACGGACAGCATAACCCCTCGGGCAACATCGAGCGCGGCATTCCCTACGGATGGGAGTCGGAAGGCACACTGAAAAAGGGCGCCAACGGGCTCGACTCATACGGAATAAACCAGGACGCGAAGAATCCCCACGGGCTCAACGTGTGCTGGATAAACTCCGTACCGATGCCCGACAAGTTCACACTCTACCAGACCATACCCGCCGAGAAGCTCGGGGCGGGCACCTACCGGGTGGCTTGCCGCCTGTGGGTGGAGGTGAACAAGAAGACGTCGTGCCGACTCTTCGCCAACGACAACGTGCAGTATTACGGATATAAAAGCGACTACACCAACCTGCTTACCGAAGGCGAGCATGCCGACTACGCCGGATATGCCGGAGGAAACACGTCGGACATCGTGCTGAAAGAGATGGAGGTGACGGTGGACATAGCCGACGGCGAGGACCTCACAATAGGCATAAAGACAGGCAACAGGAAGAACAACGGCACCGTGGCTACCGACAACGCGGGATGGTTCAAGGTGGATTTCTTCCGCATCCACCGCCTCACGCCCACCTCGATAGACAGCTCTCATACCTCCGCCGCCTCCCCCGCGCCAGAGGGAATATACTCTCTCGACGGACAACTCGTGAGCCGCGACAACACGACGGAGGCTCAGCTGAAACGCGGGATATACATCGTCGGTGGTAAGAAGAAGGCTGTGAGATGAACAGAACAGGTACAATAATTGACTAAAAACTACACTACATGAAACATTCATTATCTTTTTCAGCACTTATCGTCGCGCTTTCAATGGCATGTAACGCTGTTCATGCCGTCGACATCACGATAAGTGAGGAGAGCCGGACTGACGGTATGGCTCTCGTGACTCAGGAAGACGGTGCTGCGCCTTTTGTGATAGACGCCGCCGACGCTGAGGTTGTGGCAACTGCCGCACAGGCGGTATGCGGTGACATTGAGACGGTGACAGGTGTGAGACCTGCCGTCCTCACCTCCGTTCCATCTGCCGGAACCGCCGTGATAGCGGGCACAATAGGACAGTCGTCGCTCATAGACGGCATGGTGGAAAGCGGCAGGCTCGACGTGAGCGGAATAAAAGGCAAGTGGGAGGCTTTCGGTCTGCAGATGGTGGAAAATCCGGTTGACGGACTCGACAAGGCTCTCGTGGTGTTCGGCAGCACGCCGCGCGGCACGGCATACGCTCTGTTCGAGATATCGCGTCTGGCAGGAGTGTCGCCCTTCATATGGTGGGCTGACGTGGCTCCGCAGAAAAGACAGGCTCTCCATGTGGGCGGTGACAGGACGCTGGTGGGCGAGCCTTCGGTGAAATACAGGGGCATATTCATCAACGACGAAGACTGGGGCATATGGGTGTGGGCAAAGGACAACTTCGAGTCCGACCACGGAAACATGGGTCCGAAGACCTATGCCAAGGTGATGGAACTGCTGCTCCGCCTCAGAGCCAACACCCTGTGGCCTGCCATGCACCATCAGACAGAGGCTTTCTGGGCAAACAAGGACAATCTGCCCGTGGCACGCAAGTACGACATTATGCTCGGTTCGAGCCACTGCGAGCAGATGTTGCGCGACAACCTTTGGGAGTGGGACCGCTACGGAGGACACGGCAACAGCGACTTCAACTATGCCACCAACAAGGCGATGGTGCAGAAATACTGGGCTGACAGAGTGGGAGAGAGCCGGGGATATGACGCCATCTACACGCTCGGAATGCGCGGTGTGCACGACGAGGGCATCAACGGCTACCCGACAACAGCCGACAAGGTGCGCGGACTCACGGAGATAATAGCCTACCAGAGACAGCTCCTTGCCGACTCGATAGGCGACCCGACGACCATTCCGCAAGCCTTCATACCTTATAAGGAGGTGCTCGACGCCTACAACGCCGGACTGAAGGTGCCCGACGACGTGACGCTCCTGTGGGTGGACGACAACCATGGCTACATACGCCAGCTGCCGACCGACGCCGAGCAGGCGCGCAGCGGAGGCAACGGAATATACTATCATCTGTCCTATCTCGGCACTCCGGCGTCCTATCTCTGGCTGTCGAGCATATCGCCGTCTCTCATTAGTTATGAGCTGACAAAGGGCTACCGGAACGGCATGGACACCCAGTGGATAATCAACGTAGGCGACATAAAGCCTGCCGAGGCGGAGCTTGAGTTCTGCATGGAGCTGGCTTGGGACATCGACAGATGGACTCCGGAGAACGCCTGGAAGTTCACAAGATACTGGATGGCGAAGACATTCGGCGAGCAGACTGCCGATGAGCTGGCTGCCATAAAGGAGGAATACTACAGGCTGGCGGCTGCCGGCAAGCCCGAGCACATATTCAAGGTGAGCTACACCATGGAGGAGATGGACAGCCGCATAGCCGCATATGAGGAGCTGGTGAGCCGTGTGGAGAACATCAGAGGCTCCGTGCCCGCCGCACTGCAGGACGCTTTTTACGAGATGATAGAATATCCCGTGAAAGCCGCATATTATATGAACGTAAAGACATTCAGGGCTGCGCAGAGCATCACATGGGCTGATGCCGGCGACAGGGAGAAGGCTATGGCATGCGCCGCGGAGGCAAGGGCGGCATACAGACAGATAGACATAATCACGCGCAAGTACAACAACGAGACGGCAGGAGGAAAATGGCGAGGCATGATGAGCTGGAAACCGAACGGCGGAACGCAGTTCAACATGCCGGAGACTGCCACAATATCGAGTGTGTCAAAGGAGCATAAGACTGTCGCCCCCACACCTGCTGAGGCTGTGCCTGCGACAGATTTCAAGGCTTCGGGAGGCAACCTGACCGTCATGAGAGGACTGGGCATAAGCGGAGCATCCCTCACCGTGTGGCCCATGGACATGACGGCATACGGCGCCGACAGGCTCGACAGCGCGCCATACGCCGAATATGAGATAGCCGTGAGGCGGGGCATCAACACCATAGAGGCACGTTGTCTGCCCACATTCCCCGTAAACGCCGCCTACGACCTTAGGATAGCGATATCCGTGGACGGCGGAGAGGCGGAGATACGCTCGCTTAAGACAACGGCTATGGAGGGAAAATGGAACAAGACATCCATACAGGGATACAACGAGGGAGCGGTGGTCTACGACTCCGACAGCGACAAGACAGTCACCGTGAGAGTGTGGATGCTCGATCCGGGCGTGGTGCTCAGCGAGATACACAGCACTCCGCTCGAGGGCGACAGCGACAGTCTGACATCACAGTTGCTCACAAACCCTGACTTCGAATACGACCACGACGGCAACCTCAACCCCGAAGGGGAGACACGGAGGGGCGTGCCTTACGGATGGCAGGCGGACACAAGCCGTCTCAACGGTGAGTCGTGGGGAATAAACAACGACGGGGGCAACTATCACGGAAACAACCTGTGCTGGTTCCTCAGCCGTCCGTTCCCGGCAGACTTCGAGCTGTCGCAGACCGTAAGCGCGGACAAGCTTGAGCCTGGCATCTACAGAGTGACATGCCGCCTGTGGGTGGAAAAGGCGATGCTCACCAACTGCCGACTCTTCGCCAACAACAATGTGCAGTACTTCGGAAAGGAGTCTGACTACACCAACGTGCTCACACCGGGCGAGAACAACACCTATGCCGGATATGACGGAGGCGACGCCAACTCCATCGTTCTGAGAAACATGGCTGTCTACATTGAGATAAAGGAAGGCGAGGATCTCAAGATCGGCATACGCACGGGAAACAGAAGAAACGACGGCTCGTACGCATCAGACAACTCGGGATGGTTCAAGGTGGACGACTTCAGGATTGAGAAGACCGACGCTTTTCCCGATACCTCGGAAGAGGACCTTACGCTCACCGAAAAGCTTATAACCAACTACGACTTCGAACTCTACGATGACAACGGCACAATACGCGAGAACACGTCCGGACAGACGCGCCGTTACACTCCTTACGGATGGCATCTGAACGGCTCGTTCCCCGGTAACTCTTACGGACTTAACAACGATGCGGCAAACCCGCACGGCACAAACGCATGCTGGTTCCAGCCGCACGACGACTACATGCCTGACGGTTTCCAGCTCAGCCAGACCATAAAGGCGGAGAGTCTCACGCCGGGACGTTATCTCATACAGTGCAAGCTGTGGGTGGAGGAAGGACTACTGTCGAACACAAGGCTCTTCGCCAACGACGACGTGCAGTACTACGGAATGGACTACGACTACCGGGGCTGCCTCACAGACGGTGAGAACAACACCTTCGCTGGATACATCGGCGGACAGTCAGGCAACTATGTCATGCAGGACATGTGGGTGTATACGGACATAAGTGAGGGAGAGGACCTCACTCTCGGCATACGTTCGGGCAACTACAACCCTGACGGCACGCCCGGAACAGTGTTCAAGAACGGATGGTTCAAGGTGGATTATTTCCGCATAAACAAGGTCACCACCGACGGCATAACGTCTCCCGTGGCAACTGGTACAGACAGTAACGCGAAAGGTGTGTACACCATCGACGGCAGACGGCTCTCCACATCGGCTGACGACATGTCGTCTCTGCCAAAAGGGGTATACATCGTTGACGGAAAGAAGAAGGCTGTGAGATGAGTGCGGAACGGCATGGATGCATGACGCCATGCCACACCCCCATAACGCCGCCGCTACGGAACGATACAGCCGTGGCGGCGGTTTTTTGTCCCGGAACAGCCCATCATGTTTTATCCGTACTTCGTCCTGACGCCATACATGTTTTGTTCCTGTTTCGTAGAATATGTGGTGTGCTGTATCGGGAGTTTGCCAGTGTATAAACCATACCGTTTCCCATCAATGATAATGGTGGCGTCCGCCCTCGGGAGGCGCAACATTTTGCGCCTCCCGGGGAGTCATGCGCAATAAGCCATATTGATAATACGCATGTGACAATTGCGCTCACTTGCGTATCACGAGCAGTGAAACCAGACAGTTTTAGGCGTATCATCACCCCAATTAATAGCGCATCCTTGCTTGTGAGACGCAAGATTTTGCGTCTCTACTTTAGCTTGCCAGCGAATTACAGAACATATTTACTGTTGATAATAATGATGGCGTCAGCCTGTAGAGACGCAAAATCTTGCGTCTCCCGTGCAATAAACCCGGCTATGACAGGCGCATAATCGCCTCAATCAACAGCGCATGCTTGCTTGTGAGACGCAAGATTTTGCGTCTCTACTTTGGTTTGCAGCGCATGACACGATGTGCTCAATTGAAACAATGATGGCGTGACACGCAGGATAGGAATGACGCATCGGGGGACGTGCGGCAATGCCGGCAGGTTGAGGGAAAACATATATGGAAGGCGGAATGAGCAGGTGACGTAACGACATAAAAAACGGGGAGGACGGCAGCAGACAAGTGTTCCATTCTTCCTTTTCATGTTTGGACATATCCTACTTACTGTGATGACAGGGCTGAGCGTCGGTTGCTGCCATACGACAGTTTTCCTACGACATAACAGTCTGTATGTCAGCGCGTTGTAAAACGGGCTTTTTGACACTGCGAAAAAGGCTCTTCGGGACTGCGGAACAGGCTTTTTGAGAGCACGGAACAGGCTTTTCCGCAAAACCGAAAAGTGCGTTCGGTCAACCGATGCGGGTGTTGTGACGATGACGGTGGTCTATATTTCCTATTCCGATGGTGTGACGGCATGGCTCGGGAGACAGCCGCCTGTATGCTTTATAAAAGTATACCACGATATATAAATGATAGCGCCAGCCCAGTAGAGACGCAAAATCTTGCGTCTCACAAGCAATAAACACACCAATATCAGACATATAATCACCTCGAAATATAGCGTATCCTTGCTTGTGAGACGCAAGATTTTGCGTCTCTACTTTTGATAGACCGCGAATGATAGAACACATTTACTGTTGATAATAATGACGGCGCGAGCCAGTAGAGACGCAAAATCTTGCGTCTCACAAGCAGTAAACTCAGCAATGACAAGCATATAATCGCCTCAACCAATAGCGCATCCTTGTGTCTCACGAACAACAAACTCAGCAATGACAGACATATAATCGCCTCGATTAATAGGGCATCCTTGCTTGTGAGACGCAAGATTTTGCGTCTCTACTTTTGATTGATCGCGAATTACAGAACATATTTACTGTTGCTAATTTTTATGGTACTGCCGATATCCACATGTCTGTTTCCCGCCTTTGCTTTTCCCCTCCGTCGCTGAATAAGAATGTCTTTCCCGCGTCCGGACGTGCGCTGCCGCACCGCCATGGATAAAAAACGCGGTGACGCTTGCAACTGAACGCCATTTTTACTACTTTTGCACTGTACGTACAACTCATACATCATGAACGATTTATTCAACTATAAACGCCGCGAATCTACCGTGGCACACGCCGGAAGCACGGCGATAGGAGGCGGCAACCCCATACGGGTGCAGTCGATGACTACAACGAACACCAACGACACGGAGGCTTGCGTGGCGCAGGCTGAGCGCATAATAAAGGCGGGAGGGGAGCTGGTGAGGCTCACTACGCAGGGCACACGCGAGGCTGAAAACCTGAAGAACATCAACGCCTCACTGCGTGCTAAGGGATATGACACGCCGCTCGTGGCAGACGTGCACTTCAATCCCAACGTGGCGGACGTCGCCGCGCTCTATGCGGAGAAGGTGCGCATCAACCCCGGCAACTATGTGGATCCGGCGAGGACGTTCAAGAAACTGGAATACACCGACGAGGAGTATGCCGCCGAACTGAAGAAGATAGAGGCGCGCTTCGTGCCGTTCCTCAACATATGCCGGGAGCATCACACAGCCGTACGCATAGGAGTGAACCACGGATCGCTGTCCGACCGCATCATGTCACGCTACGGTGACACGCCCGAAGGCATTGTGGAGAGCTGCATGGAGTTCCTGCGCATATGCAAGAGGGAGGCGTTCGACGATGTGGTGATATCTGTCAAGGCGTCTAACACGATGGTTATGGTGCGTTCGGTGAGGCTGCTCGTGAGCCGCATGGAAGCCGAGGACATGCACTATCCGCTCCATCTCGGTGTGACGGAGGCTGGCGAGGGCGAGGACGGACGCATAAAAAGCGCCGTCGGTATGGGCGCGCTCATGGCGGACGGGATAGGCGACACCATCCGCGTGTCGCTCAGTGAGGAGCCCGAGGCTGAGATACCCGTGGCACGCCATCTTGTGGAATACATCACACGAAGGGCGGGACACATGCTCATACCGGGCACACAGGCACCGTCGTTCGACTGGCTCAACCCGGAGCGGCGGTCCACCACTGCTGTCGGAAACGTGGGAGGCGCACACGTGCCGGTGGTCATCGTCAACGGAACGGGCAGGGAGACGGCAGACAGCTTCGGCTCCGACACCACGCCCGACTACATATACTGCGGCGGAGCAATGCCGGAGCACCGCATCGACGGCGTGAGATACATCGTGGACTTCGGCACGTATGACGGCAGCGGGAACGTTTTCCCCGTATTCCCGTCAAACGCCATACCGTTCATATCGCTCGTGAACGCTCCGCTTAAATTCCTCGTGCTGCAGTTCGGCACACCCGCGGAGGAATACACGGCATGCCTGAAGGCTCATCCTGAAGTGGTGGTGGTGTGCATGAGCAACCACCGCAACCGCACGGGAGAGCAGCGCGCGCTGGTGCACGAGATGATGTGCGCGGGAGTGAGCAACCCCGTTGTGTTCGCACAGATGTACAGCCACGACGCGCAGGAGAAGGCTGACATGCAGCTTGAGGCGGCTGCGGACATGGGCGCGCTCATGGCAGACGGACTGACCGACGGACTGTGGCTGATGAACAACGGAGGCATCGCCCTGCGCGACATCGCGGACACCGCGTTCGCCATATTGCAGGCGGCAAGGCTGCGCACGTCGAAGACCGAATATATAAGTTGTCCGGGATGCGGACGCACCCTGTACGACCTGCGCTCGACAATAGCACGCATAAAGGAGTCGACGGCTCATCTGCGCGGACTCAAAATAGGCATCATGGGGTGCATAGTGAACGGTCCCGGAGAGATGGCTGACGCTGACTACGGATATGTGGGAGCCGGAGTGGGGAAGGTGTCGCTATACCGCCGCAAGGAGTGTGTGGAGAAAAACATACCCGAGGCTGAGGCTGTGGAACGCCTCCTCGCACTCATCGACAGGGACCGCAAGGCACGCCAGGAGTGACGCCATGATTGATATATGATGCCGTTTCCCATATATAATAATGGAGGCACAAGCCTGTAGAGACGCAAAATCTTGCGTCTCCCGAGTAAGAAAACAGCAACGACAGGTATATAATCGCCTCGATTGATTGCGTGTCCTTGCTCGTGAGACGCAAGATTTTGCGTCTCTACTTTAGTTAGTCACTTCATTATGCCGCGGCGTTTCCCATATATAATAATGGTGGCGCAAGCCTGTAGAGACGCAAAATCTTGCGTCTCCCGAGTAAAAAAACATCAACGACAGGTATATAACAGCCTCAATTGATTGCGCAGTCTTGCTCGTGAGACGCAAGATTTTGCGTCTCTACTGGGCTGGCGCCGTCAGTTTTTAATAACGGAAAAACCGTGCCGCACAGCAGTAATAAATATAACCGTCATCCGGCGGCAGGGCACTGTGGAAGCGCGGAGATGAGTTCGTCGACGTCACTCTCGCGTGTCGCCCATGATGTTACGAAGCGCACGGGAGTCTCCACGGCACGGCGCGGTCCCCAAAGCTCGAATGTCGCCACCTTGGACAAAGCGTCGATGACACTGTTGGGTAGGACAAAGAACTGCTGGTTGGTGGGTGAGTCGATGAAGAGACGGTATCCGTGGCTGACGAAGGCACGGCGTAGCTTACCTGCCATGAGGCATGCGTGGCGCGCCAGGTCGACATACAGATTGTCCGTGAACAGCGTCTCAAACTGCACGCCGAGCAGACGTCCCTTGGCAAGAAGTGCCCCGTGCTGCTTCACTATGGAGAAGAAATGAGGCATAAGTTCGGGTCGCGACGTCACGACAGCCTCTCCGAAGAGCGCGCCGACCTTCGTTCCGCCAATATAAAAGACATCGCACAGGCGCGCCACATCGGCAAGAGCCACATCCGAGTCTGATGAAGCCAGCGCGTAGCCCAGACGCGCGCCGTCCATATAAAGCGGAATGCCAGCCTCGCGGCACACCGAACTGAGAGCCGAAAGCTCATCGAGCGAGTAGAGCGTACCGAGCTCCGTGGGATGGGAGATGTATACCATTCCCGGCGCGACGGCATGCTCGTAGGTCTCGTCGGCATAATAGTCGTCTATGTATCGTCGCACATCCGCCGCGCTTATCTTGCCGTCGTGTTGCGGCAGGGTGAGCACCTTGTGTCCCGAAGCCTCTATCGCGCCCGCCTCGTGCACGTTGATGTGTGCCGTCTCTGCGGCAAGCACGCCCTCGTGGCGGGCAAGGACGGCGTCGATGACCGTGGCGTTTGTCTGTGTGCCTCCCACCAGGAAATGAACCCGTCCGTGCTCCAGCGAGCAGGCGTTGAGAATGAGCCGCTCCGCACAACGGCAGTGCTCGTCGAGTCCGTAGCCCGGAGTCTGCTCGAGGTTTGTCTCCGCAAGGCGGCGCATCAGCTCCGGATGGGCGCCTTCCATGTAATCACTGTCAAAATGTAACATATCTTATTATTGTTTCATACCTGTTTATATATCATTTCTTTCCTTCCTTGCCGCAGTCCGGCAAAGTGTCCGCATGAAGCGCGGCGGAAAGAAAAAAGGCGGTGCAAAGGTATATATTTATTTGCAGACCTGCCACCGGAATAAGACGGATATATTCTTTCATATGTCCGGAACATGATGACATATGGAGGAAAACCATGCCTACGGAGTCTCATTCAGCCGTCTGCGGGCACGACGCAAGGACGGAAGCGCGATGATGGAGTAAAGGATATGAAGGAGCGCAAGGCGGCGGACGCCTTACACGGGAGTCATCTGCCGGAAGTGTCGGGCACGTGACCGTATGACCGGTATTCGTGCGGCGTCAGACCGGTTGACTTCTTGAACATGCAGTAGAAGTACTCCGCGGAGCCGTAGCCCAGCTCTACTGCAATCTCCTTGGCTGACAGCGGTGTGCCGACAAGCATCTGCTTCGCCCGCTGAATCCTCAGTTCCTGAAAGTATTTTGCAGGCGCGTAGCCGGTGTATTCCCTGAAAGCCTTCCTGAACCAAGAGTAACTGATGTTGAGATCTGCGGCAAGCTGCTCCACGCTTATGTTCTCGCCGACATGCTCTTTCATGTATATGCGCGCCTTCTCTATCTTCTGCCGGATGGCACTCATCTCAAACTGCCTGTTGCGCGAAAGCGATATCACCAGACCGAGCATGTGCATCACTATTCCGGCAAGATGCTGCTGCGACGCCACGGAGTCAGCCTCTGCCACATCGAGGGCGCGAGAATAGAGGGAGACAAACTCCTCGCTGAGTCCTATGTCGATGACGGGCTGCTCCTCAGAGAAGAATCCTCCGCGCATCAGACTGTCGGCGACAGGTCCCTCGAAACCGATGTAATACTCGTTCCAACCCACGTTGCGGTAGGGACGATAGGTGTGCCACCTGCCTGGAAAGACAAGCATGAGCCGTCCGCCGCATACATGCCGTCCGCCGACACTCTCCGAGGAGAACTGTCCGCAGCCCTTGGTGATGTATATGAGCTGGTATTCGTGCAGCACACGACCTTTCTCGGCATTGAAGAAATAACCCGATGGGTGCTCCTTGAGAGGATAAGGTGAGTCGGGGGCGATGGCTTCGAAGCCTACCGTGTTGACCCAAAGCCCGAACCGGCGGTCGGTCTCGTTCACAATGAGATACTTGAATTCGGCGTCGTCCTTATTAGTGTCGTTGGTCATATTGAGTAATTGTTGTCAGGTGTGGAGGCAAATATAACTAATAAAATATCAAAATCACGATGTTTTACTCAACTTTTATGAAATATTCCGATATGCTTTTCCATACCACATACGGATTGTCATAAATACGCACTCCGTATGCGGCAGGATGCCGTGACGTGGACAGCCACGGGACGGATATCTGAAAGTAAGTGTGTGTCATGGCGTTTTTTTATTTAAAAAGGCTATGTGTGAGACATTGCTGAAGGCTGCTGTCTCTGCCGCTATTTGGGCAAGCCGAACGCCTCTGTCAGCCCTCTCATCTGCTCACGGCTCATCCCATCCGGCTCGAACCCCATGTTTCTGGCAGCCATGTAGATGAGAGCCGACTTGTTGAGCACGTCCACCTGATCGAAGGCGGCGGTGATGTCGGTGTCTACGGCAAACACTCCGTGCTTCTCCCACATCACCACATCGTAGTCGGAAAGCTCACGGATGGTAGCCTCGGCAAGCTCTACGGAGCCGGGCAATTGGTATGGCACGATGCCCAGACCGCGCGGACAGAAAGCCTTTGTCTCTGGTATCATGCTCCATAACAGTTCTGTCGCCACGTCTTTCTCGAGAAAACGGCGGTTGTGGCTCATCGCTACGAGCTCGATGGGATGGGTGTGCAGCGACGCCCTGTAAGGCGAGCCGACAGACAGCAGATAGTTGTGCACGCTGAGATGCGAGGGCAGTTCGGACGTGGGCAGCACCGGACGGTCGGCTATGATGACATAGCTGGCACAGTCGTCGAGGATGCGTATCACCGCACCGTTGTCCATCGGACGGCGCGCAAGGTCGCGCATGCGGCGGTTGGTACCCTTGCAGTAGAAGTAGCAACCGTGCAGAAAGGGAAGCGTCACGCCTATCGGCATCACATCGCTGATGGGCGGAAGCTGCCTAACGGCGTCGTCGACATATTCTGTAATGTTTATGGTTATGTTGCCGCCGTTGCGCTCAGCCCAGCCTTTCTGCCACAGATAGCCTGCGGTCTCGGCTACTTTCTCCACCTCGGCGGCAAGTTCCGGACGGTTTGTCAATATGGATTCCATATATTATATAAGTATTATGTGTTTGTCGTTTTGTTTTGCATAGTCCGCGCCAATGTTCCGGCGACGCCGTGCCACCGTCTGCCGCCATGCTCCGAAGGGCAGGTCTTGTCTTCAGACGGTGCGCACGACGCGGTGTCACTGCTGCGCCATCGCCACCACAATGACTGACGCTATGAGCAGCAGAAGTCCTGCCACGAGCACTGCGGCAGCCTTTTTGCCGCATCCGCGCCACTCTTTCAGGATGATGCCCCAGACGTTGCTGAACACCACATTGAGCGACATGAGTATGCTCCACGAGAATGCCAGCAGCACCGGACTGTCTCCAAGAAAGCTCTTGCCGGTCTCCAGACCGAAGAACTGTGAGTACCACAGCACTCCGGCAAGGGCGCAGAAGAACACGTTGTTGGCAAGCACGCAGCTGCTGCATGAGAAATAGTCGCGGGCGGTATGGTTCTTCACGTTCTGCCGCAAACAGTAGGTGGCGTTGGTGATAAAACCTCCGAGGGTGACGAGGAATACCACCGGCAGTCCGGCATAGAGCGGTGCCGCGCCGCCGTTGAGGGCAGACCAGCGGATATGACCGCCTGCATCGAGTCCCAGAGCGAAGCATGCGCTCATCACTCCGGCAAGCAACGCCACAAGCAAACCCTTGGTAAGGGCGAAGTCTTTAACCGCCGCCTTCTTCTCATCATCGCTCATATTTGCCGCGCGGAGGCTTCCGGCGTAGCCTATCACGGCTATTCCGGCTATGGTGACACACACTCCGCAGAGCAGCATGAGTCCGTCGCCGTGCAGCAGGTCGGTACCTGCGAAGAGCGCGGGGAAGAGTGTTCCGAACGCCGCACACGTGCCGAGAGCTATGCTCTGACCCAGAGCTACACCGAGATAGCGCATGGACAGACCGAACGTCAGTCCGCCCACACCCCACAGCACGCCGTAGACAACAGACAGCAACGCCCCGCCCGAGCCCCACAACTGCCACAGGCTGCCCCCTTCGGGAACCGCGAGCAGCGCGCCGAGCAGCGGAAACACGAGCCACGCGAAGATGCCCTGGACGAGCCAGAAACTCTCCCACGACCATTCCCTTACCTTGTTTATTGGCACATATGAGCTGCTCTGGCCGAAGCTGCCCACCGCTATTATGAGTAATCCGAGTATGATGTCCATAGCTGCGAACGGTGTATTCAACAACGTTTTGATGTCACTTCAGTCTCATATTCCTCCACTCCGGCTATGAACTCCTCGCCCACGGGCACGCCGTTGCGCATGCAGAACATGTCCCACACGGCGTTCCACGGCATCGACTTCGCCTCCTCAAGCAGCGCGAGACGCTCGAAGCCCTTGTCCTCAGCCTCATAGCGGCGCAGCGCGGGCAGCGGTTCGAGCAGAGCCTGGAGCAGACATTTCTGTGTGGCGCGGCTGCCGATGACGTATGCCCCGATGCGGTTGATGGAGGCGTCGAAGTAGTCGAGCCCTATGTGAACACGTCCGAGAGCTCCGCAACGCACTATCTCCTTGCACAGGTCGAGCGTCTCGTCGTTCATTATTGTCACGTGGTCGCTGTCCCACCTCACAGGTCTGCTTACGTGCAGGAGCACCTCCGGCACGAAGAGAAGCAGTGAGGAGAGCTTGTCGGCAACGCTTTCGGTGGGGTGGAAGTGTCCGGTGTCGAGCGTGACGAGCTTCTGGCGGCTCACCCCGTAGCCTATGTAGAAATCGTTGGAACCGACGGTGTAGCTCTCCAGTCCTATGCCGAAGACCTTCGACTCGATGCTGTCCTTCATGTTGGCATATTCCTTCGAGAATATGCGGTCGAGCGAATCCTTGAGCAGTTCGCGGTACATCATGCGGTTGACGGTTATGTCCTTGCTGCCGTCGTGTATCCAGAGGTTCATTATGCAAGGGTCGTCCTGCCTTCGTCCCATCTCCTCCGCTATGGCGCGGCAGCGTGAGGTGTGCTCCACCCAGAAGTCGCGTATGCCCTTGTCGGGGCTTGCAAGCGTGAGGTTTCCGCTCTTGGGATGTGAGAACGACGTGGAGTTGAAGTCGAGCTTTATGCCGTTCTCCGCAGCCCACTGCATCCAACTCTCGAAGTGTGACGGCTCAACCTCGTTGCGGTCGACGAACCGTCCGCCGAAGTCACCGTATATCTCGTGCAGGCTGAGACGGTGTCTGCCGGGTATGAACGACATCGCCTTCAGTATGTCCGTGCGCACTTCCTCCATGTTGCGCGCCTTGCCGGGATAGTTGCCCGTGGTCTGTATGCCGCCCGTAAGCGCGCCTGCCGACTCGAATCCGGTCACGTCGTCAGCCTGCCAGCAGTGCATCGACAGAGAGATATTCTGAAGGATGTCCATCGCCTTGTCCGTATCCACGCCTATGGATGCATAGCGTTCCTTTGCTATGCTGTAGGCATTGTCAATCAGTTGTTCTTTCATAATAAAGGTTTTTTTATTATATGGTTATGTGATACATTATAAATATGTATATGATAAAGTGCTGCCGAGCATTACGCATAAACGTATGCATACCGCCTTTACGCCGCCGTCAGAATGGCGCGCGCCGCAGGGCATCCTCCCACACGCCCGTGTCTGTCGGCACATATGTGTCCGGTCTCACCGCCGAACGCACCATCCTGCGCATGTCCTCCATACCGGCGGCATGTCCTGCCGCTACCGCCTGCATCATGATGTTGCCTATGGCGGTGGCTTCAGCGGGACCCGCCACCACCGTGACACCCGTCGCATTGGCGGTCCACTGGTTGAGAAGGGCGTTGCAGCTGCCGCCTCCGATGACGTGAAGCACGCTGAGCTGACGTCCCGACAATGTGCGCAGGCTGTCGAACACATGACGGTAGCGCAGGGCAAGACTCTCGAATATGCAGCGCACAAGGCGTCCCCGAGTGTCGGGCACAGGCTGGCTGTGACGGCGGCAGAATGTCTGTATCGCCTCAATCATGTCCGGCGGATTGGCGAAGGAAGCGTCGTCGGGATTGATAATGCTGCGGAACGGCTCGGCTGCGAGTGCCTCGCCGGTAAGCACATCGTAGGGCACTGCACCCCAGACAGCGCGGCAACGCTCCAGAATCCACATGCCGCAGATGTTCTTAAGCAGCCGGATGGTGCCGCAGACTCCACCCTCGTTGGTGAAGTTAAGCTCACGTGCGGCGTCTGTCATGACCGGAGCTGCGGTCTCTATTCCCATGAGCGACCATGTGCCGCTGCTGAGATAGGCAAAGTCACTGCCCGATGCCGGCACCGCAGCGACGGCGGAAGCCGTGTCGTGACCAGCCACGGCGATCACCGGAACGGGTCCGAGTCCTGTCAGCCTCTGCACCTCCGGCGTCAGTGTTCCCACCTTCTGTCCCGGAAAGACAAAACGTCCGAAACTCTCCTCCGTCAGTCCCACCGCCTCAAGCAACTGTCTGTCGAAACGCCGTGTGGATGCGTCGAGGAGCTGGGAGGTCGACGCGATGGTGTATTCGGTCACCATCTCGCCCGTGAGCATGTAGGTTATGGCGTCAGGCATGAACAGCAGTCTGTGCGCGGCGGCAAGCGCGCTGTCTGACGAAAGGCGCATGGCGTGAAGCTGGAAGAGGGTGTTGAAGTCCATCACCTGTATGCCTGTGCGGCGGTACACCTCGTCGCGCGGCACCACAGAGAAGAACCTCTCAGCCGCTCCCGAAGTGAAAGGGTCGCGGTAGGCACGCGGCAGTCGCATGAAAGCTCCGTCTCCGCCCACACACACAAAGTCCACTCCCCATGTGTCGACACCTATCGAACATATCTCGCAGCCGTCGCGTCCGGCAGCCTTTTTAAGTCCCTCCAGCACGTTTCGGAACAGTTCGTAGATGTCCCAATAGAACCTCCCGCCGCTGCATATGAGATGGTTTGGAAATCGGCTCACCTCCTCAAGCTCCAGTCCCGACGGTCCGAACCACCCTAAGACGGTGCGTCCGCTCGTCGCTCCAAGGTCTGCCGCAAAGAAGCATTGTCTTTTATCGCTCATCCGGTTATATTGCTTAGATTCATGAATTGTACGAGCAAATATAGCAATTAAGGCAATAAAAGAGTGTATGATTTTTGATGTAAATCATTCATTATCTGACACTGACCCGCCTGCGGAGCCGTGGCAGGGCGCACACACGGACGCTCACCCAGCCCCGCATGTGGCGAAAAAGCCCAGCTTGTAGGCATCATAAATCCTCAGGTGAGCCTTCTTTCCGGTGAGCAGCCTGCGCTCAGCCTGCCCGAACACGTTGTGCCACGACTTCACCGCCCACAGCATGTGGCGGCGGCTCAACGCCTCTGTTATGTCAATCATGCGCGAGTAGCCCTTCATGTCGCTGTAGAATTCGCGCAGCGTAAGCATGTCCTTCTCCGTCTTCTCCACAAAGCGGGTGTTGCTCTCAAAGTCGTCCATCACCACGGGGTTGTCTATGTGGCACACCGTCACGCCGTTCTCCTCCAGCCGCCGTCCGAACATCACGTCCTCATACCGCCTCATGCGCTCGTCGAAAGGGCAGCTTTCCATCACGCTCCGCTCAGCCATGAAGTTCACCGAACGGAACGCCTGATAGGGGTGTCTGCGCCTTTCAGCGGCGGTGTGCCTTTCCTGCGCCCTCCGCTCGTAGGCGCATCTGAGGCTGCGGCGCGCGTCTGCCGCCCTGCCGCCCGTGCGCATTCCTCCGCTCACCACGCCCGCCTCGGGAGCCTCCAGATAGCGGTGTATGAACCAGTCGTCGGGCACCGACATGTCGCAATCGACGAAAAGGAGCCATCTGTACCTGCTTATGCCTGTAAGGAAGTTGCGTGTGGCTGCCGCCCCCGAGTTGGTGTCGCGCACCACATACCTGCATCCCTCCATCCTGCATATCGCCTTGTTCTTTGCCACGGCATCCCTGTCGTCCGACCCGTCGTCGGCTGCTATTATCTCGTAGCGCAGCCCTTCCACGTCGTCGCACAGTTCCTTCAGCCGCGCCACCATACCGACGCACACGCGGTTGTATACCGGAAGCAATATTGAAATCTCCTTACGCTGTTGCATAATAATAGAAATAACATATTTGCCGTTAATAAAATGCATACTTTCCACATCGCCGCAGTCTCGCATCATTGTCTGTGCGAATAGCCACAGCCAATGGAGTAACGACAGTATGGAAGTCTCCGTGCAAATATATCAATAAAAAACGAGATTACCGCATTGTCGTGACAACAATGATGACCAAGGCATTACGTCATATGTTTTCCATGCTCCGCCATCATTCTGTTATCTCCACGCGGTTTCCCTCAGGGTCGGCGACGGCACTCTCATAGCATCCGTCTCCGGTCGTCCTCGGTTCGCCAAGAACGGTGTATCCGTCCTTTCTCAGCGTCTCCGTGAGCGTGTCCACATTCTCTTTGCTTCCTACTGATATTGCAAAATGGGCGAGTCCTATCATGTCCGCGCCTTCGTGCCTGTCTGCCATGGCTGGAATGTTCATCAGTTCTATTCTTGCTCCGCCCTCTTCGGCAGACAGGAAGTAGGACGAGAAGTTCTTGCGCGGGTTATGGTATTTTTCCCCTGATACGAAGCCGAAGTACTTTGTGTAGAATTCTCTGAGCGATTCAATGTCGTCCGCCCATATTGCCAGATGGTCTATCTTCATAAGTCTGTGTCTTATTTATTTCTTCAAAATTAATATAAAGTGGCGGTTTCCTCTTATGGGAGACTGTTTTTTAAACATTATTCTACCGTAACAGGAGGTCATATATTGACTGTATCTCATACCGTTGTCAGGCAAATGGTTTTTCAGGCTTCGCCAAGTATGCGGCGGATTGCGTACGGATAAAGAGGAGAACGGGAATAAACGGGAGTATGGAAAATGTATGGACGGCTGACAGTCAGGCGAAATCCGTCATCAGAGTTGTGATGTATGATTATCGTTAAATGGGGTTACGGACATATGGAAGCGGGCAGTCAATATTATAAAGTTTATCCGGTTTATGTGTCCATTCATTGGTATAAACGTCGCGGGATATGGTTTTTTCTTTGTACCTTTGCAAAAAGCCGGGCGGTGGCTCGGCAGCATCGGTGCCGTCGGAACCGTATCTTTATTATTAACTTACACCGTCAGGACGGTGCGCACCCTTCCGTCCTGCAATCAGAGAAATGACATTTATCGTTTATGACACGCTTTTTCATAATACTCATCATGTCTGTCATGTCAGCCGCAGTATGCGCGCAGAGCACCGCACCGGCAGTGAAAGGCAGTGTGGTGGACGCCTCGACGGGCAAGCCGGTGGAATATGCCGGCGTGACACTTACCGACACTAACAACAACACCATCGCCTCGGCTGAGGTGGAGGACGGACGCCTCGAGATTCACACCGCGCGCGAAGGGCGGTTCATCGTCACCATAATGCTCCTCGGCTACCGCACATACCGTAGCGACACGCTGGACATAAGGAGGGGCAGGACGGCTGACCTTGGAACCATACGCATGGAGATGGAGGAGAGCAGTCTGGAGGAAGTGGTGGTCACGCGCGACCGTAGTAAGGTGGTGTACAGGCTCGACAGGCGCAGGATAGACGCCTCGTCGGTGCTCTCGGCGTCGGGTGGCACCGCAGCGGATGTGCTCAAGTCAACACCATCGGTGCGTGTGGACGCCGACGGCAACGTGTCGTTCCGGGGAAGCACGGGCTTTCTCGTCTACGTGAACGGCAAGCCGTCGATGCTCGAGGGAACGCAGGCTCTGGAGCAGATAGCCGCCGCCGACATCGACGCCATTGAGATAATGACAACGCCCTCGGCACGATATAAGACCGAGGGTGACGTGGGAATAATCAACATAACCACACGACGCCACGCTGACAACGGCATAAGCGGAGCGGCGCACCTGTCGGGAAGCACCATAGGCACGTGGAACACCGACGCCACCATAGGCTGGCGCGGAGGGGCAAGCAGGTGGTATGTGGGCATGGCGGCGTCTGACATAAGGGGCAAGAGCGACTTCAGGCAGAAAAAGACAACCGTCGTAGACGACTTCACCACCACCTCCGACGCTGACGGAACGCGCCACAGCGACAAGATATCGTACATCGGACGAGCCGGATGGGAGTATGACTCCGGAGCCCACCACCTGCAGGCGGAGCTGCAGGGAGGCATGACCGACAACAGGAGGGGCGGCGACATGAGCTATTACGAGCACCGCGTCAAGGGTGACGAGGTGATGAACGACGGACTGTATGACAGTCATGACCGCTACTCAAACGAGAAAAGGCTCGCGCAGCTCTCGGCAGACTATGTGCTTAACCTCAACGGGCGGGGCGACCGCATATCCGTAAGCGGACGGCTGAGGCACGACTGGTATGCGCTGGAATATACCGAAAGCAACATGTTCGACGGGTCAGGAGCGAGGTATGAGGGCACGCGCGGATATGAGAAGGAGCACCACTGGGACTTCGACGGGGTGGCGTCACTGCTCGTGAACTACCGTCCCTCGGGACGCATAGAGGCGGGTTATCAGTACACATCATACAGCGAACACGGCGAGTACAACATAAAATACTGGGACAGGAAGATGAAAGACTTCGTGTGGCAGGACAACCTCCATGCGCCGTTCTTCTACCGCAGGCAGATTCATTCGCTCTATGCCATGCTCACAGACAGAATGGGAAAGGTGGAGTTCGACGCCGGATTGCGTGCCGACCATACCATCGACGAACTGACAATATCAGTAGCCGGTGCCGACAGATACATCAGAAGGCTGGAGCTGTTCCCGTCGGCTCACGTGTCCTACGACGCCGGACGGGGCAACGTCTTCACCCTCGGCTACTCCTACCGGACAAACCGTCCGGGCATATGGCAGCTCGAACCGTACATCACGTATGAGGATTACTACACCAAACAGATAGGCAACCCGGACATCAGACCGGAATATATACACACCGTGGAAGTGGGCTACCGCAAGTCGTTCGCGCAGGAGAACAGTGTGTCGCTCACCGCTTTCTGCCGCTCGAGACGCGGGGTGATGGACAAGGTGAGGGTGCCATACGAGCCGGGAGTGACGCTCGACTCGCTCATAAACGCCGGCAACGACATCACATTCGGACTCGAGCTCAACTCTCACCTGCGCCTGCTGCGCTGCTGGGACATGACGCTCAACGGCAGCCTGTTCCGCTATGAGTTCACAAGCCGCTACGAGGGATGCGCCGACGCAGCCAACACGAGCTACTCGCTCTCGATGATGAACAACTTCAGTCTGGGACGGTCCACTCGTATGCAGTTCGATGCCAACTTCGTGGGACCCACGGTTCTCACACAGGGACGGGAGAAAGCTTACTGCTACTTCGACCTTGCCGTGCGCCGCCAGCTCATGCGCGACCGCCTGGCAGTGTCGCTCGTGGCGCACGACGTGTTCCGCACCGCACGCTACGACAACCGCCGCTCCACCGCCACACTCATGTCCTCAACCTACGTCCGACCCAAGTATCCCAACATAATGCTGTCCGTCAGCTATTTCTTCAACGCCTCGGGAGGAAAGATGCAGGGCGGAAAGGTGTCGTCGGGAGCAATGTTCGAGGGTAAGGATTTCTGATGGTGACACAGCCGTAAGGCTGCATCCTTACGGTGTCATACGCTGTCACGGTGAGGATGAGAGGCGCGGGAAGGCAAGGATGTGGTGTATGCCGCGCAAAGAAAACACCAATTATAGCCATCATTTCCTATTTTTTATATACCGCCACATCCTAAAGTAGAGACGCAAAATCTTGCGTCTCCCGTACAATGAGTGCAAATATTCAGGCATACTTTCAGCACTGTCAATATCGCAAACCTCCTTGTGAGACGCAAAATCTTGCGTCTCTACCGGGCTGACGCCATCATTATAAAATAATACTTACAGCTCACATTGCCCCTCACTTCCCCGTTTTTATCCATGAAAAACGCTTCCACGCCACAAATGACGCCATTCCCCGGCACACTGGAACCGTTCCTTCCGCGCCTCACACATCCCACTGCAAACCGTATATTTATGCCATATGGAAAGTAAAAAAACGCGACAGATAAAAATCGCGGAATAGGAATGGCACTGCTGCGGAAAAGGCTTTATCGCACCATACACCATCAGTCATATCGCAAAAAAATGGCTTTTCCACCACCGTCCTGCGTCTGTCATACTGCGGGAAAGCCTCTTCCGCCGCGCGAAAAACACTCCGCCGCATCGCGGAACAGCACCTTCCGTCATGCGGAAAAGCCCCTTTCGCAGTCCCGAACAGTACGTTCCGCATCGCAGAACGCGCTTTTCAATGCATCTGTTTTGTGTATATCGTTGATTATCAACAGTTTAATAAAGCCGCTCCAAAACTCACGTATTTGCCTCCGAAACCCTGTCCGGATGCAAATAACTCACTCTCGCGGACTTCACGCCATACCATTTTGCATAATCATACACACATTTCCGCATATTTATTCATTCCCGCCTGCCTCGCCTTTACGTACATCCGCGCGCCGACACCCGCCGCATAACGCCCGCGGCTCAGCGTCTGCCGTCAGCCGGAGCATTGTCCGAGTCGGTCTCCCTGACTATGTACGGCGGTCTGCATTTCGTCTCGTTGAATACCCGTCCCAGATATTCGCCTATGATGCCGAGCGAGAGCAGCTGCATGCCTCCGAGGAAGAGGATTACTATTATCAGCGTGGGATAGCCCTGCACGGGGTCGCCCACGGCTATGGTTTTCACAAGCACATAGCACATGTATATGAATGCCACGAACGAGACGAGTATGCCCACCCATGTCGATATGCGCAAAGGCGCGGTGGTATACGACGTTATTCCCTCCACCGCAAGGTCGAAAAGACGCATGTAACTGAACGATGAACTGCCGTTGACGCGGTCGCCCTGGTCGAAGACAATCTTCTTTTTTCTGAACCCTATCCAGCAGTACAGCCCCTTGGTGTAGCGTTGTGTCTCGCGCAGACGCCTCATGGAGTCGATGCACTTGCGGTCGAGCAGGCGGAAATCGCCAACGTTTGGCAGTATCTCAATCTTCGCCATGCGCTGCAGCATGCGGTAGTAAGCCATCGACAGACGCCGTCGCAGCCAGCTCTCGCGTCCCCTGTTGCGGCGTTCGGCATACACGTCGTCGAAGCCTTCCTCCCAATGGCGGAGCATCAAGGGTATGAGTGATGGCGGGTGTTGCAGGTCGGCGTCCATGATGACGGCGCAGTCTCCGCCCGCACGGTCGAACCCGGCGAGCATGGCGTTTTCCTTTCCGAAGTTACGCGACAGGCTGACATACCTTATGCGTCTGTCGGTGCGGTTTATGCGTTTTATCTCGCTGAGCGTACCGTCACAGCTGCCGTCGTCTATCATTATTGCCTCCCACTCATACTGCGCGTTCTGCGCGAAGAGCGTCCGCAGGGCTTCGTAGAGTCCCGCTATGTTGTCCTGCTCGTTGAAGCATGGTATTATGACCGACACTTTCTTCATTTGCTGTCCTTCCTCATTATGTCCACTCGGTTCTTGTCTATCAGCCACACACACTCATACTTGCCCGTAGCGAGCGCGCGCCGTGCTATGGAGCGTGCCTCATGACCGCTTTCGCGCGGGATGATGGTGTCTTTCACGCATGTCGGCCAGCGATACATCGTCTCATGAGCCACGGCTGCCGCCTGCGGTCCGAAGGCGTCCTGCGGCAGCACGCAGAATGATGAGAACTTCTTTTCGTCATCGTCTGTCACCACGCAGTAGGCGTTTTTAACGGGATGACCGGCAAGACGTATTGCCTCATGTGCCATCTCACGTCCTACGGCGGCGGTGGTGTAAGCCTTATACCAGTGGTGAACGTCGGTGATGATTGCCGCTGCCGCATACATGGCGAATGCCGTGCGGAGCAGCGCGGGATGGTTGCGGCTCATGTGGTCGGCTACGAATGCCACAAGCAGAGCCGACATGCCGAGACCCGCGTAGGCGTTCATCACGCTCAGACTTATGAGCAGATGGGGCGACATCACTATGAGAATGCACACCGCCAGACCGAGGAAGCGGCGTGTGAGCCACAGGCGCGGACTGCGGAAGAACATCATATAGACGAACGGAAGCGACAGAACGAGCGTCAGGGCGGCAAGCGGCAGGCAGCGCGATGCGGTGTGGACGATGCTCACATAGTCGGCTGCCACCCACGTGTAGCCAAGGAATATGGCTATCTCCTTCAGCTTTTTCGCCGGCAGGAATGTGTTGTAGTCGGGGTTGTAATACTCCGTTGAGGGTAGTGCGAGCCTTATACACCCGTATGCCACGGCTATCGACACGCCGAAAAGCAGGTGGCGCAGTGCACTGCGGCGGTCTTCCATACCGAAGGCGAAAGCCAGCACCGGAGGCACGACAGCCCACGCTATGCCGTTGTCCTTGGACAGTGCAGCCATCATGACGCACGCCGCCCATGCGGCATACCGTCTCTTGCCCTCCATCGAGAGGTAGAACCACACAGCCGCCATGCCCCACATATGGGAATAGGTCTGGTTGAGCGCGTCGCAGCTGAGCACCGTTCCGAGCATGCACGGCGACATCCAGAAGAAGAGGGTTGACGCGAACTGTGCCGCGCGGCAGAAGCCCAGACGCTGCGAGAGCTTCATCACAAGCACCGCGCCGAGCAGATGTCCGATGACAATGCATACGTGGTTGAGTGCGGGAAAGAGCTGCGAAACCGCTCCCACGATGTAGCCCATAAGCGCGTCGAACGGTCTCCACACACTGCCGTAAGGCAGGAAGAACTTTGCGCTGTCGGGGTCGAAGTTGGGCGACGACAGGGTGCTCCAGTCATCGAACGAGGGATAGATGCCCACGACAGCCCACAGAACGAACGGCAGGCTTACGAGTATTAATGTCAGGGGTGATGTCTTGCCAATCTTCATTATTATATTGTATGTATGTTGTTTTATGTCTGATGAGTCACATTATATCCCCTTTCACATCCATTACATGGCGGCAGTCAGCCTCCAAGGTGTCATGTCAGGGCAATAAGGCGGAGAGGCTGCCACGATGGGTGAGACTCCGAATGGATGCATTATGGATATAAGGATATTCCTGCCGGGATGCTTCTGTGGTCTTCAGTTCACTATCGCAATCTTACACACGGTGCCTTTCTTGCCGTCTGAGGTGGCTGTCTGCACCATGTACACGCCGCTCGCCACGCGCCGTCCGCTCTTGTCGCATCCGTCCCACGTGAAGAGTCCTCCGTTGCTCCTGCCCTCGGCTACGAGCGTTCCGTTGACTGTCACTATCTTGACGTCGGCGTCGAGCGTCAGTCCGGTGACGGTGATGAGTCCTGTGTAGTCAGGTCTTACAGGATTGGGATAGGCATATACGTTGTCCTTGTCCATCTTGTCGGATGCCTGCGAGGCGTCGCTCATATAGGAGCACAGTCCCTTGTCGGTGCCGAAAAACACCTCTCCGCTTGTTCCGTCGACCGCTATCGACTCGATTGTGTTTGAAAGCAGCGGACTGTTGTCGGTGGTGAAGTGCTGCAGCTGGGTCATGTTGTCGGCGCTGATGAGGAACACCCCGCTGCCGTCCGTGCCGAACCACTTGCGTCCCCCTCCGTCTATGGCTATCGCGCTGATGCTTATGCCGTCGAGAAGATAGTCGGCATAGTTGGTCCCGTCGTTGCGTGGCACCTTCACCTGGGTAAATGTCTCGCTGCCGTCGGCTATGTCTGCCGCCGTTAGCATGAGCGGTCCGGCAGCCGTCCCGAGCCATATGTTGCCCTCGATGTCCTCCTCCAGGCATCTCACTCCCTGTGCGGTGAGAGCCGTTCCGTCCTGATTGACGAAGCGTGTGTACATCTTCATCCCGTCGGTGGACGGCTGGTAGCATATCAGGGCGGGCTTGCGCCAGTCGCTGCTGCCGAACCACATCAGTCCGCGACTGTCGAACATGAGTCCCACCATGTATTCCATTGACCGCCCTACACTGGTGATGAAGTCGCTCTTGTGGTGTGATGTCCATTCGCCTCCGGCATATTCGAACAGTGATGCGGACGGAGCCACGCTGTTGAGACACCACAGCCTGCCCTCGGTGTCGAACCTGACGGAGGACACGAGAGTGTAGTTCTTCTTGTCGGTACTGGCAACGTTACCCGCTCCCTGCAACGGACTGTTGTCCATTGTGAACGCTTTCACGAGTTCCCTGTTGCTGAACTCGTACATGCCAGCCTGCGTTCCCAAGAACACATGAGCCGGATCCTTGGGGTCGACATCAACGCTCATCGCACCCTTATATTTGTATCCGAGCGTCGCGGCGAAGTCGTCGGGATAGACGTTCCAGCCCTCCTGTCTGTCGTACACCTGCAGGCAGGCGTCGCGCTCGGGGTTGCCCAGTCCGCCGCAGGTGTAGAGCTGTCCGTTGATGAAGCGCATGAAACCGAAGAAGTTGTACTCCGGTCCGTCGGGAGCGACGCCCGCGAGAGTGGTCTGCACGCTGCCGTCGCCACCTATCACGCCCTTCGCCAGCTTGCCGTCGCTGCCTGCAATCCAGTAGGAATCGTCCGCCGGAGAGTATTCTATGCCTCCCCATGAGAACGCGATGTCCTGTCTGCGGTCGGTGGCGGATATGATATAGGTGTGGCTTCCGCCATAGCACAGCATCTTGCCGCCGCTCACTTTCACCCTGCGGAACCACGGAGTGTAGAACACTCTGTACTTGTCCGCCGTCCTGTCCATCACGCATGCCTCGCCGCTGTTCAGTCCGATGAGTTCTCCGTCGAATACGAACAGGCTGCCGAACGTCTTCTGGCTGTACCTTGTCCACTTCGACCTGTCAGCCAGATTGTCGTCAGCCGCCGCGCGGTACATGCCGTCCGCCGTGGCGGCGAAGATGCGGTTGCCGTCAGGTGCGGTGGCGTAGACGTTCACGCCGAGGTTGTATGTGTCGCTTATCGCGGCGTTGCGCACGTCTATCCTCACTATTCCGAATCCGGTGGAGAGGTAGGCGTCGGAGCCGTTTATGGCGATGCTGTTTATCGTCTTGTCACCGGTGAGAGACTTGTTGTAGTATTCCGACATGTTGGTCACCTTGCCGTCGGGTGTCACGAGGTCTATGTTGTAGTTCTCATACACCACGACGAGCCGTCCGGCTCGGGCGCACCATGCTATGTCACTGATGCCGCAGTCGCTCAGCGCGTTCACCTTGTCGTAGGTCTGTATGCTCTGGTCGGAAGGGTTGTACGAATAAAGTCCGCCCGAGGCAAGCACGAAGACGACGCTCCCGGTGTCCTCTATCCTTGTTATGTCCGAGTATGCCGGGTAGGCGTTCCATGAGCCTACAGGAGCTCCGCAGATGTCTGTCACAAAGAGCGAAAGCATCAGTGTGACGATGGAAAACAGTTTCTTCATATTCGTGTAAGTGCGTGTGTGATGGGTGTAAGTATGCCTGCGCGGCATGATATGTGCAGCCTTCCTCCGTGAATGCCGCGTTATCTGTCCTTTGAAAGCAGATACTCAGCCAGCCGTGCCACGGCTCGCGCGCGGTGGGAGATGCTGTTCTTTATGTCGCTGCCGAGCTCGGCGAACGACCGCTCATAACCTTCAGGCACGAATATGGGGTCGTAGCCGAAGCCGGAAGAGCCTTTCCTCTCGTGCGATATGGTGCCTTCTATCCTGCCCTCGAAGGTGTGCTGCACGGGCAGTCCGTCCTTCCGCTCTATCAGGGCTATGACGGTGCGGAAGCGCGCGCGGCGGTCCTGCATGCCTTCCATCTCATGGAGCAGCTTGCTCATGTTGGCTTCAGAGTCGTGACCCTTGCCTCCCGCGTATCTCGCGCTGTACACTCCGGGCGCTCCGTCAAGAGCGTCCACCTCCAGACCGGTGTCGTCAGCGAAGCACGGTGTGCCGTATCTGTCGTACACGTAGCGCGCCTTCATCACGGCGTTGCCCTCAAGCGTGGGCGCCGTTTCGGGTATGTCGTCGTGGCATCCTATGTCGGCGAGCGACAGCACTTCGATGCCTGCGCCGAGAATCTGCCTTATCTCTTCGAGCTTATGACTGTTGTTTGTCGCGAATACTATCTTCATCTTTCTTTACTTTTACTTTTATCTGGTCGAATCCCTCGCCGTACACTCCTATGACGGAGCTTTGGCTGACGAACGCGTTGGGGTCTATCATCTTTATGAGGCGGAATATCGTGACGCTCTCGCTCTTCCTCGCGAGCAGGCATATCACCTTCATGTCGCGTCCGGTGTACCATCCGTGTCCGTCGAGAATGGTGAGGCTGTGGTCTGTCTTGCGTGTTATCGCCTCGGCTATCTCCTTGTGGTGCATGGAGAAAATCATGAACTGCACCGACTGCCGCTGCCAGCTCATCACGTAGTCGAGCATGGAGCATTCGATGAACATTGTGCACAGACCGAACACTACCTTCCTGCTTCTCACGTCGATGTCGCCGAACGAGTCGATGAAAAGACAGCTTCCGATGATGCACAGGTCCACAGCGAGGAGCACTTTTCCTAACGAAATGTTGTGGTATTTGTTCACTGTCGCCGCCACGATGTCGGTTCCTCCGGTGCTGCCGTTGTTGAGAAAGACTATAGCCATGGCTGTTCCCGAGAGCATACATCCTATGACGAGCGACATGAAGTCGTTGCCGTCGCCAAGCAGTCTGTAGAATGTGCCGTCGGGGCGGACCACCACCTCCTGCGCCAACCGGAGCAGGAAGGAGAGTGCGAAAGTGGCGTAGATGGTCTTCATGAGGAACCGCCAGCCCAGAATCCTGAGCGTACCTAAGATCAGCGCGGCGTTTATGAGGAAGAAAGTGTACTCCACCTTGAACCCCGTGGTGTAGAAGATGATTGCTCCGATACCTGCTATGCCGCCCGTGACAATCTCATACGGCAGCAGGAACACGGTGAAAGCGAACGTATAGAGCAGCAGTCCGAGCGTGATGTTGAAATAGTCTTTCGCCTCACGCAGAATGAATTGTTTGTACATATACATATTTATTATAATGACAGACACGCCCATCCTCCCACATATAGGTGTGCGGGCAGGATGGGCTTTGCCTTTCATTTACGGTTGATGTGTCTATTTTATGACGACGTTCACCATGCGCTTCGGCACTATGATGACCTTCACCGCCTGCTTGCCCTCCATATACCGGGCTGTACGCTCGTCTGCCATGACGGCGCGTTCGATGGCGGCGTTGTCGGCATCTGCCGCAAACTGCATTTCAAAACGGCGTTTGCCGTTGAACGCTATGCCCATCTGCACGGTGCTTTCAACGAGATACTTCTCGTCGTATGCGGGCCACCCGGCGTCGCACACAGTGCCTTCGTTGCCCAGCGCGTGCCACAGTTCCTCGGCTATGTGAGGCGCGAACGGGGCGATGAGCACCACGAGCTGCGAGAGCAGCGTGCGGTTGCGGCACTTCAGCTGTTGCAGTTCGCCCACGCATATCATGAACGCCGAGATGCTGGTATTGTATGAGAAGTGCTCTATGTCCTGCGTAACCTTCTTTATAAGCCGGTGCAGGCTCTTGAGCTGTTCGGGCGTAGCGTCGGTGGAGTCGGGCAGGAACTGTCCGTCGCGGTTGTAATACAGTGCCCACAGTTTCTTCAGGAAGCGGTGGCATCCGTCTATTCCGTTGGTGTCCCACGGCTTGCTCTGTTCCACCGGACCGAGGAACATCTCGTACAGGCGAAGCGTGTCGGCACCGTATTTCTCGACGATCATGTCGGGATTTACGACGTTGTACATAGACTTCGACATCTTCTCTATAGCCCATCCGCAGACATACTTGCCGTCTTCGAGCTTGAATTCGGCATTGGCATACTCCGGTCTCCAAGCCTTGAACGCCTCGATGTCGAGCACGTCACCGTGCACTATGTTCACGTCTACGTGTATCGGGGTGACGTCGCCGTAACCGTCTTTCAGTCCGAGCGACACAAACACAGGCTTATCCTCGGTGCTGAGGGCGTTGGCGCGATACACGAAATTGCTCCTGCCCTGTATCATTCCCTGGTTCACGAGCTTTCTGAACGGTTCCTCACAGCATGAGTATCCGTAGTCGTGGAGGAACTTGTTCCAGAACCGTGAGTATATGAGGTGACCCGTGGCATGTTCCGTTCCGCCTACGTAAAGGTCCACGCACTGCCAGTATTCGTCCGCCTCGCGGCTCACGAGAGCATCGTTGTCGTGCGGGTCCATGTAGCGCAGATAGTATGCCGACGACCCTGCGAAGCCCGGCATGGTGTTCAGGTCGAGCGGGAACACGGTGATGTTGTCAATCCTGCTCTTGTCTGTCACGCAGTTGCCCACGGTGTCCCATGCCCACATACGGGCGTGTCCGAGCGGCGGCTCGCCGCTTTCGGTGGGTTTGTACTGGTCCACCTCCGGCAGGAGCAGCGGCAGGCAGTCCTCCGGAATCATGTAAGGCATGCCGTCCTTGTAGTATACCGGGAACGGCTCTCCCCAATAACGCTGGCGCGAGAAGATGGCGTCGCGCAGGCGGAAGTTCACCTTCACACGTCCCAGATGGTGTGAGGTGACAAACTCCTTTGTCTTGGCTATCGCCTCCTTGACGGTCAGTCCGTTGAGCGAGAAACCGTCGAGGGTGCCGCATCCGGCTGCCGGAGAGTTGCACACGATGCCTTCCTTGGCGTCGAAACTCTCCTCGCTGACGTCGCATCCCTCTATGAGGGGACGTATCTCAAGCCCGAAGTGCTTGGCGAAAGCGTAGTCGCGCGAGTCGTGGGCAGGCACTGCCATGATGGCTCCCGTGCCGTATCCTGCAAGCACATACTCTGAAATCCATATCGGGATGTTCTCTCCCGTGAACGGGTTTATGGCGTACGATCCGGAGAAAACGCCCGTAACCTTGCGGTCGCTGATGCGTTCGCGCTCGGTGCGTTTCTTCACATACTCTATGTATTCGGCTACGGCGTCACGCTGTTCGTCGGTGGTGAGTCTTGCCACGAGCTCGCTCTCAGGCGCAAGGACCATGAAGGTGACTCCGAAGATGGTGTCGGCACGGGTGGTGAAGATTGTGAAAGCCCCCTCAGCTCCCCCGGTGGAGGAGTTCTGGTTTGCTGAGTCAGGGGACAGACCTTCCCCACAGGGGGAGCCTGAGGGGGCTATCCTGAACTCCATCTCCGTTCCTTCCGAGCGTCCTATCCAGTTGCGCTGTGTCTCTTTAAGCGACTCCGTCCAGTCTATTGTGTCGAGTCCGTCGAGCAGACGCTGTGCGTATGCCGACACGCGCAGGCACCACTGCCTCATCTTCTTCTGCACCACGGGATAGCCGCCTCGCACCGACACGCCGTCCACCACCTCGTCGTTGGCGAGCACCGTGCCCAGTCCGGCGCACCAGTTCACCATCGTCTCGCCCATGTAGGCTATGCGGTAGTTCATCAGCACCTGCTGCCGCTCCTTCTCGCTCATGGCGTTCCATTCCCCGGCTGTGAAGCTCATCTCCTCCGAGCAAGCCGCGTCGAGCCCCTCGGTGCCCTTCTCGCTGAAGCGCGCGATGAGCTTTTCGATGGGCTGCGCCTTACCGCACTTGTTGCAGTAGAACGAGTTGAACATCTTGCGGAAAGCCCACTGGGTCCACTTATAATACTCCGGGTCGCACGTACGCAGCTCTCTGCTCCAGTCGAAGGAGAATCCTATGTTGTCCAGCTGCTGTTTGTAGCGTCGTATGTTGTCGTCGGTGGTCTTCGCCGGATGCTGTCCTGTCTGTATGGCATACTGCTCGGCAGGCAGTCCGTAGGCGTCGTAGCCCATGGGGTTGAGCACGTTGTATCCTCTCAGACGCTTGTAGCGGGCGTATATGTCAGACGCTATGTATCCGAGCGGATGCCCCACGTGTAGTCCTGCTCCGGACGGATATGGGAACATGTTGAGCACATAGAACTTCTTCTTCTCCTTGTCCTCGACAACCTTATAGGTGTCATTCTCCTCCCACCAGCGTTGCCATTTCTTCTCTATTTCACTGAAATTGTAGTCCATTGCGGTATATGTTGTTTTGTTCTTTTTCTTTGTTCAATTGTTTATGTAGTATATCAGGGATAATGCGGACGGGTGGAACGAAAGCTTATTTTCTGATTCCCGAGTGCCGATTATCTTATGCAAAGATAATGAAAGGCGAGTGCAGAAGCAATGAAGGGAAACATAGTTTCACTTAATTTGATACTGCCGAGCCGCATCTTATCTTATGCAAAGATAATGAAAGGCGAGTGCAGAAGCAATGAAGGGAAACATAGTTTCACTTAATTTGATACTGCCGAGCCGCATCTTATCTTATGCAAAGCTATTGCAAACGAGCGGAAAGAGAGCTTGTTTTCAATTTCCCGAGTGCAGCTATATCTTATGCAAAGCTATTGCAAACGAGCGGAAAGAGAGCTTGTTTTCAATTTCCCGAGTGCAGCTATATCTTATGCAAAGATACAAATTTTACCTCAAACGGCAAACATTTGCATGCTATTGGGCATCAGAAGCCTGTTTGTCGGCAGTGCGCGAGATGACGTCGGGCAGTGCGGAGAAATCGTCTATGACGCATTCCGCGCCGCTTTGCTCCAGTTCGCGGAGCGTTCCGTTGCCGTAGGTCACGCCACATGTATGCGCTCCTGCGCGCCGTCCCATCGTGATGTCGAACGCCGTGTCGCCCACCACCATTGCCGTGTCTGCATCTCTGCCGAGCTGTGTGAGTATTCTGTTCACCGGTTCCGGGTCGGGCTTGGCGTTGTCCACATCGTCCGCTCCCACTATCGCGCTGAAGCAGGAGCTGAGCCCGAAGCGGCTTACGAAGTCGCTGAGCGAGTGGTGTCCGCGGCTGCTGGCTATGGTGATGGTGAGTCCTTGGGCGTGCATCCGCCTTATGGTGTCAGCCACGTTGGGGAACATCGTCACGGCTCCCTCGCTGTTGTTCACCTCGAACAGACGCCTGTAGATGCCGGCGCAGCGCAGTCCCTCGTCGCGGTTTATGCCGAGCATGCGCACGAAAGCCTCGTCGAGCGGCAGTCCTATCGTCGCCGCGCACGTATAGTCGTCGGGTTGCGTCATGCCATATTCGGCTATGGTCTGGTGCATTGTCTTGAGAATTACGCTTCTTGTGTCGGCTATCGTGCCGTCGAAGTCGAGAATAAGGGTTTTTATCATGACTTGTGTTGTGTGATGGTTTCAATGTTCATGAGCCGCGCATCACCACGGCTATTGTCTTCATCCGCACATATTCCTCCGAGAGATACATCATTCCTCCGTACGGATTGTCCGTGCCCCACGAGTTCTTGGCTATGAAGTAGAGCCGTCCCCGTCGGTCGCGCGCCATGCCGGTGAGAGCCATGCAGTGGTCGTCGGTGGTGAGACGCGCCTCAAACTCCTTCTGTCTCTGCTCCTGGGTGCAGGGCGTGTGCGAAGGAAGCTCCGCCGTTCCGCGTGCGAAGGAGAATCCCGGCTCCGTCACGTCGCCCTCCCAGCACACGGCGTGTCCTGTCTTCAGGGCTGAGCATATGCGCGCCATGAGCGTGTCGACGGGCACGTTGAGGAAGCGGCAGGCGGTCTTGTTGTCGGGCACCTCGAGCGCGAACGTATCGCCCATGGGATGATGGGTGAAGCTGGTGAGAGCCGTGTAGTCGCCCGGAAGGAACAGGCTGCGCGCGAGCTGCCGCGGAGAATACTCCACACCATAGAGCCAGAAGCGCGACGGCATGTAGCCCAGCGACTCGTCGAGGATGTCCGTGCAGCGGCTGTCGAATCTTGACATGCTGTGCGAGCGTCGCGCCATTGCCGTCAGACGGCGCGCGAGCACGTTGTAGTTGGCGTCGCCTCCGCAGTTGTACGGGTCGTATGTCATCATACCGTATTCCGCCGCCAGAGCGAGCGTCATGGGTGCCATGCCGCGCATGTCCACCCTTTCCCTGCCTCCGGAGAGAAAGCTGCGCCTCGCAAGGTGAGCCATCCACATGCGTGCCGGATAGTCGGGCGAGAGGTTGACGGAGTCGCCTGCCATGATGCGGTCGGTCTCTATGGTGGCGAGCATGCCGTATATCCAGCACAGCTGACTGCGTCCCTGGTTCTTGACAGGTGTGGTGCGCAGTCTCACCTCGTCGGTGAACGTGCCGTGCGGCTTGCGGTGTGCGTGCTGCGGTCTGCCGCACGCGAGCAGCATCATTGCGGATGCCGCCATGATAAGTATATGTTTTTTCATCCGTCCGCAAAATTAATCATTTATGCGCGGGTGTGGAACGGCATGGCGATAAAATTTTTCCCGCCGCCTGATTTTTATGTCCCTCCGTCGTCATTCCGTAGCCCGCTTCTGCACGGTGAGGCGGGATTTGGGGGCAATAAAAGCGGAAAGCGGTATGAGTGGAGGTGGGGCGGGATAGGGATAAAGTATTATTATCGGTTTGACTGTTAATTTGTTGAATTGACATATTGTCACGGAATATTTTTCTTTCGAGACATAATGATATTCATAAAAAACCGTCACGACGTGGTGTTCTGTACAGGCGGATATGCGTCAGTCATGCTCCCATGCCGCAAAATACACCGTTCCGGCAGGTGGAACATACCATAGGGGAGTGCGGAAAAGTCCCTTCGGAGTCGTCGTACGGTGTGTTTCGCGGCACGGAACGGTGTTTCCTGCGCGGTGACAGTGCCTTTTCCGCGACGTAAAAGATGCTTTTCCGCGCCCGAAAAGGCTGTTTCGCATTGTTTCATACAGCAAATTTGATGCACATTTATGGTGTGTTTGCCGTAACCGTATGATATTATGCGCGTTGCGGCTGCACACGAAACGGCACGCTGTATGCGTCGCGCCAACGCCCCGGTTGCAGGAAAGGGAGTTATGGCGACATACGAAAAATCATTGTGTAAGTCGCATGCCGCATCCGCATTACATTATGACAGTAATGGAAAATGCCGCGATTCATATGTTGGCAAACCACAGTAGAGACGCAAAATCTTGCGTCTCACGAGCAAGTATGCGCTGTTAATTGAGGCGATATTATGGCTGTCGTTGCTGTGTTCGTTGGACGGGAGACGCAAAATCTTGCGTCTCTACAGGCTGACGCCATCATAATTGTTTCCCGATACATCATAAAAAACGGGGCGCACCATGCCGGCGCGCCCCGTCTCAACTGTTATACATTGACCTTTAATTGGTGTGGATGCTTATCTCCAAAGGACAGCCTGATACTCCTCAGGAGCATTTATGTCGTACAGGCGTTCCATTGTCATGTTACCCTTTACGTGGAACCGCATCGGGTTTTTCGGGTCGGAGGTGATGTCGGTGTACTTGTAGTCAAGGTACATCGTGGTTATCCGCCTCTCCAGATACTTCTTTGTGGCGTGCCTTATCACCTCGTAACGGTAGGTACAGTCACCGCTTGTCTCAAGGTTTATGGCGTTGGCAGGGTCGCCCGCGCTCAGTGTGAGCTTGCCGGTGATGACGCCTTTCTCGTCCTTCACGCCTTCCTCGAAGTGTGTGATTACCTTATAGAGCCCACGGTTGACATCCTCGCTCCATGTCGTTCCGGCAAGGAAGAACACGCTCCTGTCGTCCACCACGCGGCACTCGCGGGTGTCCTCCACTGCGCCGTCCGAATTCGTACCGTCTATGTATACATACATGTTGGTGGAGGAGTAGGTTCCCGAGTAGTCGTTGAAGAGCTTCAGGTTGAGCAGAGCCTTGTCCCATCCGCTGCGTATGTTGAGCTTATATGACGGGTCCGGCATGACAGTAAGTGGCAGAACCCAGTTCTCGTTGGTGTCAAGACCCTTGAGATTGAAGTCGATGATGTAGAGATTGGTGTTCTGTCCGGGCGCCACGTGGCATGTTTGAGAGGGGAACGAGTAGAAGTTCTCGGGCAGCTGTCTGAACCAGAGGTCCTCGCGTCCGGAGGCGAACCTTGCCTTGTTGAGTATGCCGAGCGTGTCGTTGTCGACGCCTATCTTCACGTTGAAGTCCCTGTGGTTGGTCGCCGAGCCGCTTATTATAACAGGCAGCTTGAACTGTCCCGTGCCGTCTGCCTTGTAGCGTACGTATATGTCGTGCACTCCGTTTGAGCCAACGGGAGCCTTGAAGGATACGAGCTGCTCGTAAACCTCCTCCTCCCAGTCCTCGTTGCATGAAGTGAGCATGCCGCACATTGCGGTCATCGCCGCCATGATATATAATTGAATCTTTTTCATCTTTTATATGTTTTATCGTTGTTCAGGATATGATTCCGTTTATTCGTAGTCTCTCCAGCCTGGAGCCTGTGTCAGGTTCTTGTTGCGGCGGAGCTCCTCCCATGATATGGGCCAGAAGTACTGTCTGCGCGAGAACGAGGTCTGCAGCTTCGGCACTCTCACCGGATTGTAGAACTGCAGCGCGTTTCTCTTGTCCATAAGGGTGTTGCATCCGTATATCTGTTCAGCCTCATGCTTCTCGGCAATCTTCCATCTGCGCAGGTCGAAGAACCGCTGGTTCTCGGCGAACAGCTCCACCTGACGCTCGTGTACGATGGCGTTGAAGAACTTGTCTCGGTCGGCATACACCCCGTCAGAGTAGTCGGGCACGCCCGCACGCATCCTCACAGGCTTCACTCCGCGCCTCATCTGCTCTATGTCACGGCTCACGGTGTAGGTCTGAGTGCCGTCCCACGACGGAATGTCATAGCTCGACGTGAGGTTGTTCACAGCCTCTGCGTAGAGCAGCAGTATGTCCGCGTAGCGCAGGGCTGGGTCTGCCTTCTGTCTTATCTCACTGTAGTTGCCCACGAGGATGTCGTAAGGATGCACATACTTCATCACTCCTATGCCGGTGTTCACCCAACGCTCGTTGCCGTTAACACGTCCGTCAGCCTCTCCACGGTAGTAGAACACCTGCTGGTAGTGGTAACGCTCTTCTGTTGTGCTCAGTCCGGGCCATACCGTTCCGCTGTATGCCACCGACGCATAGAAGCGCGGCTCGCGGTTGGCATAGCCCATGAAGATGCCGTTGTCGGGCAGATGGTCGTACGGGTGCAGGTATTTGTTGTTCGCTGTGGTGAACTCGTTGCCCTTGCCGTATTGTGCCATCACGCGCTCGCGGTCGAACGGTGTGCCGTCTGCCATGTCGTAGGCGTCGCACTGTTTCTGTGTGATGCCGTGGATGTTCCATCCTCCGAGTGTGTTGGGCAGCTGGTGTCTCACAACGTCTGCCACACTGCTTATACCATTGCCATCGAGAGAATTGCCACGGTAATTCTGCCCGCGTGTGAATATTATCTCCGGATTCTCGGCGATGGCAAGCTCACCGTTGAACACCGAGCGGTAAGACTCGTACGGGTCGATGTCAGCCCATCCGTTCGGGAAGTCCTGACTTGAGTATGGCTCGCATTGCGGAGGAGTGACGGTCGTAGGATAGGCTCTGTCCTGCGCGGTTTTCCTTACGCCGACGGTATATATCCTGTATACGCCTGCCTTGTCGTTGTAGTCAAGGAAGTCTTTGCCTGCCGCAACGGCGAGAGCCCACTTCCTTTCGTCATACTCCTGGGAAATGAGGTGGCGTCCTGTCTTGTCGGTGAAGTCTGCCATCTCGGTGTTTCCGTTGTAGAGAGGGCTGGCGGCGTAGGTCAGCACCTTTGCGCGCAACGCTAAGGCGGCACCCTTTGTCGGACGTGCTATGTTGAGGTTGTCGCGTCGGTCGGGCAGCACTTTTGCAGCCTCAACCAGTTCCTTGCATATGTAGTCGACGCACTCGTCGAACGTGCTGCGCGGGTAAGACAGTTTGTCGTAGCTCTCGCTGAAGTCAGCTCCCTTATCCGGCATGATTGGCACAGGACCGTACTTGCGTATGAGCAGCCAATAGAAGTAGCCGCGCAGGAAGTGTGCCTCTCCTTTAAGCACGTCTATCTCTGCTTGGGTGAGCCCCTCGTTGGCGTGCGCTCTCTCTATGAAAATGGACGCCTGACGTATTCCCTGGTATGACCATGGCCATGACTTCTTGTAAAAGTCGCTGTAACTGTATCCGTCGCCATACTCACCGAGTTTGAAATAGCGGTAACGCGCACCGTTGTATCCTTCGTTGAAGGTGATGTCATCGCAGAAGTTCGTAGGATTGTTGTCGCTGTGCCCTATCTCGATGTTGTCTCCCTGCAGGCGGCTGTAGCTCAGTGACAGCCACTCCAACGTATTTGTCTTGTTGTTGAATATATGTTCAAGCGACTGCTGGTCCTTGAAATATTTCTCTGTATCAAGATAGTCGGAGCAGGACGTCAGGGCTGACGCTGCGCACACTGCGGCAACTCCGGCTATCATATATTTATATTTTTTCATATCTGTTGTCTTTAGATTGTTGATATAGTATTACAATTACAGACTGATGGTCATACCAAGCGTGAATGTTCTTGACAATGGATACTTCTGTCCGTTGCTGCTTCCGAGCTCCGGATCCCAAAGCTTGAAGTCGGAGAAAGTCAGCAGGTTGGTACCCATCAGATACACGCGTACATTTTGTATGTTGATGCGTGATGTAAGCGATTTCGGCAGTGTGTATCCTATCTCGACGTTCTTCAGTCGCAGATATGAGCCGTCGCGCAGCCAGAAGGTGGAGTTACGGTAGTTGTTATTATTCCATCCGTAAGTGAGGCGCGGGTATTTCGCGTTCACGTCCTCGTTCTTTCCGAGTTGCCAGTAGTTGCCGACAACGTCTGTAAGGATGTTTCCCCAAGAGTGGTTTGAGAACGGATAGACAGTATAACCGCCGATGAAGAACGATGTCTTTCCGACACCCTGGAACAGTACATTGACATCAAAACCTTTCCATGATGCCGATGCTCCGAAACCGTAGATGAAGTTCGGCTTTGTTGTAGAGCCGATAGGCACGATGTCGTTGTCGTCTATCTTTCCGTCACCGTTCACATCTTTATATTTGATGTCACCGGGAGCTATCTCCACGGCTGTAACCAATGCGGACTGGTCTGGGCTGTTGCGGATGTCCTCATAGTCCTTGAAGAGTCCGAGAGCCACAAGTCCGCGTGTCTGGTCTACACGGTATCCAGCCGAGCGTTTGTAGCCGTAGTGGCTGTATTGCTCGTCATATTCGAGTATCTTACTCTTACTGTAGGTGAAGTTTCCACGTATGGTGAAGTTCACGTTTCCTATCTTGTCGCTGTAGGCAATGTTGCCGTCGACTCCTTGCGAGCGCACGCTGCCCACATTGGCTGCCGGCTGTTGTGAGTTGCTTACACCTATTATCTCAGGTATATATTTGCGCCACATGAAGATACCGTCACGGGTCTCGCGGAAGTAATCGACCGTTCCGCTGAGCTTGTTGCCGAAAAGATAGAAGTCAAGTCCCAGGTCGTGCTTCGTCGCAACTTCCCAAGTGATGCCTTTGTTCGCAAGAATGAGATATGATATACCGTTGTATGTGAAGTTGCTCGTGTCGAAGTCACCATATACATAGCGGTCTTTTTCGTTGGTGTAGAAGCGTCCCTGGAACGGGAAACGTGTCTCGAGATAGTCGTTGCCCACCTTACCGTATGAATAACGCACCTTGAACATGTCCACCCACGGAGCCACTTTCTTTATCCAAGGCTCCTCACCGATGTTCCATGCAGCCGAATAAGCAGGGAAGAAACCGAAGCGTTTGCCTTTTGCGAAGTTCTCCGAGCCGTTGTAGCCGAAATTGAAGTCGACGAAGTAACGGTTGGCATAACCGTAGGTGAAGCGTCCTGCAAGACCCTGATGGCGGCGGTCTATGCCCTGGATGGTGCGCTGGAAGGCGATGTTAAGGCTCTTTATTGGGTCATCGTCTGACTGATGTACCCAGTTGTTCTCAGAGTTGTCGGTAGTCCCGTCCTGCGAATATTTGAGGATGGCACCTACCTGATGCATGCCGAAATTACGCGCGTAGTGCAGTTCAGCCTCTAAGAACTCCCTCTTCTTTCCTTTGGAATAAGGTTGTGATATCATGAGTTGCTCGTCCACCATCTTTTTGAACACGAGGTTGCCATCGCTGTCGCGCAGACGCTCTGCCTGCCATCCTTCAGGTGCTTTCCAATGTTCATTGCCGTTGTCGGTGTAGACATCATATCCGTAGCGTACCAAAGCCTTGAGTCCGGGAGTGATGAAATTGAAGTCCTGAGTAAGCTCCGCAGTAGTGTTTATGGTGTTTTTCCAAATCTGGTTGTAACCATACTGTGTGACGAGAACCCACGGGTTGTTGTGTCCGTCTTTGCCTTGCGAGCCCCATTTGCCGTCTTTGTATCTCACAGGAGTGGCAATCGGGTTATACAGCAGAAGCGATTCCCATATGTGTTTGTAGTCCGCACCCGGCTGGTTCTGCTTTTCCAGTGCTCCAGATATACCTATTTTAATAAGAGTGGTCTTGGTTATGTTCATGTCGAAGTTCATGCGGTAGTTCCAACGGTGGTAGTTGGCGTTGGTCTTATAGTCCTTCAGCGCGGAGTCGCTGTTGTACATACCGCCTTCCTCAACATAGCTCATAGATGCGAAATAGCGTGCGTTGGAACCGCCGCCCGATACGTCAACGTTGGCGCGGAAAGTGGGTGCGCCGTCCTTGAGCAACAGTTTCATCCAGTTGACGTTGGGGAACACCTCGGGGTCGAGCTGGTTGTCGAGCAGATAAAGGTCGTCGTCGCTGTAGGCGGGAGACATGTTCCGGCTTTCGAGAGCCTCGTTCATCATTCGTGCGTATATCTTTCCGTCGACGAACTCCGGTGTCTTCGTGCGAGTGTTGTAGCTGTACTCAACTTTTCCGTTTATGCGTGTCGCTCCGTCGCGGCCGTGTTTTGTCGTTATGAGAACGACGCCGTTGGCACCGCGCGAACCGTAGATGGCAGTTGTGGAAGCGTCTTTCAGCACACTGAAGGTCTCTATGTCCTCAGGGTTTATGTCGTTGATGTTACGCTCAAAACCGTCGACGAGCACGAGCGCGCTGCTTCCAGCACCGAAGGTGGAGATACCGCGGATCCAGAACTCGGACACGTTGTCGCCCGGATTACCTGTCGTCTGCCGTGCGAACACGCCCGGTATGACTCCCGCGAATGAGTTTGTGATGCTGGCGGTAGGTGTGCGCAGGTCGCCAGGGTTTACCGTCGTGACGGCTCCCGACACGGTGAGCTTCTTCTGCACACCCGTACCTGTGACGACAACCTCGTCTATCACGTTGTCCTTCTTTTCCTTAAGCCTGACGTCTTGCGTGGTCTGTTCCTTGATGAGAACTTCCTGTGACTCCATTCCGATGTAGCTGAACACCAGTCGGGTGTATGCCTTTATCTTTATCTTATAAACACCGTCGATGTTTGTTATCACTCCGAGTGACGGGTTCTCCTTGGGCGTCACGCTCACACCGATGAGCGGCTCACCGGTCTCATCGGTCACCGTACCCGTCACTTCTATTGTCTTCTGATCGTCCTGTGCCTGCATCTGCAGCGGTATGCATATAGCAAGCATAAGCATAAATATAAGATTCCTCATAGTAAAATTTGTATTGGATTATTACGGTTTACTCTCTCGTGATATAGCGTATGCCCCTGTTGCCGTTGTCGCCGATATACCATGTCTCGTTGGTCTCGTCGTAGGTGACTCCTGTAGGATGATAGAACCGTGCCTCCTTCAGCGGGTCTCCGTCTATATATCCGGTCACTTTTCCGTCGGCGTTCTCGTTGCTTCGTCCGGCAACAATTGTGGCGACACCGTCCGGGGTGAGTTTCCATATGCAGTGGTTCTCATACGCACTGAAGTAGAAGTCGTACAGTTCACCGTCCGGACGCGGGTTTTTCACGTAGTCATAGTTCTTTACGAAAGTTCCCGACCAAGGCTGGTCGAAACGCGCCGAAGTACCTGTTCCTTCCACACATCCCCATGCTCCGAACTTTCCTGCTATGATTATAGGAGTCTCGAACATGTTTGTCTTCTCATTATAGTTAGATCTTAACACAACGGGCGCGCCTTCCATTATTATATACATATACTTTGCCGACGGGTGAAGGATGAGGCGCATGTGCTGTCCGTCGGTCTGTGTGAGTGCTGTAAGAGAGAAGCACCGCGTGCGGTTCACGTCGGTATTGGGTATCTCTCCGGTAGGGTTCTCCATGCGGTAAACGCATGCGTTGGTCCATGAGGAGTAGAACTTTGTGCCGTTAGGCATGCATACAACGCCGTAGGCACACGGTCCGTAGTTATAGGGACGCATTTTCTTGAATCCTTCCGAGCGCAGGCAGTAATACATGTTCGGTCTTGTCTCGTTTGAAGCCTGTCCGTTGTCGTCGGGGAATATGAGCGTGTCGCCGTCGGCAGTGAATGTGAACGAGAACATGGCAGAGTATTGTCTGCGCGGGAAAAGGCGTGTGTGGGTGCGTTGTGTAAGGTTGAGCACGCGCAGTCCGTCATGCCAGTTGGCTGCGAAGAGGATTCTGTCACCGCCTATCTCCGCATATTTCGGGTCGAACACCAGCCAGTCGTTTGCAGGCGCGGATGCCTCTCCGTCGAACGAGCCGTACGAGTATGACGAGTTGCCTGACTCGTCCACCTTTCTTAACAATGTTCCAACAGTGGTCTTAGGTATATAGTTGAATTTTTCGTCAAAAGTCTTTGTCGCAGCGGGTTTGCCGTCCTTGTCGTCTATTGTCACGGTTACTGTGCCGTCGTAAGAACGCTTTCCTACCATACAATAGATAATCTCACCGGTAGAGCCGATGACCTTCGCTTCCTTTCCGCCCACATTCACGTGAATCTTCGTCTCGTCTGTGCCGAAGTTCTTTCCGTAGATGTAGAGGCGCGTTCGCACTTGTCCCTCTTTCGGACTGAAGTCTTTGAATTCGACCGGTTGTGACGGATCGAACGAGCCTGAGGCGACGTCGTCATCCTTGCAACCGATGAACATCATGCAGCATAGGAATGCTGAAATAATGAAATTTTGTTTCATGTTGGTTAGAATTTTTAGATTGATTTTTGTGAGTTGCGCTCACGTTATTGTTAAGATTGATTTTTGTGTGTTTTGTTTTGTATGTTTTTTTGTGTTTTATATGGGTTGTTATTGTGTTTGTTGACGGTAGTTCGTATGGTTTATGGGTGTAAATGAATTGTCAGGCTTTTGAGGCTTAAGTATTCAATACAGTTTGCAAATATATGATAATATTTCTTTCGTAATTAAAAATAATGGTACTTTATTATTGAAAATAAGTTAATTGTGATTAATAAAGATTGATTTTGGTTTTTATTTGTTCTATTTCGGAGATTTATTATTATCTTTATCGCCAATTTAAAAACCGCCTTTTGACTGATTCATATGCTTTTTTGTTCATTTCATGACGGGTCGGTGACATCGTATATGGGTGTCAGGGATGTCGTTTGAGAGTGTTTTCGGTGGATTTTGAACGGCTTTTTTGATGTTTTTTGAGATTGTTTCCGTATATATGATAATGTTGTTCATGTATGCGATAATCACGTTGTTTTCCATTGACAAATTGAATACGGCATGATGATATGTGCTGCAAGCTAAAGTAGAGACGCAAAATTTTGCGTCTCACAAGGAGATTTGCGCTTGTTGCCAGTGTATAGTCGCGTGCGTGTTGGTGTGGGGTGGACGGGATGGTATGTGCTGCAAGTCAAAGTAGAGACGCAAAATTTTGCGTCTCACAAGGAGGTTTGCGCTTGTTGTCAGCATATTTTCGCGTGCGTATGTTGGTGTAGGGTGGACTGGAGACGCAAGGATGCGTTTGTTTGCCTGCGTATTTTCGCGTGCGTATGTTGGTATGGGGAGGACGGGAGACGCAAGATTTTGCGTCTCTACTTTTAGGGATGCGATGTTGATTGGGGGGATGATGTGCTTATGGAACGTGTCATGTCACAGATACTCGGCGAAGTCGGTGAGCCTCATGTCACCCTTTCTTGTGAGCGTGTCGTGGAATGCGAAGGCGGCGCGCAGCGAACCGGGGCAGTGTCCCTTTGTGGCTATGCGCTGGTATTCGCGCAGCAACGGGCGGTAGTCGGGGTGCGCGCAGTTGTTTATTATCTCCTCCGCTCTCCGTGCCGGACCCTTTCCTCTGAGGTCGGCTATGCCCTGTTCGGTTATTATCACGTCCACGTCGTGCTCGGTGGAGTCGATGTGGCTGCACATGGGGACTATCGCGCTGATTTTCCCGCCCTTGGCTGTCGACGGCGTGTAGAATATGCTTATCGAGCCGTTGCGCTCGTAGTCGCACGACCCTCCGATGCCGTTCATCAGCCGTGAGCCGCACACGTGGCTCGAGTTCTCGTTGCCGTAGATGTCGCACTCCAGCGCGGTGTTCATCGCTATCACACCGAACCGGTGTATGAGTTCCGCCGAGTTGGACAGCTCGCTCGGGCGCAGCGTGAGACGGCTGCGGAAGAAGTCCATGTTGGAATACACCTTCTTAAGGCACTCGTTAGACACTGTCATCGCCGCCACCGACGCCTGCGAGATGCGTCCTTTGAGCATAAGGTCCACTATGGCGTCCTGCACCACCTCGCTGAACACCTCCACCACGGGCATGTCGTCGCACTGTCCGATAGCCTCCATCACCGCGTTGCCCGTCACGCCCACACCGCTCTGTATGGGGAACATGCACTTGGGGATGCGTCCGGCGCGCATGTCGCTCAGGAAGAAGTCCACCACGTGACGGCCTATCATGTCGGTGTCGGGAGTCGAGGGCTTGAAGGTGCGCGCCTCCTCTGGTATGCAGCACTCCACCACTCCGGCTATCTTGCCCGGCTCTATCTCCAGATACTCCGTGCCTATGCGTTGTCCCACGCCTGTCAGAGGTATGGGCTGGCGGTAAGGATACTCCAGACACTCATACTCGTCGTGCAGATAGCGTGCGTCGGCATTGTGAAAAGTGTTCAGCTCCAGAATCACTCTCTTCGCCAGACGCGCTATTGTCGGCACTATGCCGTCTGCCGAGGTGAGATACACGCGGCACTTTCCGCCATACTCCTCTATGGCAGACACCTCTATCACAGCCCAGTCAATGTCACCATAAAAACCCCTGCGCAGACGCTCAGCCATGTGTCCGAGGTGCATGTCCTCATAGTCTATCTCGCCCAGGTTGGCGTGGTTGCGGAAGTCGGCGTTGGTGGAGAAGGGCGCGCGGAACTTTATGGCATGAGCCGCCGCGAGGTCTCCCTCAAGGCTCTGGCACGACGATGCGCCCGTGATGACGCCCACGGCGAACGGTTTGCCTGCCTCGTGCTCTTCGCGCGCGCGTTTCGACAGTGCCCTCGTCACGGCTTTGGGGACACCGCTGGGGGTGAATCCGCTGAATCCGATGTTGTCGCCGTCCTTTATCATCGCTGCGCCTTCGGCAGCCGTTATGCGTGTGTATGCCATCTCCTTAAATGTCTATTGTTTGTTCGGATGGCAAAGTTAGTTATTTTAAAGCATAAAACACGCCTTGCGACATGATTTTCTGCATAAATTTACAAAAATACATTCAAAAAGGCACTAAAACTGTATAAATATACAGAAATAACCGTTAAATATGCAGAAATGTGCATATCCGTGCCTCCGCCATTCCTTTGTCGCGTCACAGTGGGGAGCCAGTGGAGCGTCTCCTTTCATGTTGTCGCGAGGCGGAAGAAAAACCGCAGCATGCCGTGCCGTCCGCAGCACGAATATGCGCAAATATGTATTGATGTATGAATAAATATACATGAAAGCATGAATAAATGTACATGGAAGCATGCATAAATATACATGGGCGCATGTATAAATATACATCGCAACGCGAAAATACCGCCGTTTTTGCGCGCAGACATGCTTTCGGCTGCAAATACGCGGCTTTTGGGCGTTTTACATATTCTGCTGACACACAATAAGATATATTGTCCGACATAATAAAAACCCTTTTCCAGCGTCGCAAAAGAGGCTTTTCCGCCATGCGAAACGGGCTTTTCCGTGTGTCGGAAGAGCTTTTTCTGCGGTGCGGAACGGTGCTTTCTGCGGTGCGGAAGAGCCTTTTTCGCGCTATGGCGGAGACTGTCCGGCAGTATGAAGGGGAAGAAAGTAGGATGCAGGGTCGCTTTCCGTATATCGCGGAGGCGTCCGTCGCGCCCTGCCGTTTCTGTTTTGTTGTTTTCTGTTGTCAATATTTTTTACTGTTATTATGTATAATTATGCGTTTCCGTCGGGTGTGTTCCGAGGCGGCTGGATGCCCCTCCGGGAGTGTGTCGCAGCCGTGAGACGTCCGCGACATGTGCTTCCGTGCGAGCGAATAATGAAAAAATTCGCTTATTCCGACTATTTTGTGTAAGTTTGCAGGCGAAACTCGAATAAGATGAAAAAGAAACAGATACTGCTTATAAACGACATTGCCGGATATGGCAAGGTGGCTACCGCCGCGATGCTGCCGATACTCTCGTACATGGGTCATCCCACTTACAACCTGCCGACGGCACTTGTGTCCAACACGCTCGACTACGGCAAGTTCAACATTCTTGAGACAACCGACTATATAAAAGGTGTCTTTCCCGTGTGGCGCGAGCTGGGTTTCACCTTCGACGCCATAGCGACGGGCTTCATGGCATCGGAGAGTCAGGCGCGCATGATATCCGACTACTGCCGCGAGCAGGCTGCCTCGGGCACGGTGATATTCGTCGACCCGATAATGGGTGATGAGGGAAAGCTCTACAACGGAGTCACCGGTGAGGCGATAAAGAGCATGCGCGAGATGGTGAGCGTAGCCCATCTGGTGTTTCCCAACCACACCGAGGCATGCTATCTCACGGGTATGGAGTACGACGCCCGGGGTGTGAGCCGCGACGGGGCGCGCCGTCTCACCGACGCACTCCTGGCTCTGGGCACCAAGTCGGCGCTCATCACGAGCATCCCTGTGGACGGTCAGCCGTCGGTGGTGGGCTACAATCATGTGGACGGGGAGTATTTCTGTCTGCCCTACACCGAGATTCCGGTACATTTCCCCGGTACGGGCGACATCTTCTCGGCGGTGCTCATAGGGCGTCTGCTCGACGGAGAGATGCTCAAGCCGAGCACCCGCAGGGCGATGGACGCCGTATACACGCTCATCGACCTCAACAAGGACAACGAGGACAAGAACCGGGGCATACCTCTCGAGAAGTATCTCGACGTGCTCTGACCGTGCGCAGTCAGCCAACCGCAGGCACGGGCATACAGCCCCTTACCGCGTCCGCCGCCTGTGCGCCGAGGTGCCGTCTGTGTGCGTGGGCGTGCAAAAAAGAGATAAAAATAATGCGTTCTGCCGGTCGGAATGATTTTTTATATGTATTTTTGCGCTTGTTATATGGACAGGTTTATTATTGTTCTGACACTCTGTCTGATGTGGTCGGCGGGATGCGCCGCGCAGAACGACGGAGGCGACACCGCTGACGGAGGAGTGCTCGAGCCGATGGTGAAGGTGAGCAAGGTGCTCGACGACAACGGCGACAGCATACAGTATGTGGAGATGAACAGCGTGTATGTCTATCCCGCTCCGGTATTCAAGAACGAGAAGCAGCGCGCCGCCTACAACCGGCTCGTGGCAAACGTGAAGAAGGTGCTGCCCATAGCGAAGGAGGTGAACCGCATCATCATAGAGACATACGAGTATCTCCAGACGCTGCCCGACAAGAAGGCGCGCGACGCCCATATGAAACTTGTGGAGAAAAGCATACGCAAGGAGTACACGCCACGTATGAAGAAGCTGTCCTATCAGCAGGGAAAGCTGCTCATAAAACTTGTCTACCGCGAGTGCAACTCGTCGTCCTACCAACTCATACAGGCGTTTCTCGGACCCATAAGGGCAGGATTCTATCAGGCGTTCGCCATGCTGTTCGGGGCGAGTCTCACCAAGAAGTATGAGCCGGAGGGCATCGACCGTCTCACCGAAAGGGTGGTGCTGATGGTTGAGGCAGGGCAGCTGTAGGTTCTTATAATAATAATGCGCCCATCAAATAATAATAAAAGGAAAAGGCGGACACGTCATGATGTCCGCCTTTTATGTTTGTTTCCGTATCACGGAGTATGCCTCGCCGCGTGCCGGTCATTCCGCGCTCTCGGTGTATATCACCTGAACCATCACCTGTCCCACGGCTTTCAGAGTGTTCGCGTCGATGTGGTCCATGTCGTCATACACTGTGTGCCATGTCGGACCGAACGAGCTTTGGGCACATTCCGGATGGTATGGTATGATGTCTATGGTGGGTATTCCCGCCTTCTCATTGAGCGGAACGTGGTCGTCGTTCACCATTGTGCCGTCGGTCATCGGGAAATATTCGGCGTAGCCTATGCTGTGGGCGGCTCCCCACACCTTGTTCACGATGTCCTGGGCATAGCTCTTCGATATCCCTTCCTGGTGGAAGCGCGCGCCCTGTCCGCCCACCATGTCGAGCAGAATGCCGTATGCCGCCGTGTAGCCCTCGGGCAGATGGGTAGCCCAGTGCTGCGCTCCGAGAGCCCAGGAGTCGTTGTCCGACGGTGTGTCAGCCCACTCGGGCGTTCCCCAGTCCTCCGCGTCGAAGCACACGAAGTCCACGCCAAGCCTGAGCGTACTGTCGTTCTTGAGTAGCCGTGCCAGCTCAAGCATCACTCCGATGCCGCTCGCTCCGTCGTTGGCTCCCATGACAGGCTTGCGCCAGTTGGCGGTGTCGGGGTCGTTGTCCGCCCACGGGCGCGAGTCCCAGTGTGCGCAGACGATTATCCTTTTCTTCGCTTCCGGGTTGTAGCGTGCTATGATGTTGCAGCTGCGCAAGGTTGTCCCGTCATATCCTTTGAGGTCGGCGCGCTGCCGTTCCACCTCCATTCCGTATGCCTCGAACTTGCTTGCTATCCATTCCCCGCACTCTTCGTGCGCCTTGCTGTTCATTGTCCGCGGACCGAACGAGCACTGTTTAGCCACGAAACTGTAAGCCGAGTCGGCGTTGAACTCCGGTCCTGCGAGTGCCACGGAGTCTGCCGGAGTGTCGCCTGAAGTCTTTTTCGCGTTCCTGCAAGATGCGCACGACGCCGCGGTGATTATCATTGCGGCTGTTATAGCCATTGTTATGCGGATTTGTCTCATTGTCTTCTGTATGTTGTCTGTCATTATTCTGCCGTCCTCATGGCGGCATGTCTCCTTTCTATGCTGTTGTGGCAGCCATGCCCTTCACCGTGTCCATCACCCTCAGCCAGTTGCCTCCCCATATCAGGGCGATGTCCTCCGGGGAGTATCTGCGGCGCAGCAGCATGCGCGTGAAGTTTATCATCTCGCTGCTGTCAGCCATTCCGCTCACCCCGCCGTCGCCGTCGAAGTCGGTGCCTATGCCCACATGGGCGGTCCCCATTATGCTTATGGCATGCTCCAGATGGGCTATGGCGTCGAGTATGGACGCCTCTCCTGCTGTGCGGAGGAATCCGTGGTAGAGCGTGATGTGCATCACTCCGCCCTTACGTGCTATGGCGCGCAGCTGGTCGTCGGTGAGGTTTCGCGGCACGTCGCACAGCGCGCGGCAGTTGGAGTGGGAGCATACTATCGGCGCGCGGCTTATGGACAGCGCGTCGTAGAACGATTTCTCGCCTGCGTGACTCATGTCCACCATCACGCCGAGGTCGTTCATCCGCCTTATCACTTCCGCTCCGAAGGCGCTCACTCCGCCGTGTGTCCCCTTGCTGCGGCGTGCGCTGTCGCAGATGGCATTGTCTCCGTTGTGGCACAGAGTCATGTATACCATGCCCCGGTGTGCGAAGTGGTCGATGTTGTCGAGGCTGTCCTCTATAGCCAGACCGTTCTCTATGCCGAGCATTATGGACTTGCGTCCGAGCCGTTTCGCCTCATACAGGTCGGCTGGAGTGCGCGCTATGGACAGGTGTAGGGCGTTGCGCGCGGCGATGTCCTCTATTTTGTCGAAGATGAGGTCGGCGTAGTCCTTCGGGCTCTCGGTGCCGAACTGCGCCACATCAGCGAACTTCTGTCCTTCGGCGGGCTGCGGAAGATATGCCACCATGGTCACCGCGTCCTGCCGTCCGTCGTCCATCTTGTGCAGGTCCACGAGTATCCTGGGGTCGCGTTCCTCGAATCTTATGCCTTGGGAGAAGAACATCGGGGTGTCGCAATGGGTGTCGAGGGTGAGCGTGGATGCGTGAGTGCGCTTCGCCTCACTGAAGAGTCGTGCCTCGTCAACGAGCCATCTGAAGAGCGGCAGACCGTCCGCGCCCATCCATTCCGGATGCCACTGCACGCCTATCACGGGCTTGTGGCATGTGCTTTCCATCGCCTCTGCCGTGCCGTCGGGCGCGGTCGCCGTTATGCGCATGCCCTTTCCGGGCGACGTCACTGCCTGATGGTGGAAGGAGTTGACGAATATCCGGTCTGCGCCGAATATGCCGTGCAGAGCCGAGTCGGGCTCTATGTCCACGCTGTGTGTAGGTTCCGTGCGGTCGGCTTCCTGCGAGTGCTTTATCAGCTGAGGCGTATGAGGTATGTCCTGACACACCTCTCCGCCCAGTGCGATGGCTATGGTCTGCATGCCGCGGCATATCCCCAGTATGGGCATCTGGCGGTTGCAGGCGAGCCGTGTGGCGAGAAGCTCGGGCAGGTCGCGTGCCTGATTGATGTTGTGCAGACCCGGTTGGGGCTGTTGTCCGCTCCATAGCGGGTTGTGGTCGGCGCCTCCAGTGAGCAGCAGCGCGTCGATGTTGTCGAGCGTGTTGATGATTATGTCTTTGTCGGCAAGCGGCGGAATGATCACGGGCACGCCTCCGGCATCCGCTATCTGAGTGTAGTAGCGGTCGCGCAGCGAGGCGTCTCCGTCGGTGTAGTTTGCCGTTATGCCTATCAGCGGCTTGCGTTCCGCCTCCGGATAAGCCGAGTAAATGTCTTTTGTTATCGCGTTGAGATCAAATGATTTCATTTCTTGCGAGGGGTATTTTGCATGATGCTGTGGTAAACAAAGAGTGCCGCCTGCGGAGGGGAATATGCCTGACGCCCGTCGCCGGAGTCCTGCCGCAGGCTGCGTAGGGCTCAGTCGTCTATGTGTACCGGTATCTCTCTCTTTATGCTCTGTTCGAGCGAGATGAGCGTCTCGGTAGATACCACTCCGGGGATGCCCTGCATCTGGTTGTTGAGAAGGTCCATGAGCTGTTCGTTGTCGCGTGCGTAGAGCTTCACGAGCATGGTGTACGGACCTGTGGTGAAGTGGCATTCCACTATCTCGGGTATGCTCAGCAGACGCTGCACCACGTTCTTGTACATGCTGCCGCGCTCGAGATTGAGACCTACGTATGTGCATGTGGTGTAGCCGATGCTCTTCGGATTGACGTCGAAACCGCTTCCGGTGATCACTCCGTCTTCCACAAGATGCTGCACGCGCTGGTGTATCGCGGCTCTTGAAACGCCGCATTCGGCTGCCACATCCTTAAAAGGTATGCGGGCATTCTTTGATAGTATCCCGAGAATCTTCTTGTCGAGTCTGTCTATTTTTTCCATTATGACTTGTTTTTAATTTTACTTTTTGAAAGCAAATGTAGTCAATTCCCATGACATGGACAACAATATTTGTATTAAAAATATGCTAATTGTTTACATTGTGACATCTTGCCGTGACGGGGGAAGGGTCGGTGACGGAGCGTTGCGGAGAACGGAAACCGCCGTGACGGGGACGCATGGCTGTCGTGATGGAGTGGGGACGGCACGCCTTTTGCCTGCCGCGCGGTGTGGGGAGACGGCTTTTCAGATGTGGTAAAAAATCATTACACCAGCCTTCATGAGACCGCGCCATTTGCAGACGGAAAGGCTTTTGCCGCCGTATACGCTGATTTTGGAGAGATTAGATAAACTTTTGAGTGTCAGCGTATTATACATATCGCTCCGCAGAAGACGCCTTTCGGTGATGCGGAACGGGCTCTTCCGCACTGCCAAAAAGCCTTTCCTGCGGTGTGATATTGGCTTTATGGCGTGGCGGAACATGCTTTTCCGTGCGATGTTTCGGTCGTGGAGCGCGTACGGAATGTGATTTATGCGCTGTAGGATGGTGTTTTTCAGATGTACGACATATGCCGTTCCGGTTTCAGGCGGTGTGTGTCCCGTTGTGCGCTCTGTAGAATGCCGGTTGACGGCATGCCTTTTTCCGGTAAATTTATTTGACATTAAGAATCGACCGGACGATGTGTACGTTCCCGTTGAAGCATGCGTGCGGCGGTGGAGCGGTGCGGACGGAGCACATGCGGACATGCCTTTTATGGCGCGGTCTATGGCGGTATCGGCATATATAATAAGGTATTTGTATGATAAAAAAGCCGGGCACCGCACTGTCATTGTGCGATGCCCGGCTTGGTGTTTGCGTGCCGTAGGCTGTCAGTATTGTTTCAGCTGACATACCGTCATTTCTTTCCGGCAGCCGCTTTTCTTCTTTCCGCTCTTGTCTTCCTGACTGTCCGGGCGTCTTTCTTTGAGCTGTCGCCCGTGTTCTTCAGACTCTCCTGAGCAGGCTCGGGCTTGTCTATGCCCACCAGCTCGACGGTGAAGATGAGTGTGGAGTAAGGCTTTATCTTTCCTGCCTGACGTGCTCCGTAACCCAGATTCTGCGGTATGTACAGTTCCCACTTGCTGCCCACAGGCATCATCGTGAGAGCTTCGGTCCATCCCTTTATCACCTCGTCGGCGCGGAAGGCGGTGGGTTCCGGACCGCGCTTGTAGGAGCTGTCGAACTCGGTGCCGTCGATGAGCTTGCCCTCATATCTCACTTTCACCCTGTCGGTGGCTTTAGGAGTCTCGCCTGTGCCCTCCTTTATCACCTTATATTGCAGTCCGCTTGCCGTGGTCTTCACTCCCTCCTTTGCGGCGTTGGCTGTGAGCCACTGCTCGTTCTCGCTCTTGTATGCCTGCTCCTTGCGGTAGTTCTCAGCCTCGCTTACCTTTGTGAAGAGCTGTGCAGCCGACTTCACGTCCATCAGGGTGGTGTCGCTGAGCACTCCTGCTATGAATGCCGTGTTGTAGATGTCCTTGTTTATGGCGTACTTTGTGCCTTCAAACTGCTTTGTGGCAGACGGAAGCATGCGCTGCTCCACCAGCCGCGCTATCTGCATTCCGGCGTTGCGGGCGGTGAACTTCGGGTCGCCTGCTGATGCTATGGCGTCCTTGTAGCCCTGGATGAAGTCCTGGATGTAGGCTGTGTCGACGTTGTATTCCTGCTGTATGTAGCTCAGCAGTCCGCGTGTTGACGCCATGCCTGCCGCATAGCTGATGGAGTCGGAAGGTGTGACGAGCTTCAGCGGCTCCGCCTTCACCTCTGTCTTGTCCTTCTTCTTTTTCTTCTTGTTGTCCGGAGTCGTTCCGTAGGCAGCCGTCGCCATCATTATGACGGCGAGCAATAAAATCTTTTTCATTTTCTTATGAAACGTTTACGTTAGGTTCGGAGTTTTTATGTTGCAACAGGGCGGTATCTTTTCTGATTGAAAAAAGCACCGCCCTGTTGTGTTAGAGTCATTTCTGAGGTATATGATTTTTATTTCTTCGGATCGACCTCCAAGAGCTCAATCTTGAATATAAGAGTAGAGAATGGCTTTATCTCTGTCTGCTCACGGTCGCCGTAAGCGAGCTCCTGCGGGATGTATACTTCCCATACCGAGCCTGCGGGCATGCGTGTGAGAGCCTCTGTCCATCCCTTTATCACCTGGTTGGCACGCATTGTGATAGGAGCCTTTCTCTTGTAAGAGCTGTCGAACACCTTACCGTCGATGAGCTTGCCCTCATAGTTCACCTTCACTAAAGAGGTGTCCTTGGGAAGCGGACCGTTGCCTTCCTTTATCACCTTGTACTGGAGTCCTGACGGCAGAGTCTTCACTCCGGGCTTCTTCTTGTTGGCTTCGAGCCACTTCTCGCCTGCCTTCTTGTTCTCGCTGAAGCGGTCGGCGATAGACTTTGTCCTTATCTCCATCATCTTGACCTGTGCGAGCTGCTGTGCCTGTTCGGGTGTCATGAGTCCCTTCTTGCCCGTAGCGCCGGTGATGAATCCTGCGAGCAGGTTCTTCATAGAGATGCTCTTGGTGGAGTCATTGCCGAAAAGCTCGTGGTTGATGCCTTTCACCATGCGGTTTGAAATCTGCTGTCCGATGTTTATACCGGCGTAGTATGCAGCCTTCTTCTTGTCCTCACCGGCGTTGGCACCGTCTTTCAGACCTTTTATGAAAGCGTCCATGTAGGTGGTGTCTATCTCCATCTGAGCGAGATACTCCCTCAGTCCCTGCGACTGGGCGATACCCATGGCGTAGCTCATCGTGTCTACGTCGCTCTTGAGATTGGGTTTTGAAGCTGAGTCGCCGCACGATGTCATGAATCCGGCGACGGTGATAGCCATTGCGGCTACGATTGTAATTTTTCTCATTTTCTTGTGTTTCGTTATTTTGTTTTCCTTGTTCCTGTTTTTTGCTCAGACCACCTCGATGAGCTCCACGTCGAACACGAGAGCCGCGAACGGAGGTATTGACGCTCCCGCACCGTTCTCACCGTAGCCCAGATGGTAAGGGATGAAGAACCTGTATTTCGCACCTTCCTGCATGAGCTGCAGTCCTTCGGTCCATCCCTTTATCACTCCGTTGAGCGGGAATGTGGCAGGTTCGCCGCGCTGTATGGAGCTGTCGAAGAGCGTTCCGTCCACGAGCATGCCCTCATAGTGGCACTTCACCTTGTCGGTGGCTTTCGGTCTGCGGCCGTTGCCTTCCTTTATCACCTGATATTGCAGTCCGCTGGGCAGTGTCACCACGCCTTCCTTCTTGGCGTTCTCGGCAAGATATGCCTCGCCTTTTTCCTTTGTCTCCTTGAACTTCTCGGCTGCCGCGGCGCGCTGCTTAGCCTCTTGCTTCTCGAAGAAATCCTTTACGAGCGTCTGCGCTTCGGCATCGTCTATTTCCGGCTTCTTGCCTGCGAGAATGTCCTTTATTGCTTTTGCGAAATCGTCGATGTCCAGATTGTCCGCGCCCATCTGCGATAGTTGGCGGCCGATGCCGAGTCCCAGGGCGTAACTTACTTTATCCATAAAATGTCAGAATGTTGTTGTGATATTATAATATTGTTTGTCTATCAAGTGCGCAAAGTTACATATTTTATCTGACAGCATTGTCATTATTATGTGAAAAATACTAATTTTGTGGTTAATTAGCTTTTTGCGCTTGTCTTTTGATTATCATGGCGTTTGGCGGAACGGCGCGTGCGGTGCCTCCGGCGTGTGCTGACTGAAGTGCGGGCGCGGCGGCTGAGGTTTACTAAAAAAGAATTTCAATATGAAAAAACTGGTGTTTCTTACAGGAGCGGGAATGTCTGTGGAAAGCGGTTTCAAGACATTCCGGGGCAGTGACGGGCTGTGGGAGAACTATCCCGTGGAGCAGGTGGCTTCGCACGAGGGATGGAACGCCGACCCGGAACTTGTGACAGGGTTCTACAACATGTTGCGGAAGAAGCTTTACGGAGCGCAGCCCAACGAGGGACACAGGCTCATACAGAGTCTGGAGAGGATGTATGACGTGACGGTGATAACGCAGAACGTGGACAACCTCCATGAGCGTGCGGGATCGTCGAAGGTGATACATCTGCACGGCGAACTGACGAAGGTGTGCTCCAGCCGCGACCCCGACGACCCGCGCTGGCAGGTGGAGCTGGGTCCGGACAACTGTGAGGTGAAGCCCGGAACGCGCGCCGGTGACGGCTCGCTGCTGCGTCCTTTCATCGTGTTCTTCGGTGAGGCGGTGCCCATGATATCGGCAGCCGCCGAACAGGCGTCACAAGCCGACGTGTTCGTAATAGTGGGCACATCGCTCAATGTGTATCCCGCAGCGGGTCTGGTGCAGAATGTCCGTCCGTCGGTACCGGTGTATATAATAGACCCCGAGCCTGTGACGGCACCGTCGCGGCGTGACGTCACCCACATAGAAAAGGGCGCGAGCGAGGGCATGAAAGAGCTTTGCGGTCTGCTCGGAGCAGTGTGACGGAAGGGCGGCTGTGCGGTGTCAGTCGAACAGCCATTCCCTTCTGTATCCTTTGCCCGGCTCTTCGCAGCGCAGGAACATGTCGCGCATGTTTATTGTAATCTTTCCGTAGTGCTCTATTATGTTCAGACCTACGCAGCCGTCCTCGGCGTTCTCGTCGCCGCCGACAGCCGTGCCGGTGCCTGAGAGCTTTTTTCCGGTGTGGAGGTCGATGCCTGTCTCGACGGAGACAGAGTCGATGTCGGCTTCCGCGCCGCCTATCCTCAGGCGCAGTGAGGGCAGTGTGTAGCTGTGCTGCATCTCCACTCCGCCCACTCCAGCCATGCGCATGGAGTCGGCGATGCCCGTGTCTCTCACCTCCGTCTCGTGCGCCCTGTACCACCGTGTGTTCATCGACGTGTGGTAGTCGCCCGTGTCGAAGTGCATGAGAAGCGGCTTTCCGTCCTTGTCCTCTATCCTTAAAGTCATGTTGCGCGAGTCTTTCATCATCATGTTCGGACCTTCATCCGGCAGCGGAGTGGGCTTTTCGGGCACGGTGATGAGGTGAGCGGAGCAGTCTATCTGCAGTTCCTTCATTGCGTTGAGCATCGGTACGCCTACGGTGAGATGCCATCCGCGCTCCAGCACCTTGTCCGCCTCGCTGTTGCCTGTCTTTATGTCCACCACGACAAATGGCACGTTTGCCCACGCCATGCCACGCCCTATGCGCAGTGTGTCGGCTATGGCTATGCGTCCGGTCTGTACGCCCAGTCCCATCATTCTTATGTCCGCGCCGATGTAACGCAGCCCAAGTCTGTCGGCTTCTTCGGGCGGAACGATGTTCACTCCGGCTCCGGTGTCTATCGCTATGGCTGTCGGTCTGCCGTTGACGCTGCCGTTCACCGTAAGGAATCCTCCCTTGCGGTAGCCGTGCAGACGCCCGTCGATGTAGAACGACGCGCTGTATGTGCCCGGCTCATGCAGCTGACGGTACAGCGGAGCCTCCGCCGCGTATGCGCGGAAGATGCCTGCCTCCTCCGCCATAGCGCCAAGCAAATGGGTGCCGGAAGCCTGACCCTGTGCGCCGGACGCTCTCATCCGCACCGCCATACTGTCGAGAAACTCCGCCGCCTCGGCATATCTGCCTGCTCCGGCAAGGTTTCTGCCCATGAGGAAAGCCATGCTCATATAGCTCTCCGTGCCCAGTTCAGCCTGATTCTCCCGCAGCAGAGAGCCGATGTGGAGGCATGCCTCGGCGGGCCGGTTGAAGTAGTGCGCGGTGAGAGCCGACGCCAGCCGGTGCATGAAAGGCGACAGCCGCCGCGCCTCGGACGAGCGCATCATCCGCTCAAGTGCGAAATAGTCCGACCCGTTAATCAGTTCTCCTGCCCTCCGGTCGGCGTCCTGTGCTGCGGCATGCCATGCTCCGCACATTATTATAAAGGCAATTATTACGCTTCTTCTCATAAGTCTGCACAGATTGTATTGTCGTCAGGCTGTCACGGCGCGGTCTGTCATGCGTAGTGCGGAAGCCTTACTCCCACACCATGTCGAACCGGTCGCACTCGCCTGTGCGGTGAGCCAGATGCTTCGTAGCGGGCGATATGCCGAACAGCGGAGAGTATGTGCTCACCCTGATGGTCTTTCCGTCGGGCATGAACTCCAGTATGCGGAGCCATCCGTCGCCTCCGTTGCCTTCCCAGCCACCACCGAGTGTCTGCACGTTGAACATCATCTGGTGTACGTATTTGCCTGCCGAGTTCTTGTCCTTACGGTATGCCACGTTGTCCTCAAAGTCACCCGGCTTGCCCGTATGTCCGCACATCACCAGTTCGATATTCTTGCAAGGGAACACCAGCTTGTCCCATACGTCCTGTCCGTAGTTGCGCGGATTTATCCTGTAGTCCTCGTTCTCGGTGCGCTCTGCGGTGCGTTCCCACAGGAAGGAATGCAGCAGGAGCATTATCTTATGGTCCTTATACTTGTTGTCGGCGAGGTCTTTCGCCCAGTTGAGCACCTCGTCGCGCGGAGCCCATTCCACGGCTATGACGAGCATCTTGCCCCAAGCCTTGTCCTCGAACTCGTATGCCGCGTTCTCGAGCGACACCTTTCCCTCGCGGTTGGGGAACGCGCTCACCACGCAGTCTGCCCACTTGCTGTTGCGCTCGAAGGGGAAGTACTCGGGGAAATGGGTGAATCCCTCGTCGCCCCTGACATATCCGTACTCATGGTTTCCGGTGGAAATGATGTACGGCACCTTGTTGTCGAGACGCTTCATGCAGTGAGACGCCCACTCCCACATCTGTTTGCTGGTCTGGTTGAGCATCGCTCTGTTGCGCACGATGTTCTCGTTCTGCTCCACGAGGTCGCCCGTGCACAGCACCGCCTTGATGTTAAGGTTGTCGATGTTGTCGGCACACCATGCCGTGGTAAGTTCGAAAATGGGCTGGTTGATGTCGTATTTCACGTAGCCCTGGGGGTCGCCCAACAGAATCATGGAGAAGGAGTTGGGGTCGGAGAGATGCTGTCGGTCAGCCCTGTCCTGCGCTGTTGCGGTGAGTGAGCAAAGCATTGCTGCTGTTGCGATGATAATGTTTCTCATATTCATGACATGTTTGTTTTAAGATTCTTTTTATGATGACGGAACCAGACTGGGGCGACATCAGTTTGGGAAAACTGAGTTTTACCATAACAGATATTGCCGAGCCGCCGCCTGAGTTCTACAAAGTCAGTGCAAGGCGAGTGCAGCATCAGTTTGGGAAAACGCAGTTTTATCAAAACAGATATTGCCGAGCCGCCGCCTGAGTTCTACAAAGTCAGTGCAAGGCGAGTGCAGCATCAGTTTGGGAAAACGCAGTTTTATCAAAACAGATACTGCCGAGCCGCTGCCTGACTTCTACAAAGTTAGTGAAAGCCCGACTTATAGACAAATGATAAACCAATTTTTTATAAAATTTCACACAGCGCGAAAAAGCACTCACGGCATGTGTGTACGGGCGACCGGAGGACTGTGATGCCGCCTCTGTTTTTTATTCTTCCGGTTACGGAAATGTACCGATGCGTTTTTTACAATGGCTTAATGCGGTGAGTCCGACAACATTTACGGATTGCGGTTAAGCCAGAATATAGGAACGGGAAAGCGCGTGGCGGCGGTAAAAAATTTTGACAACGGAACTTCTCAAAATAGAGAGCGTGACGCATGCCTGCGCTTGCCGCGCGATGCTGAAAAGGCTTTCAGGATGCCGCCATGTGTCTACGGTATGTCCGTGTAAATGTTCTTATTCCGAAATATCCGCTCCATGACGTTGCCGGAATCACTGTCACTCACTGCGGAATGTACTCTCCGGAGGTGCTGAAAAGCCTGTTCTGCATTGCTGAAAAGCCCGTTTCGCGGCATGGAAGAGCCTCTTTCGCGGTGCGGAATGATGTTTTTTATGATATGAAAAACAGTAATCGGTTGTATGCCAGAGTGTTATATAAAATGCAGAATACCCGCGTATTTGCAGCCGGATGTGTGCCGACGTGCGAATACGCGGGTATTATTGAGATGTCGATGGATGATTTCACTGCAAATGTGTCATGTCTTCCGTGTGCGGACATTGCATAAACCGTGTCACTGCACCAGCGACGACACGGGGTTGCGCAGTCCCTTGTAGCCCACGAGGAACGCCTTTGCCGAGCCGAACTTCAGGAACATGTCGAGCCTTACGGGTATGTGGTTGGCGTCGTCGCTCACATAGAAGCGCACTATCTCCTTGTATTTGCCTTTCTCAAGTTCGAGGTATGATAGTTGCAGACAGCGGTATTTCCGTCCGTTGTCCGCCTTTATGACGGTCTTTCCCCGGTATACCAGCCGTGCGGGAGTGGTCTTCCTCCCGTCCGCGATGGGGAAGCTTATCACGTTGCCCGTCTTCCATCCCTCCGGATTGAAGGAGCGCGCGCGCAGGAAAATGTTCATCATGTCGTAGCTGCACTCATCGGGTGATATGTCCTTCCATGTGTGTTTGCCGTCGTGTTTCTGGCGGTGCATCTTCATCTTCTGCTGTCCGTCGGAGTATGAGTAGAACACTTCGTCGACGGTGTATCGCGAACCCTCGCGCGCGCCTTTGCGGTAGTAGAGCGGTTCCATGGCAAGGCTGCTGTAACACAACAGCGTGTCGCGCAGCACGAAGAGGTCGTCCACGCGATTGTTTCCTCGCGTTGTGAGTGACGCCCTGTATGCCTTTCTCCCGTTGTAGTGGCTTTCCACGGTAGACATGCTTGCGTTTCCTGCCTTCACCCAGATGAATTTCCAGTTGTAGTAAAGGTTGTAGGAGAGGAACTCTCCCGACTTGAACGCCGTGTTCTTGTATGTGCACTGTGCCGCCGCCACCGTGGTGATGAGCGTCAGCAACATTATTGCGAAGGAGTGTTTTCTTATGTCCATAGTCTTATGCTTATGATGGTTGTAGGACTGTATGTCCTATTTTTTCTGCCGTTTCAGTCTCTTCTGCATCTGTTTCTGCATCTCCGGAAGATATTCTATTCCCAGTTTGCGTGCCCGTTCGGCGTTGCGCTGCTTCACCTGCCTGGTCTGCTCAGCCTTCTGTTTGGTTATCTGCGACGGCTTCTGTCGTGTCAGCACCGTTGCCCTCGGGCTCCATGTCTTGCTTATGTCCCACTTCTCGCGGCACTCGACGGGTTCGGGATAGTAGAACACTTCCTCCGCCTGGCGTCCCGAGGCGTAGTCGCCCGTGTCCCATATGCCGTTGTTGTTTGAGTCGACGAACATCCTGAGGTAGTAGCGTCCGGGCTTGATGTAGAAGAATTCTGCCGTCGTTCCGCTTGTCTTGACCTCTTTCACGGGTTTGTCCGACGTGTCGAGCAGCTGCACGACGATGGGTTGTCCGTCCGTGCCGTTGATGGAGAGGAGGAGCGTTCCGAACTCGCTGAGCGCGCTCACCTTGAATCCCTGTTTCAGCTTTTTGGTGCTCTTGCCGTATATGTCGGTGAATGCGGCGGAGTCGATTTCAAGACTGTACTCTATGTCGGGCTTCCATTCGCCCATGAGTACATACTTACGCAGGTGCAGCTCGGGCGTTCCTGCGTATGTGGTGTCGGCGTGGTCGAGCGTGTCCTTGCGGTCGGGAAGCAGCTCGAACGGCGCGTTGTACCACAGCGTGTCGCGCTTGGAGTAGAGGTGTATCTTGCTTATGTCGATGTGGGCGAGCGGTGTCTTGAACTCAAAGTGTATGTTCTCGTCAGGCCGCAGCTTCTGTGGCACGGATATGTCGTAGTCGAGCGGTTCGGGCGGCATGATGGAGTCGTATGGCTGTCCGCGCTTCTTTCTCCGCTCCTGCTGCTTCTGCCATTCCTCGAACGACTTCTTCTTTTCCTTCATCCGCCTCTCGTACGGCTTTTTGGAGAGCATCTGCAGCGTGTCGGTCTGCAGTTGCAGGTGTCCCAGCGTGTCGGTAGCCATGTATCTGAGCTGCACGTTGAGCGTGTCGCGGTTGACCAGTGTGGTGTCCTTCAGCCAGTAAGTCACGGTGTCGCGCTTCTCCGAGTGCTCTATGATGAAGGCGTCGGAGGAGTCGAAACCAATGCCTTTTATCTGCGGCAGGCTGTCGTTTCCGTAGCTGAAGAAGAACGTGAAGTGGTCGGGCTCCTGCCGTTCGCTCTTGATGAGGTATCTGTCTGTGAGCGGCTCGGTGAACGCCTTGAGCACTATGTCGTCGGGTATGAACCGCGTGTATCCCACTTTAGAGATGCTTTTTATGCGGAGTGAGTCGAGCCATGTGGTGTCCTGGCGTGTGGCACCGGTAGTGGACGGTGTGATGATGTCGGTGGTGAAGGCTATCTTCTCGCTCTTCTGGCTGAACTTGTAGTCGCCGTCCATGTCCTGCAAGGCGTATATGCGGTAGCTTCCCGGAGCCACTCCCTTTATGACGAACTGTCCCCTGCTGTCGGTGCGCGCTATCCTTATCATCGGCGACGACACGAAAGCCGAGTCAGCCATGTCGCTGTACAGTCCCACGAGAATGCCTTTTATGGGTTCCAGATTCTCTGCCTCGAGCACGTGTCCGGACACTTGCAGGGTGTCTATCCGGTCGCCCGTGGAGAAGGTGTAGGCGTAGTTGCCGAGCGGGTTGCCCTCGTTGTTGTCTGAAATGGCGTCGCTGAAGTCTATCGTATAGGTGGTGTTGGCGCGCAGGGAGTCCTTCAGCTCAACCTCGATTTTCTTTCCCGCGCTCTTTATCTCAGGCATCTCAGCCTGCGGAGGAGACACCACCACCTTCTCCGTGGCGTTGTCTATCTTGACAAACTCGTCGAAGAAGATGCTTATCTTCTGCTGTCTCACGTTCGTGGCACCGTCGTCCGGTGACGCGCCGATGACGCTCGGCGGGGTCTCGTCGTACCATCCCCCGTCGGGCTGACCCATCCTTGCGCACGACATCACGGCAGCAATGACTGCCATGCACAGCGGCAGCATCGCCTTGCGCATGATGTGTGTACGTCGGCGGTAGCCCGTACTGTTGTGTGGATATGTCGTTTTCTCAGCCTTGTCCATTCTTCATTGTCTTTATGCGGGCGGTGTGCGGATGGCGTGTGCTCACTCTTTCCCGCCCTCGCAGCCGCCGTTCATTTCCAGCAGACTGTTTATGTTGTCGCGGCTGTTGGACAGCCGTGGCACCTTGTTCTGTCCTCCGAGCTTGTTGCGCGACTTCATCCAGTCGTTGAAAAGTCCCGGCCGCGCCTTTATCACTTCAAGGTGCTGCATCGTGATGTCGTGATAACGTTTTGCCTCATAGTCGCTGTTCACCTCCTGAAGACGCTTGTCCAGCAGCGCGGCGAAGCGTTCGAGGCTGTCCGGTTCTTTTGCGAACTCTATCACCCATTGGTGCCTGCACTTTGCCTTCTGGTCCATGAAGAGCGGTGCGGCGGTGTATTCGCTCACCTCCGCTCCGGTCATCTCGCAGGCGTATGCCAGCCCTTTCTCGGCGTTGTCCTGTATGAGTTCCTCTCCGAAGGCGTTGATGAAGTATTTCGTTCTGCCTGTGATGACAAACTTGTAGGGATTGCGTGAGGTGAACCGGACGGTGTCTCCTATCATGTAACGCCACAGTCCGCACGATGTGGTTATGAGCATGGCATAGTTGCGCCCCGTCTCCACGCCCCACAGAGGGACTATCGACGGGTGGTCGCTTTCAAGCTCGTCCATGGGCAGGAACTCGTAGAACACGTCGTAGTCGCACATGAGCAGCATCGACTTGTCTGCCGGATCGTCCTGTATACCGAAGAATCCTTCGCTGGCGTTGTAGGTTTCCATGTATCTCATCTTAGGCGAGGTGATTATCTTCTCATACTGACTGCGGTATGGAGTGAATGCTATTCCTCCGTGGAAGAACACCTCGAGGTTGGGCCACACCTCGTCTATTGTCTTCTTGCCCGACATCTCCAGCACCTTCACCAGCACGCTGAGCATCCACGACGGCACGCCCGAGAGGTTGGTTACGTTGGCGTTGAGCGTCTCGGCGGCTATGCGCTCGCGCTTCACCTCGAAGTCGCTGAGCAGTGCGGTACTCTTTTTCGGCACTCTCACAAGGTTCACAAGAGGGTTGATGTTTTCTATGAGTATCGCGCTCAGGTCGCCCACAAGACTGTTCGGAAGGTTGTAGTTTGACGAGTGGCTTCCGCCGAGAATGAGTCCCTTGCCGTCGAACATGCGGCTCGAGGGATTGTTTCTGAGATAGATGGCTACAACGTCGCTGCCTCCCTGATAGTGTATGCGGTGAAGCCCTTCCTGCGATATGGGGATGAACTTGCTCTTGTCATTGGTCGTGCCGGACGACTTGGCATACCACTTCACAGTACCTTGCCACAGCACATCCGGCTCTCCGTGGCGCATGCGGTCGATGTCGGCTTTGAGCTCCTCGTATGTGTTCACGGGCACGTTGCGCGTGAATGAGTCGTAGTCTTTGATGCTGCTGAAGAGGTGTTTGCGGCCGTACTCGGTGTATCTGCCCTTTTCTATGAGATGATGTAGGACGTTGTTCTGCAGCGTCTCTGCACCGTTGATGTGCTGTTCAAGTTTTTTTTGCCTTGCCAGAAAAAACTTTCCTGCTATGCTTGTTAAGCTCATTTTAGTTAAATATATAAAAGAATACTTCTCTTAATGAGCCGTATTTGCCGGCCCGTAACAGAAACACTCTTTGTCGTCTGTCCTGTTTTTATGTTGTTTAAAGATATTGCCAGCGAGCGGAAACAGAGCTTGCTATGGTTTCCCGAGCGCAGCTATGTCTTATGCAAAGATAATGAAAGGCGAGTGCAGAAGCAAGTAAGGAAAACGAAGTTTTACTTAACTTGATACTACCGAGCCGCATCTTATCTTATTTAAAGATATTGCCAACGAGCGGAAAGAGAGCTTGCTCTTAGTTTCCCGAGTGCAGCTATATCTTATGCAAATATAGTTCAAACTTTTCTAAACAGTGAACAATTTGACCATTTTTTTAGAATGAGGAGTCCAAAGGCACTGTGCGGCGCGCGCTCAATCCATCTTCCTGCCTTTGTAATAGGCATTGAAGCTGTCGCGGGCGTACCCGTCCTTGAGCACCTTGAAGCTTGTCACCGCCGCGTCTTCTATTTCCCTGCCTTTGTAGAATGCGTTGAAGCCGTCTGTGGCATATCCGTCTCCGAGCACCTTGAAGCCCGACTCGGTGGCGTCTTTCATTTCCCTGCCTTTGTAGTACACGCCGAATCCGTCGGTGGCATATCCGTCGCCCAGCACCCTGAAGCTCATTGCCGTCGCGCCGCCAATCTTTTTTCCCTCATAATAAACGGTGAAGTCGTCGGCGGCGTAACCGTCTTTCATCTCCTTGAAGCTCGATGCCGACGCTCCGCTCACCGCCTGCCTGTCGTAATAAACCTTGTCTGCGGTTATGATGTAATGCCTCTTTCTCTTGTGCCGTTTGTGCTTTTTGTGCCTGTCGCGCTGAGGGTTCTGGCATACGGAGGCGGTCTGCCGAGAGTGTGTGTTGGCTGCCGTCACTGTCTCTGCCGGTGTCGCCAGGGACAGCATTAGGATTGTGCTGATGAGCAATGTTCTCATAAATTGCATTCTGATAAACTTATACCGTTATTGTATATACCTTATATATATTATCGATTACGGCGTCGGCATGTGCCGGAACGGGCTTTCCCGTGCCGCCCGGCAATGCCGCCGCCGTGGTCATAGGTTATGTATAATGCTGTGTAAGGAGACGTTTCTGTCACTCACCGTCCACCACTTTGGGGAACGCCGATATGCGCAGGCGTGCCGCACCCATGGGTATGAGCGTGAGGGAAGTCTCCTGTGTGCTGCGTTCAGCCCATTTCACGGGCAGCTGGTCAGTCATTCCTGTGGCGTCATATCCCCACGACGGAATCTGATAACCCTTCACGCTGAACTCCAGCGGCACGCTTTCGGCAGTGAAAGGCATGTCGTCTGCGGGCCACTCTTTCTTCGTTACGGTGATGCCGGAAGGGATGAACGAGCGGTCCACCTTCAGGGCGTAGTTCCACTGCGACTCGGGTTTGAGCACGTAGCAGGGCCACAGCGAGGCGTCAACACCCTCCTGCCAGTGAGAGTCGTCCTGCACGAAGGCGGGGTCGCGGCTGTCGTGCTGCTCGAAGTTCTCCTTTATCTTGAGCGACAGAGTCATCGGTCCGTAGTTCACGCTCACGCTCCCCTTGTTCTGCTGCCACACCTGCGAGGTGACCGACATGGGCATCTCGAGCTCCACCTTGTCGCCGTCCTGCCACTCGCGCTCTATGCGCACATACTTGCCTTCAGCTCCTGCCACGCTGAGACTCTTGCCGTTCAGGCTCACCGCCGTCTTGTCCGACCATGCCGGAACGCGCAGATAGAGCGGGAAGGTCACGCCTTCGCCGCCGGTGTGGACGGTGAGGGTCACTTTCTCCTCAAACGGATATTCCGTGTCCTCCGTGAGTCTTACGGTATGTCCTTCTGCACCAACCTTCGCCGTGGTCTCGTTTGCCGCGTAGAGCATTGTGGCGAGTCCGTTGTCCGATGTAGCCATTACGAGGTGCTCGGCATAGTATGGCCAGCCCATTCCATGGTTGTGTTGGCAGCACCGGCTGCTGAAAGGACTCATCGAGAGCATGCCTCTCAGGTTGTTGTCAATGCTCGGTCCGTGCAGCTTCTCGTCGCTTATCGCCATGTTGGGAGACGTGATGTATCTCAGCGCTTTCATATCACTGGTCATCGCGGCGGTGAATGTGTTGAGCGCGACATTCTCACAGTGGTCTGCCCAGAACGGGTCTCCTGTGATGCCCATCAGTATCTCGTCGCTTGCCATCTGTTCCACAATGGCGCACGTCTCCGCTCCCTGGCGCGGGTCGAAGTATCCGTCGCGCGCGTTCTCGTCGGCTCCGTACATTCCTCCCGGCACCTGTCCGTAACGCTGACGCATGGTGTTGAACGCGTTGTATGTGGCTTGAAGCATGTCCGGATCGTTGTTATACATATAATAGGTGGCAGGCTCGCGGAATCCCTGCGCCACGTTCACGCCGTGCCAGTTGGGCAGGTCGTCCTTCATGGTCCAGTCAGACGTGTTGCGGTGGAGCTTGTCTATGAGCGGCAGTATGGACTCGTCGCCCGTGCGGTTGTACAGCCATATGACGCTCCAAAGGTTGTCGCCGCCTCGCTTCTCCTGCCACAGTCCTTTGAGAAACTGAGAGTCGGGCACGGTCATCTCCCACTTGAAGTAGTCTGTCATGGCGTCGAGCACCTTCTCGTCGCCGCTGTGCTCGTAGTAGGTCTGCAACGCCCAGAGCATCACCATCTGCGCCCACACCTCCGGATTGCCGTTCTCGTAGTTGCGCGGACCGAGGAAACCGTCGCTCTTCAGGTTTTCGAACACGGCGTCGAACCACACCTGCGCCTCCTTCTTCATGTCCTCGTCGTCGAGTATGTAGGCAAGGCTGCAATAGCCTCTAAGCCAGTAGGGCACCTCCTCCCAGCCGTGGTCGCCGCTGTCGGAGAGCCATTGGTTGTTGTTCTTGTCGAGCCATGCGCTGATGGTATTGAGCTTTCCGTTGAGTCCGTCGCGCTGAAGCTCAAGATACTTGCGCAGCCATCCGCGCGGCTGAACCTGTCCGACGGGCAGCTTGAGCAGCGGAGCCTGCCTCAGCGGAGCCCTGAAGTTGGTGTAGTTTGAGCTTGTGGAGACGAGCGGACGGTCTGTCACCGTCACCTTGTCCTGTGCCTGTGCCGTCGCCGCGAAGAGCATTGTGGCGGCGCATGCGGTAATCCATTTCCTGTTGCTGTGAGTCTTTTTGTCCATTGTATGATGTGTTATTGTTTTCCTGTAACCTTCTTTTTCCCTCCCACGATGTATATTCCTTTCTTCAGTCCGTCGGTAGACGTGCCGAGATAGGTGCCGCTCAGGCTGTACACCCTGTTGTCCGCGTCTGACGGCACGTTCTTTCCAGCCGTTACGGCATCAATGTCTGTGGGTATGTACTCGCTGATGAGGCTCAGTCCGTAGTCTATGTGTCCGCCGCCCTCGCCCTGTGTCAGCGACACGGCAAGCACGTTGTCGCCCTCGCGCAGCAGCTCTTTCTGTGTGTCGGTGAGGGCGTGTGCGGCGTAGTCGTTGTCGTTCCAGCCCGTCGCGCTCCATATGAGCGTGCCGTTGAGATACACCTTCGGGTTCTCGTCATAGCTGCACGAGAGCACCAGTCTGCCAGCCTTTATCTTCTCGATGTCGGCTGCCGTGAGACTGAAGTGACGCCTTACGAGCATCGGGCGCACCTGACTCGCCCACTTGTTGATGAAGAACATGTTGGCGTCGTTGCTGAACGGACCCACTCCCTGAATCCAGTCCTGCTCGTCCTCCTGCAACGATGCCCACTCTCCAGCCTCCGCCACGGCTATGTCGGAGTTGTAGTTGAGGAAGTAGTAACGGCAGTCCCACTCGCCCGAAGCCACCGTGGTGAGGTAGTCGGTGGCTGCCGTCATGTCAGCCTCATACAGTCCGCAGTCGGCGAACGCGCCTCCCCAGTTCTGGTGCACGTGCACAGCGAGGACGTTCTCCGACCCGTCTGTCTTTATGAGAGCCTTCTGCTCGTCGGTGAGCAGAATGTATTCGTCGTTGTTCCATCCGTCTGCCGAGGAGTGCACCTTCACTCCGTTGATATACCATTCAGCCGGAGCGTCGTCGTGACCCGCGCTGAGGAACACCGTGCCGGGCACCGTCCTGTCCACGGTGAAGGTGCGGCGCATGTATATGTCGCCCATTATCTCAGCCTGAATCCATCTGAACGATTTTTTGTCCTTATAATACTCGTCCGTGCTGAACGGCGATGTGGCTCTCTGCCATGACCTCTCGCCGTCGGTAAGCTCATATCCGGGCTCATACCACATCCTGCCCTCGGAGTCGGCGTCGGGCTCGCCCCACACCTTATTATAATACTGGTCGTTGTAGCGCATGCCCGAGTCGTATATCCACACGTCTGCCTGATACTGCTCCGCAGGGGTATACTGCGATGACGGCAGAATGGGTCTGTCGGCGTTGAACGTGCTTATCAGTCTGTCCTGCGCGTCTGCGTTGAAGGCGTGTGCGGCTGTGAATGCGGTCGCTATCAGCGTTCTTAAAGGTAAGTAGATGTTCTTTTTCATTTACGGTTGTTTTGGGTTATATTTTTCGGTTTCAGTCTTTCTTTTCCTTTTATACGCCTGTCGTGGGGCTGATGCCGTGGATATGGCAAGCCTGACAGAATGCCCAGAATGAACAAAAATAATTATTTTTAGTATATATAATATCTGTCCGGCTGTTAAAAATAATGAAACATATCCTGCTGTGAATCCTCTTCTGCCACCGCACATCCGTTTTCCGGTCTGATGCGATGCCCTCATATGGAGCGTATGCAATACTGTGCGGCAAGTCTGTGTATAACATTTATTAACGCCATTTTAACGCTCCTGTCCGACGAAAATCACTTTTTCGGCAAAATACCTGTGTATTGCGAGGATATGCATACACCTCTGTCCGTCAACGCCTTACGCGCAACCGCCCGCCCGTCTCGGCTCTGTCTCCGCCCGGAAAAGCCCGTTCCGATGTCCCGAAAAGCCTCTTCCGCCCTGCCATACGGGCTTTATTGCCGCACCGAAAAGCCTTTCCGGCAGTACGACAGACACCGTCCTGCAACGCGGAAAAGCCCGTTTGGCACAACAGAATGTCCCGTCCGGCTGTCCCGCAGCGTTTTTATGACTGCGGAAAACGGCTGAAACCACCGTCCGACATCCTGAAAACCGTGTCGCGACAGAGAAAAAGCCGCACTGCTTTTAACACATGAAAAGCACCGTATGGAGCGTGTTTTGTTAAGAAATGTAAACAGCCGGACTGTGTAAATACTGCTCTACAGATGTGTGACAGGTATATTTTTGTTGCTCGTTTATGACGTTTGTGTGATTCTATACGAAATTTGTAAGAATAAAAAGAAATCGGTTTCAATTCATATATTTATTTCTTTGACTGTTAGGTTTTTACCTTGCAGTGGTATGTTTGTCTGCAAACAAGGGTCTGGGAAAACCTGTATTGCAATGTATTATAATAAATCTTGAAAAACGTTACGGAGGGGGTAAAATGGCATACTATAATTATCTGTGCTTAAATTTGCGGTATTAAAGAACAGGATACAGGTAAAATATAGGTACGGAAATGTACTGATGTTAATTTGCTTTAACTATTTTTGACAACTTATTTAACCGTATATAGTGTAAGAAATAGGAATTATGGATGTATATGGAAAAGAGTTTAATGACATGGATTAAACTTTATCATATAAAACAGGCTGCACCTGTGCGTCGGAGATACGGCTCTCTTAATGTCCTCCGGTGCGGTTCTCAGACTTATGCAATAATCAGTTATACAATAAACTTTAATCATTAGAGCAGATGGTAAAAAGACATTATGTAAAGCCCTGTGCGGAGATTGTGCAGGTGGAGGTTGAAAGCGACCTCCTGCAGGCTACTACTGTAGGATTCGGTCCGGATGTTGATGATGTTGAAAGTGGCGGAAACATGCTTCCCGGAGGGTTCGTTCCTGACGGTGGCGGTGAGACAGAGGACGTGACAAACGAGGTGAGAAGCAAAAGCTTATGGGATTAAGTAACTTAAATGTAGGAGATAACGGGTATGAAAAATAAACTGTTTTATTTGATGGTTGTCTTTATGACAACATTGTTAGCAGGCAAATCATATGCTCAGGAGTATGCTACTGAGGAAGCTGTTCCTTGGGAGAAGCATGCCGTGGCGATAGAAAATGCAGCAGATGAAAGTGAAGGTGTATACCTCTGTTACAGGTATCAGGAAGGCGGAGAGACCAGATATGGCTTTGTGACAGCAGGTGCTGACAACGGAACACGAGGTATATTGACAAACCGCGGACTCCGGTTCGACGTGAGCGGAAGCAGCAGCAGCGGTTTTAAATTTAAGAGTGTGCAGAGAAATCCGAACCAGGATGACAACGGATCTTACTTGGGTTATCCGTCAGGCATCTTTTCCAGTAGTGACGTATACCTTGATCAGGACACGCAGTGGGAGGTAAGCGGAAACCTTAAAAACGGATATCAGATATATGTAGAGGGTCTTCCGATCTTGGATGGAGACCATTATCTTACAGTTCAAAACGGCTTGTTGACAACTTCTAATAGCAGTCCTTCCGGTCGCTGGTTCATCATACCGCGCACCAAGTTCAAGGAAGTTGTGCTTAACGTTGAACGTCAGACCAACATCGATGTGAGCGGTCTGTACAACAATACACGGTTCTTACGTAATCTTCCGGAAGCTTATTCGTGGCAGTGGGTAGACTATACGCCGGGCACAGACGGACAGGCAGGCACTATCGGAGAAATATTGCAGGAAGATGAATACAATTACAACAATAATTACAGTAGATATCCAGACCAGACTGAAGAACTCAGTTTCGGAGGCATAGTGGACAAGGGTGCGTACCGTGCGATAGATCCTCATATCGGAAACGGCGGTAATTATCCTTACGCCAGCAACAGTTATGTTACCACATACGGAGCGTTCGGTGCCGCTGAAATGCGTGACCCGATTATCATGCGTCAGACTGTAAGCGGTCTGAAACCCGGAACTTATGTTATTACGGCGCAGGCTTTCGTGTCTGACGACAACTCTGAAAGACCTGTAACAGACGCTGACGTGGCTTATCTTTTTGCCGCCACAGGCTCTGCCGGTGACGCTTCGCTCTCGTCAGGCGCGTCCATTCCGAGACTGTCGGAGGGCGAACAGGCTACATTCAACGGATTTATAACAAAACACATGAATGAATTTGACGAAGACGCAAACGATGTCAGCTTATACTTCCGCCGTAATGTCGCCGCCGGAGAGTTCCTCGCATCGAACGGCGGTGAGCTGACTACCGGTCAGGCAACGACAAGTCCTGACGAGACAAACCACATCGTGAGAATAGCCGTAACGGTGACAGCTGACGATGGAACGGTGACAGCTGAGAATCCGGAAGGTACAGGTACGCTTACCATAGGTGTGGTTAAAGCCTCTGTGCAGGGTCGCGTTTATGTGGATAATATAAAGGTCAATTATTCCGGAATGAACGAATTCGGTATCAATGCGTACAGTACAAAGTCTGCTGCCATGACATCCGACGACCTCACATCCCTCGATGAGTTCCAGTACGGATACTCCCGCCGCTTCAATCTTGCACGTGATTTCGGGGAGACAACAGGATACTCTATTGTCGAACCTAAGTGGGAGGCTCTGGTGATGCCTGTTAACCTTACAGCAGGACAGTTGCGCCAGACATTCGGCAATGATGTTGAGCTGTGCCATCTGGTCGGACTCCAGAACGGAGGAAACAGAATACAGTTTGATAAAGTGGATCTTACGAACACAAGCGAGACTGTTGTCTATGCCGGAGAATGTTATGCTGTGAAGGTTGTGGACGCTCCTGATGTTGCAAGAAACACGCCTTATGAGTTTAATGTATACAACGTTGACGCAGGCATTCTTGACGGAAGAATCCGCTACACGGGTCCGGTTTACCATTTTGAGGGTGTGTCGCGAATGAATACATTGCCGGCTTTGATAGAGGCAAACAATTATGACGGGCAGAACACAACATACGAGGACGGCGTCGTGACGAAGTATTATCGCACAGAAGATGGCGGCGGACATAACCTCATGTTCAAAGGTTACTTCTACAGAAACACCAATGGTGCTCCTGCCAACAGTTATGTTTTGAGTAACGGTACGGTCTACTGGCTGTCGCAGCCGTGGAACCGTCTGATGGGCACTATGTGGACATTACAGGAAGTTGACGCCGCAGGCAATGTGGTGGAGGGCAACCGTCTCTCATTCGACTTCGGTGACGGAGAGCTTACAGGAATATCTGATATAACAACGGATGGTGCGGAAGGCGCAAGGATGGAGGGTGTATACAACCTCAACGGACAGAAAGTGTCCGACGGCGACAGCACGGACAACCTGCCGAAGGGCATATATGTCGTAGACGGCAGGAAGGTCGTTGTGAGATAAGTTTGTTTTGCTTCTGTTTTTGCAGATAAAAAGCAGCGCGGCAGACACCGTATGACGGTGAGTCTGCCGCGCTTTTTCATGTCCGTCGCAACCGTAATGACGTGTGCCGGAACGGTGTGTCACGTGTGTCGCGAATGCATGTACGTAATGATGGCGTCAGGCATTCCGCGTTCTTTTCGTCACAATATCATCATTTGTTTATCACATTATCATTCTTTATTCATCACATAATGATTGTTTGCCCTTTACATTATACTTCTTTATTCATTTCATTGTGATTGTTTGTCCATTACATTATCATTCTTTCTTCATTTCATTATCCTGCCGCACTCATGACGGTTTTTCCCGTCGCTTCTGTAGCTCACGTGCAGCCAGAACACGCTGTCCTTAGCCCTGCTCTCAATCAGCAGCTGGTCGAAAGGCAGGTTGTCGCGTATGTAGGCAGCCATTTTCATGGCTCCTGACTTGCCCGACACGTTGATGTCCGCCGCCTCGCCGCGCATGTGCTGGGACGACGGCGAGCCGCCCACCCGTGCGTTCAGCTCCGCGCAACGGTATCCGCTGGTTATCCTTATCACTCCGAAGCGTCGCCGCAGCGGCTCGAGCACGTTCTCGCAGAGAGCCTTCAGCCGTTCCACGTGCTCCTTATGGGGTGTGTTTCCGATGTTGTGCGCGATGGCGGTGCCCGAAAGTGTGAACTCCTTTAGAGTGAAGTGGGGGCTCAGTCTGAGGTTAAGATCGATTGTGTCCATGTGTCCTTGTGTGTTTTTGTTCATATTCCGATTATTAAGATTTGTGTGTTTTCCATTCTACTGACGGCTTTTTCATTCCGTCCTTTCTATCTCCGCGTCTGTCGGGTCAGCCATTCCAGCCACGAAGTGCAGCCAGCAGAACCGTTCCAGATAAGCCTGCTGCCTCACTCCCTTGCGCGCCATGGCGTCGACAGCCACCTTGTAAGGATTGGCGGGCGTGCGCACATGCAGTCGCGCGCATATCTCCCTTACCAGCTCGGACATGGGCGCCGGACTTCCGTCGGAGTGTCTCACGGCGCATCCCCTGTATGCGATGTAGGTCAGTTCCATAAGGTCTTTCACCGTGCCTGTCCATCGGATGTGCCCCTTGCGGCTCTCTTTCATGAGCCTTACGAACGCCTCTTCCATCATCTTACGCCCCTCGTCCCTCTGTTCGCGCGTCGGCATGGTGGGGCTGCCTGTCGCGTCGTGCAGTGAGGATTGTGTTTTACAATATTCCATAGTCATACCTTATATTATATGTTAATAAGTTTATGTCACGTCAAGACATGTATTTTACAGCTGCGGGTTCAACCCCCGGAGGGCATCATGCCGCCTGCGCGGCTCTTTCATCAGGTTGCCGGCTCTTCATCCTTCTTCCTCGCTGCTGCCGTCATCTTGCCTCCCGTCTTTTCCCGATGCAGCCCGCTACATCTTCGGCAAACGCGGAAACCAATCTGAACGACAGCAGTACGGAATAAGGATAAAGCCTGATTACCGCTGCGGGTTTACTGCGGCAAAAGTAGCATATAGCATGGAAGAAACCTTTCCAAATGTGTTCTGACGGGTTAATTTAGACTAAAACGGGGACTCTCTACCCTGTCTTTACCCCCTCGGAGGGCTATGGCGGCGGAGTAGCTGGAGCGGTATGACGCAGCGGTCATTGCTATGTGTCCCGGCAATGGGCACGATGTGGGAAAACGGTTCTGACCGGACACCGGATGCTGTTTGTCATTATGAAAAAACAAAAAAGCCTTTCCTGTTCTGCGGGAAAGGTTTTTATTGTGTTGTTAAAGATGTTTTTTTATGCCTATAAAAAGATTCGTTTACGCTTCGGAAGAGGTTTCTCATACTGAGAAAGATGCTATTTCATGCTGCGAAACGGGCTTTGTCATGTCCCGAAAGAGCCTCTTTCATAACGCGGAAGAGCCTCTTTCATACTGTGAAAAAGCCTGTTTCATGACACAAAAAAGGCTCTTTGAGGATGCGGGAAAGCCTTTTCCGTGAGCCGGTGGCGTCAGCGTATTATGCGGTAATAGTCTTCTTTTCTCGGCTTCGGTTCCCTTGGCTCAGCCGCAGCGTAGCCGAGTGACAGCGCGCCGATGCCCATCAGACCGTCCGGCAGTCCCCATTGCCTCATAAGGCTCTTGCCCTCCTCTGTGTCGAACATCTGGTGCTCGCGGTTTATCCAGCACGAAGCCAGTCCCACGGCATGCGCTGCGAGCATCATGTTCTCGAGCACGCAGCTGCCGTCCTGGAATGCGTTGGCGTAGTCGGACGGTGCGAACACGAGTATTATTGTGGGCGCGCCGTAGTACGGGTCGGACGTGACGCCCATCACCTCTGCGTTCATTCTCGACAGCGCGGCACGCTGTCCGCTGTTCTGCACAGCCACTATGTAGGGTGCCTGCGAGCCGTGTCCGGTAGGCGCGTAAGTGCCTGCCTTGAGCACTTCTTCAAGCAGCCGGTCGTCCACCTGTTCTGTCTTGTATTTCCGGCAGCTCCGTCTTGTGCGGATGAGATTGAGAAATTCGTTTTCCATATTTGTTCCTTTTAATGATGTTTTTATGTTTCTGCGAATGTTGTCCGGCTTGCGTGGTCATCTCGCAGTGGTGAGTATGTCGCGCGGCATGAGTCCGTCGGTGAAGCGGTCTATCGTTCCGTCGGCAGCCATCTGCTCCGTAGTGCCCTCTGTGAGCGAGTTGTTGTCCATGAGCCAGAGCCTGTCAGCCGAGCGCAGAGCCATTTCCATGTCGTGCGTGGAGAGCAGTATGGTCTTGCCTTCATCGTGAGCCAGACTTACGAGCAGGCGCATAAGCCTCGCCTTCGACGGGTAGTCGAGGAAGGCGGTGGGCTCGTCGAGCAGCATGAGCGGAGCCTCTTGTGCGAGAGCCTTTGCCACCATCACCTTCTGTCGCTGCCCGTCGCTCAGTGTGCTCACGGCGCGCCGGGCGAGCCGCGTGATGTCTGTCAGGCTCATGGCACGCTGTATGGCGCGCAGGTCTTCGGCTTTCAGCGAGCCCCAGTAGCCCGTGTACGGCGTGCGTCCGAGAGCCACGAGCTGTGCCACATCCATGTTTACGGCGTTCGGTGCGGTTGTCAGCACTATGCTCACCCGCCTTGCCATGTCTTTCTGCGAGAGCGTTCCGGTGTCCTCTCCGCCTATCAGTATCTTTCCTCCGAGCGTAGGTTGCAGTGCGGCAATGGTGCGCAGTAGAGTCGATTTGCCTGTCCCGTTGCGCCCGATGAGGCATGTCAGCCGTCCGGACGGCAGTGTGGCGTCGAGCGAGTCAGCCACTATGCGCAGTCCGTGTCGTCCTGTGCGGTAGCCTATGCGCAGTCTCTCGAGTCTTACGTATGGCTTCTGTTCCATGTTTTCTGCCGTCATTTCCTTTGCCGTCGTGCCCGCGTGGAGTGTCGCGCGTAGCTTTTCTTTGTCTTATAAATCTATCTTTATCGACATCGGGTCGTAGTTGTCTTCCGGTGAGTTCACCTTCGACACATGCACGAACTTATAGAACTTTATCCTGTCGCGCACCTCGGAAGGATGTCCCAGCGAGCGCATGCGCTGCGTGAACACATATTCCTTGTGTCGCGCTATGAACTCCTCGCTGTCCTTTTCGGGTATTATGAGTATGCCGCCGGTAGGTTTCCTCACCCTTCCGAGGCTGTCGGGAGCCGGATTAAGGAACGGTTGTATGGTGCCGCCGAGATAAAAGTCGGCTCCGAAGAAGTGCATGCCAGGGCGCGAGATGTGGGAGTAGAGCTTCTGTCCGTGGAACGCCTTGTTCACTGCCTCAGTCATCTGGCGCAGCGACACCACCCCTGTCATTGTAGGCAGACACACCGCGTCGAGCGCGATATATATGCTGAACAACACGCAGAGAGTACCTGCGGTGAGCGTGCGGACACTCCGGCGCAGTCTGCCTGCGCACAGCACGCCAGCCAGAAGTATGCCCATGACAGCCGGAAGGGTCATGAGTGCCGTCTCGGTGGCGTCGGGGGTGATGTCGTATAGAGCTTTAGCCATCGACAGGCGGGCGTTGGCTTTGTGTGTGTCGAAGAAGATGTCGGAGAACGCGCCCGACTGTATCACCTGGAAAGCCGTGCTGAACAGTATTCCGGCAAGTGCGGTGAAGGCGGCGAAGACAGCCACCGCGCTGCTCCTGTGGCGGCGTGAGAGCCACGCCAGATAGAGTGCGGTGAACATCGAGAGGAACACGTGGCAGCACAGAAGGCTTATGTCGTGATGACCCGTAGGCAGCCATGAGATAACCAGAAGAGCCGCTGCGGCTGTGGCGGAGAACGATGCCAGCGGTCGTGCGGTGCGCAGCCATTGTGCCGGAAAGGCTGGAGTGAGTCTTATGCCCGCGCTCTTCCACGGTCGTGCGAGGAGAGTGAAGGCGATGAATATCAGCCATGGCGCGAATCCGGTGGCGGCATATGCCAGATTGCCGGCAAGGTTATGGTCGAACAGATTGAGTGTCGTTATGCCTTTGAGCGAGCCGTAGTGATAGGCTATGAACAGTCTGCCGAAGTCTCCTCCAGTCTGGACGAAGGCGGCGGCATACCACATTGCCGGTACTATGAGCGCAATGGCGGTGCACAGCACAGACTTCGCCGCGGTGTTCTTCAGGCTCTCTCCACGCACAAGAAGCCATATGCAGAACACCGCCGGAGGCAGTATCACCATCAGCGGACCTGTCGTCAGTCCTGTGAGAGCCATGCAGAGCGTTGCCGCGAGAGGCAGTCCGCGCATGCCGTCCTCATGCCACCGGTAGAGCAGGAGCATCGCTCCGGTTGCCAACGCCGCCCCCATCATGCCGGGACTGCATGCCGTCGCCTCGCGGTGCAAGCCGTAAGAGGTGAGCATGACGAGTGCGGCGAGCATGGCGCGCGGTGTTGTCGAGCGTCTGCGCATGAACAGGAAGACCGCCGCGCACATCACAACGAGCGACAGGGCGGAGGGCAGACGCGAGGTGAACTCGCTCACGTGCCCCCACGGCAGCGACACGAGTGCCACACACAGATGATAGAGCGGCGGACACGCCGTGAGGTCGTTGCCCGACGTGAAGGGCAGGATGATGTTCCCGTCTTTCAGTATCGACACTGCGACCATCGCCTCGCGCGGTTCGTCCATGCTGAAAAACTCAGTCTGCCAGAGAAAGGGAAGCAGTGTCGCCAAGCCTGTGACAATCACTGCAATGAGGGGAATGTATTTCCCGGATGTCTTCATAATGTATGTCAGTTTTCCTTTTTGAGGTTGTATTGTCTTGCCGCCTGTCACGTGGCGCGGTTTTTTCTGTTTTAAAATACGGTGACTCCAACCGCGTGCAAAGATACTCCAAAAGAAAGAGCGCAGCAAATTTTGAAACTTCAAAATGCTGCGCTCCGTGTTGTATAGAATTATTACAGACTGAKTTTCATGCCCGCCGTGACAGTCGCCCGGGGCATTGTGAAACCCTTGTTTATCTCATATTCCTGTGCGAGAAGGTTCTCTCCTCTCACGTAGATGTTGAGAATCTTTCCCAGACGCAGGCTTGCCGTGAGGTGCCAGAGGGCTGCGTGCGATGTGCTGTTGTCCGATTCGCTTGTGCGAAGACCGGCGAAATACATCAGTCCGGAGTTCAGAGTGAGACGCTTCAGGGTGTATGTCGCGCCCGCATAAAGCTTGTGCTCGGGTGCTCCGGTGATGTGCGCGCTTGTGTGAAGATAGCTGTAGTTGGCGTCGAGCGTCAGTTGCGGTGACGCCTGAAGGGCTATCTCTGCCTCCACACCGCTGTTTTCGGTCCTGCCGGTGTTCACGTTCAGCGGCCGACCGTCGGTGAAAACGGTTGTTATGAGATTGTCGGCTTTGAGATAGAACACGTTCAGTCCTGCCCTCATCCGTCCGTTCATGAACCGCTGCGACCACGACAGCTCATAGTTGGTCATGCTCTCCGCTTCCAGGTCGGGGTTCTTCGGATTGAACATATACATATCTTTAATGGTGGGGTTGCGGAATCCCCGGCTCACCATAGCCCTTATCTCAGCGTCCGGCGAGAGCCTGAACGACAGTCCGCCCTGCGGCACAAGCTGGGTGCCCGAGCGCGAATGATGGTCCACACGAAGCCCTGCTCCTGCCGTGAGCCACGGTGTTATGTCCTGCCGAATGTCCACATAAGCGGCGTATTCGTCCTGCGTCTTGTCCGCTATGACGGTCTCCGCGCCTCCCTCTATGGCTCTGTTCCATGCCTTGCCGCCGAAGTGCTGGTAGTCGAATCCCACGGTCGTGCGGTTTCCTCCGAACAGTTCCACGCTCTGATAGAGCGACACTCCCGCCATCACGTCATCGTGCAGATAGAGCGAGGTGCGCGGTTGCTCGTCGGCGGTGTGCCCGTCGTTTATGTTGTGATGACCCCAGTTGTAGTACAGGCGCAACGCTCCCGACGTGTGTCCGTAGTCGTTCTGCAGAGCCACGGCAGCCGTTCCGCGCGTTATCTTCATGTCGTTGTCAATCAGCGGAGCCTCCGCCGGTCCGGGATTCGAGCTTTTGAAGAACGTGACATTAGCCTCGCCGCCAGCCTTCCAGTTGTCGTTGAACGTCCATACGGGTCTTACGAATCCGGCATACTGCTCGAACTGCGAGTCGGGACGGTGTCCGTCGGTGCGGCTGTAGGACAGGGCTGCGGTGTTGGAGAAGCGTCCCGCCTTCACCTCATTCGCCGCCTCGCCGTGCAGCGAGCCGTATGATCCGCCCTCAAAGGATATGTCTGTCCTCACACCGTCTGCCTTTGCCTGCCGCGTCACGATGTTCATCACGCCGCCCATGGCATTCGATCCGTAGAGCAATGAGGCAGGTCCGCGCAACACCTCCACCCGTTCGGCGGTCATGGTGAGGCATGCGTCGGGTATGGGATGGCCGTAGAGACCGGCATACTGCGGCTGTCCGTCCACGAGAACCAGCATCGACGCTCCGCTGCCGATGCCCCGCAGCTTTATGGAACCTGCCGCCCCGGTAGACACACCGTATCCCATCACGCCACGGCTTGTGACGAACAGTCCCGGCACACGCTCGCCCACGGTGGGCAGGACAGACTCTCTGAAGTCTGCCGTGAGCTGTTTCCGGTTCAGCGTGGATATGGTCATGGGCAGATGTCTGACGTCGGTTGTTGAGCGTGTGCCTGTCACCACCACCTCCGCAATGTTCCTTCTGAGAGAGTCAGACGGCTCAACCGTGGCGGCAGATGCCGCCGCCGGCGCCATCATAAGCGCATATAGAGTTGTAAGTATCATAGTTCCTGCTTCAGTCTTTCCACAAAGTTGTCTATCTCATGCAGCCGAGCCGGAATGTCGATGCGTTGCGGACAGTGCGGCACACATTGTCCGCAGCCTATGCAATGGTTAGCCTGCCGCTCCTCATCCACCGCCCTGTTCTGTCCGATAATGAACTCCCGGCGATACCGCGCGTAGTCCGGATGACGCCTGTCCTCGGGCAACCGCTCCTCACTTTTCACCAGATTGTAGTGCAGGAGTACGCCCGGTATGTCGACACCATACGGACACGGCATGCAGTATTTGCAGTCGTTGCATGGTATGAGCATGAATGTGAGAATCTTCTTCGCCACCTGTTCGAGGAAGTTCTCCTCTTCTTCGTTGAGCGGCACGAGCGGACTGTAGGTCAGAAGATTGTCCTTCAGATGCTCCATATAGGTCATTCCGCTCAGCACGGTGAGCACTCGCGGCTTGCTTGCGGCATATCTGAACGCCCACGAAGCCACCGTCTTTTCCGGCGCGCGCCGCTTTATCTCCACGGCGATAGGCTCCGGTACGTTTGACAGACGGCCTCCGAGCAGCGGCTCCATCACCATTACCGGAATCTGCCTTTTGTCCAATTCGTTGTAGAGATACTCGGCGTTGGTGTTCTGGTCGTTGATATCCTTGGCGTGTTTCCAGTCGAGATAGTTCAGCTCAATCATCGCGAAGTCCCACCGGTACTTGTCGTTGTTGGCGAGAAGATAGTCGTACACGCTCACGTCACCGTGGTAGGAGAACCCCAGATGGCGTATTCGTCCTTTCTCGCGCTGCTCGAGCAGCCAGTCGAGAATGCCGTTGTAGATGAACCTCCGTCGGAATTCCTCCATCCCGCTTCCGCCTATCATGTGCAGCAGATAGTAGTCTATGTAGTCGGTCTGAAGCTCTTTGAGCGAGTTCTCGAACATCTCTATCGACTTCTCCCGTGTCTGGTTCTCAGCCGCGAAGTTCGACATCTTGGTGGCGATGAGGTAAGAACTGCGCGGGTGACGGCTCAGGGCGATGCCCGTTGCCCGCTCCGACATGCCCTGGCAGTACATGGGCGACGTGTCGAAATAGTTCACTCCATGTTCTATGGCGTAGTCCACGAGACGGTTCACCTGTTCCTGGTCTATTGGCGAGGAGGTGTTCTCGCGTGCCGATCCGCGCTCTTCCGACGGCAGACGCATCATTCCGTATGCCAGTATCGACACCTTCTGACCGGTCTTGGGGTCGGTGCGGAAGGTCATCTTTCCTTTCGGCGGCTCCACCTGATTCCTGTAGTCGTCTTCTGTCGACAGGTCTTTGTCCTTGCATCCCGTAAGAGACACCGTCGCCGCGGCAGCCGTTCCGCCCATCAGCTTCAGGAATCCGCGTCGTGAGATATGTTTTTTTATGTTTGTCATATTGGTTGCTTTACTGAGTGTTGGCAATGCTTTTTATAAATGGCTCGTGTGCTGTCATCCCTTGCGGTGCACCTCGTGACCCTCCACATATATAGCCGGGAACGGACGTGAAGGGCACAGATTCTCGCACGCCCCGCATCCGATGCACATCTCCTCGTTCACCACGGGAATCATCAGACGGCTCTTTTCCTCGTCCTTCCCGCCGTCTTTCTGTGCCTCCGGATAGAGCGGCACCATCGTGATGGCACCTGTCGGGCAGTGGCGCGCGCAGTTGCCGCACGGCTGTCCGTCGGTAACGGGCACACAGTTCTTTCTTATCCACACGGCGTGTCCGGTGTGTATGGCAGACTTCTCAGCCCTTGTTATGGGCTTTATGGCACCCGTGGGGCACACCTCAGAGCACCGTGTGCACTCCGGACGGCAATAGCCGCGCTCGTATGACATGACGGGCTGCATGAACGTTCCGGGACTTGTGGACGGCCGCAGCACGTCGTTGGGACACTCGGCGACGCAAAGCTGGCACGCGGTACAGTGTTGCGCCATGTGGCGGGCGGACATTGAGCCGGGCGGGGTGAGCCGTGTCTGCCTTTCGGGGCTCACCTTGTCCTCTATCTTCGCCAGTCCGCCGTCAAACTTCACCTTGTCTTCGGCTATCGCAGCCGTTGCCGCCGCCGTCACCGCTCCTAAGAGGAAAGCCCGCTTGGAGGTGTCAACCTCAGCCCTGCCGACTTTCCGCGACGGAGCGTCAGCGGTCTTAGCAGGTCTGCGCGATGTATATGTGAGCCCTCCGAAACGGCATTTGTCCAGGCAGTCGCCGCACACCACGCAGCGGCTGTAGTCCACTTTGCGGTTCTTGATGTCTATGCATGCCGACTTGCAGTTGCGCTCGCAGAGACGGCATCCGGTGCATTTGTCGGTGTCGAGGCGTATCTTCAGCCACGAGAAACGCGACAGGATGCCGAGCAGAGTGCCCACGGGGCACACGGTGTTGCAGTATGTGCGTCCGCCGCGCCACGCCATGACGGATATTATGACGAACGACACCGCAGCCACACCGAACGTCGCCCACGAGCGCACCCACACGTCGCGCTCATAGAAGGCGTAGCTTCCCACGTGCTCGGCAGCCATCGCCAGCAGATTGTTCACACCTATATATACAGGCTGCATGAGGTTGGCGGCGATGCGTCCGTAGCTGCTGTAAGGAGCGATGAGCGCAGCCAGCGGCACCAGTCCAGCCACGAGCGTCACCACCATTAATGCGAGCAGGGCGTAGCGTAGCCACTTCCTCTCAGGCGAGAAACCGTATCTGTTGCGGTGTCCGCGGCGTCCCAGCCACGCTATGATGTCCTGCATCACGCCCAGCGGGCATATTATGGAGCAGTAGATTCGTCCGAAGACGAGAGTCAGGACGACGAGCGCAGCCACCACCAGCACGTTGAGCGCGAGCAGAGCCGGCAGGAACTGTATCTTTGCCGTCCATCCGAGCCATGCGTGGAGAGTGCCCGTGAAGTCGAGGAAGAGCAGCGTGATGAGCACATAGAACACCGCCGCGAGTATTATTCTTGTCTTTCTCAGCATATGGTGTCGGTTTTACAGTTTTCTGATAAGCCAGTATCCTCCGAACGTCTGGAGCAGAAGTCCCGGCACGGCGAGTGCCAGCGAGGAGAGTATGCTGTGGTCCACACTTATCATGGCGCGCTCTATGAGCAGTCCGGCAAGCAGGCATGCCGTGGCGGTGAGTCCGAGCGCGGTGTGCGTCACCTTTTCTCCCATGTGCCGGGCGAGTGCCGCCGAGGCTGCCGCGAGCACCACCGACTGTATCAGCATGGGCGGCAGCATCTGCGCGGATGGCATTGAGAAGAGCATGGAGTTGGCTATGGGAGAGAGCACGGCTGTGGCAAGTCCTACCGTGAAACCGTATTTATAAGCTCCCACGAGGGTGAAGAAGAATATAGGCAGGAACATCTGTCCGCCGTGAGGAGCCAGATGGCAGAGCTGTGGCAGGGCAATGTTGCCGAGCATGAAGATGGCTATGAGCGCATAGGTGCGCCCGTCTCTCAGCGAGAGAGAGTACAGTCTGGTTTGGTTTCGCATAATGTTATTGTCGTTTTATGATTATCTGTCGATGTTTACAAGAGTATATTTGCGGCTGCCGAGCCCTATCTTCTCCGCGTGCTCGATGGTGTGCGTGCCGTGCCGCGAGCTTATCCTCTCCTTCAGGGGAGCATTGTCGTTGCCCTCGGATGCGGTCATGTTGAATATTATGTCCACACAAGCCTGGTCGAGAGCCACGGGGTCGAGCGACGCCAGGATGCCGTAGTCCTTGAGCGCGGGCTTCTCTGGAGTGGCTACGCAGTCGCAGTCCACCGACATGTTGTTCATCACGCTGATATACAGAATCCTGTCTCCGAAGTAGTCAGCCACCGCCTGTGCCGCCGCAGCCATCGACTCGAGGAATCCTTCCTGGTTCTGTGTATGGTTCCACATACCCTCCACCTTGTCCTGATAACCGGCGGTGTGGATGTATGCCTTGCCGTTTGCCGACGCCACGCCGATGCTCTGGTTCTTTATCACTCCGCCCAGACCGCCCATCGGATGACCCTTGAAGTGTGCGAGATTAATCATGAAGTCATAGTTCTTCAGATTCTTTCCCACGAGGTCGTACTTTATGTTTGTGGTGTCGCGCACGGGTATCCTGAACTCCCCTTCGGCGTCCATGATGTCCACCTTGGCTATCTTTGTGAATCCGTGTTCCTCCGCCACGCGCATGTGTTCCTCCACTGTGCCGCGCCGTCCGCCGTATGCCGTGTTGCACTCTACGATGGTTCCGCCCACCTTCTTCACCAGTCCGCCTATGAGCGAGGGCTGCAGATAGTTGGGGTTACCAGCCTCTCCGGTGCTCACTTTCACCGCCACGCGCCCCTCAGCCTTGCGTCCGAGAGCCTCGTAAATCTTAATAAGGGATTCAGGAGATATGTCGCGCGTTACGTAAACCTTCGGTTGCGCCGTCGCGGCAATTGCCATAATGAGGGCAAATGTTGAAAGAAACAGTTTTCTTATCATATTCTTCTATTGTTTGAATGGTTCCGTATGAGTGTGTAATGATTGTGGGTCTTGCGGCTTGCTTTTTTATAAGCGGCGGAGTGTAAGGTGCGGACGGGTGCAAAGAAAGTTTGCTCTTAATTTCCCGAGTGCAGCTTATCTTCTGCAAAGATAATGCAAGGTGAGCGCAACAGCAAGGCGGAGAAACGGAGTTTCTTCAGGCTTGATATTGCCGAACCGAAGCTTATCTTCTGCAAAGATAAATAAATAATACGTATTGTAAAACAATGAAATTACGGAAAAAGTTACCAGTTTTACAGAATCGTACGATTATTCCTGCAATTCCGTAATCCATCCGTCACACCGCACCGTCAGCCATGTCAAGATATGAAAGAAAAAGAACTGCGCCGCCATGAGCAAGATGTATAAATATACGGGAATCCTCCCTGCGCGACGCATAAATATACATCACAACTCCGTAATACTCGTGTATTTGTCTCCGCGAGGCTCTCCGGCTGCAAATACGCGGGTTTTGCGCGGTTTGCATATGTGTCTGACAGTCAGCAGATTGTTCCATATTCTCCTTCCAAAGCCACTTCCCGGTTATGCGAAAGAGCCTTTTCCGCATTGCGAAACGGGCTTTCCCGCAGTGCCGGAGAGGCTTTCCGGCTGTGTCGGACGGGCGTTTCTGTAAGGCGGAAGAGCCTTTCCTGTGGCTTTGGAGAGTCGTGAGTGCGGAGAAAAATGTGAAAAGTGGGGCTGTGGAAGGTGCATGACGGGTGTGCGGAAGGCGTTCAGGGGCATTTCCGTTTTCTGTTTCACGATTTACGGTTGTCAAAAATTTTTACTGCGGAAATGCATGAATATGCAGAATGCCGTGACTGTGTTGGAAAAGCGGAAAGCCTGCGCCGCGCCTTCATTATCGTTTTTTTGTCTCACGCCCGGGCTGAGGGCATGCGTTCCTTAAGGCGCAGGCACGAGCACAGCGCGCCGCAAATGGTGAGTATCCCTGCGAGGAGCATGGCGTCGTGAGGCGCGCTGTCGCCGCAGAGATGGAAGAGAAGAGCCACCAGCGCAGCCCCCGTCGTCTGTCCGGTTAGCCTTGCCGTGGCAAGCATCCCGCTCGCGCTGCCTGCGCGCTGGGGCGGTGCCGAACTGAGCAGAAGGTGGTTGTTGGGCGACTGGAACAGTCCGAATCCGGCTCCGCACGCCATCAGTCTGAGTGCCAGACCGAGGTGTCCGGTGTCTTCAGGCACGAATGCCAGACTCATGCATCCGCAACTCATCAGCAGCAGTCCGGCTCCGCCGAGTATTCCCGGATGTATCTTGCCGACGAGAGAGCCTGCTATCGGAGCCACGAACACTATGACCAGAGGCCATGAGGTCATGATGAGCCCTGTCTCGACGGCACTGTGCCCGAACGTGCCGGCAAGCATGAAGGGCACCGCCACCATACCGAGCATCTGCGCGGTGAACGATAGTATGCTCGTCACTACAGACATTGAGAATATCGGAATCCTAAGAAGGTCGAAGGGAAGCATGGGATATTTCTTCCTCATCTGCATGCGCACGTAGAGCACGGCGGTGCAAACGAAGGCGCAGGCTCCGCCGGTCAGGAGCGCGGCGGGCAGGTCGTGGGACACGCCCTCCACGCATCCTATCATCAGTCCGAATGTCGCCGCGTTGAGCAAAGCCTCTTTCAGGTTGAACCTTCTGCCCTTTATCTTCACCGGATTGTCGGGCAGATACCTGCGCGCCATTATGAAAGTCACTATGCCGACGGGCACGTTCACCGCGAAGAGCCACTGCCATGTGGCTGCCGAGAGGATAGCCGCCGCGACTGAAGGACCTGTCACCGAGGCTATCGCCACGACGGTGGCGTTGAGCCCCACGCCCTTGCCGAGGTGGCGTTTGGGGTAGATGAGTTTGACTATTGACGTGTTGACGCTCATTATCATGGCTGCGCCCAGTCCCTGCACGAGGCGCGAGAGCACCAGCGTTGTGAGTCCGGGCGACAGCGCGCACAGCAGTGAGCCGAGCGTGAACACCGCTATCCCCGCCATGTATACCTGCTTGTAGCCTTTCAGCTCGCCGAGTGAGGCGAACGGGAGGAGCGTCATCATGATGACGAGCTGGAAGGCGTTGACAATCCATATGGAGTCAGACGACGGTATGTCCAGCTCCGAGGCTATGCTTGGCAGGGCGACGTTGCATATCGTCCCGTCGAGAACGGAGAGGAAAAGTCCGCAGAACGTTGCCGCCATGGCATAATAGATGCGCGGGCGGTGCAGTCCGTCCCATTGCAGGTTGCCCGTAAGCTGTCCGGCGGCTGCGCCGTCATTGGCGTTCACGGATGTGGTAGGGGTGCTGTCTTTAGTGCTGTTCATAATTATCGTCATAAGTGTCCCGTCGCTCCGCCTGCGCGTGTCGTGTGGGCGGAACGTGTGTTATCCGCATGCAAAGTTAGTAAAAATATGTCATGTAAGGAAACCCTGCGCGCGTAGGCACGCGTATGGCGGAGACGTTATATATGGTAGTAAAAAGCGTAAAAAAGGTAATGCCGTTTAACGGCAAAAAGCGTAACTTTGCGCCACTATGCCGTTATGGCGGACGCAGGGACGTCAAGAGCCGCGTCCGCTGAGGCTGGATAATCACATATTATTAACAAAATTCAAAAACGGAAAGACAGAAATATGTTACTTGAAAAAATCAAATCGCCTGCCGACATCAAGGATATGACGGCGGAACAGCTCAGACTTCTTGCCGCCGAGATACGCGGAGGAATACTCAAGCGCGACAGTACGATAGGCGGACACGTGGGTCCCAATCTCGGATTCGTGGAGGCTACGATAGCCCTGCACTATGTGTTCGACATGCCGGAGGACAGGATTGTGTTCGACGTGTCGCATCAGGTGTATCCGCACAAGATGCTTACAGGACGCGCATACGGATTCATCGACAGCAGGCGCATGGCTGAGGTGTCGGGCTACAGCAGTCCGGCGGAGTCGCCAGAATATGACTGCTTCGAGATAGGTCATACGTCGACGTCGGTCGCCCTCGCCACAGGTCTGCAGAAGGCACGCGACATTCTCGGAGGCAAGGAGAACGTGGTGGCGGTCATCGGAGACGGTTCGCTGAGCGGCGGAGAGGCTTTCGAGGGACTCGACGTGGCTGCGGAGCTGGGCACGAACATAATAATTGTGGTGAACGACAATGAGATGTCTATCGCCGAAAACCACGGAGGAATATACCGCAACCTGCAACTGCTGCGCCAGACCGGGGGAAAGGCTGAGCTGAACCTGTTCAAGGCGATGGGCTTCGAATATAAATATGTGGAGCATGGCAACGACATCGCTGCTCTCATAGAGGCGTTCAAGGAGGTCAGGGACACACCGCGTCCGGTGGTGGTGCACCTCCACACCGAGAAGGGACACGGATGGCAGCCCGCCGTGGACAACAAGGAGAAATGGCACTGGAACTCTCCTTTCGACATCGAGACGGGTGCTCCCAAGTCGGAAGGAGGCGGAGAGAGCGCGGCACAGATACTGGGCGGATGGCTCAGGGAGGAGATGAGGCGCGACCCGAAGCTTGTGAGCATATCGGCGGCGGTACCGGCTTCGATAGGCTTCGGACCCGAGGAGCGTCGCCAGGCAGGCGCGCAGTATGTGGATGTGGGCATTGCCGAGGAGGCGGCGGTGGCTATGGCGTCGGGCATGGCGCGCAGGGGAGCGCACCCGGTGTTCAGCACTTACGCCACATTCTTGCAGCGCACGTACGACCAGATGGCGCAGGACCTGTGCGTGAACGGCAATCCAGCCGTGATAAACGTGCTGGGCGCGTCGGTCTACGGCATGAACGACTTCACGCATATATGCTTCTTCGACATCCCGATGTCGAGTCATATACCCAACCTTGTCTACCTTGCGCCGACGACGGTAGAGGAAATGATAGCCATGGAAAAGTGGGCTATAGGACAGGACAAGTACTCTGTCGCGCTGCGTGTGCCTGAAGGTGAGGTGAGCCACAGCACCGAGGAGTATGACACCGACTACTCCGAGCTCAACCGCTACAAGGTGGTGAGACGAGGCAAAGGGGTGGCTCTGATAGGTCTGGGCAACTTCCTTGCAAAGGCGGAGCGCGTGGCTGACATGCTGAAAGAGAGCGGGCTGGACGCCACCGTCATCAATCCGCGCTATATAAGCGGTGTCGACGAAGGGCTGCTCGAGAGCCTGAAGGCAGACCACAGTCTGGTGGTGACGCTGGAGGACGGTTGTGTGGACGGCGGGTTCGGCGAGCGCATAAGCCGCTTCTACGGCTCTTCCGACATGAAGACCATGAACTTCGGCGTGGCAAAGGCTCTTTACGACCGTTACGACGTGCGGCAGCTCCTGCTCGACAACAGGCTCACCGACGGGCAGGTTGTGGAGGACATACTTGGCGTAATGGGCAGATGAGCGGCGTGAATGCCGTCCAACCGCAGCTCCTGACGCGGCATAACGACAGTCACCCCCGGCATCCACTCACTGTGATGCCGGGGGTGACGCATATGTGAAGGTATGTTTCCGTGACTCAGGTTCAGACGGAGAACATTATTATAATCTGTGCTATGACCACTCTGACGAACATTCCGAGCGGATAGACCGAGGTGTAGCTCACTGAGGCGGAGTCGCCTTTGAGCGTGTCGTTGGCGTAGCTCAGAGCCATGGGGTTTGCCATCGAGCCGCAGAGAATGCCGCAGATGGTGCCGAAGTCGAACTTTCCCGTGTGCAGGGCGAGCAGTCCCACGATGATGAGAGGGAGCACGGTGACCACGAATCCGGTAGCAACCCACATCAGACCTTCGGGTCGCATGATGGTGCTGAAGAAGTCGCTGCCTGCCACAAGACCCAGACTTGCAAGATAGAGCGACAGTCCGAGCTTGCGCAGCATGAGCGATGCGGAGCGTGTGGTGTAGCTTATGAAGTGGGCGCGGGGACCGAGCGCGCCGACAAGTATGCCCATGATGATGCCTCCGCCTGCTATTCCGAGGTGTACGGGCGCGCTCATTCCCGGCAGGTTGATGGGAATCATGCCGAGCGCAAGACCCAGTATCATCCCGAAGAAGATGGCTCCGAGGTTGGGCTCTTTGAGCACTTGGACAGCGTTGCCGAGGAATTGTTCGGCGTGACAGATGTCTTTCGGCGCTCCCACAACGGTGAGGCGGTCGCCGTACTGAAGGCGAAGGTCGTCGCTGGCAAGCAGCTTTATGTCGCCGCGCATTATCCGGCTGACGTTCACTCCGTATGCCGTGCGCATGTGGAGCGTGCCGAGCGTCTTGCCGTTGAGCTCTGTCCGGGTGAGCAGAATCACGCGGCTCTCCACGTTGCTGTCTATGGCGTTCCAGTCTATACGGTCTTTGTCGCGGTTCCAGTCTTTCTCCACCTTCTTGCCGAAGAGTATGCTCATTGCCTCCGACTCGTCTATCTTAGTCACCACGAGCACGCTGTCGCCCTGCTGCATCGTGGTCTCCGCCAGCGGCACAATCACCTTTCCGTCGCGCCATATGCGCGATATGATGAAGTGGCGGTGGGTCATCTGCGATATCTCAAAGATGGTCTTTCCGTCTAGCGCGGGGTTCACGACGATGTATTGTGCTATGTATGTGTTGTCCTCACTGTTCTCCTCGCGCGGCTCAAGGTCTGCCGGCTTGACGAAGAAACGGCGTATGAACATCATGGCGAGTATCACTCCGACAACTCCGAGCGGATAGGTCACGGCGCATCCCAGTGCCGCTCCGTTGCTCGGAAGTCCTGCGCTGTTGAGTGCCTGCTGCGCTGCGGCAAGGGCGGGGGTGTTGGTTGTCGCTCCGCAAAGGATGCCGGTCATGTCAGGAACGCTTATTCCTGTCAGCGGACAGAGTATGAGCGCCAGTATCGTTCCGGCTGCGATGACAGCCATGCTCCATATGTTGAGCGACAGACCCTCGTGCCTCATCATGCCGACAAAGCTCGGTCCGACGTGCAGTCCGAGGGTGTAGACGAAGAGCAGAAGCCCGAACGTCTCTGCGAAACTCACCATCATGGGGTCGGCGCAGAAGCCTAACTGACCCGCTATGATGCCTATAAAGAACACGAAAGCTATTCCGAGCGATATGCCGCGGACATGAAGTTTGCCGAGCGCGAGGCCTGCGGCGGTTATCATGGACAGCACTATGACCGTCTGTGCGGCAGGATTTGTGCTGAAAAGCCCGTTTATCCAGTCCATTGTTATGTTATTGATGTGATGAGTGTCCGGATGTGGCTGACCGGTGGAAAGATATGTATGCCCTGCTTCCACGGACCCGCCAATATCCTGTGCAAAGATAGCTCAAGTTGCAGACACTGCAAAGAAAAGATGCCGAAATGTATGTTTTACCGTGTTTTATACAAGCCGCCGTACTGCGGAAGGGGCTTTTCTGTCAATTGTCATGACAATAGTGACATTATCTGGATTGCCTTACGGCGCAGTCTATCGTTATCTTTCCGTTGTCGGGAATGATGCGCAGGACGTGGCTGTCGCCCTCCGCCGCTTTCTCGAACCTGCCTTCTGAGCATGTCACGGAGTAGGAGTGTCCGCGGAACACGGCGTTGGCAGACTTGCCGCCGACGTCGGTGAACGGCAGTTCCGTGCCCGGTGCGGCGTGCAGTTGCAATGCCCATGCTACGTCTTTGTCCGCATCCGGCGAGCTCACCTCTATGCGGTCGTCGTGCAGCGTGATGCGGAATGTGTCGCCATACTGGTCGTTGCCTCTCACTTCGAGCACGCTTCTGCCGCGCTCTTTCACTTCCGGACTGTCGAGCCTGAGCTCTTCCGCATGTCCGTCACTGCCGGTCCTGACAAGTGACAGTCCGGCTCTGTCCTCGCCCTTGCTCCACATGAAGCCGTCGACGAAGGGCAGCGTGTAGAACAGAAAACGGTCTCCCGTGCCCGGAGTGTCGAGATATTCCGACTTGAAACGCTCGTCGAAGAGATGTATGTCGCGGAATCTGAAGCGTCCCTTTTCCCACAGCAGGTTGGCGCGGTAGTAACGGCTGTCGTACCAGACGGTCTTGTTGCCCTCGCCGCGCACGTCGCTCACGGTGGTGACGGCGGTGGCGGGAGTGAGCGGAAAACGCTTTCTGAACCATCTGCCAGACTCTCCGAGCGTCTCCACACGCACCTTTCCGGCACGCCGCAGAGAGTCGATGAGCGGCATCTGCATCTCGAGTCCCTCCCTCATGTTGTCCCATGTGAAGGAGTTTTCCTGCCCTGCCTGCGCATAGCCGAAGGCGAGGCACGGTCCGTCGGTGAGCGCGTCGAAGAAGTAGTCCACCCATTTGCGGTTCATCCCGGCATGCTTATAGACCGGCTCGAGCGATATTACGCCCTGCCGTTCGTTGCCCAGTCCGTCGTCATACTGGTATATCGGGTCGCTGCCAAGCATTCTGAAGACGGGCACCGGTATCTGTCCCGCCCCGGTCTGGGCAGGCATGTAGGCGTTGAGACGGCTGGGATAGTAAGCCTGGTTCCAGTATCCGCCCCACAGGGTGTAGCCGTCTGTGCCTATCTGGTCCTTGCAGTTGCACGACGCTTCGATGCCGTATCTGTCGTGCATATATGCAAGTGTGTGCGCGTCGATGTACCATGAGCCTACCGATTTGGGGTAAGTGCCGAATACGTCCTTGAACTTCCGCATGTAGACATCCACCAGACGCTCCCGCTCTTCCTTTGTGTATCCGGTGCTGAAGGCTATGTTCGCGTGCGACACCCACGGATGCTCGCCCCGCCACTTGAGCCCCGCCGCCTCGATGTGCGGCTGTGTCAGTTCCCACCATGCGCCTATCTCCGCGCCGTTGCGCAGCTTGGTCTTCAGCAGTTTCTGGTAGAGTGGATTGATGAGAGTGTCGTACTCGAGCAGGAACGTTGCCGGAAGATCGTAACGGTTGACCAGCTCCACCTGCCTGCACACCGTCTCGTAGAGTTTCCGGTCGGAGTCTTCCACGCGATAGTCTGTCTGTCGTATGAAGTTCACTATGTTTATTATGCGCGGCTGGTTGTCGGTCCCAGTCACGCCTACGGTCCGCGCGCATGCCGTCGCGGTGGCTGCCGCGAGGGTCAGGATGAGGAACAGTGTCTTGGTTTTTGTCATGTCTTGAAGGTTATTACACATTATTATATAGTATATTATAGTCAGCAGTGCGGGTCGGAAGAGGCTTTTCCGTTCAGAGATAGGTCACGAGTATGTCCCAGACTGCTAATATATGGCATAGCGAGCCGAGCAGGACGAAGAAGTGGAACACCGTGTGCATGAACCTCCTTTTGTTGATACTGTAGAACAGCGCGCCCGTGATGTAGCTCACTCCCTCGGCTATGAGCCATGCCATGGATATGCCGCTCACGCTGCGGGAGAGCGGTCCGAACGCCACGAGCACGCTCATGCCCATTGCCACGAAGCATGCCGTCTCGATGTTGCTGTGGTCTTTCAGCCGCGCGAAACTCATTATGGTGCCCGCTATGGCAGCCGTCCATATGAAGGCGAACAGCGACCATCCCCATGCCCCGCACTCTCTCAGGGCTATCAGAGTGATGGGAGAGTAGGATCCGGCGATGTGCCAGTAGATTGCCGCGTGGTCCCACCGGCGGAGCCGTTCCTTCCATTTCGACCATGCGCTCAGCGAGTGGTATACCGTGGAAGCGGCGTATGAGCACAGCATACCGAAGAGATAGAGTATGACACCCGTTGTAGCCCAGATGTTGTCGGTGTGCATACACCATGCCAGGAACACCGCTCCCGCCGCCACACCCATCACTATTCCGGCTGCGTGCGACCACGAGTTCCACAGCTCTTCCTTATGATTGAAGAATATTTTCATTGCGTTCCGCGCTTCGGTGTGAATCCTTTCCTGTCCTTTCGAGTATGTCCTGCATTTTCCATCTGCGTCTCATCGAGTAGGTCTTTCCCTCTTTCTCTATGACGGAAAAGAGTGCGAAAGCCTTCTCAAGAAGGAATTCGTTGTCAGGAAAGGATACGGTGTCAGCCTCGACATAGAACAGTTCGGCAAGCATCTCCATGCGCGCCATGCGCTGTTCGGGATCGAGTCCGGCAAGAGCGAGCATCACCTCGTCGGTCGTGGCGTTGCGGTAGAGCGCGTACGGACCGACATACTGTTCGTAGAGCTGTTTTATCTCCTCGCGCCGGTCGGCTATTTCCTTCTTCCTGAGCATGCGTTCTATTGCAGCCATGAACTCGCGTATGAGGCGCAGGATGTAGTCACGTTGAAGCATATTGTTGTGTTGTCTTATGTTGTTTCTGTTTCGTCTGTACCGTTGTCCGTGGTGTCCGCGCCGCCGTCATTGTGACTGTCGCCTCCGACGGTGATGACGCCCGCTCCGCCGTATGCCCGTCCTGTATTCATGATGTGGCGGTAGAGCTTGTCGTAGAAAGGATGGCGCGTCATGGTGGATGTGTCTCCAAGGATGATGAGCTTCATCCTTGCGCGTGTCATCGCCACGTTCATGCGACGCAGATCGCGCAGGAATCCTATCTGCCCCTCACCGTTGGCGCGCACCAGCGAGATGAGTATCACGTCGCGCTCCTGCCCCTGAAACCCGTCGACGGTGTTGACGGTGATGAGGTGGCGGTAAGGTTTGAAGAAGGCGTCCTTCCTTATCAGCCGTCTGAGATACTGCACCTGCGCCCGATAGGGAGATATCACGCCCACGTCGATGCTCTCCTCGAGCAGTCTGCGCCTGCCTATCTTGTTGAAGTAGGAGGTGAGAACGGTGACGGTGAGCTCAGCCTCTCCGCGGTTTATCCTGCCGAAGTTCTCGCCCACAAACTCCTCTTTGCCCTCGAGCGCGGAGGTGTCTATCCACGTCATGGGGCAGTCGAAGTCGAGTATTCCACGGTTTTTTATCTGCGGTGCGGAGGTTATCCGTCCCTGATAGAACCATTCGTTGGAGAACCGCATTATCTCCTCGTTCATGCGGTATTGCACAGTGAGCAGCGTCACCGCCTCCGGCTTGCTCTCCACGATGCGCTCCATGAGCGTCGTGCCCAGTCCGCCTTTCAGCGCGGCTATGCTCTTGACGGTGGGCGGAAGCTGGCAGTGGTCGCCTGCGAGCACCACACGCGACGCCCTGCGTATGGCTATCCAGCACGCCGCCTCGAGAGCCTGCGCCGCCTCGTCGATGAAGAGTGTGCCGAACTTCATGCCTTCCAGCAGCCGGCTTGCCGACCCTGTGAGCGTGGATGCTATCACCCTTGCCTCGCCGAAAAGGCTGTTGTTGATACGCAGCTCCAGCTCGACGGCTCTGGCGCGCAGCCTGTCCAGCTTCTGGTGGAAGTCTTCTCCGCGTCTGCGATGTGCCCGTAGCTGGCGTATGGCGTTGCGTATGCTCCACAGCTGCGGGTAGTCGGGATGTGCCTCGAAGCGTCGTTCGTAGGTGAAGGAAAGCATCTTGTCGTTCACGCGCGTGGGATTGCCGATGCGCAGGACGTTCAGTCCCCGGTCGGTAAGTTTCTCTGATATCCAGTCGACAGCCATGTTGCTCTGGGCGCATACGAGCACCTGGTTCTCTCGCCGGAGTGTCTCGTATATTCCCTCAACGAGCGTTGTGGTCTTCCCTGTGCCCGGAGGACCATGCACAACCATGACGTCTTTTGCCGCCAGCATCTCGTTGACGGCGTGCTCCTGCGAAGGGTTGAGCCACGGGAACCGTGTCGGGGCGAACGTGAACCGAGCCGCCTTCGCTCCCGAGTAGAACAGGTCGCGCAAGTAGGCAAGGCGTCCCGAGCGCGCGCCTGTGACACGGTCGAGAGCCTCGAACATCAGTCTGTATGACGTCTCGTCGAACGACAGCTGCACGCCCAAGGGCTTCTCCATGCGTTGCAGTTCGAGAATGTGGCTGGCTGACGGCATCACCACCACCATGCGGTCGGCTTCGGCATAGCTCACCGTGGCTGTGAACGACAGGTAGCGGATGCTTTTCTCCTCTCCACCGGCACCGGTGCTCATGGTGAAGAAACACACCGGGCGTCCGTACTCGAAGTTGTGTTCGATGTCGCTCCCGTCCTGTCTTATTATCTCGATAACCTCCTGATTGAGCGAGTTATAATACGTGCGTCCCGTCCTTACGGGATACCATGCGTCGCCGCGCCTCACCTTCCGCATTATGCCGAAAGCCTCCGTCTGCCTGCGGAAGTTCTCTTTCTCGCATGCATATTCCACTTGCAGCAGCATCCTCTGCCGCGTGAGAGCCTGTATGGGTGACTGGTTGTCCATGCCTATCGGTCGTCGTGTTGTCGCGCCTGGCGTCTGGAGAAGACGCAGCCGCAGTAGTTCTGCCTGTAGAGACCGTGCTCGCGCGACAGCTCTATGGAGCGTAGATAGCCCCCGCGCTTCTTGAAGTCGGACGGCAGGAAGCTCACTCCCGTGCGTGCGGCAATCTCCTCGCCTATCTCGTTTATCCTGTCAGCCCTCTTCATCGGACTTATTGTGAGTGTCGTGGTGAAGTAGTCCATGCCCCGTTCTGCCGCCAGCCGCGCCGCGCGTTCGAGCCTCATGCGGTAGCACACAAGGCATCTGTCGCCTCCCTCAGGTTCGTTCTCCAGTCCTCGCACGGCGTTGTAGAACGTCTGCGGGTCGTATTCGTCAGCCTCGAACATCACCGGGTTCACGGTCTCCATCTCACTTATGAGTCTCCGCTGTTCCTCTCTGCGCGTGGCATATTCGGATTCGGGCGATATGTTGGGGTTGTAATAAAGCACCGTTATACGGAAGTATTGCGACAGATACTCTATGGTATAGCTGCTGCACGGTGCGCAACAGCTGTGCAGCAGCAGTGTGGGTGTCTCTCCGGCAGCCTCGTGCCGTTTTATTATCTCGTCGAGTCTGAGCTGATAGTTTATCTTGTTCATTGTATATGTTGTGTTGTTGCGGCGCGCCGGGATGTATTTGATGTTTCAATTAATATTACTTGTCGTTGTGTTGCCTGGCGCGGGCTGTCTTATGCAAAGACAGAGCCAGCGAGTGCAATGAGAACTTGTTCTTAGATTGCCGAGTGCAGCCTGTCTTATGCAAAGACAGTGCCAGCGAGTGCAATGAGAACTTGTTCTTAGATTGCCGAGTGCGGGCTGTCTTATGCAAAGACAGAGCCAGCGAGTGCAATGAGAACTTGTTCTTGGATTGCCGAGTGCAGCCTGTCTTATGCAAAGACAGAGCCAGCGAGTGCAATGAGAACTTGTTCTTAGATTGCCGAGTGCAGCCTGTCTTATGCAAAGACAGTGCCAGCGAGTGCAATGAGAACTTGTTCTTAGATTGCCGAGTGCGGGCTGTCTTATGCAAAGACAGAGCCAGCGAGTGCAATGAGAACTTGTTCTTAGATTGCCGAGTGCAGCCTGTCTTATGCAAAGACAGAGCCAGCGAGTGCAATGAGAACTTGTTCTTAAATTGCCGAGTGCAGCCTGTCTTATGCAAAGTTAGCGTAAAATTTTTTAATGAGCCAGAGTTTATATCAAAGAAAATGACACGTATGCAGTAGGAGCATGTCAGTAAGGGGTCGGCGAGGTGTTTCCGCGCAGTGCTTACGTGTTTTAAAATAACATGGCTGGCGGAAAGTAGAGACGCAAGATTTTGCGTCTCACGAGGGAGGTGTGTGATTATACGATTGAGGAATGTGTTTGTTTCCAGTGTGATATGATGTTCTCTGATAGCGTAGTTGGTAGCTTGTGAGACGCAAGATTTTGCGTCTCTACTTGGTTGGTTGCGCATTTTGGGTGTGCGGTTTGTTTGTGGTCGTGATGGGGAAAATGTGTTTATTGTCAGTGTGTTATGATGTTTTATGTAGCGGATGGTAGCTTGTGAGACGCAAGATTTTGCGTCTCTACTTTGGGATGAAAGCGGGGTTGTGGCGTGGAGGGGATGATGTTATGGCGACGGATGCTGTCTTTATCGTGCCCATATGCTGTCTTTATCGTGCCCATATGACGTCTTTATCGTGCCCATATGACGTTTCGCACGGTCGTCTTGTTATCCGTTCTTAAAATGGGATGTCTTTTTATATGCCATGCCAAAACGTCTGCGGAGCGCGGATATATGCGGTTTTTGCTTAACATATATTTATGTTTGGTGTTTTGAATTTAACATATCGTTTTCTCTCTTACAGCTTTCCGCACCTCGACAATGTCTGTCCGGAAAGCCTGTTTTACGTCGGTTGTGTGGTGAAAAACGGGTGGGGAAGGTGCGGAAAAGGGTCTTTCGTGTTGCGGAAACGGCTTTTTGAGGGTGCGTAAGGGGCTTTATGGCAGTGTGATAAAGCCTGTTTCGTGATGCGGAACGGGCTCTTTCGTGTGACGGAGAAATGGCTTTCATGACACCATTGCAGTCAACCGGTTGTCTGTCAGTGGCTTGCGCGGGTTCCTGTTTTCTGCGTTTTTCCGGATTGTTTTGCCGCTGCCGCGCTCTGACGTAGTATTTGCGGTGTTTTTACAACGGATATTTAACATTTCGGTTACGGTTTTATATATTTTTAATATTCATATCCGTGAATTGCGGCATTGCGGTTGTCGTATGACGATGATGTCCGTGCGTTATTCCGTGGACATTGTTCTCCATCGTCAACATCTTACGTACACAATATCCGGTGATATGCATTCATTATGCCTCATGTTCTTTGCCGTTTGCCTTAAAATGAGTAATTTTGCACACATTTGGTATAATCAGCCGATTAATAACAGGTTCGCAATGAAGGATATTTGTTGCTTAGGGCACATCACAAAAGACAAGATCATCACTCCGCGCAAGACCGTCTACATGTCGGGAGGCACGTCGTTCTATTTCTCATATGCCTTCAACAGTCTTCCGCACAGGGTTCCGTTCAGGCTCGTGACGAAGCTCGGGGAGGAAGACATGGACGCCGTGAGACTGATGCGGGGTGCTGGCATCGACGTGGAAGTGAGACGGAGCCGCCACACGGTGTATTTTGAGAACAAGTATGGGGATAACCAGAACGAGCGCACACAGCGTGTCCTGGAGAAGGCAGACCCTTTCACCGTTGAGGACGTGAGCGGTCTTGACGCCGGCATATATCATCTCGGGTCGCTCCTTGCCGACGATTTCTCGCCCGAGGTGGTGGAGTATCTCTCGCAGAGAGGCAGCATATCCATCGACGCCCAGGGCTATCTGCGCGACGTTCGGGGGCACGATGTGCATGCGGTGGACTGGGAGGACAAGCTCAGGATACTCGCCCTGACGGACATAATAAAGGTGAACGAGCACGAGATGCAGGTCATCACGGGGCTCAGCGACGCCCGGGACGCTGCGCTGCGCCTGGCGGGGTGGGGCGTGAAGGAGGTTGTGGTGACGCTGGGAAGCGAGGGTTCGCTGATATATGCCGATGGCTGTTTCCACGAGATACCGGCGTACGCGCCGCGTGAGATAGTGGATGCCACGGGCTGCGGCGACACCTATTCCGCCGGTTATCTGTACTGCCGCGCGCTCGGTGCGGGCTATTCCGAGGCGGGACGGTTTGCCGCCGCCATGTGCACATTGAAGCTCGAGCATAACGGACCGTTCGACCGCACTGCGGCGGAAGCCGAGGCTCTTGTGCGGGGAGAGCGCAGGGGGTGATGGCGGAGAGTGATAAAATTGAGGCGAATTTTGTTTGATTGTGAGTTTTTTTTCGTACATTTGCATAAGATGTAGCTGCACTCGGGAATATGAAAGCAACTTTCATTCCACTCGTTTGCAACATCTTTGCATAATATAGGATGCGGCTCGGCAGTGCCAAAGCTGTAAAAACACGGTTTTTCCGCTTTGTCGTTGCGCTCGCCTTTCACTATATTTGCATAATATAGGATGCGGCTCGGCAGTGCCAAAGCTGTAAAAACACGGTTTTTCCGCTTTGCCGTTGCGCTCGCCTTTCACTATATTTGCATAATATAGGATGCGGCTCGGCAGTGCCAAAGCTGTAAAAACACGGTTTTTCCGCTTTGCCGTTGCACTCGCCTTTCACTATATTTGCATAAGATATAGCTGCACTCGGGAATATGAAAGCAACTTTCATTCCACTCGTTTGCAACATCTTTGCATAATATAGGATGCGGCTCGGCAACATCAATCCTGTGAAAACGTTGTTTTCCCGCTTTGCCGTTGCACTCGCCTTTCACTATGTCCGCATTCCCGTAAGGTTTTGCTGAAAAAACCGTGACGGCTGGTATTAAACTTAAATAACGGATAAAAACTTAAATGAAATGGAAAAGACACTGATTCTTCTAAAACCCTGCACAGTGCAGAGAGGGCTCATCGGTGAGGTGATACATCGCTTCGAGAGAAAAGGTCTGCGCATAAAAGGACTTAAAATGATGCAGCTCGACGAAGCCATTCTCAACGAGCACTATGCCCATCTTGCCGACCGCCCGTTCTTCCAGTGGGTGAAAAACGCCATGATGGCTACTCCCGTGGTGGCTATGTGTGTGGAAGGCACTGACGCGGTGGAGGTGGTGCGCAGCATCACAGGAGCGACAAACGGACGCAAGGCAGCCCCCGGCACCATCAGAGGCGACTATGCCATGAGCGGACAGGAGAACATCGTGCATGCCTCAGACAGTCCTGAGAACGCGGCGATAGAGCTGCGCCGCTTCTTCAAGGAGGAGGAGATATTCGACTATCCTTACCCCATGCGCGACTTCTTCTACAGTCCTGACGGCATATGATGGCGCGGAAGGCGGCATACAAATAAGCATATCAGATTAATATAATATAAACTTTTAAATCCGATGGATAAATTAGTAATAAGCAGTTATGATGAGTTTGCCGCTTACTTGGGCAAGAATCTGGGTGTGTCAGACTATGTGGAGCTGACGCAGGAACGCATAAACATGTTTGCAGACGCCACTCTCGACCATCAGTGGATACACGTTGACACGGAGCGCGCGGCACGTGAGAGCCAGTTCGGCACGACCATAGCGCACGGCTATCTCACGCTATCGATGCTCCCTTATCTGTGGAACCAGATTATAGACGTGAGGAATCTGAAGATGATGGTGAACTATGGCATGGACAAGATGAAGTTCGGTCAGGCGGTGAAGTCGGGTCAGGCAATACGCCTGTCGGCAGACCTTCACGCCATAGAGAACCTGCGCGGAGTGACAAAGGCGCAGATAAAGTTCGCCATAGAGATAAAGGACTGCCCGAAAAAGGCGCTCACCGGCATCGCCACGTTCCTCTACTACTTCGAGTGACACAGCCTGACGGTGAGGGCTGACAGAAAAGAAAACCCGGAGAACGGTGTGATGATCCACCGCGCTCCGGGCTTTATGTTTGTTCATCCTTGCCGCTCCGTGGCGGCGGCTGATGTCATAGCGTCATCTTCTCGAGCTTCATCTCGGCGGCTTTCTCTATGGCTCCGACATGCTCCTTGAAGTGTGGTGCGTTGGAGTGAGCCTCGAGTGACGCCTCGTCAGCCCATGTCTCGCAGAACATGAACACGTTGTCGTGTGTGGCGCTTGCGAAGAAATCGTAAGCCACGCAGCCCTTGTCGTTTGCCAGTGTGGCGGCTACGAGAGCCTTGGCGTGTGCTGTCACCTCGTCGCGCATGGCGGCGTCGTTAAGTCTTACGAAGCAGTTCAGTCTTATCATAATATATCCTTTCTTTTGTTTTATGTTAATATTGTGCCGGCAACCGGTGCCGGCGGGGTTATGGTCATTTGTTCAGAGTCCACGTGGCACCGTCCTTTGTGTCCTTCACCTCGAATCCGGCGGCGGCGAGCTCGTCGCGTATGCGGTCGCTGGTAGTCCAGTCTTTCGCCGCCTTAGCCTTGGCGCGGAGGTCGAGCACCATGTCCACCACCTTGCCGTATGCCTTCTCGCGCTCGTCAGACGAGCCGCTGCGGTCGTCGCGCAGTCCGAGAATGTCGAAGGTGAAGAGCCGCATCGTCTCCGTGAGCTCCTTCAGGCAGTCCTCGCATATGGACGCCTTGTGGTCCACGAGGCGGTTTATCACGCCGCACGCCTCGAACAGATGGCTTATCACCTGTGGCGTGGCAAGGTCGTCGTTCATCGCGTCGTAGCACTTCCGGCGCAGTGCCTCTACGGTCTTCTTTGTCTGTCCGTCGCACTCGGCAGACGGTTTTATGCGTTTCAGGGCGGCTATGCCGTTCATCAGTTTCTCCAGTCCCTTCTCGCTTGCCTGCAACGCCTCGTTGGAGAAGTCCACCGTTCCACGGTAGTGTGCGGACAGTATGAAGAAGCGGATGGTCATCGGCGAGTATGCCTTGTCGAGGCTCTCGTGCTCTCCTGTGAAGAATTGCTCGAGCGTGATGAAGTTCCCCAGCGACTTGCCCATCTTCTGTCCGTTGATTGTTATCATGTTGTTGTGCATCCAGTACTTCACCATCTGGTCGCCCTGGCTTGCCACAGCCTGCGCTATCTCGCACTCATGGTGGGGAAAGACGAGGTCGAGTCCGCCGCCGTGAATGTCGAAGTGCGAGCCCAGATATTTGCGTCCCATGGCAGTGCACTCGCAGTGCCATCCCGGGAAACCCTCGCTCCACGGGCTCGGCCAGCGCATGATGTGCTCGGGCTGTGCCTTCTTCCACAGTGCGAAGTCAGCCTGGTTGCGTTTCTCTCCCACACCGTCGAGCTGCCTGCTCGCGTTTATTATGTCGTCGAGATTGCGTCCGGAGAGCACTCCGTAATGATGTTTCTTGTTGAACTTGGCTATGTCGAAGTATATGCTTCCGTTGCTCTCATAGGCGAAGCCGTTGTCCATTATCTGCTTCACCAGCTCCTCCTGCTCTATGATGTGTCCTGTGGCGTGCGGCTCTATGCTCGGAGGCAGCACGTTGAGGGCGTCCATCGCCGCGTGGTAGCGGTTGGTGTAATACTGCGCCACCTCCATCGGCTCGAGCTGTTCGAGGCGCGCCTTCTTTGCTATCTTGTCGTCGCCGTCGTCCGCGTCGTGCTCCAGATGACCCACGTCTGTGATGTTGCGCACGTAGCGCACCTTATATCCGAGGTGCTTCAGATAGCGGAAGAGCAGGTCGAACGTTATCGCCGGGCGCGCGTGACCGAGGTGCGGGTCACCGTATACGGTGGGTCCGCATACGTACATTCCCACGTTCGGTGCGTGCAGAGGTTCAAAAAGCTCCTTTCGTCTTGAAAGAGTGTTGTATATGAAAAGTTTCTGTTCCATAATGGTTTATATGAGTTTGGCGGACCACAGGCGGTGTCCGTACTGTTAATGTTTACCGATTTGCAAACTTACTTATTTTTTTTGATATACATGAAAAATTTGTTCATTTTCATCGCTTCGCACCTCACGTAAGCCGCTATGGCAGTATCCGTAACGTTTTCCGCCGTATGTGACACCTTTTCCAGGTCATTCCTCTACCGTGTCCTACGGCTCGTCCGCGTCCCGTACAGCCACTTCGCATCTTATCACCTTCCGCTTTCGGTTTGTTATATAAAGCTTTGCAAGTTCTGGCGACGGCAGTCCGGCTGTCTGCCATTCCTTATAATATAAGGTGACGACATGCAGTATGTCGTCCGCCCTCACCCATCCGGGTATCTCATCCGTCGTCACAGGCAGGTATTTCTCGGGAATCCAGCTGTAGTCAATGAACCTGAACGGATACTCACCGATGGTAGGGAACATGTCGCCATGATTGTGTATGTCAATCGGTATGTCCTTTCCCTTCATGTGATATGCCATGTGGTTCAGGGCGATAGCGGTGAGTATTCTTATCCGTTCGTCCTTTTTCATATTCCATATGGGTTTGCCTTTGGCATATTCTCTGCTCCGCAGCTGTGCGTCTGTAGGAATGACGTATCTTTGCGCATGCCGTGTAGGGTTTTCAAAAACGCCTGTCACACGTTCATTCTCGTCTATGCCGTATGTATATACAGTGACATCGCCGGTGGCTTCTGAGAATATCACGTGCATAGAAACATGCGCACAGAATGATTAAGAATGATTGTCGCTTCATTTTCTCAGTATAATTATAACGGCACATTTACTTTCCTGTTCTCCGGCTTGTGCATACGGCATCTGATTACCTTGCGGTTTTTGTCGGCTATCCAGCACGATGCGAGTATCGGAGATTCCAGACCAGCCTTCTTCCAGCCCTCCCAATATATCGTGACACAATGGTAAATGTCCTCCGGGAGCGTCCCTTCCGGTATCTCGTCCTTTTTGAAAGCCCTGTATTTCTCCGGTATCCAGTCGTATTTNGATAGTGGGATATATCTCGCCGACGTCTCTCATGTCTGTCCAGCACTCGCCTTTCTTTGTGTGATACACCAGATGGTTGAGCGCGATGCCGGTGAGTATCCTTATCCGCTCAGCCTTTTTGAGCGAGGCGACAGACTTCCCGTACGCATACTTCTTGCCGCGCAGCTGCCCGTCGGTGGGTATATCGTACTTCTTGGGACGGCGCGGAGCGTTCCTGAATATCTCCGATGTCGGAATCTTGTCCTTCATGTCGAAGCCGTTGCCGTAGACTGTCACGTCATACGTATATTCCGATAGCAGCACGTTGAAGTTCTCTTCCATCATTGCTGTGGCAGGACGCCCTATCTCCGGCTCGGTATTGTCAAAATCGAAAGGATAATATTCCTTGCCTATGATGTCTATATGATAAATGTATCTGTCGGACGGTGCGAAAGCCCTTTCTATACTGTCTTTTTCTTTAGGATGAAGAAAGTTATATAACCATTCCACGTAACTCTCGTCGAAATCATTCTGATATATGAGAGCGACAGCTTCCTTACCAATGTTGTTGTTGTGAAAGTAATCTCTCATCCTCGCCGTTATCACACTGTCGCGCTCATGCCACGGCATCTCGCTGAGGCGTGTCTGGGCTTGCGCAAGAATGCCCTGACATATGAATAATAGTATAAAGAGGTGTTTCATAATGTGTGTGTTAATATTATAACAAATATGCATCAACAACTAATATAAATATATTTACAATAATATGACGATGTAATCGGATTATTCCTATATTCTTTTTCTGGATAAATCTGCTTCCATCTTATTATTGAATGGTTTAAGAAAATATATCAGAATAGATTCTATACGTAGATATATCAGCTGTTGACGCATATTTATATGATAATTATTTTTTTGATTTTTATACTTAAAATTCGCCGTGATATTTTATACCGCTGCCGTTAATTATTGAATATTCACGTGTGTCAGAAGCTGGATGCCCTGAACGGATGATAATTCCATGATCATTCTTATATGGAGTCCTTGTACCATCTTCATGTTCGTAGTATCCATCTGGAGTCTCACCTTCTTTAGGATTTCTTCTATAATCTTCTTCTTTTCCTTGGTAATCAATGACAATACCAAACTCATATTTGTTTTTGGAAACGGCTTTAAAATCATCGTCCGATGGTCCTACATGTCGTACATTGTGTCCTTTGTCATGTGTCAATGAAAAATGAGTGTGAACAACCGTTACCAGTTTTATATGTTCGGAACTGCCTGTATAGCCATTTCCTGATGCTGAATAATCTTTTATCTCTACTTTTCCGTCTTTGCCATAGATAAATTTTCCACCAATGTATTCTTTATTATCTAAATCATAAAAAATACAACATGCTACTTCCATTTTCGGATTATCTTTCACTTTGGCAAGCATTTCATCCCACATCATATTGATTCGTCCCCTTACAAAAGCATTGTTCATGACATTTACCGGATTTTTCGCGGCTTTCCATGTGTCAGGAGCTGAACCTGTAGAAGCTGATTCCGCACATCCGGTAGGACTGCCTTTGTATCCGCTGCCCATTATTAAAGAATAATCTATCTCATCCTCATCGGAAGAACCTGAAGTATCGCACGATCCCCAAATGTCAGTTCCGTATCCGGACGAACTGCATCCGCTCGAGCCGTTGTTGGAGCCACAGGAACCACAAGATTCACTGCAGTCAGAACCGTACATGCCTGAACAGCATTTCTCTGAGCCACATCCGCACGAGCCGTTGTGTGAACCACAGCATCCGCATGAGCAACAACCATCGCTCCCGCATCCGCATGAGCCGCATCCGCATGAGCCACAGTGATTCTCATCATACATCATGGAAGTTCTCTCAATACTGCTTTGAGTTGACAGATTGTCAATCTTCCTTAATTTCTTTTCGTTGTTTTCCATTTCTTAAATTGTTTTTAATTAATGTTTGTGTGTTTTTGATTATGTATATGCAATATACCTTTTACAGGTTTATTGTCAATATAAGATTATCGTATAGGACATTTCTGATGACTTTGATATATAAACAGTAATTTGTTATATGCAAGATACTCGGATTCAACCTTGATTAAATCGTGCAGTTGTCTGTCATCAATGACCACATCATCAGACATACATGACTTTATGCCTTCAAACAAATCATCATAGCCGGTCTCTTTTTCTGACAACAGCAGAATGTTGTATTGTAAGTCGTTTATAAGAACCTCACTGTACCCTTTGTTGCCGTAAAGCAGGGGAATAAGTGCGACGTTCAGTGGCTTCATGCTTTTCTTTCTGTCAATCCTGTCTCTTACCAGTATTTTGGCTTCTTCCTGCCATTCCTCGGGAATAAGAAAGATATCCGTGTAAGGATTGCGTTTAAAAACAAACTCTTCACGGTTATGATTTTCACCAATCATAAAATCGAGGTATGAGGATGACTGTCTCTCATTTTCAAACAGTCTGTCACGTGGAATGTCATTCCACTTGGCTGTCGTGTCTTTCAAATGGTCCAGGTACATGCCTACGCACATCTGTATTGACAAGTCAGGCTCTTTGCCGGTGTCTGACACGAGTCTGACGTGGTTGTCTCTGAACAGCATGCTGATATTGCCGGCAGTCTGCGGTGACAGCTTGAACAGCATTCTCCTCATCAGCTCACATACTTTGCGGCTTCTTTTGTGTCCGCCCAGCATATGTATCAACGGATGTTTGTCCTGCTGATAAAAGTCAGCAAATTCATGGTAAGAATACCCGTTGTCCTGAACATCATGGCTTACCACTGTTTTCACACTCTTGTTCTCATGTTTCACCAAGGAATAGAACAGCATCTGCTCAAACAAGATGTTATTGTTGACAGCCATGTTCGGTGATGCAGGGTCATTCATTCCGTTGTCCCTGATTATCTTGTCTGCCTCATTGCAATATCTCTTTATGAAATCTATGTCAGAGCCTCCTATCACACCGGCATTATATGAGCCGAACGTCTTTTCGTCTATGTCTTTTTTGAGATAAGACGGAAATACGGTTCCACGTTTGATAATATCGTTTACCATACCTGTATAGTAATCGCTTATTATCTCCTTGTTCTGCGCTATAAGTCCGGCTTCCATGATGTCTTCACTTATAGGATGTGTCAGTATGACGTCTCCATCAACATGAAGGAACGGTCCGTCCTGAAGAGAATAAGTCATGATTTTGGGATATGCCCAGTGTGCCTGACGGCATTTAAGATTATCATACACCACTTTGATTTCAGTGTATGGCAGGTGCAGGCAGTCACCTAATATCTTCTTTCCTTGTGAATCTGTGTATAGGACAACGTCATCGTAAAACTCCCGTAGCTTTATGCTGCTTAAAGCCCAAGCTGTCAGATGGTGTTCAGAATCAATCCAACCGAATCCGTCTTTTAATAAATCCTTTTGCCCTGTCCATAAAGTCTGTGTGATTTTCATATAATATGATTGTTTTAATATAGTAGTATATATAAATGTGGTGGTATGTGTTTTTGTACCCGATCAGATTATTTCAGGTTGTTGCACATCCGCTAATATAACACTTTAATTCCATATTACACTTACAATATGAAAGGAAGTTGGACGTGATTTAACTTAATTTATCATATAAATAAGATTTTATAGAGTTTTGTAACAATGATTCACATATCGTGGTTTGTGTCGGATAAAAACCGCCGAAGCTTGTTTTATGTATGAAGATATACTGCATATGTGATGAGAACAAGAGCCGGACCTGTGAGCATCCGGCTCTTATATTGAAATGTAGTGTCTATGCCTGCTCAGGAAGACGTGCAATCCGGCATGTATATAACTGACAACAGCGTCATCAGTCAAGCAGTGGCGGTGCGTCTTTCATTTTATTCCTGCGGACGAGAAACGCGCGGTGGTCTTTGTCGKTTATGTAGACAACCGCCACTTGTGACGTTGCGTATCCCACTCTTTTGGCTTTTTCCCAGTATATTTCCACACGATGATAAATGTCGTCCGGGCTCATGCCTCTCGGAACCTCGCTCGGACGGACATCAAGGTTTTTCTCCGGTAGCCAGTAATGTCCTATGAACTTGAAGGTTGACTCTGAAATGACAGAATACAGCACAGCCTCCTTTCTGTCAAATCCGTCTAACATTTGCAAGGCGTTGAATGCTATACCGGTGAGCACGCGTATGCGTTCATCCTTGCTGAGCGAGGCAATCGACCTGCCCCATGCATATTCGTCGGAATGCAGCTGTTCGTCCGTAGGTCTTTTATATTTAGCCGGTCTGCGTGTAGGATGGTCGAAGACACCGGTCACCCTGTCGTTCATGTCGTATTTATACCAATAATATGTGCAGTCATCTGTCATTGAAGTCATAAGCACATCAAGGTTTTCGTCCAAAAGAGCCGTGGCTACCAGCCGGTTCACATAGTCACCGCCAAAGATCATACGCTCGCCGTACAGTCTTACATCATATAAATATGAGTCAGAAGGAACAACTGCTCTCCATACGCCTTTCTTGATTGACGAAGGAGAATATGCCTCTGCCACCCAATTGATATTATACATGTCGTTGTCCCTTTGACGTATTATCGTGACGCAGTCGTCATAATTCCGGCTTTTCTCCTCGTTGAAAAACCGCTTCACCTTCGCTGTGATGATGCTGTCGCGCTCATGCCACGGCATCTCGCTGAGGCGTGTCTGGGCTTGCATGAGAATGCCCTGACATAGGAATAATAGTATAAAGAGGTGTTTCATAATGTGTGTTTTTAGGTTATGAATATCCGCTAATATAGCGATAAATGTGCATACCGCGCTTGCAATATGACATGAATTGAGATGAGATTTAACTTAATTTGCCACATGCCTATGATTTTATTACATTTCATAACGGTTTTTAACGTATAGCGGATGAGGCGTCAGCACGGAATGAAAGGAAAAAGGTTATTGGATAGGGAAGAGTGTGTGGGGATATGTGTAAAACACTATCGCACTCACTTGCACGTTTTTTTGTATCAAAATAACAATGGCGTCAGCCCAGTAGAGACGCAAAATTTTGCGTCTCCCGAGCAAAAAGCGCGGCAATGACAGGCATATAATAGCATTTGTTTATAGCCCCTCCTTGCGTCTCCCGAGCAAAAAGCGCGGTAATGGCAGGCATATTTCGCATTTGTTTATTGCGCATCCTTGCTTGTGAGACGCAAAATTTTGCGTCTCTACTTTGGTTTGCCCACATATAATATCGCGTTGTTTACATGTATAAGGCAAAGTCAACAGCTCAATAAGGGCTTGCTTTCGGATTGCGGACACCTAATTTCGTATAAAAATGCAAAGGCGCGGACGGGTGTGCATATTTATCCATCGGCAACTCCGCGAGAGTAAGATATTTTCGTCGTAAAGACATTGCGGACGCGAATACGCAGGTTTTGTGCGGTTTTGGTAAGATGTTGACAGTCAGTGGTTTGTGCGTATTTGTGCTGCAAGGTGGTGTTTGCCGGGTTGCGGAAGAGCCTTTTCGGTGTCGCGATACGGGCTTTCCTGTGGTGTGGGAAAGGCTTTTTTATGGTGCGGAACGTGCTTTTCCGTGGTGCGGGAGGACGGTCGTGGCGAGCCAATATTGTGAGGAATGTCCGCCGCGATGGGTTTTATGGCGGTGCGGAGGGTGGGGAGGAGCTGGTGAAGAGGGTGCGAATGCTTGCTCGGAACGGTTTTTATTCTCTCTTTTGAAAGAAAAAAATGTAATGATTTTTTACTTTCCTTATTGCATAAATATTCATTTCCGGCAATGCCGCGCGGTTTTTTTGGCTGGTTGAAAACGTACGGACTCGTGTATATTATCATACCTTCAAGGCTGCGTCGCTGTTATGATTATCCCGAATCTGTCATAAGAACGCCGATTATACATTTAAGGTTTATTGTCAGCTCTTCATCCTTCTTCCGCACTGCTGCCGTCATCTTGCATCCTGCTTTTTCCCGATGTAGCCCGCTGCATCTTCGATAAAGCATGATACAATCCGGCTGACAGCAGCACGAAATAAGAATGGAAGTCTGATGACCGATTCGGGATTGTCGCGCGTTTCAGGCTTTCATGTAAAACGGAAAGGCAGGAAGCGCATCCCGTGCCGTGCGTTTGCAGCCGTGCGTGAGGGTGCTCTTCCTGCCTTATGAAAATGTGGTTTGTGTATGTTTTGTTTACTTGTGCTTCAGTGTCATTACTGTCTTGCCTGTGCTGTCCTTGAATTCGAGCACGCCCTTCTTCTGCATGCTGAACGTAGAAACCTTGCCGAGAGCTCCGAGCACAGCCTGTTCGGTCTTCATGTCAGCGCACATCATACGTGTGCTTCCCAGTGCCCCGAAGTCTATCGTGCCTGTCTCCACGTTGGCGTTGAGCGCTCCTGTGAGGCGGTTACATCCTGTGCTGCCGTACACGCGGTTCTCTTTCGTGTCGAAACCGATGAACGGTGCGTTGCCGTCATTGCCTGCTCCGACAGCCTTGCCTTCCACTTCGGTGATGTTCCATTCGCCTGCGAGTGCTGATATGGACCTTATTTTACCGCTTGTCGCACACGAGGCGAGGAACGCGGTCATGCATATTGCAAATAATACTTTCTTCATGTCAGTATGTCGCTTTATTAAAATAATGAATTATGTCAGTCTGAACAATCTTTTATACCTGTGTCTGTTTTGCGACCGCAAAGATAGTTGAAAGAAGCGGTAAAGCAGAATAAAATATTATACATTAACAACTTTAACGTGCGTTAATTAAACCGTGGAATGGCATAATGAGGTTTTTCCGTGATTCGTATAGCGTAGCCTTCCGTAAGCCTCCGCTTCCTTCGCTCCGTAAAAATAAGTCTGCGTTTATTTTATCCTGCGCTCGGTTTGCATTAACTCTGAATAAGTTAAGCTGCACCTCGGCATGAAAAATAAGCGTATACTTATCTTTTCCGTGCTTCGTATCGCTTCGTCTTAACATAAGACTCCGCTTTACTCGCCCGTAAAAATAAGTCTGCGTTTATTTTATCCTGCGCTCGGTTTGCATTAACTTTGAATAAGTTAAGCTGCACCTCGGCATGAAAAATAAGCGCATACTTGTTTTTCCTCCGCTTCGTATAGCGTAGTCTTCCGTAAGCCTCCGCTTCCTTCGCTCCGTAAAAATAAGTCTGCGTTTATTTTATCCTGCGCTCGGTTTGCATTAACTTTGAATAAGTTAAGCTGCACCTCGGCATGAAAAATAAGCGCATCCTTATCTTTTCCGTGCTTCGTATCGCTTCGTCTTAATATAAGACTCCGCTTTACTCGCCTGTAAAAATAAGTCTGCGTTTATTTTATCCTGCGCTCGGTTTGCATTAACTTTGCAAAATAAAAGGTTTTTGTCGGGCAATATGGCGGTGGAGCACATGCTGTGTCGTGCCGCAGCCATGTTGTCTGACGATGAAGTTTAACATAACATATCAAAAATGAAGAGACTCTTTATCGAGACATACGGATGCCAGATGAATGTCGCCGACAGCGAGGTGGTCGCCTCGGTCATGAAGATGGCGGGCTACGACCTGTGCGAATCGGCTGATGACGCCGACGCCGTTTTCCTTAATACATGCTCTGTACGCGAGAACGCGGAGAACAAGATATATCATCGTCTGGAGGCTCTCAACGCCGAACGGCGCAAGGGCAGGAAGCTCATCATAGGTGTGCTGGGATGCATGGCGGAACGGGTGAAGGACGATCTGTTGGAGAACCACGGCGCCGACCTTGTAGCCGGACCTGACGCCTATCTCACTCTGCCCGACCTCACGGCGCAAGCCGAGACGGGCAACAAGGCTATGAACATAGAGCTTTCCACCACAGAGACCTACCGCGACATCGTTCCCCGGCGCATAGCCCTGGCTCAGCCCATAAGCGGATATGTGAGCATCATGCGCGGATGCAACAACTTCTGCCACTACTGCATAGTGCCCTACACCCGCGGCCGTGAGCGTTCGCGCGACGTGGAGAGCATCCTCCGCGAGGTGCGCGACCTTGAGGAGCGGGGCTATAAGGAGGTGACGCTGCTCGGACAGAATGTCAACTCATACCGCTTCGAGCACGACGGACACGTCATCGCCTTCCCCGAGCTGCTGCGGACTGTGGCTGAGACGGCGACGGGAATGCGCGTGCGCTTCACCACAAGCCACCCTAAGGACATGAGCGACGACACGCTGCACGTCATTGCCGAGATGCCCAACGTGTGCCGTCACATACATCTGCCGGTGCAGTCGGGCTCGGACCGCATACTGAAACTGATGAACCGCAAGTACACCAGGGAATGGTACATGGGCAGGGTGGAGGCTATCAGACGCATCATTCCCGACTGCGGACTGTCCACAGACATATTCGTGGGCTACCACAGCGAGACGGAGGAGGACCACCGTATGTCGCTCTCGCTCATGCGGGAGGCTGCATATGACTCGGCGTTCATGTTCAAGTACAGCGAGCGTCCCGGCACTTACGCCTCGAAACATCTGCCCGACGACGTGCCCGAGGAGGTGAAGCTGCGCCGCCTGAACGAGATGATACATCTGCAGACGGAGCTGTCGGCTGAGGCTAACAGGCGCGACGAGGGGCGCGAGTTCGACGTCCTCGTGGAGGGATTCAGCAAGCGCAGCCACGAGCAGTTGTGCGGACGAACGGAGCAGAACAAGATGGTGGTGTTCGACAAGGGACGGCATCACATCGGCGAGACGGTGCGGGTGAGAGTCACAGGCTCCACAAGCGCGACGCTGCTCGGCACTGCCACTGACTGATTTCACAATAAAACAGCATATGCCGCACACTCTGTTGGGCGGCATATTTGTTTTAAATGACCTTCCATATTTTGTAATATAACGCAAAAACGCTAACTTTGCATAAAACATCCTTCGCTCGGCAATCCGCGAGCAAGCTCTCATTGCGCTCGCTTGGGTTGTTTTTGCATAAAACATCCTGCGCTCGGCAATCTGCGAGCAAGCTCTCATTGCGCTCGCTTGCGTTGTTTTTGCATAATGGCAGTCTGGGCATTCACGTTGCGGACAATCAGTTTATCAAGACCGCACATGCCGTATTTGAAGTATTCATACATATATAATAATATAACAAGCTCCTCAATACACACTGATGAAAGAGTTTTTCCAAGTATTGCGCCGATTCGTTCCGCCGTATAAGAAATATCTTGTCCTGACGGTTATTTTCAATATTCTTTCGGCGATATTGAATATCTTCTCGTTTCTCGCAATAATGCCGATACTCAAGATTCTGTTCAAGATCGACACAACGGACACGCATCCCGTGCTCCTCGCGATAGGCAGCGCGGACATAAAGGAAGTGCTCACAAACAACATGAACTATTATGTCTATCAGATGATAGACGCTCTCGGGGCGTCCACCACGCTGCTCGTCATCGGACTGTTCCTGGCTTTCATGACGTTTCTCAAGACCGGGGCGTACTTCCTCTCGTCCGCAACGATCATCCCGATACGCACCGGTGTGGTGCGCGACATACGCAACCAGCTCTACCGCAAGATAACGTCGCTGCCGCTGGGCTTCTTCTCCGAGGAGCGCAAGGGCGACATCATAGCCCGCATGAGCGGCGACGTGCAGGAGGTGGAGAGCTCCATCATGTCGTCGCTCGACATGCTTTTCAAGAACCCCATACTCATTGTCTTCTACTTCTCCACGCTCCTTTTCATCAGCTGGCAGCTCACTCTGTTCACCCTTGTCATCGTTCCGGTGATGGGATGGTTCATGGGTTTCGTCGGCAGAAAGCTCAAGGCGAAGTCCATCAAGGCACAGGCAATGTGGAGCGACACGATGAGTCTCGTCGAGGAAACGCTCGGCGGACTGCGCATAGTCAAGGCTTTCTGCGCCGAAGAGAAGATGAACCGCCGCTTCGACTCTATCAACAGCTCCTACAGGGAGCAGGTACGCAGGGTCAATACACGCCAACAGCTCGCCCACCCTATGAGCGAGTTCCTCGGCACTTTGCTCATTGTCATCGTGCTGTGGTTCGGTGGTACGCTCGTCCTTAACAACATGACGCTGAGCGGACCGATGTTCATCTACTACCTTGTGATGCTCTACAGCATCATCAATCCGCTGAAGGAGTTCTCCAAGGCAAGCTATAACATACCGAAAGGTCTGGCGTCCATGGAGCGCGTGGACAAGATACTGAAGGCTGAGAACACCATAAAGGAGAAGCCGGAACCGGTGCGCATCACGTCGTTCGGACACAGCATAGAGTTCCGCAACGTGTCGTTCAGGTACGGGGAGAAGTGGGTTCTGCGCGACATCAACCTTAAGATAGAGAAAGGCAAGACCGTCGCGCTCGTGGGACAGAGCGGCAGCGGCAAGTCGACTCTTGTCGACCTCATACCGCGTTACTACGACACGCAGGAGGGACAGGTGCTCATCGACGGCACCGACGTGCGCGACCTGTGCATACACGACCTGCGGATGCTCATCGGAAACGTCAACCAGGAGGCGATACTCTTCAACGACTCGTTCTACAACAACATCGCTTTCGGCGTGGAAAACACCACACGGGAAGATGTGGAACGCGCCGCGCGGATAGCCAACGCGCACGACTTCATCATGGCTTCCGAGCAGGGATACGACACCAATATAGGCGACCGCGGAGGACGGCTCTCCGGCGGTCAGCGGCAGAGAGTGAGCATAGCGCGCGCCATTCTCAAGAATCCGCCCATACTGATACTCGATGAAGCCACCTCGGCTCTCGACACTGAGAGCGAGCGTCTGGTGCAGGACGCCCTCGAGAAGCTCATGAAGACGCGCACCACGGTGGCTATAGCGCACCGCCTGTCCACCATAAAGAACGCCGACGAGATATGTGTCCTGCACGAGGGACGCATCGTGGAACGAGGCACGCACGACGAGCTGATGGCTCTCAACGGCTACTACCGTAAGCTGCACGACCTGCAGTCGTGAGGCGGAAACGTAGCCGCAGGCTTGCATCCCACGAATGGAAGGCATGCCGTATTTGTCCGGTAACATATCATGTTGCCGGTTTTTTTATAACAGATATGCTTCTTTCCGTGTCACACCATCAGTTTCCTGTCTCTTGCCTTACGTGAGACGCTGCCATGACCCGGTGTTGTCCCGGCTGCTGTTCCGTGTGTTAAATGTTGTAAATATTATTCTTTCGAGTAGTAATATAGTTGAACTTTCACTATATTTGTAACAAATTTTGACGACGGTTTAATACTTAATGATTATGAAAAGGATATTGAAAAACTATACATGCGGTTCTTTGAGTGACTACAGTTTCTAAAAATCGCGGGTTCATTGAATAATATGCAGCCTGTATATATGTGCGGTAAGAATACTGTAAACTCTGAGGGGCACGCCTGGGTGGTTGATGGCTATCGTATACAATATGACACTCACGCCTATTATGCGGCTGATGATCTGCGTCTGTTGGACAGAACAAGGACACCGGAAAAGAATTATGTACATTGCAATTGGGGCTGGGATGGATATTGTAACGGATATTATCTTTATAATGCCCTTAAATCATCCGGATATGTAGATTATGACTTCAATTATTCGAAAAACTTACAAGTAATAACAGGTATAACTTATAACAAATGACTGTTATGCGCAGGATATATAAGAATATGGTGCTTGTCGTCTCAGTGATGATGTCGCTTTTCACATTGGTATCGTGTGGTGACGATGACGACTCCACTTTAACTGGAAAAGGTGAACATGTGTATAGTGTTTTCTATCAGTTTGAACTCTACGATGCTGAGGGCAATCCCTATATGGTGGAATCATCCTCTGACGATGCGTTTTCTACATGCTATAAGTATGATGAAGGCATAGCGCCGAGATGGTTCAGCGACTCCGAGTCGCGTGTGTCAGGCAATGTGGTCGGTCCTTTTACCTTCACCCGTGTCATATTCAGTTCAAAACCACCGGTCATAGAGCCGTTTGTCGTTAAGTTCGGACTCATGTCAGACAGCTGGTTTAAAGAGTCCGGTGTGCAATATGTGGATATACGGATGGAGGAGTTCGATTCTGATAAGGATGACATGAGGTCGTTGCGGCCTGTGTCATGGGAATCTGACGGGCTTGATGTGATGTACGTCAAGGACCGGAAAATATCACCCGAATATATAATAACCTGTATAGGGGTGAGGATTCCCGTGTGATGAAAGACTCTTCTGAGCTGAACCGGTCATCAGACATCATCCTTATCGCCTGCTGCTGTCGGTCAGTTTCTCTTCCTCTTCTGTAGAATATGCGGCGTATCTTACCGTGCAAAAGCGGAAGACAAGATGACGGCGGCAGTGCGGATGAGGGATGAAGAGCTGGCAATAAACCTTAAATGTATATTCGGCGTTCTGATGACCGGTTTGGCTTTAAGGGAATGAGCTGCACTGTGCGGGGCGTATGCTATGCGGCATAAAGTGCATGACAGATGGTGCGACGTATGGCATACCGGCTTCAAAAACCGTGCCTTTTATGCCCTCACTCCTTCTCCGGCACTTCCGTTTTAACATTCCGCTTCTCCTGTTCCGGCTCCCTCCGGACAGCGTTTTCCGCTTTCCATACATCCCCCGCGCCGCTCCCGAGGCGGTGCTACCCCCATTCCGTATGCCTGTCTACCCTTTTCCGCATGGCGGAAAGGTGCTTCCGGTGTTGCGGAAAAGCCTCTTCCGATGTCTCATACGGGCTTTCCCGTGGCGTGGGAAAGGCTCTTTGGCAGTATGAAACGGGCTCTTTGGCGTTGCGGAAAAGCCTTTTCGGCTGAGGCGTTGGGCGCGGGAGAATATGCCGTTCGCGGCATGTCGCTTTTCTGATGGCGTAATATGCTGAATATACGACAGTTATACGGAATGACATGAAAATGCCGATTTTCGCGTTATTCGGTGCTTTTTCTGTCTTTATTCGTTTTTTCCGAGATTTTGAAGATGCGTTTTTAACCTTTCAGATACGATGTTAAGTATATTTAACTTTATATATAATAGAAAACATCCCTCACCGTCCTGTAGTCCGCATGCTATGGCGGCGGTTCCCGGAATACACGGTGCAGCCTCGTGATGTCCGCCTTCGGGTGCTCAGGACACCTGCATCTTGCCGTAAAAAACTGAAAAAACGGCGATTGCTTGCTGGCGGAGCGAATAATCGTTATTTTTGCATCCGTGACGCACTACGCGCCACTTCAAATCATCATACACACATCCATGTCGTCAGATCATTCTTCCAAAGACCCGCGCCTGCATGCGCTTCACGGACGTTTTGAGCGTCCGCGGCAGTTCACTTTCCCCTTCTGCTACACACCGCATCCCATGTGTGTGGCGGCGGCAAGTGAGGTGCAGCGTCATGTGGATGAGAGCGGAGTGCTGCGGCAGGAGCACGGAGGCGGCAAGATGTTCGGCGTGCTTGTGGTGGACACGGGCGACGGCGGCACGGCTTTTCTTGCCGCCTACTCCGGACTTCTTGCCGGACGCAACGACTGGACCTACTTCGTGCCGCCGGTGTTCGACGCCTGCCGCCCCGGAGGATACTTCCGCATGCGTGAGCGGCAGATAACGGAGGTGGGCAGGGATTTGGAACGTTGCGCCGCCGACCCCGCCCGGCTGGCTCTCATGAAGGAAATGAAGGATGTGGAGGAAGAGGCGCGCCACGCCACAGCGGCATACCGGCGGCAGATGGAGGAGGCACGCCTGCGCAGGGAGGAGACGCGCCGCGGCGGCACGGACGAGGCTGTGGAGGAGAGACTGAGGAACGAGAGCAGGTTCATGAAGGCTGAGTTGAGGCGCATGAAACGCGCCTATGCCGCCCGGCTCGAGGAGCTTGCCGCCCGCCTGCGCCCTCTCGACGAAAGGCTTGAGCGTCTGCGGACACGCCGCCGCCTTATGAGCGACGGACTGCAGGAGTGGCTCTTCCGACGCTACGAGATGCTCAACGCTCGCGGCGAGCGACGCTCCCTGCCCGACATATTCGCCACCTTCTCTGCCGGTGCTCCGCCTGCCGGGACAGGCGACTGCTGCGCTCCCAAGCTGTTGCAGTATGCCTATCAGCGCGGTTACAAGCCGCTTTGCATGGCTGAGTTCTGGTGGGGCGGCTCACCGTCGGGCGAGCTTCGCCGTCACGGACACTTCTATCCGTCGTGCACGGGCAAGTGCGGTCCGCTGCTGCGCTACATGATGCAGGGGCTTGATGTGGAGCCCGACCCGCTCGGGACGGTGTTTGAGGGTGAGCTGAAGATAGTGTATGAGGACGACGACATTGTGGTGGTGGACAAGCCCCACGGCATGCTGAGCGTGCCTGGTCGCGGCGGCTGTGTGTCGGCTCTGTCGCTCATGTGCGCCCGTTACGGCGGTGCGGGGGAGGCTCTTGCCGTCCACCGGCTCGACATGGACACCGGCGGACTGCTCGTCATGGCTCGCACGGCACAGGCTCAGCGCGCTCTGCACGCCCAGTTTGAGGCTCGCACGGTGAGCAAACGCTACACCGCGCTGCTCGACGGGACACCCGACCGTCCGGGCGAGGGCACGATAGACCTGCCGCTGGGAGCCGACTTCAACGACCGTCCGCGCCGGAAAGTGGACATGGAGACAGGCAGGCGCGCCGTCACACGCTATGAGATAATGGGGCGTCGGGGCGACCGCACGCTCGTACGCCTCTATCCTCTGACAGGCAGGACCCACCAGCTGCGCGTGCACTGCGCCCATAAGGACGGGCTGGGATGCCCCATCTCGGGCGACAGACTCTACGGCAAGGGCGGCGGAAGGATGTGTCTCCGCGCCACGTCGCTCACTCTTGTCCATCCTTCCACGGGCAAGACCATGACGTTCTGTGTTGATGATGGGTTTCAGGAAATGTAAGGGCAGGGCACGGACAATGGCGTGCCCTGACACCGGAAGAGGGGTCAGTCGCCGAGCAGACGCCTTGACATGTATCTCACAGGATACCATGTGGCAAGCCATCCCACGGCTATCACGGTGACGAAAATCAGCGCGACGTCGTCATAATGCACGCTCACGGGATAGGCGTTGATGACAAACGCTCCGCTGGTGCTGCCCATGGCGACAAGCCCGTAGGTCTGTTGCAGCCAGCACAGCAGCAGTCCGACGACGATGCCTATGGCTGCTCCTATGGCAGATATCATCCGTCCCTCGAAGAGGAAGATGCGCGTTATGAGCCTGTCGCCTGCTCCGAGGCTGCGCAGAGTCTCCACATCCTGCTTCTTGTCTATGATGAGCATCGACAGCGAACCTATGATGTTGAAGCACGCCACTATGAGTATGAACGTGAGGAATATGTAGGCAAGCACCTTCTCTATCTGCATTATCTTGAACGTGTCTGCCTGTTGCTCGAAGCGGTCGAGCACGCGGTATTTGTCGCCTCCTATCTTCTGCATCTCCGCTTTCACCGCCTTCAGACTGCTGCCCGGCTTCAGCCTGAACTCGAGAGAGGTGACCATGCCCTGCCGGTCGAATATCCTACGGGCGAAACCTACTGATGTCAGGATATAGTCTTTGTCATACTTGGCTTGGTTCACTGCGAAGACGACGCCTGCGGAGAGTATGGAGTCGGCTACGAAACCGTCCGACGGATTGGTCACATCAACCATCTGACCCTCCCGCCGGGGCGCGTATATTTTCAGAAAGCCGTCCCATCGCGCGCCCATGCCGAGCGTCTGGGCAAGACGTATGCCCGGAATGCCATACTGGAGGTTGGCTGCCTGCAGCGTGAAACTGCCGTCGCCGTAGAGTATGTCGCGTATGTTTGTAAGGCTGTCGAAGTTGCTCTGCACTCCTTTCACGGTCACCATGGCTTGCCTGTCGCCGTACATGGCGAGCGCGAGTTCCTCCACACATTCGGTGGAAACCTGCACCTCGGGCAGCCGTTTCATCTGTGTGAGCAGCGGATCGTCAGCAGCCACCGCCTTGCCTTTGGCTGGAACGACGGACAGCTGGGGGTCGAAGCTGGTGAAGAACGACGCCACGAGGTCGTGAAACCCGTTGAACACGCTCATCACAATGACCAGAGCCATTGTCGTGACGGCAACACCCGTGACCGATATTGCCGATATTATGTTTATGACATTGGTGCTTTTCTTAGAGAAAAGATACCGTCTGGCGATGTAGAAAGGAAAGTTGTGCCGTTTCATTTCTTGCCCAGCAGTTCGTCTATGCGCTCGATGTAGTCGAGCGAGTCGTCGATGAAGAATCTCAGTTCGGGTATTATGCGCAGCTGGTTGCGCACTCTCGTGCCGAGCTCATAGCGTATTGTGCGCTCGTTGGCGTTGATGTTCTTTATCATGTCTGTGCCTTTCTCCGACGGGAAAATGCTGAGATAAGCCGTGCATATGCTCAGGTCGGGCGACACACGGCAGCGGGTCACGCTCACCATCACGCCGTGCATCATGCGTGTCTGTGACTGGAATATGAGGCTGAGCTCCTTCTGCAGGAGTCTTGCTATGCGGTTTTGTCTTGTTTCTTGCATGTTTTATATATTATTGTTTTATGTGAGACGAGTTTGCATACGGACGGAATAAAAAACTTTTCCCGTACATAAGGGTGCGGCAAATCTTATGCAAAGATTTAGCAAACGAGCGGAATAAGAGCTTGTTCTTATATTCCCGAGTGCAGCAAATCTTATGCAAAGATACTGCAAACCGTGTGTATGAGGAAATAAAAGCAGTTTTATTTTTCCTTTTCCCCATGCTTCACGCCCTGCGTGCGTGTCTCTCCGGAGGCGTCATTCGGCGAGAGTGAAGTCGAGCTGTTTCTTCTCCAGGTTCGCCGCCGCCACTTTTATGCGTATCGGGTCGCCCAGCTGGTACTTGTGATGTCGGTGCCGTCCCACCAGACAATAGTTCCTCTCGTCGAAGTCATAATAGTCATCGTTGAGGTCGCGCATGGGTACCAGTCCCTCGCAATGGTTCTCGTCAATCTCGCAGTAGATGCCGTACGACTGGATGCCGCTTATGTGCGCGTCGTACACATTGCCTATCTTGTCGCTCATGAACTCCACTGCCTTATACTTGATGGAGTCGCGTTCGGCGTTGGCGGCAATCTGTTCCATCTCGCTCGAGTGCTTGCACAGCTCCTCGTAGTGCTCGCGGTTGGCACTGCGTCCGCCGTTCTGGTAGCGTGTGAGCAGCCGGTGCACCATGGTGTCCGGGTAGCGTCGGATGGGCGAAGTGAAGTGAGTGTAGTAGTCGAAAGCCAGTCCGAAGTGTCCGATGTTGTGTATCGAGTATTTCGCCTTCATCATAGCCCTCAGCGCGACGGTCTGTATGAGGTTCTGCTCCTTCTTTCCCTGGCAGTCGTCCATAAGCTTGTTGAGCGACCGCGCCGTAGCTCCCTTGGTGCCTTCGGTCTTGAGTTTGTAGCCGAACTTCACTATGAACTCGCGCAGAGTCTCCAGTTTCTGCGGGTCGGGATTGTCGTGTACGCGGTATGGCAGAGTCTTCGCCTTGACACCTTTCCTCACCTTTCCCACGCTCTCGGCAACCGTCCTGTTGGCAAGAAGCATGAATTCCTCGATGAGCTTGTTGGCGTCCTTCGACCTCTTGAAGTAGCAGCGCACGGGCTTTCCCTTCTCGTCGATGTCGAAATGGAGCTCCTCCCGGTCGAACTTCACGGCTCCGTTGGCAAACCGCGCCTTGCGCAGCTTCTTGGCAAGTCGGTCGAGCGTGATGAGCATCTCGGCGTTCTCACCCTTGTATCCGTCCTTTCCCGGAGCGGGAGCGGGCTCTCCCGTACCGTCGACAACGCCGTTGTCCTCGAGCAGCTGCTGCACTTCCTCGTAGGCATACCGCCTGTCGCTGCGTATGACGGTGTGCGCTATGCGGTAGCTTTTCACCGTCGCCTCGTCGTCAAGATTGAATATCACGCTGTAGCAAAGCTTCTCCTCGTCGGGCCGGAGAGAACACACGAAGTTGCAGAGATGCTCCGGAAGCATCGGTATGGTGCGGTCTACGAGGTAGATGCTCGTAGCTCTTTTCTGTGCCTCCTTGTCTATTATGGAGCCTTCTTTTACGTAGTGCGACACGTCGGCGATGTGCACTCCCACCTCCCACAAGCCGTTGCCGAGCCTCCGTATGGACAGTGCGTCGTCGAAGTCCTTGGCGTCGTGCGGGTCGATGGTGCACGTGAAGGTCTGCCTGAAGTCCTCCCTCTCCTTCAGATCCTCCTCTGTTATCTCGCCCGTTATCTTGTCGGCGGCGTCCTCCACAGCCTTGGGATACTTGTAGGGCAGTCCGTATTGCGCGAGGATGGTGTTCATCTCGACGTCGTTGTCGCCCGTAGGACCGAGCACGTCTGTCACCTCTCCTATCATGTTACGGTTGTCGCCGTCGGGCCATTGCATTATCCTCACCACCGCCTTGTCGCCGTTCTTGCCTCCTTTAAGCTTGCGGCGCGGTATTATGATGCCTGCCGGCAGGGTGCCGTCCTGCGTTATGAGGTAGGTGATGTCGCGGTCGGAGCGCAGCCGTCCCACGAAAGTGTCCTTGGCGCGCTTTATTATCTCTATCACCTGAGCCTCTTTTATGTGGTGCCGCCGGCGCGCCATGACCGACACCCTCACCCTGTCTCCCGTCAGTGCCCACATGGAGTTGCGCTCCGCAACGAATATTGGTGCCTTGCCGTCGTCGGGTATGAACGTGTTCTTTCCGTTCTGCTTGCGCTGGAACGTGCCCTCCTGCACCTGCCCTTTCGTATTGAGCCGGTAGGAGTTGTCGCTCACTTTGGTGAGGAAGTCGTCCCATGCCATCTCCTCCATGATGTCTATTGCGAGCATCTTCAGAGGGTGTGTGTCAAGGTGCAGGGTACGGAATATCTCCTTGAAACTGAATGTCTTGTCAGGCTGTGAAGTGAAGAAGCCCTCGAGCTTCTCCGAAAGCTGTTTCTTAGTAAGGCGTTTCCCGCCCTTTTTTCCTTTTGCCATAATGTCGGGGTTTTTGTTTTCCGGACTGTCCGTTGCGGCTCTGTCGTCCCGTGCTGGAGCCTTTCCTTCGGTGCGAGGTGGCTGTTTCCGCTGTTTTTCCGCCTCTTTTCCGCGGCACGGAAGAGCCTGTGTCACGCAGTCCGGATGTAAGTATATGCAAATAAACAAAATAAATCCGAGAAATCCTTTCACCTTTACGATAATTTTGCATTAAACCCTCTGTTTTATGTAAATTAATGAATAGTAAGACGTAATGTGAATTAAAATACTTAAATTTGCAGCCGTTAATATGTTCGAAGAGATGAAAACGGATGAGCGTGAGCGTGAGATATACCGTGTGACACTGCTTGGCGGTCTTGCCAATGTGGTGCTGCTTGTGTTCAAGTTTGTGGCTGGAGTGCTCGGAGGTTCGGCTGCCATGATAGCCGATGCGGCACATTCGCTTTCCGATTTTCTCACCGACATTGTCGTGGTTGTCTTTGTAAGACTGAGCAGCAAGCCCCAGGACTACAGCCACGACTACGGTCACGGCAAGTATGAGACGCTCGCCACGGCAATCATAGGTGCGGTGCTGTTTGCCACGGGAGCCATGATATGCGTGGGAGGAGTGAAGTCCGTCATCGGCTTTTTCAAAGGTGAGGACATCGGCACGCCCGGTGTCATCGCTCTGGTGGCGGCTCTTGTGAGCATCATTGTGAAGGAGTCAGCCTACCGCTTCACTGTCAGGGCGGGACGTGAGGCGGGCTCTCAGGTGCTCATAGCCAACGCATGGCATCACCGCAGCGACGCCCTCTCTTCGGTGGGCACCGCCATCGGCATAGGCGGAGCCATCATTCTCGGCAGCGGATGGGCTGTGCTCGACCCTATAGCCGCCGTCGTCGTGGGTCTGCTCATCATCCGTTCGGCTTACAGACTTGTGCGTGAGGCTACGGGCGAGCTGCTCGAGGAGAGCCTGCCCGGAAGCGTTGAGGACGAGATTACGGACATCGCCACGGACGAGCCGCAGGTGAGCGGCATACACAACCTGCGCACACGGCGCATCGGAAGCCTCTATGCCATAGAGATGCACGTGCGTATGCCGGGCGGTCTTTCGCTGTATGAGGCTCACGAGCACGCCACGAACATAGAACGGAGGCTGCGCGGACGGTTCGGCAGCCACACATATGTGAACATTCATGTGGAGCCTCTGAAGGAAGGAGGAGAATATCACGACCCTTCCGTACACCCCGACTTATCACTTAATGACAACTGACTGCGAAAATGAGCAATATTCTTATAACCGGCGCGAGCGGCTTCATCGGCAGCTTTATCGTTGAGGAAGCCTTGCGCCGAGGCATGAACGTGTGGGCTGCCGTGAGGCATACGAGCTCGCGGCGCTATCTCACCGACAAGCGCATAAACTTCATAGAGCTTGACTTCTCTTCGGCTGAAAGGCTGGGAAAAAGTCTCGGACACCACACGTTCGACTACGTGGTGCATGCCGCAGGAGTGACGAAGTGCCTTCACCGCGATGACTTCCACAGGGTGAACACCTTGGGGACGAAGAATCTGGTGGACGCTCTTCTGGCGTTGCAGATGCCCTTGAGGCGTTTCGTGTTCATCAGCTCGCTGAGCGTTTACGGAGCCGTGTGCGAGCGGCAGCCCTACCGCGACATAAGCGAGAACGACATTCCGCGCCCCAACACCGCATACGGCAGGAGCAAGCTTGAGGCTGAACGCTACCTCGAATCGATAGGCAACGACTTCCCTTACATCATTCTGCGCCCCACGGGCGTGTACGGTCCGCGCGAGAAAGACTATTTCCTGATGGCACGGAGCATAGCCTCGCATGTGGACTTTGCCGTGGGCTACAGGCGTCAGGACATCACTTTCGTGTATGTGAAGGACGTTGTGCAGGCGGTGTTCCTCGCGTTGGACAGGGGCATGAGCGGCAGAAAGTATTTCCTTACCGACGGACATGTGTACTCATCAGCCGACTTCAGCAGTATCCTCCGCCGCGAGCTGGGCTCTCCATGGGTGGCGCGCGTGGTGGCTCCGCTATGGATGCTGCGCCTCGTAACGTGGGCTGGGGAGCGCATAAGCCACATCACCGGACGCCCGACAGCCCTCAACGCCGACAAGTATCACATACTGAGGCAACGCAACTGGCGGTGTGACGTGGAGCCGGCATTCGACGAGCTGGGCTTCCATCCGCACTATCCGCTCGACAGGGGAGTGAAGGAGACGGTGGCATGGTATAAGGATAACAAATGGTTGTGACACAGAAATGAACTACATAAAGAAACTTTTCGAGATTGAGAAGAAGCCTGTGCGCGGACTGCTTGCCGTGGAGTGGGCTGTCGTGGCGTACACCGCGCTCACACTCATGGTGCTGCTCTTCACCTATACAAAGAGCGTCAACCCCGAGGCAATGGTGCTCGGACGCATGCGGGTGCTCGCAACCATAGTCGCGCTGTGGGTGGTCTACAGGCTCGTGCCGTGCAGGCTGACCCGCGCCGCGCGCGTAATTACGCAGATAGTGCTGCTTGCCTGGTGGTATCCCGACACTTATGAGCTCAACAGGGTGTTCCCTAACCTCGACCACGTGTTCGCCTCTCTCGAGCAGACGGTGTTCGGATTCCAGCCCGCCCTTGCCTTTTCGGCGCGCTTCCCGTCGCCTGTCGTGAGCGAGCTTATGAGTCTTGGCTACGCCTCCTACTATCCTCTGATAGCCCTGGTGGTGTTCTTCTATTTCTTCCGCAGGTATGAGGAGTTCGAGCGTTGCGCCTTCATAGTGCTGTCGGCGTTCTTCATCTATTACGTGATATTCGTACTTGTGCCGGTCACCGGACCCACATATTATTATAAGGCGATAGGTACAGGCAACGCGGCGGCAGGCATATTCCCCGACGTGCACTACTATTTCAACACCCACCGCGAGTGTCTTCCCACACCGGGATACACCGACGGGACGTTCTATGCGATGGTTGAAGGAGCCAAGGCAGCGGGCGAACGGCCCACCGCAGCGTTCCCCAGCTCGCACGTGGGAGTGGCTACCATACTCATGATGCTTGCCCTTCACAGCCGCAGCAAGCTGCTTCTCGTGGTGCTGGCTCCGCTCTATGTGCTGCTGTGCCTGTCCACGGTGTACATCCAAGCCCACTATGCCATCGACTCGATAGCCGGATTCGTGAGCGGACTCCTGCTTTACGCTCTGCTCTTCGGACTCACCGGCAGGATGCGGCAGAGGCGCGTCCGCAGGTGAGCACGCCAGAATGTATAATTATGCGGATATGCTTTTGCGTATGCATAATTATTCCCCCTCAACTCGTCATGACTGCCGCAGCGGAGCGCGGAAGACTCTCCGGAGGCAAATACGCCGCTCTCGCGCGGTTTAAGCAAGTCGTTGATATATAGCGGATTATGTGTTTTTATCATTCGGTATGCGCTTTCCTGTGCCGCGAAAGAGCCTTTTCCGTGATGCGGGAAAGCCTCTTTCATGACACGGCAAAGCCTTTACTGTGATGCCGGACAGCCTTTTCCGCGACACGGTTTCATCAATGTCGTGCGTGAAAATGGTGTTTTATACGCCATGATTGTCTTTTTCCGGATGTGCGGAACTTTTTAAACTGTCGTCCGGAAGGTTTCGTTCCGTTTTCCCGTTTCTGTTTCGCTGATTTGTTTTGTCAAAACTTTTTACTTCCTGAACTGCATATTTATTCATTCCATCGTGCGGTTCCGGCATGAGGACAGTGTGCGTGTGCCGGTGCGCCAGTCACTTTCCGGCAGTGCGGCATACATGCTGCCGGTGTGTATGAATTATATTAAAGCTGTTTATAACTTATATTAAAGTTGTGTATGAATTATATGAAAAAAGAAAAACCGCCCGTGCTTTGCGCAGCCGGACGGTGTGAAACGGATGGATGGAAAATCAATACCTGAACGAACTTCCGCCGAGAAACTCGCGCAGGAGCGATGTGGAGGGCAGCGTGTTGTAGCGCACCGGGGTGAAGTAGCGCAGGAACTTGCGCAGCCGGTAAGCCTCGGCATACTCGTCGCAGTTCTCCGGCACGAGCTCGAGCAACGGCTCCGCCTGTCCCTTTATCACCGCAAGCTCGTATATCATAGCCGTGTTGAACATCGCGTCGGCGTTCTCCTGATAAGGGAATATCCACTTGTTCTCACCGGCGCGGACGCTCGGCCAGCGGTGTATAGTCTCCTGCGCGCTCACTCCGCGATACTTGTAGTCGCGTATGATGCGGCGCAACAGTCTGTTGTCGGTGGTGGGAATGTAGTTGTGAGTGTCAAGAAGTATGGTGGTGAGAGCCGATGCGTAGACGCGGAACTTGTGCTCCTCGGGTATCTGGGCAGTCAGTTCGGGGTTGAGCGCGTGTATTCCCTCCATCACGAGAATCTCGTTCTCACCGAGCCGCATGCGCCGTCCGCTGCGCTCGCTCTTTCCCGACTGGAAGTTGTATTTGGGCAGTTCAATCTCCTCTCCTCTGAAAAGTGCGCCGAGCTGGCTGTTGAGCAGCGGCAGGTTAAGGGCATAGAGGCTCTCGTAGTCATACTCGCCCTTCTCGTCCTTCGGTGTGAGCTCGCGGTCCACGAAGTAGTCGTCGAGCGAAATCGGCACCGGTTTTATGCCGTTGGTGAGCAGCTGTATGGACAGCCGTTTGCACGTGGTGGTCTTCCCGCTCGACGAAGGTCCCGATATGAGCACCACCTTCACGCCCCTGCGTTGGGCTATCTCGTCGGCTATTCTCGATATTTTCTTCTCCTGAAGAGCCTCCGACACGTTTATTATGTCGTTTGTCCTGCCGTGCGCCACAGCCTCGTTGAACGCTCCCACGGTGCCTATCCCCACGAGGTTCTGCCACCGGTGGTGCTCCTGGAATATCTCGAACATCTTGTCCTGCCGCGTCATCTCGCCCAGCTTCGACGGGTCGTCTGCCGCAGGTATGCGCAGCAGCAGTCCGTCGTAATACTTCTCCAGTCCGAAGAGATGCAGCTGCGAGGTGTTCGTGAGCATCGTTCCGTAGAAGTAATCCACATATCCGTCTATCTCATAATAGGTGGTGTAGATGTTTCCGATGGTCTTCAGCAGGGTCACCTTAGAGTGCGTTCCGAGCTTGCGGAACATCTCTGTAGCCTCCTCGGTGGTAGCCTCGTGGCGGTGGATGGGCAACGCGCGGTCTATTATCTCCTGCATCCTCGTGCGCAGCATGTCCACGTCTTGCAGTGTGACGGCGCGTCCTATCTGCAGGTCGCAGTAGTATCCGTTGCTCACGGGGATGTCTATCACCACGCTGCCTTTGGGAAAGATGTCGTGCACCGCCTTGCAAAGCACGAAGAAGAGCGTGCGTGTGTATGCCCTCGAACCTGAAGCGGAGTAAAGGTCGAGAAACTCAACGTCCTTGTTGTTATACACCCTATAGTGCATGCCTTCCACTTTATTGTTGACCTTCGCGCTCACCGGACCGTAGCGCATGGACATCTTATGTTCATTAAAAATGTCAGAAAGTGTACTTCCTATTTCTGCTGTTAGAGTTTTTTTATTATTTTTGCAACGTATTTGCAACATCTGTTTCATATACGGAATCGTTTTTATTGATAATGAACGTAAAGGTAATTCATTTTTCATAAAGTATATGCAATCATTGAACAATCATAACATTTACATATGGAATCGCCAGATTATTTTAGCATTTTTTTGAAGATTATCGGTTCTTTGGCACTTCTGATCTATGGCATGAAGGTGATGAGCGAAGCCCTACAGAAGATGGCAGGAGCGCAGTTGCGCCACATTCTCGGCGCCATGACTACCAACCGCTTCACCGGTATGCTCACAGGAACGTTCATCACCTGCGCCGTCCAGTCGTCGTCGGCAACCACCGTGATGACCGTCTCGTTTGTCAACGCGGGGCTGCTCACGCTCGCACAAGCCATCTCGGTCATCATGGGAGCCAACATAGGCACCACCCTCACGGCATGGATCATGAGCCTCGGCTTCTCCGTCAACCTCATAGACTTTGTCTTCCCGGCGTTCATCGTGGGTCTGGTTCTTATCTATACGAGGCGCCACCGCTATATAGGAGACTTCCTCTTCGGTATAGCTTTCATGTTCTTCAGCCTTGTCCTGCTCAGTCAGGCGGGCAATGAGCTCAGGCTCGACAACAATCCCGAACTTGTAGAATTCTTCAAGTCGTTCGACACAGGCAGTTATCTCACCATCATCATATTCCTCCTCATCGGCACCGCCATAACGTGCGTGGTGCAGTCGTCGGCTGCGGTCATGGCAATAACCATACTGTTGTGCTCCACCGGTGTGCTTCCCATATACCTCGGCATAGCCCTTGTGATGGGTGAGAACATCGGCACCACCATCACCGCAAACCTCGCCGCGCTCGGCGCCAACACCCAGGCGCGCCGCGCAGCGTTCGCACATCTCATGTTCAACGTGTTCGGTGTGGTGTGGGTTCTCGTGTTCTTCTATCCGTTCGTCAATATGGTCTGCTCGCTCGTAAACTACGACCCGGCTGACGGACACGCCGGAGCGCAGAAGCTGTCGATGGTGCTCGCCATGTTCCATACGGCTTTCAACGTGTGCAACACGTTCATCCTGATATGGTTCATACCGCAGATGGAAAAGGCGGTATGCAGGATTATAAAGATGAAAAGACGCGATGAGGACGAGGATTCGCGCCTGCGCTTCATCAGCAGCGGCATCATGCAGACCCCCGAGTTGTCGGTGCTTGAGGCGCGGAAGGAGATAACCCTGTTCGCCGAACGCATACAGCGAATGTTCTCAATGGTGCGCGACCTGCTCGAGACAAACAACGACGCCGACTTCGCAAAGCTCTTCGCGCGCATAGAGAAATATGAGTCCATCAGCGACAACATGGAGATTGAGATTGCCAAATATCTCGACAACGTGAGCAACGCGCACCTCAGCGACGAGACGAAAGCGAAGATACGTGTCATGCTGCGCGAGATATCGGAGATAGAAAGCATCGGTGACAGCTGCTACAACATAGCCCGCACCATCAACAGAAAGATAAAGGGAAAGGAAGACTTTACCGAAGAGCAGTATCAGCACCTGCATCAGATGTTCAGCCTTACCAACGACAGCATAGCCCAGATGAACGTTATCATCTCCGGACGGAAGGACAACCTCGACGTCAACAGGTCGTTCAACATAGAGAACGAGATAAACAACTACCGCACACAACTTAAAAGCCAGAACATAAACGACGTGAACGACCATAAGTATACGTACGCCATCGGCACCATGTATATGGACATCGTGAGCGAGTGCGAGAAGCTGGCAGACTATGTGGTGAACGTTGTCGAGGTGCACATGGGCACGCGGCAGAGAGAGGCGTGACGGTCCCGGCAGGCACGCAAGCACAATGACGGCGGCGCGGTTGGACATTCCAGCCGCGCCGCCGTGCGTCTTCCGGTGTGCGGAAAAGGCTTTCCTGTCATGAGGTCAGGCGTAAAAGCCGTGGCGCGGACAGTTTTTTGAGGTGCGGATAAGAGTATTACAGATAAATTATGTATATTTGCAGCGTTGAAAGGTTCGCGTCTCAGGCGCGATGAAAAGGGAACGGAGTGAGAGTCTCCGACAGTCCCGCTGCTGTGAGCAGCCCTTATCAGGAGCGAACAACAAGCCACTGGCAATTCACCGGGAAGGCGTTCGCGTCCGGGCTGCGAGTCAGAAGACCTGCCTTCAATGCTCATTGATGTTTCATGCGGTTTCGAGGAAGACCGCGCGAAATGCCCTTTTTCATTGTCATAAAATGAACATACTTGTGCTTTCCGCCGCGCTCGCCGCGGTATCGACAGGCGTTTGCGCGCAGACACCGTCCGACTCTCTGGACGGCGGAGTGAGGCATATCGGCGGAGTGGAGGTCACCGCCCGCCGCATAGACCGCACCGTGCGGTCGGCGCGTCCGGTGCAGACTGTCGGCGGAGACGAGCTTGAGCGCGCCGGCATATACACCCTCTCTGATGCCGTGAAACGCTTTGCCGGAGCCAATGTCAGGGACTATGGCGGCATAGGAGGCATGAAGACGGTGTCTGTGCGCAACCTCGGGGCGGGACATACTGCCGTGAGTTACGACGGTGTTACGGTGAGCAACACGCAGGCGGGACAGATTGATCTGAGCCGGTTCACGACAGACAACGTGCAGAACGTTACTCTCACGCTCGGCGAGGACGACGACGTGATGCAGCCGGCGCGCCACCGCGCCTCTGCGGCTGTGCTGTCGATAACTGGCAGGAAACCCGTTTTCGCCGACGGACGCGACTGGTCGCTGCGCACAAGAGTGCGCTCCGGAAGCTGGGGACTGCTGTCTCCGCAGCTGCGATACTGGCAGAGGCTGGGCGACAGTCTGACACTGTCGCTCGACGGTACATACATGCGTGCCGACGGACGCTATCCCTACGAGCTGCCCAACGGGGCTGAACGGCTCACCGACAAGCGTCACAACACCGACATATACTCATGGCAGGGCGAGGCTAACCTGTATGCCCTGCTGCCGCGCGGCAGCCGTCTGGACGTGAAGGCGCAGTGGTTCAGCTCGTCGCGGGGGCTGCCCGGAGCGGTCATCCTCTACAACACCAGAAAGTCGCACGAGCGCATGTGGGACGAGGAATTCTTCGTCCAGAGCGTATACGGACAGAATATAGGACGGAGAATGAAGCTCGAGGCGAGGGCAAAATACGTAAGCTCATGGAACAGATATGCCGACACCGACGTGAAATATCCTGGCGGCAGACACGTGGAGACCTACCGCCAGAACGAATACTACGCCTCTGCCACGATAGGATGGTTCCCCTTCAGGGGCTTGTCGCTGTCGCTCGCGCAGGACGCCTTTGTCAACACCCTGAGCTCAAACACGGAGAACCATGCCGCGCCACGGAGGCTGACGTCGCTCACCGCACTCACCGCGCGCTGGACGGCAGGGCGCGCCGAGATTGGCGCGGGGCTTGTGGCGACATGGGCTACGGATCATGTGGAGCACGGCGACAGACCCTCCGACCGCCGTCGGCTGTCACCGTCGGCTGCCTTCTCGCTGCGTCTGCTGAGGAACGAGGCACTCTATCTGAGGGCGATGTACAAGCACACGTTCCGCCTGCCTGCGTTCAACGACATGTATTATGCCCGCAGCGGCACCTCCACACTTGTGCCCGAGAAGGCTGAGGAGCTCAATGTGGGACTGGCATGGACGAGCCGCCCGACAGGCTGTCTCGCCTATGTGAGGCTCACAGCCGACTGTTTCCACAACAGCGTTAAGGACAAGATAGTGGCTTTCCCAACGCTCTATGTGTGGAAGATGGCAAACTTCGGCAAGGTGAGGATAAACGGACTGGACGCCACCATAGCCGCCCGCGTTGAACCGTTTGGCGGTTTTGCCGTGGAGCTGGGAGCGTCGTACATGCTTCAGGAGGCACTCGATGTGACCGACGCCTCGGCTCTCTACTACAAGAGCCAGATACCTTACACGCCCCGGCATTCGGGCAACGCGGTGCTGACGGTGCTCACTCCGTGGGCTGACATCACCTACAGCGTGCAGATGTGCGGCAGCCGCTATGCCATGCAGCAGAACACCCGGGAGTATGAGATAGACGGATATGCGGAGCACACGGTGTCGGTGAACCGCACATTCAGGTTCAGACGGTGGTCGGCTACGCTCAATGCCGCCGTGCGCAATCTGACAGACTGCCGATACGAAGTGATAAGATATTATCCCATGCCGGGACGTTCCGTGGAACTGACGGCTACCTTCGGCTTATGACCGCAGGCTCTGCGGCATGACTGAAAGAACATCAATTTCAATATATAACGACAATACAGATATAACATAAAGACAATACGGAAATGAAGAAAATGTTTAAATCGGAAATCAAGACAGCCGCGCTGTGCGTCATGGCGGCTGCTGCTATGTTAGCATCGTGTGACGACAACGACGACAGATGGTCGTGGCAGGACGAAGGTTCGAAGATTGAGCTGGCGCGGACACGCGGTTTTGTGCTCAACGAAGGGTCTTACGGAGAGAACAACGCGCACCTCGGATGCTTCAACTTCACAGACGACCGGATGTACGGCAGCACCACTACCGACATCTACGAGATACAGAACGGGCGCAAGATAGGCGACACCGGACAGGACATCATAGCCTATAAGGGCAGCCTGTACATGGCGGTGTACAACTCCAACTACGTGGTGAAGCTCAACGGAGTGGGCAAGGAGGAGGCGCGCGTGTCGTTCGCCTCTATGGAAGATTTGGGTCAGGTGCGCGGTCTGGCGGCAGGCTCGGGCTACATCTACGTCACTTCCTACGGCGGCTACGTGAGCCGTCTCGACGCCTCCACGCTCAAGTATGAAGGCTCTGTGCAGGTGGGAAAGAACCCCGAGCAGGTGACTGTGGCTGACGGTAAGGTGTATTGCGTCAACTCAGGATGGGGCTATGACAACCGCATGTCGGTGATAGACGAGAAGAGTTTCGACAAGGCTGAGCAGGTGGAGATAATGACAAACCCGCAGAGCATCGTCGCCTCGGGCGGCAAGATTGTGGTGTGCGGATACGGCTCGGCTGACTACACGCAGTGTACGAACCCCGTGCAGGTGTACGACCCGAGGACGGGCAAGCTCACCGATATAGGCAAGGGAACCCACATCGCGGGCAACGGCGGCACGCTCTATGTGGCATACACCACCACCGACTACTCCACACAGCCGTACACAGGCACCACCGAGGTGTACTCCTATAACCTCAACACCGGAGCGAAAGACACCGGAGTGCTGAAGGATATGCCCGAGGAGCTGAAGAAATCCACCGTTTACGGAATAAGCGTGAGTGGCATAACGGGCGACATATACATCTGCACCACCAACTTCGTGTGGGGAGACGGCACTGTGTATCACTTCAATGCGCAGGGCAAATATGTAGGTAAGTTCGCCTCGGGAGGGCAGAACCCGAAGAAGGTTGTGTTCCTCAACTGAGGTGGAATGAGACAGTGTGAAAGGGTAAAAAGGTAAAAAAGTAAAAAGGTAAAAGGGTAAAAAGGGTGGATGAGACAAGAGCCGGACACGTATGATAATGCTGTGTCCGGCTCTTCTTTTGCGGTTATGCAGGACGGTTCATTGCGTCAGGAGGTGTGGAAGGAGGCTTTGCGTACGACCATAGGATAATGTGGAAATGAATATTTATGCAATACTGACAGTAAAAAATATTGACAAAACAAAATCGCGAAATAGAAACGGACAGGCGGCATGTGGCTTGCCGGACGGTGCTTTCAGCCAGTTCGCGCCACCTCGGAGAACGTATTATGATGGCACGGAGCGCGTTTTCAGGTGCGGAAGAGCCTTTTCCGCACCACCGGAAAGCCCGTACGGCATCACCGGAAAGCCTGTATGACAGTGCGGAAAAGGCTCTTCCGCGACCCCGAAAAGGCTCTTTCGCATTGCCGGAAAATCTCTTCCGTCATGCTGAAAGGCACAACGCGCTGTGTGACAGTCGGTTGGCTGAAACGCTCAAAACCTGCGTATTCGCGCCCGCAGCAGCCTTCGCGCGCCACGGCGGCATTCTCGCCGTTTTGCTGTGCATATTTATTCATCACGTGAAGGGCGTCATTGCATAAATATGCAATATGCGTCATGCCGTGCGGCGGAGCATGACACGCGGTGCGGACGGTATGGAAGAGGACAACGGAAGTCTCATTAAAATTAAGAAAAAAGAATTTGCCCATGTTGGAAATAATACGTAATTTTGCAGGAATTATCCAAGAGATTGTAAACAGAATGTGAAACAGTGTGGAAGAATTTGGCTGCTTGCAACCACGGAAAAAAATGCTAAAACGGCGTGAAAGGTAATCTCGCGCCATGCGTTGTGTCTTGCAGTGAGGAGCATTTCTTGCCTCACATAAAAACAAATACAGTAAAAATGAGTTATCTCTTTTCATCAGAATCAGTATCTGAGGGACACCCCGACAAGGTGGCTGACCAGATATCTGACGCGCTGCTCGACCAGTTTCTGGCATACGACGAGCATGCGCATTGTGCCATCGAGACTTTCGTGACCACCGGACAGGTGGTAATAATGGGCGAGGTGCGCTCCGACGCCTACATAGACCTGCAGACTGTGGCGCGCAACACCATACGGAAGATAGGCTACACAAAGTCGGAATACCAGTTCGACAGTGAGTCGTGCGGCATACTGACCGCCATACATGAGCAGAGCGACGACATCAACCGGGGTGTCAGCCGTGAGCAGGACGAGGAGCAGGGAGCCGGAGACCAGGGCATGATGTTCGGCTATGCCACCAACGAGACCGACAGTTACATGCCCGTTGCGCTCGACCTCGCGCAGCTCATAATGCGCACTCTCGCCGACATCCGCAAGGAAGGCAGGGTGATGACATATCTCCGTCCCGACTCGAAAAGTCAGGTTACGGTGGAATACTCTGACGAGGGCGTGCCCCAGCGCATAGACACCATCGTCGTGTCTACGCAGCACGACCCGTTCGACACGGACGATGAGCGCATGCTCGCAACCATAGAGCACGACGTGAGGACGGTGCTCATGCCGAGGGTGAAGGCGCAGATAAAGTCGGAGAAGGTGCTCGCGCTCTTCGGCGACGACATCAAATACTACGTCAACCCCACCGGAAAGTTCGTCATAGGCGGACCTCACGGCGACACCGGACTCACCGGACGCAAGATAATAGTAGACACTTACGGCGGCAAGGGAGCGCACGGCGGAGGCGCGTTCTCGGGCAAGGACTCAAGCAAGGTGGACCGTTCGGCTGCCTATGCCGCACGCCACATCGCCAAGAACATGGTGGCTGCGGGAGTCGCCGACGAGATGCTCGTGCAGATAAGCTATGCCATCGGTGTGGCGCGTCCGGTGAGCATATATGTCAATACATACGGACGCAGTCATGTGGACATGACCGACGGTGAGATAGCCGCTGCCATCGGACGCCTCTTCGACCTCCGTCCAAAGGCGATAGAGCGTGCGCTGAAGCTCCGCCAGCCAATGTATCTGGAGACCGCCGCCTACGGTCATATGGGACGGAAGAACGAGGTGGTGGAGAAGACATTCACCAGCCACTATCATCCCACACGCACCGTGAGCGTGGAGCTCTTCACATGGGAGAAGCTCGACAAGACGGACATGATAAAGGAGGCTTTCGGTCTGAAATGACGCCTGACGCGAGGAAGGGGCATAAGACAGGATGCTCTGTGGTGAGAAAACGTTTAACAAGCATATCAATAACGCTATGACAACAGTGCAGGCAGACTCCGTGCGCCATGCGGCGGTCACGGCAGACAGTCTTGACACACACACGCACGCCAGACCGCTGACGGTAAAGGAGGTGCTCGACAGGTTGCCCGCCGGTGCCACACCGGCGCAGCAGGACTCTGCCGTAAGCGCAAACTTCGAGCCTGTGATAGTGGCTCCGAGCACACGTCCGGACACGCTCGGTCTGCCCGGATACAGCCACACGGAGAGCAGCGTGGACCTGACGCTCGACGCGCTCTGCCGGGAGTCGTACTTCACGGGCAAGCCCTGCTTCGATCCCGACCTCTATGGCGGACTGCCGGGAGTGGCTGGCGACCCCGTGCCTTACAGCGTGGGGCGCGACAATCTCATCACGGCCCTGCTTCTGGCATGCTTCGTCTTTGGCGCGATAGCCCTCTCCAAGTCGCGCGGATTCATGTCGCGGCAAGCCCGGAGGTTCTTCCGCGCCAGCCGCGACGATGCCGGCGCGCTCACGGAGACATCCTCCGAGCTGCGCTTCCAGTTCTTCCTCATGATGCAGACGTGCCTTCTGCTGTCGCTCGTCACGTTCTTCTACATACAGACCTACGTCACCGACACGTTCGTGGTAGACCAGTATGTGGTCATCGGAGCGTTCTTCGCCATATTCGTGACGTACGTCATGCTCAAGATGCTCCTGCAATGGCTGTGCGGCATAGTGTTCTTCAGCCGCCGCCGCAACGAGTCGTGGATGAAGTCGCTGCTGTTCATCATGTCCATTGAAGGGCTGTGCCTGCTGCCCGTTGTGCTGCTTCACGCCTACTTCGGGTTTTCGGTCGGCAACACGCTTTTATTGACATCGGCTGTCGTTATTTTCTCAAAAATACTGTCATTCTATAAGATTTACAACATCTTTTTCAGGCGGAGGGAAGCCATTCTGCAATTTTTTTTGTACTTTTGTGCCCTTGAAATAATGCCGGTGTTTGCTTTGCTCGGCATCCTGGGCATGGCAGGCGACTATCTGAAAGTGAATTTCTAACAAATCAAAGATGATAAAGAAGATTTTAATATCTCAACCACAACCTGCAAGCGAGAAATCTCCTTATTATGACATAGCACGGGAATTCAACGTAGAACTTGTGTTCAGACCTTTCATCAAGGTGGAGGGGTTGAGCCCGAAAGAGTTCCGGCAGCAGAAGATAAGCATCCTCGACTATACCGCAATCGTCTTTACCTCACGCCATGCGATAGACAACTTCTTCAAGCTGGCAAAGGAAATGCGTGTCGAGATACCCGAGGATATGAAGTATTTCTGTGTCACGGAGACAATCGCACTCTACATACAGAAGTATGTGCAGTACCGCAAGCGCAAGGTGTTCTTCGGCACCACGGGCAAGATAGACGACCTTCTGCCCACCATGGTGAAGCATAAGGAGGAGAGATATCTTGTCCCCATGAGCGAGGTTCATAACGATGACGTGAGGAAACTGCTTGATTCGAAGGGGCTGACACACGGCGAATGTGTGATGTACCGTACCGTGAGCAACGACTTCACGGACGAGGAGCTGGAGGCGTTCGACTACGACATGCTCGTGTTCTTCTCACCGATGGGCATCAAGTCTTTCAAGAAGAACATACCTGACGACAAGTGCGCCAACCTGCGCATAGCCACTTTCGGACCGGCTACGGCGAAGGCTGTGCAGGAGAGCGGAATGTCTCTCGACATCGAGGCGCCTACGGCGGAGCATCCTTCCATGACGAGCGCGCTGAGAGATTATCTCAAGAAAAACAAGTGACGGCAGATACCGGCAACCGGAATGATGCAGGCAGACAGGGCTTTCACACTTAAAAAGGAAGAGCGCATAACGAGCCGGACGCTCATGGAAAGGCTCTTCGGCGGAGGCGGAAGCCGTGCGATGACTTCGTTTCCGGTGAGGATGGTGTATCTGGAGGTGGAGCGCGACGGGGAGAACGCACCGCAGGCGAAGGTGCTTGTGAGCGTCTCGAAACGTCACTTCAAGCGTGCCGTGAAGCGCAACAGGGTGAAGCGGCAGCTGAGGGAGGCTTACCGGAAGAACAAGCACATCGTGCTCGACCGCATGGAGGCGCGTCCTGACAGGATGATGGCGGTTGCCCTGATATGGCTCGACAACAACCTTCATGACACGGAAGAGGTGGAGTCGCGTGTGCGCAGCCTGCTTGTCAGACTCGGTGAGAAGCTATGAACACCCTCAGACGCATACTTTCCTTCCTGTCGCATTGCCTGGCATGCGTGCTTGTGGTGCCGGTGGTGTTCTATCAGAAAATAATCAGTCCGCTTACTCCTCCATCGTGCCGGTTCACGCCTACATGCTCGGAATACGCCCGGCAGGCGTTGCTCAAGCACGGACCGGTGAAAGGTCTGTATCTCGCTGTGAGAAGACTGCTCAGGTGTCATCCGTGGGGTGGAAGCGGATACGACCCCGTCCCATAAACGGAAAAGAACCGGAGCGCACACGGAATACCATCCGCATGCGCCCCGGAAAATATATTACACACGACATTTAATCCCCAAAAAACATATATCTGATGATTAAGAACTTTGTTGAAGAACTGCGCTGGCGCGGCATGCTCGCGCAGATAATGCCGGGAACAGAGGAATTCCTGCAGAAGGAAATGGTTACGGCATATCTCGGCACCGACCCGACAGCCGACTCTTTACACATTGGTCACCTGTGCGGAATCATGATGCTGCGCCATCTGCAGCGTTGCGGACACAAGCCGATAATACTCGTCGGCGGCGCGACAGGTATGATAGGCGACCCTTCGGGTAAAAGCCAGGAGCGCAATCTGCTTGATGCCGAGACGCTCTATCACAACCAGGAGTGCATCAAGAAGCAGGTGGCGAAGTTCCTCGACTTCGACGCCGAGGGCGACAATAAGGCTGAGCTGGTGAACAACTACGACTGGATGAAGGACTTCACGTTCCTCGATTTCGCGCGTACTGTGGGCAAGCACATCACCGTAAACTACATGATGGCGAAGGAAAGCGTGCAGCAGAGGCTCAACGGAACGTCGCGCGACGGTCTGTCTTTCACCGAGTTCACTTACCAGCTGCTCCAAGGCTACGACTTCCTTTATCTGTATAAGACCAAGGGATGCAGACTCCAGCTCGGTGGAAACGACCAGTGGGGCAACATGACAACGGGTACTGAGCTCATCAGACGTACTCTGGGCAACGAGGCTGAGGCTTTCGCGCTCACGTGTCCGCTCATCACCAAGGCTGACGGAAAGAAGTTCGGAAAGACCGAGAGCGGCAATGTGTGGCTCGACCGGAACCGTACCACGCCTTACGCTTTCTATCAGTTCTGGCTCAATGTGAGCGATGACGACGCCGAAAGATATATAAAGATCTTCACAAGTCTGGACAAGGAGACCATCGACTCGCTCGTGGAGCAGCACAAGGCAGACCCGGGTCAGCGCGTGCTTCAGAAGCGTCTTGCCGACGAGATAACCGTTATGGTGCACTCGGAGGAAGATCTCGAGATGGCGAAAGAGGCTTCGGGCATCCTCTTCGGAAAGGGAACGAAGGAGACGCTGCAGAAGATTGACGAGGCTACATTGCTCAACATATTCGAGGGAGTGCCTCATTTCGACATGCCGAAGGACAAGCTCGGACAGCCGGCTGTGGACCTCTTCACAAGCGACGAAGCCAAAGTGTTCGCAAGCAAGGGTGAGATGCGTAAGCTCGTTCAGGGCGGAGGAGTGTCGCTCAACAAGGAAAAGCTGGCGGCGTTCGACCGTGTCGTGACTGCCGAAGACCTCATAGACGGTAAGTATCTGCTCGTGCAGCGCGGAAAGAAGAACTATTATCTCATCACTGTGAAGTGATTTCCCGCCCGGCGCAAGACGCATAATCCGCAATGAGAAGGTGCGTATGACGTCATGCTACTGCAAACGCATATATATAATAAGGTGTATACGTTAACGCAATATGGCGGATATGCAGGCATGAAATGGTTGATATACCGTTACTGAAAGATTGACTTTGTGCCACTGAAAGATTTATTTTCTGACACTGAAAGGTGATACTTTCATCATCGTTAAATAGAAAGAGCCGCTCCGAAGCGGCTCTTTCGCTGTATAATAATACGTGTGTTCCGAATTTCTACTGCCCCGTGTTCCGGTGTGGTAAGCGTCTATGCCGGTGCGAAAAAAAGCGTACGGTTTGATGACTGTACGCTTTCCGTGTTGTCCCAGGCGGACTCGAACCACCACTGACAGAACCAAAAACTGTAGTGCTACCATTACACCATAGGACAAATACGGTTGCAAAGATAGTTGTTTTCCGTGCTATCACCAAATTTTTCGCGCCATTTTTTCATTCCGGACGGGCTTTATGGTGGTGTGGAAAAGGCTGTCATACAGTGGCGTAGACATGGCATAATGATATGAAACAGGCTTTTTCTCTTTATGAAACGTAATTTTATAAATATTTTTAATGAAAATTCAACGTTATTTGAGGAATAATTTCTATTTTTGCAGCATACCGAATTGATGCGCATCAGAGTGCAAGTTTATATCAGACAGCTTACAAACTAAAACTTAAACTAAGAATGGGAGGAAACCGTATAGATAACACCGACAATAATACGGTGCTTATAATGGCAGTTCTATTGGGTGATTTGCTGATATTGAATCTTCTTTATTATGCATTTCTTTTGAATTTCGGATGTGAGGGGGGAATGGCTTCTGCGCGCCAGACCATGCTTATGGCATCGGTGGTATATCTGCTCTGCACTTCCAACAACGGTGTGGTGCTCTATAAAAAGCATGCCACGCGCTTTAAGATAGCTGTGCGTGTGATACGCAATATTTTTTATTATGCCGTGCTCAGCTGGCTTATACTCTGGTTCGGAGACTACAGTTGCCTGTCTTTTCCTGTGTTTATGCTGTTCTGGCTTTCGTCCGCCTTGCTTATAATATTATACAGGTTTGCGGTCAGAAAAGCCGTTGTGTGGTACCGCTCGGGGACAAAGCACATACGCAAGGTTGCCTTTGTGGGCAGCTATGACAATATTGTAGCCCTTTACAACGAGATGGTGTCGTCGCCATACAAAGGCTATGAGATAGCCGGATATTTTGACGACGAGCCTAATGACAGGTTTCCCGAAGAGTGCAAGTATATAGGAAAGCCGTCGTCGGTGACCGATTATCTGAGGCAGAACAGCGACATACAGGAGGTGTATTGCTGTCTTCCGTCGGTGCGCAAAAACGAGATTCTGCCGATCATCAATTATTGTATAAGGCATCTGGTGCATTTCTACAGCGTGCCTAACGTGACCAACTATCTGCACCACCGCATGTTTTTCAACATGTTCGGGAGTGTGCCTTATCTCAGTCTTTACCGCGAACCGCTTAGCAAGGTGGGCAACCGTATGGTGAAAAGGCTGTTCGACGTGTGTTTCTCTCTGGTGTTTCTGGTGACCCTTTTTCCCATAATACTCATTGTGGTGAGCATAATCACCAAGCTCACAATGCCCGGTCCGATTTTCTTCAAGCAGTTGCGCAGCGGCATAAACGGCAAGGAATTCTATTGCCTTAAGTTCAGAAGCATGAAGGTGAACGACCAGGCTGACACGCTCCAGGCAACGAAGGACGACCCGAGAAAGACCAAGTGGGGCAACATAATGCGCAAGACCAACATCGACGAGTTCCCCCAGTTCATCAACGTATTGCTCGGACAGATGAGCGTTGTGGGTCCCCGCCCGCACATGGTGAAGCAGACCGAGGACTACTCAAAGGTGATAAACGAGTACATGGTGCGCCATTACATGAAGCCGGGCATCACCGGCTGGAGTCAGGTGACGGGCTACCGGGGTGAGACAAAAGAGCTTTCGCAGATGGAGAAGCGTGTCGATCATGACATATGGTATATGGAACACTGGAGCTTCTCGCTCGATCTCTACATTATATATAAGACCGTCGCCAACATATTTACGGGCGACAAGAACGCTTATTAGAAGCATCCTGCAAGTTGTGTGAGTAAAAGAACAAGACAGAGACAGGTCTGACGGAGTTGTTCCGCAGCCTGTCTCTGTCGTCTTTACCGGTGTCCCTGCGAGGTGGAAAAGCCTTTTCCGCCATGCGGCATGCACCGTTATGCGTAGGGTTCCGCACCGTTATGCATAAGCCTTTTTGCTTTTATGCGTAAGCTTCCGCATCTTTATGCGTAAGCAGATGCACTGTTATACATAAGTCTCGAGGAACTTCAGCGTGCCGTCAACCTTCAGTTCCTTTGTCGTTGCGGGCACGAGTATGCTCTCGCCAGCCTTGAGTGAGGTCACGTTGCCCTCGTTGTCGGTTATCGTAGCCTCACCTTTGAGTCCGATGAGTATGACGAAACTGTCGAGCTCGGAGTAGTCGATGGTCATCGGTTCGTCCAGATCGTAGACGGCGGTGCAGAAATACGGGCACTTCACAAGCGACACTCCCATGTTCTTAGTGGGCAGATAGTTGGTGCGATAGTTGTCCTCCACGTTATAGTTGATGCACTCGGCAGCCTGCTTTGTGTGCAGTTCGCGGTAGTTGCCGTTCTTGTCCTTGCGCTTGAAGTCGTATATGCGGTAGGTCACATCGCTTGTCTGCTGAATCTCGGCGAGGAAACATCCTGTGCCGATGGCGTGTATTCTGCCAGCCGGAAGGAAGAAGCAGTCGCCCTCCTTCACGTCGTATCTGGCAATCGCGTCTACTATAGTGTCGTTCTCAACCATAGCCGCATACTCCTCCGGAGTGATTTTCTTTTTCAGTCCGCACAGCAGAGTGGCGTCCTTGTCAGAGTCCATCAGATACCACATTTCGGTCTTTCCGCGTTCCTTTCCCTGTTTTTTTGCAATCTCGTCCGTAGGATGCACCTGAATGGAAAGGTCCTGACGCGCGTCAATGAACTTGATGAGCAGCGGGAACTCGTTGCCGAACCGCTTGTAGTTCTCTTTCCCCACGAGCTCGTCTTTCATCAGTTCCACAACCTCGTTGAGGCTCTTTCCCTCAAGCTCGCCTTCGCTTACGGTTGTCTCGTTGCCCTTCACTCCAGAAATCTCCCAGCTTTCTCCCACGTTCTCCTGTGTAATGTCGAGATGCTTGAAAGGGATGATTTTGTCGCCGCCCCATATTGTTGACTTGAGCAGCGGGTTGAATTTTAATGGTTTCATGATGCGTTTGTTTTTACAGTTATTTATATTTGAGAGCTATATATCCGTTGTTGTATGCCATATGATGTAAGTGACAGTATGCGCCCTTGGGGCGTCCTTGTCAGTTGTCTTTCCAGAACGCCGATGTGAAAATCACGAGAACGGAGAATATCTCGAGACGTCCCACGAGCATGAGCAGCGTGCATATCCACTTGACATTGTCGGGGAGAGAGCTCCACGACATTGTGGGACCGATGTCGGAACCGAGAGCCGGTCCCACGTTACCAAGGCTGCTGAGCGTCACGGTGACCGCGTTTGTCGACTCGATGCCCTGCACTATGAAGATGAACGAGCACACCAGAATCAGTATGAGGTCCACCGTGAGAAAGGCGAGCAGCGTCACCCTTTTGTTGTTTGGCACGTTGGTGCTGTCTATCTTTAGCGGAAGCACGGCGTTGGGATGCAGTATCTGTCGGAACTCATTCCTCACTATCCTCAGCAGCATCACACCTCTCACGCATTTCAGACCGCCGCTTGTCGAGCCCGAGCATGCCCCGATGAACATGCAGAAGGACAGAACCACCCATGTGACGTGCGGCCACAGTCCGGCGTCGTCGCTGAAGAAGCCTGTAGTTGTGATGAACGCCGTGACCTGGAAGAGGCTGCTTCTCAGCGCGTGCTCCACATCATAGCCGTTGTGCACCACCAGTTCACAGGCGATGAAGAGCGAGAACGCCGCCACGAGAATGAAGTAAAGCCTGAACTCGGAGTTCATGAACAGCTCCCTGAACCTCAGTTTCGCCATTGTGAAATAGAGCAGGGTGAAGTTTGTTCCCGACAGGAAACAGAACAGGATGGCACTGTATTCTATTCCCGGACTCTGAAAGTGGGCTATGCTGGCGTTGTGTGTGGCGAATCCGCCCGTGCCTGTTGTCGACATGGAATAGTTTATGGCGTCAAACCAGTCCATGCCGAAGAACATATAGCTCAGTGCGCATGCCAGTGTGAGAATGATGTAAACGCTTCCTATCCATTTCGAGTTTGTGGATATCTTAGGGTGCAGTTTCATCTTGATGGGACCCGTAGACTCCGCCGCGAAAATCTTCACCGAGCCTCCGATGAGCGACGGCAGCAGCGCGATGGTGAAGAACACGATGCCCAGACCGCCTATCCAGTGGGTGAGCGACCTCCAGAAGAGTATGGCGTGCGGCAGACATTCCACGTCGTCTATTATCGTAGCGCCGGTGGTGGTGAATCCCGACATTGTCTCGAAGTATGCGTCGGTGAAGCTCTTTATGTATCCTCCCGTGACGAACGGCAGTGTTCCGAAAAGGCTGAAGAGCACCCATGCCAGCGACACCACCAGATAGGCGTCGCGCCGCGAGAGCATGTTACCGCTGTTGCGCCCCATGTATCTCAGCACCGCCCCGCACGCCGCGGTTATCCCCACGGCATAGAGGAAGGCATACATGTCGTCCTCTCCGTATGCCATAGCCATTATGAGACATACCGACATGAGCGCAGCCTCGATGAAAAGGAGTGAGCCTATGATCTTGTAAATGACTTTCAGGTTGATCATATGAACAGTTTTTCTATTTTCTTCATGTTCATGTCGTGGCAGAAAACCACCACTGAGTCGCCCGCGTTTATGCGTGTGTTACCCGACACGAGCATCCCCTTGCCGTCTCTTACGAGTCCTCCGATGGTCATTCCTTTGGGCAGTCCGAGGTCCTTCACCTCCTTCTGCGTTATGCGCGAGCCCTCTTTCGGTATGAACTCCGCCACGTCGGCGTTGGCAGCCATGAGGAATCTGACGTTGCACACGTTGGCGTCGAGCATCATCTGATAGATGTGGCTGGCTGCTATCGCCTTCTTGTTGATGATGGTGCCGATGTCGAGGCTCTCCGCCATACTTATGTAGTCGATGTTCTCCACCATAGCCACGGTCTTGCGCACTCCCAGTCTTTTAGCCGTGAGACAGGCAAGGATGTTTGTCTCCGCGTTGCCCGTGAGCGCCACGAAAGCCTGAGTGTTCCTTATGCCTTCCTCCGTGAGCAGCGCGATGTCGCGTCCGTCGCCGTTTATCACGAGCGCCTTGTCGTTGTCAAGCAGATTGTTGAGCTGCTCGCATCGTTCCTCGTCGGTCTCTATTATTTTCGCGTCCATGTAGTAGGGCATCGTGTTCACCGCCCTCACTGCGGTAGCCCCGCCTCCCATTATCATCACGTTCTTCACGTCGGCATAATGTTCCTTGCCCACAATCTGCCGGATGTAGGGAATGTATTGGCGCGTTGTCATGAAGTAAGCCATGTCGTTCAGCTGTAGCGAGTCGTTACCTCCCGGTATGATGGTATCGTTCATCCGTTTTATCGCCACGACGTGGTAAGGGTCGTCCGGACCGCAAAGAGTGCGCAGAGGCTGGTTGAGTATCTCGCAGCTTTCCCTCAGTTTGATGCCCATCATGACGAGCGCGCCGTCGTGCACGTCCCACCGCTGTCTCACCCACGACATCTTCAGACCGGTGTTTATGTCGTTTGCGGCGAGCATTTCCGGGTATATCAGCGAGCTTATTCCTATTTTCCTGAAAAACTCCTGAGCCTCCTGCTCCATGTATTCGGCATTGTCTATCTTCGCCACAGTCTTCTTTGCGCCCAGCGCCTTGGCAAGTATGCATGCCGTGATGTTGGTGTTCTCGTCGGGCGTCACGGCAATGAAGAGGTCGGTGTGGTCGGCTCCCGCCTCCTTGAGACCCTTCACGCTGGTTGGCGAGGAGTTGATGGTGAGAATGTCGAGGTCGGCTTCTCCCCGTTCGAGCCGTTCCTCGCTGTCGTCCATGAGAATGATGTTTTCGTGCTCGCGCGCGAACAGGCGAGCCAGATGAGTGCCTATGGCATAGGCTCCGGCTATTATTATTTTCATGTCAGTGAGTATTGTTTTGTGCGTCGTTAAGTCCGAGTGCCTTTTTTATTTCGTTCTTTATCGATTCCGCGTCAGTACCCGTTATTCTCTGAAGCTCCTCCACCTTGCCGTGCTCCACAAACGTGTCGGGCAGTCCGATGCGCGTTATGTCGGGGTGATGTCCGTTGTCGCACATCCATTCGAGCACCGCCGAGCCGAACCCTCCAGCCCTGACGCCGTCCTCAACGGTTATGATGCGGCTGAAGCGTCGCGCTATGTCATTGAGCAGCCGTGTGTCGAGCGGCTTGACGAAGCGCATGTCGTAGTGAGCCACCGACGCCGTGCAGCCCTCCGCCTTCAGGCTGTCTATCGCCTGGGCGGCGTTGTTTCCTATCGGACCGTAGCTGAGTATGGCAAGGTCGGAGCCCTCGCGTATGAGCCGTCCGGTGCCCACCTCTATCTCCTCGAAGTCACACTCCCAGTCGGAGAGCAGTCCTCTGCCGCGCGGATAGCGTATGACGAACGTCCCCTTTCCGGGCAGCTGCGCGGTGTACATCAGCCGTTGCAGCTCGCGCTCGTCCATGGGCGATGCTATGGTGAGGTTGGGTATGGGTCGCAGCGCGGCAATGTCGAACGCCCCGTGGTGTGTTGGTCCGTCCTCTCCCACGAGTCCGGCGCGGTCGAGACAGAGCACTACGGGCAGGTTGAGTATGGCGGCGTCGTGTATGATGTTGTCGTAGGCTCGCTGCGCGAACGAGCTGTATATGTTGCAGAACGGTATGAGTCCGTCCTTAGCCATTCCGCACGAGAAGGTCACGGCGTGCCCCTCGGCTATGCCCACGTCGAACGTCCGGTCAGGCATCGCCTTCATCATGATGTTCATGGAGCATCCTGTGGGCATGGCGGGCGTCACTCCCACTATGCGCGGGTTGTCCTTGGCAAGGCGCAGGAGCGTCTGCCCGAACACGTCCTGATAGCGCGGCGGGCACCCTGCGGGCACGGTGTCGAGCCGCTCTCCCGTCTCGGGGTCGAACTTCCCCGGCGCGTGCCATATGGTGGCTTCCTTCTCGGCAGGCTCATATCCCTTGCCTTTGGTGGTGTGCAGATGCAGCAGTTTTGGACCCTTCATGTCCTTGAGCTGGCGCAGCAGGCGCACCACCTCCGCCACGTCGTGCCCGTCGAACGGTCCGAAGTAGCGTATGTTCATTCCCTCGAAGATGTTCTGCTGGTGGCTCAACGCCGACTTCAGCGCGTTGTTGAGCCTTATGATGCCTTTGCGCCGGTTGTCGTTGAGATAACCCTTGGAGTGCAGCCAGCGCGACACCCTGTATCTCAGGCGGTTGTATGTGGCGTTGGTGTCGAGGTTGAGCAGATACTGCTCCATTCCCCCCACGGCGCGGTCAATGGACATGTCGTTGTCGTTGAGGATGATGAGCAGGTCGTTTGGCGAGGACGACACGTTGTTGATGCCCTCGAAGGCGAGTCCTCCGCTCATTGCCCCGTCGCCTATCACAGCCACCACATGCCGGTCGTCGTGCCCCGTCTTCTTCGCCGCCACCGCCATGCCGAGCGCAGCCGAGATGGAGTTGGAGGCGTGTCCGCACGTGAATGTGTCGTATTCGCTCTCAAGAGGCGAGGGGAACGGCCGCAGCCCTTTCAGCTTACGGTTTGTGCAGAAGCAGTCTCTCCGTCCGGTGAGAATCTTGTGTCCGTAAGCCTGATGGCCCACATCCCACACTATGCGGTCGTAAGGCGTGTCGAAGACGTAGTGCAGAGCCACGGTGAGCTCCACCACTCCGAGCGACGAGGCGAGGTGTCCGGGGTTGACAGACAGTTCGTCTACGATGTCCTCGCGCAGTTCCCTGCACAGTTCGGGCAGCTCCTCCACGCTGAGGTGTCGCAGGTCTTCAGGATATCTTATGCGGCTGAGGAGCCGCAGCTTGTTCTTGTCCATCTGTATCAGTAATATGTATCATATAAACAGGTATGCAAACTTACATAAAAATTTTCTTATTTCGAATATATCGGCATTATTATTTCACGTTTTACGGATTATTCCCCCGACGTGCGCGTCAGTGCCATGTGTGGCGCGGCGTGCGGTGTATGGCGGTGCGGAGCGTTTGTGCATAAATATTCATATGCGCGTGCATATTTATTCATTCGGCACGTCCTCAACCCCGCGAGAATCGCCTGTAAGTCACGGCAGACTGCCTCCGGTGTTTTTATGCGCTTATTTTCGATGTATGGTTATGTGGCTGACATTCAGCGCGTTGCCGTGTTTTGCGCGTTTATTGGGTTTTTCCCGGCATGCGGATGAGCCTCTTTCGCGATGCGGAAAAGCCCGTTCCGCGATGCAAAGGAGCCTTTCCCGATGACCGGAAGAGACGTTCCGGAGGAGCGGAAAAGCCCGTTCGGCATGTTCTGGATGCCTCCGCTGTTGTGGAAACGCATGCGTATGCGGTTATTATACGGTTTCCGGTCTGCCGCCGTTTCTGTTTTGCGGTTTTGCGTTGTCAAAATCATCTAAGTATATTTATGCGTTTCCCGCCATGCGCATGCATCCGTCGCGCGGCGCGTGAAGTATTGCGGAAGATGAAAAAAGTGGTATATTTCCTCTTTTTAAGAGTAATATTGTGCAGATAAGAACAAAATTGCTATCTTTGCCGATAGATGCCGTCACAGTCATGATTAGGCTCATGTGCATGTCCTTGTGAGGAAGGGTGCGGGTTACGGGACGAGTGACGGCGGCAGCGACTGACCTATACGACCGATAAATAACACTGATAATAAAAACTGTATCTATGAGAAAAGGATTACTTACGATGTTGTGTCTCCTTCTTACAATGTGTCTTCACGCAGACCCGATAAGCAAGGAGCAGGCACACGAGACGGCAAGGGCGTTTCTTGCCGGGAAGGGAATAACCATGACAACCGACGCCACACCGGCGTATAAGGCGCGCCGCAGGTCGGCAGCCGCGGAGGTTGCGGGATATTATATATTCAATGCGGGCGGCGACAGGGGATATGTCATCGTGTCGGGCGACGACCGCACGGAGGCTGTCCTCGGCTATACTGACAGCGGAGAGTTCGACCCGGCTACCGCTCCGGAGGGCATGATGGCATGGCTGAAGGGCTATCTGGAGTTCATCGACCGCCTCGACAGCGAGGGCGTGACCAAAGAGACGGCTGAAAGGAAAGCCCGGCAGATGAAGGCGCAGAAGGTGCGCCACGCCATACAACCGCTCGTGACAAGCCGCTGGAACCAGGGCGACCCGTACAATCTGCTGTGCCCGCGCTACTACAACGCGGACGGAACGCAGGGCGACCGCAGCGCGACGGGATGCGTGGCGACGGCTCTCGCGCAGGTGATGTACTTCTACAAGTGGCCCGACGCGGTGGTGAAGAGCATACCGCGCTATTCGTTCGACAGCAACGGACATCAGATAAGCATGCCCTCCATTCCCAAGGGAACGGAGATAGACTGGGCGAACATGACCGACATATACGACGGACAGAGCACCGACGAGCAGAAGAACGCCGTGGCGGAGCTGATGGTGTATGTGGGAACGGGAGTCAAGATGGGCTACGGTCCGTCGTCGGGAGCGGGTTTCAACGGCGGAAAGCCGCTGGCAGAATACTTCGGATATGATGACGCCACGCACTCCGAGTACCGCAGCAACTACACCTTGGACGAGTGGACCGACCTTATCTACAACGAGATAGCCACCGGTCATCCCGTAGCTTTCGCCGGTACGGCGTCGGGAGGAGCGCACGCCTTCGTGGTGGACGGATACGACGGAGACGGGCTTTTCCACCTCAACTGGGGATGGGGAGGCGGCAGCGACGGCTACTTCCGCATAGAGATACTCAACCCCGGAGACAACAGCGGCATCGGGGCAAGCTCGAGCAGCGACGGCTACTCCATGGGACAGGAGGCTCTCATACTGCGTCTGCCTGACGGAGTGGAGGCTGACGACACGGCTATGATGACCATCAACGACACCGAGATAAGGGGCGACGAGATATTCAGCAACTACATCAACTGGACGGGAGAGACCAACAGCTTCGACTACGGCATAGGTTATGTGGCTGAGGACGGCTCGCTCGTGAGCATAGGCAAGACCAGCCGGGCTGACAATCTGGGCGCGAACTACTACTACGGAGGCAGCTTCGGCATCAGCGGACTGGAGGAAGGCGTCTACACTGTGGTGCCGATAAGCAAGACAACGGGGTCGGACGTGTGGAAGACAAGCTTCAACATAAAAGACCGCCACATCATAGCCGACGTGAAGGCTGACGGGTCTTACACGCTCGAAATGTACACACGCCCGGTAGACCTCGCCATAGAGTCGATAGAGTTCACGGGCGACAGGACGGTGAACAGGCAGCAGAAGCTCGACGTGACGTTCAGAAACAACACCGAAGAGTTCTATGGCGAGATATATCTCTTCGCAAGCAAGACCGGTGACAAGGGCGGACAGGCAAGCCGCTCGGCTCTCTCGCTGAAGAAGGGACACACCACAACGCTCACCTTCTTCTTCACTCCAAAGGAGACGGGAACATACAACGTGTGGCTCACATACGACGGTGCAGGCAACAACGTGGTGCCGGGAGGACACACAACGGTGGACATAACGGCGACCCCGGCGGCTGACGCTGCCAGCCTGCAGGTGAGCTCCATGACGTTCAGCAACATCACCTCGGGCACCATCTACGGCGACTTCATAGAGGGACAGGTGAGAGTGAAGAACAACGCCCGGACAAAGTTCGAGGGCAATGTGAAGCTCAACATATGGCGAGGAGAGATAGGGCAGGGCACCTTCTGGAGCCTTTCGAACACGCTGCTGCCTGCAAGCATAGAGCCGGGAGAGACCGTGTCGCTGCCTTTCAGGTTTGACAATCTGACCACGGGAATGCAATACGGATTCAACGTGGAGTATGGCACGGGCGGCGAGCTCGCCTCGGGAGGACTGGGCAACGTGAACAGACTGATGGACGGAGTGATAGCCTACAAGGCTGACGGAAGCAAGACGGCATCGGCTCCAACAGCGAGATACATCCCGATGGGAGACATAGTGGCTGTAGACCTGAGGCATGCGCCGCAGGTGACCATGGTGAACGCAAGCCGCGCTCCGGAAGCCCTGTTCTTCATAGGGGAGGATATGGAGACGCCGTCGGGACTCGAGTCGGCGCAGGTGGTGAAAGGCGGAACAGCCGGAGACGTGACTGTCTCTGACAGCTACGGGTTCTTCTCGCCCGAGAACTTCACGGCTCGGACAATGTCTTACAGCCGTGTGGTGGACAAGGCTGGCATGGGCAGCTCGTGGGAGACAATAGCCCTGCCGTTCCGTCCGGAAAGTGTGACGGCAGACGGAGTGCCTGTCGGGATAAACACCGAGAAAGGACTGATGCTCAAAGAATTCAGTATGGCTGACGAGGGAGCGGGCATCTTCTTCGAGACGACGGACGCTATGCAGGACGGAGTGCCGTATATCTTCTCGGTGACAGACGAGAGTCTGGTGGGCAAGACACTCGTGTTCTCGGCGTCAGACGTCGATGTGGCGGCTTCAGACGGCGCGCGCATCGTGGCTGGAACCGACAGCTACAGCTTCTACGGCACCACTGTGACACTGACAGACAACGGCATATACGTGCTCAACGACGCAGGTACGGCATTCACTCTCGCTACGGAGGACGCTGACGTAAAACCCTTCAGGGCTTATTTCAGGACAAAGCTGCCTGACGGTCTGCGCGCCGCACAGCTTCCGATAAACACCGTGACAGACGGCATAGAGGGAACGGAGACCGGCATGAAGGACGGAGAGACGGGTGTGTATGGCGTCGACGGTGTGAGAGTGGGCACCGCCACGGTGAGAGACGGACACGTCATCATGCCGCAGCTGCCCAAAGGCATATACATCGTGAACGGCAGGAAAGTGGCGCTCTGACGCCATGCCGGACGGTGACTCCGTCCGGCTCCCGCCCGGGCGGCGGGAGTGTGTACGAACGAATGACTATACATCACATAAAGACATGAATAAAAAAGGAATCACGATTTTCTGTATCTGCCTGTCCGTAGCGGCGGCAGCATACGCCCAGAGCAGGGACGGTGGCATTACGCCCGACATGCTCGGCACCATGAGAAAGGCACACGGGGCATTGCCCTCGGCAAAGGCTGTGTTCAACGCAATGGCTTCAAACAGGATTGACGACATAGCGGTGAACTTCGCCAATCAGGGAACGGTGGACACGTATTTCAGTGACGAGACACCGGCACAGAGCATACACGACCAGAAAAGCTCCGGACGCTGCTGGATGTTCTCGGGATTCAACGTGCTGAGAGCCAACTTCGCGAAGCAGCACGCCGACTCGCTGACGGTGGAGTTCTCTCACAACTACCTGTTCTTCTACGACCAGCTGGAGAAAGCCAACCTCATGTTGCAGGGCGTGATAGACCATGCCGGCGAGCCGATAGACTCGGAGAGGGTGAGGTTTTTCTTCAAGAATCCGCTCAGCGACGGCGGTACTTTCTGCGGAGTAAGCGACCTTGCGGACAAGTACGGACTCGTTCCGGCAGGTGTGCAGCCTGAGACTTTCTCGGCTGAAAACACAAGCAAGATGTCGTCGTTGGTGTCGTCGAAACTGCGCGAGTTCGGACTCGAGCTGCGCAAGATGGCGGCGGAAGGCAAGAAGGCGGCTGCCCTGAAAGAGCGTAAGACGGAGATGCTGTCTGTTGTCTACAACATGCTGTGTCTCACCCTCGGCGAGCCGGTGAGCGAGTTCACCTATGCCTTCAGGACAAAGGACGGCAGGACGGTGGGCGAACCGCGCAAGTATACGCCGAAGGAGTTTTATGAGGCTACGGTGGGAGGACCTCTGAAGGGCTCGTTCATAATGGTGATGAACGACCCGCGACGGGAGTATTACAAGACTTACGAGGTGGAGTACGACCGCCACACTTACGACGGACAGAACTGGAAGTATCTCAATCTGCCGATGGACGACATAGAGCGGCTTGCCATCGCCTCGATAAAGGACGGCAGGAAGATGTACAGCTCCTACGACGTGGGAAAGCAGCTCGACCGTAAAAGAGGCTATCTCGACACCGAGAACTATGACTACGGCTCGCTCTTCGGCACCACTTTCGGCATGGACAAGGCTGAGCGCATATCCACATACGACAGCGGCTCCACACACGCCATGACTCTCACGGCTGTCGACCTCGGCGCGGACGGCAAGGCGAAGAAGTGGAAGGTGGAGAACAGCTGGGGCGCGTCATACGGTCAGGCTGGCTGTCTGATAATGTCGGACAGATGGTTCCGCGAGTATATGTTCCGTCTTGTGGTTGACAAGAAGTATGTTCCGCAGGACATGTTGAGGCAGTATGAGCAGAAGCCGGTGATGGTGATGCCAGAGGATCCGCTCTTCGGAACGGACGACTGACGGCTTTGTGGCATTGAGGAGACAGGACGGCGACCGGACGGCACGATGCGTTCCGGTCGCCGTCTGCATCCTTACGGTGACGCTGCGGTGTGCTCCGCGCGGGACCGGACGCAAATGAAAAAGGGCATGAACATAGTCCATACCCCTTTGATTGAAAAATTAATGCTGTGAAAAATTGTTCTTTTTATTTGATGGCATCAGCCAGTTCGGCACCTGCCTTGAACTTAGCGACCTTCTTTGCGGCGATTGTTATCTTCTCCTTTGTGGCGGGGTTGATGCCCTCGCGTGCCGGACGCTCGTTCACACTGAATGTTCCGAATCCGATGAGCTGTACTTTGTCGCCTTCTACGAGCGCAGCCTTGATTGCGTCAACGGTAGCGTCAAGAGCTTTCTTTGCGTCTGCTTTGCTCAGGTTTGCGCTGTTTGCTATTTTCTCTATCAGTTCTGTTTTGTTCATAATTATGAATTTTAAATGATTAAATATGTAGTTTCTTTATTGCCAGTATTCTTATCGGGAACAAATATAAATCAATACTTTCATAAATCAAACAAAAAATAAAAAAAAATGAACTTATTTCTGAAAAAAAACGGTTTACACCCTTTTTTTATTCAGTATAACAGATATTTTTTCGTAATTTTGCCCTCGTGTTCATTTAATTACAGATATTTCGTATGTTCAATATTCCAAAGATAACCAAGAATCTCCTTATCATCAATGTCATAGTATATCTTGCCACGTTGGTGATGTGGCGCGGTTTAGACTTGAATGATGTGTTCGGGCTGCATTTCTTTCTTGCTCCCGACTTTCATTTCTACCAGTTCTTCACTTACATGTTCATGCATGCGGGATTCATGCATCTGTTTCTCAACATGTTCGCTTTGTGGATGTTCGGGTGCGTGGTGGAGAATGTATGGGGACCGAAGAAGTTCCTTTTCTATTACATGGCGTGCGGTGTGGGTGCCGGACTTTTTCAGGAGCTGGCGCAGTTTGTGCAGTTCCATGTCATCGCGGCGCAGCAGGTGCCGGGCATAGGGATGTTTGAACTGCTGCAGGTGGCTGAAGCCAACGCGGAGGGACTCAACACGTGGACGACCGTGGGTGCCTCCGGTGCGGTGTACGGCATACTGCTCGCATTCGGAATGATATTCCCCGAACAGCGCATTTTCATATTTCCCTTCCCGTTCCCCATAAAGGCTAAGTGGTTCGTCATCATATATGCGGGACTTGAGGTGGCGCAGGCTCTCTCCACACCGGGCGATGGTGTTGCGCATCTTGCGCACCTCGGAGGTATGGCTTTCGGCTATATGATGATACGCTATTGGCGTTCGCATCCGGGCACAGGATACGGCATGGACGGCGGAACGCAGTTTTTCGACAGCATGCGCGCCTCATGGGAGAGGCAGAGAAACAGATGGACGGCAAACCGCAGGAGCGACACCGGACGCCAGTCTGCCGGTTCCGACCCCGACTGGGAGTACAACGCGCATAAGAAAGCGGAACAGGAGGAGATAGACCGCATACTCGACAAGATACGGAGAAACGGATATGACAGCTTGACAAAGGAGGAAAAGCAGACTCTCTTCGACAGCAGCAACAGAAAATAAAGGCGGTAGTGGGATGAAATGTCTTGGGAAACTGACACTGCAAATCATTGCCGGGGCAAACATCGCGACAATAATCGTGATGTTTCTTGTAGGTCACAGCGATGTGTTCAACCCTGTAGACCATCCTCTGCTGGCGACTGTAGGACTCACGTTTCCACTCTTTCTTTGCATAAACCTCGCTTTTACGGCGTTCTGGATAGTGTTCAGCATAAAGCGGGTGATAATCCCCTTTGCGGGATTCGTCGTGTGTTATTCACCCGTAAGAGTGTATACACCGCTGAATATAAACGGGTCTCTTCCGCCCGGAACGGTGAAAGTGATGTCTTACAATGTCTGGAACTTCAGGGACTGGAGCGACGCGGACAAGCCGAGTGAGATTGTGGAATACATCCTTGAGCAGAATTCCGATATCGTATGCCTTCAGGAAAGTGGCACGACAACGGACAAGCGCGACAGGATGTACAGCCGGATGACTGCGGTGTATGCTTACAGCGACACCGTGAAGCCTTCCGGAAGCTCGGACGTGATAACTCTTTTCAGCAAATTCCCGATATTGGGAAAGAAGCGCATTAGCTACGAATCAAAAAACAATCATTCGGCTGCGTTCACACTGAACGTGCGGGGCGACACTCTGATATTCATTGCCAACCACCTCGAGTCTATCGGTCTTTCAGACGATGAGAAAAGCAATTTCAAGTCGATGATGAAGGGACGGATGGAGAAGGACTCAGCAAGGAGCGAGTCACAGAAACTTGTCCATAAACTTGGAACGGCTTCGGCGGTGCGCGCTCCGCAGGCAGAGGCAGTGGCGCGGTATATACGTGACAACAAGGGAAAGAGCATCATACTGTGCGGAGACTTCAACGACAGTCCCATATCTTATGTCCGCCGAGTCATTGCCGACGAACTCACAGACTGCTATGTGGCAAGCGGCAACGGACCGGGAATATCCTATCACGAGAGCGGATTCTATGTCCGGATAGACAATATCATGTGTTCCGACGACTGGAAGCCCGTGCGCTGTGTTGTAGACAGCAAGATAAAGGCGTCCGACCATTATCCTATAATATGCTGGTTGGAAAAACACGGCGATACGTGGAAATAAACTTCATAATGCCTTAAAATATATATAATTAGGTGCATAAATTTTTCGTAATGTGAAAAAAATATTATCTTTGCACGTCTATACATAGAAAAATAAAATAATTAATAACAATATATCAAAATGCAAAACAAAGGAATTGTAATTGTAACAGCTGTCTTGTTGACGCTTGCAAGCATCTTTTATTTGTCATTCTCGGTTGCCACAAGCTACTATGACAGCCAGATTGCAAAGATAAAGGACCCGATTGCACAGCAGGACTACAAAGACTCTGTGAAGTATCTCGGAATTTATTCTTATCAGGATTGCCTTGAGACGCAGATCGGACTTGGTCTTGACCTTAAAGGCGGTATGAATGTTGTCCTCGAAGTAAGTGTTCCGGACGTTGTGGCAGCGCTTGCCGAGCATAAGACCGACGCTGCTTTCGTGAAGTCGCTCAATGAAGCCAAGGCTGAGGAAGAGGCAAGCCAGAAGGACTTTCTGAGCCTCTTTATCGAGGCGTACAAGAGAAACGCGCCCGGTCATCACCTCTCTGAACTGTTCGCAACACAAAGACTTCAGGGTAAGGTTTCGCCTGTAAGCTCTGACAAGGACGTGGAGAAAGTGCTGCGCGAAGAGATAAAGGCTGCGATAGACAACTCTTTTACGGTTGTCCGCACACGTATAGACAAGTTCGGAGTCGTTCAGCCCAACATCCAGAAACTTGAAGGACAGGAAGGCCGTATCATGGTTGAGATGCCTGGAATACGCGAGCCTGAACGTATACGCCGGCTTCTTCAGGGTAGCGCAAACCTCGAGTTCTGGGAGACATACAATGCCGAAGAGATAATTCCTTACCTTGTCCAGATAGACCAGACGCTCGCCAATAACGGTCCGGAAGAGGCTGACACTGCTGCCGTTGACACCACTTCAGCAAAGAAGGAGACTGCCGCAAAGGCACAGAACAGCAAGTTTGAGCTGAAGGGAAAGGTTGCTGAGGCTGCCAAGACCTCTGCCTCTAAAGTATCGGAAGAGGCAAAGAAGGCAAATCCGCTGCTCTCCATGCTCACCACTACAGGCGCTAACTCACTCAGTGTCGTGGGTTATGCCAACGTTCTCGACACAGCCGCAGTGGACAAGATAATCTATTCCGCAATGGCGAAGAAGATTCTTCCGTCCGACTGCAAGCTGCTTTGGAGTGCCAAACCGAGTGACGGTCTGAGCGTGAAGAACATGTACGAGCTGCATGCCATCAAGGTGACGACCACCAACGGACGCGCTCCGCTGGAAGGAGATGTCGTTACAGAAGCTACTGATGAGTTCAACCATATGACAGGCGCGCCTGAGGTGAGCATGAGAATGAACACAGAGGGCGCACGCCGTTGGGCAGCTATGACAAAGGCAAACATCGGAAAGGCAATAGCAATCGTACTTGACGGAAGCGTCTACTCGGCTCCCCGCGTTAACGGTGAAATCACCGGCGGAAGCTCAGCCATAACTGGTAACTTCACGATTGAGGATACAAAGGACCTTGCAAACACGCTTAGATCGGGACGTATGCCAGCTCCCGCACGCATCGTACAGGAAGATATCGTAGGTCCGTCGCTCGGTGCCCAGTCCATACAACAGGGTCTTATATCGTTCGTTATAGCGTTTGTCATCCTCATGATTTACATGATTATCCTCTATAACGTAATCCCCGGACTGCTCGCCAACATGGCTCTGCTGTTCAACCTCTTCTTTACGTTGGGTGTGATGAGCTCCTTCCAGACCGCGCTTACCATGCCTGGAATAGCCGGTCTGTTGCTTTCTCTCGGTATGGCGGTCGATGCCAACGTGCTCATATATGAACGTGCGAAGGAAGAACTGCAGAAAGGCTTGAACGTGAAGACTGCATTGCAGGCTGGTTATAAGAACGCCTTCTCAGCTATCTTCGACTCCAACCTGACGTCAATCATCACAGGTGTGATTCTCGCAGTGTTCGGAACAGGTCCTATCCGAGGCTTCGCCATAACACTGATAATCGGTATCTGCTGTTCGTTCTTTACCGCAGTATACCTGACACGTCTTGTTTACGACCATCAGATGAAGCGCGACAAGTGGCAGAACCTCACGTTCTCCACATCCATCTCGCGCAAGATGCCTCAGAACACCAACTTCAACTTCATGGGAGGCTACAAGCGTTCGTTCACCGTTTGGGGTGTTCTGACGCTCATCTTCTTCGTAAGTTTCTTCTGGCGCGGCTTCAGCAAGAGTATCGACTTCACAGGAGGACGCAATTTCGTGCTGCGTTTTGAGCAGAAGGTAGAGCCCGAGCAGGTTCGTGAAGCACTCGACGGAGCTTTCGGCGAATCCACTTTCAGTGCCATAGCCATAGGTGTTGACGGCAAGACAATACGTGTGAACACCAACTACAAGATAGAGTCCAACGACCAGAACGTTGATGCCGAGGTGGAGAGCATACTCTTCAAGTCGCTTTCGTCAGCCGGTCTTATCACACAGAAGGATATCTCCAAGTTCAGAAATCCGGACATACGTGAGGGCGGTTCCATCATAAGCAGCGCAAAGGTCGGTCCGTCTGTCGCCAAGGACATCACCTACGGAGCCATCATCAGTGTGCTTGTGGCAATCGTAGCGATATTCCTTTACATCCTGTTACGTTTCCGCAACGTGGCATTCTCAATCGGTTCGACAGCCGCACTGGCATTCGATACGATATTCGTTCTGGGTGTATACTCGCTGATGTGGGGCATTCTGCCGATGTCGCTCGAGATAGACCAGACATTCATCGGAGCCATACTGACGGTTATCGGTTACTCCATCAACGACAAGGTGGTTGTGTTCGACCGTATACGTGAGAACATGCAGTTGTACATGAACCGTGACAAGTGGACGCTGTTCAACGATTCACTCAACCAGACTCTTGCACGTACAATCAACACCGGTTCCTCTACTCTGCTCGTGCTCATCGTCATTCTGTTCTTCGGAGGTGAGAGTATACGCAGCTTCTCGCTTGCAATGATTCTGGGTATCGTATTCGGTACGTTCTCCTCAATATTCATTGCAGCCCCTGTAGCTTACTTCACATTGGGTCGTAAGATACGTGAGAAAGACGCGGTGGCAAGGAATAAGTAAGACAACTCTTTCATAATTTTATAGTTAAAGGTTGCATACCGTTTCAGGAATGCAACCTTTTTTTATGTCTTTTTTTTCCTTCCATACACACATTATATTAAATATATGCTGACAATACCGCACAGACCTTTATACATTATATAATATATATGTTGTCCGTATCGCATTGTTTCTGATACATTATATAATATATTCTTAGTGCATGTAGCACCGTCCTTTATACATTATATAATATATATGGTGTCCGTATCGCATTGTTTCTGATACATTATATAATATATTCTTAGTGCATGTAGCACCGTCCTTTATACATTATATAATATATATGTGTGTGGTATATAATATATATGTGTGCGGTTGCGGTATTATTATCAATGCATACATTATGCTCACCAGCCTTGTTATAGTAAAAACAAAAGCGACATCGCGTATTATCCCTTACCGGTCATCATAAGTTTACAGTGAATTATGGGGTGTTTTTAAATAAAACAGGCTGCGCTCGGCAATTTGATAGCAAGCTCTCATTGCGCTCGCTGGCACTGTTTTTAATAAAAACAGGTTGTGCTTAGCTATCTGAAAGCAAACTTTCATTGCGCCATCCGGCACTGTTTCACACATGAAAATAACGCAGTATTATATATTGGTAATCAAAAGTAGAGACGCAAAATCTTGCGTCTCACAAGCAAAAAGTGCGATTATTACAGTGCGTTATAAACAAACTTACATGATGATATATATGTTGTAATGTGCAGGGAATGTGTGTATGGCAATATGACTGTTCCGGAAATGGTTTGCACTGACCTTATCGTGAGACGTAAGGATGGGCAATAAATTGGGGTGGGTATGTGACTGCCGTTGCTGCGTTTATTTCTCGGGAGACGCAAGATTTTGCGTCTCTACAGGCTGACGCCATTGTTATGGCATGATGAATATATTCCTTTTGTATCTCAGCCTGCAAAAAGTAGAGACGCAAAATTTTGCGTCTCACAAGCAAGGATGGAAAATAAATTGGGGTGAGGATATGACTGTTATTGTTGCGTTTGTTGCTCGGGAGACGCAAGATTTTGCGTCTCTACAGGCTGACGCCATTGTTATGGCATGATGAATATATTCCTTTTGTATCTCAGCCTGCAAAAAGTAGAGACGCAAAATTTTGCGTCTCACAAGCAAGGATGGGAAATAAATTGGGGTGAGGATATGACTGTTATCGTTGCGTTTGTTGTTCGGGAGACGCAAGGTTGGGCAATAAGTTGGAGTGAGGATATGGCAGTTATTGCTGCGTTTGTTGTTCGGGAGACGCAAGATTTTGCGTCTCTACAGGCTGACGCCATTGTTATGGCATGATGAATATATTCCTTTTGTATCTCAGCCTGCAAAAAGTAGTGACGCAAAATTTTGCGTCTCACAAGTAAGGATGGGCAATAAATTGGGGTGAGGATATGGCAGTCATTGTTGCGTTTGTTGTTCGGGAGACGCAAGGATGGACAATAAGATGGGGCGAGGATGTGGCTGTTATTGCTACGTTTGTTGCTCGGGAGACGTAAGGTTGGGCAATAAGTTGGAGTGAGGATATGGCAGTTATTGCTACGTTTGTTGCTCGGGAGACGCAAGATTTTGCGTCTCTACTGGGCTGACGCCATTGTTCTTCACCGCTTTTTATGATGTAGCCCGCTACATCTTTGGCAATGTCGGAAAGCGATATGTCTGATGTCAGTACTGAATACGGATGAAGTATAATGACCGACAGGGGATAAAAAAATCTCCGGAGACATTTGTCGTGTCTCCGGAGACTGTTTGTATTTGCCTCTGTAACGCCGTTCTCACACCGCGTCCGCAGAGATATTGTGTGCCGTCATGCCCCGGCACGTGCATTCTTATTATTCCGGTATCATTATTACAGATATATGATTGCCCGGTTTGAGAAACTCCTTCATGAAGTCGCAGATGCTCTGTGTAGTCTGAGCCTCCACTGTCTTCTTATAGTCGGTGTCCATATCGATGTTATACTTGCGGTAAGTGTCTATCACGCCAACCCAGTAACCGTTTGTCTTGCTCTCGTCGTCTATGCTCTTCAGCATGAATTCCTTCACCTTCTTCAGCATGTCGGCGTCGCATGTCTTGGTCATGTTCTTCACCTCTTCGTTCATTATTTTCACCGCCAGTTCCTTCTTGTCAGGGTTCATCGGGCAGTAAGCGAAGATGTTGATGTTGTGGTAGTTGTCGCTGATAGAAGCCGAGCCCTGTGCTCCTACGGAGTAAGCCGCGCTCTGTTCCTCGCGTATCTTCTTCAGATAAATCATCGAAAGAATCTGTCCAGCCATGTCTGCGCGGATGGAGTTTTCAAGAGTATAAGGCATGTCTTCGTTGTGCCACATCATGTATGCGGTAGACTTCGGAGTCTCCTGCTTGCGCTTGAACTCGTTCACTATCTCACCCTTCTGCATGAATGCCGTGCGTTTGCCTTTCACAATCTTGCCCTGTGCAGGCAGTGATGCTATGTACTGGCATATGAGCGGACGTATGGAGTCCTCCTCGAAGTTGCCCACCAGAGTGAATGTCCATCCTGCGGCGTTAGCCGTGCGTTCCTTTGCCATCTGCAGTATGCGGTCATAGCTTATCTGCGGAAGGTCTTCCGTAACGAGCGGTTTGAGGCGCGGGTTGTGTCCGTACATGGTTGCCGTGAGCGAGTCTCCCAGTGCCACGTCGGGTGAGAGAGCACGGTCTTTAAGCGCAACCTCATACTGTTTGATGAGATTGTCGAACGACTTCTGGTCCTTGTTGATGTTTGTGAAGTAAAGATAAAGCATCTGCAGCATTGTCTCCACGTCCTTCGGTGTTGACGATCCGCTTGCGTGTGTGTAGAGACCGTCCATTGACAGGTTCACGTTGGCAATCTTTCCTGCGAGAGCCTTGTTCAGTTCAGTCAGTGAGAAAGAGCCGAGTCCGCTCTGTCCTATCACGTCGTCGAACACCTTGAGGTTCACGAAGTCCTTTTCGCCGTACAGCGACGAGCCTCCGAATCCCTCTGCGCTGAGTATCACCTGGTCTTTCTTCAGGTCGCTCTTCTTGAGGACCACTGTGGCGCCGTTCGACAGTTTGAGCTCTGTATATCCGAACTTCGCGTTCTTCTTCTCGCTCTTTATTGTTCCCGCTTTAGGTTTCTCGGTGATGAGCGGTTCGTTCTTCACGTTGTCCACATAAGCCGATATCTGCTCTGCGCGTGCTGCCTTGACGGCTCCGAGCAACGCTTCCTCTGTCGGATACACGTTCCCTTCCTTCTCGTTGTTGAAGTTCATTATCACGAGGTTGGTGTCGTTAGGCGGCACAAGCTCCTTCATCACCTCGTTCACAGCCTCCACCGGAATCATCGGCACGAGCTGTTTCATCGTCTGATACTGGAATTCTATCGACGGCATCGGCTCGTTCGAGAGGAAGTGACCCAGATACTGGCTGTAGAACTGCTCGTTGTAGCGTTTGTCCTTGTTGCTGTATGCCTTTTCCAGAGAGCTGAGGTAGTCCTGTCTGTAGCGTTCATACTCAGTGGCGGTGAATCCGAACTCAGCCGCGCGTCTTGCCTCTATGAAAGCCGCTTTCACAGCGTCTGCCGTCTTGCCCATCTCCTTGGGCATGATGCCTATGTCGAAAGCGTCTTTCGTCTTGGCGAATATGTAGTTGCCGTCGCTTGCTCCCACGTTCACGTAAGGGCAGTCTGCGCTGAGCGCAGCCTCAGTGTAGCGGTTGTTGAGCATGCTCATCGCGGCACCCTTCACATATCCGTACACCAGATAAGCCATGGTGTTCTTCAGTGAGTCGGGGAACACATCGTGCTTTATCATCACCTCCACCATGTTGGTGCGCTGTTCCTTGTCCTTGTCTATTATGACTATAGGCTCGGCGTTGTCGGGCACAGGCTCGTCCACAATCGGTGCCGCGTTCTCAGGGTTCTTTATGTCTCCGAACAGCTTCTTTATCTCCGCCTCGACGTGGTCCACGTCCACATCGCCCACGACGATTATGCCCTGGTTCTGCGGGTGATACCATTTGTGGTAGTAGTCTTCCAGCTCCTTCGGCTTGAAGTTGTCTATCACGCTCATCAGACCGATGGGGTAGCGCAGACCATATTTCGAGCCCGGGTAGAGCTTCGGCAGATTACGCTCGAACATGCGACCCGATGCGCTTGACCGCATGCGCCACTCGTCGTGTATCACTCCGCGCTCCTTGTCTATCTCCTTCGGGTCGAGCGTCAGCTCGCTTGCCCAGTCGTGCAGTATGAGCAGGCATGAGTCGAGCGCCGACTGGCGGTCTGTGGGCACGTTCGATATGTTGTACACGGTCTGGTCTATCGACGTGTAGGCGTTCAGATCGCGTCCGAACTGCACACCGATGCTCTCGCAGAATCTCATCACCTCGTTGCCCTCGAAGTTCTTTGTGCCGTTGAAGCACATGTGCTCCAGGAAGTGTGCGAGTCCGCGCTGGCTTTCCTCTTCCTGTATCGAGCCCACTTTCTGTGCGATGTAGAAGTTCGCGCGTTTTTCCGGCCAGTTGTTGTGACGGATGTAGTAAGTCAGTCCGTTGTCCAGCTTGCCTATGCGCACGTCCGGGTCGAGCGGTATTGTGGGCATCTGCATCTGGGCGTTGGCGAGTCCTGCGAAACATATGAGGACTGCCGCCATGATTTTCCTGAGTTTCATAAAATATAGACTTTAAATTTGATGTGTTATATTTCCAAACTGCAAATATACCTCTTTTTATTTAATAATACATCTCTTTTTATAAGAAAAAACGGAGTGTGATGTGTCAATAATAAAGTCACTGACGCTTTTTTTTGATTAAACGCTCATCAAAAAGCGTCCGTGACTTACCATATGGATAGTCTCCTCCCTTCTCATTCCCTGCCTTCCGCATACCTTATGTTGCGCGGATGGTGCTCCAGTATCTCCTGTCTGAGTGTCGTCATGTCCACGTGTGTGTATATCTCCGTTGTCGATATGCTCTCGTGTCCGAGCATCTCCTGTATGGCTCTCAGGTCGGCTCCACCTTTGAGCAGGGCTGTGGCGAATGAGTGGCGCAGGGTGTGCGGCGACACGTTCTTCTCTATTCCGGCGTCCGCGGCGCACCGTCTGATCATTATGAACACCATCGTGCGTGTGAGGTGCGCTCCCCTCCGGTTGAGGAACACATAGTCCTCCTCGCCCGGTTTTATCTTCATCAGGTTACGGTCTAAGAACCACAGCTTCAGTTCCTTCACCGCCTTGGCTGATATGGGCACCAGTCTCTCCTTGCTGCCCTTGCCCTTTATGCGTATGAAATTGTCGTCGGTGAAGAGGTCGGACATCTTCAGCGTGGTCAGTTCCGACACCCGCAGCCCGCACGAGAAGAGCGTTTCTATTATCGCCTTGTTGCGTTGTCCCTCCCATTTCGACAGGTCTATCGACGCCTCCATGCGGTCTATCTCCTCTGTGGTGAGCACTTCCGGCAGATGTTCGCCGAGTGTGGGCCACTCCAGCAGTTCGGAGGGGTCGTCCTCCACATACCCCTCCAGCAGCAGATATCTGAAGAACGAGCGCACCCCGCTCAGTATCCTTGCCTGCGACGACGGACCTATGCCGTATTCGTGGAGCGTCGCTGCGAAGTGGTTCAGATGCCCGCACGTCACGCTTTCGGGCGTCAGTCCCTCCTGCCTCATGTAGCGTTCCAGATGCGCTATGTCGTTGCGGTAAGCCTCTATTGTGTTTGCCGAGTAGTTGCGCTCCAGCTTCAGATAGCGCAGATACCTCCTTACGGTCGCGCTGTCGTGCCTTCTCTGTTTTCCGCTGTCGTTGTCGGATGGTGTCGCGCTCACTTTGTCTTCTTCAGTTTGAAGCCCAGGCTTATGCCGTCATAGCTTTTTATGAGCGAGTTGATGGTCGATGCCGTCGAGTTCACCTGTGCCGCCATGTTCGTCACGGTCTTCAGTCCGTCCATCAGCTTCTCCGATTCGAAGAGCAGTGTCATGTGGTCTCCGCTCACGTTCACGTGAGTCTTCAGCGACAGTCCGAGCCGTGTCTTCATTGTGAGCGTCTTGTTCTTCGTGTCGAGCGAGTATGTTCCCGCCGTCTCCCTGCCGTTTATGGTCGAGGTGTATGTGCTGTCGGCGCTGAATGTGATGCTTATCTTGTCCAGTCCCACCTTCTTGTACACTGTGCCCAGCTTGTCGCTCACCTTCGCGTTTGCGGCTGCGCTGCCCAGTTTCGCCAGCACGTTGTCGCTCTCGAGCTTCATCTGCGGGCTGTCGTAGGTCCATGTTCCGGTAATCGACTCAACGGTTGTCGACTTGCCGGTTATCTGTTCAGCCACGTTGCTTATGCCGTTGAGTAAGTCCTTCAGTCCCTGAGCCTGTGCGCCCATGCAGCAAAAGCATGCCAGCATTGCCATGAGCATAAGTCTTGTTTTCTTCATTTTAATCTTTTCTTTTTGTTATGCGCGGCAAAAGTACTCAATATTTTCGTTATATAATAATGTATATGTCATATTTTATATTTGTTTATCCTGAGAAGCCCTCCGTACTCCGGCGTTGTAGCGTGCGCGCGGTGGTGCGGTGGCGTTGCGGCTGGGTCTTTTTCCAGTGTCCGCACAATGCCGTCGTCACAAGGCTTATTCCGTCCTCTGACAGTGTTTTTGCATATTTATACATCAAAAGCGTATATGCCGTGCTCCCTACTTCCTCCCAACCCCGCGAGAGTGCCTCCGGTGCGCGCCAGACGTGTTCCGCCGCGCTGTGCGTCCGTATTTTGGTGTTTGCGCAAGTCTTTGTATGTCAGACGTTTGCGCCATGTTGCCGTCCGGATGCGCCTTTTCCGTCATGCGAAAGAGGCTTTATGACAATGCGAAAGAGCCTCTTCCGCATCTTCGTTCCGCCTTTTCCGTGGCGTCATACAGCCTTTCCGGGCACGCCATAAAGCCTCTTCCGTCTCTCCTTATGACCGTCGGCAGGTCTCGGGAGACGTTTTCCGGCTGCCGGAAAGGCTTTTCCGCGTGTTCCGCTTTTCTCTTTCGCGATTTTCCGTTGTCAAAATTTTTTACCGCCGTTTGATGCATATTTATGCGTTTATACGGTTTCCCTCCCATGTCATGCGGTGCTCTCCTTCCGTCCTGCGGAGGGGCGGAGACGAGGAGGGATGCTCTGTTGCGATGTAAAAGAAAGTTAAAACGACATCACCGGAAAGTTTTATTTATAAAATAGTTTGGTTTATATTGTAAACTTATTTATATTTGCATTGTGAACATCCGGTCATTCCCCGGACACACGTCCCGCTCCTTTTACGCGGGTGTCAGGCAGGAGGCGTTCCGGCTGTCCGCACATTCAATGCGACATACAGTATTAACCATCTAAACAGGAAAAGATTATGGACGGAACAGAAAAAACTCGTGATGTCAGTCAGAACATCACATCGGATGCGGCAGACGCCGGATACCGTCTGGAGCTGATAAAAGAGTTGATAGACAAGAGCCGCCGCGACGTGGAGCGGTATACTGGCAGGGTGATGCTTCTCTGGGGCGTGCTGGTGTTTGTCACAGCCCTTGTCGTTGGTCATCTGTGGCAGCACACGGGCAACGCCTCGTGGAATCTGCTGTGGATATTCATGGCTGTAGTGGGCATAGCCACCGCTTCTGTCATGACGCGAGTGCGCGGAGTGACTCCCCGTTCGTTCGTCAGCAAGGTGACAGGCTTTGTGTGGGCTGCGTTCGGAGGGTCATGCTTTGTGGTGTGGATATTGGGTGTCGTGGCGGCGAACCTCGGTCTGTGTCCCCTGCCGGTCACTCCCGTAATCATCCTCCTCATGGGTTTTGCAGGAGTGGTCACGGGATACATCATTGACAATCGTCTCATTATGGGCGGTGCGACGGGCGGTGCCGTGGTGTGCGCGTCTTATGCCCTGATTTATGCCGGCCCTTATGAGATGATAGCCATGGCTCTTGCTGTGCTGTGCGAGCTGGTCATTCCGGGCTTCTTCATCTGTCTGCGCCATCGCCGCAAGGCGTGACCCACGTGCCGTCGCGGCGGTTGTGGGGCCGAGACTCACAGGTCTCCGCCGGCTGATATTGATAATATGAAACCGAAGAAACAAAGTTTATGGAAAACAAGAATATGACGGAGCAGGAGAGTCTCCGTGTGATAACCGACATGATAAACCGCGCCCGCAAGGAGAACATCGGCCGGTTCAATTTCCTTACCGTCTATGGAGCGCTCGCCTTTGTGATGAGCCTCGTGGTCAAGTTTGTTGAGCCCGGTCCGTGGATGTGGGCATGGATGGCCGTGCCGGTGGTGAGTCTGGCTGTGCCTTTCGTGCTCTATAGAATGTGGACATGGCGCGGCATGTTCTTCAGCCGCATACTCCGCAACGGCTTTCTGCTCTTCGCCTTCATGGGACTTGTGGCAGCCTATTATTCGCTCAAGGGGAATATGAATCTCACCATCGTCATGATGGTGGCTCCGCCTGCCTGCGCCATGCTGTTGCTGTGCGGCCTGCTGCGCTCTTCCGGCCTGCTCGTTATAGGCGGCTGGGGCATCGTCATCATTGTGAATGCCGTTTTCTCCGACAGGCCTTTCTTCTCCGGCATCGGACTGCACAGTTCGCTTTATTACATATTTTTCTATCTGTTCTGTGTGCTCGAGGGCTTGTCTATCGACCGCGAGCGTAAAACCGAATGACGTATGGGCAGCAGGTTCAAACCGCTCAACCCCTTGCTCCACAGTGAGCTGAGGCTCGCCGTGATGTCGCTGCTCGTCAGTGTGGACGAGGCTGACTTCGTTTGGCTGCGCACTCAGACCGGAGCCACGGCTGGCAACCTGAGCGTGCAGATAGACAAACTGGCTGCAGCGGGCTATGTGGAGGTGGAGAAGGGCTTCAGCGGGAAGCGTCCGCGCACCACATGCCGCATAACCCCGCAGGGACTCCAGGCGTTCTCCGACTATGTGGAGGCACTGAAGGAATATATCGTGAAATGAGAACTTACAAACTATAAGATTTTTATGAGACAGAAAAACACAAAGAGATTCCTTGCCGCCGCGCTCCTTGCGGTGGCTGTAATGACTGCCGTTCCGGCGCGCGCGGCTGAGCAATACCGTGCCGAAGTGGGCAAGGACTCGCTCCTGCAGAAGGCACTGGCGTGGCTGGTGGACGACGGCTGGTTCGTGGAGAGCGTCGACTCGCCGTCCGGGTTTGTCAAAGCCAAGAAGTATGAGAACAGCAACACGCTGCTGAGCGTCACCACAGCGGTGCGCACCGAGGTGAGTGTCATCATCCGTCCGGAGGGCGACACCGCGTCCACATTCGTCGTTCAGGCTTACGTCACCACCGAGGCTCTGAAGAAGATACTTGCCAAAGAGGGACTGAGCGACGACAGTGAGCTGTGCCGCAAGATAGCCGACGGCATCAAGGCACAGAAGTAAGGCGCTGCGGTTTACGTTTTTTTAACTGCCGGCTGTGAGTGACGAAGTCATAAAATATATAGATTTGCAATCTAAGTGAGAGTGAATCGGATGTATAATTGTTTTTAGTTTTATGACAATATGAATGTAAGACTGTTTCTCATGGCAGCCGTATTGGTGTTGTTCACGGCGTGCGGCACGCTGAAGTCCGGCAGCCGTTTCAGTACGGAGAAGGTGGAGTTGGGCATAAGCGAGGACGAGTTCGTGAAGCGTTATGGCAAGCCTCTCGCCCGTGAGGCCCAGAGTATAGAGAATAACCGCAGGGTGGACAAGCTGCTTTATATAGAAGCCGTTTTCAGAGATCAGTGGGTATCTGTCACCACGGAGTTCACCTTCATCGACTCGAAGCTGGTGAAACAGGAGGTGGTCAAGACCGAACTGATGTATAAACATGGCAACGATGACGATTGATGGTGTCGCGGCCGGACGGTCTGTCCGGCGTGTATGCGGCACATAAGAGTGTCGGTCGTCAGCCGTATAATCGCCACATGATATACAAAAGAAAAACGGCGGGAAAGTCATCGCTTTCCCGCCGTCAGTTTATTCTGTGAAATTGCCTTTGTCGTCTATATATCCTTCCGTGCCGCCCTTGCGCGCCTCGAAGTACGGAGGGTCGTCGCGCAGCGATATGTCGTCGTAGAGGAAGTCGGCTACGACGGTGTCCTTGCCGTCGGGAAGGATAAGTCCCATCTTGCCGTCCTTCTGCGCTATCACCGGCATTATGCTCAGGTCGTCGCGGTAGACGTAGCATGTGCGCAGGAAGTCGTACTGCGGACTGATGAGCACATTGCCCTTGCAGTCCTTCATGCCGAACTTGCCGTCCTGCTCGAATATCTCGTGATACTGCATGTATTTCGCCTTGATGCGGTTCAGATAGTACACCGCCTTGCGCTTGTCGTTCACCATCCGCAGCAGATAGGCGAACGTGTCGCAGTAGTTCGCCATCGCTCTTGCGAGCACAATCTTGAAGTCAAGACCGCTCAGCACCTTACGGTTGAGGTCTATGTAGCGCGCTATCGCCTGCTCCTTCTCGGGCACCGACATGCGGGATATGCGCTCCTCAAACATCAGCATGGCGTGTTTAGTGCCCGACATAGCCTTGATGTAGCGGTGTATCTGGCGTGCCATCTCGTCGCATACAAACTTGTCTATCCGCTCTTCCTCTATCGGATCGACATAGGTAGATTCGAAATTGTCAGGTGTTATCTTATCGTTCATAGCTTTGGTTTTCGTTTGGCTCAAAGTTACGACAATTTGCCGAAACATCCAAGACTGTGTTGTCATTTTTCGATAAAAATGTTTCGCCGGTGGTGTTACATTGCTGTTAAACGGACGAAAAAACATATTTCAGGGGTTGTTTTTCATGTATTTTATTACTAAATTTGCGCTGTAAAGGCGGTGTCGCAGGTGTGACGGAGCACCTTACGGGGCTTTTCTTCTCCGCATCCGCATTCCGCCGCCTTGCGCTTACGGCTCCGCACCGGTGTCTTTCCGGCGGTGCCGGCATAATGAAAATATATTTTGCGATAACGATATGAGGAAGTTTATTTTGACCGCAGCGGCTTTGTTCGTGATGGCGGTGACGGCGTTTGCCGAAGGGCGCGCCAAGTATGTGTTCTATTTCATAGGCGACGGCATGGGCGTCAACCAGGTTAACGGCACCGAGACCTATCTCGCAGCCGTCGAAGGATTCATCGGCACCGTGCCGTTGCAGTTCGCGCAGTTCCCTTACACGGGCTTTGTCACGACATTCTCCGGCACAAACGGGGTCACCGACTCAGCCGCCGCAGGCACCGCGCTTGCCACAGGCAACAAGACGAAAAACGGTGTGATAGGCATGCTCGCCGACCAGAACACGGTGGTGAACAGTATCGCCGTGTGGGCGAAAGAGGCTGGAGCGGCTGTAGGTGTGGGCACAAGCGTGACGGTGAACCATGCCACACCGGCATCGTTCTACGCTCACCGTCCCGACCGAAACATGTATTATGAGATAGGAAAGGACCTCATCACAGCCGGATTCGACTTCTATGCGGGCAGCGACTTCGCCAGTCCGGAGAACAAGAACGACGCCACCGCCACCGGCTCGCTCTACGACCAGTGTGCCGCAGCGGGCTATACCATTGCGCGGGGGTATAAGGATTTCCGTAAGAAACTGAAAAACGCTGACCGCATAATCCTCTTCCAGCAGGAGAAGGACAATGCCGGCGACCGCTCCTCTCTGGCTTACGCCATCGACCGCTCGGGCTCCGACATGACTCTGCAGGAGGTCACCAGAGCCGGTATAAGCGCGCTGACGAAACAGAACAAGGACGGTTTCTTCCTCATGATAGAGGGCGGAAAGATTGACTATGCGTGCCATGCCAACGACGCGGCGGCGGCATTCAGGGAGACACAGGACTTCGACCGCGCCATCAGCGTTGCCTATGAGTTCTACGAGCAGCACCCTGACGAGACGCTCATCGTCGTCACGGCAGACCACGAGACGGGCGGCATTGTGCTCGGACGCGGCAAGTACGAGCTACACACCGACCTGCTCAAATATCAGAAAATGAGCGCGGAGAGATATTCAAAACATCTTGAGCAGCTGTATAAGAAGTACGGGAAGAAACTCACATGGGAACAGGTGGAGAAAGACCTGAAGGCAAACTGGGGCTTCTGGGACAAGGTAGAGCTTACCGACCATCAGACCGACAGGCTCAAGAAGGCATACCGCAACCTCACCGAAGGGCACGACCAGGAGAGCAAGAACCTCTATGCCACGCTCAATGGAATATCCGACGCGGCACGGCGCACCATGGCTGAGGCTGCGATGGTGGGATGGCAGAGTGGCGGACACTCCAACGGCTATGTGCCGGTATTTGCCGTCGGTGCCGGAGCGGAGGCTTTCACAGGCAGGATAGACAACACTACCATAGCCGGAAAGATAGCCGTCGCCGCCGGTTGGGACAAGAAATAAGCATGCGGTGAAATGCTGTGGAGACAGCGTAACAGCCTTACCCGAAACAATGCGGCGGGCTGACTGGAAAACCATATGCGCCGTGCCGGAGAACAGGACATCAATACCTGCCGGCACGGCGTTTTGCATTCTCCACATTGCAAAGCCCGCAATAAGCTCTCACACTTCGTTTTTTTTAACTTCATAAAACGAAAAAATAACCACCGCAAGTGCCTTTATTTTAATAATTGGTATTAACTTTGCATGTGAATAATTATTCTTCAATATAAAAATACGATTATGGTAATAGAAAAAGTTCATGCAAGAGAGATCCTCGACTCAAGAGGAAATCCTACTGTAGAGGTTGAAGTGACCCTCGACAATGGTGTTATGGGCCGTGCGGCTGTTCCTTCTGGAGCATCTACCGGTGAGAACGAAGCACTCGAACTTCGCGACGGTGACAAGAGCCGTTACTGCGGAAAGGGCGTTCAGAAGGCTGTTGACAATGTCAACAACATCATCGCTCCCGCGCTCAAAGGTGATTGCGTGTTCAATCAGCGTGCTATCGACATGAAGATGCTTGAGCTCGACGGTACCCCGACAAAGAGCAACCTCGGTGCCAACGCCATCCTCGGCGTATCTCTGGCAACGGCACAAGCTGCCGCTAAAGCACTGAACATGCCACTCTATCGCTATATCGGCGGATGCAACGCTTACACTATGCCGGTTCCTATGATGAACATTATCAACGGTGGAGCACACTCTGACGCTCCCATCGCTTTCCAGGAGTTCATGATCCGTCCGGTAGGTGCTCCGTCCATCAAGGAGTCTATCCGCATGGGCGCCGAGGTGTTCCACGCTCTGGCAAAACTGCTCAAGGGCCGCGGACTTTCTACAGCTGTGGGTGACGAAGGTGGCTTCGCTCCTAACTTCGACGGCATTGAGGACGCTCTCGACAGCATCATACAGGCTATCAAGGACGCTGGCTACGAGCCGGGCAAGGACGTTAAGATCGCCATGGACTGCGCTGCCAGCGAGTTCGCTGTATGCGAGAACGGCGAGTGGTTCTATGACTACAGCCAGCTGAAGAACGGCAAGAAGAAGGATCCTAACGGCAAGAAGCTCACCGCTGCAGAGCAGATCAAGTATCTCGAGGAGCTCATCACAAAATATCCTATCGACTCTATCGAGGACGGTCTCGACGAGAACGACTGGGAGAACTGGGTGAAACTGACAGCCGCTATAGGCGACCGCTGCCAGCTCGTTGGTGACGACCTGTTCGTTACAAACGTGAAGTTCCTCCAGAAAGGTATACAGATGGGTGCGGCAAACTCTATCCTCATCAAGGTCAACCAGATTGGTTCGCTCACAGAGACTCTCGATGCCATCGAGATGGCTCACCGTCATGGCTACACAACTGTAACCTCTCACCGCTCCGGAGAGACCGAGGACACAACGATAGCCGACATCGCCGTGGCTACAAACTCAGGTCAGATAAAGACCGGTTCGATGAGCCGCACAGACCGTATGGCTAAGTACAACCAGCTTATCCGCATCGAAGAGGAACTCGCCGGTGTGTCTAAGTACGGTTACACCAAACTGAAATAACTTTTTTCAATTTTAATTTTGCTCATGAGATTGGCAGTCTTCGGACTGCCTTTCTTTGTTTTGTCCCTGTCCGTAGGCAACATTCATATGTCGTGATTTGTGATTGTCACCGTGCGATAAGGATTATTCGCGGAGCGGACGTATGCTGTTCCGGACGTGGTGGAACGATATGGCGTGCCCGTATGCGATGCCTTCCGCCACGCGCTTCAGGTTGTGGATGATGACGGGAGCGTTATTGCATATTTATACGGAAACCGATGTCGCGTTTGCATGAATATTCACCGTCAACTCCAAATTAAGGCGTTTTTCGGGTGCGTAAGCCATTGTGGCGGCAAATACGCGATTCTCAGAGACTTTATTTATTATATTGTAAATCAGTTGTTTGCGCTGTTCCGCGCTCTGATGCGCATTCTTCCGGTCGGCGGGAAAGGCTCTTTGGCGTTGCGGAAAAGGCTCTTCCGTGTGGCTGAACGTGCTTTTCCGCGCTGCGGAACAGTGTCTTCTGCTGTGCGGGAAAGGCTTTTCTGTGTCGTCCGGATGGTGTAAAGGCGTTGGCGGAGGGTCGTGGAGGTGGCGGAAAAGGCTTTTTCGTGTGTGGCGGAACGCCGGATGTCACGCTCCGCTTTTCTCTTTCATGAAAAACAATTGTCAATATTTTTTACTCCGATAATTGCATGAATATGCATTTTCATGGTTTTTATTAAGTAGATGTATCAAATTGACCGCCGTCATATTGTGTCCGGGTCAATCGTGTGTTTTTATGTGTTCTACTGGTGGGTGAAGCCGAGCGACATCACGCTGACGCTCACTCCGCCTGCCCTCATCAGCTCCCTGCCGCACGCGCAAACGGTGGAGCCGGTGGTCACCACGTCGTCCACAATGAGCACGTGGCGTCCTGCCACCCTGTCGGGGCGCGTCAGCCGGAAAGCCCCCTCGACGTTCTCCACGCGCTGAAGGTCGGTCTTTCTTGTCTGGCTTTCGGTGTCGCGTATGCGTTCCACTACTCCTGTGGCTACCGGCAGACCCGTCACGGCTGCCACGCCGCGCGCTATCTCCTCGCTCTGGTTGTAGCCCCGGCGCGCCAGTTTCTCCTTTGCCAGCGGCACGGGGACAATCATGCTTATGCCTTCGAAGAATCCTGCGCCGTTCAGCTCGCGTGCCGCCGCCATGCCCATCTGCCGTCCCTGTTCGGGGCGTCCGCCGTACTTCAGGTTGTAAATCACCGCGCTCACCTCCGAATGTGGCTGATACATCCACATGGCGGCGGCTCTCACCACTGCTATCCTCGCCCAGAAGAGGCGAGCCATCTCGTTGCCTGTCAGGTCGGAAAGGTGTCCGGTGCGCGGCAGGCGCATGTCGCAGCGCGCGCAGATGGTGTCCTCGTCTGCCGACATACGTCCTCCGCATATGGCGCAGAGACGCGGGGCGATGATGTCGGTGAGACAGCGTAAAAGTCTAAAAAAAGTCCTCATCGCTTCCGTCAGCGTCGGGGCAGGCGTCCGTGTCGAGACACATGCGTATGATGTTCATCCCGTATCCTCGCGAGAGGGCGTATTTTATGAGCTTCGCGTTCAGCTCGTAGTCGCTCCGTGCCTTTGTGTTGCGCCGCTTCGCCTCGAGCATCGGGCGCAGAGCTTCGGCATACTCGCTGTCGCTGATGCTGTCGAGCACGGGCGCGTAGATGTCGCGGCTGACCCCTTTCCTGTAGAGAGCCGTCTCTATCTTGCGGCGTCCCCATTTGTCGAACTCCATCTTGTCGTGCACGAACGAGCGGCAGAACCGCGCGTCGTCCACATATCCCGCGCTTCTCAGACGTTCAGCCACGCGCGTCCGCGCCCCGTCGTCCATCTGCCATGAGCGCATCTTCGCGTCCACCTCTCCTGAGGAGTGCTCGGCTTTGGAGCACATTGCCGCCAGCCTGCGCAGAGCCTGTTCCTCGGTCATATTCTTCAGTTGTGCCATTGTGTGTGATGTTTTTCTTTTCCGGTCATGCCGTCACCGGTCCGCTGTCCTGCCTTTGTGCGGCGGCGAAGCGGCGTCGTCCGAAAATGTCGTCATATGTTTCCGTGCCCTCAAAGCCCTCTTCCGCCATCATCGCCGTCATGTCTCCGTCATACAGAGGGTTTATCTCGAAGAGCAGCCATCCGCCGTCTCTGAGCGCGCGCCGTGCGTAGCGGGCTATCGAACGGTAGAACATGAGCGGGTCGTCGTCGGGCACGAAGAGCGCGGTGGCAGGTTCGTGGTCGAGCACGTTGCGGCTCATCTCCGCGCGTTCCTTCATGCATATGTATGGCGGATTGCTCACCACGAAGTCCCACAGAGCCTCGTCCTCAGGCGGGCGGAGCGCGTCCTGCCTCACAAAGCGCACGCGGGCTCCGAGCGTGGCGGCGTTCTCCTCAGCCGTGGCAAGTGCCTCCTCCGATATGTCCCATGCCGTGACGTCGGCTCCCGCCATGTCGAGCGCAGCTGTTATCGCTATGCATCCGCTTCCCGTCCCTATGTCGAGTATGCGCGGCGCGGGCTTTTCCCTGCTGCCAAGACTGTGCATGAGCTGTATCAGCCCTTCTGTCTCGGGGCGCGGAATGAGCACTCCCGGACGCACGGCGAATGTCCGTCCGCAGAACGTCTCGCAGCCCAGAACATACTGCACGGGCTCGTTTTGCAGCAGGCGGGCAGCAATTTTTTTCATTTCGTTGTGTGTTTCTTCTGATAATTGTTTATCTTTGCCTATACAAATGTCGGTCATGTCAAGACCGAAACGCTGCTCGAAGACCAGCCGCGCGACGCTTTTCGCCTCGCGCTCGCCGCAGACCGGGGTGAGAGTGTTCCATAGTTCTCTGTACGTCATGATGTCTTTGAGGGTGGTATTTTATGTTTTGATGTGGTTTTATCCGGCTACTACGGCATCATGATGATGCTCAGACGCCTGTCAGGGCGTGCTCGTCCGCCGTTTGCCGGAACAAAGATACTTAATAATTTTGATATGAACCAGAGCACGACAGACGAAATGTACATGCGCCGCTGCCTTCAGCTTGCAGCCTGCGGACGCCGCAACGCCAGCCCCAATCCTATGGTGGGGGCGGTGATAGTTGCCCGCGGACGCATCATAGGTGAGGGCTACCACGTGCGCTGCGGAGAGGGTCATGCCGAGGTGAACGCCTTCGCCTCGGTCGCGCCTGACGACGAACGGCTGCTGCCGGAAGCCACCATGTATGTCAGTCTGGAACCGTGTGCCCACTACGGCAAGACTCCGCCGTGTGCCGACCTCATTGTGAGGAAGGGCGTGCGTCGCGTGGTGGTTGGTTGCGTGGACACATTCGCGAAGGTGAGCGGGCGCGGTATAGAAAAGCTGCGCGCCTCGGGCATAGACGTCACGGTGGGCGTTCTGGAGAGCGAGTGCCGCAGTCTCAACCGAGTGTTCTTCACGTTCAACAGTCTGAGACGTCCTTTCGTCACCCTGAAGTGGGCGCAGTCGGCTGACGGATACATCGACGACCGCTTCCGTCCGATGGCTTTCTCCACACCTTTCACGCGCATGCTGGTGCACAAGCTTCGCGCACGCCACGACGCCATACTCATAGGCAGCGTCACCGACAGGCGCGACAACGCGCGGCTCAACGTGCGCCACTGGGCGGGCAAAGACCCTCTGCGGATAGTCATCGACCGCGAACGCCCGTTCTTTCCGGGGCTCGACTTCAGCCGTCCTGTTGTTCCGCAGCTGCTCGAAGAGCTTTGGCGGCGCGGCGTGCAGTCGGTTTTAGTGGAGGGAGGAGCGTTCACCCACGGCACGTTCATCGCATCAGGGATGTGGGACGAGATACGTGTGGAGACGGCACCCATCGCGACCGGCGGCGGGACAAAGGCTCCGCAGCTGCCCTCAGACATAGTCGTGACAGGCGCGGAGACATACGGTGCCAACACGATAATCACCTATGGACACGCACGGCATGACAACATTTAACGCAATTGTCATATGTATTGAATGCCGGTGTAACCGGGAATGAATAATTTTACATTGTGTAAGAGGAAACAACAACCATAACACGACAATCTATGAGAATTCTCTTCATCGTACAGGGCGAGGGCCGCGGACATCTCACGCAGGCAATGACAATGGAGGCAATGCTCCGTCGCAACGGTCATGAGGTGGTGGAGGTGCTTGTGGGAAAGAGCGGGGCGCGCAGTCTGCCCGACTTCTTCAGCCGCAGCATGGACACTCCGATAAGGCTGTTCGACAGTCCCAACTTCCTCCCCACGCCCTCAAACAAGCGCAGCAACCTCACGCGCAGCGTGGCATACAACATCTTCAAGACTCCGACTTACATGAAGAGCATTCTCTTTATACGCAGCCGGATAATACAGACAAAGGCAGACCTCGTGGTGAACTTCTACGAGCTGCTCACCGGACTCACCTATCTTCTGTTCCGTCCGCAGGTCCCGCAGGTGAGCATAGGACATCAGTATCTTTTCCTGCACAGCGGTTTCGAGTTTCCGAAGGGAAGCCCGGTGAGCCTCTTCTTCCTGCGTATGTTCACGCGCATCACGTGTATAGGCGCGCAGGACAAGCTCGCCCTGTCGTTCAGAAGCATGGCGGACGACAGCCGGAAGGGCGTGAGCGTGGTGCCGCCGCTGCTCCGCCGCGAGGTGCTCGACACCCGACCGTCTGACGGTGACTATATTCACGGTTACATGGTCAATGCGGGTTACGGTGAGAGCATAGCGCGGTGGCACCGCGACAATCCCGGTGTGCCGCTCAATTTCTTCTGGGACAGGAAGGGCGTTGACAAGGTATATAAGGTCGACTCCACCCTTACGTTCAACCAGATAGACGACAAGGCGTTCCTCAAGTCGCTCGCGGGATGCCGCGCCTACGCCACTACGGCAGGGTTTGAGTCGGTGTGCGAGGCGATGTATCTGGGCAAACCGATACTCATGGTGCCCGCGCACATCGAGCAGGACTGCAACGCCCACGACGCGAGCCGTTGCGGGGCAGGCATCGTGAGCACGGATTTCGACCTCGGACGTCTGCTCGACTTCACGTCAGAATATACTCCCGACCCCGATTTCCGCAGCTGGGTAGACTGCTGTGCGGTGCGCATCATGTCGCGCATAGAGCGTGCGGCGGCTTCCGTGCCTGAGCATCACATGTCGCTGTCGTTCCTCTTCTCGCTGCTACCGTCGCGTTTCGCAGGAGTGTGAAAGCCCCCTTATGCGTGATAAGGAGGCTTTCTGTATAGTATAAGAATCATATTGTCTCTCTATAAGAAGAGTATTGTCTTCCTATAAGAAGCATACCGTTGCCCTATAAGGAATATATCCGTCACGTACTGGAAATACGCTTGCTCGTTATAAAAAATATATTTATTCCTTATAAGGAGTATATACTCCCAGCTCGGCAATCTTTACTGTGCCGTCGTGGCGGGTCACTGTCACCTTCACGGCATCGGCTTTCACCGGAGCGAAACGGTGTATCTTGACACGGCTCAGCGTCTTTGCCTCACCGCTGAAAAGCGTCTTCCACGCTCCGCCTGAGCGGTATTCGAGCGTGTACTCCCGCATCACGCCGCCCTTCTCCTCGGTTATCGTCACCATGTCGATGGTCTTTCCGTCGCCCAGGTCAACGCTCCACCATGGCGTGTTCACCCTCGGATTGGACGTCCATGCGCTCACGAAGTCGTCGTCATTGGCAAAGTCCATGATGCCGTAGTCGTAGCTCCATGACGATTCGGCGGGTCTGTTCTTGGCTATGTTGCGCTCTGTTATGGGCGCGTCACACTCCGGCAGCTCCGCCACTCTGCCGTCGTTCTTCCACATTTTACCCATCTTGCGCAGCTCCTCCAGCGCGTTTTCGTCCATCAGACCGTCGCGGTTGGGAGCCACATTGAGTATGAAGTTGCAGTAAGCCTTGTTGTATGGTATGACGTTTTGGTTTATCATCTCCTCCGCCGGTTTCATTTTGTCGGTGGGGAACGATTCCTTCCAGAACCAGTTCTGCTGCAGAGGGAGGCACGCCAAAGCCGGAAGGCGGTTCTCGGATGTTGATATCTTCTGTCCCGCCCCCTGCTCGTATGACTTTATGTCGGTGTAGAACAGAGCCTCGCGCGGATATTTCGCCGCGTTGAGATCCATCACCAGACACTCCGGCTGAAGCGATTTGATGAAGTGATAAATCTCCGGGAACGGCACGTCATCATAACTTATGCGCGACCACGGAGCGTCCCAGCCGTCTATGATGAGTGCTGTGATGGGTCCGTAGTTGGTGAGCAGCTCCCTCAGCTGTGCCTTTATCATTGCGATTTTGTCGGGAGTTATCATGTTGGGACGCAACCGGTGATGGGTGTCGAGGATGGAGTAATAGAGCATCACCTTCAGTCCCTCCTTGCGGAAGGCGTCGACATACTCGCGCACGACGTCGCGTCTGAGCGGCGAGTTCATCACGTTGTAGTCGGTGGTCTTGGTGTCCCAGATGCAGAAACCGCTGTGGTGCTTGGTCGTGAGACACCCGTAGGACATGTTGGCAGACTTCGCCGCCTTCGCCCATTGGCTGCAATCGAGCTTCGTGGGGTTGAATACCGACGGCGGAAGATCGGGGTCTGGCCAGTCGTCGGGTGCGAAAGTAGGGATGTTGAAGTGTATGAACATGCCGAAACGGAGGTCAGTAAACTCCTGCTGAAGCTGGTGCAGAGACTTCTGTCGGGCTGTCGCTGTGAGTCCGGCGAGAAGGATGAAAAGCGTGATAAACAGTTTTTTACTTGTCATGTCAGGTAAGTTTTTATGTTGGTTTTCAGTTTTTCCGAGTGTGGTACGGCGCGTACGGGCGTGCCGCCGGTGATGTGTGTGCGTGAGGTTTGCCGCGCGTCGTAAGGAGAGACGGTGAGTACGGGCGTCATTTGCGCCCGAAGTCAGCCGGCACCTCTCCCCATTTCTGCGTCTCCCATTTGAGTATAGGTGTGGTGACACGGTGTGTGCGGAGCCAGTTCTCGGCGCGTGCTATTATCTGATAGAGCTGTTCTGTGCGCGGCGTACGCTCCAGCTTGGTCTTGCACTGCTTCTTCTTCACCCACAGTATTGCGTTGTGGCTGTCGGAGTAGATGGCTTTTCCCTTTATGCCGTCGCGCTCCATCAGAGCCAGCGCGTGTACGATGGCGAGAAACTCGCCTATGTTGTTTGTGCCGTGCATTGGTCCGAAGTGGAACACCACCGCACCCGTGGCGAGATCCACGCAACGGTATTCCATCGGTCCGGGATTGCCCGAGCACGCCGCGTCTACAGCCCATGCCTGCGCCGATACCTCCGGAGGGAGGGGCAGGACGGTGTCGTGACGGTAGTCGGGCGGATTGAGCGGTTGGTTGTTCATTGCTTAAGTGTGTGGTGAAAGGTGCGCGCCGGTCAGCCGTGCCGCAGGCAGGCGTAGGGCGGCGCACCCGTATGTGATGTATGCCGGAGCCTTTACATGCGCTCGGGCACCTCTATGCCGAGCAGGTCCATGCCGTTCTTCAGAGTCTTGGCTACGTTTGCCGCGAGCACGAGACGCACAGTTTTTTCGTTCAGGCTGTCTGCGCTGAGTATGCTGTAGTCGTGATAGAACTGGTTGAACTCCTTTGTGAGCTCGTAGCAGTAGTTTGCTATGCCGCTTGGCGAATAGTCCTTTCCCGCCTGCTCCACAGCCGCTCCATACTCGTTCATCTTCTGTATCAGCTCGGTCTCCTTCCGGTTGAGCGGCATGGCAGGGTCAAGGCTGTCGGGCAGGACGATGCCTTCCGCCTGCGCCTTGCGCAGTATGCTGCGTATGCGGGCGTGCGTATACTGTATGAACGGACCCGTGTTGCCGTTGAAGTCGATGCTCTCCTCCGGGTTGAAAAGCATGTTCTTGCGTGCGTCCACCTTCAGTATGAAGTACTTGAGCGCGCCCATTCCGACGATGCGTGCTATCTCGTCGCGCTCCTCCCCGGTCATGTCCTTGAACTTGCCCAGTTCCTCGCTGGTCTGCCGTGCGTCCTTTATCATCTCGGCGATGAGGTCGTCGGCGTCGACCACCGTGCCCTCGCGGCTCTTCATCTTGCCGTTGGGCAGTTCCACCATACCGTATGAGAAGTGCACAAGTTCCTTTCCCCACTTGAACCCGAGACGGTCAAGCAGTATGGAAAGAACCTGAAAATGGTAGTTCTGTTCGTTGCCCACGACATATATCATCTTGTCTATGGGGAAGTCGCGGAAGCGCATGTCCGCCGTGCCTATGTCCTGCGTCATGTACACGCTGGTGCCGTCGGACCGCAACAACAGCTTCTGGTCCAGTCCCTCATCGGTGAGGTCTGCCCATACACTGTTGTCGTCCTTTCTGAAGAAAAGACCCTTTGCGAGTCCCTCTTCCACCTTTGCCTTTCCCTCGAGGTAAGTATCCGATTCGTAGTATATCTTGTCGAAGCCCACTCCGAGAGCCTTATAGGTCTCGTCGAAGCCCGCGTACACCCATGAGTTCATCTTCTGCCACAGCGCGCGCACCTCCTTGTCGCCCTGCTCCCATTTCACGAGCATCGCGTGAGCCTCCTTCATCAGCGGCGCCTCTTCCTTAGCCTTCTTCTCCGCCTCGTCCGGGTCCATACCTTCGGAGACGTATTGCGCCTTGAGCGCGGCTGTCTCCTCGCGGTAGTGTTTGTCGAAAGCCACGTAGTAGTCGCCTATGAGATGGTCGCCCTTCTTGCCGCTTGTCTCGGGCGTCTCACCGTTTCCCCACTTCAGCCATGCAAGCATCGACTTGCAGATGTGTATGCCTCGGTCGTTCACGATGTTTGTCTTCACCACGCGGTTGCCGTTCGCCTCCATTATCTTTGAGAGGCTCCAGCCCAGCAGGTTGTTGCGCACGTGTCCGAGATGCAGCGGTTTGTTGGTGTTGGGCGAGGAGTATTCAATCATCACCAAAGGCGACTTCTCCGTCGCCTTGCGCTCTCCGTAAGCCGGGTCGGCGTTGATGTCGTTGAGCAGGCTTATCCATGCTGCGTTTGAGATGACGATGTTGAGAAATCCCTTCACCACGTTGTATGACGCCACGCAGTCCTCGTTCGCCTTCAGCCATTGTCCTATATCCCCGGCGGTATCCTCCGGTTTCTTGTGCGATATTTTCAGGAACGGGAACACCACGAGTGTGAGGTGTCCCTCGAATTCACGTTTAGTCTTCTGCAGCTGCACCATTTTTTCAGGCACATCCTGTCCGTACAGTTCCTTCACAGCCTTGATGACCGAACTGCATAAAGCTTTTTCGATGTTCATGATTTTATGAAGATGATTGTGGATGCAAAGTTAACACAAACCTCGCAAAAATCAAAATAAAATACAGGCAAACATCTGTGGTGTCAAGGCTTGGTGCTGTCAGGCTCTCCGCTCACGCGGTGTAACCCCACTGTCTGGCGGGTGAAGCTGAGCGGAGACTCCACGTACATCCTGTCTGCGGTGATGTATTCCAGAGTCAGCATGGAGTTGGTGTATATGCTTTTCACCATGCTTATGTCGTCAGCATTGTCAGACAAGGGACTGACTCTTAGTATCAGATAGTCGTAACCGACGTGTGTCAGCTTCCATTCGCCGCCCAGCTCATAGTCGCCAATGAAACAAACACACCCTACTATGCACTGACTATCCAAGTAGAGACGCAAAATCTTGCGTCTCACAAGCAAGTATGCGCTATAGACAAAGGCAAAAATCCACCTGTCGTTGCCATGCCTTTTACTCGGGAGACGCAAGATTTTGCGTCTCTACAGGGCTGACGCCACCATAGTTTTTAATAAAAACGGCATTGGTGCGAATATATTGCGATGATAATGAAGTTTTATATCCGTCATGCGTGACATACAGTCTGAAAATGCCGTTTTGTCAAAATATTTTACCGGCATACGTCTTTTATACTCACCGTTTTGCGCCCGAACGCGTGTCGGAACGCGAATAACGCAGTTTTGAGAAAATGGTATAATTTGTTGATATACAATATGTTGTGATGCGATATGGTAGCGGCGGAGGTGTGGAACGTGCTCTTCCGCGCTGCCAAAGAGGCTTTCCGGCACCACGGAAAAGGCTTTTCCGCCTCATGACAAAGGCTCTCCTGCATGCCGGAAGGGGCTTTTTGCCAGCATGGGAGGCATGAGGACGCGCTCCGGAGGCGGCTTTATGGTGGAAGGGAACGGGGTAGGCGGCGTCGCGCGGCGGTCTCCGGCTCACTGAAGGAGAGACGGGGCGGCAACCGTTTTGTAAATATTTTTTAATGTCGCGGTGTTTTATTTTGACTTTCGGTCTAATTAGTTTAACTTTGCATCCAATAAAGACAATAATTAAAAAACATACATCATGGACACTTTGAAGAAAGACTTCGCGTCGAAACTGCTTAACGTCAAGGCTATAAAGTTACAGCCGAACGACCCCTTCACATGGGCTTCGGGCTGGAAATCACCGTTCTATTGCGACAACCGCAAGACGCTGTCTTATCCCGGACTGCGCAACTTCGTGAAGCTCGAGCTGGTGCACGCCGTCCTCGAACACTTCCCCGAGGCTGAGGCTGTGGCAGGTGTGGCTACGGGAGCGATAGCACAGGGCGCGCTCGTGGCTGACGAGCTGAACCTCCCCTTCGTCTATGTGCGCAGCAAGGCAAAGGACCACGGCATGGGCAACCTCATAGAGGGCGAGCTGGAGAAAGGCTCGAAGGTGGTTGTGGTGGAGGACCTCATCTCCACCGGAGGAAGCAGTCTGAAGGCTGTGGCTGCGCTGCGCGAGGCAGGATATGAGGTTGTGGGCATGGTGGCTTCATACACCTACGGCTTCCCCGTCGCCGCAGAGGCGTTCGCGGAAGCAGGGGTGAGACTGGAGACTCTGACCGACTACGACCACGTGGTGGCTGAGGCTGTGGCTACGGGCTACATCGCCGAGAGCGACGTGGAGGTGCTGGCGGAGTGGCGCAAGAACCCGTCGGAGTGGCGCAAGTGACCGGCTCCGCGCCTGCAAGGCAACAAATGAACATAAAAACACACATATCATGTCGATGACAACATTCGAAAGCAGCATACGCCAGATACTCTTCCCGCAGAAGAAGGTGTATGACATGCTGAGCAACCTCGAGAACATAGAGAGAGTGAAGAACCGCATACCGGAGGACAAGATAAAGGATCTGACCTTCGACAACGACTCGATATCGGTAAGCGTGCCGCCAGCCGGAAACGTGAGGCTGCGCATAGTGGACCGCGAGGAGCCCAAGTGCATCAAGTTCGGAACGGAGTCGAGCCCCGTGCCTTTCAACCTTTGGATACAGATTCTGCCCGTAACGGAAACGTCGTGCAAGATGAAGATAACCATAAAGGCGGAGCTTAACCCCTTCATAAAGGGTATGGTGCAGAAACCGCTGCAACAGGGCATAGAGAAGATTGCCGACGTGTTGCAGGCTATAAACTACGAATAACAACACCACCGGCGGGCATGCCGGAGAAAGAAAGAGGACAGATGGCTACAAAACTTTGGGAAAAGAACTTTGAGGTGAACGCCGAGATAGAACGCTTCACCGTGGGACGCGACCGCGAACTCGACATTTATCTGGCACGCTACGACGTGCTCGGGTCGATGGCGCACATAAAGATGCTACAGTCGATAGGACTCATGGAGAAGGACGAACTGGACGCCCTGCTCGCCGAACTAAGGAATATCTACCGCGACTGCACGGAAGGCAGATTCGTGATAGAGGACGGGGTGGAGGACGTGCACTCACAAGTGGAGCTGCTGCTCACGCGGCGTCTGGGCGACATGGGCAAGAAGATACACAGCGGAAGGTCGCGCAACGACCAGGTGCTCGTTGACCTGAAGCTCTTCATACGCCACGAGCTGCGCGAGATAGCCGACGGGGTGATGACGCTCTTCGGCGAGCTTCAGGAGAAGAGCGGGCAGTTCAAGGACGTCCTTATGCCTGGTTACACCCATCTGCAGATAGCCATGCCCAGCTCGTTCGGGCTGTGGTTCGGAGCCTATGCGGAGTCTCTCGCCGACGACATGCTCTTTCTTCAGGCTGCCTACCGCATGGCAAACCGCAACCCTCTCGGCTCTGCCGCAGGCTACGGCTCGTCGTTTCCGCTCGACAGGGAGATGACGACGCGCCTGCTGGGGTTCGCCTCGATGGACTACAACGTGGTATACGCGCAGATGGGACGCGGCAAGACGGAGCGCAACGTGGCGTTCGCCATGGCGTCGGTGGCAGGCACCCTCGCCAAGATGGCGTTCGACGCATGCCTGTTCAACTGCCAGAACTTCGGCTTCATAAGGCTGCCAAAGGAATGCACTACGGGCAGCAGCATCATGCCGCACAAGAAGAATCCCGACGTGTTCGAGCTGATACGGGCGAAGTGCAACAAGCTTCAGGCTCTGCCGGAGCAGATAACGCTCATCATGAACAACCTGCCAGTGGGATACTTCCGCGACCTTCAGATAATAAAGGAGGTGTTCCTCCCGGCTTTCGGAGAGTTGAAGGACTGTCTGCGGATGGCGGCGTACATCATCAGCAAGATGGAGGTGAACCGCAACATTCTGGACAATCCGATGTACGACCCGATGTTCTCCGTGGAGGAGGTGAACCGCCTCGCCGCCGCGGGAATGCCTTTCCGCGACGCTTACCGCAAGGTGGGCATGGAGATAGAGAACGGAACCTACCGCGCCGACCGCAATATATGCCATACGCACGAGGGCAGCATGGGCAACCTGTGCAATGACCGTATAGCGGAGCTTATGAAGAGTGTGTACGACGGTTTCGGCTTCAGCCGTGCCGAGGAAGCCGAAAAGGAGTTGCTGAAATGAGAAAGGGAGTGACGTCAACAGTGTGTGCCGTGATGATGGCGCTTTTGCCGGCGTCGTGCGGTGACACCATGTCGGAGTACAGCACATATCCGTGCCGATTCGTATTCAACACCGCCACACACGCCCATTCGGCTGCGCTGGGCAGCGCGGTGGGCGGAACGGGCATCTTCTGCAAGGTGACGACGGTGATAAAGGGAGGCGCGCGGCATTACAGGTTCACCACAAACCAGAACATGACAGACGACGTGATATTCACCGCCGAGGATGAGCGCGTGTCGGTGCTCCTTGGCATGAACAACGCCATATGGTTCGGTTACGGCAATCTGGACATCCCTCCGGTGTTCTATGCCTACGACGCCGAGTGCCCCAATTGCTTCAATCCGAACATGGTTCCGGTGAGAAGCCATCCGCTGAGTGTGGCGTCCACAGGCATCGCGACGTGCGGCACGTGTCACCGCGAGTACAACATGAACACCGGCGGAAACATCGTCAAGGGTGACAAAGGCAGTCCGCTGACGCGCTATCACGCCACGTACAGTCCGTCAGGAGTGGTAGCGGTGACCAACTGACGGCGGTTTTTATTTCTTATAACTTACCATGAAAACATGCCGTTAAGGCATCATTTCTTACCGTCCGGACACGGTAAGCCTCGTTCCGGACACTTGTCGCAGCTGTGCCTGTTGCGGTTACGGCTGCGTTTTCCTACCTTTGCATACGGTATATGTGTGCGGACGGGCAATTATGTTATTATCTTTTCTTCACTCCGCATCTTTGTCAGCCGTCATGACACTGCATCTGCAAACGCGGTAGTCAGGCTGTTCACGCAATCGTCTGGCGCGTGCCGGTCCGGCTGTGAGGCGATGGCGGACGGTCGTTTCGGGACAGATAATTTTTCAGACATATAAGATATGACCAGATTTTTTATTCATTTCCTGCTGCTGGCGGTGTGTGCCGCCGCACCGGCTCAGACTCTGAAGGACCTTGAGAAGGCTCACAAGGACAAGATGAAAGAGCTGAAGAAGTCGCTAAAACTCAAACGTGTGGAGATAAGACAGGACCCTGACGGCACGTACTATATGCTCCTCATGTCGAAGAGCAAGCTTGTGGGGCGCGCCGACATGGAGGGAAAGGTCATCCTGCCCGCCGTATACTACAGCATCGTAAAGGACAGGCTGAGCGACGGAAAGGATGTTTTCATCGTGAACAACGGACATGACAGGAACGGCATTGCTGACATGTCAGGCAAGTTCATAGTGCCGACGCAATACTCAAGCTTCCTCTTCTGTGACGCCATAGACAAGGGTGTGGACTATGTGTACGACAATCAGATGGAGCGTACCGGCGACTCTGTGGCTGTATATCATGACGCTGAGCCTGCCGTCATATATGCCAAGGGAACGCCGAGCCGCATATACGACCTGAACGGAACGGTGCTGCGCGACAGCATCATGACCGATAAACGGGTGTATGTTCCGGGATATTTCTTTATCGGGGCGGAAAGAGTGGAAATTGATGATGTGTTTGCGGAAAATTATATATCAGCAGATGACGATGGCAAAAAGGGCTTGCTTTCTCAGTCGGGAAAAGAGATTATACCGTATGGGGCATTAACTGTGAGGATGTTTGCTCCTTATTTCAATGTGGAATCGTTTGTCAAGAAGTATGGTGAGGAATGTAACTGGTGTGTATATTATACTTATGATGCTGGTCTGCTTAAAGAAGGCGGCGTCATGATCGGGCATGACGAGTATTCCGTTCCTCCTGTTTTCAACAGTGTGCGTTTTGATAAGTTCGAAAATAATTGGGAAGTTAAGAAAACGGAAATGAGTGAATATGTGGCTTATACTCCGGAAATGAACTCTGAACCAAGATTCCGCGATAAAGGTGAAGAGTATTATGAGAAGCGTGAGTATGACAAAGTGATTGACTTCTATGCTCATGAAGGTGTGGAAAAACCATGGGCGAAGTTCTTCACTGCATTGTCTTTGTACAATAAAGCAAATGATAATATTGATAATATGAACACTATTTCATATATCATAGAGAAAAAACCTGATTATAGTTTTCTTATTAAAGAATACTCCTTTGACATAGAACTTGCAACAAAACAATTTAATACAACAACGAGTTTGTTGGATTCTTACATACAGGGAGAGGATTCTACTTATCTTGAAAGCGCGGAAGATTATCTCCGATATACGGCAAGTAATCTCGACAGTATTCCAAAATATGTGGCACGTTATGAGGCTGCTATGAAGGTATACCAGCAACGTCAGGCGGCGCAGGCTGCCGAACTGAAACGCCAGCAGGAGCTGAAGCGTCAGCAGAACGCGGCATTCTGGGGCGGAATACTGTCCGCATTTGTGCAGGGTGCGGTGAATGCCGTCACGGGAACGAAGAGTACGGCGAAGACCACACGGTCTGCCTCGACCTACAATATAGGCACCGGAGCGAGCGTGTCGTCATCGTCCGGATCGTCGTCAAAGGACTCGTCAAGGATTGCCGAGTGGCAGTCGCGACGCAACAATGCCGTAAACCAGCTCGCAAAATACAAGGCGCAGCAGGTGAAAGACCCTGACTCGGCTTATCTGAAAAGTGTGATACAGAGCACCGAAGAGGTGATACGCACGTGTGACCAGCGGCTCAGCGAACTGGGCGCGAATTGACATGGCGTGTCGGCAGACGATGTTATATATAATATAATGTGGCTTTGTATATCATAAGTAAAGAATGTGTATATAATGGATAAAGTATGTGTATATATATAATAAGGTGAAATGATGGAGGCATAGGGCTAATGTCTCTGTTTGAGTAACGGTAAGATGAGAACCGCAGATGGCAGTCCGGAAGCATAATAGTCGGCATGCTGTCTGCGGCGTCTTATTCTGCGGCGGTATGCAATCACTGTTTCAGCATGGAAACAAAGTATTAAATAGTGTAAATTGTTTTGGATGTTATGATTTAATGCCTTAACTTTGCATCTGCAATATGTATTGAAGCCACATGTGACGGTTTACGTACTACAATAAGGTATGTATGCCGTGACAGTCTGTAAGAGGACCGGCTGATATTGCAAAGACGATGCCGCAATGGTGGAATTGGTAGACACGAGGGACTTAAAATCCCTTGGCCAGAAATGGCTGTGCGGGTTCGAGTCCCGCTCGCGGCACTTATTCTAAAAACTACAACTATGCAGAAGAAACTTATTTATACCCTTTCGGCATGCTCCGTTCTTGTTTTCGCGTCATGCTCAAAGATGGGTCCACTGTCAGCCGACAACTTTACAGTGACACCGAATCCGCTTGAATCACAGGCAGGAGAGGTTCCGGCAACCATAAGCGGAATGTTTCCTGAAAAGTATATGAAGAAAAAGGCAACCGTAACTGTTACTCCCGAGCTGCGCTACGCTAACGGACAGGTTGCCAAAGGAGAGAGTGCCACGTTCCAGGGAGAGAAGGTCATGGGCAACAACCAGACCATTTCATACCGTCTTGGTGGCCGTTATACGATGAAGACCAGCTTCGACTATGTGCCTGAAATGCAGCAGAGCGAGCTGTATCTCACTTTCGACGCGCGCAAGGGAAATAAGAAGTATGATGTGCCGGCAGTGAAAGTGGCTACCGGAGTAATCTCTACTTCGGAACTGTACAGGAAAACCATCCTCACCGACGGTGGCTGCATAGCTCCCGACTCGTTCCAGCGCGTAAGGGAAAAGAAGCAGGAAGCCAACATCAAGTTCCTTATCAATCAGGCTAACCTGCGCAAGAGCGAGCTGAAGAACAACTCTGTCACTGAGTTCGTCAGAATGCTGAAGAAGATCAACGACGACCGTGAGGGACTGAACATACAGAATGTCGAGGTGCAGGCATACGCTTCACCGGAGGGCGGCGTGAAGTTCAACGACAAGCTGGCTTACAAGCGTCAGAACGTGTCTGAGGGCTACGTGAAGGAGCAACTCAAGAAAACAAACGTGAGCACAGGTATCGACGCGCACTACACAGCACAGGACTGGGAAGGCTTCCAGAAGCTTGTTCAGGCTTCAGACCTTCAGGACAAGGAAGTCGTTCTGCGTGTTCTGTCAATGTATAAAGACCCGGAGGAGCGCGAACAGCAGATCCGCAACATGTCGGCTGTGTTCCGCGAGCTCGCCGACGGCATCCTGCCGGAGCTCCGCCGCGCACGTCTGATCATCAATTATGAGACAATCGGCCGCAGCGACGAGCAGATACAGCAGCAGTATGCGGAAGATCCCACGAAACTGAGTGCGGACGAACTGCTCTACGCGGCTACTCTTGTGGACGACAACGTAAAGAAAGAGGAGATATACAAGAAGACAGCCGAGCTTTACGACCGCGACTACCGGGCTTACAACAACCTCGCTTCCCTGAGCCTGGCAAAGGGTGAGAAGGATGCGGCAGCGTCTTATATAGAGAAAGCTCTGCGCATAGACAGTAACGCGGCTGAGGCTTATGCCAACCGCGGACTTATCTACCTCATCAACGGAAACGTGGCTGAGGCGGAGACAGACATAGCTAAGGCTGCCGGTTCTGAGAACGTATCGTATGCTCTCGGTGTGCTCAACATAGCAAAAGGCAACTATGCCCAGGCTGAGAAAGACTTCGGTGACGTGAACACAAACAGTGCCGCGCTCGCACAGATTCTTAACAAGAACTACGCCGCAGCAGCCGCAACGCTCGACAAGGTGCCCGCACAGAACGGCATGACTGCCTATCTGCACGCCATCGTCGCAGCACGTCAGGCAAACAAGTTCGCCACATCCTCTTATCTGAAAGAGGCTCTTCAGAAAGATCCTTCGTTGAAGGCGTATGCTGACAACGACCTGGAACTGTCCATACTGAAGTAAATGAGAAAACTCATATATTTATTTCTGCTCACCCTGGTTATGGTGTCGTGCTCGACCGACGATAGTCATTTCAAGATCGACGGTCGTCTGCTCCACCTCAACCAGGGTGAGTTTTATGTATACACGCCCGACGGCGACAACGGCAAACTCGACACTATAAAGGTCGAGGCGGGCCGTTTCAGCTACGAGGTGCCGTGCCGCCGTCCGATGACTCTTATGATAATATTCCCCAACTTCACCGAACAGCCGGTGTTCGCGGAGCCTGGAAAGACCGTGGAAATAAGGGGAAGCGCGTCCAATCTGAAGGAAATGGAAGTGAAAGGGACGGACGACAACAAACTGATGAACTCTTTCCGGGAGCAGGTGGCGTCCGCATCCCCGCCCGAGGCAAGGAAATACGCGCGGCAGTTCATCCTCGACCACCCTGCTTCGATGGTCGGCTCATATCTTGTAAGACGCTATTTCATCCAGTCGCAGAGTCCTGACCTTGCCGTTGCCGACAGTCTTATAACCCTCATGCTGAAGCATCAGACCAAATACGGATATCTCCGCCAGCTGCAGCGGCAGATAAAAGGGCGCGGCAGCTCGAAGACAGGCATGGCGGTTCCGTCATTCTCCGCAAAGACCATCGACGGCAAGACAATAACCGCCGCAAGCCTTTCCGCCACTCCGACAGCCGTTGTCTGCGCATGGGCTTCGTGGAGTTATGAGAGTATAAACGTGCTTAGGCAGCTGTCGCTCATGAAGAAGAACGGAGAGGCGGACTTCACCCTGGTTAGCATATGTGCCGATGCGTCCATAGACGACTGCCGCCGCACCGTGACGAACAACATGTTCGACTGCGACGTGGTGTGCGACGGAGAAATGCTGAACAGCCGCCTTTTCAGAACGCTCGCGTTCAGTTACATACCCGACAACATCGTTGTGAAGAACGGACGTGTGGTGGCACGCAACCTCAACATGGAAGAGCTGAAGAAGCAGCTGACGCCCGGAAAGACACAATAAACCATATACTGATGCTCGTAAAAACATATTGTGCAGCCGTGAACGGACTTGATGTCACGACTGTTACCATCGAGGTGAATCTCAACCGTGGGGTGATGTATCACTTCACCGGTCTCGGTGACGCTGCCGTACGCGAAGGACGGGACCGCATAGCGTCCGCCCTTCAGTATAACGGATACAAGTTTCCGCGTGCCGACGTCACCGTCAACATGGCTCCTGCCGACCTTCGCAAGGAAGGCAGCAGTTTCGACCTGCCTCTCGCCATAGCCATCCTGGCAGCGGCGGGAAGCATCGTTTCCGACGGGCTCGATAGCTATATGATGGTAGGCGAGCTGAGTCTCGACGGCAGTCTCCAGCCTGCCAAGGGAGTGCTTCCCGTCGCCATACGCGCCCGCGCCGAGAAGTTCAAGGGACTGATCGTTCCCAAGCAGAACGTGCGCGAGGCAGCCGTGGTGAACAATCTCGAGGTATACGGCATGGAGAACATACGCGACGTCATAGCCTTCCTCACCGGAAAGGAACGTCCCGAGCCCACTGTCATCGACACGCGCCGCGAGTTCTACGAGCAGCAATACAAGTTTGAGCTCGACTTCGCCGACGTCCGTGGACAGGAGAACGTGAAGCGCGCGCTCGAGGTGGCAGCCGCCGGAGGGCACAACATGATAATGATAGGTCCGCCGGGCAGCGGCAAGTCCATGATGGCAAAGCGTCTGCCGTCCATCCTCCCGCCCCTCTCGCTCAGCGAGAGTCTTGAGACCACGCAGATACACAGCGTCGCGGGAAAGCTCGGCAGGGGCACTTCGCTCATCTCGCAGCGTCCGTTCCGCGCTCCCCACCACACCATCTCCGAGGTGGCGCTTGTGGGAGGCGGAGTCAATCCACAGCCCGGAGAGATATCCCTTGCGCACAATGGCGTGCTATTCGCCGACGAACTTCCCGAGTTCAACAAGTCCACGCTCGAGGTGCTCAGGCAGCCTTTGGAAGACCACAAGATAACCATCTCGCGCGCCAAATACACCACGGAGTTCCCATGCTCGTTCATGTTCGTCGCCTCGATGAACCCCTGTCCGTGCGGATATTACGGCGACCCGACGCACCATTGTGTGTGTACGCCAGGACAGATACAGCGGTATATGAGCAAAATATCGGGTCCGCTGCTCGACCGAATAGACATACAGACGGAGATAACGCCTGTTCCTTTCAAGGACATATCGAAGACAGCGCAGGGCGAGCCGAGCTCTGCCATACGCGAGCGGGTCATCGCCGCGCGACGCATACAGGAGGAACGGTTCCGCCCCTACAAGGGAGTGCACTGCAACGCGCAGATGTCCGAGCGCATGATACACAGCTTCGCCGAGCCCGACACCGAGGGTGTGGCACTCCTGCGCACCGCCATGGAGCGTCTGAGTCTGTCGGCACGGGCATACAACCGCATACTGAAGGTGGCGCGCACCATTGCCGACCTTGCCGCGAGCGAGCGTGTCATGCCGGAACATCTCGCCGAAGCCATCTCATACCGCAACCTCGACCGGGGCGACTGGGCGGAGAGAGGACTCAACTGAAAAGCGCGTCTGATGATGCGGCATGCTTCCTGCCGTTGTATGGAAGCGCAGGCACCGTTTCACTGAAAGACATTCTACAATGGGAAAATTCGACAACATAAGCGTCATAGCATTCGATGCCGACGACACGCTCTGGGACTGCCAGTCGCACTTCGCCGACGCAGAGAGACGCTACTGCGGCATACTTGAGCCTTACGCCGACGCCACAACGGTGTCTGACGAACTCTTTGCAGTGGAGTCAGCCAATATGCCTCTGCTCGGATACGGGGGCAAGGCGTTCACCATCTCGCTCGTGGAGAACGCCCTGAAGCTCAGCGGCTACCGCATATCCGCAGCCGACGTGGCTCGCATAATAGACCTCGGCAAGTCGCTGCTTCGCCTTCCTGCCACTCCTCTTCCGGGAGTGCGCGACGCTCTCGAAGCCCTTCGCGGCTACCGGCTCGTGCTCTTCACAAAGGGCGAACTGCACGACCAGCGTGGCAAGCTGATGCGTTCGGGACTGTCGCAATACTTCTCTCATGTGGAGATTGTGGCGGACAAGAGCAAGGCGGCGTGCCTGTCGTTGTGCCGCACGCTGCGTGTGGAGCCGCACAGACTGCTCATGGTGGGCAACTCTTTTAAGAGCGACATCATGCCGATGCTTTCTATCGGTGCCTCTGCGGTGTACGTGCCGTTCCACGTGACGTGGAAATATGAGCATGCGGACGAGTTCTCCCATGACCGCCTTGAGCGTATAACAAGCATCAGCCAACTGCCGGGGCTGCTTTAACACGATTCGGTCATTAGAACGCTTATTGTACATTTGATGTATATTGTCAGCTCTTCAGCCTTTTTCCGCACTGTTGCCGTCATCTTGTATTCCGCTTTTTCCCGGTGTAGCCCGTCACATCTTCGATAAAGCCGAATACAATCCGGCTGACAGAAGTACTAAATAAGAATGGAAGTCTGACGACTGATTCGGGTTTGAAAGTGTGCCCGTTTTTGCATAATTATGCAAAAATGAAGTCTCTGAAAAATATCCTCTGAAAATTTGAATCAGACAAATGACAGGGCGATTTGTTTGTCTGTCCAAGTCGTCCTTACTGTCGCCGCTTTGCAGCAGAAAGCATGCCATATGTTGATTAAATTGCTGTAATGTTCTGCGAAATATGTGTTTTATCGTGATATATATATCTGTTCGCACATGAAACGCACGTTATGGTGTCACCGTATAGCTTTTTTCGCCTGTGTGTAAGGGTGGGGAAGAGCGACGCAAGAGATTGCTCCGCGCTGCTGAAAAGGCTGTTTCGTGCCATGAAAGAGCCTTTTCCGTCATGCCGAACGGGCTCTTCCGCAGGGTCAAAGAGGCTCTTCCGCAAATCGGAAAAGGCACTGTTGTTTATTGATTTTACGTAAACGGCTGTGTGATAGAGTGTTACATAAAAAGCGCAAAAACAGCGTATTTGCGTCCGGATGGCTGTCCGCACGTTTTGACACCGGTATTTCGGATGTGTAGATGTATAATTATGCGGTTGTCGTAATGGTTTTGTATAAATATGCAACAGGTGTAGGGGTTATGGGATGGCGTGATGGTTATATGATGCGGATATGTGTTTTATACCGCTTGTATATATGTTTTATATCGCTGTTGGCAAAAAGTAGAGATGCAAAATTTTGCGTCTCACAGTTATGTAAGTCCAATTTTTATTGGCGGGAATATGCTGATGGAAATCGAGTTCGTTGCTTGTGAGACGCAAGATTTTGCGTCTCTACAGGGCTGGCGCCATTGTGATGTCATGATGAGGATTTGTGTTTTATGCTGCTGTCGGCAAAAAGTAGAGACGCAAAATCTTGCGTCTCACGGTTAGTTAAGCCCAATTTTATTGGCGGGAATATACTGATGAAAATTGAATTTGTTGCTCGTGAGACGCAAGATTTTGCGTCTCTACAGGCTGGCGCCGTTGTRATGTCATGATGAGGATKTRTGTTTTATGCTGCTGTCGGCWAAAWGTAGAGACGCAAAATCTTGCGTCTCACGRTTAGKTAAGCCCAATTTTTATTGRCGGGAATATGCTGATGAAAATTGAATTTGTTGCTCGTGAGACGCAAGATTTTGCGTCTCTACAGGCTGGCACCGTTGTAATTGTGCGGGAAAAGGGGTGGAGGGTGGTGGCGGACGGAGATTTGGGGTGATTGGGAATGCATCATGATATGGAGTGGTTATATCCCCCGTATGCGGTCGTCGAAATCCTTCGCTCCGCCTTTCACGCCGAACATTTTTGTCAGCAGACGCGCCCTCGTGTTGGTGACCGATTGCGACGACATGCCTGTCAGCACCGCTATCTCCGTGGGGATGAACCGCAGGCGCGTGAGGATGATGACGTTTATCTCTGTGGGAGACAGGTTGCTGTGAGAGGCGAGCAGCTCGCCCAGTCTGCTGTCGTGACTGTTTATGAGTGCGTGCAGCGCGTCCCAGTCTTGCTTCCCAGCCGCGCGCCCGGCGGAAGCCATGCGGTGGAGGGCGTACACACAGTCAGCGTTTATCAGTCTGTCCTCCATGTTCCACTGCTCCGGTTTGCGTCTGTCGTTCTGATATTCGGCAAGCTGCGCCTGCATCTTTTCAAGTTCCCGCGTCTTCACCTCTATGAGCGAGGCATACTTCTCGTGCTCCTTCTGCAGTCCGTCAAGCGTCAGGCGCAGTTCGCGGTAGTGCTCAAGGTCGCGCGTGTATCCGTCGTTCATCTCCTTCAGCCGTCGGTTCTGAGTGTTTATCACGCGCCCGTAGTGGCTCATCCTGCGCCTGTGGTAGACGATGAACCACACCATCACCATGACGAGCAGTGCCGCCGCGCCTCCCATCTTCATGATTCTTTCCTGGTGGAGCCGTTCGCTGCGCATGCTGTCGTAGTCTTTCTGGAGGTTCACCAGCTCGCTTGCCGTACCGGCGGATATCTCCCCGTCGTACACGCTGTTGAGTCTCTCGCTCAGGAACAGCTGTGTCTTGCCGTCGCCGTCTGCCAATGATCTGGCTATGAGACGCTTCAGAGCATTCTTGCTTATGGCGGCAGTGTATGAGTCGGCTGCGTCATACCACATGGCGACAGCCCTGTCCATGTCGTTTCTTGTGGCGTATATGTCGCCCAGCATGAGTGACGCCAGGCGGTCGGGCGAGGCGGTGTAAGCCATGGTGAAGAGCTGCATGGCACGTGCGGTGTCGCCTCTGTTCATGTGGTAGCAGCCCATGTTGGTGCGTATGAGAGCCTGTGCCTCAGGCGCAGCCTTTGAGGTGAGCGGCAGACAACGGTTCATGCATGTCATGAAACTGTCGGTGTCGCCTGTCCTTCTGTATTCTGCCGCCATGTCGTTCCATGCCCTTGCCATGTGCCTCTCGCTTCCCGAGCGGCGTGCGGCGTCCAGTTCGCGTCTGCGGTATTTCATTACCAGAGTGCGGTTTCCCGTCTCCCTGTTCATCATTGCAAGTGCTGCGGCTATCCTGAAATGCAGGAAACTGTCGTCCTCTCCGTCCGCCACGTCCTCCGCCTTCTTCATGAGCATGACGGCGTCGTGCAGGTTGCGGTTGTCATACATGCAGAGTGCTGCCTGCACGAGAGCCCTTGCCCTGCGCCTTCTGTCACCGTCCTGCATGAAGTACTGCGCACTGCTGCTGATATATCTTCCGTCGTTCAGTTTCACGCCAAGGTCGTGCACCGCCTCTGTGTATACCAGTTCGTAGAGCGCACTGTCCGCCGCACCGGCGCACAGACTGTCCTTCCGTCCGTAGATGAGCGTGAGCGCGCCGTGCGGATCGGTGTCGGTCATGCCCTCCGCCTGCTCTATCGTGCTGTTGTAGGAGGCGCGATGTGAGCATGCGGCGGCGAGCATGACCGTGACGCAGAGTATGTGCAGTATGCCGGTGCGGTTGGTTCTCACTTCAGCCGGAATGTTATCGGTACGCTGAATTTCACTCTCACCTTCTTTCCGTCCTGCATTCCGGGCTTCCAGCGCGGCATCTTCTTCACCGTAGCCACGGCAGCCTCGTCGAGTGCCGGAGTGGCGTGTGTGAGGATTTCCGTATCGGATATCGAGCCGTCTTTCTCAACCACGAATCCCACAAGAACCCGTCCCTGCTCCTTGCGCTTCGCTGCCTCCGGCGGATATACCACGTTTTCACCCAGGAACTTCATCAGTGCGATTGTGCCGCCGGGATATTCTGGAAGTACCTCGCATACGTCATACACCTTGTCTTTTTGCTCTTTCGCTGTCTGTGCGTTTGCCGTAAGTGTCATCATCATCACAGCAACCGCCATCATAAGAAATCTTTTCATAATGCGTTTGTTTTTTAGAGGTTTGTTTGTTTCTGTCTTGTAAGGACGCTGCAAATATAGGATAAAAAAACAAAACGGAGCAAACAATCCGTTACACAATATTACACACCGTCGCCGCAGTGTAGTCTTGTTTAGTCCTTCTGCCTGCGTCCGGCAATCGTCCGCAGCATTCTGTTGGCGCGGCAAAGCCCTCCCACGCCCAGCACATAGAGCAGCAGGGCCTTCAGCCGCCATCGTCTGTCCACCCGGCATAAGCCCTGTCTCACGGTGGGGAGCGTGGGGCGGTCGCCTGTCAGTTCGCTTGTGTATATCTGGATGTTGAGCACATGCATGTAGTATCCGGTCCATTCGTCCGAGCGGCGGCGCGTCTTCCGCAGCATCATGATGTGAGTGGCGAGCAGCGTGCGCCATGCCTCTCCTCCGGCGTTGTTGGATATTCCCGCGCTGTTCCAGCGGTAGTGGTAGGTTCCTTTGTCGGTAGTGGCAATGACGCCCGCCCTCTCCATGAGCAGTGGCAGGGTGTGTATGTCCTCAAAAATCATGTTTTCCGGGTATCTGATGCCGTCGAATAGCGCGCGGCGGTATATTTTGTTGCAGGCATAAGCGTGCATGTAGGCGCGGCACGAGAGCCAGTACTCGTCCATGTCGCGGTATTCGCGGCACCCGAAATCCGTCATCTCCTGTCTGCCGGAAGGCATCTCGCGGCATATGGGAAACTCTATGATGTCATATTCGGGATGCTCTTCGGCGAGACGGCTCAGGGCGGAGAGCGTGCCGGGAGCTATGTGGTCGTCGGAGTCGACGAACATAAGCAGGTCGCCGCGCGATGCCTCTATGCCTGCGTTGCGTGCGCTGCTCAGTCCGCCGTTCGGCTTGTGTATCACCCTTATGCGGCTGTCGGCGGCAGCCAGGGAGTCGCACATTGCCGGACAGCGGTCGGGCGACCCGTCGTCTACGAGTATCATCTCGAAGCGCGCGTCCTGCTGTGCGACTATGCTTTCCACGCATCTCATGAGTGTCGCCGCCGTCCTGTAGACAGGTATTATGATGCTTGTCATTGCCCGGCTCATGCCTGTCTGATGAGTTTTTTCAGCTTCATCTTCAGTGCCCACGGCAGACTCTGGATGAAAAACTGCAATATGTTGTATTTCCAGTAAGCCGCGCTGTTCTTCAGCCCGTGCCACGGCGAGGATGCTGTTCTGGCGTTCTCCATGAACAGGGAGCACAGCGCGCGCTTGTCGCCCTTGTCGTCTATGAGACTCTGCGGCACGTCGGCGGTCTTTCTTATCACTGCCGCCACATGCCCGTTCTCGGTCAGTCCTACGGTGAGCTCGGCGAATCCGGCTGTGAGTTCAGCCACATCGTGCCTCTCGTTCTTGTTCCATATTATCAGCTTTCCGTCCTCGCGGCATATGTTGTATTGGTGAAATCCCTTGTAGTGTTCGGTCTCCGCCTCGTTTATGTGATGGTTAAGATAGAGGCATCCGCCTTTTTTCAGCACGTCGATGCTTTCGTATATGCTTTTCATGGGGTTGGCGGAGTGGTCGAGGGCGTTCTGTATCACCACGAGCGATATGTCGTGCGACGGATAGAAAGCCGACAGATACTCAGCCATTCCGAACTCTATCTCAGGCAGCTTGCGGCGGTGGCGCGCCATTATTCTGTTGAAGTAAGCCGCAAGCGGGTCAATGTAACGGATGTCAAGCGGCATGAGCCGTCCGTCGCGCATGATGTGGTTGCCCGTGGCGTAGCTCATTCCGCATCCCACGTCGAGCACTTTCGGGTTGTCCGTCTTTATGAGGAAGGCGTTTGCGTCGAACCCTTCGAGCGTTATCACTCCTCCGTATTTCGACCAGTTCATCATTCCGTCGAAGGTCCATTTCCATCTGTACACGTTGTTCCAGAAAGCGACCTCGTAGGCGATGCCGTTCATCCATCTTGTGGTAGTGTTCTGTTCTGTGTTCATCTTTATTGTCAAACGATAGTCTGAAGCCGGTCCGTCCCGTTGTGTCAAAGCCTTTGCGGCATGCCGTGAGACTGTGTGTTCCGGCAACACCGGTGCAGTAATATAATGTCGGAAGACAGTGGCTGCATCCGGAAATGTAGTTTGCTTTGTTGTTCCGGAATACAGCATATCTTATGCAAAGATAAGTATTATTGCTCTAAAATACTTGTCCGTTTTGAAATAATCGGCACTTTTGAGGCGTATTGAGCGTTATTTTAATATCTTTGTATAAGATAAGCTGCACTCGGGAAAGTGAAAGCAAGCTTTCTTTTCGCTCGTTTGCATTATCTTTGTCTCATAAAAACTGCACTCGACAATGCAAGAGCAAGCTCTCATTGTGCTCGTTTGCGTTATCTTTGCCAATACATTATAATGTTATGAACAAGACCCGTTTGATGTTGATACCTGCCGGCGGACTTGCCAACAGGATGCGTGCCGTGGTGTCGGCATACAATCTGTGCCATGCCGTCGGGGGAAAGATGCAGGTGGTATGGTTCCGTGACTGGGCGTTGAATGCCCCGTTCCGCGATATATTCAGACCAGTAGACAGTTCTCTTTTCGACCTTCGTGAGGCTCGGGGACTTGATTTTCTCGTCAACGACCGTCCCCGTCGGCGCAACTTCTGGATACCCAAGGCGTTTCAGAAGGTTGTTTTTGACGCCCGAATATACGAGCAGTTCGTCACTCCCTTGAAGCAGACGGACTTCGATTTTGAGGCATGGCTGCGCGGCAGACGGTGCTACATGAGCTGCTATCAGGAGTTCGGCACATTCGACAATGACCTGTACAAGAAGATATTCCGTCCTGTTGACGAGGTTATGGAGCGCGTGGAGACGTTCCGCGAGAGTTTTTCCGGCTATACGATAGGCATGCACATTCGCCGCACCGACAACGCCGAGTCGATAGAGAAGAGTCCCACCTCGCTCTTCATAGAGGCGGGTAGGCGCGAGCTGGAAGCCCATCCCGACCTGCGCATATTCCTCGCCACCGACAGCGAAGGGGTGAAACGGCAGATGCGCGACGTCTTTGCCGACCGCATCATAACACCTTCCGACGCGGCAGCACGCGGAAGCACGGAGGGCATACGAGGCGGACTCACCGACATGTGGACGCTCTCGCTCACCCGTCGCATATACGGTTCGGCAGGCAGCAGCTTCTCCACCATGGCGTCGGCAATAGGAGGAAGCGAGCTTATTGTCCTATCAGTTCGGGCATGATGAAGACCGAGTGGATCTTCTGTTTTTCTTTTGGCGGTATCTGCATATAATCGTTGTACAGGTCGCGCAGGTAGGCGTCGGGGTCTTGCGGTGCGCTGAACGTGCGCCCCTCGAATGTTATCGTGCCGAGCGGGAAGATGCTTTTCTTCAGGTGCATGATGCCGTAGCCGTTGTTCACGAGCGTGTTCGACATGTAAGTTCCTTTCTTCCTGAATGCGAAAGCCAGCTTCCACGCCATGCGGCAAAGTGCGTATTGCGCGGCAAACCACGGCAGTTCGGCAGCCGAGCGCAGCGAGTAACGGTGCGGACGGCGCAGTATCGAGTAGCACTTTGATATTCCTCTGCCATATCGTTTTGCGAATCCGCGTGACACGTCGGGATAGTCTATGAAGGGAAAAATGTCCACATAGAGCCCTTTCTCATATCCTGCGGAGAAGTCATCTCCCGGTTCCACGAAGAACGAATTGAGGTCGCGCACCTTCACTATCGGCTCTTTCGTGTCCTCGCTCTGCGGGGTCTGCAGCGTCAGCGATGCCGGAAGCTCCTTCGGAGCCACTTTCTTGAACCGCTCAAGGTCGTCAAGAGTCATTGCGATGTCTATGTCGTCGTCCCACGGAATGAACCCTCCGTGACGCACGGCACCCAGCAGTGAGCCGCCGTCGAGCCAGTAACGTATGCCGTGTCTGCCGCATATGCGGTCTATCTCCGCCAGTATGCCGAGTTGTTTCAGCTGACATTGTCTCAGCGTTCTGCGCTTGTATTCCTCGAGAAAAGTATTTTTCATTCTGTCGTATGGATATTCTCAGTAAGTCATCTGTTGTCTGTCGCGGCGCGTCTCACGTCCACCACCTGTCCGGTGTAGTCTGATGCGAGCGTCCGCAGAGTGGCTTCGGCAACCTTCTCCGGCTTCAGGAGCGTGTCGTCGGGCTCCGTTCCGAAGTTCGACACGCGCATTGGCGTCTTCGTACGTTCCGGGTTTATGCAGTTGATCTTTATTCCGTCGCCCTCCCATTCCTGTGCCACAGCCTGCACGAAGTTCACTATCGCAGCCTTGGTTGACGAGTATATGCTGTAGAAAGCGCGTCCTCTGGTGTATGAGCTTGACGTGAAGAAGATGAGATGTCCGCCCGACTGCCTCAGATAAGGATACGCCCCGACAGCCACGTTCACCGTTCCCATGTAGTTGGTGCGCACAGCCGACTCTATCACGGAGTAGTCCATCGCCGCCAGCGGTTCCTTGTTCAGTATGCCTGCGGTGCTTATCACGAAGTCTATCCTGCCCGCCTCGTCAGCCACGCGCTTCAGAGTGCTGTCCACACACTGCCTGTCTCCGATGTCCACTCCGCCCATGCTGCGCGAGAAGGCGAACACCCTCGCGCCGCGTTCGCCGAGCATCCGCACGATGTCGGAGCCTATTCCGTAGCTTCCTCCGAACACCACTGCCACCTTGCCTTCAAAGAACCGCGCGTCGGGCATTGCCGTTCCCACCTCCGTGTTCTTCAGTTGGAAGAGCTTGTCCATCATGTATGTGTCCTCCTTATAGGTGAGTTTCATGTTGCTCTCCTCACCCCTCACCACGTAGACCGGTGTCTGCGGCATGTAGCGGCGCACCACTCCGCAGTCGTCCGTCGTGCGGAACGCCGGGTCTTTCAGTGCCAGTTCGTACGCTGTTCTTATCACTCTGATGTCGAAAGCCTGCGGAGTCTGTCCTCGGCGGAGCCTCGACCGGTCGGGAATGTTGCTGATGAAGTCGCCCTCCACCTCAATTATCGTGTCCGCCGACGGCACCGCCACGTCTATCGCCTCATACTTCCCGAGCGCGTCAATCACGTCGTCGAGCACGCGCTGGCTCAGCAACGGGCGCACCGCATCGTGGAAGATGAGGTTCACCTCCCTCTGTCCGTAAGCCCTGATTGCCGACAGGCTCGAGTCGTAACGCTCCTTTCCGCCCTTGAGTATCTTCTTCACCTTGCGCCATTTGTTGCGCAGCACGATGTTCTCGAAGTCGGCAATGAGCATCGGGTTCGACACTATTGCAATCTCGTCAATCCTCGGGTTGCGCTCGAACACGTCGATGGTGTGTTCCACAACCATCTTTCCCGCCACCTTGTAGAACTGTTTCGGTGTCGACATTCCGAGTCGCGTGCCGACCCCTCCTGCCAGTATCACGGCGATATTTTGTTTCATATGTATGTCTTTATCTTATGTATGAATATGTTGGATATCCTGTATGATAGTCTGATGTATGTTTGTTTTATTTGTGGGAAATCATAAGTCGTCACTTGCATTTATTTGGTCCATTATATGATCATAGGTACAGTATAGGATTACAATTTTAAAATAATCATTATCTTTAACCTTTATGTGACCGATAATCAATTTTATATAGCCTAACAAATCATCTTCTTTGTTTTCCGACAAATGGAATTCAGTCGTGAATTTCGCTTCATCGCGTGATATAGCCATAAGTTTCAACTCGTCAAGTGCTCCTTCTCCAATAGATTCATCATCAAACGATTCCGTTGATGAAACCATATGATATTTCTCGCTGAGAGCTGCTTTCAGATCGTCGTATTGATTTTTCAAATCTTTAAAAGTATCTTGTTCGGGCAGACTGATACCAATTATTCCGACAATATTCTTGTTGTTTGAAGTAGGAACAATAAAAATCTTGCAGTCTCTGCGGTTGTAAAATGTGCCATTTAAAACATAAGTATTGTTCTTTTCTATAAAATGGTCAAAGTATTTGGATCGCTCCCATCCTTTGGCTTCAAACGCTTTCAGTGCGTCTTCCATGAGCAGTCCAGGTTTTAATTCAAGTCCTTTGACGGTGAGAAATCTTTTTGAGTTCTGTGTAAGATATTCTCCCACTTCGTCTGATTGCGCAAATGCTGAATTTGCAAAGGTTAATTGCAGTAATAACGTAAATAAGATTTTCTGTGCCATAGTTGTAAGTATTATATGGTGAAAAGGGGATACATGCCGATGAAACATGAGTTTGCTCTTTGATTTCAGCGTGCATATAACATACTGCAAATATACTCAAAAACTTCGAGTCCGTGCTCCGCAGGACTGAAAAAGTGCTGTTTGCGGAGGTAAGAAAAATAAGTTGCGGATGTCGGGGAGGATGATGGTATGTTGCGGTATGGCTGTTTGCGGCGGATATTGACGGGTGTCTTGTCGCGCTGTTGGCATAAAGTAGAGACGCAAGATTTTGCGTCTCACGAGAAGGTAAGCCCAATATTTGTTGACGGGAATGTGCTGATAGAAATCGAGTCCGTTGCTCGTGAGACGCAAGATTTTGCGTCTCTACAGGCTGTCGCCATTGTAATGAAATGATGCAACTTTCTGTCTTATATCTCTGTATCCTAAAAGTAGAGACGCAAGATTTTGCGTCTCCCGATTAAGGTGAGACAATTTACGTTGACGGAGACATACTGGCGGTCAGTGTGTTTGTTGCGTCTTCCGGGCATGTTTGTGCGATATGCGTGTCAGATAAAAGTCCTGTCATATTTGTGTCTCTTTCTCTTGGTACGCAAGTCAACGCTGTTTTGTGTTTTTGTATATGAGTCGTTTTTATCTTGGAAACATAAATTCGGGATTGTCCTCCACCTCTTCTATAAATTTGTCTGACGTTGAATATATCACGGAAACAGAATTGAACGAACCGGTTTTGTCCTTATAACGTTCTATGAAAAGTGAGGCATATCCCAGTACATTGTAGTCAGGATTGTCGGAAGCGGTAAATGTCGTTTCAAAAACAGCTTCATCTTGAGCCAGTGCTTGAAGCTTTTTCTTGTTTGATTTGGAGTTTTCCGTTTCCTTGTCTTTAAAATATTCCCTGCTTGAGAGCGCATAATTCTTTTCAGATAGAGACTTCTTCACCTTGTCATACGTTTCTTTCAGTTTTTTAAAAGAATTGCTTTCAATATAGGTTATGCCAATTATGCCTACGATATTCCGGTCTTTATCTGTCGGTGCTATGAACATTGCGCAGTTCTTTATGCCCAAGGATGTTCCGTAAAGAATATGCAATTGCAGGTCATCTTCTTCAACGTCATAGAACGGATCTGGTTTCCAACCGATTGCATCAAATATCTCCAAGGCTCTTTTCATTGTCATACCCGGTCTCAGTTTCACGCCTTCCACTTCAAGGAACTTGTCGGCATGCTTTGCCACACTGTCCCGTGTGGCTCTCCAGTCTATTACTTTCTGTGCGCAGACACATGATGCAAAGGATATTTGCAGCAGCAAGATGAGCATTAATTTCTTAATCATAGCAGATTGTTTTTGTATAGTTTATGTGTGATATAGGTTTGTACTGCGTTTTTTACGGGTGCAGATAATATGCTGCAAATATAGGGAAAAACTTCGATTCCGCACCATGCAGGGCTGAAAAAGTGCTGTATGCGGAGGATATTGATGTGTGTTTTGTCGCGCTGTTTGCAGAAAGTAGAGACGCAAAATTTTGCGTCTCACAAGAAGGTAAGCCCAATATTTGTTGACGGGAATATGCTGATAGAAATTGAGTTCATTGCTCGTGAGACGCAAGATTTTGCGTCTCTACAGGCAGACGCCGTTGTAATGAAATGATGCAACTTTCTGTCTTATATCGCCGTATCCTAAAAGTAGAGACGCAAAATCTTGCGTCTCACAAGAAGGTAAGCCCAATATATATTGACGGGAATATGCTGATAGAAATTGAGTCCGTTGCTCGTGAGACGCAAGATTTTGCGTCTCTACAGGGCTGACGCCGTGATGTTGGGATGTGATATCGCGGCATGTATAGTCTCTTGCGTGCGATATTGACTATGCGTAAAGGCGATGGGAGGTAGGGTGAGGGGTGCTTAAGGCATGCCATATCGCCCGAGGCTCACAGGTCGAACAGCGAACAGCGGTAGGCGAATATCATCGGGTGGAAGAAGCCGCGTACCATTCCCATCACTCCGCGAGCCTTAGCCGCGTCGGGATAGATGTCGCGACGGTGCCTCATGCATATGGCGCAGAGTCGCAGCAGAGCCAGCGGACTGCGGCTGAGCATGAGCCGCGCCATGGTGTGGTGGAGCCTGAAGCGCGGCTGGCGCGTGTGTACCATTATGTGTGAGTAGAGCCTCTGCCACGTAGGTTTGCGTTGCAGGCGGCGGTAGTGGGCTATGCCGAGGACGTATGGCTGCCACGTGGGACGCCTCTTAGGTGCGGGACCGGCGCTCATACTCTGCAACAGTGCCGCCTCGCGTGGGTGTGAGCGATGCCAGTTGAGCGGTTTGCTGATGTGCGTTATCGCCTTTTCGCCGTGAAACCATGCGTTCAGTCCGAGACTCCAGTCGTAGTATATGCCCTCCATCCACACATCTTCACGCTGCACGTAATCGCGTCTCAGGAGCATCGTATGCCCCGCGAAGCCGCCGAACATCAGAGCCTCGAGCGAGCAGCGCGGGCTCACCGTGTGCGCCGTCTCCATCGTCGTGCCGCGCAGATGGTCGGAGTAGCATATGTTATAGTCGCCTATCGCCTCCGCCATAAGCCCTATCTTGTCGGGCATCCACACGTCGTCCTGGTCGGAGATAGCCACGAAGTCTGCCGTGGCTTTCATCACCGCGCTCCTGAAGTTGCGGTTGAACCCGAGGTTGACAGCATTTCTTGTCACCCTCACGCGGCTGTCGCGGGCAGCGTAGGAGCGCAGTATGTCCATGGTGTCGTCCGTAGAACAGTCGTCCTGCACTATTATCTCGCTTATCGGGTAGGTCTGCCGCAGTATGGAGTCGAGCTGTTCGCGCAGGAACATACCGCCGTTGTAGGTGCACATCACCACCGCCACCGTTTTTCCTTTCGTCATGTTGCTCAGTGTTTTTTCCTTATTCTTGAAAGCACGAACGACGTGCATTCGTCCAGTATCCTCACCCTCGCAATCCGCATCACGGCGTAGTATGCCGCCACGGCAAGCACTATGCGCACCGCGAGGAGCAGCCACAGGGAGGCTATCGGAGCCGTCACAGCATAGACCAGAGCCATCACTCCGCCAGCCGCAAGGGCGAAGGGCACCGTGTCGCGCAGGAACATCATGACACCGTAGCCCGTGAGCCGGCGCACGAAGAAGAGCCACACGAAGAGCCACGCCACGTTGACAGCCACGTAGCCCGTCACCATCGCCGTTATGCCAAGCTGCCATATGAGCAGCATGAGCAATATGAGAGCTATGCCGAGCGAGAACGTACACCAGAAGAACGTGCCCGACCGCCCCTTGCTTATTATCATGTTCGACAGCAGGGTGGACAGCGGAACCACCGCGCCGCTGATGCAGAGAATCTGTATGAGATACACGCTGGGCAGCCACTTCTCGGTTATCGCCAACACGATGAACTCCCTCGCCACCAGTCCGAAGCCCAGCATGAGCGGGAAGGAGACGAACGCCGTGAAGCGCATCATCTTGCGGAAGGCGTTCATCTGACGCCCTTTCTCGTTGTCGAGACCCACGAGTACGGGCTGCGCCACCTGCGTCACCATGCTCTGAACGAGCGATGAGCACTTGGTGTTCCACTGATAAGCCTGATTGTACACGCCCGTGTCGCGCGGCGAGAAGTAGTGTCCCAGCAGGATGTTGAGCACGTTGTTGTTGACGTGGGTCATGATGGTGGTTGCCAGAATCTTGAAAGAGAAGCGGAACATGCGCCTCACCGGCTCGAACGTTATGCCTCTGAGCGACGGCCGCCACGGCGAGTAGTGCCACTGCATGAACGTGTTTATCGACACATACACCAGTCCCTGCGTAGCCAGCGACCAGTATGCCATGCCCTGCCATGCCATCACCGAGCCCGTGACGCTCGACGCCAGCACTGCCGTCATCGCCGCCTTCGCCTGCTGCTTCGCCTGCAGACGCTTGAAGAGATAAGCCGACTGAGCCGTGCCCAGCGACGCTATGATGATGCTCAGGAAGGCGTAGCGGCAGAGCGGCACCACGTCGGGCGCGTTGTAGTAGCGTCCTATGAGCGGCGCGCAGAAGAAGAGCACGGCATACATCAGCGTGCCCACTATTATGTTGAACCAGAACACCGAGTTGTAGTCGCTGTCCTTGGGGTCGCGCAGATTGGTGAGGGCTGTGCGGAAACCGCTGTCCTGCAGTGCCGTGGCTACGAGCGAGAATACGCTTATCATTGCCATCATGCCGTAGTCCGACTGTGACAGCAGCCGTCCGAGGATGATGCCGAACACCACGCCCACAATCTGTTGCACGCCGTTGTTCATGCTTCCCCAGAACAGTCCTTTTGCCGTTTTTTCTTTCAGTGATTCCATTCCGCCCGTTCAGGATGATGAGTGTCCCGCAGCCGCCGGGGTGTGCGAAACATGCGCAAAAGTAATGCTTATCGGCTAATAATCAAAGAAAAACGCAGAAATAATTTCCTTCCGCCGTCCCCGTGTGCCGCAATCGTGCCGTCCGGCTGACGCCCTTCCGCGTCCGGCGGGGTCGTTGCCGGTCATGGCTTGTCCGCAACCGGTTGTCATATTGCATACATATGCCGTGCCGCTGTAAGGCATATAGGCTTACGTTTTTACTGAAGTTGAGGCGGACTACACCGTGCGGAAGCGGCAGGCAATATGCCGTCAGCGGTGAGGAGGAGTGTTGAAGGGCATGTGAATAGGGTGAGGAACGTACTCCGGCGGTATAATGACATGTTGTGGTTATGGTGCCGCCGCATGTCAGTACGGGTTTTGCATAAACATGCGGTGATAGTGAATATTTATTCATCCGGCAACAACGTCAACCTCGCGAGAGCTGTTTTTTCGCGGACGGGAACATGTGTGGCGGCGTACGCGCGGTTTTCAGACGGTTTTACCAATGTGTTGATATACAATGGCTTATGCCTTTCGACGGACTGATATTGTTTTTCCCGTCGTGCGGAACGGGCTTTTCCGCAAGTCCGAAAAGCCCGTTCCGCATTGCCGTTCAGCCTTTTTTGCGGTGCGAAAGAGCCGTTATGGTGCTGCGGAACAGGCTTTCCTGCGTGACGCGACGGAGCATGCCGCATCGCCGTTCCACTTTTTCGGTATCGTAAAAGACATTTTTCCGGTATATCATATCCTGTTTATGAAATTATTTTTGTCAAAATATTTTACCGTCGGAAACGTATTTTTATTCATTCCGCGCCATGCCCGCGATATGACACATACGTGAAAGCGTGTTGAGGGTGATGCGATATTGACATTGCGGAAAATGGATGTCCCCGCCCAGCAAGATATTTTCCCCCATGCCATACCAATGGCGCCAGCCTGTAGAGACGCAAAATTTTGCGTCTCACGAGCAACGTGCACATTTATTATATGCATATTCCTGTCAATGAAAATTGGGCTGACCTAATCGTGAGACGCAAGATTTTGCGTCTCTACTTTTAGGATGCGGAGGGGTGAGCGGGGGAATGCAATGTGGCGCGGTCAATGCCGTTTGTTCCCGTCAGGGTCATGGCGGCGCCACATCCTGTCACCGAGGTAGAAGTAAAGCGTGCCGTACGAATAGCGGCCGGTCTGTGCTCCGCGGTCGAATGTTATCCACAGGTAACGCTCAAAGTTGCCGTATGGCACGGGCACTATGGTTGGCCAACCCCTGAATCCGCCGTTGGGGAACTGCTGGCTGAACGTGCCGAGACACCGCAGCGACGGATAGTCGTAGATGTAGAACGTCGTGCCCGGACCGCCGCTCAGCACATGCCGCCTTCCGCCCACGGTCGTTATCCTTATCCCGGTGTTGTTGTTGCGGTCGGACTCAGCCACCTGCCGGTACGGTCCGTCCCAGTTGTCGCTCTCGCAGAGATACGTCACGTACGATCCGTCTTTCAGCGCGCAGTAGGCGAGACGCCATTTCCCGGCACCGCTGTCGAAGAAGAAGTCAGGGTCCTCGGTATTGAACCCGTGTCCGTTGGAGTAGCTGTGGGGGAACGGCAGCTCCTCGCACTCCAGATAATGCATGCCGTGGAGCAGGTCGGCTTCGGACGAGCAGAAGGCGAGCGTGTGGGTGTCCTCATGCGTGGTGGTCATCACCAGGAAGCGTCCTGCGTCCTCGTCGTACACCATCTTCGTGGCGTGGAAGCCGTACATCAGTCCGTCGCCCTTGCCGAAGAAGAGCGCGCCCTCGAGCCGCAGGTCGTATGAGTCGGTGCCGATGGAGTACACTCCCTGCCACGAGTCGCATATGCGCTCGAATCCTCTGGTGGTCATGCATACATAAAGCCGTCCGTCGCGTATGAGCGGAGAGCCGTCCTTCAGCTGCACCACCTGCGGGTCTGCCTGTCCGGTGCCGCATGCCAGCAGACTGCGGGCGTCTTCCAGCCTCACGCTTCCGCCCTCAGGCAGCTCCGCGCGCACACCGAACGAGAAGCGCGTGCAGGTGTCGGCGCGGCGCATGTCGCGCTCCGCGCTGTAGAGCAGACGCGCCTCACCGTCGTCGCGGAGCATGAAGACGTGAAACCGCACGCCAGTGTACTGCACGCGCAGAGCCACCCTTCCGAGCCGTCCCACATCCTTGGAGGCAAGCTCCTTTGTGCCGTCCGCGCCGGTGAGATACGACACTATGCGCCCCCGGCTGTACACGGTGCGTATCACCGTTCCGCTCCCGTCGTTTGCGGCGAAGTCTATCCCGGCTGTCTCACCGTCGTCCACACCGCTGAACCGAGCCTCATAGCACAGGTAGGGATGGAACGCTCCGACACGCAGTGTGGACGCCGCCCGCCTGTCAGCCGGTGTGCCGAGCAGGAGCGTGCGCCCCTCCTGCCTCATCGTCACGGCTTCGGTGCTGTCGCCGCCCATCAGCACCACGTCGGCTGCATCGGGCAGGAAGAGCCGCGCTCCGTCCATGTTGATGCTGCTCATCACCTTCGACGAGTTGTAGAAATTGCGCGCGAACGACTGCCGCACGAATGTCATCGACGTCAGACTGAGACTGTCCGCCGGCATCTGAGCCGCCGCCTCATGATGGGAAACGCAAAAAAACACTCCTGCCGCAAGAATGAGTGTCCTCGTGGCAGGAGTTAAGAGAGAATCTGAAATCATTTTTTTTATCATATGTTTTAATCATCCGGTTATGCGCATCGCGCCCTCACCGTCGGCTGCCTGCACCCCGGTGCTCTGCCCGGTGTTGTCAGCCCGCGAGTCTGTATGGTTGTTGCAGTAGGACGACCATGCCGGCACGGCGAAGGCTACGAACGCGATCCACACTGCCACGCCTGCCGCTCCCACCGCCACGTTGCGGTATAAGTGGAACAGACAAGCCATAGCCACGGCGATGCCCCAGCCGAGAACGATGACTGTGGAGTACGCCGGATAACCGTCGACAAGCAGCGGTCCGGTGAGGACTACGAAGAAAAAGAGCCATCCGCACATCATTGCAAGGGCATGGCGGCGTTCGTCGAGACCTTTGCGGCTCACCTGATGCAGCCGCCACAGCACTATTGCCGCGAGCGCGATGCCGGGAAGCGAGTGTATGGTTATGTAAGTACTGTTGTTTACAAGGAACGATAGTGTGGACAGAAGCAGAGCCGCCAGCACCATGCAGAAGGAAATGATATAGCCTTTCATAATCTGATATGTTTAAAGAGTTAGTAAATGTCCGTTGCGAGCAAACAGGTTTCTGACGCCAAAGCCGTGCCGTTGCCGGTTGCCACATCCGTGTGGCAGCATTCCCGGAAAGGTCCGGACACCACAATGACCGGCTCGGCTGACGTTTCAGATTGTATTGTCTGACGTGCAATTTAGTGAAACATTTTAATATAAAACATATCATAATGTAATGAAATGAGATATTTTCGATACTTTAACTAAGTATATGTCATATGTATTAACGGGGGGTAAAACAGTAAAACACAATGTTCCCGCATCACCGTCCGTTCTCCTTCACCGCACCGCGCAGCACCTCCGCCACCTCGCGCGCGCACCTGCTGTCGTTGAACATCCGCTCGGCGAGACGTCTGCCCCGCCTTCCCATCTCGCGCGCCTCGTCGGGATGGTCGGTGATGTAGCGCACAGCCCGTTCCCATCCGTCGGTGTCGTAGTAGGGCACTGTGATGCCGCAGCCCTCCGCCTCGAAGTCTACGGGTATCTGAGGGTTGCGGCTGCATATGACGGGCAGTCCGAGGGCGAGAGCCTCCACCACGGTGGTGAGCCCCACGGTGTATCTCGTCTCCTTGCAGCATATCACCACACAGGCGGCGCGGTTCACCTTCAGGCTGAGCTCGTAGGGACAAAGTCCGTTGACGTAGTGCACCCTGATGTTCTCCTTTGGAGGATTCGCCGCGAACACCTCCTCATAGTTCACCCCTCCCGTGTTGCGTCCGGTGTATATGTCGAGGCGCGCTCCTGTGCGGTTGAACGCTCTGACGAGCGTCGGCATGTCGCGCAGTTCCTTGCCCGTGGATATGAATCCCGTGCGCCGGTCGCCGCCCTCAGCCATCACACGGTCGTAGAAACCGAGGTCCGCCCCCCAGTGTCCGAGCACCATGCGTGACGGTCGCGCCTTGGGCGAATGGAGCGAGTCGTCCATCAGTTTCTGCGAGAAGAATATCATGCGGTCGAATCCCCGATAGAACAGTCTGCCGAAACGCTCACGCACAAAACCCTTGGAGGTGACCACAGGCTGGTGGTGCCATATCACAACGGGGCGGCGGAACAGACGCAGCGCGCGCAGAAGGACTATGAGCTCGAGCCCCCGGTAATGGGTGGCATACACGGCGTCGAAACGCTCGCGTGAGGTGAGTATGAGCCGGGCGTTGCGGAGCATCATGCGCCATCGGGGCAGACCGGGACGCGAGCGGTGCCAGACCACGCCTATGCCGTTTGCCTCCAGTCCGGCGGCTCCGTAAAGGAAGTGTGCCGGAAACTCTCCCGCCTCCATCCGTCTGCGGATGTGTGCGATGTCCTGCGTGTGATAGAAATATACTTTCATGCCTGTTGTCTGTATGCGGGTGGGTGTTGTTATATATAATATAAGGTGTGAACGGGTGTGACAAAATCTTTTTCTGGCTTTCCCGAGTGCAGCCTGTCTTATACAAAGATAGTGCAAGGTGAGTGCAATGGAAAATGGAAATCACGTAGTGTTTTCATTTTATGCATTGCCGAACCGCAGCTTATCTTATACAAAGATAGTGCAAACAGTCCGACTTACAAAACAAAACCGTCTGTTTTTGACCATCCTCTTATCATATGCTTATATGTATGCCGCCTTGCCGTCAAGCCAACGATAGGGAATATTCTACAACGTTTAGGTTTTTCCCTATGCAGGTTTAGGGATATCATTTTGCGGGAATGATATTTTATTTTCACCTTTGCATAAGATAAACTTCGGCTCGGCAATGCCAAAGTTGTAAAAACTCTGTTTTTCCACTTTGTCGTTGCTCTCGCCTTGCACCATCTTTGCATAAGACAGGCGGCACTCGGGAAATAAAGAGCAAGCTCTCTTTCCGCTCGCTTGCACTGTCTTTGCAAAAGACAAACGGCATAGGCAATGCGGAGCACAGACACTCATTGCGAATGCCTGTTCTGTCTCGGAAACGCCGGCAACGGCTGAGTGGCGGAATGTCACAGACACATACAGACTGTTGTATGGGGATAATGACATCATACCGCAAGAGAGTGATAGTATAACAATAACAACAACCACAAAAAACTGACTGTTATGAAGAAGATTATTGTTTGTATGATTGCAGCTGTCATGAGTATGGCATGCACAGGAGCGTTGGCACAACCTCACAAACCCAAAAAGCCGAAGAAGGTGAGGAGAGTGGAAGTGGTTGCACCGAGCCACAGGACTTTCGGAAGCAGGACAATAAGCGTCATACCGTCGAAGAGCATATATGTGAGCTTCAACGGACTGCGGTTCATATACGACGAAGGAGGCAGATACTACCGTAAGCTCGCGCCGTCGAGGTATGAGATAGTGCGTCCGCCGATAGGTCTTCTCGTCGAGAAGATATACAAACCGAAGACTGTCAGACGCAACAAGGAGAAACTTTATCTTTCAGACGGAGTGCTGTATAAGAAGGTGAAGACACGGCACGGAAAGATGTATAAGGTGGTGGGGTTTGTCTGATATATGATTACGGCAGACGTTGACATATGAGATTGTGAGTTCATTGATGAAAGATGATGAGGATGTGCCCTTACGGGTGCATCCTCATCCGTTATATACAGCTATGGCGTATGCTGCGTTATGTGTTTGTTTGCGGTCTTGTCCTTATGCTTGTTCCGCTTCCGACGCTTGTTGATGTAGAGTGCGACACCGGTCCACGGGAGGGTCATGCCGAAGAGAGAGGCAACGAATATGATGACGCGACCGCCCTGTCCGGCTATGCCTCCGGTGTGTATGTCATAGTTCATACGGCGCAGACGGTCGGCAAAGGTCTTGTCGGCATACTTTCCGTGATATGCTCCTTCGGGGGTGATTTCCTTAAAAGTGTAGCGGTCGAAAGACATGCGGTCAGCGTCATAATATACAAGCCGGTCGCGCTGAGCCACCACCACGAGAGCCGAGGTCTTGTCTGCCGTGTCGGGCAACGACACCATCATGAGGCGCGGTGAGGACATCGTTCTGTACAGACTGTCTGTGAGCATGTCAGCACGGGTGATGTCGAATGTGGCGGATGAGCCGCCGCCGTCTTTTTGAGAGAGGACGGCTGTGGTGTCCGACTGTGCCAACCGCCACGGCACCTCGCTCTTCCCGCCGGACGTCAGGGCATATATGCCGTCGCCCCACCAGTCAATCGCCCACACCATACCTGTCATGGCGATGACTATGAGCGGCGGCGCGGCGTAGAATCCTATTACGTTGTGAAGGTCGTAAAGCCGTCGTGGCAGTCGGGTGCCGACGTTCCACTTCGGCAGAAGAGCCGCTCTGAGCGCACGGCGGTTCTTCGGCCACCAGAGTACAAGTCCGGAAATGAGGGTCAGGAAGAACAGCAGGGTGGCGTAGCCTACTATCGGGCGTCCTATGCTTACGGGCAGCCAGAGCGAGTAATGACCCTCACCTATGAAGCTCCATATGTCGTGCTGCGGCGTGTGGCGCACGTCAAGGATTCGTCCTTCGGCGGCATCCAGACTCACTGAGGTCACTCCCGAGCTGTCGCGGAATGCCACCTCTACAACTCCTTCGGGCGTGTAGGTGACCGATTCGGGCTGTCTTTCTCCGATGACGGCTGACGAGCGGGCGACGGCAACCGACGGACGCATGAAGCCGTGAGCCTTCGTGACTGACGCCACGGATTCTTTCCCGTCAATCCATCCGTTGAGCTTGAACGCCCAAACACAGCCCGTGAGACATACGATGAAGACTATCAGTCCTGTCACAAGTCCCACCCACAGGTGCAGTTTATAGGCAATCTTGCGTATCTTCATTACATTTAACGCCTTTGTTACGGTTTTTATTTGATATCATCTTATGCTTGTCCGGTGTGCATAATCAGAAACGGTACTCCGCACCTATGGACACATTGAACAGCCGCTGGGGCGACACCGTGCTCCAGCCGTTGTAATATTTCTTGTTGAGCAGGTTGTCTGCCTTGAGCGAAATGGTGTAGCGGTCGCCGGTGTACGACAGGAGTCCGTTCACGACAACATATCCGGGCAATGCGAATGTGCCTGTGCTGCGCCTGTTGAGAACCTTGTTCTCGCTTGCGGCGTTGCCTCCCAGACCCACCGACCAGCCTTTCAGCGCACCTGTGAAGAAACGGTAGCTTGCCCACAGGTTGAACATGTGAGCCGGTCCGGCGCTCTCCGACCGGCGTCCGAGATAGTCGCCGTCGGCGGCGTCCTTGGTAATCTTGTTGTCGTTGTAGCTGTATCCCATGATGACGTTGAGCCCTGTCAGCGGGTTGGCTGTGAGGCTCAGCTCCACGCCTTTGCTCCTTTCCACGCCACCCTGGATGGTGTTGAGCGGGTTGTCGGGGTCGGTCATGCTGCGGTTGCCCACACGTATGTCATAGTAGCTTGCCGTGAGTGTGAGCCGCTCGTCCCACAGATTGGCTTTCACTCCAGCCTCCCACTGGTTGGCATGTTCGGGGTCGAGCACCTTCGTTTTCACGAACTTGCCGTCCTTGTCATACACTGATACAGGGTCGTTGTTGGTGAAGCCGTTCATGTAGTTGGCAAACAACGACAGCTTGTCGGGCAGGGGTTGGAACACCAGTCCGAGCTTCTGGGAGAACGAAAGCTGGTCTTTCACTTCCTCCGTCGCGTACATGGAGCCTCCCGAATAGTTGTCAAGGCGCAGTCCGACGAGTGCTGACAGGTGGCGTGTGATATCTATCACGTCAGACACATACACTCCGTAGATGGTCACCTTAGCCCTGCTTTGTGTGGCGTTGCCTTCTGCCACGAGCTTGTCTATGGCAGATGCCGTAAGCACACCTGTGTCGCTTCCGTCCGCTAAAGACACTTCTCCGTTTGCCACCCACGGGTTGGCGTTGTTCACAATGTTGCGCTGCAGGAAGTCGGCACCGGCAAGAAAGCGGTTGCGTACGGTGCCGAAGCGGTGGTCGGCATTGAAGTTCTGCTGTATGTTTATTGCCGAGGAAGTGGAGTTGACCTTAGATGCGTAGCGTGTGAAGAGCTGCGACGACTGGTTGTTCCAGAGGTAAGTGTAGTAGCCGTCGCTCCCTGCTATGCTGCTCGACACTATTGTCTGAGAGCTCCAATGGCTGTTGATGTTGTACAAAGCCTGCGCCTGCAGCCCGAAAGTGGGATTGCTTATGGTGAGCTCATCGCTTGTGAAGCTCCTCTTGTATGCCGCGTCGAAGAGTCTGGTGTCCTTGAACTGCACATCCGACGAGCGGTAGAGAAATATCATTGGAGCTACTGCGCGCTCGGGTGCGTAGTATTCGGCGTTGACAAGAAACGTCAGACGGTCGCTCGCGTCGAAGCGGAAGGATGGCGCGATGAACAGCGACCGGCTGAAACCGGCGTCCTGAAAGCTGCGCTGATAGTGGTAGGCTGCGTTGACACGCAGGTATGCCTTGCTGCTGAGAGGGGTGTTCACATCGGCAGTGAACCTGTTCAGTCCGTGGCTGCCTGTCATATATCCCACGCTGCCTCCGAAACTGTTGTAGGGTGTCTTGGTCACTATGTTTATCAGACCTCCGTAACTTATGAGGTTGCCTCCGTATAGAGTGCCCGACGGACCTTTTATCGCTTCTATCTTGGCAACGTTTGCCGGGTCGAGAGCTCCGTTGCTCAGACCTGCCACACCGTTGATGATGGTGGGCTGTACGGAGAATCCGCGCATGGTGTAATATTCTCCTCCGTCGCTCTGTCTGCCGGTGCTCTCCCACAGACGCTGTACGCCCGGGACATTCTTCAGAGCGTCATTGAGATTCGTGACGAGCTGTTCCTTCAGAAGCGCGCTGCTCACCGTCTGATAGACTTGGGGATTCTCGAGGTCGCCGAGCTGTATCTTCGCCACGGTGTGGCTTGTCGGTGAGGCAAAGCGGTTGCGCATGCTGGCAGACACCTCCACCTCTTTCAGGCTGTATATGTTCATAGTGTCCACTGTGTTGGGAGCGTCTTTGTCTTCTGCATTCTCCGCACCGGCATGCAGGAATGCGGCGAGCGCGACAAGCAGAGACAAAATGCGGATAGGGCATGTGTGTGTTTTGAAGAGTGTTGTGTGTTTTGTGTGTGATTCCATATGAATAAGTTTGTCGTTGTATTGTTATTATCCTTTATACAAAAAGCACTCTTCCGATGCGTCCGTGCGCGTCTGAAGAGTGCTGCAAAGTTAAGGTACGGGCTTATAACAGACAATACCCAATAATTATGATTTGTATGAGTCGTCATACAGGAAAATGCCGCGTGGAGCCACAAGTGAAGGTAATGGCATGCGGGGCGGCATCCTGTATGGGGCTTGTTGCGGTGCGGGCAGAGGTCTGCCGTGCCTGGAACGTCAGTTTGTTATCTTGAAACCGATGAAGTATGTGCGCGGCTGCACCGGACCGTAAAAGTATCCCGAGTCGCGGAAACCGCCTTTGTCGAGGTCTTTCTGGAAGGCGTTGAGCATGTTCTGCACGCCTCCGTTGAGCTTCAGTTTCACGTGGTCGCTGAGCACGAACGTGTAGTTGAGCTTGAGGTTGAGCTCGAAAAAGTCGGGTGTATGCACGAGCTCGTCTTTCGTGATGTAGCTGTACTCATATCCGGCGGGTATCTCCGAGGCGTCGGGAGCGATGTGCGGCACACGCATTCTGCCCGTATAGACACCCGAGAGCGAGAAGTCGAAGTTGCGCAGGGGTGCGCTCGTGAGTGTGAAGTAGCCGTAGCAGCCGGGCGTGCGGGGCATGTATCTGGTCGGAGCGACGTCAGGATCCTCGCTCCAACTCTCTTTTTTGATGTAACGGCTGCTCTGTACCGTGAAGCCTGCCTGTAGCGACAGTTCCGAGCCGTGGGCTATCTTGCCGTCGAAGTTTATGCCGTACACCCTCGCGCCGTTGCCGTTGCGGCGTTCCTTTATTATGTTTCCCGAAGCGTCCGTGCCCGTTTTCTCAAGCACAAACACATCGTTGAGTTGTGTGTAGAACGCTTCCACGAGCAGGTTGGCTTGCCAGTGCCCGAAGCTGAACGTGCGGTCTGCCGACGCGCTGAAACTGTTGGAACGCTCCGGCTTCAGCCCTTCGGCAAGCCTGATGAGCACACCCTCGCCTCCGACGGCGGTCACGTGGAGGTCTTCGTCGTAAGCCTGCGGAGCGCGGAATCCTGTGGACCATGTGAGGCGCGCCTGCAGTTTGTCAGACGGTTTGTACATCACGTTGACGCGCGGGCTGAATATCGGATTGTCTATAAGGTTATGCTTGTCCACCCGGAAGCCTGCCAGCAGCGTGAAACGGTTTATCTTCCACTCGCTCTGGACAAATCCGCCGCCGATGCGCACGTCCTGTCTCATGTCGCGGTTGTAGCCGAGCATCACGTCATGGAGCGAGTTGTTCTGATACTCAATGCCCGATGTTATGACGGCTGGAGCAAAGAGCAGGCGGCTGAAGTTGCCGGTGTACATCGCTCCCGCCACCCATGTGAGGTCGTCGGTCTTGCCGTATGCGTCCGGATTCTGCTGCGCTCCGTAGTAGCTGTTGCGGTCGGTGTGCTGTATGGACGAGTAGAACGACAGCTTGTGCTTGTAACTGTTGAAGAACACATCATACGTAAGTCCGCCGCTGTTTATCACGTGTTTGGTCTGCTCGGTGATGTCCGTCTCGAACGGTTCGAGGTCAAACTTGTTGCCTCCGCGGCGGAACTCGTTGGTGACATGATACTCTATGCCCAGCCGGCTGAACTGTGACGGACGGTAATAACCTCGTAGTCCGAAGCTGTTCATGTTGAGTTTGCCGAGCTCCGAGAACCCGTCGCCGTCCGCGTCGTACGGATTCCGGTTGCGGTATGACTGATACAGTGCCACGCCATAGGTATTCTTGTCTGACACGAGCGACGCGTTGGCTCCGAAGTATTGCTCCCACGCCTTGCCGTTCATGTCTGACAGCGTCGATGAAACCTGAAAGGAGTTGTTCACGGGGTCCTTTGTTATGACGTTGATGGTGCCTCCCACGGCGTTGGCTCCGAACAGCGCGGATCCTCCTCCGCGCACAATCTCCACGCGGTCTATCATGTTCACCGGTATCTGTTCAAGTCCGTAGACGCCCGAGAGAGCGCTTACCACAGGACGGCTGTTGATGAGTATCTGTGAGTAAGGGCCTTCCAGACCGTTTATGCGCACCTGAGGGAAGCCGCAGTTCTGGCAGTTGTTCTCCACGCGGAGCCCTGACTGGTAGTTCAAAGACTTGGCGAGGTCTGACGAGTTGACCGCTTCGAAGAGCTTGTTGTTAAGTACGTTCACCACGACAGGTGCGTCGCGGCGGCTCGTCTCGTTGCGGTTGGCTGACACGACAACCTCGTCGGTCACGGTGACATCGGCTGTCATGACAAAGTGTACGTCGGCTGCGAAGTCGCGGCTCACGCTCACCTTCTTCTCCTGTGAGTCATATCCGAGAAGCCTGACGGTCAGTGTGTATGTCCCGTCGGGAATGTTTCGGAACAGGCAATGTCCGTCCGCGTCGGTCACTGCCGCCTGTCCGGTCTCCTTTATCTTTACTACTGCGCCCGGCAGATTGTCCTCACTGTCTTTCTCTATTACGTGTACGGCTACCGCGTTACCCTCCGTCACCGGTCCGTTTCCGTCGGTACGCGCTGTGCCGTATGCGCTGTACAGTGCCAGCGCAAGCATTAAAATATGATGTCTCATTGTGTATTAATATGTGTGATAAATGGTTTGTCTGCCGTCGGCGGAATGCTTCCGGCATGATGAAAAAGGCGGTGCTGCCAGACAATGCCCGGCATACCGTAATGACATATTAATATAAATAAGGAGGCGCGCGGCTCTTGACGCCATGTATGCAGCCTGCCGTAAGAACGCTTACCGTGTCGTCCTGCAGAAAGACATGGAGCAGATGAAGGCATACACGCAGCGTGGCGGCTTCGCCGGGGGCTGTCATCTGCTGGGCAGAGGCATAGGCTATGGAGTGGATTTGAGATGATGAGTGGCTGTGGTTGCTGCCCGAATAAGGATGGGAATGGACAATCTTGACTCCGTCAATGACGTGAACGTGTACAAACAACGTTGCTCCTGCCTTGAACACAAGGAAGAGTACAAGCAGGAACAGTGACGTTGTTATGCGTAGTCTTTTGCTCAAATCCGGTTACGTTACGTTTTACTTGATGTGGCACAGTGACGTTTCCGCCGCACTGCCACCACCCGCCGGGTTCACGGCTTGGTGTATTTGAGTGTGCAAAGATACAAAAAATATTTATTAAAACGCTCTGTCTCCGCATATTACAACAATCATATGCGGAGACAGAACACACCGGCTTATTGCGGATTATTGTTTCCTCCGCCCTTCACGTCGTCGTTGTTTATGGTGCGGGCTGCCTTCTTCACGCTTGCCGTAAGCTTGCCTATGCGGAAGCTCACGCTCACTCCGTAGCGTATGGAAGAGTACTCCGAGCGGCTCGTTGACACGAAGTTGATGCTCTCGAGCGAGGACGTCGGTCTCTTCCAAGGGTTGAAGAAGTCGTTTGCGAACAGCGATACCGTAAGCCGTTTGTCAAGGAACGACTTGTAGACATTCATTCCGTAGAAGAAGTAACTGCTTCCTTTCCCCTGAAGAGATATATAAGGTGTCTGACCCGAAACGTTTATTCCGATGCGCCAGTCGTGCGGGAATGTCTGCTGCGCTCCCGCATAATAGAACATGTTCCAGCCGTGGTTGCTCAGTCCGTTGCCGTCAGACAGATAGTTGTATCCGCCGTTCAGGTTGGAGTAAATGCGTGTGTCGGGAGTGATGTTCCAGTTGATGTATGCGCTGAAATCGAGGCTTCTGGTCTTTCCTATGTTCTTGTATGTGCTATACATCACATCCTTTCCTGTTGGGTTATGCAGTCCGGGAATCTCCGTATCGTTGATGTATTGCGTCAGACTCTGTATGCTGTTGTTTGTGAACGAGTACTTGGTTGTGAAGCTGAGGCTCAGTTTCTGGGTGAAGTTATTGTACGAAAGGCTGAACGAATGACTCTTCTCGCTGTCCAGATTCGGGTTTCCCTGACTGATGCTTGTAGGGTTGCTGTCGTCTATGTAAGGGTTGAGCGACCATATGCCCGGACGGTATATGCGCATGTTATAGCCGAGTCTGAGGTTCGACATGTCCGTAATCTTATAGCCGACACTCACCGACGGGACCACATCGTCGAAGTCTTTGCGGAAGTCGTCGCCCCGTCCCAGCAGATACTTCACGTCCTGTATGGTGTGCTCATAGCGCAGTCCCAGACGTCCGGAGAACCTTTTCAGTCTGATGCCATAGCCCATGTAGGCTGCCAGAATGTCGTTGCGGTGTCTGAAATGCGTGCTGTATTCGTCGGAGAAAACATATTCGTCGTCGCTTCCCGCCATCCTCTGGTAGCGGTCGTCATCCGATTTGTTGTTGCGCAGAATGTATTTCAGACCAGCCTCTACGGTGTGTATCGTGTCTATGGGCGTGGTGAAGTCCACCTGGAAAGTGTTCTCCACGGTGTTCTGCTCGTTCTTGTTGCGCTGTTCGTTCATGCGGTGCAGGAAGTCGAGCCACGTGCCGTCAGCCGTCATGTCAGTGTAATAGAAGTTGCCGTCCGAGCTGCTCGGGTTGGAGTTTATCCTGTAAGAGAAGGTCAGCATGCGGTCTTTCACATGGAAAAGACGCTGATAGTCTATGCCTCCGTTTATGGAAGTCCATCTGTTCTTCGACCTGTTATGCGACGTATAGCTGTATATGTCTTCGCCCGAAAGAGGCGATGTGGCATCCGTGACACTTGTGTACCGGGTCCTGTTTCCGCCTCCGTACATACCGAAGGACATGCTCACCAGCCGCAGCGTATCTATCTCATAGCTCGCCTCCATCGACCCGTACTGGAAGTCGTATTTGTTTTTCGACGAGCTGTAACTCTCCACGTCAGACGAGTTCTCGTCTATTTCCCCGATGCTCTTCCGGCTTCCCCAGCTCTTGGAACGTGGTGTGCGGTTTCTGCCGTTATAGTTGTAGTTCACGCTGACAGTAAGCTTTCCGCTCTTCACAGTGCCGAAAAGTCCGGCTCCCTGTCCTCTGTTGTCCACGTTGGCGGACATCGTTGCGGTGTATCCCGTAAGCCCGCTGCCCTCGGTGATGATATTGAGTATGCCTCCCACACCCTCGGCGTCGTATTTCGGTCCGGGGTTTGTTATCACCTCAACTCGCTTCACGCTGTTTGCCGGAAGGCTTTTCAGCACCTCCTTCGGGTTGTTGCTCATCATGTTGTTCGGGCGTCCGTTCACATACACCTTGAACGAGCTGCTGCCGTTCACCTTAATTGTCTCGTCGCCGTCAACCGTCACGAGCGGCACCTTACGCAGCATCTCAAGCATCGTGTTCGACTTTGAGTCAGGGTCGTCCGATATGTTATACTCTATCTTGTCTATGTCCGACTTCACCAGCGGCTTCTGTACCACCACCTCAACGCCTTTCAGTTCGTTTGCCGCATCGTGCACATACATTGTCCCGAGGTCCACCGTCTTACCGTCGGCAGGAGCCTTGAACTCCCTCACCACGGGCTGTCTGCCCAACGATGATAGCGTTGCCGTGAAGTCGCCCTCACCTTTGACGCTTATCATGAAACGTCCGTTCTTGTCTGTCACATGCTTTGCCACAGGCTCGGAAGGAGCCTCTTTCTTCGCCACCGTCACCGTGGCGTACGCCTCTCCGTCTTTTGTCAGAGAGTCGAGCAGTTCGCCTTTCAGTTTGAAAGACACGGCATTGGTCTGCGCCGTGATTGTAGAGCTGATGATGAACACCATCACCAGAATGCCCAACCTTGTTTTCATCTTCCCGATTATTATTTGTGTTAAGTTCTGTCTGTTGTGTTGTTTCCCTTACGTATTTATATACGCATAAGACAGTCTGTTATATACAGCAAGTCCGAATTTTTATTATAGTTTAACAATAAGGAACATTTTATATGAAATACGCGCATCCTCAGTGGGGTGGTCCCGCATTGTCTGTTCCGGTAAAAACGCATATGCGGGAACAAGCCGTAACTTTTTTGTGATGTGAGTGTCATATTTTAATATAATACGACAATTTTGGTTATAATATGAAACATTTTGTTCTATAATACGGGTAAACCGTAATTTCGTCATGGATGATGCAATTATTTTATGCGATAATGACTCAATATTATCTCAATTTGTCTTATTTTTGCAATTGGACGTTATAAAAAGACATGAAACAAGTATAAAAGCGGACAAAATGAAAAATCTTGTCAGGTTCACAAAAATGCACGGCGCAGGCAACGACTATATTTATGTAGACACATCGCTATACGATGTTCCTGAGCCCGAAAAGGCAGCCGTAGCGCTCAGCGACCGCCACACCGGCATCGGAGCGGACGGACTTGTGCTCATAGGCAGACCCTCCGACACCACAGACGCTGACTTCACGATGCGCATTTTCAACGCCGACGGTTCGGAGGCGATGATGTGCGGCAATGCCTCAAGGTGTATAGGGAAATATGTGCACGACAAGAATCTGACACAGAAGACCACTATACGGCTCGCCACTCTGTCGGGTGTGAAGACCCTCAGGCTGCATCTCGGCGCCGACGGATGTACGGAGAGCGTGACGGTGGATATGCTTGAGCCCGCCATGACATGCCCCGCACAGTATGACGACGCCTCGTGCGGACGTCTGTCGGCGGCATTCCGGACGTTCAGCGGCACGTTCGTGTCGATGGGCAATCCCCATTTCGTCATATTCACCGACGACATCCTCCACACCGACGTAGCCCGCTACGGGAGCATTCTGGAGCATGACGCGGCTTTTCCGCAGCGTTGCAACATCGAGTTCGCGCAGATCACAGACAAAGACAAGATAAGAACAAGAGTTTGGGAGAGAGGAAGCGGCATCACCATGGCATGCGGCACAGGAGCCTGCGCCACTGCCGTGGCTGCCGCTTTCACATGCCGCGCCGGACGCAGGAGCACCATCGTGATGGACGGAGGCGAGCTCAACGTGTTCTGGGACGAGGCAGACAACCACGTGTGGCTCACCGGAGGAGCCGAGTTTGTGTTCGAAGGCGAGGTCTTCATATAGTCATTTCCGCAAACAAGAAACATCATACGCATATGGCATTAGTAAACGAGCATTATCTGAAACTGTCCGACAACTATCTCTTTGAGGACATAGCAAAGAAGGTGAATGCCTTCCGTCTGTCACACCCTAAGGTGAGAGTGATAAGCCTGGGCATAGGCGACGTGACCCGTCCGCTGTGCCCCGCCGTGACGGAAGCCATGCACCGGGCTGTCGACGAGATGGCTTCTGCCGCCACGTTCAGGGGTTACGGTCCTGAGCACGGATACGATTTCCTGCGTGAGGCGATAGTGAAGAACGACTTCATCCCGCGCGGAGTGCGCCCCGATTTGGACGAGATATTCGTGAACGACGGCGCCAAGAGCGACACCGGAAACATCGGGGAGATTGTGAGATGGGACAACAGCATAGGTGTGACCGACCCCATCTATCCCGTGTATATAGACTCCAACGTGATGTGCGGACGCGCCGGAACACTCTCGGACGGACGCTGGAGCAACGTGAACTACATGCCTTGCACGGCTGAGAACAACTTCATACCGCAGATACCCGACCACCGTGTGGACATGATATACCTCTGCTATCCCAACAACCCTACGGGAACGGTGCTCTCAAAGAGCGAGCTGCGCCGCTGGGTGGACTATGCTCTGGAGAACGACACGCTGCTGCTCTTCGACGCGGCGTACGAGGCATACATCCAGGACGACGACATCCCGCACTCCATCTACGAGATAAAGGGTGCGCGGAAGGTGGCTATAGAGTTCCGCAGCTACTCGAAGACAGCCGGTTTTACAGGCGTGCGATGCGGATATACGGTAATTCCCAAGGAAGTCACCGCAGCCACTCTCGACAACAAGAGGCGCATAGAGCTCAACCGGCTGTGGAGCAGACGGCAGAGCACCAAGTTCAACGGGACGAGCTATATCAGCCAGAGGGCTGCCGAAGCCATATACAGTCCGGAGGGCAAGAAGCAGATAAGGCAGACCATAGCCTATTACATGGACAACGCGGCATATATGCTCAACGCGCTCAAAGGTGCGGGGCTGGAGGTATACGGAGGCAGAAACGCTCCTTACATATGGATGAAGACGCCAGGAGGAACGCCCAGCCGGAAGTTCTTCGAACAGATGCTCTACGCCACAGGAGTGGTGTGTACGCCCGGAGCGGGGTTCGGACCGAGCGGCGAGGGCTACGTGCGGCTCACGGCGTTCGGCAACAGCGAGGACTGCCACGAGGCAATGGAGCGCATCACCGCATGGGCAGGCAACTGACCGCCGCCTCGTCACGACATGGCAGGCAAGCCTCCTTACGCAGCGGGAGGCATGCCTGCCATGTCGTTTTTTAAGTGTAAGAGTGTGTCCGGCATTGCGGTACGGATACATCATCATGCTGCACTCGGCAATAAAAGTGTAAACTCTTATTGCACTCGCTTGCACGGTTTTTGGATAAAACCGGCTTCTCTCGGCAATAAAAGAGTGAACTCTTATTGCACTCGCTTGCACGGTTTTTAAATAAAACCGGCTTCTCTCGGCAATAAAAGAGTAAACTCTTATTGCACTCGCTTGCACGGTTTTTGGATAAAACCGGCTTCTCTCGGCAATAAAAGAGTAAACTCTTATTGCACTCGCTTGCACGGTTTTTGGATAAAACCGGCTTCACTCGGCAATAAAAGAGTAAACTCTTATTGCACTCGCTTGCACGGTTTTTGACAAAAAAAACTTAACTTTGCACCGCAATACATGTAAACTGATAGAATGCTGACACAGCACATGCGGAGCAATAGCAACAGTAAAACCCAAAAATAACATTCTTAAAACAATGGCAAACTTAAGATTTGAGGTTGTGGCAGAGGCTTTCAAGAAGAAACCACAGGAAACAGTCACACCCGCCGAACGCCCGTCGGAGTATTTCGGAAAATACGTGTTCAACCGCGCCAAGATGTATAAGTATCTTCCGTGCGACGTTTATGAACAGCTCATCGACGTAATGGACAACGGCACAAGGCTCGACCGTTCCATTGCCGATGCGGTAGCCAAGGGCATGAAGCAATGGGCTGTGGAGAACGGAGTGACGCACTACACCCACTGGTTCCAGCCTCTCACGGAAGGCACGGCGGAGAAACACGACGCCTTCATCGAGCACGACGGCAAGGGCGGAATGATAGAGGAGTTCTCCGGCAAACTGCTTATGCAGCAGGAACCTGACGCAAGCTCGTTCCCGAGCGGGGGCATACGCAACACCTTCGAGGCACGCGGCTACTCGGCATGGGACCCCACCTCGCCCGTATTCATCATCGATGACACGCTCTGTATTCCCACTATCTTCATATCATACACAGGAGAGGCACTCGACTACAAGGCTCCGCTGCTGCGCGCTCTCCATGCCGTGGGCACGGCGGCACAGGCTGTCTGCCAGTATTTCTATCCCGACGTGCGCAAGGTTTCATGCAATCTGGGATGGGAACAGGAGTATTTCCTCGTGGACGAAGGTCTTTATTCCGCACGTCCCGACCTGCTGCTTACCGGACGCACGCTCATGGGTCACGACTCCGCAAAGAACCAGCAGATGGACGACCACTACTTCGGAACCATTCCGGAACGTGTCCAGGCTTTCATGAAAGACCTCGAAGTGCAGGCTCTTGAGCTTGGCATTCCGTGCAAGACCCGCCACAACGAGGTGGCGCCAAACCAGTTTGAGCTTGCTCCGATATACGAGGAGTGCAACCTTGCGGTAGACCATAACATGCTGCTCATGTCTCTCATGAAGAAGGTTGCGCGCCGGCACAGCTTCAGGGTGTTGCTCCACGAGAAGCCGTATGCGGGCATCAACGGCTCGGGAAAGCACAACAACTGGAGCCTCACCACCGACACGGGCATACTGCTCCACGCTCCGGGAAAGACGCCAGAGGACAACCTGCGCTTCCTGGTGTTCATCGTGGAGACGCTCATGGCTGTCTACCGCCACAACGGACTGCTCAAGGCAAGCATCATGAGTGCCACAAACGCCCACCGTCTGGGAGCCAACGAGGCACCGCCTGCCATCATCTCGTCGTTCCTCGGACACCAGCTCAGCCAACTGCTCGAACACATCGAGAACGCCGACAAGGAGACACTGCTCAACGTGGCGGGCAAACAGGGACTGAAGCTCGACATACCTGAGATACCCGAACTGCTCATCGACAACACCGACCGCAACCGTACGTCGCCATTCGCGTTCACCGGCAACCGCTTCGAATTCCGCGCTGTGGGCTCTGAGGCAAACTGTGCCAGTGCGATGATTGTGCTCAACTCGGCTGTGGCTGAGGCTCTCAACAGCTTCAAGCAGCGCGTGGACGCGCTCATAGCGGGGGGAGAGGACAAGATGAGTGCCATCATAGACGTGATCAGAGACGACGTGAAGACATGCAAGCCGATAATATTCGAGGGCAACGGATACTGCGACGAGTGGAAGAGGGAAGCCGAAAGCAGGGGACTCGACTGCGAGACTTCATGCCCCGTGGTGTTCGACCGCTACCTCGACGAGGAAAGCATCGGCATGTTCGAGAAGCTCAACGTGATGAACCGCAAGGAGCTGATGGCACGCAACGAGGTGAAGTGGGAGACCTACACCAAGCGCATCCAGATTGAGGCAAGGGTGATGGGAGACCTCACGATGAACCATATCATACCCGTATGTACGCACTATCAGAGTCAGCTGGCAAAGAACGTGCAGAGCATGTACGACATATTCCCTGCCAACAAGGCTGATGAGCTGACGTCGAGAAACAAGAAGATAATAGAGGAAATAGCACAGCGCACGCAGATAATAGAGACCGGCGTTGAGGAACTCGTAGAGGCGCGCAAGGTGGCGAACAGGATAGAGAGCTGCCGCGAGAAGGCTATCGCCTATCACGACACCGTGGCTCCGAAGCTCGAGTTCATACGCCGCCACATCGACAAGCTCGAGCTCATCGTGTCGGACGAGCTGTGGACCTTGCCGAAATACCGTGAGCTGCTGTTCATAAAATAACCTTCAGACTAAATAAGAATATCATACGTCCGACGCTTTCCGCGGCTGCAATAGCTGTGGAGAGCGTTTTTTGTGTGCCTGTGTTGCTGTGGACTCAACGGGAGACGCAAGATTTTGCGTCTCCACAGGACTGCCGCAATTATAATATAAGGTGAAAGTCACAGGTTCATTATGATGCCTGTAAAAAGTAGAGACGCAAAATCTTGCGTCTCCCGAGCAACAAACTCAATGTCTATCAGCATATTCCCGTCAATAAAAATTGGACTGACCTAATCGTGAGACGCAAGATTTTGCGTCTCTACAAGGCTGCCGCCATTGTAATGTAAGGTGAAAGTCTCGGGTTCATTATGATGCCTGTAAAAAGTAGAGACGCAAAATCTTGCGTCTCCCGAGCAACAAACTCAATGTCTATCAGCACATTCCTGTCAATATATATTGCACTTACCTTCTCGTGAGACGCAAAATCTTGCGTCTCTACAAGGCTGCCGCCATTGTAATATAAGGTGAATGCCTCAGGCTCACTACGGTTGCCTGCCCAAAGTAGAGACGCAAAATCTTGCGTCTCACAATGAGGTAAGTCCTTTGCCGTCAATGCATTGTTGCATGCGTGTGTTGCTATCGTCTCCTCGTGAGACGCAAAATCTTGCGTCTCTACTTTTGGCAGGCTGCGGTATGAGACGGGTATACATGTTCTCTGTGCGCAATACCAACGAACCCGTATATTTGTCCAACCTCAACTCCGCGAGAACCGTTTATTTGCGGCTGGGCGTCTGTCCGGACGCATTTGGCGCAGTATTTTGCGATTCGGATAATATATTGTAAACCAATGACATACACATTCTTACCATTTATAAAAGCCTTTTCAACATTGCAGGAAAGGCTTTTCCGTCCTGCGGGAAAGCCCGTTTCGCAGTACGGAAAAGGCATTTTGACGGTGCGGAAAAGCCTTTTCGGAGCTGTCGGTGAGCCTTTCCGGTGACACGTCTGCCGCAAAACGGGCTTTCTGTAACAGTAAAACCGTGAAATGGAGGAACGGATGAGGCTGTGCGATACACTTTTCAGCGTTATCCGAAATCTCTTTCGCCGTTTTCTTTTGTCAAAAAAAAATACCAACGGACTCAATGATATCTTGCTCTCAAATTGCCTGTCCCAGCCTGTTTTATTCAAAAACAGTGCCAACGAACGTAATGATATCTTGCTCTCAAATTGCCTGTCGCAGCATGTTTTATTCAAAAACAGTGCCAGTGAGTGCAATGAAAGCATGCTTTCAAATTGCCGAGTGCAGCCTGTTTTATTTAAAAACAGTGCCAGTGAGTGCAATGAAAGCATGCTTTCAAATTGCCGAGTGCAGCCTGTTTTATTTAAAGACAGTGCCAGTGAGTGCAATGAAAGCATGCTTTCAAATTGCCGAGTGCAGCCTGTTTTATTTAAAAACAGTCAATGCGAAACCGCGTTTTCATGTATTCCGCACCGTTTTTCCTGTCGTGCGACGGTGTCACGCCAAAAAGCGCGGTGACAATTTGCTGTAATGCCGTTGAATTTATATATTTGCAACATAATAACGCTTCTGCAATATGCAGGCGACATAATCACAAAACCATTTACATACAGACATGTCACAGATAAAGAACATCGTATTCGACTTCGGAGGCGTGCTCGTCGACTGGAACAGCCGCTACTACTATCGCGGATACTTCAACGACGACAGCCGTATGGAGTATTTCCTCGCAAACATATGCACCGACGAGTGGAATCTTGAGAACGACCGGGGACGCAGCTACGCCGAGGGCGTGGCACAGCTCACTGCCCTTCATCCCGAGTTCAGGGAGGCTATAGAGATGTTTCCGGTGCATTGGGGAGAGATGCTACGGGGAGAGAAGCCGGAGAGCGTGGCGTTGCTGCGCAGTCTGAAGGACGAAGGCTACCGGCTGTACGGTCTCACCAACTGGTCGGCTGAGAACATACACGTGGCTTTCGAGCGGTTCGACTTCCTCTCGCTCCTTGAAGGCACCGTGGTGTCGGGCATAGAGAAGGAGGTGAAACCCGAGCCTCAGATATACCGCATACTGCTCGACCGCTATTCGCTGAAGCCGGAGCAGACAGTCTTCATCGACGACAAGGAGGCGAATGTGGAGACGGCGCGCAGGCTGGGAATGCACGGAATAGTGTTCACCGGAGCGGAGGACACGCGCCGGCAGCTCGACAGCATCATCGCCGGTGCGCGTCAGTGAGGAGTTTATTTCCGTATTTCACGATTTTGATGTAACTTTGCCAAAAATTCCATAACATGCAGAAAGTTGTGAAAGCACTGTGCGATGCGCTCACGCTTGCCGTAAAGCCGATAGGCGCCAACGCCTCGTTCTTCTTTTTCATGTACGCGCTCGGATGCGTAAGTTCGTGGGCGGTGTTGCCCGACAGTAAGGGTGCCAAGGTTTACGACAATCTTTATCTCGAACTGCTGCTCGACACTTACGCCCTGTGCATAGTGCTCGCGCTGCTGCCGCTTGCCGTAAGGCGGTGGGCGAGAGGACTGCTCTATGTGGCACTTTACACCACGTCGCTCGTCGACGTATACTGCTTTGTGAAGTTCCAGTCCACGCTCACGCCCTCGATGCTCATGCTCGTCGGCGAGACCGACACGCGCGAGGCGGGCGAGTTTCTGCGCTCGTGCGTGTCGCCGGGAGTCATCACAAGCAGCGTGGGATGGGTGCTCGCGCTCATCATCCTGCATGTGCTCACTGCCCTGCGCCTGAAGTTCCCCCACATCATCCCGCACCGCACGGAGCAACGCCTGCGCGAGGCGGGCAGGAGGATAGCCGCGTTCGCGTCGGAGGCTTACGTAAGGGCTGCCGCCGGACTTGCCGTCGTGATAATGGTGGTGTGGGCTACCGTCGTGTCGGCGGACAACAAACAGGCTACATGGAAGCTCATGAGCGGCACCAACATAGGCGAGGTGGAGCACACGCTCACGGAGAAAGACCACGCCCAGCTATATCTTCCAGCCTACCGGCTTGTGTTCAGCGTGTATGCCAACTCGCTCGCGGCAAAGCAGATAGACAGGCTCATAGCAGGCATAAACGACGTCAGGGTGGACAGCTGCTCGTACAGCAGCCCCACCATTGTGCTCATTATCGGCGAGAGCTACAGCCGCCACCACTCGGCGATGTACGGCTATCCCATGCCCACGACGCCCCGTCAGCAGAGGCTCGAGAGGCAGGGACGCCTCGTGAAGTTCACCGATGTGGTGTCGCCCCACAACCTCACGAGCTTCGTGTTCAAGAGTGTTTTCTCCACGCGCGTGGAGGGGCAGAAGGGCGAGTGGTGCGACTATCCGCTCTTCACAGAGGTGTTCCGCAAGGCAGGATACCACGTGACGTTCCTCACAAACCAGTTTCTGCCGAAGGCGCATGAGGCGGTATACGACTTCAGCGGCGGCTTCTTCCTCAACAACCCTACGCTCAGTGAGGCGCAGTTTGACACGCGCAACGACCGCCTGCACACCTATGACGAGGGTCTGCTCGACGACTACGACAGGCTGAAAGGGCAGGGAGGAGACCACAACCTGGTGATTTTCCATCTCATAGGACAGCACGTGAGCTACCGCCAGCGCAGTCCTAAAGACCGCAAACTGTTCAAGGGCGACGACTACAAGGAGCTCAAGCCCAACCTCAACGCAAGGGAGAGACGCATCCTTTCCGACTATGACAACGCAGTGCTATACAACGACTCCGTGGTGGACAGGATTGTAGACCGCTTCCGCAACGACGACGCGGTGGTGATATACATGCCCGACCACGGCGAGGAATGCTACGAGGGCGACATGCACTTCTTCTGCCGCATGCACTCGGCTGAGATAGACGCGCGGCTCGCGCACGCCGAGTTCGACATCCCGTTCTGGATATGGTGCTCGTCAAGATACGCGCGCAGGCGTCCGGAAGTGCTCAGGGCAATGAGGGCGGCACGCGACAGACGGTTCATGACCGACGCCCTGCCGCATCTGCTCATGGGGCTCGCAGGCATCTCGGCGCCATGCTACGAGCCGCGCTACGACCTGCTGTCGCCCGACTACGACGAGACCCGCCCGAGGCTGCTGAAGGGAGTCACCGACTACGACAGGCTTGAGGGAATATGAGAAGACAGGCATGGCGCGCCGCCGCATACAGCGCACAGCCCGCATGCCGATACATAACACCACACAGGATATGCTTAAAATAAACAACAACCAACTGCTTTCGCGCACCGAGTGCTCGACTCTCAGGGCAATGGCTATTGCGGGCATAGTGCTCCACAACTACTGCCACTGGCTGGGATTCGCCGTGAAGGAGAATGAATATACGTTCGACAAAGACCGCAGCATGGCACTGATGCGGGCACTGCTCGAGCCCGACATCAACCTGCCTGTGCACCTGCTGTCGTTCTTCGGACACTACGGCGTGCCGGTGTTCCTCTTTCTCAGTGCCTACGGACTGGTGGCTAAATATGAGCACACGCCGCATGTGCCCGTGCCGGACAGGATGACGTTCATGCGGACACACTTCCGCAAGCTGTTCGACATGATGATTGTGGGCTTCGCCATATTCATCATGGTCGACGCCATAACGCCGGGCGCGCACCGCTATGCCGTGCCCGACATCATCGGACAGCTGCTCATGCTCAACAACCTTATGCCCTCTCCCGACAAGGTGATATGGCCCGGTCCGTACTGGTTTTTCGGTCTTATGCTGCAGGTCTATGCCGTTTACATACTGCTGCTGAGGCGCGGAGGATGGCTGTCGGCGGTGGCGGTGGTTGTCGTGTGCTGGGGTTTGCAGGTGGTATGCGACCCTCAGGGGGAGACGCTCAACCGTCTGCGATACAACTTCATAGGCAGTATGCTGCCTTTCTGCGCCGGACTTCTCTATGCCAGATACTGCGTTCATATGCCGCGTCGGATATGGGCATTGATCACGTTTCTGTCTTATTTGAGTGTGATACTCTGCGGAATGAATTTCCACTTGTGGCTGTGGGCACCGCTGTATGTGTGTCTTGCCGCCGTGGGTACGGTGAAGCTCATGCCCGTCTATCTCTGTATAAAGCTCTCGCATCTGGGCAAGCTCTCCGCCGCACTTTTCGTGATACATCCCGTGGCGCGCAAGATATTCATCGGCATAAGCCGCCGCGGCGACGTCTATGCCGGACTTCTGCTCTACATCATTGCCTGCGTGGCTCTGGCATGGGCTACAAGGCTTATAATAAACAAAATGAAGAAAGGCTGACACACCGTCTACGGCGTGCGGCTTAAAGATATATCCTGAATATGAACACAGGCAAGAACGGCGGATTAAAGACAGCCGGAAAGGACGGAGGGGGCATTCCTCTTGCAGACATAAGCCGCTTCAGGGGCGAGCTGATGGGACTGGCTATGCTCTTCATCATACTGTTCCACGTGTGGGTGAGACGCGATGACCCGTTCTACGGACTGCACCGTTGCGGCAATGTGGGGGTGGACATGTTTCTCTTCCTCAGCGGAGTGGGACTGTGGTTCGCATGGACGCGCCATCCGGACACGAGGCTCTTCTACGCCAGAAGGTTCGCGCGCATTTTCCCCGCATGGCTCGTCATGGCATGCCTTTTCTATGTTCCCGACTTCCTCGGAAGCGGTCGCTACAGCAGCAGCCTGGGCGACCTGATAGGCGACGTGACCTTGAACCTCGGATTCTGGGAACACGACGAACTGACGTTCTGGTACATCCCGGCAATCATGGCTCTCTATATCGCCGCACCGCCCTACATGTGGCTCGTCTCCAGACTGCCGGTATACCGCTGGCTGCCGGTGCTGATGGTGGTGTGGTGTGTGGCGGTGCAGTGGGTGGGACCGCTTCACTCGGCTGTCGGTCACATAGAGATATTCTGGAGCAGGGTGCCGGTTTTCTTCCTCGGCATCAACGCCGGACAGCTCGTAATGGAACGGCGGTGCCTTCAGAAAGGCTCCATGCCGCTGCTGCTCGTGACGTTCGGCATGACGTTCGGCACGTGTCTGTATCTCGAACAGGAGCTGCACGGCAGGTTCCCGCTGTTCGTCGAGCGTATGATATACATCCCGCTCACCTTCACCACGGTGCTGCTGCTCGTCAGGATGCTGCGCCGCACGCCCGGATGGATGAACGCCGCGCTGCGCACGGTGGGCGCGCTGAGTCTGGAATGCTATCTCATACACAGCAACTTCGTGCTTGTACACATACACCATATGCACTTGGGCTACTGGCAGACATTCCTTCTCACCACGGCGATAACCGTTCCGGCGGCATGGCTGCTGCAGCGCATGGTGTCGCCGGTGGTGCGCATGCTTACTCCGGCAAAGGGCGGACAGCACACGTGAACAATGAATACACCTATTTATATATATGAAAGATATACTGAAACTCATACGTCCGCAGCAATGGATAAAGAACCTGTTTGTCTTTATTCCTATGTTCTTCAGCAGCGAACTGTTCAACACCGGCGTGTTCGTCAACACTCTCATAATGTTCGTGGCGTTCGGATTCACGGCTTCGTCCATCTACTGCTACAACGACATAGTGGACGCCGACGACGACCGCAACCATCCTGAGAAATGCCACAGACCCATAGCCGCCGGAAAGGTTTCGGTGGGGACGGCATACAGGATAATGGCTGTGATGTTCGTGCTGAGCGTCGGCACCGCGCTCTTCCTGCCTGCGCCGCTGATGCCTTCGGCGATGGCTGTGCTGCTGTTCTATTATGTGATGAACCTCGCTTACTGCTCGCGGCTGAAACAGTATGCCATCATCGACGTGTGCATCATCGCCTTCGGGTTCGTGCTGCGTATCCTTGCGGGAGGCATAGTGGGCGAGATTGTGCTGAGCAAATGGATTGTTCTCATGACGTTCCTGCTCACGCTGTTCCTCTCTTTCGCAAAGAGGCGCGACGACGTGATACGCATGAACGAGACGGGAGAGGCTCCGCGGAAGAACACCACACGCTATAACCTGACCTTCATCAATCAGGCTGTCACCATCACGGCGTCCGTTACGCTTGTGTGCTACATCATGTACACCGTGTCGCCGGAGGTGGCAAGGCAGTTCGGAACGGAGAACCTGTATCTCACGTCGGTGTTCGTGCTGCTGGGACTTCTGCGGTATATACAGATAACGGTGGTCGACAAGAGGAGCGGCGACCCTACGAAGGTGATAATGCACGACCGCTTCTCGCAGTTTGTCCTTATAGCGTGGGGACTCGCTTTCCTTGTGATGATTTATCTGTAGACACTGTACAGACGTGAGGGAATATTGAATGATGAATGGAAAAGAGACAGTACACGTATTCGACTTCGACGGCACTATAACGCGCGCCGACTCGCTCATCGCCTTCATAAGGCACGCGAAAGGCAGTCGCGCGCTCATCGGGGCACTGCTGCGCTATAGTCCGCTGCTTGTGATGATGAAGCTGCGGCTCGTCTCAGGAGGCAGTGTGAAGGAAAGACTCTTCGCACATCTGTTCGGAGGAATGCCTGTGGAGGAGTTCGACAGGTTGTGTGCCGATTTCGCCCGGAAGCGCGACGGCATACTCAGGCATGCCGCCATGAGCTGCATAGGCAATGCTCTGGAAAAGGGAGAGAGGGTGTATGTGGTGACGGCAAGCATCGGCAGATGGGTCGAGCCGTTCTTCGACGCACGCTTCGGGACAGGAAAGGTGCGCGTCATATCAACGCAGGCGGAGGTGGCCGGAGGGCTCGTCACCGGACGTTTCGCCACGCCCAACTGTTACGGAAAGGAAAAGGTGAGACGGTTGGAAGAGGTTCTTACAGGGCGCGACCGGCTCTATGTCATAGCCTATGGTGACAGCCGGGGCGACAGGGAACTCTTCGGCTATGCGGACGAACACCACTACCAGCCGTTCGGAAAATAGCCTGCGCTGACCGGGTGTCCGTGAGTCCGTTGCCCGTATGGTTTTTCATTAATGAAATGAAAAGCCATGATGTGGAGCGGGGAAAAGGCGGACATGCTGTAAGAAAGAATATAGAATAGGATAATAACAACCATGACGCGGCGGCATAATGTGCCTGACGGACTGTCATGACAATTCTGAAGCAACATCAAAAAGATGAAACTGAAAGACAACAGACTCATAAAGGCTGCCTCACGCATATTCGGACTGCGGCGCGAGGAGCGTCTTTTCGCGGCGGTAATGATGCTTATGCTCGTTGCGATGAACTCTCTTGTCATCATAAAATACTTCGACCGGTTCACTCCTCTGACTAAATACTACTGGCAGTTGTTCATCCGCAACTTCCAGATATCGGGTTTCGACCCCATCACTTATTCCGTGGTGAGCGACTGGACTGCCGGATATAATGTCTACCGACATCCTCTTCTGGCGTTCTACATGTATGTTCCGTATCTTATAAACCAGCTCCTGATGAGGCTGACCGGCATCAACTGCGCCATATTCATCGTGGCGGCGATACAGATTTTCTTCGGTTTCTACGCCATGATATTCCTCCGCCGCATAATGCGCGACATCGTCGGACTGGACGGAAACCACGCCACACTCATGACGGTGTTCTGCTTCTCGTTCGCCTTCGTGATGCTTTCGTCCATGGTGCCCGACCATTTCATCATCTCGATGATGCTCCTCCTGCTCACGCTTCACCTGTCGGGGCAGTGGATGAAAGACGGCAGACGCATGACGGCATGGCACACAATAGCGCTCTTTATGCTCACTGCCGGAACGTCGCTCAACAACGGTCTGAAGACGTTCATGTCCGCGCTGTTTGTCAACGGACGCCGTTTCTTCCGTCCTTCATACATACTTGCCGCTGTCATATTGCCTTCGGCGCTGCTCTGGACGTGCAGCCGGCTGGAGTATGACCATATAGTATGGCCGCGCGATATGGCGCGCAACGAGGCTAAAGCCAGGCTGAAGGCGAAGAAGGAAGCGGAACAGCGGCAGAAGGAAACGAGGCTTCAGAATGAGCGGAAAGCACTTGCCATGACATCGGAAAAGAACGGATCTGCCGTCGTAAAGGCTTCCACGGGCGGCGACACTGCCTCCGCGCGTGCCTCAAACGCCGTTTCCGACACCGCAAGACAGGCTCCGAAGAAAACCGCGAAGCCTAAAAAGGTGAGGCAGGGAAAGCCCATCAGCAACGGTGAGTTCATGAGATGGACCGACATATCCACCTCTCGCACAATGTCGGCTGTGGAAAACCTCTTCGGCGAATCCATTCAGCTGCACAAGGACTACCTGCTTATGGACGAGTTCAGGAAGCGTCCCATGATAGTGCATTACTCTTCGCCGCTTAACTATGTCATAGAGGCTGTCATACTGTTCCTGTTTGCCGCCGGTGTGTGGTTCGGTCGCCGGTCGCGCTTCATGTGGCTTGTCATGTCTTGTTTCATGCTCGACATGGCGTTGCACATGGGTCTCGGGTTTGGCATAAACGAGGTTTACATCATGTCGGCACACTGGATATACGCCATTCCTATAGCCACTGCGTACATCCTTACAGTCTCCGGCAGACGTGTGAGACGTGCCGCCGGTGTGACGGTGTTCCTGCTCACATGTTTCCTTCTGGGCTACAACATCACGCTCATCGCGTCTTATCTGTTGTGAGAAAACGCATTATCGGCTGCCTGAAAGTATGAAACCGGCTGCCAGAAAGCATGAAACCGGCTGCCTGAAGGCATGAAACCGGCTGACGGGAATAATGAAACAACGACTTTACGAAGATGAAAACAATATTCAAGATAAGAAAAGAGGAACGGCTGTTCGCGCTCGTTTCGATGATGGTATTCATTCTGTTCAACGGTCTTTTGATATACAGCAGGTTCGACCGGTTCACCATCGGAGCCCACGGAGGGTTCTGGACGATATTCTACAACCACCTCAACATGTCGGGATATGACGTGTTCTCGTGCATAGCGGTGTCGTGCCTGCGTGTCCATTATTCCACTTTGCGGCATCCGCTATACATCGCCCTGCTCCTGCCTCTGTACTGGCTGAACAGTTGGCTCATGGAAGTGACGGGCTTCAACTTCGCCGTTTTCTTCATCGCCTCGCTCAATGTGTTCTGCGCAACATATGCCTCCGTGTTCATGTTGCGCATACTCAACGGGCTGGCTGGTGTGTCGCGGCGCGACGCCATGCTGCTTACGGCTATGCTCTACGGTTTCGCTCATGTGCTCATAGCCACCATGGTGCCCGACCATTTCGGCATTTCCATGTTCCTTCTTGTGGCTACCATATATATAGCAGGCACCAGAATGAAGGAGCGCAAGCCCATGTCGCCGTTGCTCGCAGGCACGCTTTTCTTCCTCTCGGCGGGCATGACGCTCTCCAACGGAGTGAAGACGGGACTGGCACTTCTGTTCACCAACGGCCGCAAGGCGTTCTCGTGGCGGTATGTCACGGCGTTCGTTGTCCCCCTGCTGCTCTTCGCCGGGCTGTTCTACTGGCAGCAGCAGGCTATCATCAAGCCGCAGTCGGAGAACATAAAGAAGATAGAGGACCATCTGAAACAGAAGAATCCGAACTTCGGAGACAAGTTCAAGGCGCACGACGAGTGGGTAAGGAAGCAGAACGGAAAGGCAATGACGGAGGACATACCGTTGCTTGAGTGGAGCGACATAACCACTCCTCGCATGCGTTCTATAACAGAGAATCTCTTCGGAGAGTCTCTCCAACTCCACCGGAGCCATCTTCTTGAGGACGTGCAGCAGACCCGCCCGGTGTTCGTAAGCTACCGTTGGGCGGCAAGCTACGTCGTAGAGGCTCTCATAGTGCTGCTCTTCGCCGCCGGAATATGGTACGGCAGACACTCTCGGCTGCTGCGTCTCGTCCTGTCGTGGTTCGCCTTCGACATGACGATGCATATAGTCTTCGGGTTCGGTATAAACGAAGTGTACATCATGACTGCCCACTGGGCGTTTGTCATACCCATAGCGGCGGCTTACGTCCTTAGGAACGCCGGCACGCGGACAAGCCGTTTCGCGCGTGCGCTCACGCTGCTTCTCACCATCTGGCTGTGGTGTTACAACGGCTGGCTGATAACCGGTTATCTCGTATAAGGAATAAGACTGTAAAACAAGAAAGAAGCATCAAAGCAAGGGAGATGGGAATAAAGAAAATCAAACGGAACGCGTTGTAAAACAACGGTTTTGCGGTTGTTTGCCATTACAGCCAAACAGCAAGGAAAGGCAGGATAATGCAAGGTTTCCGCTACCAAGTCATTACCTGTCCTGCTACCAGCTTAAAGCCTGAAAAACAGCATTCCTAATGCTTGTAAACAAGCATTATACGAGTGGTAATGGCTTCAAATCCGCAGATTTAGCAGTGTCCGTTCCGTTTGCACCGTTCTGCACCATTTCCAATTCTGTCGGTCGGCAATGTATCACTAATATTGCAACCAAAAAGTTATGGCAATGAAGACAGAAATGAAAGTGCTGCTTTATATCAAACGCAGCGGACAGGACAAGAACGGGCTGTCTCCCCTCATGGGTAGAATAGCCGTCAAGGGAAAACAGAACTCCATCGCACAGTTTTCCTGCAAATTCAAGGTAAATGCCAAGTTGTGGAATGCCACGGCACAACGGTGTACGGGCAAGAGTAAAATGACGGTTATGGCAAACCGTGAGATTGAACGCACGTTGCTTCTACTCCGACAACGGTTCAACGAACTGAAGGATATTAAAGAAGTCGTTTCGGCAGAGGAAGTGAAGAACGCTTATCAAGGGCTGGCGGAAGCACAGGACACCATCATGAAACTGTTTACTGAGCATAATGAGGAATATGCTTTACGTGTGGGCGTGAACCGTTCCGCAACCAGCTATTACCATTACACGAATACTTACCGCCATCTCGCCACGTTTCTGAAAGACAAGTACCGTCTTTCAGACATGCCCGTCAAGCAGATGGATGAGAATTTCATCGAGGATTTCGATATGTATATGCGCACCGTCAAGCGTTTCATGCCCAAGACCATACTCGGACATGTAAACCGCCTGAAAAGCGTGATGATGCTTGCCGTGTTCCGTGGCATTATTCCGTTCAGCCCGTTCAAAGGTTACAGACCACAAAAGCCGGAGTTCAAGCAGATGTACCTTACGGAAGAGGAACTGGGTAAGTTTGCCAACATGACTTACGACACGCCCAACCGTAACTTCACAAGGGACATGTTCCTGTTCTCATGCTGGACGGGCATCTGTTACTGCGACATGAGGGCATTGACGGAGAAGAACCTCGTAAAAGCCGAGGACGGAAGTTTGTGGATTCACACCGAGCGTCAGAAAACAGGTACACCCGAATGTATAAGGCTGATGGAAATACCGCTCGCCATATTGGAAAAATACAAGGGCATGGATGCCGCAGGCAGGCTGCTGCCTATGCTTACGAAGGAGAGCATGAACATTCATCTGAAGAAAATGGCTGTGATGTGCGGTATCAACCGTCCGATTTCATTTCATCAAGCCAGACATACATTCGGCAGCATAATATGTCTTTCACAGGGTATTCCTATCGAAACGGTAAGTAAAATCATGGGACACAAACATATCAAGACTACACAACGGTACGCGAAAGTCACGCAGGACAAGATTGACCGTGACGTGGACAGGCTGAATGATGCCATTGGCGACAAGTTCTCCCTGTTCGGGATTGATGCAGCCCCTTCCACAATACGCAAGGATAACACCCGGCGCAGGGTCAATCCAAGTTGGAAACAAAGGGCTATTGTTAAACAAATGATGGAGGGATAAGTCATGCGAAGTACGTTCAAACTATTGTTTTACATCAACCGACAAAAGGTAAAGAAAAACGGCAAATGCCCCATTATGGGACGTATTACCCTTGACGGCAAGGTGAGTCAGTATTCCACAGGATTGGAAATTGAACCTGTATATTGGGATGCCGATGCAGGCAAGGCAATTATGGACGGACGCAAGGAAAACCTTGCAGGCGAGAAGAAAAAGGAGTTGTTCAGATTGAACGATACCTTGTCCGCATTGGAAGCCAAAGCCCGTATCGCCTATAAGGAAAATGTGGACAGCTATGGCTTCGTGTCGGCTGAAATCATCAAGAATGCCGTAACTGGTAAGTCGCAGGTAAAAGAAACCCTTCTCGCATTGATGGACGAACATAATGAGGAATACGCCAAACGTGTGGGCATTGACAGGACAAGGCACAGTTATATCCGATACCTGACCACACGCAAGCATATCCACAATTTTATGAAGTACAAGTATGACATGGAGGACATGCCATTGCGTTCGCTGACCATGCGCTTTATGACAGACTTCACATTCTATCTTTCCACCGTACTTAAATTGAAAGTGTCGGCATACAACGACTATCTCATTCTGCTGCACAAGATGACTCGGCTCGCCCTGAAGAAGCATATCCTCAAACGCGACCCGTTTGCAGGACATAAGATTGAGAAAGTCCCGGTGAACCACCGCTACCTGACGGGCGAGCAGTTTGAAAAGCTGTTGAATGCTAAACTGCCTACATACAGGCTTTGCCATACGAGAGACCTTTTCGTCTTTTCGACTTTTACGGGTATCGGGAGGGCTGACTTGGCTAACCTGACAGAGGACAACATCATCACGAAAGAGGATGGCAGCAAGTGGATTCACATTGCCCGACAGAAAACCAAAGCGGAGTGTCATATCAAGTTGTTAGATATCCCCCTGCGCATCATTGAAAAGTATCGCGGAGAAGGAAAAGACGGTAAGCTGTTTTATGTGCCAATTACCGGAAACCTCAACCGTAGCCTGAAAATGATTGCCGAACAATGCGGCTTGGAATGCCACCTTACCTACTATCAAAGCCGACACTCCTTCGCAACACTGATTTGTCTGAACAACGGTGTTCCGATAGAGAGCATCAGCAAGATGATGGGACATTCCTCCATTCGGACGACCCAAATCTATGCGGAAATCACCAACCAGAAAGTAAGCCGGGATTTGGCTGTATTGTCCGAAACGACCAAAGGCAAGTTCTCCTTGCCTGATGACGGAATGCCCTCACGTGTATTCAAATGTGGCAATTACAGCGGCTGGAAAAAGGAATGTAAACGAAATTCTGACAAATGAAAAATAATACAAACATGGAACGAGGAATCATTACAATTAGTGAAATAGGAATGGTCACGATACCGACCGATCCTGTTTGGATGACACAGCAGGAAATGTCAGACCTGTTTATGGTATTCTGCTGTGACATCCGCAAGGCTATCCGTGATATTTATAAGAATCATGAACTGTTGGAAGAAACAACCATGTGCTACATCAGACAGGAAGACGGGACACGTTACATGGTGTACAGCCTTGAAATCGTCATAGCTCTTGCATTCAGACTACGCAGCAGGGAATGTATGGTTTTCAGAATGTTCATTATGGAAAGGCTGTATGCGCCCAATCAGGAAAAGCCCATTCATTTGTTCTTTTCACTGTCCGAAGCCAATCCGCGATACAAATGTTAGTGTTGTTTGTACCTATAATGATAATAATGCAAGAAGCCGATGGCCGGGTAATTTACCTGTCTCCATCGGCTTCTGTTCCTTTCACACTTTACAAAATTATGTTTCCGTTCGGTAAGCATTCCGATACCCGCCCATCACCAGCTTTTCGATGTCAGATTCCTTGTAGAGAATCTTACCACCCAACTGGTAATAGGACACCATCCCGTTGTTACGATAATCCTGCAAGGTACGTCGGCTCACTTTGAGCCATGCCGACACTTCCTTGTCCGTCAGGAAGCGTTCATTACCGAATGAAGCCTTGCTTTTTTCGTTCATGCTTTCAATGCCGTTGAGCATGGAATCCAATTGCTCCATGAAGCCGACAGCCCATTCATCGTTAGTCATAATCGTTTTGTTCATTTATTACAGTGGATTTAGTGGTACAATAAATTCAATTATATTCAGATGGTCTTTCCCCGATAGGCGGCATCCTTTCGTCTGTCCTCTACAAGCCGTACGATACGCAGCACATCCTCCGGCTTGTAGAAAATCTTATGTCCAATTTGGGAGTAAGCCAGCGTTCCGTTGTCACGAAGCGTCTGCAAGGTTCTCGGACTGATACGCAGCTGCTGGCAGACATCCTGATTGTCCATCCAGCGGCTGAGCCGTCCTTCCTCCCTCTTGCCGAGGATTTCATTCACCCGGTCGGAGAAGCGGTTGAACTTCCCGACCATTTCTTCAAACACGTCTTTCGAGATAATCACAAATTCATTCATTGCATATACTGTTTTTATTGTTGGTAATCCTGTTTGTCTGCAAAGTAAAGCCAATACCAACATCGGACAATGGCTTTATTACTGACTGGCAGCTTGTGGCTGCAAGTGGTAGGGATTGGCTTAATTCTATATTCCGCAACAACCCTTCCGGTTGCCGACTGTACAAAGAAAAGCCAACTTCGGCAGATTCCAACCAACCCGCATCATTGTGGCAGCATTTGACGCTGGTACGGTAGCCTGTGGCGCATTTCGGATACCATGTATGCAAGATGATTCTCCAATCAAGCCCCCTGAAAACATTTTTATTTTCGTCTTATCCGGTCAGATTAAGCCCTTAAATATTAAACGGCTATTCTTTACCTCCGTGGCAAATCGGTGAATCATCCACCACTAATCATACATGAAAAATGCAAAATGCCACATTGTTGCCACAGCCAATCCAAGTATTTGACTTCCTGCATTATATCCATTTCCTTTGCTGCCGATAATCGGTCAAATGTGCGCACTACGACCACTATTGTTAAACATTTAATTCAAACAAGTATGAGAAAGAACGTAAGCAACCAGACGATGGATGAAGAGTTGAAAATCTTTTTGGGAACCAAGCCGGAAGTGGAAGAACAGAAGTCCGCCGGTATGCCGGCACAGGAGTACGAGGATGTACAGACAGGTACGGATGAGAACATGAATGAACAAACAGGTGAAACCGTGCAGGAAAATACGGATGGAAGCCCGCAGGTGATACACCGTGTCAGCGGCAAGCAACGCAGGGCATCGCTGGAGGAATACAAGGCAATGTTCCTCCCGGTACCGTCCATCGAAGACCGGAAGCCCGTGTTCCTCAGCCGCGACACACGCGATGCCCTCGACCGCATCGTCAGCCTGTTCGGCAGTCGCAGGATGAGCGTGTCGGGACTGATGGAGAACATCGCCCGCCACCACCTTGCCACCTACGGGGAGGACATCGAGGCATGGCGTAAACTCTGAGAATTAAGGAGCAGGTTTACGGGATGTTATTCGGAGTTACTCTGAACCAATCCAACGGAGTTTTGAGGGGAGCAAGTTTGTGTTTCGGGCATACCGAAACCGCCTGCTCCCACTCTCAAAAACTCGTGGAAGCCGCATCCCGTTGGTCTAATCAGTATCAACATTATAGACATTAGAATTTGAATCTTACAGATGGAACAAAAACAAAAAATTAATAGAAGAAAGAAGGGCGGTCGCCCCAAGAAGGAGGCGGCAGACAAGCTGAAATACCGTCTCACGGTGAAGATGGCGACATCGGACTACTACACCCTGAAAGGCAAGGCTCGGAGCGCAGGCATATCTGCCGGGGAATTCCTGCGCGAGTGTATGAGAAGCTGCCATGTGAAGGAACGGCTCACGCCAGAACACACGAATTATGTCCGCAAGCTGTGCGGTATGGCAAACAATCTGAACCAGATTGCGCACAAGGCGAATGCCGCAGGCTTCGTCACGGTGAGAGTGGAGTGCCGCGTGCTCGTGGCACGTATCGAGGAACTTCTGAACCTTATCTTCCTATGATAGCCAAAATCGTCAAGGGTAGTAATTTCAGGGGGGTGGTGAACTACATTCTTGACAAGGAAAAGGATGCCGAAATCCTTGTTAGTGACGGCTTGTTTTCCGAAGATAAGGACACGATAGTCATGAGTTTTGAGGCGCAGTCAGGGATGAATCCGAGAGTGACGAAGCCTGTCGGACATATTGCACTGGCATTCTCCAGAGAGGACGAACACCGCCTTACCGATCGGACAATGGCAGGAATTGCATTGGAATACTTGGAGAGAATGAGTATAAAGGACACACAGGTTCTTGTCGTGCGCCACTTTGATAAGGAGCATCCGCACGTGCATATCGCATTCAACCGCATCGCTAATGACGGCAGGACAATCAGCGACCAGAACGAGCGGATACGTAGCACACGTATCTGCAAGGAACTGACACGGAAGTACGGTCTGTACGTATCCGAAGGCAAGGAAAAGGTGAAACTGCATCGGCTGAAAGAACCGGACAAGACTAAATATGAACTTTATTTTCTCCTTAAATCGGAAGTTTCAAGATACGGTAACTGGCGGCAGTTAGCCGTTAATCTGGAAAAACAAGGAGTGAAAATGCAGTTCAAGTACAAAGGCAAGTCGAACGAGGTACAGGGTGTCATATTCTCCAAGAACGGCTATTCGTTCAGCGGCTCCAAGATTGACAGGCGGTTCAGCTATTCCAAGATAGACGAGGCTATGAACGCCAACAGGCAGGAGGAACAGCAAAGGATAATGACGGGCAATCAGGTTTCCGAACAGCCGACACTGCAATCTGAAGTGATGGGCAACGATGATTTGTACAGTGGTTCCATAGGCTTGCTCATGCCGAATGCTACAAACGGTCAGGCAGATGAGAACTATTTTGAGAAACAGTTAAAACGTAAGAAAAAGAAACAACGTAAAATCAGTTTATAAACATGGATAATAACGAAGTGTATGCGCTCTTTGAGGACATCAAAAGTGCCTTAAAGAGTATAAACAGCAAGTTGGAGAATACTCCGAAAGTAAGCAACAACCAGTCAGACGGACAGCCTCCGGCAATGGATTTGGCTCCCATAAAGGAATTGCTGAATACTTCTGCCAGAGAAAACCGGGAACAGACTAAAGCCATACTGACCAAATTCGGAGAGGCGGAAGTCTACACGTCAAACCGGATTCTGAATCTGTTGCGTGATTTGAAAGAATCGTTTACTCGAAGTGCTAACGGACAGGTGAACGAACCGCAGGAACATATCCACCGCCACAGCTTCGACATCAAGTCAAGCAAGGTGTTTTCCTTTTTGGTCGTCATGGGTGTCGTTTGCGGTCTATCCATCTGGGGCAACATCGAACTTTGGCAGTCCAGATGTCAGTATGCGGACGATGCGCTGAAGTTCCGGATTATTCGTTCATGGGGAGGTTGCGATGCAAAGACTATCCTTTGGCTGAACGATGTGTTTGACATCCGGCGTGACGAGGAAACCATAGAGTGGTTGCGCCAAGAGGCTGACGATTATGACAGGGATTTGAAGGCTGTTTCCGACAGCCTGATGCAGGAGAAGTTGAAAGTGGAACAAATTACCAATAACAAAAAGTAACGTGGATGGCATCAGTAAAAGCAAAATTCCGTCCTTCTTCCATAGACGGCAAGGAGGGCAGCATTTATTATCAAGTGATCCACAACCGCGTGGTCCGACACATCAGGACGGACTACCGGATATTTGAAAGCGAATGGAACGGGAAGTTGTCAATGATTGACATACCCACCATGCTTCCGGCAGAAAGGAAGCATCACCTTCGGTTGATTGTCCAGCAAGTGAACCGGGATGTGGGGAGGTTGGAATCCGTTATCAAAGAGTTGTCTTGTAAAGATAGTTGCTCCACAGATGCCATCATAAGCCGTTTCCGTGAAATATCTGAATTGCAGTCCTTCTACAGCTTCATGGAATCGGTCATCGCTCAGTTAAGGCGGTTAAACAGGGAACGGACATCAGAAACCTATTCGGCGGCATTATCCAGTTTCATGCGTTTCAGACGCAACAAGGATGTGCAGTTAGATGATATGGATGCGGACCTGATGATGGAATACGAGGCTTGGTTGAAGATGAAAAGCGTGTCTTTGAACACTATATCATTTTATATGCGTATCCTCCGTGCCGCCTACAACCGTGCCGTGGAAAAAGGGCTGACCGTGCAAAAGCATCCATTCAAGCATGTCTATACCGGAATGGACAAGACCCCAAAACGTGCCATCCATTTCAAAGACATCAAGCACATTAAGGAACTTAACCTGAGCGGGAAACCGCATTGGGAACTGGCGAGGGACATGTTCCTCTTTTCGTTTTACACCCGTGGTATGTCGTTCATTGACATGGCGTACCTCAAGAAGTCCGACCTGAAGAACGGGATATTGAGTTACCGCAGGCATAAGACGGGGCAGCAATTGCACATCAAATGGGAAAGCTGCATGGAAGCGATTGTCGCCCAATATGCGGCAGGCTGTTCCGAGGATTATCTGCTTCCCATCCTCAAGCTTCCATCCATCAATTTGCGCAGCCAATACAAGAGCACGATGTTCCGTATCAACAAGTATCTGAAGGAAATCGCCCGGCTGTGCGGAATAACGACACCGCTTACCATGTATGTGAGCCGGCATTCATGGGCAAGTATTGCCAAAAGCAAGAACATACCTATTTCAGTCATCAGCGAAGGTATGGGACATGATTCGGAAGAAACCACACGTATCTATCTCGCCTCCTTGGACGGTTCGGTGATAGACAAGGCGAACTCTATCATCCTAAAAGACTTATAGGCAGGGATTGTTTGAAAACAATGGCGGTGCTTCTGACGGGAGAGAATAAAGGCTGATAATCAGATTGTTTCCTGTTGGCTTGTAAAACAAAGGCTATTTTTGGCTGCTTTTATGCTTGTCAAGTGTATTTTAGCCGGGTGCAAACTGCTCATTTTTCGCAAAAATGTGTAAATTTGCACCCGATAGTGTATCTCCCGTCAGGAGATACGCTTTGCCCCAAGCGTATCAGACATGCCAGACATAGCGGACATATTGGAGAACGACATCCTCCGGGCTTCTCCGGAACTGTTGGCGACCCTGCTCAAAGACCATACGACGAGCAGGGGCGATGCCGTGTGCAATATCTTCTGGGCAACTTCCGATTATGAACACCTCGGCGAAGGGTATGGCTACCATGACCCGATATTGCCGGGGCTTATTACGGGCGAAAACGGACAGGTCATCATGCCACGCATCCTGAAGCACAGGGACACCCAGTCGGCGCGTGTACGGGACATGGCGGAGGTGTTCACCCCTTCATGGGTGTGCAACGCGCAGAACAACCTCATTGATGAAGCGTGGTTCGGCAGGAAAGACGTGTTCAACACGGAATACACGTCAGAGGATGGCACGTACGGATGGACAACGAATTCTGACAAGATAACTTTTCCCGAAGGAAAAACATGGAAAGACTATGTGCGTGACACCCGTCTTGAAATCACCTGTGGCGAAGCTCCCTATATAGTCAGCCGCTATGATACCACCACTGGGGCTGTCATTCCCATCGTCGAGCGTATAGGCCTGCTTGACCGGAAACTGCGGGTCGTCAGCGAGAATACAGACACTTCCGGCCTGTGGCTGGAAGCTGCACAGGAAGCCTACAAGAGTACATACGCTTACGAATGGCAGGGTGACAGCCTGCTCATCGCCCGTGAGTCCATGCTCTATTCTTTCATCGAGTATTACCGTGCCAAATTCGGCAAGAACCCTTTGCAAAAATCCATCAATTACATCGCCTATATTATCTCGTGGAACGTGTGGCAGATGGACGGGCTGAAAGGCGTTGTCCCCGGGAGTTGCAAGGACAAGGTACACACGGAAGTGTCCCTTTTCGGTGAAAGCAAGGAAATTGTCACTCCTTGCGAGGGATGCAGAACGGATAACATATTCAAGCACAACGGGACGTATTGCCTTATCAAGGACTGGCGGGCCAAAGATCCTCAGACCGGACGCAAAGGCAAGCGAATCAAATATATCGACCTCCTAAAATGAATGCCTATGAAATACTTCTCTTCCCTGAAACTGAAGCTGATATATGTGTTCCGCATCAACGATGCCGAACACGAGGGCTGTCTGAAAATAGGCGAGGCCACCTGTGACGACGGGAACGTCATCGGGCTGGCACCGAACAGCAAGCCCTTGAACGAGGCGGCAAGGAAACGCATCAACCAATACACGCAGACGGCAGGCATCCGCTATGAGTTGCTTTACACCGAGTTGGCTCTCTACAACCGGGGAGGCTTGCGTTCATTCAACGACAAGGAAGTCCATGTCGTATTGGAGCGTTCCGGCGTAAAGAAGAAAGTGTTTGACAAGGTGAACGGAGCCAACGAATGGTTCATCACCAACTTGGATGTTGTGAAACGTGCCATCGCAGCCGTCAAGGAGGGCAAGGAATCCCTTTTGCCGGGAGAGGTGGCATACGGGCGAAGCCCAATCATCTTCCGTCCCGAGCAGCGGGAAGCCATCGACAAGACCAAGCGGCAGTTCAAGAAAAGCAATCAGATGCTGTGGAATGCCAAGATGCGTTTCGGCAAGACCCTGTCCGCCTTGCAGGTGGTCAAGGACATGGATTTCCGGCGGACACTCATTCTGACCCACCGTCCCGTGGTGGACAGCGGATGGTTCGAGGACTTCGGCAAGATATTTTATGACCGGAGTGATTTTGCCTACGGCTCGAAGAACAACGGGGACAGTCACGAGAGCCTTGAACGGCGGACAAAGGCTAACGGTCTGCATTACGTTTATTTCGCTTCTATGCAGGACTTACGCGGCTCGGAACTGGTGGGCGGCAACTTCGATAAGAACAATGAAGTGTTCGCCACGCCTTGGGACTTGATTATCGTGGACGAGGCGCACGAGGGCACACAGACGGAACTGGGCAAGGCGGTGATGGCGGAACTGGTCAAGGACGATACAAAAGTCCTGCGCTTGTCAGGAACACCGTTCAACCTACTGGACGATTTCAAGGAGGACGAGATATACACCTGGGACTACGTGATGGAGCAACGCGCCAAACAGGAATGGGACAGGGTACATCAGGGCGACCCGAATCCCTACGCAGCACTGCCCGTCATGAACATCTATACCTACGACCTCGGACGCTTGCTCAAAGAGTTCGCCGATGAGGACGTAGCGTTCAATTTCCGCGAGTTCTTCCGCGTGAACGAGGATGGCGGCTTTGTCCACGAACGGGATGTTCCCGCTTTCCTCAACCTGCTGACCAAGGAGGACAAGGATAGCTGTTATCCTTTTGCCAACGAGGAATACCGGGGTATCTTTCGGCATACGCTGTGGATGCTTCCGGGGGTAAAGGAGGCCAAGGCACTCAGTGCGTTGTTACAGCGGCATCCAGTATTCCAGTATTTTAACATCGTCAACGTGGCTGGTGACGGCGATGAGGACGAGGAAAGCCGCGATGCCTTGGAAGCGGTGAACAACGCCATCGGCAAAGACCCAGATGCGACACGCACCATTACCCTGTCCTGCGGGCGTTTGACAACGGGTGTAAGCGTTCCTGCATGGACGGCTGTGTTCATGCTGTCCGGCTCATACAATACGGCGGCATCCAGTTATATGCAGACTATTTTCCGGGTGCAGACCCCTGCCACCATCAACGGGCGTGTGAAGGAGCAGTGTTACGTGTTCGACTTTGCCCCCGACCGCACCTTGCGTGTGCTTGCCGAGACCGCCAAGATTTCCGCTAAGGCGGGAAAGACCTCACAGAACGACCGCAAGATTATGGGCGACTTCCTCAACTTCTGTCCGGTTATTTCCATTGAAGGCTCCCGGATGGACAAGTTTGATGTGCCTCGTATGCTGGAGCAGCTCAAGAAAGTCTATGTGGAGCGCGTGGTACGCAACGGCTTCGAGGACAACAGCCTTTACAATGACGAACTGTTGAAACTGGGCGATTTGGAGTTGCAGGAGTTTGACGACCTGAAAAAGATAATCGGCCAGACCAAGGCGATGCCCAAGACCAATCAGGTGGACATCAACAACCAAGGGCTGACGGGCGAGGAATACGAGGAGAAGGAGAAGCTGGAGAAGAAATCCAAGAAGGAACTTACCGAGGAAGAGAAGCGCAGACTGGAAGAACTGAAAAAGAAGACGAAAAACCGTGAGGCGGCCATTTCTATTCTCCGGGGCATTTCCATCCGTATGCCTTTGCTCATCTATGGTGCGGAGTTGGAGAACGAGGACGAGGAAATCACCATTGACAACTTCGCCGAGAAGATAGACCCGCGTTCGTGGCAAGAGTTTATGCCCAAGGGGGTGAGCAAGCAGAAGTTCAACACCTTCAAGAAATACTACGACCCAGACATCTTCCGTGCGGCAGGCAAGCGCATCCGTGCGATGGCCAAGGCTGCGGACAAGCTAAGTGTGGAAAAACGCATCGGACGCATCACGGACATTTTCAGCACCTTCCGCAATCCGGATAAGGAAACCGTGCTTACGCCGTGGCGCGTGGTGAACATGCACCTCGGCGACTGTCTGGGTGGCTACAACTTCTTTGACAAGGAATACGAGTACACGCTTTACGAGCCACGTTTCATTGACCACGGCAAGGTGACGGCTGAGGTATTCACTTCCGATGCACGGATATTGGAAATCAACTCCAAGTCCGGCCTGTATCCGCTTTACATGGCTTACGGCATCTATCGGGCGCGGCTGAAAGACAGCACCATTTCCGCCGACACGTTGGAGGAACAACAGGCGGTATGGGACAAGGTGGTGGCGGAGAACATCTTCGTGGTGTGCAAGACACCGATGGCAAAGAGTATCACCAAGCGGACGCTGGTAGGCTTCCGAAAAACCAAAGTAAACACACGTTATTTCGAGGATTTAATCAACCAAATCAAGAACAAACCCCAGAACTTCATCGAGAAGATGGCAAAGGGACGCTCGTTCTGGAAAGCTAATGATGACGACAATATGAAATTCAATGCGATAGTAGGAAATCCACCGTATCAGGTTATGGACGGAGGCACTGATAGAGGAGCCGTTCCTGTGTATCAATACTTTATGAATATTGCAAAACGAGTACATCCTGATTATATAAGTTTGATAATGCCTGCACGTTGGTATGCGGGTGGAAGAGGTTTGGATGAATTTCGTTCTGATATGATTTCTGATACTCATCTTTCTCAACTACATGACTACGAGCTAAGCAAAGACCTTTTTCCTACGGTTGATATTGCAGGCGGGCTTTGTACGTTCTTATGGGATGCGAATTATAATGGAACTTGTAAGGTAACAAATTATAATGCCTTAAAAGATATTACGGCAAACCGATACTTAAATCAATTTGATACACTTATTCGTTCAAATGCGGCTGTTTCTATCCTTGAAAAAATAACATCAAAATCCATATCATATCTGAATAGTCTTGTTCTTTCAATCAATCCATTTGGATTTAGAACATATTTTCGAGGAAGTGATAAAGGTGATGTGAAGATACTTACAAGCAAAGGATGGGCGAAAGTTTATCGCACAGACATATCTAAGGGTATTGAGTATATAGACCAATTTAAGATAATTGTTGGTCGTTTTGTTCCCAGCAATGGTGAAATGAGTGTTAAACCGGGTGAAGGATATCGGGTATTAACCGAGCCTCAAATACTATCCCCTGCTGAAATTAATACTGAAACTTACATTGATACAGCTGTCTTCTGTACATTGGAAGAAGCTACGAATTATAAAAAGTATCTTCTAACGAAATTTGCTCGTTTTTTTCTTCGGCAAGGGATAACTTCTGTAAATGTGACAAAGGAATGTTTTGCATTTGTTCCGATTCAAGATTTTACCATAAATGGTGATATTAATTGGAGTGGAACAATACCCGAAATAGACCAACAACTTTATATCAAATATCATCTAACCGATGAAGAAATTGCATTCATCGAAAAGATGATAAAACCAATGCAGTAAAAGTATAAATTAAAGCGAAGGTGGGGATAACTCGCCCACCTTCGCTATAAGCAATAATCATTTTTCTTTCCTTACGCCTTTGAATGGCGTACCATCTTTCTTAACATCCATAAAACGACCTGTTTCGGAATCTCGTTTTACCCATTGTTCTGTCTTGGGATTGAAAGTCTGTGAACGTCCTTTCACTGCCCCATTACGATGTCCGTCACCAGACGGTGGATTCGTTGCCATATGCTTAATCTCCTATGTTTTTATTCTTGAATTATATAGCCAAGAACACGCTATTCCTAAATACTCTTATTAAAAATCGGTTGAAGCCTTATAATTTTAGGTTGTGGTGCAAACCATTCTGCAAAATCATTCTTATTTATATGCATTATGCTCATCAAATCTTGGTCAGAATATCCAAGCTCATCTTTGTATAATCGTAATGTTTCTTTCAGAATTGTAGGTTGCTCAATTGGCAATTGTATTGGTTCTGATTTAGTGTATCCTTTCTTTGAAAAATAAATTTGCATATTGCGATATTGTTGATTACTAATAACTTCCAAATCTTTAGCTCTTCTCACTATTGCATGCATGGATACTCTCCATCTTCTTTTGAGTGTGGCTAAGGTTGAAATTGTTAAATCTTCCAACATCGGACGTATTTCAAGTTCGGGCATTAAAAACTCTGTTGCAAATTCATCCGCTTCTCTTTCAGCCTCTTCACTTGATTTTGGTGGATTTGCAATGTGCATAATAATATGTCCTAATTCATGAGCCATAGAAAACCGAATTCTATCATCAGGCATTTGGCTATTAATGAACATAACCTTCCTATTTTCATTTGTTATAGCTGAAACACCGTCAATTTTTTCGGTTCCGAAATCAAACCGAACTATCACAATTCCATTATTTTCCAATAAAGTACTTAAATTAGGAACAGGTCCATGAAATACTTTCAAAGAAAAGCGAATTTTATGCGCTATTTCTTTGGGAGATAAATCTTCGCTTGGTCTATAGTTGTCTAGGGTATAATCTGGAAGTTCAACTGATTGCATAAGAGAATCTATGATAGCCTTGAAAATTTGTACTTTCGCTATGAAAGAATCTATTATTTTGTTTGTTATAGTCAATTTCCGTCTATAATATAGATAACCTACAGGTGGAACCTCATACATTTCGGAAAAAAACTCAATAGGCATGTCGTAGTATTGGCTCAATTTCTGCATCATATCATCAGACAACTCCAATAACCCATGTTCAGCTTTAGATAAAGTTGATTGTGATATTCCAACATCTTTAACAACGTCTTTTTGGGTCTTTTGTCTGAGTAATCGAGCTATCTCTAACTTCTCATAATTAAATGGGTTCATATTTTACTTCGCTTTTTTCTTTGAAACCTTTAGTATTGGCTTCTTCACTTCTATTTTTATATCTTCCGATTGAGCTTCTTCTTGGATTTCAAAAGGTTGATACAATGGAACAGACATAATGTAAGTTGACGATTTACCCTTTTTATATTGGAAATATGCAGATTGTATTGATTCCCGCATGTCATCTAAGGTGTATTCCAAAGTGATAATATGCTTATCCGCTTCTTGATATTCAATACATCGTGACGGCTTGGTGTCATTAGTTTTTGCCCCAGTAATCTTAAGAATAAAGATATAGTCCCCAAATGTAAAGAACAACCTTTCAGAACCAATTTTATTGGTAGAAAAATTTACATTCCAAGTTGGCATATAGGTATCAATCTGAGTCCTTATACTATTAAAAATAGCCTCATGTAAAAAGTTGGATTCATTCCGCATTGACATATCACCTGCTGCAAAAGTTTCTCGCATTCTACGAAAGCCATTGTTTAATCCATTTTTTACGCATTCTAAAAATGGGGTACCATGGATTGCATTTTTGAACTCATCGGGTTTAAACTCTCCCTTCCTTGAAGGGAATAAAGATGTCTGAAATATCTCCATAATTTAATTTTTTAATCTGGTAACAAATATACGGAAAATATTCCGAATACAAGCAACAATATGTAGAAAAATATTCCATTTGCTCGTATTTTAACATTTCGCAATAATTTGTTTATATACATCTATCGTTTAAAAAGTGTTTTTATGGAACATTCTCAAATTTATTTCGTACCTTTGTCCCAGTTGATTGACTTATTGAAGATGAGCAGAATGGTGAAGTTCGGTGGTTTCCAAACCATTACCTATTCTCTTTTTGATTGAGGATAACTTTCTGATTTACAAGAATATTTCACTTAGCGCAACATTTGGACAATAAGAAAAACCATAATGCAATGACAGACACCGGAAAGCATGACGGAAGAAAGCGTCCCGTGCGTATCTTCCACATAGTGACCCACTTCGATTTGGGCGGTGCCGAGAAGGTGGCGGCAAACATAGCGTCATCCCATACGGCAGGAACGGAATATCACATGGTGGAGGTGATGCGCGCCTCTACGCCTTTCACACGTGAGTTCATCGGCGGTCTCAACCGCTCGGGCATACGCTTCCACCGCGCGCACATGCCCGACATACGCTTCCACTTTCTTTTCGAACGCATCGCAGCACTGTGCTTTCCGCTGTGGTTCCTGCCCGTATACATGTGCTGGCGACCCGATGTCGTACACGTGCACACGGAGACTCCGGACATGTGTATACGCTTTTTCCGCCTCCTCTTTCCATGGACTCGCCGCTGCCGCATAGTGCGGACGGTGCACAACACGCGCCTCTGGACGGGTCAGGAAAGGCTCGGCAGACACATGGAACGGTTCTTTCAGCGCGCCGCGAGCAACGTGGCTATATCGCCGTCGGTGCAGTCGTGCTACGCGAAAGCCTACGGACAGACTCTTCCTATTATATATAATGGTGTGCAGCCTGTTGCCCAAAAGCCGTATGCAGGGATAAAGGAAGGCTGCATCAACGTTCTCTTTGCCGGAAGAATGGAGCGTCAGAAAGGAGTGGAACATCTTATAAGGCTGCTCGGGAGCATGGCTGGCGACAGGCGTTATCACTTTCATGTGATGGGCGACGGCAGTCTTCTGCCCGACGTGGAGCGTGCCGTGGCGCGGTGCGGCAATGCCACTCTTACTCCGCCGATGTACGGCCTGTCGGGCGTGCTCTCATCTTTCGACTGCCTGTTCATGCCCTCCGAGTTTGAAGGTCTGAGCATAATGTCCATCGAGGCGAGCATGGCGGGTCTGCCAGTCGTGGCAAACGACTGTCCTGGTCTGGGCGACACGTTGCCTCCCTCATGGCTCCTGAAGGTGAGCGGCAATGATGATGAGGCTTTCCTCCGGCTGTTCAGAGAAGTCATACCACGCTCCGACCTCCGCTCGCTCGGTGCTGAAGCCAAGGCATATGCCATGTCGCGGTTCGGCATAAGACATATGCAGGAAGAATACGAAAGGATTTATCTCGGATGAGCCGTGCCCCTTATTTGTGGCTGTCGCGTCCCATCCATTTTGCCAGACGGCGTCGTACGGCGCGCGCAATGATGCCGAAGTTGCCGTAGCGAAGGTTGAGCAGAAGCTCCTCTACCGACCTTCCAGCCTTTATCCACGGATGTCCGTAGCCGTAGGTGCGGTATGTCCGCTCCTTGTACTCCACATTCTCTATGACATAACGCGGGTGTCTCAGCGGGAAATCCACCTCAAAGCGTCTCATTGTGAACAGTCTCCGCAGCCTCCGTGGCATTGTGGCGAGGCTTCCTGCGAAATGGGTGGAGCCTTCGGTCGCGCCCCGGTTGTTTATCATGTTGCGTGTAGGCATGATGGCGAGTCCGCTGTTCATCACCATGGCAGACCAGAAGATAGTCTCATAATACTCCTTTCCAGAGGGGCGGTGGTCGTAGCATGCGCGCAGCGTGTCGGCACAATAGCGTCTCTGGCGCATCACTCCTTTGAGCTGGCTCATGGCGAACTCGTCGTCAAGAAAGGCATAGGAAGCGTCCCACGTGTCTACGACCCGCCTCCACGAAGCCCATCCCCATATGGAGAACACCGACGTGAAGAAGTAGTCGCACGGCACCCCCGGCGTCACCTCGTCGCTGTTGAAGCCTGCTATCATGGTGATGCGCTCGTCGTGCTCATAACGGTCGAGCATCTCCTTACAGAACGGGAAGAACGACTGCGACGGCACATCGTCGTCCTCAAGCACTATGCATTTGTCGACGATGGAGAACGCCCATTTCTGCGATATGTACTCCGACGGGTCGCAGCCGTAGTTGCGCTGTTGGTACATCCGGCGTACGTCGCACTCCCAGTCAATGTCCTCCACCACGCGCCGGCATGCCTCGATGCCGGCAATGTCGTGCCCGCCGCGCGGTCCGTCCTGATAGAGGAAGAGCCGCGATGGTCTTGCCTTCCTCACTTCATCGAACACTTCCTTGAGTCTTTCGGGGCGGTTGAAGAACAGGATGAGTACCGCCACATCCACTTTTGCCGGTTGTTTGTCCATTGTCTTTTGCCTTTTCTGATGATTGTCCGGGTGTAATAACCGCGTCGCGGCTGTCAGATAATCTGTTCCATGCACACCTTCTGCGGTGTCAGTCCGCAACGCTCGTAAAACCTCATTGCCTCCGGGTTGCAGCTCCACACGTTGAGTGTGAGGTTGTGGCAGCCTTTCTCGCGCGCGAAGTCGAGCACATGCCGGTAAAGCTCCGTGCCGATGTGCTGTCCGCGACAGTCCTTGTCTACGCACAGGTCGTCTATATACAGGGTGGTGACAGGTTCGAGAATATGGCTGTCTCCGGGTTTTTGCAGCACGCAGAAAACATATCCCACAGCCGTGTCGCTGCTGTCAGCCGCCACAAAGACCGGACGTCTGTCGTCCTGTAATATGTCCTTGAGTTCTCCGTCGTCATATTTCCGCCCGAGACGGAACAGGTCCGGACGCCCCTCATGATGCACGGCGTTCACCTGATCGAGCAGTTTCTTTATCTGTGGTATGTCTTTTTCAGACGCTCTGCGTATGTTCATTATTCCATCGTTTTATAATAACATTGAGCTTGCTCTTGTTTTCCCGAGTGCCAGCCTGAATTATGCAAAACCGTAGCAAACGAGCGGAAAGAAAACAGGTTTTCACTTTCCCGAGTGCAGCACGGCTTATGCAAAGTCAGTGCCAATGAGCGGAAAAGAGCTTGCTCTTATTTTCCCGAGTGCCAGCCTGACTTATGCAAAGCCGTAGCAAACGAGCGGAAAGAAAACAGGTTTTCACTTTCCCGAGTGCAGCACGGCTTATGCAAAGATACGATAAAAAACCGACAAACGCCTCCGCAAGTCTCTCCATTATCTTATTCTACGCAATCTGTGTGCCAAAAAAAGCGTTTGCGGGGCGACGAATATGATAATTTTGTGCTAATTTTGTCACCTGTAAGACAAATCCAAAACGTTATGAGTGTCATCAGGTTCATAAAAGACTGGACTCTCGCCATAGCCATTGCCATGGGAGCCATATTCTATCTCACGTTCGCCTTCACCCCCTCGCTGAGCGCAGCCTCCGCCTTCTTCGCGCCCGTTCTCGACGCCATGCTGCCCGTGTTCATGTTTCTCGTGCTCTTCGTAACCTTCTGCAAGGTAGACTTCAGAAAGCTCCGCATAGTGCCGTGGCATCTTTGGGTGAGTGCGTTCCAGTTGCTCACGGTAGTGCTTATCACGGCTCTTGTGGTGGGGTTCGGCATGACCGGCGACAGTCTTGTGCTCATGGAGGCTATGCTTATATGCGTCATCGGACCGTGCGCGTCAGCCGCCGCCGTGGTGGTGAGGAAGATAGGAGGCGACATAGAGCAGATGACGGCATACACGTTTCTGTCAAACTTCATCACTGCTCTGCTCATACCGTTGTGCCTTCCGCTCATAGAGAAGGGCGCGCACATGTCGTTCTTCGAGGCGTTCTTCATCATATTATATAAGGTGTGTACGGTGCTTGTGGCTCCGATGCTGTTCGCCTATGTCGTGAAACACCATATGCGGCGCCTCCACCGCGCCATACTCTCAGTGAAGGATCTGGCTTACTACCTGTGGTGCGGTTCCCTTATGATTGTCAGCGGCACCACTGTGAAGAACATAGTGCATGCCGACACCACCTGGACATTCCTCATAGCGATAGCCGTAGTGGTATTTATCCTGTGCCTGATGCAGTTTGCCGTGGGACGGTTCATAGGTCATTACTTCGACAGCACCGTCAATGCCGGACAGGCACTCGGACAGAAGAACACCGCCTTCGCCATATGGATATCCTACACCTACCTCAATCCGCTGTCGTCGGTGGGACCGGGCTGCTACATACTATGGCAGAACATAATAAACAGCGTTGAGATATGGAACCATGAGCGGAAGGCTTCGCGCGGTCAGGCGGGATGAATACAGCAACGCCGCAGACACACTGTGCCTGCGGCGTTGACGCTGTATGAGGATGTGTGATGGGCGCGCCGTGCGCCCGCATCCGCGTTTCCTTATTTTCCTCCGGCGAAATATTCTGCCTGACGGCGTATGAGTTCGGCGTCGTCGAAGTAGTCTATGCGCATTGCATGGCGCACCTCGCTCATTGTCTGTGCCGCTGTCTCGCGCGCCTTCTCCGTGCCCCGGCGCAGGATGTTGTATATCTCCGGAATGTCCTTCTCATACTCGTGGCGACGCTGGCGCATCGGTTCGAGCATGTTGTTTATGATGGTGTTGAGAAACTTCTTGCACTTCATGTCGCCCAGTCCGCCCCTGCGGTAGTGGTCGCGGAGCTCGTCCAGATTCTTGTACTCGGGCCAGTACTGCGCGAAGTCGTCGTCTGTCGAGAAGGCGTCAAGATATGTGAACACCGCGTTTCCCTCCACCTTGCCCGGGTCTTCCACCCGAAGATGGTCCGGATCGGTGTACATCGAGCGCACCTTCTGCCACACCACGTCAGCCGGGTCGCTCAGATAGATGCAGTTGCCCAGACTCTTGCTCATCTTCTCCTTGCCGTCGGTGCCTGGCAGGCGGCGCGCCGTGGCGTTCTCTGGCAGCATTATCTCCGGCTCTACGAGCACCTCGGCATATGTCTGGTTGAAGCGTCTCACCAGCTCGCGTGTCACCTCCAGCATCGGCTCCTGGTCTTCTCCCGCCGGCACTGTGGTAGCCTTGAACAGTGTGATGTCGGCAGCCTGGCTCACCGGATAGCAGAAGAATCCGAGCGGAATGTTAGCCTCGAAGTTGCGCATCTTTATCTCTGTCTTCACCGTAGGGTTGCGCTGCACGCGCGACACGGTGATGAGGTTCATCAGATATGTGGTAAGTTCGGCAAGCTCGGGTATCTGGCTCTGTATGAAGAGCGTGCATTTCTCCGGATCGAGTCCGGCAGCCAGATAGTCGAGAGCCACCTCGATGATGTTCCGGCGTATCTTCTCAGGATTCTCCGCATTGTCGGTGAGTGCCTGCACATCAGCCATGAAGACGAACATGCGGTCGTAGTTGCCTTCGTTCTGAAGCAGCACCCTGCGGCGCAGCGAACCTATGTAGTGGCCCAGATGAAGTTTTCCGGTAGGGCGGTCACCGGTAAGAATTACTTTTCCCATTGTGTTTTTATATTGTTATGTTAACGGTTTCTCGGCGGCGTGGGCATCCCGCGCGCTTCGTTGCCAAGTGTGCCCACAAAGGTACTAACATTTTCTGACATACGCCAAACAATGCGCCTGTGGAAGTGGAGAATGTCCGTTTAATGCCGTTTTTGTCATGATTAATCAGATGTTCCCAATCAATTGCCGTCATATTGTGTGCCGTTCAGAAACTGCATTTCAAAGTCCGGAGAGTGGGGTTGGCGGAATGTACGACCGAAGAGACACCGGAATGAATCCCTGAAGAGCACATAGGATGATGAGAAAGACGGATATAACATATGAGTAATTATATTTATAGGTTAATTTAGGACAGCTGCTTATATACCGTTACGGCAATCTGTATGGTGCTGTACGGGAGTGTCTCCGTCCGCGCAAGGCGGTTGTCATTGTCTGTGATTTGTGTTCTTATTACACCCGAAAGGGTATAATATAAAATGATTTCAATAAAATTATACCCTAAAAGGTATAATATACGTGTTTAATTGCTATATTTGTACCCAAACGGGTATAATATGGAAGACAGGGAAATAGCCGCATTTGTGAAAGAGATGAGAAAGAAGTTCAACCTCACGCAGGTGGACCTTGCCGACAAGTCGGGCGTGGGACTCCGTTTTGTGCGTGAGCTCGAACAGGGCAAACAGACCTTGCGCATGGACAAGATAAACCAGGTGCTGAGCCTCTTCGGCAGACAGGTGGGGGCGGTTGAGGCTGGCGGCGGAAGCCGGAAGCGTGAGGAGTGAGGACATTGACACGTACATCATTATGCTAAAGAGAATATGAAGACAGCGCGCGTTTATCTTTACGACCGTCTCGCCGGACGTCTTGTCGAGGACGAGAACGGATTCACGTTCAGCTACGACAGCTCTTATCTTGCCTCAGACGGTGCCGAGGCAGTGAGCCTCACGCTCACTCTGAGGAAGGAGGCTTATCATGCCACCGTGCTGTTTCCTTTCTTCGACGGGCTCATACCCGAAGGCTGGCTGCTCGGCATAGCGGAGAGGAGCTGGAAGATAAACCGGCTCGACCGCATGGCATTGCTCATGGCGTGCTGCAAGGACTGCATAGGGGCGGTGAGCGTGGTGCCCGAACAGGACGACGACTGACCGTGGTCGCGCCTCCGCAAGCCGCATCGGGCAGGACGGACAATGACTTCATAAACTGTTATCGGGATGGAAAACGAATCGGAAAGAATATGCCTTCACTGCTACAAGCCGCTGAAAGAAGGACAGAAAGACTATCATCCGGCGTGTGCGCGGAAGTTCTTCGGTGTGCGCGAGGCACCGGCTCTGCCTTACGTTCGCGCGCAGTTGGGCGACCTCGCGCGGCAGGTGGTGCGCAGCCAGAGCACGCTTACTGGTGTGCAGGCAAAGCTGTCGCTCGACATTGACAAGGGAGGGCGCAACGTGCCCGACCGCTTCACCATCGTCGGTCTGTGGGGACGGTTCATCCTCAAGCCGCAGACCGACGCCTACAGGGCTTTGCCCGAGCTTGAGGATGTCACCATGCACCTTGCCGAGGCTGTGAGGATAAGCGTGGTGCCTCACAGTCTTATACGCTTCAGCGACGGCGAGCTGTGCTACATCACGAGGCGCGTGGACCGCACGGAGACGGGCGCGAAGGTGCCGATGGAGGACATGTGCCAGCTCACGGAGAGGCTCACCGAATATAAATACAAGGGTTCGTACGAGCAGATAGCAAAGGCTATAAAGAAGTATTCGGCGGCTCCGAAGCTCGACCTCGTCAACTTCTGGGAAGTGGTGGTGTTCTCGTGGATAACCGGCAACGCCGACATGCATCTGAAGAACTTCTCGCTCTACAACAACGGGACGACCGGCTACACGCTCACTCCTGCCTACGACATGGTGGCGACCGCGCTCATCATGCCCGGCGACCCTGAAGAACTGGCTCTCACGCTCAACGGTAAGAAGCGCAGGCTCAGGCGAGATGATTTCATAAAGTCTATCACATCGTCGGGCGTCGACGCCAAGGTGATAGACAATATGGCTAAACGCTTCAGCCGCGCCATACCGAAATGGTTCGGGATAATAGACTCTTCGTTCCTGCCGCATGACATGAAAAGACAATACAAGAACCTCATCCTGCGGCGCATAGTGATGCTGAAGTAGGAGCGGATGTGCCTCGCGCGCGCTGCCGTTCCTTATATATGACAGTGCCGCACATTATATATAATAGTATCGTATATGATATGTCATGACGCCATGTGAGGTGTTGTATATATGATATACGATTGTTTAAAAAATCATAAATGCACTGTCCGGAATGTTAAACGGCATCCTCCAAAAACGCGGAAAAACCGGGTTGCGACGCCCTTGGACTTAATTTTGCACCGGAAATCGCGTTTTTCTGTGAAATGCGTAACTCTTTGTCATACAACCGCTTGTGCTGTTTGATATTAAGGGACGGCATTTCCCGTTTTGCGGAAAAGCCCGTTCCGTGTCCTCAAAGAGCCTTTTTCATTACACCGGAAAGCCTTTTTCATGACCTCAAAAAGCCCGTATCGCACCACCGGAAAGCCTTTTTCATGACCTCAAAAAGCCCGTATCGCACCACCGGAAAGCCTTTTCCGCACACCGCTATGGCATGTTCTGCAATGCAGAAGAGCCTTTCCGGCTGTGAGATTCATATAAAATCGCCCTCCGGAGGGTGCCGGACGGGCTTTCCGGTCACTGCCGGCTGTCTGTCGGAATGCCGGAATGCGGAAAACGATATGTTAAATCCGAATCTCCAAACGTGAACATCTGTTAATGTCGGTTTGCGTTATCCTGTGCGTCTCCGAATCCGTTCCGTCATCCTCCTCACCTTGTCCCGTATGTGCGTAATGCGGTCGGTGCAGGTTGATAACGGTATTAATAATATCTAAAACAGTTAAATTTTATTAATATTACTTTCTCCGCGCCGTTCCCGTTTGCTCCCGCTGAATAAATTAAGTAATTTTGCAGTCCGATTATTTCGGGGATACACTTAGAGTCCCCAGCGTGAGAGTGTTAATAGTGGAGGTCTTTGGCCGGACCTCACGGTTAGTGAATCGCTCGCGCAAAGTTATAATGTTTTTTAGTAGTAATATTTAAATTAAACAATGAACACTTTAAGTTACAAGACTGTTTCCGCCAATAAGGAAACTGCGAAGAAGGAGTGGGTTGTTGTTGATGCAACTGATCAGGTGGTAGGCCGCCTCTGCTCTAAAGTAGCAAAACTTATCCGCGGAAAGTACAAACCGAACTTCACACCTCATGTTGACTGTGGAGACAATGTAATCATCATCAATGCTTCTAAGGTGGTTTTCACCGGAAAGAAGGAGACCGACAAGGTTTATACCCGTTATACTGGTTATCCTGGCGGACAGCGTTTCAACACACCGGCAGACTTGCGCAACCGTCCCAACGGTGTGGACAGAATCATTCGTCACGCTGTTAAGGGCATGCTGCCCAAAGGTCCGCTCGGACGCAAGCTGTTGAATAACCTTTATGTATTTGAGGGCGATGAGCACGACAAGGCCGCTCAGAAGCCTAAGACAATCGATATAAACCAGTATAAATAAACAGTAAGATGGAAATGATAAATGCAATTGGTCGCCGCAAGACTTCTGTAGCCCGTGTTTATCTCACAGAGGGTACAGGCAAGATCATTATAAATAAGGTAGAACTGGAGAAATATTTCCCCTCAGCCATACTGCAGTATGTTGTGAAGCAGCCGCTGCAACTGCTGAACGTGGAAGGCAAATACGACATTAAGGCAAATCTTGACGGTGGCGGTTACACCGGACAGAGCCAGGCTCTGCGCCTCGCAATAGCACGCGCGCTGGTGAAAATCAATGCCGATGACAAGAAGACTCTCAAGGACAAAGGCTTCCTCACACGCGATTCACGCGCCGTTGAGCGTAAAAAGCCGGGACGCCCGAAGGCACGCCGCCGCTTCCAGTTCAGCAAGCGTTAATGTCGTCCTGTGCCGGATGTGCCGTCTGCTGCCGCCATGGCAGTGCGTCGCGGCGTGATGTCCGGTGCGTGGGATGCATGAGTTTAGTATCCAAGCCTGTGAGACTTCGGGTAGTGTATTACGGATTACCCACAGGCTGGTTAGAGAAAACTAAAAGGAAAGTAAACAATTTAAACAAACAAAAACAACAATGTCAAGAACTAACTTTGACCAGTTATTGGAAGCAGGATGCCACTTCGGTCACCTGCGTCGCAAATGGAATCCCGCTATGGCTCCCTATATCTTCATGGAGCGCAACGGCATTCATATCATCGATCTGCACAAGACAGTAGCCAAGATTGACGAGGCTGCGGACGCTCTCAAGCAGATTGCCAAGTCAGGAAAGAAAATCCTGTTTGTCGCTACTAAAAAACAAGCAAAGGAAATCGTTGCCGAGAAGGCAACGAGCGTAAATATGCCTTACGTCATCGAACGCTGGCCGGGCGGCATGCTCACCAACTTCCCCACAATACGCAAGGCTGTTAAGAAGATGGCCAACATAGACAAACTGATGAACGACGGTACTTATTCCAAGCTGTCGAAGCGCGAGCTGCTGCAGATAACACGCCAGCGCGCCAAGCTGGAGAAGAACCTCGGCTCTATATCAGACCTGACACGCCTGCCCAGCGCACTCTTCGTTGTGGACGTGATGAAGGAGAATATCGCCGTGAGAGAGGCAAACCGTCTGGGTATTCCTGTCTTCGCGATGGTAGATACAAACTCTGATCCGAAGAACATCGACTTCGTCATACCTGCCAACGACGACGCCAAGGACTCCATCGACGTGGTTCTTACAGCATGCTGCAACGCCATTGCCGAAGGTCTGGAGGAGCGCAGGGCTGAGAAGGCAGACGAGAAGGCTGCCGCAGAACAGGCTGAGGCTGCCGCCGACGCAAAACCGAAGCGCGCACGCAAGGCACGCAAGGACGCTCCCGCCGAAGAGGCTGCCGCTCAGGCAACAGAGGCTCCCGCTGCTGAGGAACCGGCTGCAGAGTAACAGTATAAGAAACCATTCATTCATTCATAATCAAAAGACTATAATAAAATATGGCTGTTTCAATTGACGATATAAAGAAACTTCGCGCAATGACCGGTGCCGGTCTGGCTGACGTGAAGAAGGCTCTCACAGAGGCTGAAGGCGATTTCGACAAGGCAAAAGACCTGCTCCGCGAGCGTGGACTCGCCATCGCCGCAAAGCGTTCAGACCGTGAGACATCCAACGGATGTGTGCTCGTGAAGAAGGTGGACGGCTTCGCAGCTATCGTGGCATTGAAGTGCGAGACCGACTTCGTGGCTAACGGAGCTGACTTCATCAAGCTGACAAGCGACATACTAGACGCTGCCATCGCTGCCAAGGCGCACACTCTCGACGAGGTGAAGGCTCTTACTCTTGCCGACGGATCGGCTGTTCAGGATGCCATCACACAGCGTTCGGGCATCACGGGCGAGAAGATGGAGCTCGACGGATACAATGTTCTTGAGGGCGATAACATCGAGGTGTACGACCACATGGGTAAGCACACTCTCGCCACAATGGTTCAGCTCAACAAGGAAAATGCGGAGCTGGGACACAAGATGGCAATGCAGGTGGCTGCCATGAAGCCTATTGCGCTCGATGAGGAGTCTGTTCCTCAGGAAGTGAAGGACAATGAGTTCCAGGTGGCTGTGCAGAAGACAAAGGAGGAACAGATAGAGAAGGCTGTCGAGGTTGCACTCAAGAAAGCCGGTCTGAATCCTAACCTGGTTGACAGCGAGGACCACATCGAGTCGAACATCAAGAAAGGCTGGCTCACAAGAGAGGAAGCCGACAAGGCTCTTGTCATCAAGAAGGAGGCAGCGGAGCAGAAGGCTGCCAACATGCCGGAGCAGATGATACAGAACATCGCCAAAGGTCGTCTTGCCAAATTCCTTAAGGAATGCTGTCTCGTAAACCAGGAGTTCCAGTTCGGCGACGGCGACAAGACAAGCGTGGCAGACTATCTCAAGAAGCAGGACAAGGACCTGAAGATTGTCGCTTACAAGCGTTTCACCCTTGTTGCTGAATAAGATTACGGCTGATAATTCGCTCAAATGATAGATGACGGAGTTATGGGGAGCATATGCTCTTTATGACTCCGTCTTTTGTTAATTATCCAAAATGAAGATATTTGCTGTAGGAATGAACTATGTCCGGCACAATAAAGAGCTGGACGGAACGTTATATAAACCGGAGGAACCTGTGATTTTCACAAAGGCGGACTCCGCTTTGCTGAAGGACAGGAAGCCGTTCTTCGTGCCCGACTTCATGGGGCGGATAGACTATGAGGCAGAGCTTGTGGTGCGGATATGCCGTCTGGGCAAGTCCATTCCGCAGCGTTTCGCCCACCGCTACTACGATGCCGTGACCCTGGGAGTGGACTTCACCGCCCGCGACATGCAGCGCAGACTGCGCGAGAAAGGCATGCCGTGGGAACTGTCAAAGGGTTTTGACGGCTCGGCGGCGATAGGCGAGTGGGTGGACATAGGCAGGTTCCGCGACATACAGGCAATAAATCTGCGGCTCGACATAAACGGTTCCACCGTTCAGCAAGCCTGTACGGGCGATATGATATTCGCTGTCGACGAACTCATATCTTATATAAGTAAGTATTTCACACTGAAGACCGGCGACCTCATATACACCGGAACGCCAGCCGGAACGGGTCCTGTCGCCATAGGAGACAGACTGGAGGGCTGGCTCGACGACCGCAAGGTGCTCGGGTTCTCGTGCCGTTAGACCGTGACGAAGCCGGTTTACGGACAGCCGGAAAAAGCTAAAGCGTATGATAAGCGTGAACAGACCGTTTTACAGTATATTCTTTCTGATGCTCCTGCTCATGCATGCTTCGGATGCCGGAGCGCAGAAGTTCTTCAACCTGACGGCAGGTCAGGTGAGGACAGACTCCGTGCTTCCGCATTTTGCAAGCACTTTCCCGTTGCCTGAGAATTATTCCGATTCCGTTTACACAGTGTCTTTGGCATATCCTGAATTCGTCGATATGCCGCGCCGGGACATTGAGGCTTACAGAAAGATTGTGCCCGGACTGCCGCCCGCTATGCCTGAGATAAGCAGCCGCATAGTGTTCGACCGTAAGCGGCCTTCGCTCCAGACGGAATTCTGTCCGGTGGTTTACCGCGACGGACGCTACCGTCTTCTGGTCAGCTTCATGCTGAAGAAGGAAGCCCGTCCGGTGTCTTCCGCACGACGAGCAGCCGCACGCACCGCTTCCGACCCGTCCTCGCGCTATGCCGCCCATTCGGTTCTCGCCTCCGGACGGTGGGCAAAGATACGCGTGCCTTCCACCGGGGTGTACCAGCTCAGTGAGTCGCTCATCCGTCAGGCTGGCTTTTCTGATATAAATAAAGTGAAGGTATACGGCTACGGCGGCAACCTTAGGGACGAACGGCTCTCGGATGACGACCTTGCCGAAAACGACGACCTGCGCGAGGTTCCGTTGTGTGAGGTGGGAGGCAGACTGCTGTTCCACGCTCTCGGTCCGGTGTCGTGGAAGGCGAACAACAGCACCCGCCGCACGCGCAACCCTTATTCCGACTACGGATATTATTTCATAACACAGAACGACGAAGGCTCTCCCGCCCGCATATCCCAGGAAGACTTCATCGCGTCGTTCTATCCCTCATCCTACGATTATCATTCTCTTTACGAGACGGACGGCTACGCCTGGTATCAGGGCGGGCGCAATCTGTTCGACACCCGTCAGATAACAGCGTCGTCGCCCTACACGGTGGAGATGGCAGGAAACCCCGAGACCGCCGCCGGCTCGCTCACTGTCAATGTCACGGCGGGCAGCGCGTGCCGTGTGCAGGTGGAGTTCAACGACTCCGTAGTGGGCACGCTCAATGTCACTCTCGGCGCATATGACGAAGGCAACGAGAAGTCGGGAACATACAGGATAAGCAACTCGAAGGCTCAGAACACTGTAAGAATAAGTGTCGTTTCGGGCGGACCGGCGCGCCTCGACTTCGTGTCGATGGCATGGGACAAGCCTTTTGCCGCGCCCGACCTTGCCTCGTCGTTCCCCGTACCGCAGTATGTGTATAACATAACCAACCAGGATCTGCACGCGGACGGTGCCGCCGACATGGTGATAATCATCCCCACGTCGCAGAAACTGAGGAAGCAGGCGGAACGGCTGAAGGAGTTCCACGAGACACGCGACGCACTGAGAGTGCGCATTGTGCCTGCCGACGAGCTCTACAACGAGTTCTCGAGCGGCACGCCCGACGCCAGCGCCTACCGCAACTACCTCAAGATGCTCTACGACAGGGCGTCATCCGAGGACGACATTCCTAAGTATCTGGTGCTCTTCGGAGACTGTGTGTGGGACAACCGGATGCTCACACAGGAGTGCCGCAACCTCAATCCTGACGACTACCTGCTGTGCTTCGAGAGCGAGAACTCGTTCAACGAGGTGAGCTGCTACATCGACGACGGCTATTTCTGCATGCTCGATGACGGTGAGGGAGAGAATCCTCTACTCCGCGACAAGCTCGATGTGGCGGTGGGAAGATTTCCCGTAACGACAGAGAGCGATGCCGCCGTGATGGTGGACAAGGTGATAAGCTACACCGGGAACGAGAATGCCGGAGCGTGGCAGAACACCCTTATGTTCATGGGAGATGACGGAAACTACAACATACACATGACCGACGTGAACGACGCCGCCGACATGGTGGCGCGGCTCAATCCGGGCTTCAACATAAAGAAAGTGCTCTGGGACGCATACAAGCGTGAGACTTCCTCCACCGGAAACTCCTATCCCGACGCAAGCAGAGCCATAAAACAGCAGCAGCAGGCGGGCGCTCTCATCATGGACTATGCAGGACACGGACGAGCCGACCAGATATCCCACGAGTCGGTGCTGAGGCTTTCCGACTTCGCCGGTTTCACCAACACCAACCTCCCGTTGTGGATTACGGCGTCGTGCGACATCATGCCTTTCGACGGAACAAAGCAGACAATAGGAGAGACTGCGGTGCTCAATCCGAAGGGAGGAGCCGTCGCTTTCTACGGCACAACGCGCACTGTGTATGCTTCCCACAACAAGACGATGAACATGAACTTCCTCCGCAACGTGCTCACCCTGACCGACGGGAAACCCACCACGCTCGGTGAGGCGCAGCGGCTGGCGAAGAACAGTGTGATGACAAACGGCGACATGGAGGTGGTGAACAACCTTCAGTACTCGCTGCTGGGCGACCCTGCCATGACGCTTTGCCTGCCCAAGCTCACCGTTGTGGTAGACTCTATAAACGGAACCGACGTCACCGACGGCAAGACAGTGTCGGTGGGAGCGGGCAACATAATGAGAGTGAGCGGATATGTGAAGGACGCTCCGACGTTCGGCGGTGTGCTCTCGGCGACCGTGCGCGACAGCCGCGAGCTGGTGACATGCCGGTGGAACAACCGCAACGAGGATGAGGCTTCTGCCCAGCCGTTCACCTATTACGACCGCACGAAGGTGCTCTTCAGCGGCAACGACAGCATATCCGGCGGACGGTTCGAGTTCTCCTTCGCCGTGCCCAAGGACATCAACTATACCGACGGCACCGGACTCATCAACCTCTATGCCGTGAGCAACGACCGCACACTTATCGGCAACGGCAGCTGCGAGGCGTTCACCGTGGGAGGAGGAGACATCGCCGAGAACGACTCCGTGGGTCCGTCGATATTCTGCTATCTCAATTCGCCGTCGTTCGTCAACGGTGGCAAGGTGAACAGCACGCCATACTTCGTAGCCGAGATAATGGACAAGGACGGCATCAACACATCCGGCAACGGTATAGGACACGACCTGCAGCTCGTCATCGACGGCGAGATGGCGCGCACATACAATCTCAACGACAACTTCAGCTACGACTTCGGAACATACACCCGAGGCTCGACATACTACAACATTCCCGAGCTCGAGGAAGGCGAACACACGCTCGAGTTCCGCGCATGGGACGTGTTCAACAACATGTCGTCCACCAGTCTGCGCTTCAACGTGGTGAAAGGGCTCTCCCCACAGCTGCTCAGCGTGAGCTGTACGGACAACCCCGCCACCACCTCCACAACATTCATAATAAGCCACGACCGCGCGGGAAGCAACCTGGACGTGGCAATCGACGTGATGGACATGAGCGGACGCCTGCTCTGGACACACGAGGAGAGCGGAGTGAGCACGGGAAGTGCCTACACCGTGGACTGGGACCTGACCGTCGACGGAGGCAGCCGGCTCGGCACGGGAGTATATCTCTACCGTGTGAGAATGTCGTCGGACGGCAGCCCGCAGACCTCCAAGGCAAAGAAACTTGTCATTGTCGGCAATAAATAGGACGCATCGTCGTTTTTAATTCAGTGCCATATTATATTTTAATTTAACGACAAACATCATACGAATGAACGCAAAGATAAGAATACTGGCTGTGTGCCTGTCTTTCGGTCTTGTGCTGGCTGCTCCGGCGCAGGACAAGAAGAACATGTTCAACCCTGTCAACACGTCGGTCACATCGCAGACCATCGCTCCTGACGCGCGTGCCGCCGGTATGGGTGACGCGGGTGTGGCGACCGACCCCGACGTGGTTTCGCAATACTGGAACCCGGCAAAATATCCCTTCACAATATCCAGGGCAGGTGTCGCCCTCAACTATACGCCATGGCTGCGGCAGCTTGTAAGCGACATGGACCTTGCCTATCTTGCAGGCTACTACCGCATAGGCGACTACTCGGCAGTGTCGGCTTCGCTGCGCTACTTCTCGCTCGGAGAGGTGTACACAGGCGGCGGCATGAGTGAGGACGCGGGCATGACCATCAACCCGTATGAGATGTCGCTCGACGTGGCTTACTCCATAATGCTCAGCGAGAAGTTCTCCATTGCGGCGGCAGTGAGATGGATTTACTCCGACCTTACCTACGACTACACTGAGGACACATCGCCCGGAAGCGCTTTCGCAGCCGACATCGCGGCATACTATCAGGACTATTTCACGATAGGCTCGCGCGAGTGTCAGATCGGTCTCGGACTGAACATATCGAACATCGGTAGCAAGATAACGTTCGGAGGCGACGACAACAGCGAGTTCATCCCTACCAACATGCGCCTCGGAGCCGCGCTCATGGTGCCGGTGGACGAGTATAACCGCTTCACCATCACGGCTGACGCCAACAAGCTTCTCGTGCCTACCTATCCCAAGCAGAACGACGGTGAGTCGACTGAAGACTATCAGGAGCGTGTCCAGCGCGACTATTACGACGTGAGCAGCATAGGTGGTATATTCAAGAGTTTCGGTGATGCGCCGGGCGGTTTTAAGGAAGAGCTGCAGGAGATATACTGGAGTGTGGGTGGCGAATACGTGTATCACGACCAGTTCGCCCTGCGTGCAGGCTATCACCATGAGGCTGAGAACAAGGGCAACCGTAAGTATTTCACGGTCGGCGCGGGCTTCAAGATGAGCGTGTTCTCGCTCGACGCCGCATATCTTATAGCCACGGCGAAGAGCAATCCGCTCGACCAGACACTGCGGTTCACGCTCAGCTTCGACATGGACGGAATAAAAGACCTGTTCAGAAGATGACGAGCGGGACGGCGGAAACATGCATTTTATATTAACGGAACAAGTATAAGGACATGAAAATACGTGTGGGATTCGGCTTCGATGTGCACAGGCTGGTAGCCGGACGCGACCTCTGGCTCGGAGGAATAAAGATAGACCACGGACTCGGACTGCTCGGACACAGCGACGCCGACGTGCTCATTCATGCCGTGTGCGACGCTTTGCTCGGTGCGGCAAACATGCGCGACATAGGCTATCACTTCCCCGACACGGCGGAGGAGACGCTCAACGTGGACAGCAAGATACTCCTGAAGAAGACCGTGGGGCTGATAGCTGAGAAAGGATACACGGTGGGCAACATCGACGCCACGGTGTGCGCGGAGCGTCCCAAGCTCAATCCTCACATTCCGGACATGTGCCGGTGTATGGCTGAGGTGATAGGCACGGACGTTGACAACGTGTCGGTGAAGGCGACAACAACCGAGCGTCTGGGCTTCACTGGGCGTGAGGAAGGCATCAGCGCATATGCCACGGTGCTCATATACGGCTGACATCAGGTGTCAGCCGTCATCGTTCAGGCAGTAAAATATTTTGACATCGCAAAAGCGCGGAATAGAGTACGGCGTGCCGCAAAATGGTCTGTCCGGAGCGTGTCGCGGTGTGTCGTAAGCGCGTCTTGGCACAGTCTCTATTCCGTTTCTTCCGTATTTTTCAACTGTAAAACACCTTTTTCACTCTTTTTCTGTCTCCTCTGTGCCGTGAGAAAGCCTTTCCCGTCATGCGGAAAAGCCCGTATCGCACGCCCATAAAGGCTCTTCCGCATGCCTGAAGAGCCTCTTCCGCAGCATGGTTGTCGCCATATGAAAACGCGTTTTTGCCTAATCCGCTGTGCGCCAGTGTTTTAATGATTGTCTCGAAAAATCGCGTTTTTCACGCCGGAAAGTTTTTCTCCGGCAAATAACTCATTCCTGTGGAGTTAACGGTGGATGGTTTTTCGTTGCCGTTCGTCATTTTGTTGTATTATCCAGAAGCGGTCATCATACCGCCAATGCCTGTTTTTGTATTAAAAGAACGCCTAAAAAGGCAAAAAATAGCAAAATAGAGCATTTGTTTTGAGTTTCAAGTGGTTGTGGCAGTCTTTGGCTTTAGTTGTCAGTGACAAGGAAATGAGGAAAAAGCAGATTAGAGAAGTAGAAACGCTTTCAAATCATTACCCAATGGAAACGCCCTAATAAGCATTTTTAACGGTAGCGGTTCATATTTCCCCATTCTGCGTAGGTTTTGGCTTTGCCATGCAACTCTCATAGTTTAATTTTGCACCGAACAAAAAAGTAAGAATTATGAGATGCACTTTCAAGACAGTCTTCTATGTAAATGGAAGCAAGGAGAGAAACGGAATTGTCCCTATCATGGGACGAGTGACAATCAACGGAACTATCGCACAGTTCAGTTGCAAGCAGAGCGTTACCAAGGCTATTTGGGATGCCAAGGGCAACAGAGCCACAGGCAAGAGTAAGGAAGCCAAGGAGGTGAACTTTGCGCTTGACAACATCAAGGCTCAAATCACCAAGCATTACCAACGACTTTCCGACCGTGAGGCGTTCGTTACCGCTGAAATGGTGAGAAACGCCTACCAAGGCATAGGCACGGAATACGAGACATTGCTCAGAGCCTTTGACAAGGAGAACGCAGCTTTTGCCAAGCGTGTGGGCAAGGATAGAGCCAAGAACACCTACCGCAAGTATCTGACGGTAAGAAAGTATGTTGCCGATTTCATCAAGTATCAGTACAAGCGCAGCGATATGTCCATGAACGAGCTTACTGAGGAATTCATCCGTGACTATTGCCTGTATCTGAAGAATGTCGTCGGACTTGCGCAGTCCTCCATTTGGATTTACTCCATACCACTGAAGCATATTGTAACGGCAGCTCACTACAACGGCAAGATACCGAGAAATCCATTTGCCATGTACCACGTTGACCCAGACCACAAGGAACGTGAGTTCTTGACATTGGACGAGCTTACCGCCATGACACAGATAAAGTTGGAAGACCCGAACATGGCATTTGCGAGAGACCTTTTTATCTTTGGCTGTTGGACAGGTATATCTTTCATCGACATCAAAAACTTGACGGAAGATAACATCAGCATGATAAACGGTGCTCCTTGGATTGTTTCCAAGCGTCAGAAGACAGGTGTTCCGTTCCAAATCAAGTTGATGGACATTCCCATGCAGATTATTGGGAGATACAAGGCTTTCAGAAAAGGAAGTCACTTGTTCAATATCGGCAACCTTGACAGCATCAACAAGCGCATAAAGAAAGTTGCTGCAATGTGTGGCATCAAGAAGCGTGTCTCGTTTCATGTCTCACGTCATAGTTGGGCTGTTTTAGCCTTGGAGTACGGAATGCCGATAGAGAGCGTGAGCAAGATTCTTGGTCACACGAATATCACCACGACACAGATATATGCCAAGGTGACAAGCACCAAGCTTGACCATGACATATCTGTCTTTGAAAGTCGAATCAAGGGGCATTTGCCTGCAATGGGAGGGATGGCATGAAAAGGACTGTAATCACCGTGGACGGAAATGGAAGGCTTTCCATTCCGTCCAACCTAGAGGACTTGTGGATGAGTGAAAATGAGTTGGTAGATATGCTTTATGTCACAACCCCGAAGCTCAAAGCCGTGATAAGAGCCATATATAAAGAAGGTATGTTGTTGATGTCGGAAGTCCAAAAGAGGCAAAAACTTTCCAAAGATGTTTGGCAAACGCTGTATGGATTCCCTATGGTTGTTGCCATTTGCTTCCGTCTAACCTCCAATGGTGCAGCGCAACTTCGTGATGCTATCTTCAAGAGGTTGTACGGAGCAAAAGAGAAAACAGCCATTGTCCTGCAAATCTACGGAGGGACAAATGTCTTCAGCTAAGAATGGTCGCATTTTTGACGCTTCGATTATTCACTGTCGTATTGACTTGTTGGCTTACTGATTCACTGTCGTATCAAGCATTTCTGTGAAGAATGCAGAGCTGCCGATGTCAAACGTTTTACATGCTTATCGTATGACATATAAAACGTATGACATGCAGGAATACATTTTTGTTCATCCCGAGGAAAGGTTCGCAAGGAAACCTCTCTTCGGGATTTTTTGTTTCATCTTATCCCGATTGGCAACATCAAGCACCTTGATTTCCAATCTTTTAACATTGTCGGTGCAAACTTCTCCATTCTGCGCAAGTTTGTGTTTTGCATTTTGATTTTCCGCCCTTACCTTTGCAACTTTAATTTTATCAACTCACAAAAGTTAGATTATGAGCAAGACAAACGACAACAATCAGCCTGTGGTTGTGGAAAGAAAACAACCACAGGCAGCATCTCCGACAAACGAGGTGTTCATCCGTGTTGGCACTACCTTGTACAAGGTGGTTGACCAACCTACCATCACAGGAGGAAAGGTAAGAAAGCGCATCCCTTGGAACATGGAGACCTTGCGTCAGGACTACGGCAAGGAGTTCATCAAGTACGTTCACAAGTATGACGGCTTCTGTACTGTTCCCGAACATGTGAACCACCGCACGGTGATAGACGGTTTCCTGAACCTATACGAGCCGATAGGACATAAGCCGATGCAAGGGGACTTCCCTAATATCAAGAAGTTGGTTAGTCACATCTTCGGTGAGCAATATGACCTTGGCATGGACTACCTGCAACTGCTCTATCTCAGACCTGTGCAGAAGTTGCCCATTCTGCTGCTCGTATCAGAGGAGAGGAACACAGGCAAGACCACGTTCTTGAACTTTCTGAAAGCGTTGTTCCAAGACAACGTGACATTCAACACCAACGAGGACTTCCGCAGTCAGTTCAATTCCGATTGGGCTGGCAAGCTGCTGATTGTCGTGGACGAGGTGTTGCTCAGTCGTAGGGAGGATTCCGAGCGGTTGAAGAACCTCAGCACCACCCTCTCGTACAAGGTGGAAGCCAAGGGCAAGGACAGGAACGAGATTTCCTTCTTTGCCAAGTTCGTGCTGTGCTCCAACAACGAATCACTCCCTGTCATCATTGACGAGGGCGAGACCCGATATTGGGTGAGGAAGATTTCATCGTTGCAATCTGACGATACCGGCTTCTTGGAGAAACTGAAGGCGGAGATACCCGCTTTTCTGTTCCATCTGCAAGGCAGAACGCTATCCACAGAGCACAAGAGCCGAATGTGGTTCGCCCCCGAACAGATAGCGACCGATGCTCTGAGGAGAATCATACGCTGCAACCGTAACAGACTTGAGGTGGAAATGTCGGAGCTGTTCCTTGAGGTCATGGAGAACACCCAAACCGACAGTTTGCAATTCTGCCTCAATGACGCAATCGCCTTGTTGCAATGCAACCACGTGAAAGCGGAGAAGTACCTTGTGCGAAAGATAGTGCAGGACTGTTGGAAGCTGCAACCTTCAGAGAACGCCCTCACCTACACCTCATACGAGTACAACTACAATAGCAGCGGTCACTACTCGCCAACAAAACGTGTGGGCAGGTTCTACACTGTAACGAGGGACAAGCTAAATAGCATATAATTTTGTTGAATTGTTGAATATGATGAAAGAAGTATTGAATATCAAGTATTTAAGGCTCAACATTTTCTCAACAAATCTCTCAACAAAAGAAAGAGACTGTTGAAAAGAGAAAACATGACGGCTCATGCCTTTCTTTCTCTTTTGCCCAGTGATTTTGTTGAAAAGAACCATTTGTTGAGAGTTTTTTGAGAAGATAAGTATTTGACTATCATACCAATACATACGATTCTCAACAATTCATCAGAAATACATACACCACTTAATCCACAGTAAGACATGAACATTCAAGAAGCAAAGCAAATCAAGATTGCAGACTATCTGCAAAGTTTGGGACACCGCCCTGTCAAGCAGCAGGGCGCAAACCTTTGGTACAAGTCACCGCTGAGAAACGAGAGCGAGGCATCTTTCAAGGTGAACACCACGATGAACAGTTGGTTCGATTTCGGCATGGGCAAGGGCGGCAACATCATCACCCTTGTGTCCTATCTTTACGCATCCGACAACCTGCCTTATCTTTTGGACAAGATGGAGAAGCAAACTCCCCATGTTCGTCCGACCGACTTTTCTTTTACTCAGCAAGCTACCGAGCCGAGTTTTGAGCGATTGGAAGTGAGGGAACTTAACCATCCTGCACTCCTGCGCTATCTGAGCGAGCGAAAGATTAATCTGCACATTGCCCAAAAGGAATGTGCGGAACTCCACTTCTCGCATAACTATAAAAACTACTTTGCCATCGGCTTCAAGAACAAGTCGGGTGGCTATGAGGTGCGTAACCGATTCTTCAAGGGGTGCATGTCACCCAAAGATATCACTCATATCCGACATCAAGGCGAGCCAAGATACGCTTGCTATGTTTTCGAGGGCATGATGGATTATCTTTCTTTTCTCTCGTTACGCTTGGAGAAGTTTCCTGCTTGTCCGTCATTGGACGCACAGGACTATGTGATACTCAACTCCACAAGCAACGTGGACAAGGCTATTGATGCACTCCATGGCTACGAACGCATCAGTTGTCTGCTCGACAACGATGACGCAGGGCGTAAGGCTACACTTGCCATCGAGACTGCTCTCGGCTACCATGTGAGGGACGCATCCCACTTGTACAGTGAATACAACGACTTGAACGACTATCTGTGCGGAGTGAAATCCAAACAGTCAGTACACCAAGTACAGCCTGTTAAGCAGACTGTTCCACCTCGCAGGAAAGGCGCAGCCTTGGGCATGTAGGCGGTTCCTGCTCCAATGGCTATTCTGAACGGAAAAGCCATAGCTCAATAGGGCGTTTTCTTGACGCAGTGGCACACCACCGCTAAAAACACCCATTGAGCAAAAGGGGCACCCCCTTTTGAAACCCCGTGAGTCATGCGCAGGGCGCAATGCGGCAAGCGGAATTGTATAACTCAAAAACAAGTTTATTATGGGACATTTCAGTTTGGATTTCAAGAAGGCGAAGGGCAGCTCGGACGCAAGGGAATCAGACCACATCGAGCGCAAGGTGATACCCGACAACGCCGACCCGACAAGAACACACCTCAACCGTGAGCTTGTCAAGATGCCGAGCGGTGTGTATGGTCGTGACGAAGCCATCGCCCACCGCATCAAGACGGCAGGCGTCAAGCGCAAGATAACCAATGACCAGGTGAGGGTGATTAGAACCGTGCTGTCTGGAACGCACGAGGACATGATGAACATCGCAGCCAATGGTCAGCTTGACGATTGGTGCAACGACAGCTTGAAGTGGTTGCAGGACACATTCGGCAAGGAGAATGTCGTGTCGGTGGTTCTCCACATGGATGAGCACACGCCGCACCTCCACGCCTCCATCGTTCCGATAGTGACAGGCGAGCGGAGAAAGGCGAAGAACAAGACAGCGGAAGAAGGCAAGCGGACATACCGCAAGAAAGCCAATGCCGTGAGGCTGTGTGCCGATGATGTGCTCAACCGTGACAAGATGGTTGGCTATCACGACAGTTATGCGGAAGCCATGGGCAAGTATGGCTTGAAGCGAGGTGTCCGTGGATCGGATGCGAGGCATACCACCACGGCACAGTATTACCGCAACATCAAGCGAGAGACGGAGAGACTTCAAAACTGCATGAAACTGTTGCAATCTGATGTGGAGGAAGCGGAGCGACTGCTAAAACAGACCAAGAGTGAAATCAACACAGAGAAACTACAGGCTGCCAAGACGGAAGCCAAGACCGCCCTTGTGTCGAAGATTGGTTCTCTTTTGGGCAGTGGAAAATTGAAAGAGGTGGAGCAACACAACCGAAAGTTGTGTGAGCTTGTGACAGACCGAGAGCAATACATTGACGAACTCCATGAGAAAATACAGCGAATGGAGGACAGCCACAGCCAACAACTCGGCGAGATGCAACAGATACACCAAGCAGAGGTCGTAGAATTGAAGAGCAAGCACGCAACAGAAGTTTCTTTGCTCAATGACATCGTCCGCAAAGCCAAGCATTGGTTCCCGATGTTGGAGGCACGTTTGCAAATGGAAAACCTGTGCAGGAAGATTGGCTTCACCGTTGAGCAAATCGGAGTGCTTCTTACAGGAAAGGCTTTGAACTTTAGCGGTTCGCTCTATTCTGAGGAACACAAAAGAAAGTTCAATGTGGAGAATACTGAAATCAAGGTGTTTTCTGATTCTACCAAGCCGAACCAACTGTTTTTGTATATCAATAGACAGCCTGTTATTGAATGGTTCAAAGTACAATGGAATAAACTAAGACCGTTTAAAAAACAAATGATAAAATATTAGAGAAAGTGAGTTTGCAACTCATAATCATATTACTTTCATGCTGCATAACTTAAAAAAGAGACGGAAAAATTCCGTCTCTTTTAATTATTTGATACGCCCTTCTTTTCTGAGAAGATTGATAAATTTATTCCAACCTTCAGAACGCTTATCTGCATTTTGTTTTGTCTTTTCTAAATTCCAATAATTCGGATAATTATCGTTGAGATAGTATTTGCCATCCTTGTCGCAGAATAAAACCAAATCATCGTATGCACGATTCACTACGGGATTGATATTAGCTGCTATAATGAACAGTGTCTCAGATGAACTTTTTACACTTATTGATGCATAGATTGGGATGGATTTTATTTTATCATATTCCTTAAATTTGATTTCTCTTGTTTTTGGATTGAACCATGTAATATCTAAATCAGTAAAGGCTATTGAATCTTTATCTTGCACAACACTACCTGTATTCACTTGGCATATACCAAATAGTTGTGGTGATGTTCCCGTAAGAAAAGCATCTGTATTAGAGTTGCATGAACTAAATACAACCAGTACTGTCAATAATATGATACCCAATAATTTCTTCATTGTTTTATCCTATATAAGTTTATCTATTAATTTCTTGACATATTCTTTCAAGAATGTTTCTGGCAAAGGGGCTATATATGCACCTTTTTCATCATATTGCTTTTCTTTCCATTCCTGCTTAACTTTCTCGATAATATCTGCGTATTCCGTGAATAACGTACAGAACATATTATATGAGATTTCTTTTGCCACAGTTTTCTCTTTATTCACAAAGTACAATTTTGCAAAAAATAGAAAGGCCTCTTTTTTGTTCTTGCTACAGTAATCCATGAAATCTTTTCCTTCTGGAATTTCGATGAGAGAACTCGGATTGCTAAGAAGCTGGTGTTCTGGTGTCGAAATGGCTTTTTCCCATGCATTATATAATGCCGAAATCTTTGTGTCAGCAAACGAACTTGAGGAACGTGTGGTGATTTGAGAAATTTTATTTTCTTGCTCTGGAGTAAGAGTAACTTCTTTAATAACGGTCAAACCTCTTTTAATAGATTCCTCAAATGTCAATTTGTTAGCAGTTGACAAGCCCCTTGTCGCCATTGTCGTTGGGTCATCAGAGACACTAGCATCACGATAATATGCAATGATTGAGCCATAAAGAGAGCCTGACAAGGCATCTCTTGGATGAAAAATACGTCTAGCTCCACCAGGTTTACTTTCCCAAGCATAGCCATGAGGTTGATTGTTTGCTGTTGCCCTACAAGAGAAATGCGTAACATCAGAAATTTTGTCACTAGTTGACCAAACTGCAATGACTCCATTACCAGAATGAGCACCGTCACGTGTATAAGCTATAGCACCAGCATATCGTTGAGGGGTATTGCCAAAATAAGCATCCCAACTATCCCATATATAAGGGGAACCATAATTTGGTCCAACAAGAGATGAAGAATACTTGTTCGCAGTTATACCGTTCCAAGTCCATCCGTAGGTTAAACCTCCAGCCCACGAGGCACAATTGTACACATAGGTGCCGCTTGCACTACTATATATGGCATCATTCGATTTTAAATTAGGAAAATCTTTAGAAAATCCATCACTATCTAATACCTGTTGACAAGAACCGTAAACATCACAATTGCCATAATATGCTCCGAAAGCACCGACACAGGTAACTAACATTCGATACCTGTCATTAGCCGAAGGCTTGGTCAAGCGGAGGCGAGCGTCATCAATCCACATTTGTTCCATTGGAGGAACATAGAAATAAGTTTCACCAAAGAATTTAACCTTTCTTGAACTCTTTTCTTCCAAATAAAAAGCTGGAATGCCAGAAGAATACGCTGTAAAATAATTTATTATACCAGTATTTGGAGAGTCCACATCAACAACATATCCTGCTACAGGAGTTTGAGAATTTAATATAGAACCATTCTGATAAACATTGATAAGTCCTTGCCTTCCTGTTGTTGTGGAAGCGTAAGAGCTGCTATAGGCACGAATAACCAAGTAGTAGTCTCCTGCAGGTAATGTTGCTGTTATCTGCGAATGGCGACCACGTCCAGAAGCATCATCATTGTAATATGAATAATTATGAGGGTCGTCTATCTTGTAGAGATACATCACAGGGTCAACAGAATAGAAATCATCCCCATCGATAGGTCCTGTCATAAATGTGTATGTTCCTTTGGTCAAAGATAACTTACGATGATAGGTATAGGTGATAGGCACACAGATTTTGTGTTGATAATTGCCATCAGGATTCTCTAATGTGCGAGGGGTTACTTGCCAGTTATACCCTTTTTCATAAGCAGAGCGAGTGATTGCTTTTTCTTCTGCCAACTTGCAAAGAAGGTTGTCAACCTTATCTTGATCTAACTTTTCATTGCCTAAATTCTTGGGAGCACTAATTTGCTTAATGAAGTCCTTATACATAGGGTCTTCTTTTAGTAATGCACTAGCTTCATCTTCAACCTGAATAGCATCGATTTCAGGATAATAAGGTGCATTGGCTGCAAAAGTTATTGTATTTTTCCCTGCAAATAGATGGATTTTACCACTATTTTTCAAAGAAACGAACTGCCATTCGTTGGAGGTGATGTCCAAATCATCAACGTACTCATTGTTTACCCAAACTTCTATCTTTTGAAGACTTTTCCCTTCATTGACACAAGCTGCCATAACATGAACGCCTAAGCACTTTTCTTGCTCAGACTCAGCATTTACCACGAAGCTACGAGTTAGCTTCTCGGCACCAATTCCAGTTCTTGTAGTAAGCAAAGATTGCTCGCCATCTTGACTTGAAAGATAAAAACTTTTACCCAAATAATCCGTAGTTGTAGCTTGTGTTTGGGTATCAATATTGCTACTAACGATAGACTTTTCTTCTTTCTGCTGATACGAAGCTAAGTCCAATTCAGAGTTACAGCCAACAAGAAGACTTGTGACAGCGATGGTCAAAATCGTTTTGCCATTGCAATGGAATACTTTTTTGTTCATGTTTGTAAAATTAAGGCCACTTAAAGTGGGGTGAATAAATAAAACATAAGTCTTGGTCAAACAGAATCTGACCTTGGTGACTCCAATTTACAATTCTAATTCATAAAAGCTACGAAAGAAACAAAATTTTAGTTGCCTCTATACGATAGCTTTTTACGCATTTCCATCGTAGCATAATTATTCTGAGACAATGCAAGTCTCATGCACCATGCTTTTTTTAAATTTATTTTCGCTGCAAATATAATGCAAAAAAACAAATAAGCAAAAGATTTGCTAATATTTGTTGTTGCTTTTAATGTTTTTTATAACAATCTTGGCATGTAAATTCCTTCTTTTTTGTATTTTTGCAGCCAAGAAGAGTTGTTTGACAGCAACTGTACGCAGATTGCAGAAATTAGGAATGTTGCTAAATCATTACCTCCATTGAGGTGAAACCGTTATAAATCGCTCATTTTAAGCTATTCGGCAGATTTTAGCGTGTTTTTCACTTAAAAAACTGCGCTTTTTCGCTCTTCAGCACAACTGTCGTTGTATTGCTTCGCGTTTGTTCCTGATTCAGCCCGCCGCATTTCCTATAAGACAGGAAACCCGTGAGTATGACGGTGGAACGGAGTGTGGATGGTATATAATGTAAATGTCTTTATCGCACCGGTGGAATGTCCGGCTTGCGTACGTGATTCTACGAGGTTCACGTTGTGCCGTTGAAGCGGTCGGTTTTGTAACCGTCTAAAATAGAAAAATGCCACTACTTTCAACAAGCAGTGACATATTCCTATGTTTAACTAAAAAAATTTTCGAAACAAATGCGAACCTCACGGCCCAGCATTGTTACCTGTTAAACAATCGTTTTGATTTACCTTAAACCTAATAACTAAAAACCTAAATCTATTACTACTAACCTAAACAATCTATTAACCTTTTGACGTTGCAAAGATACAAAGGCTTTTTGATACCTGCAAACAATAAAACATATAATATGATATTTTTAATTCTTTTTTGACATATGTCAATAATCTGTGTACGCGCACAACGTTCATAATGTGCGGAAATGTCGTCCGTGGGTTTGGATAATGGCATGATTTGTCATCCATAGGTAGCATTATGACATTCTGAAGGGTTGCCTGGAGGGGGTTTATGCGATATTTCCGCATATTTGGGAATATTTTATAGCGCTTCTCATATATTCTTCTGATTTTAAGGATGTTAACGTTTTATGAGATGCCATTGTCGCCATGGTTTTGTCAGGGTAGCAATGCAGGGTGTCTGACACTGTGGGGCGGAGGAGCGGCGGGCGGTTTACTGATGTGTGTTTATCGGATAATGGGGGTGCGCGGCAGCCGTTTTTTTTATTTTCACGGGATTGTATTATTATATAATAAGGTGTGGGTTGAATAAAACATTTTTGTATCTTTGCATAAGATAGGCTGCACTCGGGAAAGTGAAAGCAAGCTTTCTTTCCGCTCGTTTGCACTATCTTTGCATAAGATAGGCTGCACTCGGGAATCTGAAAGCAAGCTTTCTTTCCGCTCGTTTGCACTATCTTTGCATAAGATAGGCTGCACTCGGGAATCTGAAAGCAAGCTTTCATTCCACTCGTTTGCGCTATCTTTGCATAAGATAGGCTGCACTCGGGAAAGCAATATGGTGTTTTCAGAAATCCCGTTTGAAGTCTTAAGTATGGAGAAAAAGTCGGACAGGCAAAATGAATGTACTGATTGTAAATACAAGCGAGCGTACCGGAGGAGCGGCGGTTGCCGCAGGAAGACTGCTGGAGGCGCTCATCAACAGCGGCGAGAAGGCAAAGATGCTTGTGCGTGACAAGCAGAGCGACAGCATCACCGTGGCGGAAGTGCCCGGCAGGATGCGCGCCCGCTGGAACTTTCTGTGGGAAAGATGGTGCATATACAATCATCTGCGGTTCTCAAAAAATCATCTTTTCGAGATAGACATCGCAAATTGCGGAACGGACATAACGTCGCTGCCGGAGTTCAAGTGGGCTGACGTGGTGCATCTCAACTGGATAAACCAGGGCATGCTGTCGTTGAGAAACATCAGAAAGATAGTGAAGAGCGGCAAGCCGGTGGTGTGGACCATGCACGACATGTGGCAAGCCACGGGCATCTGCCATTACTCGGAGGGATGCATGTCTTACAAGACCGGATGCGCCGGATGTCCGCTTCTGCCTGACGGCGGGTCCAGGTATGACCTCTCAAACAGGATATGGCGCAGGAAAAAAGCTCTTTATTCAGCAGGAAACATATGCTTTGTGGCTTGCAGCCGGTGGCTCGAGAGTCAGGCGCGGCAGAGTGCGCTGCTCAAGGGACAGCGCATAGTGAGCATCCCGAACGCCATCGACGGACGTGTGTTCTTCCGCCGGAGCGACAAGGCGGAATGCCGTAGGGAGACGGGACTGCCGGAGGACAAGAAGGTGATTCTCTTCGTGTCGCACCGCGTGACCGACCGCCGCAAGGGTATGGAGTATTTCATCGAGGCTGTGGACAGGCTCGTGGCAGACCATCCGGAGATGAAGGAGAGTACGGTGGTGGCTGTGCTCGGCGGCGAGTCGGAGTATATGGCGGGACGCCTCGCGCTCAAAACGTGCGCCTTGGGATATGTAAGCGACGAGAAGCGGATAGCCGTAATATACAACGCCGCCGACATATATGTGCTGCCGTCGGTTGAGGACAATCTGCCCAACACCATCATGGAGGCGATGGCATGCGGCGTGCCGTGTGTGGGATTCCGTACGGGTGGCATACCTGAAATGATAGATCACGGGAAGAACGGCTATGTGGCTGACTTCAGAAAGGCTGACGACCTTGCCGCAGGTATGCACCGGCTGTTGTGTGGTGACGACTATGAGGCTATGAGCAGAGCGGCTGTGTCGAAGGTCCATACGCACTATTCGCAGCAGAGCGTGGCAATGAGATACATTGAGGTTTACAACGAGACGGCTGCCATGAAGAAATATATAATCTGAGGAAATGGACTGTAGGAACATAAGATTTACGGTCGTCACATGTACGTATAATGCTGAGCGGACGGTGAAGACAACGCTCGACAGCGTGATGGGACAGACGTGGCGCAATGTGGAGCATATCATAATGGACGGCGGTTCCGCCGACGGCACGGTGGCGATAGCCGGGGCTTACAAGGCGGAGTCTGACGCCACGGACCGCGGTCATGAGGTTGTCATCGTGTCGGAGCCTGACAACGGGCTTTACGACGCTATGAACAAGGCGTTGGGAAGAGCCACCGGCGACTACGTGGTGTTCATGAATGCGGGCGACTCTTATCCTTCGCCGCATACTCTCAGCGATATTGCCGCATGCGTGGGGACGGACGGGGAACTGCCCGCCGCGCTGTATGGTGACACCGATCTTGTGGATATGGAGGGTCGGTTTGTGGCGCACAGGAGGCTGACACCGCCTGAGCGGCTCGACTGGAAGTCGTTCCGCCACGGCATGCTCGTCTGTCATCAGGCGTTCTACGCACGTGCGGACATAGCCCGTGCGGTGCCTTACGACCTGCGATACCGTTTCTCAGCCGACGTAGACTGGTGCATACGCATAATGAAAAGAGCCGCCCGTGAGCGGCTCGCACTGCGCAATGTCAACATGGTTGTGGTGAACTATCTTGCCGAAGGCATGACAACCGAGAACCACCGCGCCTCGTTGAAGGAACGCTTCCGTGTGATGTGCGTTCATTACGGAACGCTCCCCACCGTGGCGATGCATCTCTGGTTCGTTGTCAGAGCGTTGTTGCGCCGCTGACGGTACGGCTGTCTCTCACAGTCCTCCGTCTATTGTCCATGCGCCGCCCTTATTGTCGTTGCGTGCGGCGACGGTAAGTTTTTTCACCTTTCCGTCCTTGTATTTCAGTTCTACAGGTACGAACACTCCAGCGTAAGTACCTTCCTTGTATGCCTTTCCAACTGTTACGGTGGCGGCTCCACCGTACAGGCTGTCTATCATTCCGATGTCGTAGCAGAACAATACTTTCCTTACGCTCTGTGTCTTTCCTTCTGTCACAGCCTCGAACACCTTCTTTACGGCTTGCTCTGCCGTACTTCCGGCGAACATGCCATAGTCGGCTGTCACGTCAATCCATGTTCTGATATTGTCCGGTCGTTTCAGCATTGATGCCACGTCCACGCTTTTATTGTATTCTATAGAGGTGCTCTCTATCACCTTCACATATACGCCCATCACCTTCATCCATACGTTGTAGCTTTTCAGCATCTTCGTCTTGCTGTCGAATATGTACTCGGTCTTGCTGTCGGATTCGTCTATCGCCGAGTTCAGAGGTTTCCCGTCGCGCCCTTTTCCTATGGCGGGAGAGGTCGCGGTTATTGTTATTCCCTCGTCGCTTGTGTCGAGTGAGTATCTGCTTTGGGTGTTGCAGGTACGCATCAAGCCTTTTATTATGTTGATGTCTGCCGGTAACAGAGTGAGAAGACCTTCAGCGAAACCCTCGTAGTCGGCTCCGCTCTCATAACCCATTGTGCCGCCCTTGCCCCACATATACTGTCTGTTACCGTCGCAGACGATGGCGCGTCCGTTCTGTTTCTCTATCCTCCAGAGCATGGTGTTGTCCTTGTTGACAAATGTCAGTACCGTTTCCACGAATCCGCTCACAGGTGTCACGTACGCGAAGTTCTCGTTAGGAGAGGTGCGCACGTTCAGTTTCAGGCGTACAGACGACTGTTTCAGTGGTACGGCTTTACTGAAATATTCGGATGCCTGCGCACTTGTTATGGCTTTGGGCGCAGCGTTTGCCGTGCTGCTGTTAAGCAGTATGCCGCCTATTGCCGCTGCTCCTGTCAGAAGAACGAGCACCGATGCGGCGATGGCAGCGTAGCGTCTGAACACAGGCATTGTCTTTCTGCGCTGTCTGTCGGTCTTTATTGCTCCGGTGGTTATCATTCTCAGTTTCTCTTTCAGAGCGTCCGACGCCTTCACGTCGCATGTCGGACGTATCATGCTTATGGCTTTCTCGGTCTGTTCCAGAAATTCTCCGCATTCTTTACAAGCCTTTGCGTGATTTTCCATCTCACGTGTCAGGTCCTGGTCTGTGCTTCCTTCTATGAAGTCGTACACATTTTTTCTAAAACTGTTACAATCCATATCAATTGTTTTTTCGGGTGTTTATTCTTTTCTTTATATTCTCAATTCCGTATTTGAATCTTGATTTCACCGTTGTGACGGGCGTTTCGGTGATATCCGCAATTTCGGTGAATTTCAGCCGGTCTATTATGTGCATGCGTATTGTTTCTGCCTGTTCGTACGGTATTTCGCCCAGAACTCTTTCGATGCGCGTATATTCCTCCACCGCCGAACGCTCGTTGCCATCGTTGTCCTCGACCGTTTCTGCCATGCGGAAGGTAAGAGGTTCTGTTGTGGTGTTGTGCTTGCGTACCGCGTCACAGCATCTGTTTGACAGAGCCTTGAATACATAACTTTTCAGTTTCTCCGGCTCTGTCGGTCTGTTGCCCTGCCTGCATACGCTCAGCAGGGTATCTTGTACGATGTCCTCGGCAGTGCTTCTGTCGCCTGTACGGAAGAATGCGAACCTGAACATATTGTCTGTCTGTTCCCTTACGAACAGCTCCAGCGCGTCTCCGGATAATCTTTTTCGTAGTGTTCCCAACATTTTTTTCTCGTTTTAGGATGTTCGTATAGCTGTGCAGCCTGACTGTTGATGTCGTTGCTGTTCCTATATATAAAGACGTGATAAATACGAAAACGACGTGTTTTTCATGACATTTTTTTGTCGTTTATTGAATTTTACGTGATTCATCGGGCTTTATAATGTAATCCCGGCATACGGTTGTGGAAGCACAGTTGTCTGCTTTAATATGTGTTTAATTGCTTTCATGTTCCTGGCGGTACGTATGCATGGACAAGCGGATAAGCGGTCAATACAGGCTCGCTCATCTGTTCCACGCCCGTGACGATGCCTTTTTCCGTCATCAGATAAGCTCTCTCGTTAATGTGGCGGTTGTGATTCAACGGTCTGTTTTAATAAAAAACCGGACAAGCGAGAGCAACATGAGTTCACACTTTCATTGCCTGGAGAAACCGGTTTTATAATAAAAGCCGGAAAGCGGACGGCTTTCCGGCTTGCAGACGGCACTAATCCTGAGATGCCATACTGCCTGAGTGTATTATCATAAGCTTATCTCACGACAATCTTTTTACCTCCTATAACGTATATTCCTTTGGCAAGTCCTTCGGTGGAAGTGCCGTCAGCAACTTTCTGTCCGTTGAGGTTGAACACGCCGTCGGCTTTTTCCGAAGCGTCATCTGTAACGGAACTGAGGTCCTCTATGCCGGTCGTTTCTCCGTCACCGAAGTCGAATGTCAGTTTGTTATTGTTCTCCTGATTCAGCTCCTCGAGCGTCCACATTGTTCCGGTGAGGCTCTTCCAGCTCTGGTTACCGAGGAAATACATGTTCCCTCTTGACACAACGTAGGCGTTGCTTACCGATGCCGGCTTGTAGAAGTAGCCCGTGAACTTCACGTCACCGCTTCCGTCAGGACTGTAGTATATCTTTGTCACGGTGCCGTTCTCGTATGTTCCCGCATTGTTTGCGGTGATAAGGCCTTCCAGCGTCGATGTGCGTGTCACACCGTTGAACTGGTATACCGGACCGTAGTAGGTGATGTCGCCCTGTATGAAAGGATCTGTGCTGAATATACTGAACTCATGTTTGTCCACGCCTTCCACTGCTTGGGTCGGGTCGGAGCCCGTGAAGCGTGCTATCTGTGGCGCCTCCGGTACTTTTATGACGTAGCATTTGCCGGCGTAGATTGCCGTTTCGTCAGCCCTTGACAGGTCTACTGTCTTGAAGCGCATCTCATGTCCGTCTTCCGCAAGACCCACAAGCTCGCTCAGCCGGGTGCCTTTTCCGAATGTGTTCCATACCTGTGTGCAGGTCAGGTTCACCGGTGATACGAGGGCTTCCCACTTAGGTTCGTATGTTTCGGCGTTGTCTTTGGTTATTCCGAAGTCACGTGAGAGGTTGAAGACACGCGGATATCCGTATTGCAGATTGTCTATTCCGTAGAGGTTGTCGGGTGATATTGTGGTACTGTTTGTGCTATATGCGTCGAGTCCGAACTCGTTGTTACCCGTGTACCACACTCTTATGTTGTCGAAGTAAGCCCGTCCTGCATTTTCGGTCTTTGCCACACCGATGGCAAGACGTCCTCCTTCATTCACTCTCACGGCTATTGTGATGATGTGGTTTCTCATGTTCGGATTGTACATAGCGTCCTCACGGCTTATCGTACCGTTGTTTGTCGCGAGGAACTCACCTGCCGCCACGTTGCCGCGGAAGTACGCGTCGTTGCCGAGATAGGTCTTCTGGGCATTGTAGAAGTTTGTGGTGAAATCGTTCTGTTCAGCTTCATTGAGGAGCTGTATGAGCGCACCGTCCTGCTCGCCTGTCGAACCTGACGCGAAGAGATATGCTCCCGCCTCTGCCGAATTGGCTGCTGCCGTGACGTCGGCATCGTTTGACACGAATGCCTGAGCGGTGACAATGTATGTTCCTTCTTTAAGTCCTGTATACTGCTGACGCATGATTACGGGGTCGCGCATCTCTCCTGCGCTGAACGAACCGTAGTTTTCCGCATAGCTATCTCCGTTCCCTCCGGCGTACTCAACGTTAGGTGCCATTCCACGATAAGCCCCGAGGCTGGAGATGCCAAGACCGTTCGGACCGCTTTTTGTCAGCTCGTCCTCGTACTTTTCTTGCTGGTTTTTGATTATGTCATACCATGTCCAGGAGTACGCTCCGTCCATGTAGCGTATGAAACGGGTATTGTTGAACAGTCCGCTCACCTCAATATTGGTCTGTCCTGTCACACCTGTTATAACCTCTCTGAACTCATTCCGTTCTATAAGAAGCCATTTGCCGTTGTTGGAAGGACGGTTTTCAGATACATACAGAGAGCCGTTGTCCCTGAGCTGAAGATAGTGAGGGGAGGATGATAGTCCTCCGTCCTGAACGGTGAAGTAAATGTCATACCCGTTGGCGGCTCCAGCAATGGTCCAGCGAGAGTATGTGTTGTTGTCATTGTCCATATAGGCGTCAGTATTGTTATTGCCCCCTATTATAGGTGTATCATCTCCATTATAACAGCCAAGGAAGTTCTGTCTGTCCGCATTAGGATTGGATAGTGTTGTACGGAACATGTATTGATCCTCTCTCTCTGCTGCGAGTATCAGAGTCATACCGCGGTTTGTTGTGACAGCCTGTGTGCCGAACCTACCTCCGGCAGTGACAAAGCTGTATGTCGTATTGCCGTTTACGGTCTGCATGTAGCACAGATATATTCCGTTCGGAGCGTTAAGAGCCTTGTCCAAGGTAGACGCATGATCAACCCAAGGAATCTGCTGCTCCGTCTCATACTGTGCCGAAGCGGTTGTCGTAAAGCCGAATAAGGCGGTGGCGACGCTTGCTAAAAACATTGTAAACTTTTTCATATCCTCTTTCCTTTCTTGTTCTCTTTTAATCTTTTTTCCACTTTCCCGTCTTGCTTAATCCCATACGTTGTAGCCTTTCGATTCGCTTTCTTCACTGTTGTTAAAGTCAGGTCTCACCCACTGGTCGTCTTCCTCAGAAGGCAGACCGTTTATGATATAGCCTTCAGATGACGTTCCGTTGTTTGTAGACCACGTGTTGGCTAACAGGTGTCCTTCTGTTTCCACGTCCACAACTTCGGTAGACGGTGGCATGTAAATTGTTTTCTTTTTCATCTTAATTTGATTTTTAAATAAACTATTTTACTGTTTTTCTTATTCTATAGCTCGCTTCTTAGGTGTTTTGTGGGGTCAGTGGAAATTTAGTGGGGATAAGCATAAATCTTTGCAAGTCGATACAGAAAGAACTTTTCATCAACGATACCCCTTAGTGATGCTCTGAAGGCTTTGATTTTCGCATTAAAGGATTCAGCTGCAGCATTAGATGATCTATTTTTATAAAAGTTAAGAATATCATCGTAATGTTCATAGAATGTTGCAGCAATAACATTGAAAGAACGG
>NZ_LT556048.1 GCF_900079775.1 Leyella lascolaii | reverse complement strand
GTATTATCAAGGTATAACTTCAAAACAGAAAAACAATGGCACAAGAAGACGATTTGAGAGCATTGGGAAAAATAATGGATTTTCTCCGTGCCGTGAGTATAATACTCGCAATTATGAATGTATATTGGTATTGCTATGAGGCAATGCGCATGTGGGGAGTGACAATCGGGGTTGTTGACAGAATCCTAATCAACTTCAACCGTACAGGCGGTTTATTCCATTCCATTCTCTACACCAAGCTGTTTTCGCTTCTTCTCCTGGCGCTCTCATGTCTGGGAACCAAGGGCGTGAAAGCAGAAAAGATGAGTTGGAACAGGATTTTTACGGTTCTTGCCGTTGGCTCCTGTCTGTTCTTCCTCAACTGGTGGATATTATTGTTGCCTATATCTTATTTGGGCAATGCCACGCTGTACATCTTTACAATGACAGCAGGTTATATCTGCCTATTGATGGGTGGACTGTGGATGAGCCGACTCTTGAAGCACAACCTCATGGAGGATGT
>NZ_LT556047.1 GCF_900079775.1 Leyella lascolaii | reverse complement strand
CTTCCGTTCTTTCAATGTTATTGCTGCAACATTCTATGAACATTACGATGATATTCTTAACTTTTATAAAAATAGATCATCTAATGCTGCAGCTGAATCCTTTAATGCGAAAATCAAAGCCTTCAGAGCATCACTAAGGGGTATCGTTGATGAAAAGTTCTTTCTGTATCGACTTGCAAAGATTTATGCTTATCCCCACTAAATTTCCACTGACCCCATATCTGTCCGAGTTGGCGATGGCTTCGTCGAGCAGACTGTACAGGGAATCGGTCCGGCTCTGTGCCGCAGCCATTCCGTACGTAACCGAAAGAAAGAACAGTAGGATGATGTTTCTCATATCATTATCAAGTCACAGATTGGACAAAAGGCGATGAATATAAGTATACAAATATAAGACAATATCATGTACTTACCCTTAATTCCGCAACACTATTATAAATTAAACTTTTTAAGTACCTGAGCAACAAAAAGTTGCTCAGGATTTTGCCATGTCGAAGAATTCACTTATCTTAGTGTTGCAAAAAATAAACAAGAAAATCCGACGATAGACATGGCAAAAATACAAATTAAATCTGAGAAACTCACTCCTTTTGGAGGAATATTTTCTATCATGGAGCAATTTGACTCCACATTGTCATCAGTAATCG
>NZ_LT556046.1 GCF_900079775.1 Leyella lascolaii | reverse complement strand
GGACGGTTTGCGGTGATGGTCTTGTTTGTGAAAACAGGATTCTTTATTTCGGTTCCCTCAATGGGACGCACCATATACGGCACGCCCGCCTTTGTCCCGGAGACACGCTTGAAAATGAGATTGAGACTGTTGTCCGGGGTCACCTCTACATCGGTGAACTCCTGAAAATCCGCCCCTTGGAACTGTTCCCTAATGTCTTCTTCTGTAAGCGGGAATGGCAGACACACGGTATACCATCCTCCGTCACCGACAAAAGTCCTCTGAAGGGTAACCTCATCGAGCGTGGCATTGTAATGTGTGCTTATCACACCGCTGTTGTCAGCAGATTGCGAACTTCCGTCCAATGTTATGTCGTCAGACGGAGAGTCCGTACACATCTTATACAAAGAAATCCTACTGTTGATTGCTGAATATAATTTAAATAAGCCCTGAAAGCCCTGAGATGCGTTCTTATTATAATTATATCCGATTCTGTATTTTGATTTGAACGTTATTGTAGCGGTTCCGCCATCTATTTTTATGCTTGCTTTAGAATATTCATCAGCCTTCTCATAAAACGACAGTTTGTTC
>NZ_LT556045.1 GCF_900079775.1 Leyella lascolaii | reverse complement strand
AAAGCGGTTGGGAGAGACTTCCTGCCGTGTCGGTTCCAACAGCTGTGACCCTATGGTGGTAGGCTTGGTTCTCCGCCATGTCCCAAGTCAGGTTTCCGTCGCTGTCAAGATACGAGCCTTTGAGGGTGATGCCGTACTTTACCGCCAGATAGCTCTCCACTTTTCTGCGCTCATCGGGTGTAAGCATCCTGCTGAACACAATAAGCTCAGGGGCATATCCCCGGATGGAAGCATTACCGAAGAGCGAGGTCGGGAAATCCGTACCGAAACTGCCAGAGGTGGAAGGGGTTCCGATGAATAATGTGGTGTTGGAGTTGTCTCCCCACAATGTTGTTGAAGGATTGCTTACCTTGAAGTAGGACACAACTCGCAGAGCGCTTTCCTTAAAACCGTTCTCGGACAAAGAATCACTTGATTGATAAAGCAGGTCTTCACCCGATGCTGAACCATAGTCCAGTGGTTCAACACCTCTACCCCTTACGGCTTTGTCCTTGCTCAGAATGGCTCCGTCGCCCTTGCGGCCGTCAAGAGCATAGACAACCATATCCTTGCCGATGGTTGCCTGTTCCGGTGAAAAGACACCGATGACGGTAGCCTGCGAGAGGTCGCCGTGCTTGAGTTTGGCACTCAGACTACGGAATCCGTCTGCGAGCCAGAGACTCGGATTGAAGTTGAAGTAATGGACTGAACTGTTCGGAAGAGTAAGTTCAGACTTGACGCCACGGCTGTCCAATAGCATCAGCCGTATGGAATCCCCAGAGAAATCCTGCCAACGGTAATAACCTTGCAGGTCTGAGTTCAATGGCGCAGTCTTGAACCACAGTTCGCTTCCGCTGACTCCTCCGGGCGTTTGCGCGAAACTGCCGAGAGCGAAGCCTAACAGTAACAAAGAAGTAAACT
>NZ_LT556044.1:1348-159313 GCF_900079775.1 Leyella lascolaii | reverse complement strand
TGCGCAGTTCAATGTCGGAGTCGTAGCAGAACGTGTCCATATAGATACCCATTGTGCGCTTGCGTGCCATAACCTCCACCTTGCCTTTYTCGTTCATCCAATAGCGTGYCACCTCCCAACAATAAATGTCTGCCTTTTGTCCCTTGCGGTARTAKGCTTTCATCTGAAATGCTCGCATAAGTTGYAGTCCCTTGCGCTCGGTGAGTACRCTGAAATARGTAGAAGACATTGCCTTCTGTCGCTTGGTGCGCTGCACTTCCAAYTTTGCCTTACACTTCGGGCAGACACATTTGTCCGCATCCTCGTCCGTAGTCCAAGTGTGTCCGCAGTCCATGCARGTGGTCTGTCCGTGCTTCAACTGAAAGGCATAGTGGTCAAGACACTCACGGAATGCCCATTGCATTTGCGCTCCCTTGATAGGTCGTAACCCCTTGTTTGAGGTTACGACTTGCTTCTGATATTTCGTTCTTGGTTTCATAACGTGTCGAATAATGATGGTTGGTGTACTTCGTTGTCTGCTCTCTGTGAGGTGCGCTTGGCGGTATCTCGGTTACGCATCTTGTTCATCTGCTCTTGCTGATATTGGCGGATGGCTTCCTGTCTTGCCTGTGCCTTCTCCTCCTCTGTGAGTTCGATGTGGTGGTTAACAGACACTTGGCAGTTCAATGGTTTTCCTACCTCGATGTCCTTCTCCTCGTAGTAGTGGATGGCTTGCCCATATATCTCGTCATCGCAAAAGCCGTTGCAACCGCTCTTCTGTACCCAATTAAGGATATAGGTCACGCAATCGTCTATGTTCTTGTCGGGGTTGTCATACTTGGCTGCAAAGAGTTCGTCCTCCATAGCACGCTCCTCCAAATAGGCTTGTATGGTTCTCTTGAAATATTCTGTAGTGTTCATATCTGATGTTGTTAAAGGGTTCGTTACTCATGATAGATGATGTCGCAGTCCTCAACTTCTGTAGGCAGTCCGAAAAACGGATAACGGCTGAAGTAAGGTTCTGTGCACATGTCCTCGTTGTATCTTGGACTTACTATCTCAATATTGTTCTTGCGTATGGCTTCGTCCACCATACGGATTTCCTCGTCTGTCAGTCCGCTTGCATCGCCATTGATGATGTAGCAGAGTGCCCATGTAGGTATCGCTTCAATGCTTCTGTTCATATAGCTTGTACTTTAAAGTGTCAATAACCAAATGAATGTTCCAATCAGTACCACCATAGAAAGAATGGAAATGATGATGCCGAAGATGAACTTCACAATTCCCAATATGACTTCACCGACCATGCAGAGAGCCATATATCCCAACCAAGCCACCAAAGTGATGAGGGTTGAGCCGACTGCGGAGAGCAATCTCCACCAAGTCTGTGTTATATTGATGTTTGTTGTCATATAGCCTTGAATTAAATTTATTTGCGGTTCCAGGAGCTGAAGGGAAGTTCTCGTTTCTTCACCTTTTTGTCGCTCCCTTTTCCGACATTTTTTTTGCGTCTTCCTGTCGCATCGGTCGTTTCGTTTCAGGTGCCTTTCAAGGGCGGCGAGGCTGGAAATACAAGGTTTTTCGGAAAAATACTACCCAACGGTGTGGAGATTTTTTCGAAAACCGAAGGCTCGACCTTTTATTTCCAAAGCCCGCTGCCATACCTTTGCACCTGCACGATAACGGTTGATGCCAAAAGGAAAGACCWTGTGGAGGAAAGAAAATCAGAGCGRCAAATGAAAATAGAAACTTCACGGAAGTTTTTGGACTGYACGRTTATCGCATACYCATTTCTGAGAAATGGATACAATTACTGTCTTGCAAGTGTTTTTAGGAAAATGGAAATCGCAYACAAGAATGGCACAGCCWTCAGAGAAATTCCGRTGAAAGAAGAGTATGGCTTGTCCATGCTTCTTGCATCGGGTTTTCTCCAAGGCTGTGCAGCCAAGCATGAAAGTGGTCGTTGGGRTTTACATCAATGACTTCTTTCTTGCGGTGGAGTATGCAAACAAAATTGTACGGCAAATCAAGGAATGGTGTTTATTTTGATCGGTTAGCCTGCAACCGACAAAAAGAAACACTTTTCCTCATGCCGTACTATTGAGACATGAAAGGATGGCGTGCCACTGTTTCATGTTGTTTGGATTGTGCGATAAAAATGGAACTGCGAGTTGTGGCTATAAAAGTCAGCCGTTGTCAGCACGGCAAACAAAGAAAAGTCCTTGGCAGTATAGTCTTGAAGTATTTCAAGGCATACCGCCAAGGATTTTTCTTGCCGTRCCATAGTCGGAGGAAGTTAGTCTGAGGTACGAGGACTGTCTTTCTGCGACGACGGCTGACTTTTATACAAAACACACGAAAGGATGAGAATATRCAAACGAAATAGACCATTCAAAAAACAGAAACCATTGCCACATAAGTTTGAATGGATTGAAATGGAAATAGCAAAGAATAGAGAAGAATATGGTTTAATAAAAACAGATTTATCCAAGTAAAAAATCGAGGATAAAAAATCTTAAAACATTCTTTATCCCCGATTAAATATCGTACCTTTGCAACCGAAAGAGTTCTTTGGATGGTTATGCAAATCACAGCAGGATRCTACATTCTGTTTATTTCTAATTCGTAACCTCTTCTTTTTATGAGATAAAAACTTATCTCATTCTCAATCACTTATAAAAAAATACGTACTTTCATCTAATAAAAAAGGCTCTATGACAATGCGATAAAGGCATATTGGAGGCAATCACATATCAAAAACATATATCAAAGCTGTGAGAACAGTGTATTAAACACTATTTATCGCGTTTCTGCCATATGAAACAATGTAAAATGACAAAGTTAATTCCTTTCCGGAATTAACATAACGACAGTTAACGCCGACAGTCCGTTCATTGTTCTTGCCAGGTCCTCTGATTTCTGCATTACACGAACTGTTCACGGCAGTACTCTAAAAAACATAACGTTAAGAATTCATATACGTAGTTCAAGACAGGAAATTATATTTGTCAGCATCAATAATCAGGGATATACAAAATTAATGTCCGCGATGACAATGGGCAGACGTTTCGGATGTCATTTGTGTAAACCATGCCTCCGGCTGTAAAAAAATAACGGTTCGGAAAATTATCAGTTTGCCTGTTCAGACATTTCTGTACAGACATTTCCCGATTGTATAACGAACGAATGTCTGCTAAAATGGCACACTGGAATATTCCTCACCGTCTTTGCGCTTTTTTGAATTTACATATGAATTTACGTGTTTTGAGACACCGGTTGAAATTGGGCGGCAATCAAAATCCATCCTAGTACGATTGATTTTAAATGTCGGGTTGGTTATTATCCGTTCATATAACTGGCGTGTCAGACTCTCATACGCTTTAAATAGTATTAATTTCAGCATAACAGACATTTAATGAACGATAGCTGTAAACGTCAGAATAAAGTGTGTGCGGAACAGATTCTTTCAATTGTAAACATCCGGATAATCATGTAAGTATGTATATTTTTAGAATTCATGTTACCACCGCAGTTTTTATATTCCGGTAATTGACAGATATAAAACCGGCGGAACTCGCATTAATGTGAGTTTTTTTTAATACATTTGCAACGGAATATAAGTTTTTTGAAATATATTATTTTTATTTGAAATGGAGCATGAAATAAACAGTAATATTAAAATTATATTTTCCATAGGCTCAAATATAGAGCAGCGCAAAAACATCGATGAAGCCAAAAGATTGCTAAATGAGTACTTTCCTTGTATTAAATATTCGACATCATTATGGACAGACCCGATAAATATAATATCCGGACAGTTCTTGAATTGTCTTGGAATCACCGAGACAACGTTAGCTGTAGATGATATATTGAACATATTAAAACGGATTGAGAATGCATGCGAAAGCTCTCATGAAGACCATAAATCAGGACATGTCAAAGTAGATATAGATTTGTTACTGTATGGAAACACCAAATATCATATAGATGATTGGAACAGACCGTATATACATATATTATATAATGAGATATGCAATTCATACTAATATGACCAAACCGACCATGACAATGAAATACTTTATTTACATACTGTTAATAATGGTGTTTTGCTCCGTTAATACAGTCAATGCACAGCATTTTAATGAAAATTTCAAAGACAGTACACTGAGAATAGACTATGTCTTTTCCGGAAACAGACACATGCAGATGGTTGCTGTTGATAAATTAAATGTAATGCCGGTATGGTATGGGAAAAAGACGAATCTGGCAGAATTGCCTGTTGAGGGCAACGGACAGATCACTGTAAGAGACTACGATAGCGGAGAAGTGATTTATAGAAATTCATTTTCCACATTGTTTCAGGAATGGCTGTCTTATGACGATGCCATAGACAACGTACGCTCATTCGAGAATGTATTTCTTATACCTATGCCGAGGCGTAAGGCAAACGTGACTGTGGATATAAGAAACAATCGCAGAGAAATAATGAAGTCATTCACTCATGTCGTAAATCCTGAGGACATTCTGATAAAACAGATAGGATTTAAGAATGTGACGCCGTATAAGACTCTTCAGCAGGCAGAGGATACAACTCGCTGCATCCATATAGCTTATATTGCGGAAGGATATAAGCAAGAGGAAATGAATGTTTTTTTGAATGATGCCAAAACCGCGAATGATGCCATTTTTGCACACGAGCCATTTAAGAAATATAAGGGAAGGTTTAACGTCATAGCCGTCATGTCACCGTCAGAAGAAAGCGGATGCAGCGAGCCGTCTGCCGGAATATGGAAGAAAACTGCCTTAAACAGTCATTTTGACACATTTTACAGCGATCGTTACTTGACGACACTTAATTTAAAGGATATGCACGATATATTGGCAGGCACTCCATATGAACACATCATCGTACTTGTAAATACAAACAAATATGGCGGAGGCGGCATACTTAACTCTTACAATTTGTCTATGACACATCATGATAAATTCAAACAGGTTGTAGTACATGAGTTCGGACACAGTTTCGCCGGACTTGCTGATGAATATGCATATGAGACAGAAGACATCCCCATGTATCCGCATGATATAGAACCATGGGAACGTAACATTACAACACTGGTTGATTTTCATGGCAAATGGGAGAATATGATAGATAAGGGTACATCGATTCCAACGCCTTTGTCCTCCGAAAATAAGAATAAAGTAGGAATATACGAAGGAGCCGGATATAGTTTGCATGGTGTGTTCAGAGGTCAGCAGGAATGCCGCATGCGAACAAATGAAACGGCTGAATTTTGCCAAATATGTCAGAAAGCCATTACTGATATAATAAAGTTCTACACTGAATAAACAGAATGCTAGTTAAAACATATATAATTTTACTTCTATGTATATTGTGTTCTTTTCGTATAAACGCCCAACAGATTAAAAGAGATGATACGGAAAAGCTGGAACGGGCGATTGGATATTTTCAAGGTGGAAAGTACCACGAGGCATTATTGCTTCTGGAGGATTTAAACAAAAAATATGCCCTTAATCCAAGATTCAAGGCGTACATGGGAGTCTGTTATTTTTATGAATGGGACTACAAGAATGCATGTAAAATTCTTGAAGGCACAATATCTGAGCTTGCGGTTTTGGCTCCACGCGAACAGTCAGTATATTATTACTGTTTGGCAGAGAGCTGTTTCATGCAGAATGAATATAATAAAGCTATACCTTATTATGAAAAAGCGACAATACTATGCTTAGATAACGAAAAAGCCGATATCTTATACAGGATGGCATTATGCTATATGTACAGTGAGCGTTATGATGTTGCATATGAGTATTTCAGCAGCTCACTTGCATATTATAAGCATTACGGCATTTCTGCGGAAAAAAAGCAACGCATTGTTCAGATCAGTAATATGATGCAGGGATGTAAAGAAAAATTTTAATTGGCATGGTATTTGCATTGATATCATATTAATGTTATAACAAGTATATAATATGATGAACCAATTTTCAAATGACATTTCCAGAATCCTTGCAATAAGCAAGGATGAGGCGTTTCGCTTATCAAGTAGTCAGATCGGTCCGGAACATTTGTTACTTGGAATACTGAAACAGAAGAATAGTATTTTAACGGATTTGTTCTCAAAATTAAATATAGAGCCTGATTCAATAATAAATGAACTGGAAGAAAAAGTCCTTCTGAGTCAAACAGTAAATGTCGATGACAATCAGATGGAGGAACTTGCCTTGAACGAGATGGCCAACAACATTTTAAAACTGTCTGTTCTTGAAGCCCGTCTGCAGCATAATATGTTTGTAGATGCGAATCATGTCGTGCTGGCAATATTGCATGACCGCTCAAACAATGGTGCAAAAGAGATTTTAGAACAGAACAAAATATCTTATAAAGAAATTGTGAAATATATTCAGCAAAAAAATCAAATAACAAACGGTCTTGAGCTTTCTGATGATGAAGAGGACATACAGAGAAGCCCTAACTCAGATAAAAGTGATAAAAGGTCAGCGAATACGGCACAAATAAATCAGACAAAAACTCCTATACTCAATAATTTTTCTATAGACCTGACACAGGCTGCCAGAGACGGTAAACTGGACATGGTTGTCGGACGTGAGAAAGAAATACAGAGAGTAATTGAGATTCTGTGCCGTAGAAAGAAAAACAATCCAATATTAATAGGTGAACCGGGAGTTGGTAAAAGTGCTATTGCCGAGGGGCTTGCCCAGATGATTGCCAAAAGACACACATCTCCCCTGTTATACAACAAACGTATTGTCAGTCTGAATATGACAGCGATTGTTGCCGGCACAAAATATAGAGGACAGTTTGAGGAACGCATACAGGCATTGTTAAAAGAAATAGAGGACAATCCGGATATAATTGTATTTATTGATGAAATACATACGCTTATCGGAGCCGGAAGTACTCCCGGCAGCATGGATGCAGCCAACATCATGAAACCAGCTCTTGCAAGAGGTGTTATACAATGTATAGGCGCAACGACATTGGACGAGTATCGTAACAGTATAGAGAAGGACGGAGCTCTTGAGCGTCGTTTCCAGAAAGTACTTATCGAACCGACGAGTTATGACCAGACATTAAGTATTTTAAAAAATATCAAAGACCGCTACGAACGTCATCATAGTGTCAATTACACTGATGAGGCAATAGAAGCTTGCGTGAAATTGACTGAACGTTATATAACAGACCGTTCTTTCCCGGATAAAGCGATAGACGCTCTTGATGAGGTGGGTTCTAAAGTTCAAATCAAGAATGCTAAAATGCCTCCATCAATTATTGAAAAAGAAAAGCAGATAAAAGATGTGGAAGAAGAAAAAAGGCAGGCTGTATCCGGTCAGAACTTTGAGAAAGCTGCGGAGTTGAGAGACAGACAGAGCCAACTTGAAAAAGAACTTCAGACGTTAAATGAAAAATGGACTGAAGAATATGGCAGGCATAGGGAAACTGTAACAGAAAAAGATGTGGCTGAAGTTGTCTCTGTAATGTCTGGAATACCTGTACAGCGTATTGAACGCTCAGAGGGCAGCAGGCTGCGAAATCTTGATATGGAGCTGAAACAGCAGATTATCGGTCAAGATGACGCAATAGATAAAATAGTAAGATGTATAAAGCGTAATCGTATCGGCATGAGGGATCCCAATAAACCGATAGGGGTATTTATGTTTCTTGGTCCAACCGGTGTGGGCAAAACATTCCTTGCAAAAAAACTTGCAGAAATGATGTTCGGAAGCCAGGATTCTCTCATTCGAATAGATATGAGCGAGTATTCGGAGAGTTTCAATACATCAAGGCTTATTGGTGCTCCTCCGGGATATGTTGGCTATGAAAGCGGTGGACAGTTGACTGAAAAGGTTAGACGTCATCCCTACTCTATTGTATTGCTTGATGAAATCGAGAAGGCTCACAGCAATGTTTTCAATATGCTGCTACAGGTTCTTGATGATGGCAGGCTGACAGACGGTAATGGTAGGACTGTCGATTTCAGGAATACAATTATCATAATGACGTCTAATTCAGGAACCCGTCAGTTAAGGGAATTCGGTAAATCAATAGGATTCAACATGTCTGGTGAGGCAAATGATGACAGTTCACAAAAGGAATATGCCAGGAATATAATAAAAAAGCATATGAGCAAACAGTTCACCCCTGAGTTTCTGAACAGGCTTGATGAAATAGTGACATTTGATCAGCTGGACAGGAACTCCATAAGGATGATAATTGATATAGAATTAAAAACGCTATTCTCAAGAATCAAAGAGCTTGGATATTCCGTTGATATTACGGATGCCGCTAAAGACTTTGTCGCATCTAAAGGTTATGACAGCCAGTTTGGCGCACGTCCGTTAAAACGTGCGATACAGAACTATATTGAGAATCAGCTGTGTGAAAAGATTCTTTCCGAAGAAATAAAATCAAATGGAATTATAACCATAGATAAATCTCCACAAAAGGAAGAACTTACTTTCATTTGCCAATAATAAAATAATAAACAGCCCGTTGTGTTTAACACAAACGGGCTGTTTGATTAAACAATAATTATTTTATGACAATAATGCCCAATGGTAATAAAAGTAATTTCTGTTTTCGTTTTTATTCCGTATCTTTGCATAAGATAAGCTGCGATCGGCAATCTGAGAGCGACATCTCATTGCGTTCGTTTGCATTATCTTTGCTTTAATTACAATAAAAAAGTAAAAACAATGCCTCTACGATTACCTGATAAGCTCCCTGCAATAGAGATTCTGAAGAAAGAGAATATTTTCGTAATGGATAATTCACGGGCGACTAAACAAGATATTCGTCCGCTTAGAATAATCATATTGAATTTGATGCCAATCAAAATAACAACAGAGACAGACCTTATCAGGCTTCTGTCCAATACACCATTACAGATGGAGATATTTTTCATGAAGCTCAAAAGCCACACTCCGAAAAACACTCCGATTGAACACATGATGATGTTCTATAAAGACTTCGATTTGCTGCAAAAAGAGAAATTCGACGGTATGATTATTACAGGAGCACCAATCGAACACATGGAATATGAAGACGTTTCTTACTGGCAGGAGATAACCACAATATTCTCATGGGCTCGCACACATGTCACAAGTACCATATATATATGTTGGGCTGCACAGGCTGGGCTTTATTATCACTATGGTATTCCTAAGTACCCGCTTCAGAAGAAAATGTTCGGAGTGTTTCAACAGAGACCGCTTGATCTCAAACAACCAATATTCCGAGGCTTTGACGATCTTTTTTTTATGCCGCATAGCAGACATACAGAAATAAGAAGAGAAGACATTGTTGCAAAAAATGAACTGACCCTTCTTGCTGAATCAGAAGACAGTGGTGTAAGTATCGTAATGGCACGCAACGGGAGAGAGTTTTTCATAACAGGACATTTCGAATATGCACCAAACACTTTGGATATAGAATATAAGCGTGATTTAGGCAAGCGAGATGACGTTGAAATGCCGTTGAACTATTATATAAACAACAATCCGGATAATCCACCATTGGTAACATGGCGCGCGCACGCAAACCTTTTGTTCAGCAATTGGATCAATTATTACATCTATCAGGAAACGCCATACGATATTAATAAAATCAAATAATACCAGACACGAATGATAAGAAAGGTAGAACTGCTTGCACCGGCAAAGAATCTACAATGCGGGATTGCTGCCATAGACCATGGAGCAGATGCTGTGTATATCGGTGCGGACAATTTTGGAGCTCGCGTTGCAGCAGGAAATTCCATAGATGACATTGGACAATTGTGCCGATACGCGCATCAATATAATGCAAAGGTTTATGTTACAATAAATACAATTATATTTGATAGCGAAATCGGTCAGGTTGAGAACCTTATAAGAAAACTCGAGGAGATAAACGTAGACGCAATACTTGTGCAGGACATGGCAATATTAAAGATATGCAATGACATCAAAAGCAAAATGGTGTTGCATGCCAGTACACAGACAGATAACAGGAATGTGGAAAAGGTGAAATGGCTGAGGAGTTCTGGCTTCAAAAGAGTTGTCCTTGCGAGAGAGCTTTCCTTGAAGGAAATAAATGAGATACATAAAGAGATACCGGATATAGAATTGGAAGCCTTTGTCCACGGAGCACTTTGCGTGAGCTATTCCGGAGCATGCTATGCTTCAGAATATTGTTTCCGTCGCAGTGCCAACAGAGGCAATTGCGCACAGTTCTGCAGACTGAAATTCGATCTTAGGGACAGTACAGATAAAACGATTCTGAAAGACAAATATATGCTGTCTCTTAAAGACATGAGCAGATTAAACAGTATGCAGGAGCTGCTTGAAGCCGGGGTAACATCATTAAAGATTGAAGGCAGATTGAAGAATGTGGATTATGTGAAGAATGTAGTTGCCGCATATAATCAAGAGCTGGACAGGATTATTTCGTTAAATCCGGACAAATATAAAAGAGCTTCTGCCGGAAAGTCGGTATATTCTTTCAAGCCAGATTTGAACAAGACGTTTAACCGTGGTTTTACTGATTATTTTCTATATGGACGTAAACAAGGTATAGCATCTGTCAATACACCGAAAGCAATAGGTGAGTTTGTTGGTAATGTCAAGGAGATAAGGCATAATTCGATCAGCGTATCGGGAACCAAAAGTTTCAGTAATGGTGATGGACTTTGTTTTATTAATGAAAACCAACAACTTGAAGGCTTTAGAGTAAACAAGGTCTTAAACAACCGGCTCTATCCTTTTAATATGCCTGAAAACCTGAAGCCTCGTATGGCGTTATACCGTAATAATGACCAGCTATTTGAGAACATGATGTCAACTACTACGGCAAAAAGAAAAATCAATATAAGGATGGTGCTGTCCGCTTCACAGAATAACGTGGAACTGACAATACAAGACAGCGACGGTCACACGGCAACAGAAAAGATATATTATATCTCGGAAGCTGCGCACAAACCGCAGGATGAAAACATGAGGATGCAATTAAGTAAATTAGGCAATACTCCATATTCAGCCGATGAAATAATCATTTCATCCGATACAGGGTCAAGGTTCATCCCATCAAGTATTCTTGCGGAGTTAAGACGGAACACATTGAAAAAGTTCTCAAGTCTGTACACATCACAACATGAAGAACAACCGACGCCTTTTATCTTGCCGGAAACTATCGGTAAAGATATAATTTCTGCCGAAGATATAAATGCCGCGAATGTCGCAAACAGGCTTGCCAGAGAGTTGTACAATGAACTCGGACCTAAAGATGCACCTGTAGCCATTGAAGTGTCGAATAACTATGAAGTCAGTGGCACACCGATAATGACATGCAGGTATTGCATCAGATACGAAATGGGATATTGCACAAAACAATGCGAAAGAAAGGCTCCATGGAAAGAGCCTCTATATCTTGTCCTCAAAGACAACAGAAGATTCCGACTGAAATTTGACTGTAACAATTGCCAGATGAAAGTATATGCCGAGAAATAAAATTACTGTCATAACCATATTCCTGTCATTCCTTCTCATGGGAGGATGCTATCACAGCAGAACAAAGTTTAAGAATGCGAAGGACAACGTTGCATATAATGAAAGACAACTCGACTCCATATCGTTCTTAAAAACACATCATTATGCCAGGAACTACAACTTTGTAGTCAAAGCAGACTCAATCGTTCTGTGCAGGCAAATGCCTTACGCAAGCAGCCCTGTAGGGAACGACACGATAGTAATACGCAAACACGACAACATTGTAGTTGTGGATACAAGGACATCTGATGACAGAGCCGACTCGGTATGGATTCAGGTGGCACGAGACCAGTTCACATTCGGATGGATACAAGAGAACCGTCTCCTTTCAGGAGTGGTGCCGGACGACCCCATTTCACAGTTCATATCGATGTTCTCAGACACCCATCTGCTCATATTCCTTATCATAATAAGCATAATAGGAGCGAGTTACGTGTTTCATCTCATATTCAAGATAAACGCAAAGGTGGTGCATTTCAATGACATACCATCATTCTACCCTACTCTTCTCGCATTGTCTGTGGCATTTGCCGCCATGTTCTATTCGAGCATACAAATGTTCGCACCGGACATGTGGAGGCATTTCTACTTTCATCCCAGCCTCAATCCATTTGTGCAGCCACCGGCACTCTCAGTCTTTCTGTGTACGGTATGGTTCATCATTATAGTGACATTGGCTGCCATTGATGAAATATTCCATAAGCTGCCATTCGGTGAGGCAACCCACTATTTGGGTGGACTTATCGGCATGTGCGCAATAAACTATATTCTCTTCAGCATAGCAACACTTTATTATATAGGCTATCTGATGTTTCTTGCATATGTCATATTCGCATTATACCGTTATTTCAGACACAGCAGCCGTTACTATATTTGTGGCAACTGCGGTGCGGGGTTGCATAAAAAAGGAAAATGTCCTTATTGTGGAACGGTGAACGAATGAGCAAATCATAATAAATAAGGATTGCCGCAATGCTGCAAACGGTGTAACTTTGCACAAAAACACACAGCCAATGAGTATGAAAAGACTTGCCGTAATGTCAATCCTATGCGTTACGACCGCTGCACTGAATGCAAGAATATCGTGCGGCATAAATGAAAGACCGGAGGTACTTGACACATCGCGTATCTTCGACATAGACGAAATAATAGTCGTATCACAACCCAAAGAGAACTATCGTCTGAGAATGCAGGCACTGAGTTCCTCCTCGTTTTCCGGTAACGACATAAATTCACTGAAAGTGAACAGTCTTAACGGTCTGTCTGCATATGCACCATCGTTTGCAATGCCTGATTACGGATCACGCCTCACATCTTCCGTCTATGTCAGAGGAATAGGCTCACGAATAAACAGTCCTGCCATAGGATTATACGTTGACGGCATGCCAATAATAAATAAAAGTGCCTTGAACTTCTATACATATCAGGTAGAGCGTATAGATGTGATGAGAGGCCCTCAAGGAACGCTATACGGACAAAATACTGAAGGAGGACTTATAAGACTCTACACACCGAATCCCATGTCGTATAGCGGAACAGACGTAAAACTAAGCATCGGGTCGCATTTTCTGCGCAATATAGAAATAGCCCACTACGGTAAGATAAGCGACAAGCTCGCTTTTTCCATTGCAGGCTTTTACAACGGAACCAATGGCTTCCTCCGCAACACAGCTACCGGAGAACGCGCCGACAAGATGAATGAGGCTGGAGGAAAGGCACGTCTTGTATATGACTCCGGTAATAAATTATCTGTTGATTTTGTAGCCGACTATCAGTATGTAAAGCAAAACGGATTCGCATATGGTCTGTATGACGAAAAAACAGGAACAACTGCGGAGCCGTCATTCAATTATCAGAACAATTACAGACGCAACATATTCAACACCGGTCTGACATTCAGATTGAAAGAAGACAATTTTGACTTTAATGCAACAACCTCCTATCAATATCTGAAGGACTACATGCTTATGGATCAGGACTATACACCGATAGACTACATGCACCTTACGCAGCGTCAATTCCAGAATGCCTTGACGGAAGAGATAACCGTCAAAAGCAAAAGCGACAGACGGTGGAAATGGACTTTCGGACTGTTCGGCTCATACATGTGGCTCAAGACAAACGCTCCGGTTTATTTCGGTGAGGGTATGACAAAGCCAATATCTGATAAAATACAGAGTGCCATGTATAATGCCATTGTCGGTTCAATTGCACAGAAAATGATGGCAGGCGGCATGCCGGAAAGCGTTGCGATGGAAATGGCAAAGAACACTGTTGAAAAATCGGGCGGCATATCACTCGGCATGGCACTTACCGTACCCGGTGTATTCCATACACCACACTTTAATCTCGGTCTGTTTCATGAGTCGAACATAAGCATTACAGACCGCCTTAACGCAACAATAGGTCTGCGCTACGATTTCAGTCAGACTGAAATAAATTACGACACAAAGGCTCTGATGGCAATGACCGCAAAAGTCATGGGGAAAGAGGCTACATACACACTGTCCTCACATCTGCTAAGCAATGCAAAAGACGACTTCAGCCAGCTGCTTCCAAAATTCGGACTTACATACCGTCTTGATAATAACAACAGCAATATATATATGTCTGTCAGCAAGGGTTATCGTGCCGGAGGATACAACATACAGATGTTCTCAGACATACTTCAGACAGAACTGATGAAGAATCAGTCAAATGCCATGAGAGGCGATTATGACGTACCACATTCTAAGGAGGATTATTATAAGGTGAACAAAACCATAGCCTACAAACCGGAAACAAGCTGGAACTATGAGGTGGGAGCTCACATAAACCTTCCTGAACATGCCATAAGTTTCGATATATCCGCATATTACATGCACGTGAGCAACCAACAGCTTTCCGTAATGGCAGGCAACTACGGCTTCGGAAGAATGATGGTGAACGCCGGGAAAAGCAGAAGCTGCGGCATTGAGGCTTCTGTAAGAGGAAAGGCTTTTAACAATCATCTTTCATGGATGGCAAGCTATGGTCTCACACATGCCGTGTTCAAAGAATATAAAGACAGCATAAAAGTAGACGGCAAGAATGTCGTGCGCGACTATAAAGACAAGAAGGTGCCATACATACCTATGCACACGATAGGAGCTGACGTGGCTTACAGACTTGACCTGTCGGGAAGCAGACTCGAGTCTCTCACTTTCGGTGCCAATATCTCTGCTCAGGGAAGAATATACTGGGACGAGACCAACAGTTATTCACAGCCGTTCTACGCATTACTGGGAGCACGTGTGGAAGGAAAAATAGGCAATGCAATACTGACATTATGGGGTAAAAACATAACAGATACCAAATATAACACATTTGCCATAGACAGTTCCGCTACCGGAACAAGGAACTGTTTCGCGCAGCGCGGGTATCCTGTACAGATTGGATTTGACGTGAGATTGAGACTGTGATGTTGCAAACCCATCTGAAATGGTGACATATGCTTGCATAAGACACATCTTTTGTTATTCCTCATCCAGACAGAATAACAACCCATATAAATGAATATTTATGCATAAAAGGGATAATTGAAAACATCATAATAAATCTTCAAAACAGACCGGAGGAACATGTTGTCCTACCGGTCTGTTTCGTTTTTATTACGGCTAAAATGACACTTTAAGCCAGTAAAGTCTGATTCTTTTATCCGGAAAAGCCCGTATGGCTCATTCCAATACAATCCATTTATTATGTTTATGCATATATTGCGATGCGGAACAGGCTTTTCCATACTGTCAAAAAGCATGTTCAGCCATGCCATAAAGCCCGTTTCAGATGGCGAAACAGGCTTTTTTACGCATATAATATAGTTCCGCGGGCATACGTTTTTTGTATCGCATTAGTACTCAACTGATTATGTTAAGGTAGAAATACTCGCATTTTCACCCACAACCTTTTCTTTTTCCGTAAATAATCGAGTTTTGAGCATCACTCAGCCGCATAATTATACAGAATCGGCTCAATAATTGTATTATTATACAATATACAGAGTCATATGCTGACGGAATGGAAACTGTACCGTATTTCCTATATTTTCAAATATCATAACAAATATGACATGAATATCAATGTACCGGACACGAAAGAACGTTATAAAACTGTGACTGAGTAATATTTAACACTAAAAAACCGAATATCACCACATAATGTCCGTGTTTTTTGTTATTTTTGCAACTATATTTATTATTATAGCGTCATAATAGGTATGAAAAATATCATTTATCCGATTATATGTCTTATACTGACTGTGTGTGTGTTATCCGTCAGCGGATGTGGCAACAGTAATAAGAAAGAGTTCAACCGACTGCTTCTCACGCTTGCGGAGAGTGACCGTACAATAGATAATAACGACTGGAAAAAAATAGAATCATCCATAACCTCCGCTAAGGAGAACTTCGAAGAGTTCTATGAAGACGACAGATTAGACACAGAAAAGGTAAAAACATATATAGAAGAATTTTTTAAAAACAGACGTCCGTCCATTGAAGTATCGTTTGTCGGTATCGGCGGCGACGGACATATGACAGCCAAATTCTATCTGGAACGCTCAGGAAGCATGGTGCCATACGACGCCGCCAACGGAGACGGACGTTTCAAGGCTGCCATTGTGAGGATGCTGAACAGCCTGCCGAACGAAGACCATAATAAAATATATGTGGTGAACAGTTCAATAAACGAATATCCGCAGGGAGTGCGTAAGTTTCTTGCTGACAACAACATCTTTGAGGCAACAAGGTCTATAGGCGACGCGAGCTATACGGATTTCGCTGTAATATTCAGAGACATTCTTGACCATACTGCCACGAATGAAGTAAGTATCCTTGTGACAGACATGATATATTCCACTAAAAACATGAATGGAATCAATCCTCAGAAGGTCTTTGCAGAGGCACAGGGAATGATAAACTCCGTATTTAAGAATAATGTAAAAGACAAGTCGATGTTAATCATAAAAATGAACAGCAGCTTCAATGGCATGTATTATTCTTATGATTCTCCATCCGGAAAAAGATATGACGGACAACGTCCCTACTACATTGTGATTGTCAGCAACAAGGAGAACATCGCACGTCTGACGCAAGACAGCAGTTATTCCACATTCTGTCAGTTCAAGGAGATGGACGGATATGAGAATGAATACTTGTTCGAAACGTCTGAGATATACAGTCCTCACTATTCTCTTCTGATGAGCTATCCTGATATTAAGGCACGGTTCAGACCAGAAAAGGGACAGACGAGTCAGATTACGGAGATTGAGGACGTTGAGCCTGAGAAGGGTACATCATCCATACAATTGGTTGTGGCGGCAGACCTTGGAGGAATGTTCATAGACGACGGCTACCTTTCAGACAAAAGAAACTATGTGGTGGAATCTGACGATGACATTAAGATCAAAGCCATAATGACTATTGACAGACAACACATTACTCCGGCAGAAAAAAAATATGCAGAGAAAGCTACCCACGTGTTTGTACTTGAAACGAAAAAAATAACCACTGACCAGGATGTAAGGATAAGACTCAAGAAAGCACTTCCACAATGGGTTGAGCAATCCTCAAGTGACGATGACGCCAACATTGCCGCTCCGGAATTCGCCAGAACCACATTCGGATTTAAATATATAATGAAAGGAATATACGAGTCTTACAGCAAAAACGCTGAGGAAGGACCATATTATTTTACACTTAAATTAAAATTAAAAAAATAGATATGAGACAGCTGATATTATTGTTCACCGGAATAATTGTCACAATATTATTTATGGTTTTCGCAACCGACCTGTTTGAGATGTTCTATTATGAAATGCAATTCTCAAACGAAATGTACAACAACGGATTGTATTTCGTCGCATCATTATCCACAGCAATCATTGCCTGGCTTTGTGCGGCAATATTCTATTATGGCATAAACTCGGTGTCGTTCTCACGCTGGTATCATTGGCTGGTAATGCTCGTAATCGCCGGCATTATCGTTACCGCAATAAACGTTCCCTATCTCGAGAGCGTCTTTTCAGACAATGGCATAGACTTTTCAAAGGAACTTGCGGTTTTTGCGGTGGTGAACATAATAATAGAATGCATAATATACACTATTGCATCGTTTTCAATGAGATGGTGGAGCACAAACTGCAGACACACACCGATACCGGAGTAAATAAAGACATATAACATATAAATATTATCATCATACAGAAAGTGAGACTTTTTCTTTTTTTAGTCGGAGGTACAGGATCGCGTGTAATGCGTCCGCTCATAATGCAGCTTGCTGCCGGAATCACCCCATTGAATGAGTCCGGTACGCCCGTAGCGACAGAGATTATACCTATTATCATAGATCCGCACAGGTCTAACGAAGACCTGAAACGCACAGAGAACCTGCTTAAATGGTACAGACAGATACGCAACAGCCTGTATGGTGACAGACAGGATGTAGGACAAGGCTTTTTCTCCGTGAAGATTTCTTCATTGAAAGATATTGTTCCCAACAGCCCCACTCTTTCTGATACATTTCTCTTTAATATCGATGCTGTAGGCTCAAAGACATTCCAGGAATTCATATCCTACAATACACTTGACTCCGCAAATCAGGCTCTATGCTCGATGTTGTTTTCCAAAGCACAGCTGGAAACAAAAATGAACATCGGCTTTGTCGGCAATCCCAATATCGGAAGTGTGGCTTTGAACAAGATAAAGGACAGCGAGGAGTTCAGACTGTTTGCAAGTGTGTTCCAGCGGAATGACAGGATATTCATTGTCAGCTCCATCTTCGGAGGAACCGGAGCGGCTGGCTATCCTATCATAGTCAATAATATACGTAATGCGAGAAACAGCAATCAGGCAAACAGAGGAGACCTTGCGGACGCCAGAATCGGTGCGCTGACCGTTCTGCCCTACTTCAATGTACAGCAAGATGAGAACAGTCCCATCTCCCGTGCTGATTTCATTTCCAAGACAAAGTCTGCGCTCTACTATTATCACGATAATCTGACAGGTATAAAACATGATGACAGTGACATACAGGAATCAAAAATAAATGCTTGCTATTATCTCGGTGACGAAATACCGTCGATGCCATATTTCAACGATCCCGGTAACAACGGGCAGCGCAATGATGCCCATATAGTGGAGTTCATCGGTGCGTTGTCCATTCTGGATTTTATGCAGATACCGGACGACCAGCTCATAACGGCTGACGGCAAAGCTATCAATCCTGTTTACAAAGAATACGGACTCGCTTATGACAAGAAACAGATAAGTCTTATGGATCTTGGTATGCAGTCACGGCACATGATAAACAAACCGATGATAAAGTTCCATCTTGCCTACATGTATATAACAAACCATCTGAAAAAAGACATAGGTCACGGATTCACTTTGGACAAACCGGAACTTACCGGCAGTTTTCTGTCGACATCGTTCTATTCTACACTGACATCCAACTTCTATGTAGCATACAATCAATGGCTGAAAGAACTTAAGGAAAACCAGCGTAGCTTTGTACCGTTCAATCTCAATACGGAAAATCTGAAAGACTGTCTGACGGACATAATGCCCAAAAGCGGATTCATGAAATCACCTCTGGACTACAAGAAAATCATGTCAGCAATGAATGCGGCTTCCCAGAAGGCAGTAAAGACATCGCGTTTCGGGGCAAATGAAGTTCCGTATAAGCTGTTCTGTCTTCTTAATGAGACGCTTGACAAACTGATAGAAGAAAAATACATTTCCGTTAATTAACAGTAAGAACACAATGAGCAATATATTATCATACAATAAAAAGACAACAGGTGAGGGATGGATACAGCTGAACGATCAGTATAATGCTGATGAGATAGAAATGATATCCGATCCGGATGGAGGCATGTTGCAGACTCCGCGTACGGCTATTCCAAGCCCTTTCGCACAAATGGAATTGGTTAAGAATGCGTTTCAGCGTTTGTCCGTGCATGCCGATCTGAATGGAGAGGCGATGGACAAGAAACTTGTATCGGATGCCTTGGATATTGCTCAATTACTGTTCAACTATAAGGAATATAATGATTTGTTTCATATAATAGAATGGAACAAACAGACTCAGATAGACCGTTTGAAGACTGACGGACTGCACAAACTGCTTGGTGAGACAATAGAAATGTTTCTCCGGCAGGATGCCGAAGCGTTCAATTTCAACAGGTTGGAGAAGTTGTATTTCGTAGTATATGGGAACAGCGTAATAGGCGGAACATCACCTGTCACACTGTTCATGGCAACTCCGAATGCAGGGAATGACTCCTATGATATTTTTGTCGAGGAAAACAGAAGGATATTTACAGAATACCGTCCGTTGCACGAAAGGAAGCCGATATTTGTGAAATACGTATATGCAATGTTCACGGCATATCCGGAACTAAAGAGATTCTGCCGTGAAGTCAACAATTATATAATACGCGATTTTTCATTGCTCGACAACAGTCTGCGAAATGAAATAATACGCGAAATCGGCAATCCAGAGGCTTTGGATGTAGAGAATGAAGAGAAGGCAAAAGTATTTCTTACATCTAATTATGACATTATGGAGGAAGGAGTTCAGGCTCTTGACATTCCATTCTTTTGTGCAAGAGCTGTTGATATACAAAAGGAAATCGCCAAAAGCGATTTTGTCATAGCGCCTTCTTTTGATATCGACGAGACACAACCGCTGGTTTTGCAGAACAATTTGAATGCGACAAAGTCAAACAAGTTCAGATATGTTACACGAGACTGGGACGATACCATTGTCATAAAACCGGAAGATTATGCGTTGTCTCCGGATAAACGCACACTACCGGCAACACGTCACAGATATCCATGGCTTACAGATGATGACTTCTTACAGCCGGTAATCATGAAGCTTGACTACACTTCAAATCATGAATGCTTCTTTGACGGGAACATTTCTACTGGAACTGTTGAAACCGACAAGTTTGATTTCATATTGCCACTGAAGCCGTTGTATTTCAAATATTTCAAAGTCAGCGACCTGTGGGGGACTGTTAACGGGCATAAACGATTTGAACTTCGCCATAAAAAAGACGGTTCGTCAGAAAGTGTCGAGGCTATACTCAGGATTCCGGTCAGCAACGGCAGTAAATACATAAAGCTGTCGCGTGTATACATCAAGTCAAGCACTGGAGACCTGAGTTATGACGTACAGAACAATTACGGGCATTTTATAACAGTTCCCTTCGCATTGTCCATATTCCCATTCATAAAAAGTCCGTTGCTGAAACAGTACAACGTGCAGCTTATTGACCGCGCCTTAGGACAACTCGAACAGCATAACATCTCTTTGTCTTTTTATAAAGACAACTATAATAACATCCTTTCTGAAGAAAGCGTCACATCACGTAAGAGAAGTCTGAAGGCAGAAAAACGTGTCGGAACGAGCTATTACAAAGTAACGGATTCATTTGATTACATAAAGGTCGGGATAAACGCAGACGATGCCGGCAACAATATTGAAGGCATAATCTGTCCGAAATGGGCACAAAACATAAACGGACACGACTCCTACACCTTTGCTGTAGACCTCGGAACGACAAACACTCATATTGAATATATGAGAGAAAGCAATATGCCGGAACCGTTAAACATAGATTCTCTCGGGCATGAAAGACTCATAGCTACGTTATATAACAGCGAGAATATTCTCTATGACGCGATAATGAGACAGGAATTTCTACCGAAATGCATTGATGAGACGTATGGCTTCCCACAGCGTACAGTACTTTCAGAGAGCGAGCATCTGGATGCAAGAAATGCTGACGACATTGTCGCACTTGGTGACACAAACATACCGTTCATATATGAAAAGGAGTCTGTAGGGTATGGCAACAGGATTGTGCCTGACATTAAATGGTCGGCAGATATTGCTTCCGGCAAACGCATTCGGGCATATATCACAGAGCTTGCGTTACTGATGAGAACCAAAGTCATACTTGAAAACGGGGACTTAAGGAAAACACGTCTCGTTTGGTTCTACCCTCTAAGTATGAAAATCGGAAAGATACGCAAGATGGAGGAAATCTGGTCGAAAACCTTCCAAGACGTATTTGGAGTAAAAGCTGACAATACAAATATCATAAAGATGCCAGAGTCTGTGGCGCCATATTATTATTATAAGTGCTCGGACAAGTTTCATGGTGCGGCGTCGTGTGTGGCAAGCATAGACATAGGAGGCGGTACCAGCGACATAGCTGTTTTTGAGCCAAACTCGAAACAGCCGATAATGCTGTCTTCTTTCCGCTTTGCCGCAAATGTGCTGTTCGGTGACGGTTTTTCAGAGATACCGCACGGTGACACAAATCCGATGGTCGTGGAGTATGCCAGATATTTTAAGGAACTGTTCAACTACGATGATGACAAATACGGTGAGCTGCATGGAATACTTGATGACATCTTGGAGAAACGCAAATCCGAGGATGTCAATGCGTTCTTTTTCTCAATAGTACAGAACAAGATAATAAAGAACAAAGACATATTCTCTTACAACCATAGACTGGGCGAGGACTATATTCGAAAGATTATATTCATATATTTCTATGCTGCAATAATATATTATGTGGCAAAAACCATGCACCACCGTCGGTTAAACAAACCAAGAAGTGTGATGTTCAGCGGTACCGGTTCAAAGATTCTTGATATTATTGGAAACAATGAAGCTTTGAACCTCATAACTCAGACTATCTTTGAAATGACATATAATGAAAAATATGACAGTGACGGCTTCTCCGTCATCATTGAGAAAGATGAGCCTAAACAGATAACATGCCGTGGCGCACTGATGCAGGTCCGCGATAAAATGGGTTGTGAGAGTGTATATGAGCTTAACAGACTCATGTCAGACCTGGACACTCCAATGAGATATAATCATTCAATGATATCAAAGGAATTCCTGACATATAATGACATGAACAGTGATGACATACGTAATGAGATTATAAAGAGTGTCAAAGAATTTAATGATTTCTTCATATCGCTGTGTGACAACATCCATGTTAACGAGAACTTTCTTGTAGCCAACAAGACAATGCAGGCTTTCCGTGAATTAATGAATAAAAACATTGAGCATCATCTTGCGAACGGATGGATATTTATGAACAAAAATATCGATGACAAAAACGATGACGATATAATAGAGGATACCGTATTCTTCTACCCTATCATCGGCATAATCCGTAATAACCTTATAGAGAATTTATATGATAAAGAATCCATTTCAGAAATTCACGAAGAAGGAAACAAGTAGTGATGAAACTGAATCTACCAATGATTTGATGGAAGAAATACGTATTCTTTCAAAAAGAATCGGGGCGTTGGAGACAGAAGTGAGGCTTCTAAAAGAACAGATGCGGAAGGATGATGAGCGTCAGGAAGCAGAATCCGGACTATCTGCAGACAACACATCACCGAAAGGTGCAGAACATGATGAAGCCGCCGACAGTCCAACGACCATATACCTTCCTGCTCCGACATCTGATGGTACATTCAGCGAATATTCTGAAGAGATACAGATAGGAAAATCCATATATATGCTGGAAACAGAAACAAAAGAACGTGGCATGTTTTCTGTTATTGAAAGTAAGGATGCCATAGCCACAGCCATAATTTCTACAACACAATTCCTTAAACCAGCATGCAAGATAGCGTCTTCAACGAACGGCATTCCGAACCATATTGTAACATTAGAAAAAGGAATTGCCGTTTTTGACGGAGAAAAATGGAAGGTGGAACAGAAAGCTATCATAAAATTAGACAAATAGGCATTAAAGACATTCATACATGGAAATAAAATGCCCCAAATGCAGATTCCGTTTTGAGGAAGACATTCCTGATTTCATCAATGAGCATTCTTGTGTATGCCCGCGTTGTGGAACTCCGTTTGCATACACAAGAACAGAATCAGCAAATGAGGAAGACAGCATACAAGACGCTGAAGATAAAAACACCATATCAGTAAGTGACGGGAAAGCCGGCAGGCATCCGGATATAAAGGAACGTTCAACTGATTTATCCGAAGAAAAAACAAACGCGCCCGACATAAACAAACAACCGAACGTTAATGTGTCAAATCATGTCAATGGCGTTCAAAATCATAAAAGGACCGGAAAACACGTATACAGGAATACTCCGTTAACAATGTCCGTCATAATTACAATAATTGTAATTACGGCAGTTATAGTGAGCTTACTCATTCAACAAAGACAAGGCATAACACCGGAAAGCGACTTATACAACAACAGCGATTATATAACAGACATATCCTCCACCCCTGACAAAGATGCAACGGAATACAATGAAAGATCCGGGCAAATACCGAAATGGATTGAAGGACGATGGATGTTCCGGGCGGAATTCTTCGATATAATCATAGATATTTATGGTGACAGCATTATCGAAAGCGAATGCGGACATACGTCAGCAGGTACGTACACGTATAAAAACGGAAAACTTATATGCGACTTCGGTAACAAGTCTACATTTATTTATCATCTTAACTTTACAGAAGAAGCGATAGACTGCGGTAACGGACTCATAATGCGAAAGGTCAAATGAGCTTTTTCCGCTACCGCCGACATCACTCCTCAGAACGGGAAGATAAGTGGCAAAACGAATATCAATATAATTCCCATTAATATCTGTAAAGGCAGTCCCACCTTGACATAATCCATAAACGTATAGCCTCCTGCCTGCATTACAAGAGCATTCGGCGGTGTGGAAAACGGTGATGCGAAGCACATGCTTGCCCCGAGGGTCACTCCGAACATAAACGGATAAGGACTGAATCCCATCTCCACTGCAGAAGAAAGGGCTATCGGAGCCATAAGTACAGCTGTTGCAGTATTACTTATGAATAGTGTCATTATGGAAGTAGTGAAATAAATGCCTGCAAGAAGTGCCATGGGACCGAATCCTCCGAGAACGTTAACAAGCGAATGGGACAACCATGACGAAACTCCTGTTTTCTCCAATGCCACAGACAGCGGCATCATTGCAGCTATCAGCACTATACTTTCCCAGTTTATCGTTTTATAGGCAGCCTCCGCATTTCTGAAGCAACCGCACACAACCATAAGCAATCCGGCTATCATGACAGCGGTAACAGGGGCAACCGGAATAAAGTCGAACACCATAAGCATAATCATCAAAAGCATTATGCCGGCTGCCATGGGAGCCTTATAGTCTAACGTGACTTTATCCGCTTCTTCAAGAGGCTGACCAAGCAACACCCAGTTGTCTTCCTCGTTGCTGAGCCGTGCTATGTTGTTCCATGTACCCTGTATAAGCAGCACATCCCCCGAATGCAGTTTAACTTCAGGCAAGTTGTCCATTATATACTCCCCGTCACGACGTATACCAATAATATTTATACTGTATTTGTCTCTGAATCCCGAGTTTTTGAGCAATACATTCACAAGCCTTGAGTTGGGCATCAACACAATTTCTGCTATTCCTATATCGTAGAATGCCAGACCGTCGGCTGTGTCTTTGCTCTGTTCGTCTTTATTGCTGCATATCTCAAGAGCGTATTCTTCCGCAAAACGCATGCGCTGCTCCCTATCGCCGGTGATATAAATCAGGTCATTCGCAGACAGAATCGTCTCAGGACCCGCCGACCTCTGTGCCACATTCTTTATTATACCGCTATGACGGCTGTTCTCGCTTCTCACTTCAAACACAAAGAGTCCGTAGTTGTTATGTATATCAAGTTCTGAAATGGTTTTTCCGTTCAGTCCGGAGCCTGCGCTGACTTTGAATACCGACATATTGTCAGCAAGCCTGTATTCCTTCACAAGTTGCTCCAATGTCTTACCTCCTTTTTTGCGCCGTCCTTTCTTATCATCGTTCTTTGACAGAAACCATCTGCTCAATGGCAATAAAATTATTATTCCAGAAATGATGCATACCAAGCCGACAGGAGAGAACGAAAAAAATGACAGAGGCTCGTAACCCGCACCTGTCAAAGTATCCTGAATGACAAGGTTTGGCGGTGTACCGATAAGCGTTAGCATTCCTCCTATACTGCTGGCAAATGCCACCGGCATGAGCAGACGTCCAGCCTTTATGTCAGCCCTTGACGCCAGACTGACAACAACAGGCATCATCAGTGCCACGGTGCCTGTATTGCTGACAAATGCTCCGATTAATGACGTGACAACAAAGATTGTGACAAACAGACGCAGCTCATTTTTCCCTGCCAGGCTTACTATCTTGCTGCTGAGCTTCTTTGCAAGCCCTGTCTGAAATATCGCGCCTCCGACAACGAACAGTCCGACCATCATTATCACAACAGGACTTGAAAATCCTGCCAAAGCTTCCTCTGGTGTAAGGATTCCAAAAACCAATAACAAAATGAGACCGCCCAATGCCACTATGTCGGCACGGATTTTTCCTATTGCAAACAGGATAGCTGAGACTACAAGAATTAAAACAGTTATCAACATGTCCATATGAATATGTTTTCTTTATACGGATGAAAGATATACAGCAAATCGTTATCACGACACAGTCATTCTTACCTCCGGAAGAGTTAAATATAAATTTTCTATAGCAAAAATAATGCAAACGAGCGTAAGGAAAGCTTGCTTTCAATTTCCCGAGTGCAGCTTATCTTATGCAAAGATAACGCAAGGCGAGCGCAACAGCAAGACGGGAAAACGAAGTTTTACCAGACTTAGTACTGCCGAGCCGAAGCTTGTCTTATGCAAAGATAACGCAAGGCGAGCGCAACAGCAAGACGGGAAAACGAAGTTTTACCAGACTTGATACTGCCGAGCCGAAGCTTGTCTTATGCAATGGTAATGCAAAAATGTGCAATAAGAGCAGGCATTAAACTTGCGGATTATACCCTATCTTATGCAAATTTAATGATAAATTTCGAGATTAATACAATTAAGACGACTATTTAGGATAATTCATCATTAATTTCGGATTATTGGCTTTGTGCAGATAAGAACATTTCTTTCATTATCAGATATCGGACTTCCTGTATTTTCTGACACCTATTTTTTACTGACTTTGTATGGCATAGCTATATGTCAAAATCAAATTGGTGTTGTGAACTACTGACATTTTCGCCATATCCTTGTCACCGTCTTTCGCGTTCTTCATGGTCGTAAACACAGTATCAACAGAAGTGTTGAGTCGGCAAAACCGACACTTATGACTGTTAAATGCGATTTTTTACAGCATATGATTGAATGTGAATCAGTTTGGAACATATACTTATGCATATTTATTCATCGCTATTTATAATTATACAACAATAAATATTCTCAAGTGCGCATAGACGTATTATTCTGAGAAAAATAAAATATGGATTCAAATGCGCAGGTATTTTACAACATGTATAAATATCTGATAATAAACGTTTTACCATATTTTAAATCAAGAATAATATTAACTCGCACCGCGATAAAGCCAGTTTCACGTCACGATAAAGCCCATATCACGGGCTCCAAAGCATCGTTTTGAAGCATGAAAGCTGCTTTTTTATAAAGCGAAAAGCACTTTGTTGAAAGCAACAATAAAGAATACATGTTCTTACGATGTGCTTTTACACATTTTGATTAAACTGTTCTTCACATTCAAAATTCTATTTCACGAATTCTGACTGTCAAAAAAAATTACCATTGAAAAAGCATAAATATACAAAGTGCATATCCGTACGGCATAAACAGAATTGGAATATAGTGTCATCGAATACATATAAGCAGCTGTTCAAAATTAGCCTATATTATAAAATCACTTATATGTTAAATATACCTTTGCCATCATTATGTGCGTCCTTCAGGTTTTCATTTCAAAGTCTTATCGGTAGTGTAGCCCGCCACACTCACTCTTCGGACTTTGAAATGCAGATTCCTGACATCACACAATATGATGGCAATTAATTTATAACATCCACATATCAATGTTTGAACTGACAAAAAAGCCGTAATGAAAATACGGTGGATGAAAAAAAAAGTGTAATTTTGCCGCATAATATAAGTGTATAGTAAAATATACAGAAAACTATGAGCTCAAACTTCGAATACTACATTTATTGCATTCTGGCAGTCATTGCCGCATTCTTTATACTGAAAAAAATAGCAAGCTGTCTTATTAAGTTTATAGTCATTGCAGTCATTGTCGCCGCCATGTTACTATTATATTACTATAAATTTTATTAGAACCGATGAGGTGTAGCTACTGAAACCATGCTACACTTATTTATATATTCATACATATATAAACCATGATAATAGTAGCAGATGCCGGCAGCACGAAGACGGACTGGCGGATATTGGAGGGCACAGGCGATACTGTCATAAGAACAAGCGGAATAAATCCGGCTATCATGTCAGAGTCGCAAATTTGTGATATTCTGAAAAAAGAGCTACGTCCTCAACTGGCTCAAAGTGGCATTCTTTCCGAAAGGTGTAACAGCGGACATCGGAGTGACGATATTGAGATATATTATTATGGAGCCGGATGTTCCCAGCAGAACGTGCCCAAAATGAAAAAATTGCTGCAGAACATATTCGGAACAGGCTCCAAGACTGAAGTGGAGAGTGACCTGACAGCTGCCGGACGTTCTTTATTCGGGCGGGACAAAGGCATTGCATGCATCCTCGGAACAGGCTCTAATTCCGGATTGTACGATGGAAACAACATAACATACAAGGTTCCGTCCATGGGATATATACTTGGAGATGAAGGAAGCGGTGCCGTTCTCGGCAAGCTTTTCCTTAATGCTCTTTACAAAGGCAGACTCCCGAAGCCGCTGCTCAAAGAATTCGAGGAGCAATGTTCTACTGACATAGATGACATCATACAAAATGTATACAGCAGAAATACACCAAGCAAGTTTCTTGCATCTTTATCTGTTTTTATCTCTTCACACATTGATGTAGACGGTGTTGCAGATATAGTTGTATCAAACTTCCGCTCCTTCTTCAGAAACAACACGTCGCAATACAACTATCCCGAACTTGAGGTTGGCATTGTCGGCAGTATAGCATGTATCTACAGAACACAGCTTCTGGAAGCTGCACAAGCTGAGAATGTAAGAATAGGATGTATTCTTCAGAGTCCGGCGGAAAGACTCGTTGAATATCATAAGTCAGAAGCGGTACGCCCGTAACAAGGCAATGTTACGGGTCTGCAATGCTGTAACAGACATATAGGATGATACAATGTATAAAATGCAAAGCCGACATTACATTTTTCAATAAAAAAATTTTGCATTTTATAATAATAAAATTATCTTTGCAGAAAACAATATTGGTGAAAAAAAATATGACATATATATTGTTTTGATTACAATATTAACCACAATAAAATTCAAAATTATAACATAATAATATCTTATCGACTATGAGTGAAAAAAGAGTTTACACTTTTGGTAATGGAAAAGCTGAAGGTAAAGCAGACATGAGAAACCTGCTTGGAGGCAAAGGCGCCAATCTGGCGGAAATGAATCTTATCGGAGTGCCTGTACCTCCTGGATTTACTATTACTACAGACGTATGCAACGAGTATTTTGAAAAAGGTAAGGACGAGGTGGTTGCCTTACTGAAAGACGACGTCGAGAAATCGGTAAAACATATAGAGTCGCTGATGGGCTGCAAATTCGGAGACGCATCCAACCCCCTGCTTGTGTCAGTGAGATCGGGAGCACGTGCCTCCATGCCCGGAATGATGGACACGATTCTTAACCTCGGACTTAATGATACGGTTGTTGAAGGTCTTGCCAGGAAAACCGGCAACGAACGGTTCGCATATGACAGCTACCGCCGCTTCGTACAGATGTATGGAGACGTTGTTATGGGAATGAAACCGGTCAACAAAGAAGACATCGACCCGTTTGAGGCTATAATACAGAATGTAAAAGCGCAACGTGGCATATCGCTCGACAACGAGATGAATGTGGACGAGCTGAAACAGCTTGTAACTCTGTTCAAGGATGCAATCAAGCAGCAGACCGGAAGGGACTTCCCGAACGACCCCATGGAGCAGCTTTGGGGAGCCATATGTGCGGTATTCGACAGCTGGATGAACGAACGCGCCATACTCTACCGCAAGATGGAAGGAATACCTGCGGAATGGGGAACAGCGGTAAATGTCATGGCTATGGTGTTCGGAAATATGGGCAATACATCTGCCACAGGTGTATGCTTCAGTCGCGACGCTGCGACAGGAGAAAACATCTTCAATGGTGAGTATCTGGTAAACGCACAGGGAGAAGATGTTGTCGCCGGTATCAGAACTCCTCAGCAGATAACCAAGGAAGGATCACGCCGCTGGGCAGAACTACAGGGAATATCTGAGGAGGAACGCATTGAAAAATATCCTTCTATGGAGGAAGCTATGCCCGAGATATATCAAAAGCTTAATATGCTCCAGAATAAACTCGAAGAGCATTATAAAGATATGCAGGACATGGAGTTCACCGTACAGGAAGGCAAACTGTGGTTCCTGCAGACACGTAACGGCAAACGTACAGGAACAGCCATGGTGAAGATTGCCATGGATCTTGTAAAGGAAGGTAAGATTGATGAAAAGACCGCCTTGATGAGATGTGAGCCGCAAAAGCTCGATGAGCTGCTCCATCCCATTTTTGATAAGGACGCCTTGAAAAAAGCCAAGGTCATAACTCAGGGACTTCCAGCATCACCGGGTGCCGCATGCGGACAGATAGTATTCCACGCAGACGATGCACAGAAATGGCATGAGGATGGTCATCGCGTGGTTATGGTGCGTATAGAGACCTCACCTGAAGACCTTGCAGGTATGTCTGCGGCAGAGGGCATCCTCACAGCAAGAGGTGGTATGACCTCACATGCAGCCGTAGTTGCACGTGGTATGGGAAAATGCTGTGTTTCCGGAGCCGGTGCCATAAATGTGAACTACAAGAACAAAACTGTAGAAATAGAAGGAATTGTATATAAAGAAGGTGATTACATCTCGTTGAACGGTTCTACGGGACAGGTGTATGCCGGAGAGATTCCGACGAGAGCGGCAGAGCTGTCAGGTGACTTCAAGGAACTGATGGATCTTTGCGACAAATACACAAAGCTGCAGGTTCGCACAAATGCCGACACACCGCACGATGCGAGAATAGCACGGGCTTTTGGAGCAAAAGGCATCGGACTGACACGTACGGAGCACATGTTCTTTGAGGACAAAAAGATTGTAGCTATGCGTGAGATGATTCTTGCAGACTCTGTTGAAGGTCGCGAGAAAGCACTTGCAAAGCTCCTGCCCTACCAGAAAGCAGATTTTAAAGGTATTCTTGAAGCCATGGACGGATGTCCGGTCAACATACGACTCCTTGACCCGCCTCTTCACGAATTCGTACCTCATGACCTTAAAGGACAGCAGATAATGGCAGACGAAATGGGCGTGAGTGTTGAGGAAATACAGAAACGCGTAGCAAGTCTTGCCGAAAACAACCCGATGCTCGGACACCGTGGCTGTCGTCTGGGAATAACATTCCCGGAGATAACAGCGATGCAGACACGTGCCATACTCACTGCCGCATGCGAACTGAAGAAAGAAGGCAAGAATCCGAAACCGGAAATCATGGTTCCGCTTATCGGTATCTTATATGAGTTCAAACAGCAGAAGGAAGTCATACTAAAGACTGCTAAAGAGGTGTTTGAGAAGGAAGGCATAGAGGTGAAGTTTGAAATCGGTACAATGATTGAAGTACCGCGCGCTGCACTTACCGCCGATAAAATCGCATCTGAAGCTGAATATTTCTCATTCGGAACAAACGACCTTACGCAGATGACGTTCGGTTATTCGCGCGATGACATCGCAAGCTTCCTGCCTGTATATCTTGAAAAGAAGATTCTGAGTGTTGATCCGTTCCAGGTTCTTGACCAGAACGGTGTAGGACAGCTTATAAAGATGGCGGTAGAGAAAGGTCGCGCCGTACGTCCCGGAATGCGCACAGGAATATGCGGGGAACACGGCGGTGAGCCGTCGTCAGTGAAGTTCTGTGCAAAAGTAGGCATGAATTATGCATCTTGCTCACCATTCAGAGTGCCTATAGCACGGCTTGCAGCGGCGCAGGCTGCTGTCGAGGAATAATCGATAAAAACTGAAAATTAGTAAAAAACGAGGCAAGGACTTGGTGAACAGGTTCTTGCCTCGTTTTTTTTGCTATTGTTGTATGGTGTCGATTAGTTCAGAAAGGTAGAGAAAAGAGGGTAAGGTAACGTTTTGATGTTAGAATGAGGCAAAAATCGGCTTTTTGACGTTATTTAAGACGGCGAATTGCTTGTAATTGTAGGAAAATTGTAATTTTACGTGAAAAGTTTGCAAAAAGTATTGTATTAATAATCAGAATCATCCATCACTAGAATTCGTGAAACTATATATACATAAGATAATAAGTCTAATCATACTCTTTCTGTTAGTCACAAGCAAGATAACAGCAATGAGCAGCGACACCGTATATTATGAGTGCCGAGAGGAACTCTCGTTTGATACAATTCCATATATGGTAAAAGACCAAGCCTTTCTTGATGGACTTAACGAACTCCAGTTGATGCTTAATGGCAAGATACCTTATTCTCTGAAGAGAGCAGAGTTTATCGTTGAGTGGGCATATTCTGGTGGCAATATGAATTACGAGAAATTCTGCCATGACATTGATAGTATAGCGTATATATTAAAGCGATTTATTGAAGTGAATGGTATCCAGCAATACAAAACCGCTCCAAATTTTGCCTTATTTGAATACTTCACCAAGCCGAGTCCAATGAATGGCAATAAAGCCTTTAGTTATGACTTTGAAGATTTTACAGGCAAGAAGGATTTCAGGAAATTGTTCATTACTAAAGTGATGAATACTCATACAGGCCAATGCACTTCACTACCTTTATATTATAAGATTCTTTGCAATGAACTTGGTGGTCAATCCTCCCTTGCTTTTGCACCAAAACACATGTATGTAAAACATATTGGAGAAGATGGCAAATGGGTGAATATAGAACTCACGAATGGCCATTTTGTTCGTGACGAGTGGTTAATACAAACACATCAAATCAATACAGAAGCAATACGCAATGGGGTGTTCCTAACGGCTCTATCTGACAAGGAGAACATTGCCTTTATGATAACGCAATTAGGTAAAGCCTATCAGCAAAAATACAATTCATGGGATTATTTCCCTTTGCGGTGTGCTGAAGAGGTGCTTAAAGTATTACCCAACTTCTGTGATGCTCTTGTCTTGAAATTCTGCGTGCATCAGCAGTTAGGTTTTGATTACCTGGACAGATACGGACAAGTACGTACACAATATTCGGATTACAATTACTCTGAATTCCAACGTATGATGAACAGATTGGACAGTCTTGGTTATTCTCAGCAAACAGATGAGGAATATAAACAGAGTGTGGAGAAAGCATTGAAGGATATTGAAAACGAAGCCAAAGAATAACGAATATGAGAAAAGTTAATCCATTAGAACCACAAAAGATTATCACAATGATAATCCTTCTCATGAGCACATGCATAAAAGTATCTGCCCAAAGCCCATACGCTATGTTTGGCGATAACTCTAAAATGCTCGAGGCAAAGAGGGAGTCTGTTCCAAGCATATATCGTGTAGGCGTACAATCAACTAATGGCGTAAACCTTTATGCGGACTTTGACATGAATAAAGGTCTGGCAACATTGTATGATGCAGAAGGTAACATTCTCCGACAAGACAGTATCGGTGAAAATACGAAGGCGATGTTTACAACCATTGATCCTCACGCAGAGAGTTATTATCATTTGAGTCCATATAGCTATTGTGGTGGGAATCCTGTTAATAGAATTGACACAACTGGAATGGATTGGGTAGAAGGAGCGGATGGAAATATTGTTTGGAGGAATTCTGTTGTATCGTCAAATTATCAAAAAGTACTTAATCAGGGAGAAATATATCGCGGTGTTGATTATATAAGATATATGAATTGGAATAATTCTCGTGCCGTAGGATTGGTACAAGAACACTATTTGCCCAATAAGACATTATCGTATGAAGTTCACAACGGAACATATCAATTCGACTTTACTGGAGAGGTGATTAGTTCTCAGGAACTTACGGGAAAACAATTGGGTAGCAATCACGCTGCAAAAGGTATTCGAGGTACAGCTTATTTAAATGCAGTATTCTCAGATGGAGGCATCTATACTACAGAAACATATCCATTTACTAGTGGTCCTTACGGAAATGGACCAACTCCTAACCACAATTATACTGGTAGCGATTTTGCTTATACTTCTCAAGCAGGAATGACTATAGGTGGAAATAGAGGTTGGAAAGTCTATATGGAAGACTATAATGGTAGGACGGGATTAAGGATGCATCCCGATACAAACTCCCCAGGAACAGCTGGTTGCATTGGAATACAAGGTTCTGCTGAGGCATTGACTAAACTTGGAAGTTTTCTTTATGACTATATAAAAACTCAGAATAAGAATATTCAAATAAACTTTATCATAACTGGTAACCCAAATTATGGCAATAATGGCAAAGCTAATCCTTATATTGGTCATTAGTCTCATAGTGATGTCTTGTGGAAGGAATAGATGTGCTTCTATTCAAAATACATATTTTATAGGAGATACTTCTGTAAACCAATTTGTCTTGCGTGACACATCATCTTTTGTAAATATAGAAAAACTTCCAGATATGATTGACGATCCTAATTTCGGAGAGTTCATAGGTTTTTCAAATGCCTCGTCATCAGAATTCTTACTATTAGTTAGAGAAAATGGTGGGTTGCATAACCAGTATAATTATTTTTGTTTGACTGATAGTGTACTTCCTGAATACAAGCCAAAAATAGTTATTCTTGAAGATTCTGTTTTTTACACCACATTAGGAGTTCATATCGGCAGTTCTGAAACAGAATTTAGCGAAAAATATAAAGAAATGACCTTTTCTGTTTCCAAAAGTGCAAATAAAAAAACATACGAATTTCAAGATATAACTAACCTGTATCGAAGCGTTTACATATTTGATAAGGGATATTTAAAACACATTGAATTTGGTTATACATGGTAGATTGTGGGACATTTTCATATCCGACTTATATGGTTGGAGGATCATCTCTTGGGATTGTAGGGCGTTTTTCCCCTACTTGTACTCAAGCAAAACCTATGCGAACAAGTAGGAACGGAAGGGGAATTGTAGATAGATATTATCAACCAGGTGCGCATCGTTAGTTATGAAAAAAGAAAGACTGTTATTACTGCGGTATCTTTATTCTTTGTCGTCTCGACATGTATGTTTACGGTAAGGAATAGCATTATAAAAGAACATGATTGGAAGGTAACTAGTGGAGCAAGTCTGAAGAATGATTTCATTTCTTTTTCTGAAGACTCTGTAAATAGTTACAGTTGTCCATTGATTAGAGAAAATGGAGAAATAATAGCCATCGCTTTAATCCAATTTGAAGGAAGGTTGCTTGTCTTTTCAACAAAAGAAATGGCCTTTTCATTCTTAATGTACATTTAATTTAGGTAATAATATCGCAGTTGGCACAGAATAATCTCTTATACGTATGAAGGTTCAGCATTCGCTGGACTTTTTGAATCCTCTGCCATTAAGCACGTTTTAGTAGCTATGAGCGTGTAAAAATGCGCAGAATGTGTCGAAAAAGAGTAGCCAGTACTTTACACTAACTCTGTAAACCACTGATTTTCAATCCTTGTTAGCCGCTGCGCAGGCTGCCATTGAAGGATAAACCTTAGTTTTATTCTATCCTATTATAGCATAGCGGGATGTTCTGTTAAAAAATAGAACATCCCGTTTTTTATATTCTTAAAGAAAACATTTCATATATGAAAGGTGGAGAAACTCAAATCTTTTCGGTAATTTTGCAATTAATGCAGATAATGGAGCAACACGATAATAATTATATATAAAAGTATAAATGAAAAAGACTAATAAACTTATCCTACTGTTATTAATGCTCTTATTCTTAACAGTCAATCTAAAGATATCCGCAAAGAATATCAAAGATATATGGACAACCATGCCTGACTCCATGATTGTTTACATGGATAAAAAAGCAAGGATGGAATGTATTGATCTTATAGAAAAAGGTATGACTCCGGAAATAACAAACAGGCTTGGAGGCAAGACAAGAATAGACACAATAACGTCAGATTTTATTTCAGCGACATTGAGCGAAGCCTCTAATATACAAATAAAATTATTGCCTGCATTTAATGACACTATAATATGCTATATTCATACGTATAAAGGTCCGCTTCCAGAGAGCAGCATAGCTCTTTATACGCAAAAATGGAATAAAATCTCAGAAATAAAATTCAGTATAGAAAAATTTTTGAATAAACCAGACTCTATAGAACAATCTGAATTTGAAAACATAAAACTCATGATGGATCCATATCTTATAACAGCAAATATGTCACCGGATTCAGAAGAGATTAGCGTCAGTGCTTCTGTCGCAAATGTCACAGATGAAGAACAGGATAAGATAAATGCGATATTAGTGCAAAGAAAATTTAAATGGAATGGCAATAGTTTTAATTAATGTTATATGACGTGATATATAATACCTTTTTTTTGCAATATCGCATAAAAGAGATATCTTTGCATCGTGTTTTTCATGGTATTAGATTATTAAGGTTAAGAGAGATTGGTTGTCGTGAGACAATCAATTTTTTTATTTTATGGTATTTCTTACAGCGTCATAACCGGATTCCGACATTGAAATTCTATATTACGGGATAAAAAATATGGATGTGTATAATAGTTGTTTATTTATCAGGTATGCTTTACTTGAACAACTTATTAAAAGATGCCGGTATTGGTGTTTCAAATTCAAGACGCTCACCGGTAACAGGATGATAGAAACACAATATGTATGCATGCAGGCAAAGACGAGGCAAAGGATTGTCACCGTTTCCGTACTTCGTGTCTCCGCATACAGGATGACCTATATCTGCGGAATGCACGCGAATCTGATTCTTCCGCCCCGTTTCCAGTTTGAACTCAACTAAAGTATGCTCAGTGGTCCTTGCAAGAACATTGAAATGCGTTACGGCAAATTTGCCTCCGTTGTCTGTTTGAGAAGAATATGTAATATAAGCTTTGTTGTCCTTTAACCAACTGGATATTGTACCACCGTCTTCTACAATTTCCCCACTTACCACTGCTACATAACGACGGTCGTAAACAATATTATGCCAATTACGTTCAAGAACCTGCTCTGTCTCATAATCCTTGGCATATATCATGAGGCCGCTTGTGTCACGGTCAAGTCTGTGCACAACATGAATGGAACACTTTTGCCTGCTCTTGTGAAGATAATCATCCAGTACGGTTTTAACGTTCAACGACGAATGTCCGGCTGCCATGGAAAGTATTCCGCAATTTTTTTCTATAACAATGATCCATCGATCCTCATATACAATTTTCAAATACTTGCTTTTAAACGTGTTATTTTCCTTTTTACGACTGACAGAAATCTTCATCCCTGGTTTTAACGGGAAATTATATTGAGTGACGATTTTACCATTCACCTTTATCCCCCTCCCCTGTAAGATGGCTTTAATCTTTGTACGGCTGTCATCAAGAGTCTCCATTAGATATTCAAGCAATGGGGACTCTTCTGTTACAACATATTGTGCATAATCATTGGATGTTTTATACATATTTGACCTCATACAACTCTTATTTTTATGTCTTACAAAGATAATGCAATTCGATTTTGTGACAAAATAAATTGCTGTATATATTGTGTTTCATAAATATCCGCGTAATAATAAAAATACCGATAATATCATATATATCAAATATATACAAAAGATTCCTTTATTTTTGGATATTCACAGTATTTGCACTAACTTTGCACACTCATAATATATAAAAACAATAAGAATAAAGGATGATTACTGTAACAAATCTTGCAATCCAATTTGGAAAACGAGTGTTATACAAAGACGTAAATATCAAATTTACTCCAGGTAATATTTATGGAGTAATCGGTGCCAACGGTGCAGGAAAATCGACGCTTTTGAGAGCAATAAGCGGAGAACTTGAACCAAATAAGGGAAATGTTGAGTTAGGACCAGGCGAACGTCTGTCTGTTTTGGAACAGGATCACTTCAAATACGATAATTACAGCGTTCTTGACACAGTTCTGATGGGACACGAACCATTGTGGAAAAACATGAAAGAGCGTGAAGCACTATATGCAAAGCCGGAAATGTCAGAAGAGGACGGTAACCGTGCCGCCGAACTTGAAGAGAAGTTTGCCGAGATGGGCGGTTGGGAGTCTGAGAGCAATGCGGCTCAGATGTTGTCAAATCTTGGTGTAAAGGAAGAGCTCCACAATAAACAGATGAACACACTTTCTAATAATGAGAAGGTGCGTGTGATGCTGGCAAAGGCACTATTCGGAAATCCTGACAACCTGCTGTTGGATGAGCCGACGAACGATCTTGACTTGGACACTGTACAATGGCTTGAAGAATATCTTAGCAATGTGGAACAGACAGTTCTTGTTGTCAGTCACGACCGTCATTTCCTTGACGCGGTAAGCACACAAACAGTGGACATTGATTTCGGGAAGGTAACTGTATTTGCAGGAAACTATTCATTCTGGTATGAGAGTTCACAACTTGCTTTAAGACAGGCACAGAACCAGCGTCAGAAGGCAGAGGAAAAGCGTAAGGAACTTGAAGAGTTCATACGCCGCTTCTCAGCTAATGTTGCAAAAAGCAAACAAACGACAAGCCGTAAAAAAATGCTTGAGAAACTTAACGTTGAAGAAATTCGTCCATCAAGTAGAAAATACCCGGGCATTATTTTCCAAATGGAACGAGAGCCTGGCAATCAGATTCTTGAAGTCGAAGGTCTTAAGGCTGTAGATTCTGATGGCACCGTATTGTTCGACAATGTAAACTTTAATATAGAAAAAGGTGAAAAAGTAGTATTTCTTAGCCATTCTCCAAAGGCTATGACAGCTCTGTTTGAGATAATAAATGGCAACAGAGAGCCAGATGCCGGAACATATAAATGGGGAATTACAATTACAACCGCTTATCTGCCACTTGATAATACGGAATTTTTTAACAGTGATATGAACTTGGTGGAATGGCTTAGTCAGTATGGTCCGGGAAATGAAGTCGCAATGAAAGGCTACTTAGGCAGAATGCTGTTTTCAGGTGAAGAGGTCATGAAAAAAGTCAATGTACTGTCAGGTGGAGAGAAAATGAGATGTATGATTGCGCGTATGCAACTGAAAAATGCAAACTGTTTGATTTTGGATACACCAACCAACCATCTTGACTTGGAAAGCATACAGGCATTTAACAATAATCTTATCGGATTTAAGGGTAATATTCTTTTTGCAAGTCATGACCACGAATTTATACAAACTGTTGCGAACAGAATAATTGAATTAACACCATCCGGAACAATTGACAAACTCATGGACTATGATGACTATATCTATAATGAGCAGATAAAAGAGCAGAAAGCTAAAATGTATAATGTCTGATATTATATTTGGCAGGTTTTTTGCTGTATAAATAAAAACATCAAAGCTATGAATGAAAAGGATATAAATATCGAAAAACAGACGGAAGAGAATATGAACAATTCTGTCAAAGATAACGAGAAGGATACTGAGAATAAAAGCTGTAATAGCGAAAATAATGAGAATGAGAATACAGAGAAGGTTTCCACATCTGAAAATATCGAGAATATTGAAGAAGAGTTGAAACAGCTTAAAGACAGCTATCTTCGTAAAATTGCCGAATTTGAAAATTATAAAAAAAGAACACTAAAAGAAAAGACGGAACTCATTCTTAATGGAAGTGAAAAGACAATCACCGCGATATTGCCTGTTCTTGATGACTTTGAGCGTGCCATTACAGACAAAAGTGATGATCCGAAGGCAATAAAAGAAGGAATGCAGCTTATCTATAATAAATTTAACAAGATTCTTGAAGGTATTGGCGTAAACAAGATTGAACCCGTAGGCAAAGACTTCGACGTTGACTATCATGAAGCTGTTGCGATGATACCTACAGGAGAAGATGACAAGAAAGGAAAGGTTATAGATTGTATTCAGACAGGATATACATTAAATAATAAGGTAATTCGTCACGCAAAAGTTGCAGTAGGACAATAAAATGGCAAAAAGAGATTATTACGAAGTCTTAGGCGTCAGTAAAAACGCTACAGAAGATGAAATAAAAAAGGCATACAGAAAAATTGCCATAAAATATCATCCTGACAGAAATCCAGGGAACAAAGAGGCTGAAGAAAAATTCAAGGAAGCGGCAGAGGCATACGATGTCCTGCATGATCCTCAGAAACGGCAGCAATATGATCAGTTCGGTTTTGACGGTCCGAACAGTGGCTTTGGCGGATTTGGTGGATCGGGCGGATTCTCTATGGATGACATTTTCTCCATGTTCGGGGATATTTTCGGCAACTTTGGAAATACCGGCGGCAGCAACCAAGACAGGAGACCGCAATACCGTGGTACGGATCTTAGAATGAAAGTGTCTCTTACCCTACAGGAAATATCTACCGGAATTACCAAAAAGTTCAAAGTAAAAAAGGACGTCGTATGTACACATTGTAATGGTAGTGGAGCTGAACCTGGCAGTCACGCGGAATCATGTCCGACATGCCATGGAGCAGGTATAATAATGCGCTCTGTCAGAACTGCATTTGGTATAATGCAGACACAGAGTGAATGTCCGACCTGCCATGGAGATGGAACAATTATAAAAAACAAGTGCCAAAAATGTAAGGGTACAGGCGTTATAAAAGGAGAAGAGGTCGTTGAGATAAAAATTCCAGCTGGAGTTGCTGATGGTATGATTGTAAACATCCCCGGAAAAGGAAATGCCGGACCTCGCAATGGAATTAATGGAGATATTCAAGTTTATATTTCCGAAATACCGGAAGATACGTTCATTCGCGACGGAAACGATTTGATCTATAATCTGCTGCTGGATATTCCGACCGCAATATTGGGAGATACCGTTGAGATTCCTACGATAGACGGTACTAAAGTAAAAATAAAAATAGAACCAGGAACACAACCGGGTAAGACTTTAAGACTTCGAGGAAAAGGCCTGCCTGCAATACATGGTTATGGGAGTGGGATTGGAGATATAATTGTTAATATTAGTGTTTATATTCCACAAACATTAAATAAAAATGAAAGGGAAACAATAGAAAGCCTAAAAGAAAGTAAGAACTTCAAGGGAGATGATACAGATAAAAAGTCTATCTTTGAAAAATTCAGAAGCTATTTTAATTAAACTTTCCACTTTTCCGAATAACAATGATTCAAGAATCATAACATAATATATAAAGAATAATGAATTATCTTGAAACGGTAAATTATTTATTCAATATAGCACCGGTGTTTGAACACATCGGTGCTTCAGCTTATAAAGAGGGATTGGATAATACATATCTGCTGGATGAGCATTTTGGTCATCCTCATAGAAAATTTAAAAGCATACATATTGCAGGAACAAATGGCAAAGGCTCATGTTCACACACCTTAGCTGCTATTTTACAAAATGACGGATATAAAGTGGGATTATATACATCTCCACATATCATGGATTTTAGAGAAAGAATTAAAATCAATGGTGAGTGTATAAGTAAAGAATATGTCATTGAATTCGTAAATCAAGAAAAAAGTTTATTTGAAAAAATCCACCCGTCTTTTTTTGAGGTAACAACGGCATTGGCTTTTAAATATTTTGCAGAACAACATGTCGATTATGCAATAATAGAAGTAGGTCTTGGCGGAAGACTGGATTGCACAAATATTATAACTCCAATTCTTTCAATAATAACAAATATCAGTTTCGACCACACTAATTTTCTCGGAAACACACTTGAAAAAATAGCAAAGGAAAAAGCCGGTATTATAAAACAAAATATACCGGTAATCATTGGAGAAACCACCAATGAGACAAAACCAGTATTCAAAACCTGCGCGGAGAGCATGAATGCTGAAATTATATACGCAGATGAAAATGACGAAATAATATCATTCACTATGAATGAAGATGGCGGCATTACCTACAACACCAGAAGCTTCGGAATAATACAGGGAGAATTGGGCGGTTTATATCAGAAAAAAAACACAAACACCATACTACACGCAGTAAGATTTTTATATAACCAACATATAATAAAGAATACAGGCTCAATAAACAATGGATTTTATAATGTATGCAGACTTACCGGACTGATTGGAAGGTGGCAAAAGATAGGTTCCAATCCATCTGTCATCTGCGACACGGGACACAATGTAGGAGGGTGGACTTATATCAGCCGACAACTGCAAGTACAGAAATACAATAAACTACACATTGTTTTCGGTATGGTAAACGATAAGGATGTTGATGGGGTGATGTGCCTGTTACCTAAAAATGCACATTATTATTTTACAAAGCCACAGTCAAAAAGAGCCATTCCGGAGAAAGACATACAACGGAAAGCAATGACGCACGGTTTAGCAGGAGATTGCTATAACGATGTGCCATCGGCATATACTGCTGCAAAAAAAATGGCAACACCTGATGATATGATATTTATAGGAGGTAGCAGTTATATTGTTTCTGATTTGTTACTTTATATACGGCAACAACATAGTAAGTAAAACAACAAGTGCATTTTGCTTAATGGTTTTTAACACAGGACAAAAATACATTTTTGAATATTTCTTTTGCCGAATTCGTTTTTTTTCAGTTACTTTGCAATAATAAGACATAACTAAAAACTTATTGCAGTATGAGCATAAAAGAAGCTGAGTACATCTGCGGTCTGAAACATAAAGATTTCCAGACCACAATAAATGGGAAAAAGACAGACTTGTACATCCTTAAAAACGCACTGGGTAATGAAGTTGCAATAACTAATTACGGAGGAGCAATAGTCGCAATAATGGTTCCCGACAAAAATGGAAAAATGGCAAATGTCATACAAGGTCATGACAATATTGTCGATGTCATCAATTCTCCAGAGCCGTATCTGTCTACATTAATAGGACGGTACGGAAACAGAATCTGTAAGGGACAATTCCAGCTAAATGGCAAGGTCTATAATCTTCCCATAAATAACGGACCAAATTCCTTACATGGAGGAAAGCATGGATTTAACGCCAAAGTGTGGGACGCATTACAGATGAACACCCAGACACTTGTGTTAAAGTATGTAAGTCCATACGGTGAAGAAGGATTTTCCGGTGAAGTGAAAGTAACCGTTGTATATACATTTAATGATGAGAATGAACTCATTATTGATTATATGGCTACAACAAATAAAAAAACAGTCATCAATCTTACGAGCCATGGATTCTTCTCGCTTGCCGGTATTGGGAATCCTACACCCACAATAGAAAACTTAATCTGCGAAATAAATGCAGATTATTATTTGCCAATAGATGAGACTTCAATACCTACAGGTGAAATAAGATTCGTCAAAAACACACCCTTCGATTTCAGAACACCTAAAACAATAGGTCAGGACATAGATGCAGATGATGAGCAAATCAGGAATGGAGCCGGATACGACCACTGCTATGTATTAAACAAGAAAGAAGAAGGAGAATTAAGTTTTGCCGCCAGAATAACAGAAAAAGAAAGCGGACGCACAATGGAAGTGTACACTACAGAACCCGGAATGCAATTGTATACAGACAATTGGGCAGACGGATATAAGGGACAATTCGGCGCTACTTTCCCGCGCAGAAGCGCAATATGTTTTGAGGCACAGCATTTCCCAGACACCCCGAACCACCCTTACTTCCCCTCAGTTATATTAATGCCGGATGAACGATATACTCAAAAAACCATATATAAATTCGGAGTTGACAAATAAGCGATTATAATAATAAATATTTTAAACAATAATAACAAAAACATTTAAAGGAAAAATGGAAAATTCAACAAAACAACAGAGCAGCATTATTGCCATTATAACAATGATGTTTCTCTTTGCAATGATTTCATTTGTAACAAATCTTGCAGCTCCATTTGGTTTGATTTGGGGTAACCAGTATTCTTGGGCAGGTATGATGGGTAATATGATGAACTTTCTTGCCTATCTGTTTATGGGAATTCCTGCCGGCATGATGCTTGAAAGAATAGGTTACAAGAAAACATCCATTTTAGCAATGGCAGTAGGTTTTATTGGTCTTGCCGTACAATACCTTTCAAGTATAGTCGGAGCCGACACCGCTGTATTTACTGTAAATGGTGAGTCTGTAATGTTAAATTTCATCATTTACATGCTTGGAGCATTTATCTGTGGTTTTTGCGTATGTATGCTCAACACAGTTGTAAACCCAATGCTCAATCTGCTTGGAGGAGGTGGAAACAGAGGTAACCAGTTAATTCAGACCGGTGGTTCTCTCAATTCACTCACAGCGACATTGACCCCTCTGTTTGTTGGAGTTCTTATCGGTCAGGTAACTGACAAGACAGCCATGAGTGACGTATCTCCACTGCTGTTCATTGCAATGGGTGTGTTTGCAGTATCAATACTTGTCATTTCATTCGCTACAATACCAGAGCCTCACCTCAGGAAGAAGGGAGAAAACAAAAAGGAAAAGATGGAGCATTCTCCATTGGCTTTCCGTCACACATTATTGGGTGTTATAGCAATTTTCTTTTATGTCGGTATCGAAGTAGGAATACCATCACAGCTTACATTCTATTTGGCTAATCCGGTAAGCGACGGAGGTATAGGCATTCCAAACGGAGCCGCCATTGGAGGCGCCATTGCCGCAATATATTGGATGCTGATGTTGGTAGGACGTTTTTCAAGCAGCTTTATCAGCAGTTATGTATCTACAAGAGCACAGATTATTACGGTTGCGGCAACTGCCATAATATTATTGCTTATTGCCATATTCCTTCCGGCAAATCTCCAAATGTCGATGCCCGGATATAGTGCGGCAGACGGTTTCGCAATGTTTGAAGTTCCAGTAAAGTGTCTGTTTATTGTTCTTTGCGGTCTCTGCACATCCGTCATGTGGGGTGGAATATTCAACCTTGCAGTAGAAGGCTTGGGCAAATATACAGCTGCGGCATCAGGTATATTTATGACAATGGTAGTCGGTGGAGGTGTGATGCCTCTCATTCAGAATCTCATCGCTTCATCTGCTGGATACATAACAAGTTACTGGCTTGTTATTGCGATGCTTGCTTACATTCTCTATTACGGAGTAAGCGGATGTAAAAATGTAAACAAGGATATTCCAGTGTAAATACAAGTAAAGAGGATGCTTCGCACAGACACATCCTCTTTATATTATAAACCGATTTTCAGAATTACTAACACATAACTTTAAAATTTATTATTATGGATATTGAATATGTAAGAAGTCGTTTTATTAAACACTTTGATGGCAAGACAGGAAATATATACACGTCACCCGGTCGGATAAATCTTATAGGCGAGCACACTGACTATAACGGTGGCTATGTTTTCCCAGGTGCGGTAGATAAAGGCATTATGGCAGAGATTCGCCCGAATGGACTTGACACAATCATGTGCTATTCCATCGATCTCAAAGACCGTGTGGAATTTAAAGTCGACGATCCGAACGGACCACGTGCAAGCTGGGCACGGTATATCTACGGAATTGTACAGGAAATGAAAAAATTGGGCGTTGACGTGAAAGGATTCAACACTGCATTCGCCGGTGACGTGCCATTAGGCGCTGGAATGTCTTCCTCCGCCGCGCTTGAAAGTTGTTTTGCATTTGCATTAAACGATCTTTTCGGAGACAATAAAGTAAGCAAATGGGATATGGTTCTTGCCGGACAGGCAACAGAACACAATTATTGTGGAGTAAATTGCGGCATAATGGATCAGTTTGCCAGCGTGTTCGGTAAGGAAGGCTGTCTGATGCGCCTTGACTGCCGTAGCCGTGAATTCGAGTACTTCCCGTTCAAACCTGTCGGTTATAAACTTGTATTACTTAATTCTTGCGTTAAGCACGAACTTGCAGGCTCACCTTATAATGACAGACGCAACAGCTGTGAGAATGTAGTCAAACACATCGCAGCCAAACATCCAGAATCTAAGTTTGAGACTCTTCGCGACTGCACATGGGAACAACTTGATGAGGTGAAAGAAGAGATAAGCGAGGAGGATTACAAGCGCGCTCATTTTGTTCTTGGCGAGAAAGACCGTGTACTTGCTGTATGTGATGCATTGAATGCCAGTGATTATGAAACTGTAGGACAAAAGATGTATGAGACTCACTACGGTTTAAGCAAAGAATATGAAGTATCTTGCGAAGAACTTGATTTTCTTAATGACATAGCAAAAGAAAATGGTGTTACCGGCAGCCGTATAATGGGCGGCGGATTCGGCGGATGCACAATCAATCTTGTAAAAGAAGAGTTGTATGATAAATTCATTGCAGACGCAAAAGAAAAGTATTACGCCAAATACGGTAAAGAGCCTAAAGTATACGATGTTGTTATCGGCGACGGTTCACGCAAAATATGCTAATGGTCTTTAAATCAGTTAATAATAAATCTACGATTTAATAATATGAAGAATATAAAAAACATTTTATTAGGATTGGGTTCTGTCGTTACATTAATATCCTCATGCGCCGGTGGTAACGCGAATCTAACAGAATCAGGACTTGACCCGGCAAAGTTTGACACTATAATTAACAACAAAAAAGTGCAGTTGTACATACTCAAGAACGAGAAAGCAGAAGTATGTGTGACAAACTTTGGAGCACGTGTTGTTTCAATATGTGTACCCAATAAGAACAACGCTCCAACGGATGTAGTTTTAGGTTTTGACAACATTGCACAATATGCAGACTCTGTAAACAGTCCGAGCGATTTCGGTGCAGCTATAGGCCGTTATGCCAACCGTATAAACAAAGGACAGCTGACCATCGACGGTAAAAAGGTACAGCTTCCAATAAACAACTATGGACACTGTCTGCATGGAGGACCGTCAGGATGGCAATATCAGGTATATGAAGGAGAGCAGCTCAATGATACTACCTTAAGGCTGGTAATGAACTCACCTGATGGTGACAACAATTTCCCCGGCAACGTCACTGCTACTGTAACATACACATTGCTGAGCGACAACACTCTGGACATGAAATTTGAGGCGACAACAGACAAGGAGACTGTCGTAAACATGACAAACCACTCTTATTTCAACCTCTCCGGTGACCCGTCAAAGGCTGGTACAAATATGGTTTTATATATAAATGCAGATAAATTCACTCCTGCTGACAGCACATTCATGACAACAGGTGAGATAAGAGACGTATATGGTACGCCTATGGATTTCACAAAGCGCCATGCTCTGTACGAGACAATCGGAGATACTACATTTGAACAAATCAAAAATGCCAAAGGCTATGACCACAACTGGTGTCTGAATACATATAAGGACGGAAAGGGCGATGACAAGAAGGTTGCAGCTTCTCTGTACTCTCCCGAAAGCGGCATCTTTATGGAAGTGTTCACAAACGAGCCTGGCATTCAGGTTTATACCGGCAACTTCCTGGATGGGACAATAAAAGGCAAGAAGGGTATTGCATATCCGAAACAATCTGCCGTTTGTCTTGAGACACAAAAATATCCGGACTCACCAAACAAGAAAGGCTGGCCGTCTCCTTATCTGAAACCTGGAGAGAAATACTACAGTCATGTCGCATATAAGTTCAGTGTAAGATAATAGGAATATTTATCCTTACAATCTGGCAAAACAGTAAAATGACAATAAAAAACTCGACCATTATAGATTAATGGTCGAGTTTTTTTATATTGTATACATCTATTGCACTCATGCACTGACACTAATCGTATCGTTTTAGGACTGTATAACAACAACCTTTCGCTTACGCTTATGACGTGCGGATTAATATAACTCTACCAGAAATACCACATGACAAATAATCACGATATAGTTGATAAAGAAGGAATATTCGGACAGCGTGAAGTCGCTGAGAATCGCCCAGACTCAAACAGAAACCCATCTGTAAACGTACGCGCGTTTTTTGACACATCAACATAATACACCGGATATAGGCATATCGCATGCTTTATATCTTAGAAAACAATTTTATACGTTACGGAAAAGGCTTTCTCATGTGACAGGAATGCCCATATGAGCTCACAATAAAGGCTATATGGAGGTATGAAACAGTCTTTCCGATGGTAAGATATTTTATTTGAAGCATAGTGAAATAACCCGACATCTCTCAAAAAAGACAGAATACACGAATTTCTGTCGAAAGATACGGTGCAACATATAGTTTGTTACGAAATTACGAGAAGATGTGTCTGTTGGAAAAGTAATCCACGATTTCTCCATTATATCAATTATATCGAAAAACAGTATAGGCAAACGTGCTTTAAACCTATTTTCAGGTTGTCGCACAAATCTGTTTCGTTGAAATATTTTGTCAATATTTTTTACTTCATACATAGAGACATCACGGTATACGATTTAAGCCAGACACCGTCATCAAACAGCAGTAAAATAAATTCAGCCTGCTTGAAAGCTACTCATCCCTACTCCATCCTGCTTAAGCCATACTATTTTCAGCTACGTCCTGACGTAACCTTACACATCTATAACAAAATCAAGAAGGCTGTTCATATGATATGACTTTTCTTATAGGTCAAGATTTATTTTTCTTGTGACGGATAAATTTCAAAAGATAAAGAAACGCCTTATTTAAAGGATTTCGAACTTATTTCAGTTTATTTTAATCCCGAACTCATGTAATGACTAATACATATATAAAACTAATAAAAGTGATTCTTATACAATATTTAGGATAAAACAATATGACATATGGCAATTTGAATTATCTGAAAATGAATAATTTATGTCCGATATTAACGCAAAAAACTCCCGTAAGTCAGTGTATTTTCTGATTTCGGGAGTCTTTCGGTGATTTCGCTGGGATTCGAACCCAGGACCCACAGCTTAGAAGGCTGTTGCTCTAATCCAACTGAGCTACGAAACCTTAATTCGGGTGCAAAGATAATAAAAATATACGATATAATAAAATTTGAATAAAAAAGTTTTTCTTTTATAGACTGTATTTTTTGACAAACAGGCGCACATGGCAAATATGAAAGCAAACTCTTATTGCGTCGCAGTCACTGTCTAATACATGAAAATATCGCGATATTATACGCGGACCATCCAAAGTAGAAACGTAAAATCTTGAGTCTCACAAGAAAGGATGTACAAGAACCGAGGTGAAGGGACGCACGTCATTGATGCGACTTTTGCCCGGGAGACGCAAAATTTTGCGTCTCTACTGGGCATACGCCATAATTGTTTTGAATAAAACAGGATGCGCTCGACAATTTAAAAGCAAGAACTTATTGCGCCATCGACACCGTCTAATACATAAAAGTAACGCGATATTATACGCGGACTATCCAAAGTAGAGACGCAAAATTTTGCGTCTCACAAGAAGGAATGTGCAAAAACCGAAGTGAAGGGAAGCACGTCATTACTGCGACTTTTGCCCTGGAGACGCAAGATTTTGCGTCTCTACTGGGCGTACGCCATCATTGTTTTAAAATAAAACAGGCTGCGCTCGGATATTTAAAAGCAAGTTCTCATCGCGTTTGCTGGTACTGTTTTTACGAAAAATAAAAAGAAACATCCACAATACCCCAATGAATCAAACAGGCGTGAAGCATGGAATTGACAGTAATCATAACTGTAAATGTTGTATTATAATTTCAATTCGCTCCGATAATTCAAGGAAAGTATTATATAATATCTGCACTTTTTTGACACACGAAATGAACACATTATTATGATGAGTTGCAGTCGTCTTCCAAACATAAAATACGTATTAACGATATTAAGCATAACAGTAAATATGACCCGGGGAGGAGTATTATTCCCTCCCTGAAGTTTTCAGCTGTTAAGATATGATATGATTGACACTAAATATACAATACTTACAATCAATATCAGGATTTTTCTTATGATATTTTTTATATCATTCTTTTTATAAAAAATACTCTTATATATTACAGATGCTATATTAAATGTCAATCCTATAATCATAATAATTGCAATGGGTAAATTATTCGTGTCCCAAAATCTTAATACAACGATGAAAGTTATGCATAGGATGAAATACTCTATTTCATACATAGTAAAAACAAATTATATACGATTAATAAACTCATAATTACAAATTGTCACATCAGTAAATACGGCATATCGAATTGTTTTTGTACGATATTATTCTCAAGGAAATTTCCTGTTAAGACATTGACCGGAAGACTTTGAAAACATGGGTGTTTCCCAAAATATATCGGTAAAAGTTTAATAGCTTTCCTATTGTCATATTTAAATCACTCATAACTTTTTCTTTGAAAACAGAACCTGTCATATCTTTAGACCGGTGCTGAATATTTTACATTTCCATTTTTTATAATATCTTGGAAAGCATATAATTCTGTGAGGAATATGTTTTATATCCATAAGAATTTCTCAATTTTTAAATAGTAATATAATTCCCACAAACAATATTATACTTCCAATCAATATAAAGCATTTCTCTATAATGTTTCTTATGTCATTTTTTTATAAACTATACTTTTATATATTATGGACGCTATGTTAAAAGCTAATCCTACAATCATAATAACTGCTATGGGTAAATTATTTGTTTCCCAAAATCTTGATACGATAATGCAACAAATACATATAATAAAATACTCTGTTCCATACATAATAAAACGTGTTACATACAGTCAATGTATTTACAACCGATTATTACTCAATATTTTATAGATAATAAGTCAGAAATATGGTTGTTATTTTTAATTGCACATTCTAAAAGGTGAAGATTTAACGCTTTTATTGATTATTAACTCAAAAAGGACATCAACTTGGGTCGTTTCTTCTCTTTTCCTTGCTATTCGTTTCCGATATTCCACTTTTGTTTTGGTCTATCTCATATGTACTGCAAAGGTATTGATTTTTGTTTGATATTGCTCCTTGCTTGCTCCTTGTCGTAGATTAATTTTCACACAGGAATTTTTGTTCTCTTTCTATAGGGGCTTGAAACAATCCATTTATTGGAAACAATTAAAGACGGAGCTGGTTTGCCCCAGTGCTTTTTAACAATACTTCGGTAAAAATTTACCGCGCTAAAAGTTAAACATTTGAAGCCGGCTATCCGGTTTCACTATATAAAAGTTCATTGAAATACTGTCAATAACTATCGCTTGAGCAAGCTGTAAAAGGTCTAGAAAAGACTCTGAAAAATTGTCTAAAATATTGATAATTAGGCAATAAAAGTATTGCATAAGTCGCTNTAGGAACGCATCATTCGCTAGCATCAATATCGCCAAGGTCGCCTGCAAGGAACTGGGAATACCGTTCTCAATATCATCCTGCAAGTCGATCATCCATAACGCTTATATGCTCAATCGATTTATTTGCGTGTTCGGTCTGCAACCGGACTCACAAGTTATTGACAAACTTTTCAAAGAACTGGTTTTATTTACTGCCAGGGCCGCTTAGGGCCTGGAAAATTTAACGAACTATTGTTTTAAGAAACAGGGCAATTATTTTATCTCCACAAAGGCTCTTGTTCCCAATTATGAGGAAAGCCTAATAAACGGGTTCTTACTGATGGGTATTTCGATAAAAGCTGCTTGAAATCTGCAACAAAAGTGTTGCCCATAGAAATGGAGTTAAGCCAATACACCACATAGCAGAGTTGCGGATAAAGTGTTTGTTCACGGAACGAGAAATCCGTAATCCATGTGTTTGGCATACGCATAGGCATCATTGGCTTGACAGGAAAGACCCGATTTGACAGTCTTGAATGATGGGCGCAGCAATTACGAAGTACGGGTCTGGGTACGGATTAAAAGGCTAAGTGATTATTTTCAGTCATTTAGCCTTTTTAATTATCTAATTTTTCCCCACAGCTGTCTATTTATATATTTTAGAAACATATTTTTCCGTAAAGTTATGTACCTTTGTCGGCAAATAAAGATATTCTCGTCAAACAAATATAAATAATATAAACATGGGAAAAAACAGAAAAAAACAAATCGTAGTTTTGTGTATAGCTTTAGTTTGCATTTTCATCTTGGTATTTTCATTGTTCCATAAATCAGCGACAAAAGATAGCGCAAATCCTCCTTTAACAAATGTTTTGACTGATAGCATTTCTCAAATTGTCTCAGCTTGTCCTGGCGAAATTGGTGTGGCGGTTATTGTTAATAACAGAGATACGGTTAAGGTCAATAATAAGAGTGTTTATCCTATGATGAGTGTGTTTAAGGTTCATCAGGCATTAGCTCTTTGTAATGACTTTGACAATAAAGGAATTTCACTTGATACCTTAGTAAATATAAATAGGGATAAACTTGACCCAAAGACTTGGAGTCCTATGCTGAAAGATTATTCAGGGCCAGTCATATCATTGACAGTGAGAGATTTGCTGCGTTATACTCTTACTCAGAGTGACAACAATGCAAGCAACCTTATGTTTAAGGATATGGTTAATGTCGCTCAAACAGATAGTTTTATAGCCACACTCATTCCTCGTTCAAGTTTTCAGATAGCTTATACGGAAGAGGAAATGTCGGCTGACCATAACAAGGCTTACTCTAACTATACATCTCCTCTTGGTGCTGCAATGTTGATGAATCGTTTGTTTACTGAAGGTCTTATCGATGATGAGAAACAAAGTTTCATTAAGAATACGTTAAAAGAATGCAAAACAGGTGTAGATAGGATAGCAGCTCCACTTCTTGATAAAGAAGGGGTTGTTATAGCGCATAAGACAGGTTCAGGTTATGTTAATGAAAATGGTGTTCTTGCAGCTCACAATGATGTTGCCTATATATGTCTGCCTAATAATATCAGTTATACCTTAGCGGTATTTGTTAAGGATTTCAAGGGAAATGAATCACAAGCGTCACAATATGTTGCGCATATATCAGCTGTAGTATATTCTTTATTAATGCAAACTTCAGTAAAATCTTAAACTGCACTTGCTTTGATAATTAATGATTAGTAATCTAAAAGCACTCTAATCGTTATCGGAGTGCTTTTAGATTACTAATCAAATTGCTTCTATTATAATTTGAATCCTCTACTTTTTCTTTCTTCCTGTTGCGGCACTCTTGCTCCATATCTAAGCCTGTGCCATTACTCCCTGAACCAGTCGGCAATCGGCTTCCTGTTTATTGTCAGGTTCAGCCTGCTTTCATCGTCAGGGTCATTTTCCACCCTTAAAATATCATCCTTTATATCAAAGTTCCGCCTGTGTTGCTCGGAATAGATTTTACCGCTACATTTCAGGGCTTCTTTTTTGACTATAAGACTTTCAGTCATTTCTTTAGAGAATCCCAGCATGGCACAAAACTTTTCCATGCGCAGCATTTCCCTGAACATCGGAAACCACCTAAAAGCCTTGTCTATGATTCTGGCGAGCCGTGACAGTTCTTTTTCTTTCATGTCAAGTTCCTGCCTGTGCATTTCTCTGAGATTGTGGATTTGCGTATCATGCTGTTTCTGCATCTGCTGTACTTGGCTCTGCAATTTTTCAATATTGGTGTTCCGTTTTGAAACCTCGTCTTGCAGTTTTTCGTTGGCACGTTCCAGTTCTTTCAGTTTTCCACTCCCGAAAAGAGAAGCAACTCCACTAGTTATGGCTGTCGCTGCCGTGGTGGCTGTCTTCTTTAACTTGTCAGTGCGTATTTCTGATTTCACCTGTTTCAGTTCCTGCTCGGCAAGATTTATCTGTTCTTCTTTGTGCCGTTTGGCTGCATCCATGCGTTGCAGTTCAGCTTTCTGCTTCTCAATGATAAAGTCGTTCCGTTCCAGATGCTCCTTACCAGTGACAACCTTTGACTGCCCGCGTTCCATCAGCAGGATGTCGGATGCAAGGGTCTGCATCTGCATCATGTCATCGTCATTGAGCTTTCGGCTCTTTCCTGTTTCGTGGTTCATCCAGTCGAAAACGATATGGGCATGATAGTTCGGCTTGAACCATCTGTCCCCGACTTTGAAGCTTTCCCTGTCTTCCGCTTCCGGCTGACCGTTCAGCCAATGCCCTTCATCCTTGTGCAGGAAGATTTGCAGCGGTGTGATTCCCCAGCGTCTTTGACACTCCTCACCGAATTTACGCACGTCTGCCAGTGTGGTGTCCGACCTGACAAGCAGCACTCCTTCACGTATGGGGGAGCATCCCGCAATCTTGACTATTTTACCGTTCTTGCCTTTGCGTTCACGCTCCTTTTCCTGCATGGCACGTCCGGTCTTTTCCTTTACCATCTGTCTGATATTGTCATAATGCGTCCGCAAATCCGGACTGCCGAAGTCGGGATTTATCCACTGTTCGTTATCGGTGGATAGTTCAGGAACGACATAGATTCTGGACTCTCCGATGTGGCGCATGTATTCGGCAGTCCTCCTGTTGTGAGCCTCGCTCGATGCGATGTTGCAGGGCTTGATATGTATGCTTGATTTTGTTGCCATAGATACTTGTTTTTTGGTTTGTACTTTATTGTTAGCTTTTCCGCTGTCCGTAAACGCATGGGGTTCTTAGGGGTGCAACCCATAAGCGGAGATTGCAAAGAGAGGGTCACTCTTTGCTCTGGGTTCTCAGGGGAGAAACGCCCTGAGTGGGTTATTAGGGTAAAACCCTAATCCTCTCGGGAGAGCCCACAACTACGTAAGCGAAGCGTGTAGTTATAGTGGGCTATATCAATGGCAAGCCATTGTCCGACACTACAACCTCCGGTTTCCGCTCTCCTCCGTTAAGGAGGGTTTCCGTCACCGCTGCCGATTAGGGATGCACTGACCAGCACAAGCCCCAGATCATCTATCAGCTTTTGAAGGGCGGGGTTCTTTCCTGTCATTCTTAGCAGGATTCTTTCCGCTTCCACCAGATGGTCAGCTGTACAATTTATCCTGCTGTCCCGTATCTGGTAAATTATCCAGTCGGCTATGTCGATATGTGCCGCCTTCTGCTCCGGCGTTGCGTTCTTCTCTATGAGGTCAGACACCATCACCTTGCAGAAGGTCATGCCGTCGGCACGCTCTTTCCATTCGGCATAGGCATCGGCATCTGGAAAGAGAAGTAGGGTCCGTCCGCTCAGTACACGGAGCTTTTCCTCCCGCAACTGGCTTTTGCCTCCTGCCGCCAGCCATACATAATCGGGGAAGAGGGCGGAACCGATAACGGCACTCTTCTCGGATTCCACCAGAACCGCCACCTTGTCAGGATAGACACTCAGCAGGTGTTCCCCGAAAAGGCATTGGGAAAGCTGCCATTCCTCCGCCAGCACCCGCTGCCTTTTCAGTATGCTGTGTATCCAGTTCACTGCCGATGCATGTCCGTCCTTTACACGGTGTCCGTCCCCGGGATTGTACTGCATCACCTTGCCAGTCCGCACCTTGTTCTCCCGGTCAATCTGCCAGAAGATGACCGCACCGTCACGGGTAGCTCCCAGACGGTAATCCTCCATCAACCGTTCCAGCACTTCCTTTGCCTTGCTGCCGTAATAGGAATCAAGCAGTACTGAAAGGAAACGGCAGAAGTTGCTATGCACGCTCTGCGATTTCTCCACATAGTGCGGCGGTATGTAACCGATGGCTGTCTGTTGCAGCGGTTGCTTGGGCTTCTGCGCCATACATTGTCTGCCGGAAGAGAAATCACCGGCGGTCCGGCATTCGGGGTGGTCGTGAAAATACTGTCTGGGCGTATAATGATACCCGCAACCGCTTTCGTGGTTGCATCTGCCGACTGACGGGTGAAGGGGCGTACCGCTTTCGTCCACATAGTAGGCAAAGGAACGTCTGTCCCCGCAATTCGGACAGGTATGCCGTGTTGACGTTCCTTTATATTTCTGTAATGAATAGTTGCTCATGACTTTTTTTGATGTTTGGTTTTCTACTGTTGTCCCGCTGTCCCGTCCCCTAAAGGCTGGGACAGTGGGACACTTGGGACACCCCGGGACACTCTGGAAAATCAGGGCCCGGTTTGTATGCTCCCATGTTCTGCAAATGATACGGTCGGCTGGCATACAGCCGTGTGCAGGCTGCTTTTTCATGGTTTGTCCTCCTTTTCATGTCCTGCAAACAGCTCCGCCTGCCTTGCTTCTCCTGCTGTCCCGCTTGTCCCATCTGTCCCATGCTGTCCCACCTGTCCCATTGTCCCGTTCTCCTTGGGACGGGACAGCGGGACAGCAGGGACAGCTGCGTTCCTGTCCTCCTTGCTGCGCTGGATTATCCGGCTGACGGTGGACTTGCCGCAATTGACCTGCGAGGCTATCTCCCGGACTGACTTCCCGGATTGGGACAGTTGCAGGATAAGGCAATCCCTTTGTCCCGATTCGTTGTCACCCGGTTTCTTCAGGTGTTCCTTTTCGGTTGAATAGCCCCTGAACACGAATTGCAGGAAGGCATCCGTTTTCTCAATCTCATAGACAATCACATTGTCGGCATCATACGAGAATGTCCCGTAACGGACCTTAAGCTGCTTCACATAGCGGAGTCCCCCGTCCAGTGCGCTTTTCCCGATGACAAACACGCTGTCAAAGAAATTGTAGAGCCGCTTGCTTCCGGCAAGGTCGTTGGACGTGATGGGACAGTCCAGTGAACGCTTTGGGGTGTGTGCCAGGACAAGGATGGAAAGCCCGTATCTCTTTTTGAGATTGTTGAGCTGTATCATCAGCCGTCCCGCCGCATCGCCTTTCTCCATGGCACAGCACAGGTAAGTAAGGTTGTCAACGATGAAGATCCTGCAGCGGGTCTGCTGTGCCATCTGTTCGATGCTGCCGATGATTGTCCCTTCAAAGTCGGCATCCAGAAGGGCGTCGCTGTCAAGCGATACCCGGTACAGCCTTTCGGGAAAGGTGTAAGGCTTTCCGTACTCGTCGGTATAGCGGAGCTGGAACTGCTTTTCAGAGAGTTCAAAGTCCAGATAAAGCACGTTGTCAGTCCGGGCGATACGGTCGGCTATCTGCACGGCAAGGATGGATTTCCCCACGTTGGAATCCGCAAAGAGGCAGGACAGTTCCCCCTCGTACCAGAAACTGTCCCACAACGCACGGGGCGTGGGCAGCTGCGATGCTTCGAGTATGGTCCGGTTGGCGGTCTTTATGCTCATCACGCCGATATTTTCCGGCATACCGTTCTGCATCTGGGCTGCCCTTGTCAGGTCGCCATGGATCATGCTGATATAGTTCTTGTCCTCTTCCATGGCTTTTACCAGTTACGTTGGCCGGGCTTGCGGCGATGGGAGGAGGACATGGACTCGCTGAGTTCCTCATCGGACAGGGGTACGGGATTCTTGCGGGAGGATTCCAGCCATCTGTCCAGTTCGTCACGGTAAAGGCAATAGCGTTTGCCGGGCTTGGTGGCCGGAATGCTTCCGTCCGACAGTTTCATGTAGAGCGTTCCCTTGGGAATACCGAGATATTCCGCCGCTTCATCCACGGACATGGGGACATGGGTGTCCACCGCCTTTGCATTGTTCACACTGCGCTGCTCGGTAAGCAGGCTTCTCAAGCTCATCACTTCGTCCCGAAGCTGGGCTACGACCTCCGGTAGGTCGTTGAATGTAATCACTGTTTTTTCCATTTGCGTACTCGCCTCTTTTGTAAGGCTTGGCGCAAAGGACCGCAATGATATGGCCGTGAAGATATTCACGGGATGTCATTGCAAAATAATTCCCAAATAACGATGCCCAACCGTGAATGACGGGCAAAGCTATTCGGGAAACAATGAGATACAGGCTGTTACGTGTTGCCTGATACTTGTCGTTATTGTTGTTATATCCCCGGGAAACGGTCAACTGTTCACTTTCCGTGCATAATCTTCGGGATAATGGAAGTCCAGACTGCCGTTTTCGGGTTCGTCAATGGGAATAAGCGTCTTTGACGGATCGACCTTGAAGTTCTTTATGGTCGCTATATCCGTGTCGGCAAACTCACGTGGAAAAAGGGTCTTGATAAAATTGGCACGGTTGTCCCCGTTGTAGTATTTCTTGTACATGAAACGCTCGGAGATGTTCCACACGAAATGGCGGAGCGGAATGTTGGTAATCTCCCTGGTCAGCCGTCCTGTTATCGGCTTGGGCTTGTAGCTGTGAAGGCACATCCACTTGTTGACCTCGGCACAGATATGGTTGACGGTCTCCTTGTCGGCAATACGGGGCATGACGAAGTGGATGTACTCCATGACCATGCGGATCCGTTCCGCCTCTTCCTGCTTCTGTCTGTCCTCATAGCTGGCACGATTCTTTTCGTGCAGTTCCGGGGCAATGGCAATCTCTACCGGTTTTATATCCGGGATTGCTTCCCTGTTTGTCGGCATTGGTGTCGGAGCTGCAGGTTCATTTGCATCCTGTAGCTGTTCTTCCTGAGCCCTTATGATTCCGGCAGATGCCTTTTTCTTGCTGGACTTGAGTTTCCAGATCTCGTATGAGTCGAAAATGACCGTCTGGAAAGAGAGATAGAGCAGCCAACCGAGAATGTTGCTGCATACAAAGACTATCAGCCTTACAAAATTGTCCTGATTGAAACTTGCGGAGACAATCAGCGTGATAAAAAAGGAAATCAGGCAGATGGCAACGCCGATGAATCCCAGAATGATGTATTTGTCCTTTATCGTTGGTTCCATATCGTTTTTTTCGGTTATTACTTGTAACTGTCAGGTCTTTGCAAATTTAATGGTATTCTTCCAATTATTGCTCATTAGCCTTGGTTGGCGGTTTCTTTTTCAATGTTTTTCACCAAAAGTCCGGAATCATACCAAAATATCATACTATAATGACTTTTTAAGGAATGGTGCCATCAGAAACTGAGGGAGCGGTTAAAGCCTGCACGCAATAACCGCTCCCCCTGAATATCCTGAAACAAGGCCTATGCTTCCTTGTGTTTCAGGGTTATCTTGTCCACCACCTCGCACATCTGTTGTGCAGCCATCTTGGAATAGATTTGTGTGGTGGTAATGTTCTTGTGTCCCAGACAGGCTTGTATGACAGCCATGTCCGTGCCCATTTCCACGTGCAGGCTTCCGAATGAATGCCGGGTACAATGGAAGGTTATCTTCTTGGTTATGCCTGCCGCCGACAGCCAACGCTTCAGGGGCCCCTGCAGCATCTTGTCCTTGAAGCCCTCAAAGATAAGTCCTTCATGCCGTTCCCCGAGCAGTCCGTAGGCTTCATCACTGATGGGGTTGTGTACAATCTGCTTCGTCTTCTGCATACGGGTGGTCACGAACATCTTGCCGTTGGTATACGGCTGTATCTGCTGCCAGGTAAGCTGCCTGATGTCGCTCTTCCGCAATCCCGTCAGGCAGGCGAAAAGGAAAGCTCTTTTCAGAACCTCTTCCTCGCATGGCGTTTCGGCAAGCCGTATCAGTTCCTCCTGGCTCAGATGCTCTCTCATGGTGGGAATACTCTCGATACGGTCCAGAAAGCCGTTGGGATTCTCCTTTATCTTCCTGTCACGGTAGGCCGTGTGCAGGACGGCACGGAAAGCCGACCAGTAGCCCGCCGCAGAATTGATATGCAGCTTTTGGTTGGTATGTATGGTCTGGGGAGCGTTCAGCAGGTACTCCATGAACTTGCGGCACAAGTCCACGTCCACCTCTTCAAAGGTGCATTTGCCATTTACAAACCGTTCAAAGTGTTTGTAGACGTGCTGCCACTTGATATTCCTTCTGTCTGCCAGTTCCTTGAAGTAGGCGAGGAAATCCCCTTTCATCCTGGCCTTGTCAAAGAAGCCGTTGTTCTCGTTGAAGATGGCTTCGTAACGCCTGTTGCGGAGTATCTCTGCCTTCTTCATCATGCGTGCGTTGAAGTCACGCTCCTGCTGGTTGGCAGGTTTGGCAAAAATGTAAATACCCAGAGCTTCACGTGTTATCACTTTCATGGTGGTGTTGTCACGGTAGCCGGGATAATAGTCCAGACACAGCGAATACTGTGTACCGTTCTTGATCTTGCGCTTGCGCAAGGTTACTGTCTTGCATTTACTCATATTGATGATGTTTTAACTGGTTGTACATTTCCGGAGGTGTCTCCGTGTTCACGGTGGCAAAGGAACAACGTGAAACAGCCGTGAATATCTCCACGACAATCATTTTAAAATAATTTTCGAGTAATGGCGGTTGCTTGCGGTTATTTGTTCCTTTCAGCCATGACACGCTCCACGTCGGAGCGTAGAAGCAGGTTCTTCACGCCGACCTTTATCTTTTCGATGTGCCTAACCTTGACGATATGGCAGATGTTGGCTGAGGAAAGTCCGTAAATCTGCCGGACCTGTTCCACGGTGTAATAACGCTCGTCGTTCACAAGGTCGGTTCTGCGGAGTTCGTCCAGATGGGACTTGGAGTAATAGGTGCGGCCGTATTCTCTTTTGGTCGGTATCCTGTGCCGGTAGGCGTATGCCCGGAGTGCGGCAGGCTTCATGCCGAACTGCTCTTCCGCTTCTTCGGTCAGGAGCCAGTCGGTGATACTGTCCATATCAACAGCCGTACCGAAGAACTCGTCAACATGCTTCTTGCTGTAATAGTTCTTTCCAGCGATACGGCAGATGGAAATGCGATTGCGTTTGGCGGTGGTATAGAGCCATGACTGTTTGACCTTATAAAGGGACATCACCTCTTCACCGGAATAGAAGTCCGGCACTTCATCGGTTACCTTTTCCCTTTTTTCTTTTTTCGCCGGGAAGGAAGATGAAGCGGATTTTTTCGGTGTGGAAGTGCTGCCGGGCAGGATGCGGTGGTAGGGATTGCTCTCCAGCATCCGCTCGATGTCGGCTCTGCGGATGAATGCCATGCGGTTGCTGATGCGTGAGGCTTTCAGCTTGCCCATGGCTACAAGTTTATAGATGTACTGTCGGGAACAGCCCATGAGTATGGCTGCTTTGGAAAAGGTGAGATACTCCTGATGCTGTATCTCCATGATTGGCCGGACGGCTTTGAAGAGGTTGTTCTTCTGTGTCATTCTGGCTCGCCGGGCTTCCGCCTGACAAGCCTCGCTGCAATACCTTTGCATTCCGCTGCGGGTTACAAAGGACTTGCCGCAAAAACTGCATTTTCGGGTTGCTTTCATACTGCTTTATCGTTTACTGGTTCATTTCTTCAATCCTATATTCCTGAAGTGGTGAACGGATGTAAACGGCAGTCAACGGTTGTCGCCTTTCTACACGATGTGACCGTCACTGAATGTCGGGGCGGATATTGTCGCTTGTCGTAAACGGTTGTAAACCCTTGTCAACTGTCTGCACGGTGTGACAAAAAACAAGCCCCGCAAATTCTCCACGTCAGAAATACGTCTCAAAAATATGTGGAAATTTGGGAAGCATCAAAAAGCAGCCGAAAAGTGTTAATTTTTAGAATGTACTGATAATTAAATGTTTATGTTTGGATATTTCTGATTGTTTTTGGTTGTTCTACGCTTCTAAATACATAAAATAAAATCATGAATGCAAATTGTCATAAGGAATTGCAAACACAGACGTGATGACAAAAACCATAAATACATGTGTTTTCATAATTTAATTTGTTTCTTAGAGGTTTGTGTGTTTAACGTAGTGAATATACAAAAATATATTCTATGACAGAAACAGCAGAACATTTATTTATATAACTTTGCATAAAGTTATCATATCTTCACAATAGTCCGTAACCATTCATGCGTACAGTCATAATGCATTTCAACACACGGACAAGACTGACATCATAAACATACGCAGTAAATTTGTGTTTCCTGAATATTTCAATATAATATAATGAAAATAAGGAAAAAGCATACGATTCAAGTCCGTGTATGAATATCCAGAAGTCACTTGATTCGTTTTATCTCCAAAAATATTTATATTCCAGCAGAATGAAATGCGGATGAAAGAAAACGGCTGATTATGGATTAAGAACGTAAATCCCCGAAAGTAACAATATGACTCTCGGGGATTAAATATAACTTATAATAGGTGTGTGTATTTATAAATTGCTTACTGGTGCTGTTCTCTCAACAAATCGTTGACCGTCTTGACTGGGTTGAACGTTGATATGGGGACTTCTACAAACACCGTGTTCCAATCACTCATTGCTCCATTCCACAAACCGGGAAGTTCAAGAGCCTTAAGTTCTTTTCCGTTTTTGCTTTTAGAGCTGATGAATCCGGTCGACTTGTCTACGTAATCCGGAAGATGGAACGGTCTGCCTTTGTAGTCTTTTGTGGCACATACAAGGTCAACAGGATTGAAATGAGTGCCCTCTTTGAACATACGCACATATTCATCATTACTCTTGTCTATCTGGCTTGATTCAAGAATCTGAAGACTCACAGTGCCGTCTTGATTGTAGCAAAGGAACGGACCTCCACCCGGTTCGCCCACATTCTTCACCATTCCACAAACCCTCATTGGTCTGTTCAGTTTGTTTCTCAGATATATCACAAGCTCGGCATCTTCGAGTTCCTTTATGTCGGTACGTCTGCAACACAAATCTCTCTGTACAAACCGAATTATTTCCTCAAGTTGTGCGTGAGTGTATTTGCCTGTATCAAGCAGATTAAGATAAGCAAATGCACGTGACTGAAGATCAACAAGGATGCCGGCAAGCAATTTCTTATACTTAACAGTATCATCCTTCAGTCTGTCAGGCACAACATTGTCTATATTCTTTATGAAAATAACATCAGCGTCAATATCATTTAGATTTTCAATCAGGGCACCATGCCCGCCTGGTCTGAAAAGCAACGACCCGTCTTCATTTCTGAACGCTGTATTGTCCGGATTTGCCGCAATTGTGTCTGTGCTAGCTTTCTGTTCTGAAAAGCTTATATCATACTTTACATTGAACATAGCCGCATACTTATCAGCTTTCTCTGCAACTTTCTGTTTAAAAAGCTCAATATGATCGTGTGATACGGTGAAATGAACGTTTGCTTTCCCGTCAGACTTGGCATATAGCGCGGCTTCAACAAGATGTTCCTCCATCGGTGTCCGCGGGCCGTCATCATAACTGTGGAAAAGTAGCAGACCTTTAGGAAGCCTCCCGTAGTTTAAGCCCTTCGGCTCCAACAGATTCTCAACAATAGCCTTGTATTCACCATTGTCAATCAGACATGTCACACATTTGCCCTCATTTCTCTTGCATGTGTCGCACAGTTCTTTCTTAAAGGCGAATTTTTTAATGTTTTCAAAAAACACCTTCTCAAATTCTGTTTCAGGCTTGCTATAGTCTGCGTCCAGAAAAGAATATAGATTCTTGAACATGCGGCTTGCCGCGCCACTTGCAGGAACAAACTTGACAATCTTATGTCCTCCGTTAAGATAAGCGTCCCATTTGGCAAGATAATCATTCATCTCATTTTCCGACGGTGACATAATGCCCTTTCCGACGGAAGCGGCAGATTCAATCTTGAGGAACGGGAAACCCTTCTTTATATCATCAAGCTGATGTTCTACTTGTTCTTCAGTGATTCCAATTAATGATATTTGCTTTAGGTCTTTTTGAGATAACATATCAGTCAGTTTATGTAAATTGTTGTATACTCGTTACAAATTTAGTTACTTTTTTTATAAACGCGAAACATTAAAGGTATTTTTTGTAACTTTGTGTCCAAACTTAATATAGATAAACACAGTTATGGCAGAAATATTAAGATTCACAAAGGACGAAAAGACGGAGTCTGTACGCATCATAAGGTATTTACGCGATGTGTTGGGCGAATCTCTGATGCCTGATGACGAAAAGAACCTGAGACAGTTCATAAAAACTGCGATTGACGAAAACAGTATAGAGAGAGACGTATTCGGACTCAATCCGATATTGCTAAGCATTCAGACAGCAGAAATCGAACTGCAGGAGATAGGTATGAAACGTGACTGTGTGTTGGCTATATTACTGTATAACATTGTCACGAATGACGACAGTTCCATAGAAATAATAGAAACCACATTCGGCAAGGGCGTCGCACAGATAATACACGGACTTGTGAGAATCCAGAACCTGTACAGTAAGAATCCGGTCATTGAGAGTGAGAACTTCAAAAGTCTGCTGCTGTCCTTTGCGGAAGACATGCGTGTCATTTTGATTATGATAGCAGAAAGAGTGTGTCTGATGAGACAGATAAGGGACACTGACAATGAGGAGGCAAAACGCAAAGTATCAGAAGAGGCAAGTTATCTCTACGCCCCACTCGCCCACAAACTCGGACTATACAAGCTGAAAAGCGAGCTTGAGGATTTAAGTCTCAAATATCTTGAACATGACGCATACTATGCAATAAAGGAAAAACTCAACGCCACAAAGAAATCACGCGATGCATATATAGAAAGATTCATACAGCCAATTGAAGAACAACTGCACAGGATGGGAATAAAATGCCATGTGAAAGGACGGACCAAAAGCATTCATTCCATATGGCAGAAGATGAAAAAACAAAAATGTGCCTTCGAGGGGATATATGACCTGTTTGCAATCCGTATTATCATTGATTCGCCCGTAGAAAAAGAGAAAATGCTTTGTTGGCAGACATACTCTCTCATTACGGATATGTATATGCCAAATCCCAAAAGACTGCGCGACTGGCTTTCTGTGCCTAAATCAAACGGCTATGAGAGTCTGCACATAACTGTACTCGGTCCTGAAAACAAATGGGTGGAGGTGCAGATACGCACAGAAAGGATGGACGAGATAGCAGAACGCGGACTTGCCGCCCATTGGAGATATAAAGGCATCAAGGGAGAGACCGGTCTTGACGAATGGTTGGGAAACATACGCAATGCCCTCGAGACAAACGACGACATGCAGCTTATGGATCAGTTTAAAATGGATTTATATGAAGACGAGGTGTTTGTATTCACCCCAAAGGGCGACCTGTTCAAGTTTCCCAAAGGAGCGACAGTACTTGATTTCGCATACCATATTCATTCCGGTATAGGCAACAAATGTGTCGGGGCAAGAATTAATGACAAGAATGTATCGATAAGAGAAATACTGCATTCCGGTGATCAGGTGGAGATAATAACACAGAGCAATCAGACTCCCAAACGCGACTGGCTTAATATAGTAAAGACAGGAAGGGCAAAATCGAAAATCAAACTTGCACTGAGAGAGACTCAGGTTAAGGAAGGATTGTACGCAAAGGAAATGATTGCCCGAAAGCTCAAGAACAGGAAAATAGAAATGGATGAGAGCATAATGGCTCACATGATAAAAAAATTAGGGTTCAAGGAGACTTCCGACTTCTACAAACAACTGACAGACGAGAAACTCGACATAAACAATGTAATAGAAACGTATATTGATGTCAGAAATCATGATCTGAATCTGAACGGTCCGGGAGTCATACGGTCTGCCGAGGAATTCAGTTATGAGAATCACAATGATGACAGGGACCACACACATGAGGACGTTCTTGTTATCGACAGAGATCTTATGGGAATTGACTATACCCTCGCTAAATGCTGCCATCCTATATATGGTGATCCGATATTCGGATTTGTCACTATAAACGGAGGAATAAAGATTCACTGTACCAATTGTCCAAATGCGCCAGAACTCAGAAAACGCTTCGGATACAGAATAGTAAAAGCACGGTGGAGCGGGAAAGGTTCTTCTCAATATAATATTACCTTGAGAATAATAGGAAACGATGACATCGGCATTGTAAACAACATCACAAGCGTCATTTCCAAAGAAGAGAAAATCGTTATGAGATCTATAAACATCGACAGCAACGACGGACTGTTCAGGGGCAATATTGTAATTCAGATAGACGACACATCAAGACTTGAATCACTATTGAGAAAGCTGAGGACGATAAAAGGCGTCAAAAGCGCAGTGCGCTTATAGGCGCGAATTCAGCAGGGCGTCAAACTGCCTGATACCGTCGTATGTGCATACACCGCGTATGAAAAGAATGATGATATTGTTGAGGATACGGGTAAAATCATATTCTTTATACATCTTCGACTGCTTCACATACTCTATTGAAGCATTCAATATTCGTGAAAGTACATCATAATCAACATCATCACGAAACACGCCCTCACGCACCCCGCGCTGATAAAACTTCATTTTATCTTGCTTACGTTCAGAATCGCGGGCTTCAAAATATGACATTACCTGGTCATATTTATGTATGTCGGAAAAATACAATGGATTCACACCGGACAGCCACCGAATCTGTCTGTTATAGAACTCTATTATTATATCAATAACATTATGGGAGGGGTCCTTTTCAAACGACTTCATGTGGGCGTCATATTGTTCCTCCTGATACTTGACTCCTTCAAGCAAAAGCTCCTCCTTATTTGAATATATCTCATATAACGTACGCTTGGATATACCCAATAGTGCCGCAATATCATCCATTTTAACAGCTCTGATACCTTTGCTCATAAACTCAGCCATTGATGTTTGCAGTATCTTCTCGCGCAGCTGTTGTCTGTAGTTTGTCTGAGAACTGTTTTTATGCATACATGTTAGTTTTGTGACAAAGTTATAAAAAAATGTGAAACCGAAATCGCTTTGTCAGTTTTTTATTAACTTTGCGTTCGTATTCAAATAAAAAGAAAATCATCAAATATAAGTATATGGTAAAAATAACAAAAGAAAGTGCCCTGGATTATCATATGAACGGACGTCCGGGCAAAATTGAAGTAAAACCAACAAAACCATATCATACACAAACAGACCTCAGTCTTGCATATTCACCAGGCGTAGCCTATCCGTGTATTGAAATACAAAAAAATCCGAACGATGTTTACAAATATACGGATAAAGGTAATCTTGTCGCAGTGATTTCCAATGGAACCGCTGTACTCGGACTTGGTGACATAGGTGCCATGAGCGGCAAGCCTGTAATGGAAGGCAAAGGTCTTCTGTTCAAAATATACGGTGGAATCGATGTTTTTGATATCGAGATAGACGAGAAAGACCCGGAGAAATTCTGCGAGGCGGTAGAGAAAATCGCCCCAACCTTTGGCGGTATTAACCTTGAGGATATCAAGGCTCCTGAATGTTTTTATATAGAGGAAAGATTAAAGAAAACCCTTGATATACCCGTAATGCACGACGACCAGCATGGAACAGCCATAATATCCGCAGCGGGTCTGAGGAATGCATTGGAGGTTGCCGGCAAAGACATATCAAAAGTAAGGATTGTTGTAAACGGAGCCGGTGCGGCAGCTATCAGCTGTACAAAACTGTATGTTGCATTGGGAGCGAAGTTAGAAAACATCGTTATGCTTGACTCCAAGGGAGTCATCACTAAGGATCGGGAAAACCTGACTCCGCAAAAGAAGATGTTTGCTACAGACCGCACAGACATACATACGTTGGAAGAGGCTATAAATGGAGCAGACGTGTTTGTAGGATTGTCAAAAGGGAATATACTCACCCAAGACATGATACGTTCGATGAATGATAATCCTATTGTGTTTGCTCTTGCCAATCCTGTCCCTGAAATCAGTTATGAGGATGCGATGGCAAGCCGCCCCGACGTCCTTATGTCAACAGGAAGAAGCGATTATCCTAACCAGATAAATAATGTCATAGGATTCCCGTATATATTCCGTGGAGCGCTTGACGTACACGCAAAAGCGATAAATGAGGAAATGAAACTGGCTGCTGTGAATGCTATTGCAGATTTGGCAAAACAACCGGTTCCCGACGTTGTTAATGAAGTATATCATGTAAACGACCTTACGTTCGGGCCGAAATATTTCATTCCCAAACCGGTTGACCCGCGCCTTATCACAGAAGTAAGTGCAGCTGTTGCAAAAAGTGCTATAGAAAGCGGTGTTGCGCGCCACATTATAACTGACTGGGATTCGTACAAAAAGAACCTGATGCAGTTGCTTGGGCAGGAGACAAAGCTTACACGCAACCTGCATGACACAGCCCGTATGCACCCTCAACGTGTTGTTTTTGCGGAAGGAGCGCATCCGACAATGATGAAAGCTGCCGTGCAGGCAAAAGCGGAAGGCATCTGCATTCCAATTCTGTTAGGCAATCCGGACAGACTGAATCGCCTTGCACAACGTCTTAAGCTTGACCTGACAGGCATTCAGCTCATAGATATGCGTGCGGACCAGGAGCAGGGACGCCGTGCCACATTTGCAAAACACCTTGCCGAAAAACGTGCACGCCAAGGTTACACATTCCAGGAAGCATACGACAAAATGTATGAACGCAACTATTTTGGAATGATGATGGTGGAGACAGGTGAGGCAGACGCGTTTATCACAGGTTTGTACACCAAATACTCAAACACCATAAAGGTTGCAAAGGAAGTAATAGGCATACGTCCGGAATACAACACGTTTGGGACTATGCACATCCTCAATACAAAGAAAGGAACATATTATATTGCGGACACTCTGATAAACCGTCATCCAGACGAAAGTGTGCTCATTGATATCGCAAGGCTTTCCGCACATACGGTGAGATTCTTCAACGAGGAGCCACACATTGCGATGATAAGCTATTCTAACTTCGGAACAGACGACATAGGCAGTCCGCTGAAAGTTCACAACGCCGTAGCTGAACTGCAACAGAGATATCCGGATATGATAATAGACGGTGAAATGCAGGTAAACTTTGCATTAAACAAAGAACTAAGAGACGACAAATATCCGTTCACACGTCTGAAAGGACTTGATGTGAACACGCTCATTTTCCCGAACATGAGCAGTGCCAACGGAAGCTACAAGCTGCTTCAGGCTTTAGATCCGGATGCGGAGATAATCGGTCCGATACAGATGGGACTGAACAAACCGATACATTTCACAGATTTCGAAAGTTCAGTACGCGACATTGTAAATGTGACTGCCATCGCTGTAATAGACGCATATGTGGATAAGATAAAATCAAATAAATAAACAATATATCACATCATTATGGTTGGAGCTTAATGCTTCAACCATAATCTTATACTAAATCATCATGCTGGTATCACCCTGTGCAAAGTTAAACCTCGGTCTGAATGTTGTAGAAAGACGTGCGGACGGCTATCATAATCTGGAAACTGTATTTATCCCTGTTCCATTATACGATGCTTTGGAAATAAATGTCATGGACGAACGTTTTCCTTCTGAAACGGCATGTGACATAAAGATTTCCGGAAATAAAATAGACTGTGAGGATAAGGACAATATAATTGTCAAGGCATACAATATTATTGCGTCTGATTATGACATACCGCGTATACATGTGCATTTGTTCAAGAACATTCCTTCACAGGCTGGTTTGGGCGGAGGCTCGAGCGATGCCGCATACATGCTAAGGGCACTTGATGATTTGTTTGGGCTAAACATCGGCAACCACAGACTGAAAGAATATGCTGCCAGACTTGGAGCTGACTGCGCGTTCTTCATCGATTCAAAGCCTGCATTTGCAACCGGCATAGGCTCTTGTCTTACACCTGTCAATATGGCAACGACACTCACAGGCTACTATGCCGTTATAATAAAGCCCTCCGTAGCAATATCTACAAAAGAGGCATATGCACACATACACCCTCATTATCCTGAGATGTGTTGCCGTGACATTGTAGGACAGCCGGTGGAGACATGGAAAGACCTGCTGTCAAATGATTTCGAAGAACAGGCATTCAAGGATTATCCTGAATTGCAGGAAATAAAAAACACGCTGTACAGTAATGGAGCCGTGTATGCACAAATGAGCGGAAGTGGAAGCGCAATGTTCGGACTTTTCAAAGAACACCCCTACTCTGTTGAGAGTTTGTTCAAGCATTATTATACAACAACCCTTAAACTGCAATATTAATAGAATCCATATAGAATAACTGTTTTCTTATTACTTTCATTATAGACAAAACCTATTGTTTCCTGAAGCGTCAATCTTCAAGACATACTGCCTTATTCTTACCGGAAAGCATATCAAACGACGGACCGAATCACACATCATTGTTACATAACACGGAAAGATGGATAGATATACGACATCTTGCCTAACAAACTGTAAATATTATTTCCAATCTGATGTAAAATTGCTATCTTTGCTTGAAACAAAACGTAAACAATAATATCATAGCAAGAAAGTATGAAGATGGCTGAGACCCACTTTTTTGTATATTATAAAACCATAATAACACACATAGCACTATCGCTTGCGTTTATTACGCTATTTTCGTGTGGAGATAATACGTTGACGAGAAACACGCCATATGCTGACTCATTGACAGAAGCGAATCAACGGCAATATGTCAGATATAATAAATCGGTGCATCTGCAACAGAAACACATGAATGAATGTACAGTAGATAAGCAGTCAGCCAATGTATACACTTTCAACAGGACCGGGACTACAATTGCCATTATAATCACGGTACCACTTGTAGCATTAGCCTTTTGGGCTTATATAAGGATAGAAAGGCGGGCACACATAAGAGATGTGATGAATTATAAAAAACAAATTGACACTCTTAAGAAAACACGTATTGGACTGTGCAGCATCCATAAACACAGAAGAGAGCTTATGGCACATGTAATCACGGAGAAATGTAGAGAAATAGAACTGCAGAGAAAAACCAACGACGACAATAAACGCCAGATACACAAACTTGAACAGTCAATTGACAGACTTCACAGACTTGGCGAAAGGCAGAAAGCCGAGTATATCAATATAATAAAGGAAAAGGACGCCTTAATAGAAGAGCTTAACCGTAAAAACAAAAAATATGAAAAGATAAACGCGAAGGGCTGCAATATTGACAAATACGCTGACAAAACTATAGTAAAACAATTAAAGCACCATGCAAGGAAAGATTTTGTCCACATGTCAAGTGAAGAAATGGCGATGCTGAAAGAAGTCGTCATTGACGAACCTGAATTCCGTAGAATAGAAAACATTGTAAATGACAATGAATATATCATATGTCTGCTGGTCAGGACAGGCTTTACTCCATCAGACATAAGCATATTGACAGACCTGTCACAATCCAACATATCGAATATCCGTAAAAGACTGTTGATGAAATTAACAGGTATTGACGGCTCTCCTAAAGATTTTGACACATATATAATCAGCTTATAATCAAACCATTAATACATTAAGCTCTACTAACAGTTAATCATTTGACAACCGATAGTATACCTTTTTGTGAAATTTTTGTGAAATATAAACTGACATTTGATTTGCTTCATATACGAATTTAACGTTACTTTGCGATATAAGAAAGCCAAAACTATATTAATCAAAGATTACAAAACTTCAGTCTATATATAAATTTCGTGGAAATTGAAACACAGAATCTTCGTATACAACAAATAAATAAATTACCTTTAAATCGAAAATTTCGATGAAAAGTTATACGACATCCGCAAATTTAAAGTAGAAATATTGTAATTAGCACAGACTGTTTATACATGCAGAAACATAATAACAGAACATATAGTAAAAAAGTAGCAACGCTCGAAGCTGTTAGAGAGCAAAAAAACTATCAAAAGTTATGGATTTTAAATTTTTAGATTCTATCATTCTTGATGAAGAGGAATTGATTAACATTCGAGGAGGAGTCAGCGACGGAATTACTTGTGGATCAAATTGTGGCATGAGTTGTGGAAACAGTTGTGGAAGTAATTGTGGAAACAATTGTGGATCAAATTGTGGAACCTCATGCGGCATCAACTGTGGAGGATTTATAAAAAATATTGATCCTATTATTAAACCAGACAGACCGACTGGACCAATTAATCCTGGTACACCAATTAATCCTGGTACACCAGAACACGAGTGAGAAGTTCTATCCTACATGAAAAAATTATGAATCAAGACATAAATTATTTACAAATATATCATAAACTTTATGTCTGTATTCGTTAATAATTTATGTCTTTAAATTAGATACATATGAAACACAGTAAATATAATATACTGATTCCTGCAAAAGGCTTTTGTATAATATACAATTCATTTACTGATAAGTTTGTCGGTCTGTCGAATCGAATTGCTACGGAATTCAATGAAACAAAAGATTTCAGTGAGTTTCATTATAATCACAAGGCTGTTTTTGAGAATCTAAAATCATTAGGAATGATTATTGACGATGACACCAATGAATTATCAATAATAAAGTCAAATTATGATAAAGCAGTCAGAGGGGATGACAGCTTATATATAATGATTTATCCAACTCAAGACTGCAATCTCAAATGCTGGTATTGTTATGAGTCACATGTTGCCAACTCGTTAATGTCTCCGAAGGTAATGCAGACAACATACAATGCAGTAATAAACAAATTAAAAACAAAACATTATGAATCACTTCTAATCGGTTTTTTTGGAGGAGAGCCATTAACCAACTTTGATGATATTGCATATCCTTTGTCTATCAGAATCAAGGAGTTTGCCGAGAGTAACGGAATAAAATTCTCTACATTCTTCGTGACCAACGCCTCATTAATTAATGAGGATATGATTGGTAAACTGCATGATATAAACCCTTTATTCCAAATCACACTTGACGGGACTAAGGAAAAACATGACAGTGTAAGAATATGGAAAAAGGATAATAAAGGTACTTATGATACAATTATAAACGCAGTTAAAATAATCTCTAATTCCATAAAAAACACTTTCACGGATGATCCGACTGTAACAATAAGAATAAACTACGACAATCAAACACTAAGAAAAATAGACAGTCTTATTGCAGATTTAGAAGGTGTAAACAAGAATAATGTCATAATACATTTTGAAAGAGTATGGCAGACACGCCATCTTGTTGACGACGAACAACGTGAATTGTTGATTGACACTTTCAGAAAATTTATCAACGCCGGCTATACTATAACCCACGGAGTGTTCAGGAGAAAGAAAGTTTCATGTCCGTCTGACACTCATGACTTTATGATAGTAAATTACAATGGCAAACTGTATAAATGCAATGGCAGAACACTTACACCGGAGACAAGCGAAGGATTATTGACAGATGAAGGTGGCATCCTATGGGACGAGGAAAAAATTCGAAAACGCATTAATAAACCAACGTTCGACAATGCAAGATGCCTTAACTGTAAGATTCTTCCCTTATGCTTGGGACCATGCAGTCAAAAACTCTTGGAGACCGGACAGATATGTGACAACATCTGTTCTTTGAAATCTATCGACATTTCATTAGAAGACTATCTGAAAATGGAATTTGAGATGCGATATGTGCTTCAACATTGCATGTAAGTTATTAGTGTACACATATAATAATCAAAGTACAGTTTTACACATTTATTTTCAGATGCCGCGAACATATATCCCGCCAATCAAAAGAGTGTAATGTTCGGTAATCATAAACATATAATATGCATTGTCACATATAAAAATATACGATTTAAACTGATGGAAAAATTCCTTAATCACATTTACATATAACAAATTAACATACACAAAACCCCATAACTGAAAAATACACAATAGCATGAACCATATAAACTGATATATTTTGCAAAGAATATACGTGATTGTTTAAGAAAAACAACATAACATAAATGGAACCCCAAAAACGCTTTACAAACAACATAAACATATAACTATGCGAAACATTCTTATTATTTCTTTGTTATCGTTTAATCTTGCAGGCAACGCACAGGAGCTGAAAGATTCAGCGAAAGTACACAATATAGACGAGGTGGTGGTCAACGCCACACGCAGTTATGCCATACCAGACGGAGTGGTATACATTCCGTCAAAGGAGGCTATAAGGCACGCCTTCAACATAAGCGACCTTTTGGCAAGAATGATGGTAGCAGGATTGCTTGTAGATTTAAGCAGCGACAAGGTGTCGACAACATATGGAGCCGACGTTCACTTCTATATCGACGGTGTGGAGGCGCAGGATTGGGAAGTAAAGGCACTGCGCCCTAAAGACGTGTTGCATGTGGATTACCTTAAATCGCCTTCCGATCCGAAATATAAGAACTACGAAGCCGTGGTGAATCTCGTGATGAAGAAATATAAGTATGGCGGATATGTACTCGGCGAAGCAGGTCAGACATTTGTGAAACCCGTCAGTGGTGACTACAATGTGGCTATAAAGGTGAACACCGGCAAGTGGACTCTTTCCGGTATGTCAATGGCATCCTACAGCAACATAAACGACATAATCAGCAACACCAACACACGATACACATTCAGTCCCGACAACATAATAAACCGCAGCACAAAAGAAAAGAAACGGCAGCACAACAGAGGAACAGTATCAGCAGCAAAAGCCATATACAACAGTGACAAGTTTCTGTTTATCACATCGGCAGGATTCAGCTATGACCGCACGCCTGTCAGCAACTCCGACATGAGCGTAACCTACAACGGCAACAACGTCCCGGAAGACGGCACGGCAAGCACAAGGTCGTCCTCGAAGAGTGCGGCTCCATACGCAGACGCCTATTTCGAGTTCCCGAAACTTCCTCACAACTCCTTTCTTTACGGTAAGGCATCGTTCTCATACAATCACAACGACGCCTCATCACTATACACTTTCGACAAACCGATATTCAATGCCACCGAGGAAGACGTGTATCTTCCCAACATCTGGGCGGCTTATGCTTTCCCGATATACAAACGCAACTATCTTACGCTTTCTGTGCAATACTATTCTGAGATATATAAGACACGCTACACCGGGACAGACAACACCAGGCAGAAACTCATAAACAACAACCTTATCACAGTACTCAGATACAACCACAGATTCAATGACAACTGGTCGGCAAGCACATTTCTGAAGGTGCCGGTCAATTCATACAAAGTGAATGACGGAAAATATAACACCACGCCATACGTCAACGGCGATCTGACACTGAACGGCAGAGTCGGCACAAAGCACTCCATATATGCTAACGCAGAGATATACCAGATGGCGATAACACCTACATTCTATAACACTGTAATACGTCAGGACAACGAGATAGAAGGAACAAAAGGCAACGCCACGTTGAAGCCACAGCGATATGTGTCGACACTGGCATCCTACTCGTGGATGCCATCAAACAGCTTCTCACTGAGCGCGAGCCTGTCGTGGGAAGAGATAATGCACGACATAGTGCCGTCATGGCATCCCGACGGCAACATGATGGTGCAGGACATCGTGAACAGCGGCAACTACGACATTATATCCGTAAGACTCACGCCGTCGCTGTCTTTACTGAACAGCAAACTCAACATGCGTTCACAGATAGTCTTATCACGCGAGATGCACACCGGCATAAGACATTTCTCATTCTACAACTACGGCATATATCCATATCTTAGCTACAACATAAACAAACATTTCTCCGCAACCGCAATGGGTGCCATAGGCAGCAAGGGATTCATGCGCGGCGGCAACGGACAATTGTCACGGTTATGCAACAGCATGAGAATAAACCTGCAATATACAACAGGCAATCTGCATGCCATGCTGTCGGTAGAGTCGGTACTGAGAAAAAAAGGATGGTATAAATCGTGGTTTGACAGCGACAACGTGCAATGGAGCCAATATGTGTCAAGCCCGAGGAGAGGCAGATATTTCAGTCTTTCCGTGAGATATACTCTCGACTTCGGACGCAAGACCGAGCGCGGCAACGAAGCAAGCTTCGACGGCAGCACCAAGACAAGCGTTCTGGGCAACAGGTAAATGAAAAGAGGGAAGGCAATGAGCAGATTCAAGACCTACAGACAACACGACTCAATGGAATGCGGCATCACATGCCTGCGCATGGTGTGTAAGCACTACGGAGCCGAATACAGCTCCGAATATCTTTCACGGCTATGTTTCGCCACCAACGAAGGGGTGTCGCTACTTGGCATGTGTGAGGCAGCGGAAAAGCTGGGACTGCAGAGCATGTGCGGAAAGCTGACCATAGAACAGCTCGCCACAGTTCCCCTACCCTGCATACTGCACTGGAACCAGAACCATTTTGTGGTGCTGCACCGCATCAGCAGGAACGGCAGAAGATTCCACATAGCCGACCCCGGAAAAGGACAGGTGACACGCTCGTTGAGAGACATGGAGGAACACTGGGTGAGTACAAGCGCGAAAGGCAGTGACCGGGGAGTGGCTATGATTATGGAAACCACACCGGCTTTTTACGAACGCATGAGACTTTCAAGCGACGAAGGAGAGAGCCGGTCGTTCCGTTTTCTGGCAGGTTATCTGAAAAAATACCGTAAACACTTCGGACAGATAGCCGTAGGACTTGCCCTCGGCTGCCTGCTGCAGCTCGTGCTGCCATTCCTCACACAGGCTATAGTGGACGTGGGCATAAAGAACCATGACATCGGATTCGTGTGGCTCGTGCTGCTCGGGCAACTCATGCTGACGGTAAGCCGGACGGCACTCGACTTCATACGCCGCTGGCTGTTGCTGCACATCAGTATGAGGGTGAACATATCACTGGTGAGCGACTTCTTCATAAAGCTGCTCAAACTGCCTATGTCGTTCTTCGACACCAAGCTTATGGGCGACCTGATGCAAAGGATGAACGACCATGCCAGAGTCAACAGTTTCCTGACAGGACAGACGCTCGGGGTGGCATTCTCATTGCTGAGTCTCGTGGTATTCGGTGTGGTATTGCTTATGTACAACGTGATGATATTCACAATATTCATGGTTGGCAGTGCCATATACGCCCTATGGATAGCAGCGTTTCTCAGACGCCGCAAGGTGCTCGACTACGAACTGTTCGAGCAGCAGGCGATAAACACCAACAAGACTTATGAGTTCATCACATCCATGCAGGAGATAAAGCTTCAAGACTGCCGCCGTCGCCGCCGCTGGGAATGGGAGGACACTCAGGCAGACCTTTTCAACGTGCAGATGAGAAGTCTCAAGCTTCAGCAGACAGAGGAGGCAGGCAGCATATTCATCAACGAACTTAAGAACATCATTATTACGGTGGTGTCGGCAACGGCAGTAATCCATGGTGAACTGACTCTCGGAATGATGCTTGCCGTGCAGTACATCATAGGACAGCTCAACGCTCCGGTGGAGCAGCTCATGGTTTTCCTCTACTCCCTGCAGGACGTAAAGATAAGCCTGGAGCGCATCAACGAGATACACAAGACTAAAGACGAGAATGCAGACAGTCACGGGCACATGCCACCTGACGGACCGCAAACGATAAGGCTCGACAACATCAGCTTCAAATACGACCGTCATTCTCCATGGAAGACAATAGACAACATATCCATAGAAATCCCGGAAGGAAAGGTCACTGCAATAGTCGGGGCATCAGGAAGCGGCAAGACGACACTGGTGAAACTGATGCTTGGCTATTATCCAGTAAGCGAGGGATGCATAGACATTGGAGGTACAGACATAGCAAGGCTCAACCTTGACGAGTGGCGCAGGCGGTGCGGGGTGGTGATGCAGAACGGTGTGATTTTCTCCGAGTCGATAGCGAGGAACATAGCGGTAGACGACGGCGACATTGACAAGGAACGGATGGTGAACGCAGCAGAGACGGCATGCATTAAAGACTACATCATGAGCCTGCCTCTTAAGTTCGACACAAAGATAGGGCGTGACGGCACCGGACTGAGCCAAGGACAAAAGCAGCGCATTCTGATAGCAAGAGCGGTGTACAAGAATCCGGACTTCATATTCCTTGACGAGGCGACAAACTCGCTTGACGCGAACAATGAGAGGAAAATAGTGGAGAATCTTGACAGATTCTGTAAAGACCGCACTGTAATCATCGTCGCGCACAGGTTGAGTACCGTAAGAAATGCGGACAAGATAATAGTAATTGACAAAGGGCGCGTGGCAGAGACCGGCACTCACGAGACTCTCACCCGTCAGAAGGGACTGTATTATGAACTTGTGAAGAATCAGCTTGAGCTTGGCAATTGAAATGGCATGACATGGCAGCCGCCATAAACAGCACAAAGCCAGCGAGTGCGTTATGTATGATAAGAATATTGCAGAATATGACTATTGATAATAGAAACAACTATGGATGAAAAAGAAAATATAGAATTGAGAAGTGAGAAAATGCGCCACATCATAGGAGAAATACCTCCGAGGCTGGTGAGAGTGGGTACAGGCGTGATAGTCGCTGTATGCGCGTTATTGGCTGTATGCTTATGGCTTGTCAGGATAGACGGTGAGCGTCTGTTCTCGCTCATATTCAGAGTGTGAATCAGGATAATGCGTTTATTTTGGTACGAATGCCGTACGCATTTGTAAAAACACGATTCATAAAATGAATATTTATACAGTCTTTGTGGTAAGAAATAACTGTCGTGTTTTTTTATAAAACAGAAACGCGGCAAGCCGGAAAGACGTATATTTAACGAGAGTCCTATCCTACAGCCCACGCCCTACCCCTACTCTTAGTCTGCAACAGACATACTCCATACGCCATTCCGGCTCTTTTCCGTCTCCTCCACATACGCTTACTCCTCTTATGTAAGGCATATTGTTTTCCGGAAAAGCATGTTTCATGTTCCCGAACGGGCTTTTCCGATTGCCGGAACAGCCTCTCCCGTGTGCCCGAAAAGCCTTTTTCGCATGACGGAACGTAGCCGCGCGAAACGTATTCCACACAACATACTGACATACAACACATTATACAAACATACGAATAGCAGGCGTATACGGTAACGAAAAAATTATTTTTGATTCTACGCGATTCTCAGCGAGTTGCCATTGTATAAATATTCATATTGTGAGCATATTGTTACATAAACATGCAATATAAGGTTAACCGGAATAGAAACGTAAGGATAGAACTCATAAGCTGCCGGTCATAATCTGCCGATACGATAATCAGTCGTTCTGAATTTACCGATATGATAAAATCAAACCCAAATCGTCATTAGAACGTATATATTTTAATAAATCTTTATTTCACATGCTCTCAGGTCTGCTTACGCTTTTCTGTCGGCGTCTTGCTTACCGTTCAGTCTCTGCGGAGCCCGCTACACCTTAGTCGGAACGGCAGGCAATCCACTCTACATTAACGCATAATCGAGCCGGAGTCTAATGACAGGTTCGGGTTAAACGCCAATCAATTCAGGACATATACTAAAAAGTGACGTTGCCCGATAAGTTTAAGGACAACGTCACCGCCATTACCTTTAAGAGGGAAACAGGCAAATGGCAAAATCTAACCTAACTAATTAATTATGAACAAATGTTGAAATAAAATATTCTTAATGCATTTTTAACGGTTTCCACGATTGTTGTTGCGCGGACGGCGTTGCATCATTTTCTTCTGCTCCTCTTCGTATTTAGAGAACTGGCTGTCATTCATTATTTTCTTCAGACCATTATTATAAGCCTCACGCGTAGCCTTCATCTTTTTCATCATCTCCTCAATCTGAGCCTTATCCGGTCGTTTCCTCATACTCAGTGAGTCTCCGCCAATGGCACGACGCGGTCTGTTTCCACGTCCGGGACGCCCGCCCATGAACATCTTGTCCGCATATTGCTTATTCAACTCAAGCAACTCCTTTTTCTGATTCTCATCCAGTCCATAACGCTCTGCCATGCGGTCAGTACGTTTCTGTATGATTTCCGACTTGTCGGGCATCTTCCTGTCCTGTTTTGTCTGTGCCATCAAGCATGTGTTTCCAATGCAAAGAAACAACGCTAAAGCCATTACATATTTTCTCATATCAATTAAAATTTTATAAGTTCTTATTCCTGTCATAATCGTACGATTTTGATAATATGACGTCGCAAATCACCAATGGTTTAACAAGTCGGTCAAAATAATTGATATAACAAACCAATTTGACGTTTTTTTTATATCTTTGCATAAGACAAGCTGCACTCGGGAAAACAAGAGCAAGCTCTCTTTCCACTCATTTGCATTGTCTTTGCATAAGACAAGCGGCACTCGGGAAATAAAGAGCAAGCTCTCTTTCCGCTCGTTTGCATTGTCTTTGCATAAGACAAGCGGCGGCTCGGCAGTGTCAAGTTTGGTAAAACTTCGTTTCCACATCTTGCCGTTGCACTCGCCTTGCATTATCTTTGCCATACAAAAAATATATACCCGAATGAGAAAGACATTAATTATTCTGATGCTATTTACGGCTGCATTTTTTTCTTCATGCAGGAAAGAAAAGACGGCGGCATCAACCGGGACTGTTGATACAATCCCGATGCTTATTATGCAGATAAAGAAATGTTCGCGTCTTTACACTACAGAATATCATATACATAAGATTATAACGCACGACGACAAAATAAGCCTTAAAGGTAAGTTCTTCAAGAAAGAATATGACATAGACCTTCCTCTCGGCAAAAGAAAGATAGCAATACCTATCGACGCCACAGTGAAAGCGTACATAGACTTTGAAGGATTTTCGGATGCGAATGTGGAAAAATCGAACGGCAAAATAAATATTATTCTGCCTGATCCTAAAATAACCATAACCGGCACAACAGTCAACCACGACGAAATCAAAGAATATGTGGCTTTTACACGGCGGCGTTTCAGTGACGAGGAACTGTCTGACTATGAAAGGCAGGGACGGCAGGCTATAGTGGCGGATATACCGAACATGGGACTTACAGACATGGCAAGAGAAAGTGCGGCACGCACATTGATTCCACTGATAAAGCAAATGGGATATAAAGAAAGCGACATTACGATAACATTCAGAAAGGATTTCACCCGGGAAGACATCAGTTCGTTAATTGAAAACAAGAATGTGACACAATGAAAAATAAGAATAACAGCATAAGACAATTCATAAATCACATCATCAGTACGACAATGGCTCCATGGCTGCTTGCAGCAGGAGGTGTGGTAATTTTGCTGATAACCATAACCGCGATAATTCATTGCGGAAAAGACAACAGTGCGGATATATACACAAACAACAAAATAGACATAACACCAAATCTGATAGAATCGATAAAAGATATTGGCGAGTGGGAGTTTCTGGCAGTCAGCGATGAGGAGATAGTTGACACCGTAAGGCATGGTCTGTTCGGGGACGACCAACTGGTAAGAATCTATTATGGGACACTTCGTCTGGGGATTGATTTGCATAAAACCGGAAAAAACTGGATAAGGACATCAGGCGACTCGGTCGTTGTGACGCTTCCGCCAATAAGACTGCTTGACGATGATTTCATTGACGAGACACGCACCAGAGCGTTTCTTGAAAGCGGGAAATGGAGCCATCAGGCACGGGCTGCACTTTATCAAAAGGCGAAAGACATCATGATGAGACGCTGCCTCACAGAGTCGAACATAAGAAGCGCCGAACAGAATGCGGTTACGCAATTCCACAACATCATGCATTCAATGGGTTTCAACCACATAAAAATAAGATTTGAGCGGCAGGACACTCATAAAAAGAAATGAGCCGAGAGGCAACTGTCTTACACTATTTCTCAATGCGGTCCGCCGCACATCCGATGAAAAAGTGAACAAATATACATAACATCAGCACGGAACACTGATGATGACTGACGGCAGATACCGGTCAATCAATACAAAAATATAGAGCCGTTTGGATTTTATCATATAATATGATTGTAAGTTTGGCAGAAAATTAATAATTTTGCAACACAAAAGAAACAGGCAATGAAGTTAATTATCATGACAAAATCCACATTCTTCGTAGAAGAAGATAAAATTCTTGTTACTCTTTTTGAAGAAGGGATGGACAATCTGCATCTTTACAAACCACTAACCTCACCTGTTTACTCAGAACGTCTGCTCTCACTCATACCGGAGGACTTCTATAACAAGATAACTGTTCACGACCACTTCTATCTGAAAGAAGAATACAGGCTTAACGGTATTCATATAGACACACCTACCCTCACACCGCCTCTCAACTACAAAGGACATATCAGCCGTACATGCACGAAACTCGAACAGCTGAAGGAAATGAAGAAACAGTCAAACTATGTTTTTCTGAGAAATATCTTTGACAGCCAGTCAGAGCCGGAGCAGAAATCAGATTTCACAATGAACGATCTGGAGAAAGCCGCAGACAACGGACTGATAGACAAGAAAGTCTATGCACTCGGCGGAATGAACACGGACAATCTGCAGATTGCCAGAGATTTGGGATTCGGAGGCGTTGTCATATGCGGTGACTTGTGGAACAGATTCGACATACACAACCAGAATGACTATAAAGAGTTGATAAACCACTTTGAACGTCTAAGGAAGATAATCAGTTAATTTATATACATCATTAATAAAAAAGAAATGAGTGCAAAAAACTCTTTTTTGGTTTTCTCCGGCACAAGCACGAGATACCTTGCAGAAAAAATCTGCTCAAGCTTAGGTTGCCCGTTAGGCAATCTGTTGGTAACACGATTCTCTGATGGAGAGTTCGCTGTTTCCTATGAGGAATCCATTCGCGGACGCGATGTCTTTCTTGTACAAAGCACATTTCCTAATTCAGACAATCTGATGGAACTGCTATTGATGATTGATGCAGCAAAAAGAGCGTCTGCCCGACAAATTATCGCAGTAATACCATATTTCGGCTGGGCGAGACAGGACCGCAAGGACAAACCAAGAGTAAGCATCGGTGCAAAACTTGTAGCTAATCTCTTGAGTGCGGCAGGTATTGACCGGCTTATAACAATGGACCTCCATGCTGACCAGATTCAGGGTTTCTTTGATGTACCGGTCGACCATCTTTATGCTTCAGGCGTACTGTTGCCGTATCTTCAGAGTCTGCATCTGAAGGATCTCGTTATAGCGTCTCCAGACGTAGGCGGTTCAAAACGTGCGAACACATTTGCCAAGTATCTCGGTTGCCCGCTCGTTCTGTGCAACAAGACACGCGCACGCGCCAATGTGGTGGAAAGCATGCAGATTATCGGTGATGTAAAAGACAAGAATGTTATAATAGTGGACGATATGGTTGACACCGCCGGTACAATAACAAAGGCTGCTGACATCATGAAAGAGGCTGGAGCCAAGAGCGTAAGAGCGTGTGCGTCACACTGCGTCATGAGCGGTCCCGCTTCTGAGCGTGTGCAGGATTCGGCACTCGAGGAGATTGTATTCACAGACTCCATCCCTTACTCAAACCGTTGTGCGAAGGTGAAACAGCTTTCTGTAGCCGACATGATTGCAGAGACAATAAGACGTGTCATAAACAACGAAAGCATAAGTTCACAGTATCTGGTATAAACTGAAAATAAAATAATCATATGAGAATATTCCGTAATTTATGTGTGGCAACGACGGCAATGTGCCTGTTGCTCTCATGTCAGATAAAGCATGGTGGGAAACCGGAGAATGCTGAGAAGGAGCAGAAAGAAGTATCGGCTCCGACGCTTACAGACATAGAACTTGGTGACCTGCAACGAAACAGTGTATCCTTGAAAAGCGAGATAAGCAAAAATCAGATAAACATAATCGATTTCTGGGCAAGCTGGTGCGGACCATGCCGGGCTGAGATGCCTTTAATGGTGGACATCTATAACAAATATAAAGACCATGGTCTGGGAATCATCGGCATATCGCTTGATTCAGACTACAACGCATGGGAAAAAGCCATCACAGACAACAACCTGTCGTGGACTCATCTCTCTGACCTCAGAGGATGGGAAAGCTATGCTGCCAAGGAATATAACGTGACAGCCATCCCATACACAATCGTAGTGGACCGGAATGCCAAAATCATAGCTACCGGACTGCGTGGAGAAAAGTTGGAGAAGTTCATTGAGAATTATTTCAACACTCCTCACTAATATCTGAATTGCATTCGGAGTATTCTTATAATGTCTGTAAATATATATGGGCAACCCATATATATTTGCAGACATTTTGTCTTACAAGTTGCCACGATTAATACTTAAACTTTTCCTATATATATTTTCGGATATTTGCATGTGCTCCATCTATATCCATACAGAACATAATAAAACAAAAAAGATGACCGAAAGCATGCCGGATGCGGAATAAGCCAAATTAGAATTATGATAATATGAATCTTTGCAAACCGTCATAGAAAGAACACAAAACAAATGGAGTGATAAAGACACGAGACAAGGAGAAACAGCACAAAAAACGGAGACGCGGAAGACACACCGGCAGTGAGCAACCCGAATATACCGCTAAGAGAGATTCTGTTTGCCACTACATTATAATATGTTATGGCAAACGTACACAAAACGAATGAAAGCAATGCCACAAATCCCATAGAAAGACTGCCCGGATAGATATTTCCCGCCACATTCAGCAAGACCGCATGAGGAACGCATGTAAGCAAGAACAGCACTATAATGAACAATACCAGCTCTATGGACACAAACCGGATGGCAAGTCGCTCACGGAATCCGAGCCGTCGGATATTCCTGACAGCAGAGAGCAAGCCGCTTTGCCTGACTGCCCCGAACGATATTGACAGCAGCAATAGCCATACAAGTACGAAATTACTCTGGTTGTCCACATAAGCACCGATAAACCACCTCACGCCTTCCCCGCTAAGCAAAGAACGCACTTTAAGATCAGGATTGGTTGCCGTAACTATCCACGACAGAATAAAAAGCATAATCTGCAATATCAGCACAGACAATGCCATCCACGATATTATCTTGTCAGTTTTGTCTCTCATCCGCTTTATTTTATATTTGTCATGTCAATCATCATCAGGCATGAGATTGTCAAGATCTATGATTCTCAATTGCAGAGCCTTCACGACGAGACGTGTGGCATTGACGGCGATACCTCCGTTTCCGTTATGAAATAATTTCTGTATCAGCTCGTTCTGACGTTTTTCCAGACTTTTCACGCCGAAAGGCATGTTTTTCAGGGAAGCGATCTGCTCCTTTGTGTAACCAAGAGCAAGATGACGGAGGAAGCGTTCGTCATATTCGTCTATCTCATATTGTATAAGTGCTTCCTGCCTGAATATCTGATTGTTTATAGTGGTCTTGAATCGTTCTACAATCTTATTGAGAATAGGCTGGTTGAACACCATTCTCTTGCCATCCATAACGCTTGCGACATCACTGCGTGTAAGCAATTCCCCACTCTTCAGTATAATACCGTCGCACCCTGCATCAAGCGCGTCTACCCATAAACGCTCATTCAGTATCTCACCCGTGAAGATAAGCACTTTCACGCCAGGATGCCGGTCCTTAATCTGACGGCAAATCTCTACACCGACGGTGGTGGAACCGCCAAGTCCCAAATCGAGCAGTACAAGATCGGGCAACTGTTTTTTTATAAGCTGCCAGAAATGTTGCTCGTTATCTGCCGTTCCGATTATTTCCGCCTCAGGAATCTCATTGCGTAATATACCTTCCGTACCTTTTAGTTCCAAAGGCACATCTTCCACTATTATAACTTTAAATTTGTCCATATCGATTTTGTAAGTATTATTTCTATAATTGTACTTCCGTTGTCTCCTCCGACAGCCTGAATTCCACATGCACGTGCGTTGGTAATCTCCCCCACCTCACGTATTATCTGCTTACACAGCAAGAAACGAATGTCGCACGTAAGAGGAGAAAACAAGTCGGTGAGTTGTTTTTCAGAGAGTCTCATTGATGTCATAAAGACCTTTACAAGAACATATCTCACATTATAATCATCAAAGGTAATATCCGGTCTGACGCCGCCATTCAGTTTTTTCAGAATGTCGAACATGTAACCTACTATCTGATAGTCTACCGCATTGCTGACATATATCTGGCGCAAAGTCTGTGTGCTGAGAATGGTATACAGTTCTTTATAATAAGACAAGGTCTCGTTAATTGCAAGCAGATTGCCGTCTCTGCCCTCTAAAAGCTGTTTTATTCTTGATGGATAATACATTGTCTCGTGTTTCAGAGTAGAGAGACAATTGTCGAGAACACTATTACTTATATGCATCTTATAATTCTCGAGTTCGTTTTTCTGAAGCTCGTCTTTGGCATACTCGAGGTCGGTCTGTTTCTCTGAAATAAGGTTTATTTTCTGACGTAAGGCATGTTTTATCTGGTTCACGACACCGTCAAGCATCTGCAGACGCGTGTTCATGACAGAAAATTTATTACACTTACTCCAGATGTCATTTATTTGTTCCAACTTCGAATCTGGTGTAACATCCGATAATAGAACTTTATTTATAGACACAATGCTTTCTACATAAAGATTGTAATATATCCTGTGACGATAGTATAAGAAATAGTATGCCGGGAATATCATGATGAATAAAAATGACAACATGATAATCGCCACGTTCTTATTGTTTCTTGATTCCTGCATGACATGTACATAGTCAGATATAGTGCTGTCAGCGCTCCTCTCTCTGAAAAGTTTTGTGTATGCGTTGTTGTTGTATTCATAAAGGTCCCATTCATACAATCCCATAGCCGCAATGGCGCATTCATTCCTGATATTCAGTATGACATTATAATCTGTATGCAGGCTGTCATAGAACCATACCAGTTCTGCAGGAGGATACATTGCGTCAGAATATACTTTCATAGTGTCACGTCCTCCGCTTTTTTGACTTAAATAATACTTGTTCAGATGTTTGATACAGCTGTCTGCATAAACAAGTGTTTTATGGTAATCTTCATTCAGATTTGCAACATGAGCACTGTCAGAGAATGATGAAGCCAAGCGTAAATTCGCATTTCTCATTGAGAATGACAGTGCCGGACATGAAATCATCATAATGGTTATGATAACGCGCATCATTCCCTTAGGAAGCCGGAAATAGAAACGGCTGCCCTTGCCGGGCTCGCTCTCTGCCGCTATTGTACAAACACTGAAAAGAGAACTTATTTTCTTATATTTGTCTATTATTCCTTTGCAATTCATCAGTCCGAATCCGTGAGTACGTTTTCCGGCATCGGATTTGACAGCATCTTCCCTATTGTTTTCAAATAAATTATGGCTGAAAATATGCTCCAGTTTCGTATGTTCTATTCCGCAACCGGTATCAGTGACTGAAATTTCAACAAAATCATCCCCCGACCGGCTGTCTATAACAACGCGTCCTCCAGGCGGAGTGAAACGTCTTGCATTTTCCGCCATAGTGTTTATCATGAACAGAGTAAGCACACGGTCGGCTTTGACAACAGACGTAGTTGGTTTTATGACAAAGTCTATGCCACGCAGTCTGTATTCCATGCGGCTTTTTGACACGATGTCAAAAACTTTCTGAAGTTCAAAACTTTCGATGTGAAGATTTAGTTCGCCGCGGTTCATTTGTATCCAGCGTGTGAGCACATCGTTGTATTCGTTTATTATATCAGTTATTTCTGAAAGGTATTCATAACGTTCTTTTCTTACTGCCTCAGTCTCGTTCGTTGCCATAAGTTTCTTTACCTCATGTTCCATTCTGTTTATCAGAGGCAGTATTCCGTTAGCCAATGATATTTTGGCACGTTGCTCAAGATTACGTTTTTTATTTGACAGAAGCTGCTGTTTCGCAATTTCAATCTGTTCATTCAATTCTTCAAAACGTTCGTTGAATTCCTTTTCCTGCAATTCATTCTTATGTTTCCATTCCTCCAAAGGACGCAGAAAACCACTGACAGAATACTTATTTTCATTTTTCCGACGCAGATAATTGAATATAAACAGAAGAATAATCACAAGTATTATCATCAAAACAACAGCACCAAGCATGATATTAAGCTGTCTCGAAGACTTGCTTAACTGCTCAGCCCTGGCTTCCAACTGTCTGTCCTGCCTGGTTTTTTCCTGCATCTCAAGATAGATACGTCGATTTTGAAAACTCTTGTTTTTGTCCCCAATCGCTGCATAAACCAACGACAACTGCTCTCTTATGGAAGCGACAAGATCAGGAGCTTTGTTTATCGCGATATTCTTATGTAGTGCATTATCGAGACAAATCAATGCCGAACCATAATCATTTATTGAAAGATAGCATTCTCCCAGCGTGCGATAGGCACCCGCAGTCTGATACACGTCTCCATATTGCTCGAATAAAAGCAATGAGCGTCTTGCGATGTTGCCGGCTAAAAGAGAGTCCGGCATCTTATCCACATTTATAAAATCTATTTCCTGTGGATTATTTTTTATAATGAATTCTCTGTTTTCCTTATTTATAAGATGCTCGCTTATCGCCTGTAATGAATTTGCCTCCCAGTATGGATAATTGTATTGTCGTGACAAAAGATAACACCTCATAAGATAGTTGAACTCCGCCTGACATATACTTTTTTCAGAATCACTTTTTATTATACCACCTGACCCGATGTTATAATAATAATTCAATAACTGTGCTGTGTCCTCTACGATGTCACCATTCGGATTAATACTTTCAATAGCACTGACGGACAGGTCTGTCAGACCAATATAGTATAAATAAGCAGACAATACTATGGAATATTCGCTTTGGGCATAAACATAACGTTGATGTTCGCGTTCGCTCAAGCCCGCATACTCTTCTTCTATGCGCTTCATCCTTGAGAGAGCACTCTCGCGATAGAAATAGAAATCCTTATTTTTAGATTGTCTCTGACATAATCTCATGAACTGTACATCAGAGACCAACAATTCAATCTGATTATCGGTTATCTGCTGGGCTTTGTTCAGTAAATCATAAGCCTTGTCATAATCCATTTTTGCCATATATACAAAAGCCAGATTATTGAGAGCCTCGGCTTCTCCCGCACTGTAATCCATTGATTTGGAAGCATTGTATGCACGTTGGGCATATACTAACGAAGTATCGATATTTCGGTAGTGATATTCATAGGAAATTGTATTCAACTTATCTGTCATGTTCCGGTTTTCAGGTCTGGAGCATGAAAAAAAGATGAAAATACATATTATAAAAAGCAACAGAAAGGTTCCGATTCCTTTTCTCATAAACAACATTGAATAAAACTACTGTTTGAATTCGTCATAAAGCAAAGGTAAACAAAATGTGGCGATATAAAAAAAATAATTACTAAAAACGACAGCTTATATGTAATATTTGAATAAAATATACATACATAATGTTAATGACTCATTTTTTATTATTACATTTGCAGTGTATTTCCAGTCATATTATATGAGTGAAAAAATTACGATAAAAGATATCGCTGAGATTGCGGGAGTATCAGTCGGAACAGTAGACAGAGTATTGCATAATCGCGCCAATGTATCGCAGTCCGCAAGGGAAAAAGTCGAGAAGGCGCTGAAAAACATGAATTATCATCCTAATGTATATGCAAGCGCATTGGCATATAACAAATCGTACACATTTTATTTACTGATGCCGATTCATGAATCAGAAGCGTATTGGGAAGAGATAGAACAAGGTGCGCAGAAAGCTATAGAAACAAGACGTGATTTTCACATCGATGTAAAAATCATGTATTATGAGCGTTTTAATAACGATTCTTTCATTGAACAATATAAAAAATGTATAGAACAGAATCCGGATGGTGTGATAATAGTTCCCGTAGAATTGGATGTCACAAAAGTATTCACTGATTCACTTCACGACAAACAGATTCCATTTATATTATTAGACTCATACATGCCGGACCTTAAGCCTCTTTCATTTTGGGGTCAAGACTCTTTCTGCAGCGGATATTTTGCCGCAAAAATGCTTATGCTTATTGCATCGGAAGAGAAACAAATAATGCTTTTGAAACAGGTAAAAAACGGACAAGTAACAAGCAAACAGCAACGTAACAGAGAAGTAGGCTTCAGGCATTACATGAAGGATCACTATCCAAATATAGAAATAGTTGAGCTACAGATTCCATTTAAAAGTACAAAAAGAAAATATGACATAATATTGAAGGAGTTCTTTGATGCCCATCCCCAGATACATCATTGTATAACCCTTAATTCAAAAGCTCATATCGTTGGAGAATATCTTTTACGAAACAATATACGCAACGTACAGATTATGGGATACGACATGGTAGCAAAGAACGCCAAGTGCCTTAAGGAAGGAAGCATTTCTTTTCTTATTGCACAACATGGTTATCAGCAGGGATTCAACTGTGTCGATACATTATTCAAAGCCGTAGTCTTGAAAGAAAAAGTACAGCCAGTGAACTATATGCCGATAGAATTGCTGACAAAAGAAAACATGGAGTTCTATCGTAGGACTCAATTATAGTAGATATGAATAATAAAAAAGGTATCATTGCCCTGAGTCCATTGATTGTTTTTATATTAATTTATTTGGTAACATCAATCATAGCTCAGGATTTTTATAAAGTTCCAATAAGCACTGCGTTTCTCATCTCCGGAATATACGCAATCATGTCATCCCGCCGCGGGAATCTGAATGAGCGGATACGTGTATTCAGCAAAGGAGCCAGCACGGAGAATATAATGTTAATGATATGGATATTCATGTTGGCTGGTGCATTTGCCAATACAGCAAAAGATATAGGATGCGTTGACGCTACTGTAAATTTCATGCTGTCAGTATTACCTGACAATATGATTCTTGCCGGATTGTTTATTTCAACCTGTTTTATAAGCTTGTCAATAGGAACGAGTGTTGGGACAATAGTTGCTCTGACTCCGATTGCAATAGGCTTGGCACAGACAACCGGAGTAAATATAAATCTCATGGTTGCAATTGTAATTGGAGGAGCGTTCTTCGGAGACAATCTGTCATTTATTTCAGATACTACCGTTGCAGCGACAAGCTCTCAAGAATGTAATATGAAAGACAAGTTCCGGGCAAACTCATACATCGTGTTTCCTGTCGCGCTTATAATCTTCATTGTCTATATTATTCTGGGCTTTGACATAAACAAGCCGCCGGTTGTTTCTCAAACAGAATTCTCCAAGATACTTCCCTATATGGCTGTCTTTATTACGGCATTACTGGGAATAAACGTGATAGTAGTACTTATGGTCGGACTTATCCTGACAGCAATAATAGGAATTATTAATGGTTCGTATGACATATTCGGCTGGTTCGCGTCAATGGGAACAGGGATTCAATCAATGAGCGAACTGATTATTATAACAATGCTTGCCGGAGGACTTTTCGAAATCGTAAATAAAAACGGAGGTGTTGAATATATAATAAGTAAAATCACATCACATATACACGGCAAACGTGGAGCTGAATTAGTAATCGGAATAATGGTCGCAGCCGTAAATATCTGCACGGCAAATAATACGGTTGCAATAATAACGGTGGGAGGCATAGCCAGAAAAATAAGTCTGAAATACGGTGTTGACAATAGAAAAACAGCAAGTATTCTCGACACTTTCTCATGCTGTATGCAAGGCATAATTCCATATGGCGCACAAATACTGACAGTTGCGAATCTTGCACGGATAAATCCAATAGACATAATGCCTTATCTATATTATCCATACGCATTGGGGGTGTTTGCACTGTTATGCATATATTTCAGATTTCCTGCGTCATATAATAAGAAATAAAGAGTTTGCTGTATTTTGTTCAAATACAAAAGTATGTATAAAACAATGGACAAGTTATTGAAAGCTCGAAATTATTCAATATATTTGTACCATGGCTCATAATATAACATAAGAAATACATACGTATACATATGCTTGCCGCAACTGATATATAAATATAAAACCATCATCCGTATACGGATATATAAACGCACTGTAGTTTTAAAATGGATATCATAAAAAGAAACTTTCTTCGTGCTATACGTTCTGGGGCATTTAATGATACAGAACCATTTGAAGCTATGTCCATATTCAAATGGAACAAATTATTAAATATAATAATATCACAGAACGTCATATCTGTAGCCATAAAAGGAATGAAGAATTGTAATTATGAAAATATTCCTTATGAAACGGTATACGGATTTTTCAAAACTTATAATATAGACATTAACGAAACAACAAACGAGAAAGTCTGCATTCCGCGTTCTGATTTGAATAACATGTTTTTAAATAAAAGACTGGCAAATCTAAGACACAAAGAATTGCATTCTATTGACACATCCATTGAAACATTAGACCTGCTAAATATTATAATATATAACACAAATAAAATTCTTACTCACGGAATAGCATACAACAATCTGCTGCTTATCGGCAAATATTTAAGAAACAAAGGAGATAAGGTGGATTTTGTGAAATTGGAACATTGGTTGCAATATCTGAAACTACATGCAATGGCACAGTATGAAGGCAGTATTCTTATCACGACTCTATGCTTCGATATGCAGGAAGTTCCATTTGTGCACAATATAGACAGAATAGCATACAACAGAGCATTAAAGGCATTGGATAATATAATCAAGAATGATTCAGAGTTAGAGTGGCACTTCCGACAAAGCAAAAGCGGAATTCTACATAACAATTCTGTATTGTTGCGCAATAACATATGGCATTCTATGAAATATATCAATTATGCTCCTCTTGAAACAATTAGTAATCTGATTAACAGAATGGCAAACAGTTTATCTGAAATAGAAGAATAGACCAGACACTGTCATCCGGATATATTAATATTTGTAAAATTACAATTGACAAACCAATACTCTATTCCCTTTTTATTAACTTTGCAATCATGAAGACTGTATATTCTGTTTTATCTTTTATTCTGTTTTTATATATTGTCCTGCCGACAACAGCATCGGCTCAGGAGTTTTATACTGAAAATGTGCAATGTGAAGACACATGCACACATATACATGGCATTGATATGAGCCATTATCAGGGAGAAGTCTTTTGGGAAACTGTAGGAAATAACAAGAAAATGGCGTATGTCTATCTTAAAGCTACAGAAGGAGGCGACAACATTGATGAAAAATATGAATACAACATTGAACTTGCAAAAAAACACGGTATAAAAGTCGGCTCGTATCACTTCTTCCGTCCTAAGACAGAATTGGCAAAACAATTGGAAAATTTCATGACTCAATGCAGACCCGACGATCAGGACTTGATACCGATGATAGACATTGAAACGAAAAGCGGTCTTTCTACAAAGGAATTTTGTGATTCTCTGTTTAAGTTCCTTGAAATGGTTGAGGTTGCATATAAACAAAAACCATTATTATACACTTTTACCAATTTCTATAATAATTATCTTGCCGGGAAAATAAATGACTACAAAATAATGATAGCCCAATATACAGAAAGAGAGCCGGTGCTTAAAGACGACCGGGATTACACCATGTGGCAATACACCGGAAAAGGGCATATTGACGGTGTAAACGGATATGTAGATAAAAGCAGGTTCATGGGCAAGCACAGTTTGAGAGAAATAAGATTTAAACATTAAATTCATACGAGATGTCAGTAATAAAATGTCCGGAGTGCGGTCATGATGTAAGCGACAAAGCACCATGCTGTCCGTTTTGTGGAGTTGAAATATCTGGAAACATAACCGTATGTCCTCAATGCGGATGCAGATATCTTTCAAGCCAGGAGAGCTGCCCTGAGTGCCATCATCCGAATACATCAGAAAAATCTGCAATAGAAAATAAGATAGAAACCGGTGGTAATAAAAATAAGAGAAACATTCTTATTGCCGTTTTTGCCGGAATTGTTTTGTTGATTGCGATAGCTGCTACGGCAGTATATATATACAATAATCAAAATGATATAAACAAGGAAAAAAGCGAGTACGAATTCGCCTTGTCCAGCAGTGACATATCTGTTTTAGAGAAATATATAGAGACATATTCTGACACGGATGCTCCTACAGAGCATATATTAATGATAAAAAAACGGCTCAATGAATTGCAGGAGGCAAACATCGCATGGACAAATGCAATTGTAAGCAATTCAAAAAGTGCTTTGGAGCAATATCTTAAAGAATATCCAAACTCTCAATATAAGAACATAGCAGTTCATAAAATCGACTCAATCGATTGGCTTGCTGCTAAACAATCAAATACAATAGAATCGTACGAAACTTACATACAAAACCAGCCAAATGGCGAATATTATGATGAGGCTTCCGATTGTATTAGGAAAATAAAGATTCAAACAGTGCAGCCGGAGGAAGAAATAATGATTGATATGATTTTCAGGAATTTCTTTCAAAGTCTTAACACAAAAGATGAAAACACACTGTCAGACTCCGTCAATCCGGTCCTGACATCATTCTTGGGTAAACAGGGGGCAACCCGCATGGATGTACTTTCTTTTATGAACAAAATTTATAAGAGTAACGTATCACACATGGACTGGCATACAAATGGAGACTATAAGATATCGAAAAAGGAGATTGGTGAACAACAATACGAATACACCGTAGAATTCAATGCCATTCAAGACATTCAATATACGGATGAAACAACAGAACGTCACAATTTCAGAATCCTATCCAAAGTCAGTCCGGATGGTAAAATACAAGAATTTAATATGAGACGAATAATAGAACAATAGTTTATTAATAAATATCGCCTGATCACATATATCAAGATCAGGCGTTTTTATAGACAGTTTTAATATTCAGTATGCATGTATCTCATATATAATATGTTTTGAGTATATAATATCTGAAATTTTGTATCTTTGTATAAGATAAGCTACACTCGGGAAATTAAGAGCAAGCTCGCTTTCCGCTCATTTGCATTATCTTTGTATAAGATAAGCCGCACTCGGGAAATTAAGAGCGAGTTCTCTTTCCGCTCGTTTGCATTATCTTTGTATAAGATAAGCTGCACTCGGGAAATTAAGAGCAAGCTCGCTTTCCGCTCATTTGCATCATCTTTGCATAAGATAAGATTCGATTCGGCAGTATCAAGTCCGGTAAAACTCAGTTTTCCCTCCTTGCTGTCGCACTCATCTTTCATTATCTTTTGCATGTTTAAATATCATATAAAATGATTTCTGTAGAAAAATTAAAAGTAGAATTTGGAATAAAACCTCTCTTTCAAGATGCGTCATTTGTAATAAACGATAATGACAAAGTTGCGCTTGTAGGAAAAAATGGAGCCGGAAAATCCACTCTAATGAAGATACTCTGTGGTCAGCAACAGCCTACAGACGGTAAAATATCAATTTCATCGGACATGAGAATCGGTTATCTTCCACAGGTAATGATATTGCAGGATGACACTACAGTGAGAGATGAGGCAAGAAAATCATTCTCCGACATTATAAACATGAAAGATAAAATCGATGCGATGAGCAAGGAACTTACGGAACGCACCGATTACGATAGCGATGAATACATTGCCCTTGTCGATAAATATACTCAGGAACATGACAGATATCTCATGTTGGGAGGAGAAAACTATGAAGCTGAGATAGAAAGAATACTTACCGGTCTTGGCTTTTATAAATCTGATTTTGACCGCCCTACCTCAGAATTCAGCGGTGGATGGCGCATGCGCATTGAGTTGGCGAAGATATTATTGAGCAGACCTGACTGCCTGCTTCTTGATGAGCCGACAAACCATCTTGACATTGAAAGCATACAATGGCTGGAACGTTTCTTGCAGCAAAGCAGTAAAGCAGTAATACTTGTAAGTCACGACAGGGCATTCATAAATAATGTGACAAACAGGACTCTGGAAATATCATGCGGCAAGATTATCGACTACAAGGTAAAATATGATGAATACATAAAACTGCGTGCGGAAAGACGAGAACAGCAAATACGTGCATACGAAAACCAGCAAAAAGAGATTGCGGACATAAAGGATTTCATCGAGCGCTTCCGATACAAGGCGACAAAAGCGGTGCAGGTCCAGAGTCGTATAAAGCAACTTGAGAAAATCGTACCTATTGAGATAGATGAAGTTGACAGGTCATCCATGCATCTGAAGTTTCCGCCTTGTCTTCGCAGCGGCGATTATCCGGTAATCTGTGATGAAGTAGGCAAACAATACGGCACACACACCGTTTTCGAAAATGTTACATTTACTATAAAACGCGGTGAGAAAGTAGCGTTTGTAGGACGTAACGGATCCGGAAAATCCACATTGATAAAATGTATTATGGGAGAGATTCCCTATTCAGGAACATTAAAGATAGGGCACAATGTGCAGATAGGATACTTTGCGCAAAACCAGGCACAACTGCTTGACGGCAGTCTGTCTGTTTTTGAGACAATTGACAATGTGGCAAAGGGAGAAATAAGACTGAAAATAAATAACATTCTTGGAGCGTTCATGTTTGGCGGCGAGGCTTCTGAAAAGAAAGTAAGAATGCTCAGTGGTGGAGAACGTAGCAGATTGGCTATGATAAGATTGCTGTTGGAGCCGGTTAATCTGCTTATTCTCGACGAGCCGACCAACCACCTTGACATGCAGTCGAAGGAGGTGTTGAAAGAAGCAATCAAAGCGTTTGACGGTACAGCCATTATCGTAAGTCATGACCGCGATTTTCTGGACGGACTTGTCTCTAAAGTATATGAATTTGCAGATGGCAGCGTTACGGAACATCTCGGAGGAATATATGACTATCTATACAAGCGTAACATTGAATCTCCTGACGAACTTGCAGCACCTAAAAAGAATCTGAATGCAGGCGAATCTCTGCAAGACACAATATCATCACAGAAAAAGAACAATTATATAGAACACAAGGAAATACAGAAAAAAATACGCAGAATAGAGAAAACAATAAAGGAGTCTGAACAAAGAATCGAAGTCCTTGAAAATAAGATTAAAACAATCAACGACAAATTATGTACTCCGGAAGGTGCCGCAGATATGAATCTTATAGCAGAATATACCTCTCTTAAAGGCTTGCTCGAAGAAGAAGAAAACACATGGACGAGTCTGTCTGAAAAGTTGGAGGAAGAACAGAACAAGTTGTCGTACTAATGTTACGGATATACAAAACGTCAATTAATCATTTCGTATAAATATCATAAACATAATATATAAATTAAAATGAAAATCAAAAAAATCATTCCGATTATGGTAATAGCAAGTGCTCCGTTACTCGGATTTGCTCAAGAACAGCTTAAATCGGGTATTAGTTTGGAGAATCTCGACAGAACAGCCAATCCCGGTGAGAGCTTTTATCAGTTTGCCTGTGGTGGATGGATGAAGAACAATCCATTACCGGCTGCATATTCCAGATATGGAAGCTTCGACCAACTGGCACAAGCCAACAACAAGCGTATAAACACTATTCTTGCAGAACTGGCGTCAAAGACATTCACACCGGGCAGTACAGAACAGAAATTGAGCGATTTCTATAAACAGGCGATGGATTCTGTACGTCGCAATAAAGATGGCGTAAAACCGGTAATGCCGCTGATTAACGAGATTGAGAAAGCCTCTAATACGTCAGCATTACGTGATATACAATTTAAATACGCTACATTCGGATACGGCATTCCTCTTGGAATCGGATTTGGAGCGGACGAGAAAAACTCAAGGATGAATATTCTTAACATATACCAGGGCGGATTGTTTCTTGGACAAAAAGAGTATTATCTGGACAATGACTCTGCGACAGCCGGCATACGTGATGCGTACAAAAAACACATCATACGCATGTTCCAGTTCTTCGGCTTTGACAAAAAATCAGCCACAAAGAAAATGGAGAACATCATGAAAATAGAGACAGCACTTGCCAAAGTGTCAAAGTCACGTGCTGAGTTGAGGGATGTCGCAGCCAATTATAACAAAATGACAATTGAAGACTTTGAAAGCAATTATCCTGCCATAAAGCTGTCTGCCTATATGAGCAAGCTGGATGTGGACAATTCATGCTTCAAGGAACTTGTCGTAGGTCAGCCGGATTTTGTCAGCGGAGCCAATAAAATAGTAGAGTCGATGACAGCGGATGAGCTCAAGGCATATATGGAATGGGATGTCATCCTTTCTGCCGTGGACTATCTAAGTGATGATGTCATTGCCGCCAATTTCGATTTCTTCGGTAAAACAATGTCTGGACGCAAGGAAAACTATCCGCGTTGGAAACGTGCCACAAGTCAGGTTGAAAGTCAGATGGGTGAGGCTCTCGGCAAAATGTATGTGGAACGTTATTTCCCGGCAGCAGCCAAAGCAAGAATGGAAAAACTTGTTGAAAATCTACAGATTTCTCTGGCACAACGTATAAGAGAACAGGACTGGATGAGCGAGGACACCAAAAAGGCGGCACTTGACAAGCTCAATTCTTTCTATGTCAAGATTGGATACCCTGACAAGTGGAAAGACATGTCCGGTCTTTCCATAGATCCGAATCTGTCATATTATGAGAATGTACAGAACTGCAAGATTTTCTGGAGAAAGTGGGACATCAACTATCGTGCGGGCAAACCTGTAGACAAAGATGAATGGTTCATGACACCGCAGACAGTGAATGCATACTACAACCCGACAACAAACGAAATATGTTTCCCGGCAGGAATACTTCAGGTTCCGTTCTTCGATATGAATGCCGATGATGCGTTCAACTACGGAGCTATTGGAGTTGTCATTGGTCACGAGATGACACATGGTTTTGATGATCAGGGACGTAACTATGATAAAAACGGCAATATGACAGACTGGTGGACAGCAGAAGATGCCGAGAAGTTCAATAAGCGTGCAGAACTGTGTGATAAATTTTTCTCTTCGATAAAAGTACTTCCTGATCTTAACGCGAACGGAAAACTGACATTGGGCGAGAATCTCGCCGATCACGGTGGACTGATGGTTTCATTCAATGCGTTCAAGAATGCCACAAAGAACGAGAAACTACCGACAATTGACGGTTTTACTCCAGAACAGCGTTTCTTCCTTGCATATGCAGGTGTCTGGGCTGCAAATATAACTACGGAGGAAATCAGAAACCGTACCAAGAGTGACCCGCATTCTCTTGGATGTTGGCGCGTAGACGGTGCTCTGCCACATATTGACGCGTGGTACGATGCGTTTAACATCAAATCCACTGATAAGATGTTTATTCCAAAAGAGAACCGTTTGAATCTTTGGTAAGATACATAACATAATATACAAACAAATGTACGACGGTCTGCAGATGTGATTACAAAACGTCTGCAGACTGTTTGTTTTATAAAACTTAGTATTGATAAGTCTGTATAAAACATTTATAATTGTGAACAGCGGATATGCGTGATGGATATATAATAAATCAAAGGAAACAGAACATATTTCTATTATGATTAACCGGAACCTGTCATCAGACTTCATCCGTATTACGTGTTGTCTTCAGACAGATTTGTTCCTGGTTTTGTCTAAGATGTAGCGGGCTACATCGGAAAGAGGCGGCAAGCAAAATGGGAGTCAGCTGTGCGGAATACGGATGAACTGCATATAAATTAAGTGAGAACAAGACTATGGCGGTCTGATGGCAGATTCGTGGTTAAGAGTCAGGAAGCATTATAAAGTTCAATACAGCCATATATGTAATCTAAATATAACTCAATAGAATGAATATTTATACAGAACAGACAGTAAAAAATCTTTACATATAATTTTTACAAAATAGAAAGGGCTTTACATTCCGGATACGTTTCTACAACAGTATTATTTTAGTCTGTGTCCTATCCTACCCCACATCTTATACAGCTATATCCGTCTTAATAATATTATTTTGCTATATCATGATAAATTTTTATCATTCCAACCCTCTTACAACATCGCTCTCCTACTACAAAAGAGACTGTATCATACTCCCAAACGTTCTCTTTCGCACGTCCATACAGGCTTTCTCGCATACCGGAAAAGGCTTTGTCGTATGTTGAAAAAACATATCGGAAGTGTCACGTCAGCCAAAATACTGATATTCAATACGTTATATTGACATGCTGAAAACAGTGTATATGACGATCGATGTTTTATTGTTTGTTTTTATTCGATTCTCAGCGATTTTACATTATATAAATATTCAAATAGCCTGCTCCACTTGCATAAATATACATCTTATGTCTTATCAGAACCGACCGTCACTTTTATCAAATTTCATACTTATTTTTGAATGAAAGCTTTCTGTTTATATAGAAGATTAGTTGGATTGAATATGGGAAAAGCGGAAGGCGGTATTACAGCAACACTAAATACAGATGAAGTCTGTTGGAACGTGGTTTATGTATTGCGAACAGACATTTTATATATAGATAATTTTAGCGGACATCAAGATTACGAAGTAATGTCAAATGTTTGAATTTGCTTCTCAAAATCTCAGCCTGAGATTTCCTTACTGATAAAGTCATGTCACACATATTATCATTGTTATATTCATTTGATAAGATACGTGCGGATAATTCCTTCACGATCTTCATAACGCTGTTGGTCAACTCATAAGGGAATTTAAGTTTAACAGTCTCTTCAACTTGTTTGGATACAATCTTTGCCGACGAAATGGCATCTGCTGCGGCAGTACGGTATGCTACTATAAGTCCGCTTGTACCAAGATTAACACCTCCGTAATAGCGAATGACAACAACAAGAATGTCCGTCAGGTCATTTTTTATTATCTGTCCAAGTATAGGCTTCCCTGCTGTACTACTGGGCTCCCCGTCATCATTTGCTCTGAAATGAGCTTTATCCGGACCTAATACATATGCATAACATATATGACGCGCATCATAGTGTGACTTATGATAAGCGGAGATTATGTTTTTTATATCACTTTCTGACGTCACATGATGGACAAAAGCAAAAAACTTGCTACGCTTTTCACTATAAAACCCTTCAGCTACCTCGGATGTGACAGTTTTATACTCGTCTGAAATATTACTCATCTTATGATATTGTAGAGGGGCGAATTGCGGTTCGCCCCTCCATTATTAATGAGACATAAATCTCGTAAATTTGTGTTCTGTTACATTAAGACAACTTGTGTATGACAAGCCCAGAACGCAGTTTAGGCTCAAACCATGTCGCCTTTGGAGGCATTATGGCACCACTGTCTGCAATTTCCATAATCTGTTTCATTGATACCGGATACAATGCGAGAGCGGCTTTCATTTCTCCACTATCCACTCTCTTCTTCAGTTCTTCCAGACCACGCAGACCTCCAACAAAATCTATACGCTTGTCCGATCTCAAATCCTGAATATTAAGAATCTCATTCAAAATAAGACGTGTGGAAATATCCACGTCAAGAACGCCAATGGGATCGGAGTCATTATACGTACCTTCTTTAGCTGTGAGAGAATACCAACATCCGTCAAGATAAAGTGAGAAGTTATGTATACACAATGGTTTGTATGTTTCCGAACCTTTCTTTTCAATGATGAAATTCTTTGACAGGGCATTGATGAATTGTTCTGGCGTAAGACCATTAAGATCCTTCACAACTCTGTTATAGTCCAATATGGTGAGCTGAGAAGCCTGAAAACATACAGCCATGAAATAATTATATTCCTCATTTCCTGTATGATTTTCGTCTTTTCTTGCCAATTCCGCTCCTACCAATGCCGCAGCGGCACTACGATGATGACCGTCTGCTATATACAGAGCCGGTATTTTTGCAAACTCTTCAGTTATAGCTCTAATGTCATCTTCATTGCTGATAATCCAGAACTGATGCCTGAATCCGTCAATTGGTGCTATGAAATCATATTCAGGCTCGTTCTGTGCGATACGCTTTATTATCTCATCAAGCCTTGCATTATCAGGATAAGCGAAGAACACCGGTTCCATATTGGCATTGCACACTCGCACGTGCTTCATACGGTCTTCTTCCTTGTCGCATCTTGTAAGCTCGTGTTTCTTTATCAGTCCTGACATATAATCAGCGACAGCAGCTCCTACTACAAGTCCGTACTGTGTCTTACCGTTCATGGTCTGGGCATATAGATAATAGTTTTCTTTGTCATCCTGAACCAGCCATCCCTTGTCCATAAACTTCTTGAAGTTATCTGCCGCTTTCTGATATACTCTCGGATCATATTCGTCAATATCTTCCTCGAAATCTATTTCAGGTTTGATTATATGATACAGACTCATTTCATTATCGCCTGCCTCTTCACGCGCCTCTTTACTGCTCAACACGTCGTATGGACGAGACTCGATACTTTCCACCAGTTCTTTTGGAGGACGTATCCCTTTGAATGGTTTTATTGTTGCCATTATTTATTTACTTGGAATTTGGTACATCCGTCTTTGAAATACGCATTTATCTGTACAGCCGCTGCAATACCGGCATTTATGTTTGCTTCCGCAGTCTGTGCGCCCATCTTTTTCGGTGTACTGAAGTAACGTCCTTCAAAAGTCTGGAATTCAGCGTCAGCATCTGGCTTTATATCTGTTATGTACTTCAAGTCAGTACGCACCTTCATTATTTCCAACAGACCGGCTTCGTCTATCACTTCTTTTCTCGCAGTATTTATTATGATGGCATTCTTTTTCATCTTGCCTACCAGTTCCTTGTTTATTGATTTCACTGTCTGAGGTGTTGCCGGAATATGTAAAGAAACAATGTCACAATCGGTAAACAGCTTATCCTGAGAGTCTACCGCAACAACTCCGTCTTTCTCAATGGATTCTTTAGGACAGAAAGCGTCATATGCATATATTTCCATACCAAAGCCCTTGGCTATCCGTGCGACATTACGTCCTACATTACCATATGCGAGTATTCCTATCTTTTTCCCTTTCAGCTCATTTCCTGTTTTGCCGCTATAGAAGCTTCTGCAAGCAAATACCAACAAGCCGAAAACAAGTTCGGCTACGGCATTGGAGTTCTGTCCGGGAGTATTCTCCACAACAACATTCTTCTTTTTAGCATACTCTATGTCAATATTGTCATATCCGGCTCCGGCACGTACTACGATACGCAAGTTTTCCGCCGCATCCAACACAGCGGCATTAACCTTATCAGAACGTACAATAAGTGCATCAGCATCTTTTACAGCATCCAATAATTCCTGAACATCCGTATATTTCTCAAGTAGCACCAGCTCATTGCCAGCTCCTTCTATTTCTTTCTTTATACCATCTACAGCAGCTGCGGCAAATGGTTTTTCTGTTGCAACTAAAACTTTCATAACGATTAAATTTATGGGTTATTATAAATTTATAAGAGCGGATAGTGACATATCCGCCCTTTTTATTTGTTTTATAAAAGGATTCAGTGTTGTGCCTCAAAATCCTGCATGCACTTCACAAGAGCCTCAACACCTTCTATGGTCTGGGCATTATAGCAACTTGCTCTGAAACCTCCGACAGAACGATGACCTTTCACTCCGACCATACCGCAAGAAAGAGCGTAATCGAGGAATGGCTTTTCCAGTTCTTTATATTCATCGTTCATAACAAAGCATATATTCATCAGCGAGCGGTCTTCTTCTTTTGCCGTTCCACGGAAAAGCTTGTTTCTGTCAATCTCTGCATATAGCATTTCTGCTCGCTCGTGCGCTAACTTATCCATCATCTTCAAACCTCCCTGTGCCTTTATCCATCTCAGAGTCTCCAAGGCTGAATATATCGGAACCACAGGCGGTGTGTTGAACATTGAACCCTTTTCCACATGAGTTCTGTAGTCAAGCATTGTCGGTATGCTGCGGTCAACCTTACCTAAAGCGTCATCCTTCACAATAACAAGAGTAACACCTGCCATTGCAAGATTCTTCTGTGCTCCGGCATAAATACAATCATACTTTGATACATCAACGGGACGGCTGAATATGTCTGACGACATGTCTGCAATCATCCTTACAGGAACCTGAAGCTCATGTCTTATTTCTGTACCGTAAATAGTGTTGTTTGTCGTAATGTGAAGATAGTCTGCGTCTGCAGGACATTCCCAGTCTTTCGGTATGTAAGTATAGTTTGCTTCTGCAGAGGAAGCCACTTCCACAACTTCACCGAACAACTTCGCCTCTTTCATGGCTTTCTTTGCCCATACACCAGTATTGAGATATGCCGCCTTTTTCTTCAGGAAATTATATGGAACCATACAGAATTCAAGAGAGGCGCCTCCACCTAAGAAAAGAACCGAATATCCCTCAGGAATCTCTAACAACTCCTTTATTAAAGCAACAGCTTCGTCAACGACCGGTTGGAAATCTTTGGCTCTGTGACTTATTTCTGCCAGAGAAAGGCCTGAACCATTGAAGTCTAAAATCTGTTTTGCCGTATTCTCAATAACTTCTCTTGGAAGCATTGACGGTCCGGCATTAAAATTGTACTTCTTCATCTGTATGCGTATTTTAGTTAGTAAATTTAATAGCCCAAAATAAACTTTGGTTTGCGAATATACATTAATATTTCGATATAAACAAATAAATTGAAATAATTTTGCCTTATCTGTATTTTATAAAACTAAAATATCTCACATTATTTTTTTATCATATTACGACTTCAAAGTTGGCTCTTGGCCAGCCTCAACGGCACGTGCTATGCAGGAAAAGCTTGACCTGGACAACGCTACGATGTACAAGTTTCTCTCTTACTTCGACACGAAGAACCTCGCCACACTCGTAACATGCCCTGTAATATCGGCAATAGGACTACAAGACCCGGTATGTCCGCCGCACACAAACTTCGCACCTTACAACAACTTCAAGTCTGAGGAGAAGCATTACGTAGTAAATCCAGAGTGCAAACACGAGACACCTGCCGATTGGTATAACACTTATATGGACTTCTTCAAGCAGCATTTGAAGACTGTTGAACACTAAAATTTCAGCGAGTCTGAACCGGTCACTATAGTGCAAAAACAGCTTTTTTCCCTTATGGAATGTTCTTCTTCCCTACTCCGCACCGCTGTCTTCATTCTGCCATCCGCTTCCTACAAGTGTTTCCTGCAACATTTTCCACAAAATCTGGAAACGGCAAGTTATGGTGAAGCACAAGATACGGATGGCATATCATGACCCGTTCGGAATAAAAAAAGTGTGGTCAGGATGCATTGAAACATCCCGACCACACACTTTATCCTTTATGTTTTTATTTGTATTCCGCCCAACTCTTGATGTCAATATCGCTGAGTTTCAGCGTGCAGAATGCATTGATAAATGCGCTTGCCAGCCTGCTGTTGGTTACCAGCGGCACATTGAGATCGATGGATGCACGGCGGATCTTATAGCCGTCAGTGAGCTCACGCGGTGTGAGGTCTTTGGGAATATTTACAACCATGTCTATCTTCTTCTCATGGAGCAGTGTAAGTGCCTGCGGCTCTTTGCCCTCTTCCGAAGGCCAATAGACACGGACATTACGCACACCGTTATCGTCCAGATATTTTGAAGTGCCTCCTGTGGCATACAGTTCGTATCCATTCTCCACCAGCTTCTTCGCAGCGTCGAGCATCTCCGCCTTTTGCTTTGCACCTCCTGTGGACAACAGTATTGTTTTCTTTGGTATACCCTGTCCCACTGCAAGCATGCTCTTGAGCAACGCGTCATTTGTATCATCGCCAAGACATCCGACCTCTCCGGTAGAAGACATGTCGACACCCAGAACAGGGTCTGCCTTCTGCAATCTGTTGAACGAGAACTGTGACGCCTTGATTCCGACATAGTCGAGATCGAACAGATTCTTGTTGGGCTTCTCTACCGGCTTACCAAGCATGACCTTTGTTGCCAGATCTATGAGATTAAGCTTAAGAACCTTGCTGACAAACGGGAATGAACGTGAGGCTCTGAGGTTACACTCGATAACAAGTATGTCATTATCGCGTGCCATGAACTGTATGTTGAACGGACCCGATATGTGCAGTTCTTTTGCTATCTGGCGGCTTACGCGTTTTATTCTACGTACGGTCTCCACATATAGTTTCTGCGGAGGGAACTGTATTGTGGCGTCACCGGAATGTACTCCGGCAAACTCAATGTGCTCTGAGATGGCATAAGCTATAATCTCTCCCTTATTGGCGACAGCATCCATCTCTATTTCCTTGGCATGCTCAATGAAACGGCTGACAACCACAGGATGGTCTTCCGAGACATTAGCGGCAAGTTTCAGAAAACGTTCCAGCTCGTCACGGTTTGAGCAGACATTCATCGCGGCACCTGACAACACATATGACGGTCTTACGAGTACGGGGAAACCTACTTTGTCTATGAACTTGTTTATGTCATCCATTGATGTAAGCGCACTCCACTCCGGCTGACTGATGTTGTTGCGTGTCAGCATCGAGGAGAACTTGGCACGGTCTTCCGCATTGTCAATGTCCTTCGCCGATGTTCCCAGAATAGGAACGTTCTGTGCATCAAGTCTCATCGCAAGATTATTAGGAATCTGACCTCCGGTTGAGACTATGACTCCGTACGGACTTTCAAACTCGATGATATCCATCACACGTTCGAATGTGAGTTCATCGAAATAAAGACGATCGCACATGTCATAGTCTGTCGACACAGTTTCAGGATTGTAGTTGATCATCACCGAACGGAATCCCTCTCGGCGTATTGTATTCAACGCCTGCACACCACACCAGTCAAACTCTACGGAGCTGCCAATCCTGTAAGCTCCTGAACCAAGTACAATGATGGAGCGATTGTCACGGTCGAACGAAATGTCGCTTGCCACACCAGAATAAGTTACATACAGATAGTTGGTATGTGCCGGATATTCCGCCGCCAGAGTGTCTATCTGCTTGACAACCGGAAGTATGCCATAGTTCTTACGCAACTGGCGTATAGTGAGCATTGCCTTGTGCATATTTCCCACTTCCTCCTCAAGACCGACGGCACGTGCTATCTGGAAGTCTGTGAAGCCATATATTTTTGCTGTTCTCAACAACTCCTTGTCGAGATTGTTCACATTCTTAAGAGCCTTCATCCGCTCGTCTATGTCAATGATGTGCTTGAGCTTCTCAAGGAACCATTTGTCAATCTTTGTGAGTTCGTGTATCTGGTCGATGGTGTATCCCTTATGCATTGCCTTCGAGATTATGAAGACACGCTTGTCGGTGGGTTCGCGCAGGGCGACATCGATATCATCAATCTCCAGCTCCTTGTTCTCCACAAAACCGTGCATGCTTTGTCCTATCATGCGCAAGCCTTTCTGAATAGCTTCCTCAAAAGTGCGTCCTATCGCCATAACCTCACCGACAGACTTCATTGAGGAACCAAGTTCCTTGTCAACTCCGCGGAATTTGCTCAAATCCCAACGCGGAATCTTACAAACAACATAATCAAGCGCAGGCTCGAAGAAAACACTTGTGGTTTTGGTTATTGAGTTTTTCAGTTCGAAAAGTCCGTATCCCATACCGAGTTTTGCAGCCACAAACGCAAGAGGATATCCGGTTGCCTTTGATGCAAGAGCCGAAGAACGACTAAGACGTGCATTAACTTCTATAACACGGTAATCCTCACTGTTCGGATCAAGAGCATACTGCACATTGCATTCTCCTACAATACCTATATGACGGATAATCTTTATTGCCAGTGAGCGTAGTTTCTGGCTTTCGCGGTCTGTCAGCGTCTGAGTAGGAGCGACAACTATGCTTTCTCCGGTATGTATTCCCAGAGGGTCGAAATTCTCCATATTACATACAGTGATACAGTTGTCATAACGGTCTCTTACAACCTCATACTCTATTTCCTTCCATCCCTTCAGGCTTTTCTCAACAAGAACCTGGGGAGAGAACGAGAACGCTTTCTCTGCAAGACGATTCAACTCATCCTCATTGTCACAGAAGCCACTGCCCAAACCACCTAATGCATAAGCAGCACGAAGTATGACAGGATAGCCAAGTTCAGCGGCAGCCTTGCGTGCAGCCTCAATTGACTCGCATGCCTCGCTCTTTATAGTCTTGACGCCTATCTCGTTAAGTTTCTCAACAAAAAGCTCACGGTCCTCCGTGTCCATTATTGCCTGAACAGATGTTCCAAGCACCTGAACTCCATACTTGTCAAGAATACCCTCGCGGTATAATGCCACGCCACAGTTTAATGCAGTCTGCCCGCCAAATGCGAGCAATATGCCGTCCGGTCTCTCTTTCTCGATGACTCTTTCTACAAAATAAGGCTGCACTGGAAGGAAATATATCTGATCGGCAACGCCTTCCGATGTCTGGACTGTCGCAATGTTCGGATTTATAAGGACAGTCTCCACGCCTTCTTCACGCAATGCCTTAAGTGCCTGCGAACCGGAATAGTCGAATTCACCTGCCTCACCTATCTTGAGCGCACCGGAACCCAATAGCAAAACTTTCTTTATATTGTCGTACTTCATACCGTTTATTTTTTACTTTAGTGTGTCTACAAATCTATCAAACAGGAACTCTGTATCCAATGAGCCGGAACGGGCTTCCGGATGGAACTGACTCGAAAACCAAGGGTTGCTCTTGTGCCTGATGCCTTCGTTGGAACCATCATTCATGTTAATAAAAAGTTCTTCCCAATCAGCCCCTATTGTACTGCCGTCAACCGCGTATCCATGGTTTTGTGTCGTGATGTAGCAGTTATCAGTACCGACCATGCGTACAGGCTGGTTGTGGGACCGATGTCCATATTTCAATTTGTAAGTCTTTGCTCCGCCTGCTTTTGCCAGAAGCTGGTTACCCATACATATTCCGCATATAGGCTTGCGTGACATCTGCATATATTTCCGCAATACCGCCACAGCATCCTCACACATCTCCGGGTCTCCAGGACCATTAGCAAGGAACAATCCGTCAAAATCCATATCGGTATAATCATAATTCCAGGGTACACGGATAACCTCAACACCTCTGTTTATAAGACATCTTATGATATTTGCCTTGACACCGCAATCCACAAGAACAACTTTCTTGCCGGCTCCTTCATTATAACGTATAATATCGCGGCAACTCACCTTATCAACAAAATTCACTCCTTCATAAGTAGCCGTCGGAATATTATCCGGTTCATCATCAAAAAGTATTTTACCCATCATAACCCCATGCTCGCGAAGAACCTTTGTAAGTTCTCTTGTATCTATCCCTGTGATTCCGGGAATATGCTCACGCTTCAGCCATTCCGCAAGACTCTCTTTCGCGTTCCAGTGTGAGTAGCTCTCACTGTAGTCTGTCACAATGATTGCCGATGCATAAATTCTGTCGCTCTCCATAAACAACGGCAGTTTATTGTCATCATATGCAAATGACGGCACCCCATAATTACCTATAAGCGGATAAGTAAGTACTATCATCTGTCCGGCATATGAAGGATCGGTCAATGACTCCGGATATCCTACCATAGCTGTGTTAAAAACAACCTCACCGGCCATGGGTGCTTCATAGCCAAATGATTTTCCATGGAACTTAATTCCGTTCTCCAAAGCTAAAGTTACGTTTCTCATCTTATGATTTTAGAATTTCTTTTCATTCTGATAAACATTCTCTATGTAATTCACAAAGGCGCGATTACATAATTTGGTACCGCCCGGTGTAGGATATTTTCCGGTGAAATACCAATCACCTTTATGGTTGGGTATTGCCTTATGTAATCCGTCAATAGACTGGAATACCAATTCTATCGGTGTCGTCACCTCTGCGGGGCGTAATATCTCAACGATCTTTTTATTTATCTCATCAACCGTAAACGGCTCATAAATATCGCGCACGCAGTTACGCATCTCGTCCGGGCACTTGCATAATTCTGTCTTGCATGCGTTGTATGTATCCATTATCAGACTGTACATGCCTCTTTCCTTAAGCAGTTCTATTGTTGCCCTGAACGCGCAGAATTCCTCAAGACGCGCCATGTCAATTCCATAATAATCAGGATAACGTATTTGAGGAGCACTGCTTACTATGATGATTTTCTTGGGATGCAACCTGTCAAGAATTCTCAAAATGCTTTCCTTAAGAGTTGTTCCGCGCACGATACTGTCATCAATGACAACAAGGTTGTCGACATGCGGCTCAATGCTCTCGTATGTTATATCGTACACATGTGAGGCAAGGTCATTTCTCGAGTTTCCCTCTGTGATAAAGGTTCTGAGTTTTATATCCTTCCATGCCACTTTCTCCGAACGTACGTAATCGCCAAGTATTTCCCTTAATTCCTCTTCTGATGGGATATGACCAAGTTCCTGTATCCTACGCACCTTGCTCTCATTCACATATCTCTTGAAGCCTGTAAGCAATCCATAGTATGCGACCTCCGCCGTATTGGGAATGAAAGAGAAAACCGTATGTTTCACATCATAGCCGATGGCTTTCAAAACGGGCTCATGCAGACTTTCCCCCAACAGTTTGCGTTCTTTGTATATGTCTCTGTCACTGCCACGGCTGAAATAAATACGCTCGAAAGAACAGGCGTTGTTTCCTTTTGCCGGAATTATCTCTTCTATTGAGAAATCACCGTTACGCTTTACCAGCAATGCGGTTCCGGGCATCAGCTCACAGACGTCCTCACATTCGAGATCGAATGTTGTCTGCAACACAGGACGCTCGCTTGCAACTGCAATAAATTCGTCGTTTTTATAATAAAACGCTGGTCTTATGCCCCATGGATCGCGCATGGAAAACATTTCCCCACTGCCGGTTATTCCGCAGACGACATATCCACCGTCAAAATCTGTCATTGTGCTTTTCAGCACATTCTTCATTTCGACATGGTCGTTTATGTATTCAGTTATCTCCTTATTATTCAAGTCGAACTCTTTAGCTTTAGCAAAATTGCGTTCCACCTCGCGGTCTAACCGATGCCCCATAAATTCCAGCATGATATAAGCATCGCTATATATACGGGGATATTGCCCCTGCATGGTAAGCTTGTCGAAAATTTCATCAACATTTGTCATATTGAAATTTCCGCACAGGCACAGGTTCTTTGCCTGCCAGTTATTACGGCGCAAGAAAGGATGGACATACGACAGTCCGCTTTTACCTGTAGTGGAATATCTTAAATGCCCCATGTACAGTTCGCCAGCAAATGGCAGGCAGTCTTTCGCAAATGCGACATCTGACAACTTTTCCTGACTTAGATTTTTAAGATCACGATGAGCCTGACCGAAAATCTCGGTTATCGCATCCTTACCTTCTGCTCTCTCACGGAACATATATTCCCGACCCGGAGCACTGTCAAGTTTAACACATGCCATACCGGCACCTTCCTGTCCGCGATTGTGCTGTTTCTCCATCATAAGATAAAGTTTGTTCAATCCGAACATCCAGGTGCCGTACTTTTCCTGATAATACGTCAACGGTTTGAGCAATCTTATCATTGCAATCCCGCATTCATGCTTTAATGGTTCCACGCTCTATTTTGTTTTATATTATATATTTACAATATATTTACTCTACGGTTACAGATTTTGCCAGATTTCTCGGTTGGTCTACATTCTTACCTTTACATACAGCCACATGGTAAGCCAGCAACTGCAAAGGTATGACATCTATAAGAGACTCAAAACATTCCATTGTAGAAGGCAGTTCGATGACCTCGTCAGCTATACGGCTTATAGTATCGTCCCCTTTGCTGACAAGTGCAATGACCTTACCCTGTCGTGCTTTTATTTCCTGAATATTGCTCAACACCTTCTCATACATCTTGTTATGTGTCGCAATAACAACAACAGGCATGTCCGAATCTATGAGAGCAATAGGTCCGTGTTTCATCTCTGCCGCAGGATATCCTTCTGCATGTATATAGCTTATTTCCTTTAATTTCAATGCGCCTTCAAGCGCGACAGGATAGCTGTAGCCTCTGCCAAGATAAAGGAAATTGTGAGCGTAAGTGAATATTCGGCTTAGTTCGGCAATTCTGTTGTTAAGCTCCAAAACAGTCTTCATCTTTTCAGGTAGAGTCCATAACTCTTTTATTATCTCAGAGTATTGTCTCTTATCTATAATGTCTTTTTCTTTCGCCAACGCCAGTGCGAACATGGCAAGGACTGTAACCTGACCGGTAAAAGCCTTCGTAGAAGCGACACCAATTTCCGGACCCACATGAATGTAGCTGCCGGCATCCGTCGCACGCGGTATGCTGGAACCGACTACATTACAGATACCATATACGAACGCTCCATTCCTTTTTGCAACTTCTATTGCGGCAAGTGTGTCCGCAGTCTCACCGCTTTGTGATATTGCTATGACGACATCGTTCTCTGTTACGACAGGATTTGAATACCTGAACTCACTGGCATATTCTACTGTTACAGGAATGCGACAAAAATTCTCAATAAGATATTTACCTATAAGCCCTGCATGCCATGAAGTTCCACAGGCAACAATTATAATACGCTTTGCGTTCAACAGTTTTTCCTTATTATCTAAGATAGCACTTAACGTTATATTGCTATTATCATCGTTTACCCGCCCACGCATGCAATTCTTAATACACTCAGGTTGTTCAAATATCTCCTTCAGCATAAAGTGAGGGAAACCTCCCTTCTCTATCTGACCAAGATTTAAATCTACGGTCTGTATTTCAGGATTCAACTCTCTATTAAAAATGTTGACAACCTTCAAACCTTCATCACTGCGTATAACGGCAATATTGCCGTCGTCTAAATAAACGACCTTGTCTGTATACTCAATAATTGGAGATGCGTCAGAACCTAAGAAGAACTCATTTTCGCCTACTCCGACAACAAGCGGGCTTTGCTTGCGTGCCGCAATTATCTGATTAGGGTTATTCTTATCCAATATAGCTATGGCATACGCACCAATCACCTGATGAAGCGACAATTGTACGGCAGTCAATAAATCAAGATTTTTCTTTTTCTTGACATATTCTATGAGTTGGATTAAAACTTCTGTATCTGTATCAGAGCGAAAACTCACACCGTTTGAAATAAGATTACGCTTAATAACGCTATAATTTTCGATTATTCCGTTATGGATTATTGCCAAATCCTTAGATTCAGAGAAATGAGGATGTGCGTTTTTTGAAGAAGGGACTCCGTGTGTTGCCCACCGTGTATGTGCGATACCTACATGTCCGCTTATATTCTTATCTTTGCAAAAATCCTCAAGATCAGAAACCTTTCCTATTGTCTTATAAACATTAAGCTGATTGTCATCATTTATAATAGCTACTCCGGCACTGTCATACCCACGATATTCTAATCTTCTCAATCCCTTTATTAAAATGGGATAGGCTTCTTTATTACCTAAATATCCGACAATTCCACACATAATTCTAAATTTGGTATATCACATAAAATAAACGTTAGACATATTTTGATATAAAATGTCTAACGTTCTTATTTGTTTATTCTTTAATTCCTTAATATATTAACAACCAACGACGCAAGAGAAGTCAATATGCTTACACCTGAAATCCATAATGTGGTAGAAGTTCCGATGGAAGAAGACTTCGCCTTAACCTTATTTGGCTGGACATAAATAATGTCATTCTGCTGAACATAATAATATGGAGAATTAATAAAATTCGCGTCATTAAGATTTATTCTAACCTGACTCTTTTGCCCCAATTCATTCTCACGAATCAACAGCACATTGTCACGTCGTCCGTAAATAGTAAGGTCTCCTGCCTGTGCCAAAGCCTCTATAACACTCATCTTTTCAGAATTCACAGGAACAACGCCGGGACTATTCACCTCCCCAGCTACCGTCACACGGAAACTGGACATTCTAACAGTTACAACCGGATTTTCAGTTCCAGACATGTAAGGCATTATTTTTTCACGTATCAAATCCTCACATTGCCCCTTTGTCAGTCCTGAGACATGCACCTTTCCTATTACAGGGAAATTAATATTACCACTATTATCCACGAGATAGCCCTGCATATTATTATTTCCAGACTGTCCGCTTACTGTAGCTGAATAAAGATTAAACGGACGTGCCGCATCAGGATTTGTAGTATTGACAATTATTGTCAGCATGTCCTTAGGCATTATCTTGGCATCATACAATCCTTGTGACGCAGAAAGATCCACACTATCTATATTCTGAAAATAAGCAACTCGCTTGGCACTAGAACAGCTATCCAACAGTACCACAACAGTAATTAAAACAATCAGATTGAATAATAATCTTTTCATAATAAAAAGAACTGAACAATTAATTTTTTTATTTTGCAAAAATACGATTATTTTTAATATTAACAAAGGTTTATCTGATTTATTTATACATATCGAAGTGATTTAAACTTATGTGGTTTTGTTATAACCACGTCAAAACATAAAAGTACAGCGTACAAATAGCATTACTACTTATAATGGACAACCTAACTCGTATATAGTGACAGTTGCATGTACACTGCGTACGACAAAGATGTAGCGAATGAAATATGGCACAGCAATCCAAAAGAAAACGTAATTACATTACTCTTAGTTGTAATATACGGATGCAGAAGTCATCTTGCACAAGATAAAGAAAGGCTGCCATTGGTCGCTTTTCCGTGAAAACCATATTCCACCGGCTTTTTACGGAGCTATGGTAACACACACAAACACTACAACGAACGTAGGAAGTCGTGTATTGAATAACTCTTTTGATTATATACAGTTTCAGAACAGTACTGACACTTCTTTACAATGATATTTTGATATATCCCTGAATTATATGGCATTCGTCATATTATTATAACAGTATTGACAGGTCTGTGTCTATATGCCAACTCTCAAGAGGCTGACATGCGTATAAGTGAACATATTAACGAGTCAGAGTGGTTTGCGTTGGCTGATGAATATCCGAAATTGAAATATTCACTGGAAGATAATAATCTTGCACTCATGGCAGAATTTGTGCTTGCATCACAATTCAATAAGCCGGAAAAGACTCTGGACTATATTGTAACCCTTGTTAATGAGAGGCAACAACAGATTGGCTCTAACAATGCATACAGCCTTGCATGCTTGGGAGTAGCATATATATATCAATGTGAAAATAAAAGGTAAGGACTATAAGTTTGTCTTTGACACTGGCACTGAAAACACCGATATATCAAAACATGCAGCAGAGAAACTTGGCCTAAAGACGTTAGATGCATATAACGGCTTCCACATGGCTCATATTGATAGTATCGCGATAGGAGACATCATTTATAAAGACCCCATTGCATTTGTCTTTGACCAGCTAACACAGAAAAAAACGCTTGAACAAATGGATGGCGTCATAGGTGCTTATTTCATTAGAAGAATGGGAGAAATATGCATTTGATGTGAGAGCAAAAGAGTTGATATTCCCTATAAATAACATAAAGACAAAACAGAATATTCACAACATAAGACTTGAAAACGGACGTAAGCTTTTTATAGATTCTAATGACCAATCGGGTAACTTAAAATTATTGCTGTCTACAGGAGAAATGGAAGCTTATTTCTTGCAGCCCTACTACGAGAAACATTTCAACAAATTTGCAAATGAGAACATGATATTACAAAATAAAGGCTCTAATGTACAGAATATTGATGATGTATTGCGTGTTCCTGATATCAAACTCTGTTATGTTTGACATGATGTGACATTATCTAATGCCCGCATAGAAAAGAATGAGAACCAGGTCGGTATGGACGGAGTTCTTGGAATGGATTTTATCAATAGGTTTAACCGAGTAACACTCGATTTCAACAATATGTCAATAACCATGGATTAAGTAACTTATTGCAATATACCTATTCCGGCTCAGTAGATAAGAAATTTTTCCTTTTAAGAATTGCAAAACAGTTTGCTTACCCACTAAATTTCTACTGAGTCTTACTTTCTCCATAGCTCAACCTTTTGAGAAAACCGGTTACTGACTACAGATATACGAATCTTGCAATAGTCGGTATCATGACGAGGATGTGTCCATTTTGACACATCCTCGCCATATTATTTCTTGAATTTTATATTAAACTATATTGTATATATATGATAGCAAAAGTATTCACGGTTGTCGTTCCTCAATAGTCTGTACAATAAAAACATTGTTTTCAAATATCGTCATCCGATAACTCTGGCTCAGAGTCTGACGTATCGAGCGTCGTGTCTCTATATATATCCAATTTAAAATTTCTATAAGAGAATCTTACAACTAAAGGAATATATTCATCACTCATTTTGTCAGGAGAGCCGACACTTGCTGCAAAATAAATAAAATCATCATCAACCCTATCAAAGACCACGCCAAGCAACACATTATTCTTAGCATATTCATCTCCTACATATTTTCTAAAATCGTCTTTTGTAAAATCACGTCTCAGCAGATCCTTCCCATCCTTACCAGTCAAACACAATCTTATACGGTTATCATAATACTTGTTTCCAGTACCGTCATCTACTAAAGGTAAATTAACGTCAGCCTTTCTCTCTATGCTAACATTATATACAGAGCCATGCCAATCAACTGTACGTGTTTGCTCATAATCACCAATCTTCTGAATACTTTTTTTAACATGGGTCTTCTCCGGTTTACGGGTTATGATATCATTTGTTTTTTTATTTTCATTACATGATGTCAAAACTCCAATGAAAAAAAACATCGTTATAATAGATGCAATCCTTATCATATATATACTAACAATAAAATAATAGTAATAACAGAGGCAAAGTTAATTTAAATTTATCGCAGCACAAAACAAATGTTTGATTTTATTATAATGTGAGCCAAAATTCCATTGAATGGGGAAAAGACAACATATTCGACTGTGTATGATAAACTCAAATAAAATAAATAATTGAGCAGTTATATAAAGGATGTAATAGAAGAAGTTAGAATCTTATGAAACTTTGCAATTACATAAAGAATATCTGCAATATAATAAATACAAACACAAAATAACCAACTTCTTCTATTACTTATCATCCTTAATAGAAACTAAATAATAAATTTCGAAAACGTACTTTCACATCATCTCTATAACATGACGTCTTTCTACTTTAAAGTTTTACCTTTTTCTTAACGCCTTTGCTCTCATTACCCATACGATCGAGTGATGTTACGACATAAGTGTATTTTGTCTCACCATCGACATAAGGTAACTTATAGAAAGTATCTGTTGTGATATCAATTATATGCGTTGCGTCATCAATGTCCACTTTTTCTCCACGGGCAAATCTATAAATAACATACTTCACAGCCTTATCATCCCAATCCTTACCTTTGGGCTGTGTCCAGAACAGTATGTAGCCATCGCTTGTCCAAATAGGCTTCACCTTTCTTGGCTTTCTTGGTCTGTCATCATCAATAAAAGGCATAAGAGGCTGCAAAGCCGGATATTTCCAATAGCTGTTTTTCAAAACTGTTGCATAATTTCCAACATTATCAACCACGGCTTTAGAATACCATAAAACAACCCCACTCACATTGCGCATCTGGCTGCGTAATGAATACTTTGCCGGCATTTGATTTATCGAAGGATTATCCACATCTGCAAACTTTACCGTACGCTCAACATCCTCTCCAATGAAAATAGGTCTGTTGGATGAATACCTGTTCCACCAGTTTATCAGAGTCTTGTAGTCTGCCGTCTTGTGACCTATCTGCCAATAAAGCTGCGGAGCACAATAATCCACCCATCCATTGTTAACCCAAAGTAACACGTCCGCATACAAATCATCATAATTCTGGAGTCCTCCAGTATCACTACCTATATTGGGAGCTGTTCTTTTGTTTCTATATATTCCGAATGGCGAAACACCGAATTTCACCCATGGCTTGCGTCTGTGTATTGTTTCTCCGAGTTCCTTTATACAAAGATTGACATTATAACGTCTCCAGTCACCAATGTCCCGTATGCCATTATTATATCTGGCAAACTCGTTACTGTCTGGAATAGACTGTCTTGCGACAGGATATGGATAAAAATAATCATCAATATGCACGCCATCCACGTCATAGCGTGACACAATGTCATCCACGACCCTACAAATGTATTCTCTATTTTCTGGCATTCCGGGATTTAGTATGAACTGTCCGTCGTACGAGAATACACGTGCAGGATTTTTTATTGCAATATGTGAAGAGGCTAACGTAAGAGTACTTTTGGTTTTAGCTCTATATGGATTAATCCAAGCATGAAGTTCCATTCCACGCTTATGGCATTCGTCAATCATCCACTGCAACGGATCCCAAAATGGTGATGGAGCCTGTCCTTGCACACCTGTAAGAAAGCGGCTCCATGGCTCAATGCTACTTTGATAAAGAGCATCACATTCAGGACGAACCTGAAAGATAACCGCATTAACATTGCACTTTTGTAATTCATCCAACTGATTTGACAGATTCTGCTGCATGGCGGCTGTGGAAAGTCCCTGAAACTGACCATTAACACATTGTATCCACGCACCGCGGAATTCCCTCTTAGGCACATATTTCTTTGCCGCCTGCATAAATAAGCATAATGATAAAGCCACGAACACACAGCTAAATCTCATTGTCTGATACATTCTCATATTATAAATTTTATCCAACAAAGTTAATTAAATTAACGTGCAAAAACACGCGCGCATAGCATCTTTTACGTTTTTTAACCCTCATGAATGTTCGTTAGCCTCTCTAAATATCAAACTCGACTCCGTAATAGAACAATATTGTGTACATTAAAAAAGAGAAAACAAATCTATGATCAATCATTATAATATTCTGCTTATTTCAACATAAGACACATATATATCCTTACGCAAGGATATAATTAATTATATTTTACAACATAGTCCTATTCAAAACTCATGAAATTATCTTATATTTTGCGAATTTCAGCAATAACTGTTTAGTTCCTGCATTGTTGAAACGCACTGTGGCTTTTGTATTTTCCCCCTCACCGTCCAGCATTTCTATCGTACCGATTCCAAAACGCTGATGTTCTATTATATCTCCTATTTTCACATCACTATTATAATCCACACTTGCTGATATATCAGATTCCATTGGACGGTTTTTACTTACCAAATTTTCATTAGTAAAATGACTTACTTTAACATGGCGGTTTGTAAACATGTTACTTGCTCTTCCCCACTTTGCCGAATCTGTTCCCGTACGGATGTCGGCTTCATTATTATGTATATAATTAGAATCTATTTCAGAAATAAATCTACTCGGACGACAGAATTCCATCTTTCCATATCTATATCTACTTTTTGCATATGTAATAATACAATGCATTTGCGCTCTTGTTATCGCAACATACATCAACCTTCTTTCTTCCTCAATTTCACGTAGTGAGGAAGACATACGTATATTCGGGATTATATTTTCTTCAACTCCAACTATAAACACTGTGGAAAATTCAAGTCCTTTTGCCGAATGAATTGTCATCAATGATACAGTATTGTCATCATTGTTATTATCATCTATAGTTGATATTAAAGATATAGTCTGTAGAAAATCTGATATATAAAAGTCCTCTTGCCCCTCCTCTTTTTTATTGTCTACGAAATCTTTCAAAGCACTCAATAATTCTTCTACATTTTGTTGTCGCGCAACATCTTCAGGAGAACCATTAGAATAAAGCACTCCTTTTATACCGCTTTTATCTATTATTTCTACACCTAATTCATATGCATCAAGTTCATTGCTCTTACGTTTACATTCTTCTATAAAATCATGAAAATCAATAAGTTTATTTTTTGTATTGCTTTTCACATTAAGGCTATATTTGTCTGGGAACGATATAACTTCCCAAATACTTACACTATTAGCCTTTGCAGATTCTGTAAGTTTCTTAAGTGTGGTTGTTCCGATTCCTCTTACCGGATAATTGATAACCCTCCTTATTGCCTCCTCATCATCAGTATTTACAGTCAGTCGAAAGTACGCAATGATATCTTTAATTTCTTTACGCTGATAAAAATTCAACCCACCGAATATTTTATATGGAATAGATTTATTTATAAGCTCTTCCTCAATAACACGACTCTGTGAATTTGTTCTATACAACACGCAAAAATCCTTATAGTCGCATCCGGACTGTCGTTTTATGCGCCTTATTTCATTACATACGATGCACGCTTCCTCTCGATCAGAATATGCAACTTTTAAATCGAGCTTTCCACCTTCATCCTTCTTACTGTATACATCTTTATATATTTGGTGTTCGTTATGTTTGATTAGACTGTTAGCTGCGGCAACTATATTTTTTGTACTACGATAGTTTTGCTCCAATTTGAAGATCTCAAATCCGTTCTTTTTTGGGAATTCAAGTATATAATCGATATTTGCACCTCTAAAACTGTAGATACTTTGAGCATCATCACCAACCAAACAAATAAAAGCATTTTTTCTATAGAATAACTCTATTATTTTTTGCTGTACATAATTTGTATCCTGATATTCATCAACAAGAACATACCTGAATATGTCAGCATAATCAGCCAATATTTCCGGATTATCCATAAAGAGCCTATATGTCAGAACCAGTAAGTCATCAAAATCCATTACATTTGCAATATGACATCTCTGAATATATTCTCTGTAAATAGTTCCTATTACATTTGTTTTACCATTTACTGAAAAGTCATCTACATTAATTAAATTATTCTTGGCATAACTTATCTGGTTAAGGACAAATCCCGGACTATATTTTTTATCATCAATATTATATTCTTTTATGATGCTATTAACAAGTGATTTTGAATCACTCTCATCATATATCGTAAAATTGGGTTTGTAGTCTATTTTATTTATTTCATTTCTCAGAATCCTATAGAATACAGAATGGAATGTCCCCATATGAATCTGCCGTGCCAATTTATCCCCGACAAGAATTCCTATGCGCTCTTTCATTTCATCAGCAGCCTTATTTGTGAACGTCAATGCCAATATATTCCATGGTTTAATTCCATTTTTTAGAAGATAGGCAATTTTGTATGTCAACACCCTTGTTTTCCCGGCACCTGCACCTGCTATAACAAGTTGCGGTCCATCATTATATTTTACTGCGGACAATTGATTTTCGTCTAAATCTTTCAAAAAATCAAACATATAAATTAATGTATATAATGAACTATTTCCTTCTATAAATTCCTCCGGAAACTGTATTATGGTTTATATCTTCTCCCTCCTTTGGCAATATTGGTATGAATTTCATTTGCCTTTCTATTCTTTTTCGCCTATTCAACAAATACGAATCCGGTGTCTTACTGCTGTATTTTATTGGATTTGGAAGTGTTGCCGCAATCAATGCACATTCAGCTCTTGTTAGGTCACGAGCTTCTTTGTCGAAATGATATTTTGCCACAGCACTTGCCCCATATATGCCATTTCCCATCTCAATTGAATTGAGATATACCTCCATGATTCTCTGTTTGCTCCACAGCAATTCAATAAGAACGGTAAAATAAGCCTCGAAACCTTTTCTGACCCATGTACGTCCGGGCCATAAAAACACATTCTTAGCTGTTTGTTGTGAGATGGTACTTGCTCCCATGCGTTTCCTGCCATGCCTGTTATATCTGGCAGCATTCTCTATTGCATTAAAATCAAAACCGTGATGTATAAGAAATTTCTGATCCTCACTTGCCATTACTGCCACAGGCAAATAACATGATATATCTTCTATTGGTATCCACTTATGATGCAATGTTATATGCTCATTGTTCAAAGCCTGCTGAAAACATCTTATTACCATAAGCGGTGTAATATAAACAGGAATAAATCTATAGGCAATCACCATAAGTATGGTACTGCTGAAAAACAAGGCGATTCCCCAGCGTAAAATCCTACCTATTAATTTCATTGTCAAATTTATTTCTCGTATATAAACATATTAAGTCATCACAAAGTACTTGTGATGACTTAATATGATTAAAGTCAAACAAAATATTTACTTTAAAGTCCCGGCATTTGCAGCATCTATCATAGCCTGACTTGCATACATATATATTTCAACACGTCTGTTTTGCTGACGTCCTGAAGCCGTGCCATTGTCAGCTACTGGTTCAGAGCTACCTTTTCCTGTAATCTGCTGAAACTGCGAATTTGACACGCCACAACTCTTCAGATAATCAGCGACACTTTTTGCCCTACTGTTACTTAAAGGAATATTTATTCCATCATTTCCGGTAGAATCAGTATGTCCGTATATGTCAATATGGCAATCTGCATTATTCTTCAGTACTGTTGAGAACTTTGCAAGTTCGTTCTTTGATGTTGCATTAAGGTCTGCCTTATTTGTAGCGAACAATATTCCGGAATCAAAAGTAACCTTTACTGCTTTCAGACCATTTGCATCGGTAACTTCCTCTACTTTTGCATTTTCAACCTGTGCCGCAGCTTCTTCTGCGACTTTGTCCATATGACGCCCAATCAACGCACCGGCTCCTGCACCGACCGCTCCGCCTATAGCTGCACCAACGGCTGTATTTCCGGCTATCTTACCAATTATTGCACCTAATGCAGCTCCGCCACCTGTTCCAATCAATGCACCTGTACCCTGTTTTGTCTGACATCCTATAATGGCAAGCAAACACATTGTAAGTGTCATAACCCTAATTTTTTTCATAATCCTGTTTTTTTATTTGTCTGTAAATTATTATATACATTTGCAAAGGTAGCGTTTTTTATTATTATGATGCTATGTTACAACAATTTTTTGTACTTTTGCACCCAAAATAATCATATAAATTATAATCATATATAATGGTAGAATTAAAAGAACTTACCAAAAGAGCTGATAACTACAGCCAATGGTATAATGATTTAATCGTAAAGGCGGATTTGGCAGAACAGGCCGCGGTACGTGGATGTATGGTTATCAAGCCTTACGGATACGCCATTTGGGAAAAGATGCAGCATCAGCTGGACTCAATGTTTAAAGAGACAGGGGTTCAGAATGCTTATTTTCCGTTGTTAATACCAAAATCTTTTTTAAGCCGTGAGGCAGAACACGTGGAAGGCTTTGCCAAAGAATGCGCGGTGGTTACACATTACAGATTGCGTTCCAAAGAAGACAAAAGCGGAATAGAAGTTGATCCCACAGCAAAGTTGGACGAAGAGTTGATTATACGTCCCACATCTGAAACCATCATATGGAATACATATAAGAACTGGATACATTCGTGGCGTGATTTACCATTGATGTGCAACCAGTGGTGTAACGTAATGAGATGGGAAATGCGTACAAGACCTTTCTTACGTACGTCAGAGTTCTTATGGCAAGAGGGCCATACGGCACATGCCACAAAAGAAGAAGCTGAAAAGGAAGCACAGATGATGCTTCATGTCTATGCAGACTTTGCAGAAAACTGGATGTCAATGCCTGTTGTCCAAGGCGTGAAAAGCGAAACTGAACGTTTTGCCGGAGCATTGAATACTTACACCATTGAAGCAATGATGCAAGACGGCAAAGCATTGCAAAGCGGCACAAGCCATTTCTTGGGTCAGAATTTTGCAAAAGCATTTGATGTAACATATTTGAATAAAGAAAATAAACCCGAATATGTATGGGCTACGTCATGGGGAGTGTCGACGAGACTGATAGGAGCACTCATAATGACTCATTCTGACGATAACGGACTGGTTCTGCCTCCAAAGCTCGCACCCATTCAGGTAGTAATAATTCCAATTTCAAAAGGCTCGGACGGGCTGGCTAAGATATCAGAAAAAGCATCGCCAATAATCAGACAATTACGTGAGTCCGGAATTTCTGTAAAATATGATGATGCAGAGAACAAACGTCCCGGTTACAAGTTTGCCGATTACGAAGTAAAAGGAGTACCTGTCCGCCTTGTTCTCGGTGCAAGAGATATTGAAAATGGTACAATTGAGGTAATGCGCCGTGACACACTGGAAAAAGAGACCAGACCAATTGAAGGTATCGCAGACTATGTCAAATCTTTGTTGGATGAAATACAAAAAAACATGTTTGACAAGGCAAAATCATTCCGCGACGCTCATATTTATGAATGCGATGACTATGCAGAATTTAAAGAAAAGATAAAGGACGGCGGCTTCTTCCTTTGTCATTGGGACGGTACGGCTGAGACAGAAGCCAAAATAAAAGAAGAGACACAGGCAACTATACGGTGTGAGCCCTTTGGATACGAACCCACAAACGGTATAGATATGGTATCGGGCAAACCTGCATCCAAACGGGTTATAATTGCAAGAAGTTATTAAAATAATATATATGGTTATAATATGAATTGGCTTATTGATCTGTTTACTACAACAGACTCTGTAGCTCACATAACATTGCTTTACGCATTCGTTATAGCAGTTGGAGTCTTGCTCGGAAAAATCAAGTTTGGCGGAATCTCCCTCGGTGTGACATTCGTACTGTTTGCAGGAATTGTAGCCGGACATATTGGATTTACAGCCCCGACCAATATTCTGAACTTCATTCAGGATTTCGGATTGATTTTGTTTGTGTTCTGCATAGGACTACAAGTGGGTCCTGGATTCTTTGAAAGCTTCAAAAAAGGAGGTATAACATTAAACATGCTGTCGGTGACAATAGTACTGCTAAACGTACTTGTCATGTTTGCTTGTTATTTTATATTTTTTGACACCGAAAACGTCAACAACCTACCGATGATGGTAGGTACCTTATACGGTGCTGTAACAAACACTCCAGGACTTGGAGCCGCAAACGAGGCTTTGGCATCTTTGTTTGGAAATAATGTCCCACAGATAGCATCCGGATATGCATGCGCTTATCCTCTTGGAGTATTAGGCATCATCGGTGCCACAATTGCCATCCGCTATCTGACCAAGACAAAGCTTGCAGACGAAGAAAAGATGCTGGAGGAAGAAGAAGCCGAAAATCCTCACGCAAAACCACACCAGATGCATCTGAAAGTGAACAACTCTTATCTGGCAGGAAGAACGCTCAGGGAAATTTCAGAGTTCTTAAACAGAGATTTGGTGTGTTCACGCTTACAGCACAATGGCACCACTTTAATTCCCAACAGTAAGACAGTATTCGAATTGGGAGACGAAGTGCTGATTGTATGCGCAGAAGCCGATGCCGAGGCGATAAAGGCATTTATAGGTCCGGAAATAGATACACCATGGTCAGAAGAAGATCAGAACCAGCCATTGGTATCTCGTAGAATAATCATCACCCGTCCTTCAATGAACGGCAAAACGCTTGGAAAGATGCACTTCTCAAGTGTTTATGGTGTAACCGTGACACGAGTATCAAGGCAGGGCATGGATGTCTTTGCAAGCAGAAACTATCATTTTCAGGTAGGTGATAAGATTCTTGTTGTCGGCCCTATGGATAATGTCAACCGAGTAGCTGACATAATGGGAAATTCGGTTAAAAGACTCGACTCCCCGAACATTGCAACAATCTTTATCGGTATATTGGTAGGTATCCTGTTTGGAAGTATTCCTTTGGCAATTCCCGGCATGCCTGTACCGTTGAAGTTGGGTTTGGCTGGAGGTCCTCTTATCATAGCTATTCTTATCGGACGCTTCGGATATAAATTCAAACTGGTTACATACACGACAACATCAGCAAATATGATGTTAAGAGAGATTGGTCTGGTGCTATTCCTCGCCAGTGTGGGCATAAAAGCCGGCGCAGGTTTCTGGGAAACAGTCATTCAGGGAGACGGTCTGAAATATGTATACACAGGTTTCATGATTACTGTCATCCCGATATTGTTGGTAGGCGTCATCGCACGCGTGCGCTTCAAGTTGAACTATTTCACAATAATGGGAATGATAGCCGGAACATATACAGACCCGCCAGCTCTCGCTTACGCTAACTCCAGTTGTTCAAGGGAGGCACCTGCTGTAGGTTACTCAACAGTTTACCCGCTGGCTATGTTCTTAAGAATATTTACAGCACAAATGATTGTACTGTTCTGCTGCGGATAAAAATAGTAAAAATACAAATACAACAAAGGGGTTGCAAAACAGCAATCCCTTTTGTGTTTTATGCAGAGTAGCACCGGATACCGAACAGGCATATACTATAATAAAGCAATATGAAAATACATATTACTTTTAAGCAAAATCCAAGTAGCGTATAATCACACATTCATTTATGCTCCACGTATTATGTATCCTTACTTGAAGTACTACGATTAGCACAAATAAAGTCATCATAGTTTATCAGTATTTAGTGCCGCTCTCATATAGATTGGTTCTTGATTCTGTAGAAGAAACACCAAATTATATAATACAAAAGCAGTAAACAAGAGGATTACCGCTAAGCGGAAGAGCAATGAATAGCCTACGGCCCTGGAAAAACGCTGTTTTGGCGGTTTATCGACAATCAGTCCTTATCTAAACATTAGTTTTAAACGCAGTCTGTAGCAAGAAAACACATGACTCGTTTTACATATTTCAGACCATAAATATAATTGACACTTTATTATTATGTCTATACTTAAAGTTATATTGTATTCACCTATAAACAATCAGCGCCTTATCTATAAGGATACAAACGGAGTAATGACGACAGACATAGAAGATGCATATTTCCACAGGTGTCATGTAAGAAACTTTATGCCCGGTGGATGTAGAATAGAAGTATGTCAGAAGACACGCGATGCTCTGAATACATTAGTAAAGAAATATGACAAAGCTACAGGCTCGCACATCCGTAAACTGAGCGGCTTCATATCAAAACTTCCAGATGGCAATTGCTTTTATTATTTTAATGAAGAAAAGACATCTGTAGTAGCGCGTAAGACTGCGATACTATGCATTAAGGCAATTAGACAAGGCATGTCTTGGAATGCCAACTTACACAACATGGCATTCCACTATTACTTAATGATGGACATATACTTCACATACATGTCCTTCGGATATGATGGAATAAAAGTGTGTGTTGGAGAAGAGGAAAAATCTAAACGTGTGTGCCGTTTCTGTGGCAGGAGAATGCCTGATGTTACTTTTAACAACGTTGCACATGCCATACAGGAAGGTCTTGGAAACAAGTTGTTGATTTGCAATGAAGAATGCGACTCGTGCAACAACGATCTGTCAATGACAGAAGACAATTTCCGCTATATTATGGATTTCCGCAGGGCAATGTACCATATTTCCCGTAAAAAGACAACCAAGGTTCCTACTGTCGTAGGAAAGAGCTTCATTGTCAAAGCTGGCAGTCATGGAGAGCCGGAATTGTTTCTCATGAAGGAAGCCTTACCGCAATCAGAAGTAATGAAAAACCAACCTTTCAACATGCGTTTGGAACTGAAAACGCCCATAAACAATGAGCGCATGTACAAGGCTTTATGCAAGATGGTAATAGACATTCTGCCAAAAACAGAGCTACCTCATTTTGTTAATACAATCAAATGGATTAAATACATGGACTGGACACCTGATGCATTGCCGTCCATTCTTCTTGCATTACTGCCAGGGGCAGAATTTAAAGAACAGCCGATTCTGGATATTTTCATAAATAACCGACAAAACAAACTTGACGCTCCATATTGTACTGCCATTATATGGATATATGATATAGCATATATGTTCGCTATTCCTTTTGTTGACACCGATGGTGGAAAATATAAATATGACAAGAACATTCAAGCTCATTGGGAATTGATGAAAAAACTGACAAGAATAGATAATTGGTATATTCAGGACACGTCGAACCATCGTCTTTCAACCCCATGGGTAGATTGTATCATAGATCTCACACAAAAACACATACACGTATTACCTGAGTCAGATCCTGTATTTGCAAAATGTTTTGAACATCGTCCCAAACCGTCAAATATAAAAGAAGTTCAAATGCCTGACCTCAATTATGAAGACGTCAAGCTATATAAAGTTATCGGCACATCATTCAAGTCTCATTACAATAAGTCAATAACTGATAGCGATTTGATGGATGTAACCCTACATATAGAAGGTCCGACATTCATCTTGATTCCAGAAGAACATAGAATACGCACTATAATGTCGGTTGACGTAAATGACACAACAGACAGAATTCTGTTCTATACATTCGCATATGACATCGTGTTTGAGATAAGGAATTTCAAAAATTATATCAATATAGGGCATGATTATGACGGAAATCCGATATCATTTGCATTCCACTATGAATTACGTGACGTTCTTTTTAAATGCTCGCTTGCCGTTGCAGAATCAGAATTGCGCATACGAAGAAAAGGGACTCAGTTTGAGAAATGTTCAGTGTGTAAAATCTTTAATGAGCGTACTGCTTCACATATCACCTACATCGTGCCTTCCGTTGATAATAATATATATATACGTGTTAGCGACAGGGATATACATAGAGCCATTTATGAGGATTGAATGACATTCCATGCATTTTCTGAAATTACAAAGATAAAGCAAGAACGGAACACCTGATTCCGTTCTTGCAATATTCCTAATCCAAGAAGCTGCCCTTTGTAACAGCATACTTGCCGGCACCGGTAAGGCATAGCACAGCAGAGGCAAGCAGATAGAATGCAGGAAGCTCTATAGCCCATCCGCCGGTCATGGCATTTATCGAGAATATGTCAGCCGAATGTGCCATCAGTATAGCCACAATCATGTTACCGGCAAACACCACGGATGCCATACGGGTCCATACACCACAGACAATCATGAGTGAAGCAACAAGTTCGGCAAGCAGCGACCCGTATGCAATAAACGACGGCAATCCTATTGCAGAGAGCATATCCCCGATGGGACCGACGCCATAAACCGCCTTGTGTATACCATGGAAAAGCATCATGCCTCCAACTGTAATACGAAGCAACAGCAGACCAAGGTCGTTGCTACGCAGAAAATTCTGTTCTAATTTCATAAGTTCATTCTTTTTTATAGTTAAAATAAAGAGGACGGTCACTCAGTCCGAGTTTATATTATGCCTGATACCTTCTTCTATAGTGCCTCTATGCAATATGGCAAGACATAGTCAATACCATGTGCGGAAGTTGTAACATAGTGTGAGTTAAAACTCCAATTGAAGACACTACGGTCTGTCAGACATGTTAGGACCATCCATGTTCACAAATGCAAAATTAACATTAAAAGTCAGAAACGGTAATAATACTGTATAATTTAAGTATATTTTGTATTTCCCTTCAAAAATGTCCCCTCGTCAAGTTCACGCAAGGCTGTGCGTAATTCATGCTCGCTGTTCATGACTATAGGTCCATACCAGGCTATAGGCTCATTGAGTGGTGGAGCCGACATAAGCATCACCTCTGCCCCGTCACCGCCAGCTTCGATGACAACAGTATCTCCGTCAGAGAAGCGGGCTGCTGTTTTTTCAACGACGGTAGTACCTCCGGTTATCACGTCACTCACAAGAGTAAACACCATGACTGTATTGCCCGGCTTCACGTCAATCTCCGTTTTTGCTCCGGGCTGCATATGCAGGTCGTAATAATCGAGCGGAACATATCTGCCCTGCCATCCTTTCAGTCCGTGATACTCTCCGGTCAATACCCTCAGCAACACCCCGTCAGACCTGAACTCCGGTATCTCATCACGAGTTATGCCATGATATTCAGGCTCAGCAGACATCTTCCTGTTTCCAGGCATATTGAGCCACAACTGCAACCCCAACATACGTCTGCCTCCCGGTTGTTCAGAATGGAATGCCCCTGAGCCCGCGGTGAGCCACTGCGCCTCCCCATCTGTGATTGTCTGCCTGCTACCGAGGTGATCCTCATGAGTCATACTGCCCTTTGCAATAAAACTGACAGTCTCTATGCCACGGTGCGGATGCTCCGGGAAACCGCGTCTGTAGTCATCAGGATTATCGCTGTCAAACGAATCGAGCATCAGAAACGGGTCAAAGTCATACATCGTTTCATTACCCAATACTCTCACAAGTCTTACTCCGGCACCATCGGTTGCGCGCACGCCTCTTACTTTCTGTATTACTTTTCTCTCTTTCATTTGTCTTGTTTTTTTATTATCATATATCACATATATCCAAACTTTCCGTCACTGAAATCCTCAAATGCCTGAACAAGTTCCTCATGTGAGTTCATCACAAACGGACCTATGCCGACAATAGGTTCATGCAAAGGAGCACCAGACACGAGCAGCACAACGGTGTTGTCTGCTGTGGCAACAATGTCAAAGGACTCGCCCTTGCGTTTGAATTTCAGAACATTGTCTTGCGGAACACCCACACCGTTCACCTCTACCGCCCCACTGAGCACGACGAGAAAGGTTGTGTGTTTCTCATTGAAACTGAACTCAGCTTTTCCGCCTTTGTTCATCCTGAGATTGAGCATTGTCACATCAACATGGCTTCTGGCAGGTCCGCTTACACCTTTGTACTGACCGCTCACCACCTCAACGACGCCTCCGCCTGACGGCAGTTCCACACGTCCCATGTCCTCACGGCGAATCGACTGGTATGAAGGTTCGTCCATTTTGTGGTTTGCGTGCAGATTGACCCATAGCTGGACCATCTGGAAACAACCGCCACGGGCAGCGAACTCGCGCTCATAAAGTTCCTCATGAAGCACACCTTTGGCAGCCGTCATCCACTGAACATCGCCTTCACTTATTATTCCATGATTGCCGCGGCTGTCACGATGCTCCACACTGCCTCGATAAGCAAACGTGACCGTAGAGAATCCCCGGTGCGGGTGTGCCCCCACTCCACGCGGGACACCGGGTGCCACAGGCATTGCAGCATTATAGTCGAGCAGCAGGAACGGATCCATATCATACCGGCTCATTCCCGGCATCTGCGGTATGAAGTTGTGAACCCTGAATCCGTCACCTACCATATGCGTCTCCTGAGGGTGAGTCACAAAGTCTATCTGTTTTCTTTCCATATATGCTGTCCTTTCTCTGATATTATGGTTATTGTCACTACACCTGACATACTGCAACATCGCTGCCAACATGTCGCACGGCAGGATAATTTCAGTCGCGCGCGACCTACTGCATATTTTTGTCATAAAAGATAACTTTAGCAAGCAAAAATGACTGATTGAACTGGAAAAACCTTAACTTTGCCACCCAAACAACAATGCATACCGATAATATGAATAACATACAGCCGCAACTGCTTGACGACGAGATAAGCTTCAAGCTATATTCTCTAAACAGGCTCATACAGCAGGCATATCAGGATTATCTTGTGCCTCTGGGAATAACCTATCCGCAATACCTCGTGATGAAAATACTTTTTGAGGAAGACGGCATTCCTGTAAATGTCATCTCTGCAAGGCTGATGCTTGAAAGCAACACGGTGACACCCCTGCTGCAAAGAATGGAGAGGCTGGGGCTTATCAGCAGAGGGCTGCGCTGCTCAGACCAACGCCAGCGTATCATATCACTGGCGGAAAAGGGTAAAAAGATGCGCATTAATGTAAGAGACGTGTCAGCGCGTGTAGCCACATCGCTATCGGAGATGAATATGAGCTGTCCAACCGCCGAGAATCTTGGGCGACTACTCACAGAATTCATCACAAAAATGAGATAACATCAGGCAAGACATGAATCGGAAGCATACAGATATGTCTAAGTAATCATGTAAGTCTTTTACCCGTAACCAAATTGGTGAAAGCCTCAATCCAGACACGGACAATGAGGACAGAAAGCACTCGAACAGATGGAAGTTTCGGGCATAAAGGACGCAAAAAAGCTATTAAGATGAAGCAAATAATCAACTATTTCACAGACGATGACCTGTACAAGTTCACAATGTGCTGTGCGGTGATTGACAATTTCCCACGGGCACAGGTAAAATACACCTTTACAGACAGGGACAACACCACCTATCCTGCCGGTTTCGCACAGGCTGTGACAGAACAGGTGAGAATGTTGGAAACAGTCACAATAACCGACGAAGAAATAGATTTCATGAAACGTCGGTGCAAATACATACCGTCATGGTTTTACACTTATCTCAAAGGATTCCGTTTCCATCACGAGTGGGTGTCGGTACATCAGGATGATTATGGTCACCTGTATGTAGACATTGAAGGCAACTGGTCAGAAACCATCTTGCTTGAGGTTAAGATTCTCGCCATCATCTCCGAGCTCTACTATGTCATGACGGGGGAAAACAAAGAATTCGACTATGACGCCTATTATGACAAGTCCTTCAAGAAAGGAATGAGACTTCTGGAAGCCGGATGCGTGTTCAGCGATTTCGGTACACGGCGCAGGGCATCATTTAAAGCAGAAGACACCGCCGTACAGGCACTTAAAGACTGTTGCCGAAGCCGTGACTGGTCCGGACAGTTCGTAGGAACAAGCAACGTATATCTCGCCATGAAACATGATTTGCTGCCGGTTGGCACCATGGCTCATGAGTTTGTATGCGCCATCGGTGGAATGTACGGTCCGCAAATGGCGAACCACATTGCCATGAACACATGGAGAAACACTTTCCGCGGCGCGCTTGGCACTTTCCTTTATGACAGTTTCGGTTGGGATATATTCAGTCTGAACTTCTCCGAAGACTTCGCCAACCTGTTCAAGGGACTACGTATAGACAGTGGAGACAATTATGAACAACTGATGAAGATAGTGGACAAATACCGTTCGCTGGGCATTAATCCGAAGACAAAACAGATAGTGTTCAGCAATGCTCTTAATACGGATAATGCCATTAAGATAATGCGATATGCCAAAGACTATTGCCAGCCCTCGTTCGGAATTGGCACACATTTCACCAATGATTTTGATAACGTCAAACCTTTGAACATTGTCATAAAACTCATCGCCGCAAAGATTACCGAGTCATGGCCATTCTATAATGACACCTGCAAAATAAGTGAAGACGAAGGCAAGCACACAGGAAATCCGAATGTTGTGAGACGATTTATGAATACACTGCACATGGAATGAAACTGACTGGATTTCGTAAACATCTGACGGGCGAGGCTGAGTTCATGTCGTATGTCCCTACACCGCTCACGGAAATACATGTTGTACATACAGCAGAACTGGACGGACTGATAGAAGAAGTGGAAAACTCTGTACGTCAGCTGAATGCCTATGCCTCTCAACTGCCCTACGACCATATCAGGCAACTGATGCTGTATGAGGCGGAAAACTCCTGCATGCTGGCGTTTGGCGGACAGACGTCAAACGCTGACACAACGACAGAGGAAGGCAACGCACTGAAAGAGGACACTGCCAACCTTCTTAAAGCCACGTCGTATGCCGTTGAGGCAATGGATGGTCTGCCATTGAGTGCCCGCCTGCTGAAAAACGCGCATTACCTGATGTGCGACAGCGACAGATATGAGAAGATGTATCCCGGTGAGTTCCGTACGTCTCCTGTGTGGATCGGGCAGAAAGGGAACAGCCTGAAAGAAGCGACATTCGTTCCGCCCGTTTATGAAGACATGACCGACTCCTTCACCGATCTCGAACGTTACATCAATTATGAATGTTCAGAAAACGTATTTGTACGTGCCGCACTGATACATTATCAGTTTGAGATGATACATCCGTTTATTGACGGTAACGGAAGGATAGGCCGCTTGCTTAACACCTTATACCTGATGAATCAGGACGCACTCGAATATCCCATACTGCAACTTTCCGCTGTCTTGAACAAAAAGATGCTTGGATACTACATGAGAATACAGAATGTGAATGACACGAGAGAGTACGATGACTGGGTACGTTTTTATCTGAATGCGCTCAAATCAGCAGCCTCTGTCAGAATATGACAACACCTGCTGTTGACTGATTCCATCACGTAAACGAAGCCGGAATGACTGAGCCCAACTGTATATTCATTCATTTATGCAGTAAAGAAATTTGACAACGGAAATTCTCGAAACAGAAAAACAGGACATGGTTACAGCCTGTCAAATACTGACGGAACAGCATGTTTCGTCAGTATATAACTCTCCCTATGAGCTGTGCGATGCAACGTAACAAAGCCGAACGGCACGTTTCAATCCACCGGAGAGGCTTTTCTGGCAATCAGTATTAACCATTCAGACGTCTGAAACAGGCTTTTCCGGTGTGCCGAACATGCTGTTTCATATTTCATTACTGGAGCTTTCGAAATGCCAAACAACCTAACACGCTGTATAACAACGGCATATATATAAAGCTGAAATATCGCGTATTTGCGGACAAAGACACAATGGCGCGCAAATACAGTCTTAATTTTGAGTTATGACACATCATAATCCACCACACATAGCCTACTTTTGCATATTCATGCATTAGCCCAAATCAGTCATTAGAACGTATGTTTTTGAATAAATCTTTATTTCACATACTCTCCGGTCTGCTTACGCGTTTCTATCAGAGTCTTGCTTACCGTTCTGTCTCGGCGTAGCCCGCTACATCTTCGTCGAAACGGCAAGCAATCCGCTCTACATTAACGCATAGTCAAACCGGAGTCTAATGACCGATTCGTGATTAAATCTCTGTAGTGAGACTGCCTGGCAATTGAAAACCAAGACATGACGCTATCACAGTCTGTAGGGATGACTTTTTCAATATCCGAAAACATCCTCAAGGATTTGTCTCAGCGAATCCATAGCCAGAATGCTGCTCTTTCTATATATTATCTTGCCATCGGTATCAATCAGTACAGTTGTCGGGTATGACTTTATTTTGTATTTTTCACTTATCTGCTCTGAACCTTCCGCTGACCTGTCCTGAATGTTTATCCAGTCCATCTGAAGTTCTTTTATGGCTGTTTTCAGAGGTGCCGGCGTAAAACCGTAATTAGTGTTAGGGGCTGGATCAACCGCGACGCTGATAAGTTCAAGCTGAGGATATTTTTTATGAATGTCGCGCAGTTCCGGTATTACGGATATGCACGGCTTGCACCAAGTGCCCCAGAAGTCGATGAGGATATAGTGTCCGCGCATCTTCTCTAACGATATTGACCGTCCTTCAACACTCTTTTTCTTGAACAGTGGAGCATTGAAACCGGTAAACGGTATGGACTCACTGCTCTCACCGGATATGCCGGATATGGTAAGTCCGCATGTCATGTCTGAGAAGTCTATGTTGCCGACGCTCAGAGCCATATTCCCATTGATAGCAGTCGGAATGTTTAGAGATATGTATTCCACTGTCGGAGGAACATCCGGAAAGGCTGTTCCAGACTGTTTTTTGTCTTTATTATCAATAATCACATAAGTTGTTTCGGCTCTTGAATAATTGATAGAATTTGATAATAAAATTATGGAATAAGATTTGTCTCCATATTCAAAACTGCCGTAATAAACACGTTCGAATGCCGGAATAACCTTGACCGCTTGCAGAGGATTGTCAGAGTTCCCATCGGCATAGACTCCTGGAGAGAACCAATGGAAGAATCTCTTATCTGAACCGTATCTTACTGACAGAGGCTGTGGCTGGAGAAAAAGCGGATTTGAAGCCTGTGAAAGCTGTCCGTAAAAGAAGTAATACTTATAGTCGTCCGCAAAGCTGTTGTTGAAATTCATGTCAGCAACAAGCGAGAAACGACCGTCATCCTCTTCGGAAAGCAATACCATCAGAGGCTTTTCCTTTTCGGTATAGCTATATCTGAGAAGTCTGGAGTTATCGGTCATTGAAGAAGCATAATGGCCCGCCGCTTCTTTTGGAACATCTTTAAACTGACCATAAAGTCGCAAATCCGGACTGATGTGTGGTTGCAGATACATCGTCAGCGTGTCTGCACTAACATTTCCGGCATATGTACATATTGTTACTACGAAGATTAATGATAATGTCGTGATTGTCTTCTTCATTGTAAAAATCTTTATTACTATATTTTCATTCATCGGATATACGATTTTGTTCCATAAAGTTACTGTCAGACATGTTTTCCGATATACTTTTCACATTATATATAGCCTTATCACGTATGCACACCGAAGAAGTCCGCTCATAGCAATCAGTCAGTACTGATGTAGACTTGTATGTTTATCATAAAAAACTTTCGTATTCATTAGAACTGAAATAGGCGAGCCGCACGATGTTTACAACAAACACAAACTGCCATGAGCCCATTGTGACGGCTCATGGCAGCTATGTCCTTGTAATCTTTTATGTCATAACCGGCTTCATCTATCCGGAACATATACCCGCATGTACCGGATTGTCGGAAGCTCCACACACAATTCATCTAAACATATTATTGCAAAACTATAAAGCGTTGTGTCAATCAGTTATCTCATGAGAGACCATCAGATTCTTTCGCGCAACGGAGAGACGTATCTTTTTCTTCATCCATTCCTCCTTACGTTTCTCGTAATCCGCCCTTTGTCTTTCAAGAAAATTATCAGCCATTAATTTTATTTGAATTTACTGTATATGACATCTATTGTAAGTGGTTCGTATGGATTCTCACTTCCACCGACAAGTCTTGTACTTGTCATAGACATGTCGTGTGCGACTTTGATGATTTCGCCATCAGTGTTATATGTAACGGTAACAGGTATGATGACCGCTTTATTCCATTTTGAGTCAGAGCGGTCTTTCTGGTCCATCGCCTTGACTAATGTGCTGATGTTATTGAATGTGTAACTGTTCTTCTTGCTGTCGTATAACGCTATGAATGACGTTTTATAATCAACGACCCTGCCCTCCTCAAAAAATGAATGTATTTCCTCAGCAGGTATCATCAGCAATGTCTGTGGTATGTCAAGCGTGTATTCGCTTTGTGAGGTGTTATTAATACGCGGCAATACAATCTTTGCTGTATTGATTGTATCATTCCTGTGTCCGTTCATAATGTCATCAACGGGGATTGTCAACTCCGTGAAAATACCGGCTGGAGACTTTATATATGTACAACTCTTGTCTTCCACAAGCCGTTTTAAGGTATTGACGTCATTGGCTATACGGGTAGATTGTATGACTTCCTCTGTACCAACAAAAGATGACGCGCCCACCACAACAGAGTCATTTTTTAGGAATCTGAAATAAACATTCAGCTGGCTCGTACGGATATATGCCATAGAGCCGAGCCCACTTTGGATTTTGAAATAATATCCCGGAACAAGATTATGTATAAAAGTGTATGAATCCTTGAAATATGACGGGTTCTCATAATACTTGCGCATAAGATAAGTACCGAAATTATTGTATTTCTTCCCGTCTTTATCCGTGTATTCTTTATCAAGCTTAATACGGATGTTGGCTGTGTAGTTTGAACTGCCCCGGACACTTTCGTCCACATTCTGGTCTGACAATGTATACAATTTATTGATCTTAATTCCGTCCGTCCGTATCAGACCGTCTTTTATGGGATCATAATTTGAATAATATTTCTCACCCTCAGACATCGGAGTCTGCAATTCGTATGCCGTAACTTTCATCGTTGAGAGAGAGTCGCCATAATAATTATCGAAATACAATCTCAGTTCACAGGAATCAGCTATAATTTCCTTACTGTCATCCGACAAGGTTACAAGACTGCGTATACTGTCTTTATCGGGAAACTCATAGTTTTCCAATGTATGGAATTGAGTGGTGAAATCGCTTGTTATATATGCCCCAGTCTCCGGATCTCTTATCTTCCCAAGATACCCTATAGTATTTCTTGAATATACGGAGTCTGCGATAATCGAAGACGTGGATATATTATACTTTGCCGGAATTATCTCCAAGTCATCCATATTTCCGATAAGGGAAGAGCCTATTTCATCTGTATTGTCATCACATGATCCGAATATAAATGCAGAAATGATGATTGCGGATATATAATAAAGTTTCATATGTCGGGTATGTTAATCTTATTTATTAATACTGCCACGCTCTATTTGGCAGATAGTATTTTGTCGTACAATGATTTATAACTGTCTATATAATTATCTGCGGAATGTCTTAAAACATCCTTTTTATTATCTATTGCATACTGTATCAACGATGCGTTGGCATTTTCTTCCGCTTCTATAACAGCATCACTATAATCTATTGCAAGCTTACCGAGCTCGGTGAAATCAAAGTCATCTCTGTACGCCCCCAGCGTCTCGGCAGAAACATTACGTAATTCCAAGCTTTTCTTGAAATTCTGTCCGATACTGTTTTCCAGCTTGTCTTTAAAAATCGATGTTACTATTTTTGTGTTTGCAAAAGTAGGCTCATTGCTATATGCGAGTTTCACGTATATCGGTACAATTGCGGACATCCATCCCTGACAATGGATGATATCCGGAGTCCACCTAAGCTTCTTCACCGTTTCCAGCACACCTCTTGCAAAAAAAACAGCCCTTTCACCATTATCTTCATATTCTTTGCCGGATTCATCACATGCCATTTGGCGCTTCATGAAGAAATCATCGTTATCAATAAAATATACCTGCAATCTTGTCTGCGGTATTGATGCGACCTTTATTATAAGAGGATGATCCGTATCGTCAATAATCAGGTTCATACCAGAAAGACGTATCACCTCGTGCAACTGTCCTCTGCGTTCATTTATATTCCCCCACTTGGGCATAAACGTACGAATCTCATAACCGTTCTCCTGCATTTTGTTTGAAAGGTCACGCCCCATGCAGGACATCTCGGACTTAGGAACATAAGGATAGATTTCCTGGTTGATAAATAAGATTTTATTTGCCATGCTTTGAATTTTATATGTAAAAACATGAGTTTAAGAAACGACATGCGCTCACTCTCATGCATATTTTCGCAAAGATACTAAAAAAACTTCATATATCATGATATATTAAGAAAATACGCCATTATTAATTGATTAATTGGTATATTTTCAGATTTATTCTTTCTTGTTTAAGAAAAATGTTGTTATTTTGCAAAGGCAACATACATCATTATTGTGTAAAGCATAAATTAGCATGAAGTTATGTAAAAAGATTGTTGAACTCCAGAATGAATTGTTTGAAGTTCGCAAAAAGGGACAATCGGTTGGTTTGGTCCCTACAATGGGAGCACTTCACGACGGACATGTTTCGCTTGTAAAGCGCAGTATTGCAGAAAACGACGTCACAATTGTATCTGTTTTCTTAAATCCGACACAATTTAACGATAAGAAAGACCTTGAGCGTTATCCGCAAAATCTGGATGCCGATTGTGAGCTGTTGGAAAAGTGTGGAGCCGACTATGTCTTCGCTCCTACAGTGAAAGAAATGTATCCTGTTCCGGATAAGCGCAGGTTTGACTTTCCTCCGGTTACATCAGTTATGGAAGGTGCGCATCGCCCCGGACATTTCAATGGCGTGTGTCAGGTGGTTTCCAGATTATTCTACATAACAAAGCCCGATGCGGCATATTTTGGAGAGAAAGACTGGCAGCAAATTGCAGTGATAAAGCAACTTGTGAAGAGTCTTGGATTGAAAATCAAGATTGTTGAATGCGAGCTTATAAGGGAGGAAAGCGGACTTGCAATGAGTTCAAGAAACGCTCTTCTTACAGCGGAGGAGCGCGATGTGGCATCAAACATATATCGTGTATTAAAGGAAAGCGTTTCATATGCGACCAGTCATAGTGTTCAGGAAACACATGATTTCGTTGTAAATAGCATAAACACTTATCCGGAATTAAAAGTTGAATATTTCTCAATAGTAAACAATGATACGCTTGAGGATGTAGCCAAATGGGATGACTGTCAGGGCATTTCCGGTTGTATAACTGTATTTTGCGGCAGAACGCCGATAAGACTTATTGATCACATAGCATATAAGGGATAAAAGACATGATGATAGAAGTTTTGAAGTCGAAATTACATTGTGTAAAAGTAACAGAGGCTAACTTAAATTATATGGGCAGTATAACCATAGATGAGGATCTTATGGATGCTGCAAACATGATTGAAGGTGAGAAAGTTCAAATTGTGGATAACAATAATGGAGAGCGTTTTGAAACATATATCATTAAAGGTGAACGAGGAAGCGGATGTATATGTCTAAATGGCGCCGCAGCAAGAAAGGTGATTGTAGGAGACACAATAATTATCATTTCGTACGCGTTGATGGACTTTAATGAAGCCAAAACATTCTCACCGACAATAGTATTTCCGGAGAATAACAGAATATTATAAAGTAAGGAACTATCATATCTGGATATCAAGGATTTATAAAAATCATATAGTGCTCATATTCTAATTTATACAGTATGCCCGAAAAGAGCTCAAATAACGAAAAGATAAATAAGAACAAATCCAAGTCCAAGTCATCATTTGACAGCACATACGGACACTTACAACCACAGGCATTGGATGTAGAGAAGGTTGTTTTAGGAGCACTGATGATTGACAAAGACGCGTTTTCTGTCATATCGGAAATTCTGAATCCGGATACATTTTACGAGCCTCGTAACAAGAAAATATTTACGGCAATCCGTTCTTTAAATATGAATGAATATCCCGTTGATATAATGAGTGTTACGGAGGAACTTAAAAGAGAGGGAACCTTGGAGGATGTCGGAGGTCCGGCTTATATAATAGAGCTAAGTTCTCACGTCGCATCGTCTGCTCATATAGAATATCATGCCCGCATATTGGCACAGAAATTTCTGGCAAGGCAGTTGATTTCATTTGCGAGCAACATTGAGACGAAAGCTTTTGATGAGACTGTAGACATAAATGAACTGATGCAGGAGGCTGAAGGTAGTCTGTTTGAGTTGTCTCAAAGAAACATGAAAAAAGACTATGTTCAAATAGATCCGGTCATTACAAAAGCCGTTGAAATACTCCAAAAAGCATCGGCAAACAGTGGAGGTCTTACCGGTGTACCGACAGGATTTGCAAAGTTGGATGAGAAAACAAGTGGATGGCAAAATTCCGATTTGATTATTATCGCAGGACGTCCTGCGATGGGTAAGACCTCATTTGCACTTTCATTGGCGAAAAATATTGCTGTTGACTATCAGACTCCCATTGCCTTCTTTTCTTTGGAAATGAATAATGTGCAATTGGTGAACAGGCTTATTTCAAACGTATGCGAAATACCTGGAAACAAAATGTTAAACGGACAGCTGTCTCCTGATGAATGGGAAAGGCTTGACAAAAACATACGAAGGCTACAAGGCGCTCCTTTATATATCGATGACACTGCAGGATTATCCATATTCGAATTGCGGACAAAGGCAAGACGACTCGTAAGAGAAAAAGGAGTTAAAATTATAATGATTGACTATCTGCAATTGATGAATGCAAGTGGCATGAGATTTGGAAGCCGACAGGAAGAAGTCTCTAAAATATCCCAATCATTGAAAGGATTGGCAAAGGAACTTGACATTCCTATTCTGGCTCTTTCACAATTGAACCGTACCGTAGAGAATCGAGAGGGTCTTGACGGAAAAAGACCGCAATTGAGCGATTTGCGAGAATCAGGAGCTATAGAGCAGGACGCAGATATGGTTCTATTCGTTCACAGACCAGAGTATTATCATATTGTCGAAGACGATAAAGGTAACGATTTACGAGGAATGGCGCAAATAATAATTGCCAAGCACAGAAAAGGCGCGACAGGGGATGTGCTTTTAAAATTCCGTGGAGAATTTACCAGATTTCAGGATCCGGATAAGTCATACAATAAGGCGGACGCACCGTTTGACGCAGAGATTATTGGAAGTAAAGTAAATGGTGGTGTTGATTCTTTTGATCCATTACCTTCAGACAGTCTTGACGCTGTTCCATTTTAGTTTTAAACAATAAAATTAATCATTAGAAGATGAGAATAAAGAAAGATTTTAATTTGAGAGAGGTTTGCGGTGAATACATAATCGTTGCAGAAGGTAAAGAGAATATAGATTTCTGCAATATTATAAGTATGAATGAAAGCTCTGCTTATCTGTGGAAAGAAATACAAGATAAGGATTTTGATGCTGAATATCTGGCTGAATTACTTACGAATCAGTATGATGTAGATAAAGAAACTGCACTAAAAGACGCGAATAATCTTGTGAAGCAATGGATTGACGCCAGGCATCGTAGAGGCTGTATAATAATGGTGAACATGCTGTGAAAATAAAATGCCTGCCATCAAATACAGACAATGATGGCAGGCACTGTAATTTCTTATATTCTTAAAATACTGCTTCACTGTACATTATTAAAATAAAGTCTGTCACATGAAATCACAATCATTGTAGTTTTCTGCATCTTCTGTAAATTGCAAGCAAATAACGTCTTACAGGAATAAGTCTTGTCCAGAAAAAAGAATAGACAATCCATTTCCATCCATTGGTTTTATCAAGCCTGGAGCTTCCTTTTCTGTAAAAACCGATGGCGAATCCTTTCACATCATCAATCTTACAGTACTCGCAATTCAAATTTCCGTCACCACGTAAAACAACATTGTCTGACTCAATCTTAATAATTCTATGGAGGACATACACTCTTGGAGCTATTTCTGCAAGGACGACATCGCCACGTTTCAGATTACGGGCTTTAGTCAGAAGTGCTTTGTCTCTGTTATCCTCCAAGAATGGTCTCATGCTAAATCCCCGTAACTTCAATGTTACAGTATGTCCTTCTTCCATTATTTTAACAACATCAGGAATGAAAACATTATTTGAATAATATTTTTCCTTTATTTCGAAATTGTCCTGTGGCATATTACTGCAGCCTCTTTATCTGGTAAACAATGAAGTGTGTATATATTTGTTCTTTCTATAAGTAATGAAATGGTAGAACATATATTTCCAAATATAACTTTATCCCATTTCATTGTTGAACATGATGGCAATAACGAAGCAAACGCTTCTGTTGGCGACAATTTATTTATACTATTACGCTCAGCTCTATCAATCCGTGTTATTCCACCAAGTTTAACTTTTATGTTACGATAACATGGAGTTTTTCCACTCCACGGACTTCCATATAAATATGGTATTCCGTCTATAATCCTTATAATAGGATTATCATCATTAATGAGCTCACATTCGGGAATATACCTGAGCCATAATGAGGAATGGGTGCTTTTCCCGGTTCCGCTCTTTGCGATAAATGCGTAGGCGTAATTTTTATGGCATACAGTCGAAGCATGTATTAGAAGAGTATTGTTAAAGCTTCCTTTGAAAGCGAATACAATCATAAGTGCATTATTCAAGCCAAACATTCTCATGTTAGTATTGCCATTTAGGGCGCATCTACAATATGAGAAATCATTGTAGGCTTGAAGAAGACAGCAGTTGTGTCCATTTATGTTATTTATGATATATTGGTATGTGCCAGATGCATCTTTGCTTTTACATACAGAGATAATTCCATTACCGGTATCAAAATCTCCTATTTTTTCAAGATTATCTTTATCTATTGGGATAATAGAATCATCTACAGTAAGCTCAAAAAAAGGTTCTTCACATGCTGTCTCTGTTTTGAACGGAGAGAAAGAAGGAAGAAGATATTCATTATTAATATCAGACTTTTTGAAACTTATTTTTATATAATATTCTGCTATTCTATAATAATGAATGTTCTCTTCCATATTTATTCAATAAAAAAAGATTATAATATTTATTATTTACTTTCTTCTTTTTCCTCAGCAGCCACATCGTCCGGTACTATAGGTATATACCTGAACTCATTTGCCGGAATATATTTTATATTAAGAGCTTTGCTGTTTATATATTTCTTCTTTAGCTTGGAATACTTCTTCTCAATGTCTTTTCTCTTTTTTGCATAGGAAGTTACGCATGTCGGATATGCCACTCCCTTATTTCTCATGTAATTACGCAACTGATACGAATAGTTATTTCTGCTGTATAGGAATCCTGTTTTACTGTCTACCCAGACAGAGTCTATCTCCATAATATCCGTAAAGTATATTGTTGAATCATTAAATGATGTAACAACTCCGTACATATAGAGTTTTGTGCGCTTATTTGCTGCATTAATGGTTAATACGAAAAATAAAATAAACAAAATCCCCAAATATATAAATTTGTTTCTCATATTGTTTTCTTTATTGTCCAAGATATGTTTTTAAAATTTTATTCTTTGTGTTTTGGCGCAACTTCCTTATGGCCTTTTCTCGGATTTGCCTTACACGTTCTCGGGTCAGCCCATATTTTTGACCGATTTCCTCTAATGTACATTCAGGCTGGTTAATTCCGAAGTATGCCTCAATTACATTCTTTTCGCGCTCATTCAATGCATTAAGCGCACATGCAATCTCATCACGTAATGACTGTAGAACAAGGTTATTATCTGTATTCGTGGACAAATTGTTTGGCAGAATATCAATGTAGCTCGTATTATCGCTGTCAGCGAGAGGCGCATCAACAGAGATCTGACGCTTATTCATCTGCATTGCATCTATAATCTTGTCTTCTGGAATATCCACCTTTTCCGCTATTTCATCAATACTTGGATGCCGTTCGTTTTCCTGTTCAAACTTATTCAGCACACGGTTTATTTTGTTCACAGAGCCAATCTGATTCAGTGGAAGTCGGACTATACGACTTTGTTCTGCAATTGCCTGCAATATACTCTGCCGTATCCACCACACGGCATATGATATGAATTTAAATCCTCTTGTTTCATCGAATTTTTCTGCAGCCTTAATCAATCCCAGATTACCTTCGTTTATCAAATCCGGCAAACTGAGTCCTTGATTCTGATATTGTTTCGCTACAGATACAACAAATCGCAAGTTGGCTTTTGTTAGTTTTTCCAAAGCCTTCTTGTCCCCATTTTTTATCCGGCGCGACAGTTCTGCCTCTTCTTCTACCGAGATAAGTTCTTCATGTCCTATTTCCTGCAAATATTTATCCAGTGAAGCACTTTCCCGGTTGGTAATTGATTTTGTGATTTTTAGTTGTCTCATCAAGGATGACTTTTTAAGTGTGTAACGCTGCAAATTTAACAAATAAATTTTAGAATGGCAAATATTTCTTGTTCCAATTAAGAAAGAAAAGAGTATGCGGTGAAATTATGAATCACCACATACTCTGTTGTTAAATATCATGTCAAATCAATCTTCCTGCAAAGGAACGGCGAAATAAGCTTTCTTACCTGTAGGATAAATTCCCTGAATGTACAATACCGGGTCTTTACTTGTCGAAGCCTCCTTTACTATCTGCTGTAAATCCTCGATTGATTTTACAGCAAAATCATTGACTTTCTGTATGATAAAGCCTTTGTTTATTCCCGCTTCCTTAAGTTTTCCATTATTCACCTTGATTACTTCCAGACCGTTACCTATATTATACTGCCGTTTCTGAGAAGTTGATATTTCCCTGAAATTACCTCCAAGTATGTCAAGATCTATTTTCTTAACAACTCCGGTATTTCCCTGTTCATTCTTTAATGTTGCGTTCTTAGAATATTTTTTCTTGTCACGCAGATAGCTGATGGTGACCTTGTCTCCCGGACGTTTTGTTGCCAACACTTCCTGAAGCTCTGCCATTTTCTTGACTTGTTTACCATCAATAGCTGTAATGACATCACCATGTTTGAGTCCCATTTCAGCTGCAGCACTTCCATCAGTTACCGAGTCAACATATATTCCTTCCATCGTACCAAGCTCCAACTCGTTACCCTCTTCCTTCTGAGCGTCAATATATCTCTTGACATCCGTTCCACTGATTCCTATTACAGCACGCTGAACCGTACCATATTTCTTGAGGTCATCAACGACTTTATTCATAATTGATGTAGGAATTGCAAACCCATAACCACTGTATGAGCCTGTTTCTGAATACAACATTGCATTGATGCCGATAAGTTCACCTCTTGTATTTACAAGCGCACCTCCAGAATTTCCTCTGTTAATTGCGGCATCGGTTTGTATAAAGGATTCTACACCTTTTGTATTTACATACAGAGAACGGCTCTTGGCACTAACAATACCAGCAGTTACTGTGTTTGTAAGGTTGAAAGGATTACCTACAGCAAGAACCCATTCACCGACCTTTATATCATCACTGTTTGCTATTGTTATTGCAGGGAAACCACTACCCTCAATTTTTATGAGAGCCAAATCAGTACTTTTATCAGTTCCTATGATACGGGCAGAATATTCCTTGTTGTCATTAAGGGTAACAGTAAGTTCATCCGCTCCTTCTACAACATGGTTATTCGTTACGATATAACCGTCTGACGAGATGATTACTCCTGAACCACTTCCCTGACTTTTCGGGGTTCGTATCTGACGCTTCTGCGTACCTCCCCCCTGCGGATTTCCAAAGAAACCGAACGGATCGGAGAAGAAATCACTGAAAGGATCACTTTCCACTTCCACAGTCTGGACTTTGCTGTTGCGCGTATTTAAGATATGCACGACTGATGGCAAAGATTTTTCCGCTGCATATGTAAGATCTACCGGCTGACCGGGTGCGGAAGCAGAAGTTGATGAACAGGCAGCATTAACTCGTATAAATGAACCTGCAGAGAATGCCACAGCAATGACGCACATAGCGACTATTAAATACTTGGAATACTTTTTCATCTTTTCACTGATTAATTAATTTATTTATAACTTTAATTTTCTCTTCTAATTGTGTGCAAATATATGAGCAAAAATTGTGACAAATGAAATTATGACCACATCTTTATTCCATTTTAACACTACAATTTAACATATTAACGGCTATTAAATTCAGGAAAAGTAAAATTTACAAATGTTTAAATTGACTGTCAGCATTGCTTGTATAGCATGTATCTATCACATGCATCATATGACAGAATGGCAGAGTAAGCATAATAACATTATCACTTAAATATATAAGAAAAGATATGACCTTCACATTATAATATATAATAGAATCAGGTTTAGCCCCTTTTCCTATATGATAAAACAAAAGATTGCACCATTGAGAAACTTAACTCTATGATGCAATCTCTTATTTAAGCTAACAGTATCTTTTATCCAACAGTCTGAGCAATCCAATCATAGAAGAAGCTGAATACTCCAAAGACTAAAATGCCTATTGTACACAATGCAAGAGCAAGCTTTGTATTGCAATCACTCTTAAATGCAGGCAATGGAGCGTCAGTCTTATTGATATACATTGCTTTTACTATAAGCAGATAATAATAAAGACTTATAACCGTATTTATAAGAGCAATGAATACAACAAGATAAGCCCACACTGTACCTGACTGTGCTGCTGCCATAAACACGAAGAACTTGCTGAACATTCCTGCAAAAGGAGGAATACCGGCGAGAGAAAACAACGCCAGCGTCATCAGGAAAGAAAGCTTCGGATTGGTTTGATATAATCCGTTGTAACTTGACATTTCTGTTGTGCCGCCATTCTTCTGCTCTACAACACCGATTACCGTGAATACGCTCATATTGGCAACAACATAGACCAGCACGTAGAACATGAGCGATGACATTGCCATCGCATTGTCACCACAAACCGCCAGCATTATATATCCAGCCTGAGATATTGAACTGAATGCCATGAAACGCTTAAGCTCGCTCTGCCGTATTGCAAAAAGATTGGCAACTGTTATACTGAGTACAATTACTATATAAAGCATATACTGCCAATATTCAATCATAGGTGCGAATGCTTTTACCAAAATAACCATAAGTGTGAAAGCAGCAGCGCCTTTGGATATTACACTCAGATAACCGGTAACTGATGTCGGGGCTCCCTGATATGCATCCGCTGTCCAGAAATGGAATGGAACAAGACTTATCTTGAAACCAAGACCACTAAAGAAGAATACCAGACCCATTATGTTCATCGCAACATTCTCTGAAGAACTCAAAGCTGCTGCAACATCTGCAAAATATAAAGTTCCTGTGCTTCCATATATAAAAGATATGCCATAGAGCATCACTCCACTTGAGAATGTAGCTGTAAGTATGAACTTTGCAGCACCTTCGGCAGAATTGCGACGATATTTGTCAAAGGCAACCATACATGCCATAGGTACCGACGCCATCTCAAGTCCTAAGAAGAACAGCAGGAAATGACCGGAGCTCATCATTACGTTCATTCCAAGCAAAGTGGACAGCACGAGCATGTAGAACTCCCCTTCTCTATTGCGTACATCTTCACGATTGAGCCATAAACGACTCTGAATCAGCACAATCAGAGTACCTGCAGCGAGGATGACTTTCATCACATTGGCAGCAGCTGTTGTTACATACATTTCTCCGAAAGCAGTTCCACTATCTGGTGAAAGAATTGTGGCTACAACCTGTATGAGCATCAGTATACATACAAGCGGATTAAACCACGTCCTGTTATTATTGCGTGATGATATGAAGTCTGCAATAAAAACGATTATCAGGATAGCCACCAATGTGACTTCCGGAACCATATTTAGAAATTGACTATAACCCATTTTTGACTATTTATTATAATGTTGCAATTGCTGATAATGAATGGATATGCTCAATAATAGGACCTACAGAACCACTGATAACGTCACTTGCCCACAAAGGAGCAATACCCAGACCGGCGACGCAGAATATCAGGCAGCATACAGCCACGCGCTCATCCCATGTGGCATCCGTAAGTTCAAGATAATGAGGATCTGCCACTTTCTGGTAAAGAATCTTACCAACAACACGGAGTATATAAACGGCAGTCACAACTATACTGGTACATGCGATAATCGTTGCCGTACGATGGAACATATCGTTATTTGCAAATGAACCTACAAAGATTGTCATTTCTGCGATGAATCCGGAAAAGCCCGGCAATCCGAGGTTTGCAAGACCGGCAATGACATAGCCGACACTAAGGAATGGCATAATCTTCATCAAACCACCCAGTTTACGGATGTCGCGTGTATGCGTACGCCCATATATCATACCGATAAGAGCAAAGAAAAGCGCTGTCATCAAACCATGAGAAAGCATCTGAAGGATAGCTCCTGTGCAAGCTGTCTGCGTCATCATAAGAAGTGCGAAAAGCACCAGACCGCAGTGAGACACTGACGAATAAGCATTGATGTATTTCAAGTCTGTCTGTACACATGCGGAGAGTGCGCCATAAACCACGGATATTGTTGTAAGTATGATAAATATCCAAGCAAGTTCACGGGCAGCATCCGGCAAGAGAAACATTGCTATACGGAAACAACCATATCCACCAAGTTTCATCAACACACCCGCATGCAGCATTGAAACAGCTGTCGGGGCAGACGCATGACCATCCGGTGACCATGTATGAAACGGGAACAAAGCTCCAAGTACACCGAATCCTACAAATACAAACGGGAAGAATACTTTCTGAACATTAGCCGGAATATTGTTCATAGCTGCTATTTCCATGATGTTCATCGTAGTAGCACCGCTGAAATAATATATGCCGAGTATACCTATTATAAGAAGTGCGGAGCCACCCATGAGCATAAGCGTAAGCTTCATTGCAGCATATTCCTTAGGACCACTACCCCATACTCCTATCAACAGATACATCGGGATAAGCGCAACCTCATAGAATACAAACATTGCAAACATATCTGTACATATGAAGAAGCCGAACACTCCTGTAGACAGCAACGTGAACCACAGAAAATACTCCTTTGTGAGCGGTTTGAGCTGCCATGAAGCGAATGTTCCTGTAAAGACAATGATACTTGACAACAGAAGCATGACGACCGAGATTCCGTCTACTCCTATGGAATATGCAATATTCAATGGCTTAAACCAAGGAATGCTATATGTAAACAGCATCGGTGCCGTTTCACCCGCACTACGCATCTGAATGAACGTAATGGTCAGCCAAACAGAAAGCAGCAACAGACACGATGAGCCAGCCACCATCACACCACGTACCTGATTCAGGTTTCGTGATATCCACAAACCCAATAACATCAGTAATGGTATTACAACAAATAAACTTAATATATTCATCTTTATTTATTATCTAAGTATTGACTATATTTTCATTTAATGAAACCGGAGTGTTACTTACAAACACAACAAAATCAGAGTCAGAGCGACTGTTCCGGTCAGGAACCATACGGCATACTGTCTTACATCACCGCTCTGCCAACTGCGTATGCTTTCTCCACCGGCATTTGCTGCCCAAGCCATAAAGTTCATAGTTCCGTCAACAACATGACGGTCAAACCATGCCAAAGGTGTAGAAACACAACGGAATATTATCTTATGTGTCACAAACATCCAGACTTCATCCATATAGAAACGGCGGTAAGCAGCCTCATGCAGACGCGGGAACTTTTTGGCGAGCATATCCGCAACAGGTGTTTTAGCACCTTTATACATAAATGTAGCAAGACCGATACCGCAAAGAGCAAGTACGGTGCTTACTCCTGCAACAGTCCAATTAGTGTGAGTTGCGAATCCGATTCCATTAGCAGAGACATATTCTCCGAATTCAAATATATGTAATGTTCCTGTTATGCCAATCAACAGAGTTATAACTGACAGGACAATAAGCGGAACAGTCATTGTCAGAGGAGCCTCGTGGGGAGCATGCGCACCCTCAGACTTATGTGTCTCATAATAGCTTTCTCCCCAGAAAATAACGTAATAAAGCCGGAACATATAGAATGCTGTCATCGCAGCAATACCACTCATTATAATCCCCATAGGCATAGAGAAATTATAGCAAGCTACTAGAATCTCATCCTTAGAACAGAACCCGGAGAAGAAAGGTATTCCGGCTATCGCAAGACACGAAATCAGGAATGTCAAATGTGTGACAGGCATATATTTGCGCAATCCTCCCATGAATTTCTTCTCATTTGAATGTACCGCATGTATAATGCATCCGGCTCCGAGGAACAGACATGCCTTGAACATGGCGTGAGTAAACAGATGATACATACCTGCCATGTATCCCAACCCATTTACATCCGCATATTCTTCTGTCATAGCAACTTTTCCTATTTCCGGATCAGGCATGCAAACACCCAAGGCTACAAGCATGAAACCTATTTGTGATATTGTAGAGAATGCCAGAACTCTCTTGATGTCGCTTTGGCAACAAGCCACTGCTGCTGCATAAAAAGCGGTGAACGCCGCAATATAAGCAATCACATGCAGCGCCTGTGGTGCGAACTCCACAAAAATAGGGAAAAGGCTTGCCACAAGATAAACTCCGGCGACAACCATCGTTGCGGCATGTATCAGTGCTGAGACGGGGGTAGGTCCTTCCATTGCGTCAGGCAACCATATGTGTAACGGGAACATGGCACTCTTTCCGGCACCTCCTATGAACATCAGGAACAACGATGTAGGAATGATCCATGCCGAATTATGAAGTGCTTCGGCTTGTTCCGGAGTCATTGTTGTCAGATCATAATTGAACGTACCGACATAGAAGCTGTAAAATAATATTCCTATAAGGAAGAACAAGTCAGCGAATCGTGTCACGATAAAAGCCTTCTTCGAGGCTGCCACCGCAGCATGCAAAGGATAATAGAATCCGATGAGAAGATACGAAGACACACCGACAAGCTCCCAGAACAGATACATTTGGAATATATTCGTAGCTACGACCAGTCCCAACATCGACATTGAGAAAAGACTCAAGAACGCATAATAACGCTGAAAACCTTTTTCTCCATGCATATATCCGAATGAATATATGTGTACCATCAGGCTGACAGTGGATATTACGATAAGCATCATAACAGAAATAGGCGTCAGTCTGAAACCGATGTTGAACGTCAACAGTTCGCTGAATTTCAACCATGTGAAATCAAACGCCGTAACTGTCGGATACAGTCCGCTTGAAGCCTCACGTCCTACAACAAGGAAATATTCAATGGCTGTGTAATATGAAAGAACAGTAACTACTGCCAAAGAACACGTACCGATAATTCCAGCTAATTTATGAGACATCTTCATTCCTGCAAGTCCAAGCAAGATGAATGACAATGCAGGCAATAAAAGTATCAGATATACATAACTATAATCCATAACACTTAAAATTTCATGTTTTCAATACTGTTTACCTGATCACTATGGAAATTGCGATAAACATTAATAATGATTGCAATAGCTACTGCTGACTCTGCCGCAGACACACCTATAGAAAACAATGTAAAAAACATTCCTTCCATTTGTCCGGGATAAAGCATTCTGTTGAATGCTGCAAAGTTTATATCAACAGAATTGAGTATCAACTCAATAGATATCAGCATGGCAATAAGGTTACGTCTTGTGACAAACCCGAATACGCCAATAAAAAACAGCAGTGCGGAAAGCACAAAATAATATTCTACCGGTACCATGATTACTTCTCCTTTCTTGAAATTACTATGCCTCCGATAATACATGCCAGCAAGAATACAGATATAAACTCAAACGGAAGTACATACTGATACTTGTCTGCTCCCATTAGAGTATGACCTATCTGGTCCATAGGTATTTCCGTGTCTGGCAACTGCGCAGCCATAGATATGAACTTGTTCTTTAATAAAACGGCAACAACCGTAGCAAACCCTGCTATAGAAAGCAATCCTCCGCATATCACACGTTTTCCACGCAATTTTTCGGACAAGCCCTGAAGGGTATGTTTGCTGACAAGCTGAATTGCAAAAATATAAATAATGGTTACACCTCCGGCATACACAGATATCTGAGCTGCACCCAAGAATGTATAATCAAGCAGGAAATAAAGACCTGCGACACCAAAAAGCACAAACAACAGGAATGTTGCCGCTCTCATTATTCTCTTTGTCGTAACACATACCAAAGCTGAGCCAAGGATGAAGACAGCAAGAATTATAAACATTACCATATTAGCCATTTTTACGTCTCCTCCTATTTCTTTGTATTAAATTTTCCTATCTCAAACTCAGCACCGCCATCTATAATATTGGGTAACGACGGATTATATGTTTTTTCCTTGTCAAGATGCAGCACCAATGAATCGCGGCTGAATGTAGAATTCTCAAAATCGTTGGTAAATATAATCGCATCATGAGGACATGCCTGTACACACAACTCACAGAACATACAATCACCCAAATCGTACTGGTAATCAACGAGACGGCGTTTCTTTTTGCCCTCTTCATCTGTCACCATCTCCGTGGTTATCTTTATAGTGCCGTTCGGACAAGCCTTCTCGCACAACGTACATGCTACACATTTATTATTGCCGTTAGCGTCATGTGGCATTACAAGTCTGCCACGATGTCTTTGAGAGACATGCAATGTCGTCTTTCTGTTTTCCGGATATTGTTCGGTGACCTTTTTTGTGAAATATTCCTTCCAGGTCACACCCATACCGGTGAGCAGGGATTTAATTGCATCCTTAACCTCTCCAATGTATGTTTTACTATTTTCCATTTCTTTGATAGTCAACGAATGTTATAAAATAATACACTATTTATATCAAAAGTGAAGTCCGAATGCTACCACCAATGTCATAATAACCAGATTGAGAAGTGCCAAAGGCATAAGATACTTCCATTCCAGTTTCAGAATCTGGTCGATTCTCAGACGCGGGAAAGACCATTTAATCCACAGCATAATCCAAACAATAAGGAATGCTTTGGCAAGGAACCACACTATACCCGGGATATAATCCATTACAGCATTGAACCCGTCAAGTCCGGCAATATGCAAAGGCATCCATCCTCCGAGGAATATCGTTGCAGCAAGACCTGCGATTATGAACATATTCAGATATTCTGCGAGATAGAAAAATCCGAATCCCATTCCCGAATATTCTGTATGATAACCTGCGGTAAGCTCACTCTCTGCCTCTGCAAGGTCGAACGGACCACGGTTTGCCTCCGCGTTTCCTGCAATGAGGAACACTATAAACGCGATTATCGCCGGTATATGCCCACGGAATATAAGCCAGCCATTCTCCTGTGCCTCAATTATGCCAGACAGCTGCATGGTACCGGTAAGTACTACTGCGGTAATGAGACACAGGCAAAGAGACATTTCATATGAAATCAACTGCACTGCACCACGCATCGCGGACACAACGCTATACTTGTTGTTCGAGCTCCATCCGGCAAGGAATATACCCACAACACCTATACTTGATATAGCTGTCAGTAAAAATACTCCGAGGTTAAAATCCAATATATGAGCGCCTTTATTCCAAGGCATGAACGCAAAAGCTCCCACACTTCCTATGAGTACAAGGAACGGTGCGATGGCATAAAGCAGTTTGTCTGCCTTATCAACAAAGAATATTTCCTTTATAAGCATTTTCACAACGTCGGCAAATACCTGGAATACTCCCCAAGGTCCCACACGCATCGGACCGAGACGGCACTGGAAATATGCACACACCTTACGCTCCATAAATATCAGTACTATAGCCAGCAGCGCATATGCAATGAGTATGAACAAGCCGACAAGCACGCACTCAATCAGGACAGACAGAAAACTGCCCAATCCTAACGTGTCGCGCAGAAGACTGTCAAACCATGTTGTAACTATACTAAAATCAAACATTTCTATAAAATGATTTATTATTTATTAGTTATCTGTCGATATCCGGTATCACATAATCAAGTGTTGCTCCTACTGAAATAAGATCCGCAATTTTCTCTCCCTGCAACATCTCATCAAGAGCTGACACCAGCGGCAATCCCATAGGACGGAATTTCAAACGGTAGGGACTCTTGTCACCGCGGCTGTCAAGATATACGCCAATCTCACCACGGCTTCCTTCAACAGACTTATACCATTGACCTTCCGGCACACGTATAATAGGTTTCTGTTTTATGTAAAAATCACCTGCCGGTATGTTGTCAATAAGCTGTTCGATGATTCTCACGCTCTGCTCCATTTCTTTCATACGAACCATATAACGATCGAAGCAGTCGCCATTGTTAAGGACAATCTCATCGAAATCCACTTTTCCATACATGTCATACGGATGATGCTTTCTCACATCATTGTGCCATCCGCATGCGCGGCCCGTACCACCGGTACATCCATAAGAAACAGCACTGTCAAGCGACAGTTTTCCTACGCCTACAAAACGGTTGTGAAGAATAACATTTCCTGTAAAAATGTCATTATATTCTTTGAACATCGGTTTTATATATGCACAAAGCTTTTTGACATTACTTACAAAGTTGGGGTCTATGTCCGCGTAGCATCCGCCTATTCTATAATAATTCTGAATCAGACGGCCTCCGGTGGTCTCTTCCATTACATTAAGAACCTGCTCGCGGTCGCGCATTCCATAGATAAATGCCGTAAGCGCACCTAAATCCTGTGCACAACATGCATAGAACAGCAAATGCGAATCCAGACGTTGGAGCTCATCCATTATAGTGCGGATATACATTATACGCTCGCTCAGTTCCACGCCCATTGCCTCTTCTATCACAGAGACAAGCGCATGCCGGTTCATCATAGCCGAAAGATAGTCAAGCCTATCTGTCAAAGCCAGCGTCTGAGGATATGTGTAGCTTTCGCACATTTTCTCTATACCGCGATGTATATATCCGCAATGTGGATACACCTTACGTATAACCTCTCCGTCAAGAATGGTCTGCAAACGAAGCACACCATGTGTTGCCGGATGCTGAGGACCGATATTGATTACATAGTCGTCATCTGTAAACAGCTTATGATATGTCTCCTTTATCTTGCCGTTTTCATCGATATTGAATTCTACGGTATAATCTGTCTCAGGGTCGTCTTCAAGCGTATATGTATTGTTTTCAGGACTCATGTCATAATCCTTACGGAAAGGATAGCCTTTAAAGTCTGAGCGAAGATAAAGACGGCGCATATCCTTATGGCCGAGGAACTTTATGCCATAAAAATCGAAAACCTCACGTTCAAGGAAATCGGCAGCCTTCCAAAGGTGGCTTACAGTAGGAATGTATGCGTTTTCACGGTCAGGGTTTACAACCTTCACACTAATGCGCTCATAATTCTTTGTATTCTCAAGAATATATACACATCCGAGTCCTTCCTCACCGAAATCCTCTCCGACAATCGTCACAAGGAAGTCGAAATGCTTCTCGTTTCTAAGTTTTGCCATTTGTACGGCAAAATCTTTAAGTTCAAAAAGTTTATGTTCTAATTTCATATCCTTCCTTTATTATATATTGCTGTCCTTGCCCGTATCGTCAGGAGCAAAGTCGTTTAACATGGACTTGTCTATTTTCCCGTCAACTATTATTGGCTTGTGTTCCTTTCGGTTTACACCACCGAAGAATTTCTCAACCTTCACCTTCCTCTGAAGCTGCATCATTCCATAAAGAATAGCCTCAGGACGCGGAGGGCAACCCGGAACATACACATCCACCGGCACTATTTCATTGATGCCCTTCACAACATGATAACTGCTCTTGAACGGTCCTCCGGAAATGGCACAACCGCCTACAGCAACCACATATTTAGGCTCAGCCATCTGGTCGTACAGACGTTTGAACACCGGCGCCATCTTGTTTGTTATTGTGCCGGCACACATAATCAAATCTGCCTGACGCGGTGAGTTACGTGTGACTTCAAAACCGAATCTCGCGAAATCATATCTGGCACAACCTACAGCCATAAACTCAATACCGCAACAGCTTGTTGCAAAGGTTAAAGACCACAACGAGTTGCTACGTCCCCAATTGATCATCTGGTCCAGAGAACCCGTAACTACATTCACGCCTCCTTCATGAAGCTCCTGCACGATTTTCTCCAGAGACTCATTGTCCTTGAATTCCGAATAAGGAATACTCTTAATGACCGGTTTCTTTACTTCCATTCCAATGCTCCTTTCCGCCAAGCATAAGCCAAGCCAAATACAAGTACCAACAAGAAGAACCCGATACTTACCAGTGCCATGGCACCGAAGTCCTTCACCACTACTGCCCAAGGATAAAGAAACACTGTCTCAACATCAAAAATCAGGAACAGAATGGCAAAAAGATAGTAGCCTACATGTACCGGTATCCATGACGAGCCATGGGTCGGAATACCGCACTCAAAGGGCTCACCCTTTACCTTATTAAATGTACGAGGACCTATGAGTTTTGCAATCACGTAGGCCGCTACTACCAAGAAAACAGCCGTTATTAAAACGGTAATTAACAAGATAAAATACATAAAATATATAAAATATTACGTTTTTGTATTCGAAGACAAATCGTATTCATGTTATTTTTTTAGTGCGTAATAGAATAATTTCTATAACACGAAAGTGTACACTACTGATTTCAACGTGCAAAGTTAATAATAAATATCCGAATAATTCATAATAACAAAAAAAATATTTATTTATGTTTAATCATACTGTGCAGCACATCCGACTTGTAAAGAAAATGTATTGATATAGAGAAGATTACAAGGTATAAATTATAGGAAGCACACAAGAAAAAGACACATCATTTCAGCAGAATGCATACTGTCAGACATACCGATTGATGTGACTAAAGCCTCGGATATTTATTGTCATCCCACCGAAAAACACACCATTAAAAACAACTGTAATGCAACATTTTCTTCTGCACGTTAATCAGAAATGCCAAGTGTCCGTGGACCACACTTTCACAACTATTCCCCAGCCTACCCACATACACCTTTCGCAATGATGTAAGGCGCATGCACTCCTTATTTTATAGAATAACAAGCGCACTGCATCAGAGAAAATCGGGAAACAGTATGGTGGCTGCAATGCTGTATAGACATAAAAAGCGTGAAAGCGCATGTAAGCATATGCATAGCGGTGTTATGCCTTGCTACCCACCAGCCTTGACATATATAATGGCGACGGTCCAATTTTTATACGAACACTCATATTCATCAGAATGCATATTTATGCAGAACGAAAGGTAAAAAATCTTTACATTATTTTTTTACAAAATAGAAACGGCATATGGCAACATTTGCTATCTTACAAGTGTTTTATTATTATAGCATTTCATCATAATTCGTATTTTTCACCACTCGACACGTCATTACATCGGATTATTAGCCCTTCCGATGCCTCGTTTCCTGATTACTATCCCCTCACGGCTGTTATACCATATTCCCAAATGGCATGTTCAATACTCTCAGAAAGCCTTTTCCGCCTTGTCAAACGTACCGTTCCGCATCATGAAAGTACATATAAAAAGTGTTTGAGAGAAGAATGAGGAAAGTTTACTGGTTATCAGTTACTTTCCTCATTTTGGTTAAAAGTGGCGAGGACAGACGAAGACGGGAATACGACAAGTTGAGACAGAGGAACGTTACCTATCCGTAACCTATACCCCAAATGGGAAATGTTGAGGTTCGGAAGAATGAGGAAGGTTACGAATTGAATTTGAACACTCTGATTTATAGTGAGTTACTGATGAGCAACGTAAGATTTTTGGTTACGAACCAAATTTGCCGTGTTCTGCCGTGAAATGCGTAGCAAGAAAAGACTCTTCATGTATTAATTTTGAACGCAAAAAAGAATGACGTTATGAAGAGTACATTTTCAATTATCTTCTACCTCAAAAGACAGGTAGTAAAGAAAGATGGTACTGTTCCAGTTATGGGACGTATCACAGTGGACGGAACACAGGCGCAGTTCAGTTGCAAGACAACTGCCAATCCAGATTTNTTTTCTCAGAACCGAAAAGCACTTGAAGATAAACTCTGCGATGGTGTTTGTCCGCAATCTCCGTGCAATGGTATTCCGCGCCATAGATAATGAGTGGCTCGTAAAAGACCCATTCAGACGATATGAGTACAAGGAAGAAGAGACCACAAGAGAGTTTCTGAGCAAAGAAGAGATTCACCTGTTGATGGAAACACCTATCACAAGAAAGAAGATGAGTATGGTGCGTGACTTGTTCCTGTTCTGCTGTTTTACAGGTCTCGCTTTCATTGATCTGTACAACTTGAAGGAAGAGAACATCAAGGAATTTTTCGATGAAGGTGAATGGATCGTTATCCATCGACAGAAGACAGGAACGGAAGCCAACATCAAGTTGCTTGATTATCCCAAGCAGATTATGGAAAAATACCGTGGATTGTGTGAAGACGGTAGGGTGTTTCCTGTACCCAACTACAAAAGTTGTATGGATTCGCTCAAAAGACTGGGCAAAAAATGTGGTATCACCAAGCCGCTGTCCTGGCACATGAGCCGTCATTCGTTCGCAACCTCGGTTTGCCTCTCCAACGGAGT
>NZ_LT556044.1:0-1247 GCF_900079775.1 Leyella lascolaii | reverse complement strand
GAAAAACAATGAAAATGAATAACTGTGGCAGTGCTTTTCTGGGGTTTGCCGACCGCTTGGCAAGAAAAATCAAGAAAATTATACGTGGGTCATTAATGAGTTGTTAAACGGGTATTTCGCAAATGGTTAATTTTGCCGCCGAGAAATAAAAACAACGAATTACATAACATTTCAAACGGAATTAGAATGGAAGTAATAACAATGGAAAGTGCAGCCTTCAAAAAGCTGACAGAACAGTTGACAGAAATAGTCCAGTACGTGCGATTGGCAAAAATGGCATTTCAAGAGAACTTGACGGGTAAGGGATTGAAGCCGATGTTGACCAATGACGATGCAGCTAAGATGCTTGGTGTGAGCAAGCGCACCTTGCAGCGAATGCGCTCAGAGAACCGCATTGATTTTATTAAAATTGGCAATCAATGCCGATACCAAGTTGAAGCCATAGAAAGAATGGTTGAGGAACGAACAATAGCAAAGGAAACATGAGCATGGAAGATGGAACATTGAGAAAACTGGAGTTATATCTCCATGACCTACACAAAAAGATAGACGGCATCTACGACATGCTGATGTTGAGACACGAACGAGAGACGGAGCAAAAAGGAAGTTCTGCCATCAATGAAAAATTGCTCGACAACCAAGATCTCTGCCTCTTATTTCAAATATCCCCTCGTTCCCTTCAACGCTATCGCAGTCTGGGAGTGCTTCCCTACAAGCGTTTGGGGCAGAAAACATACTACACGGAAGAGGATGTGATGCAGTTTGTAGAGAATAATGTCAAAGAATTCAAGAAAGAGAATGTGGAGCATTACTTGACTCGCATTCATCAGAAATTCAAATAACAACAGTATTCACCATTAAAATTTTACGATTATGGTACAAAAGAAAAAGAGTGATGAACAGGACGTGCTGGTAGTCCGTGACGAGAAGACGGGCGAGATCAGCGTCGTCGCCGGACTCGGCAGGGACGGCACACCGAAGCGAGCGCCCGCCAAGGCGGAGAACACGCCCGACTTCCTGCGTTTCGACCGCAACAGCGATATGATGGACAGTTTCTTTAGAAACTTCTACCGCCAGTGCAAGGAGCCAAGCCGATTCGGATTCTACCGCATAGCGGCAGACCAGGTGGGAAACCTGCTTGGCGTGATGAAGGAGTTGCTGAAAGATCCGGAGGCTAACAAGGAGATCCTTTCCGCCCACAAGGTTGACACCTCCAATTATGAGAAAGAGGCAAAGCAATCGGAAGG
>NZ_LT556043.1 GCF_900079775.1 Leyella lascolaii | reverse complement strand
TGGTTAACAGACACTTGGCAGTTCAATGGTTTTCCTACCTCGATGTCCTTCTCCTCGTAGTAGTGGATGGCTTGCCCATATATCTCGTCATCGCAAAAGCCGTTGCAACCGCTCTTCTGTACCCAATTAAGGATATAGGTGACGCAATCGTCTATGTTCTTGTCGGGGTTGTCATACTTGGCTGCAAAGAGTTCGTCCTCCATTGCTCGCTCCTCCAAATAGGCTTGTATGGTTCTCTTGAAATATTCTGTAGTGTTCATATCTGATGTTGTTAAAGGGGTTGTTACTCATGATAGATGATGTCGCAGTCCTCAACTTCTGTAGGCAGTCCGAAAAACGGATAACGGCTGAAGTAAGGTTCTGTGCACATGTCCTCGTTGTATCTTGGACTTACTATCTCAATATTGTTCTTGCGCATGGCTTCGTCCACCATACGGATTTCCTCGTCAGTCAGTCCGCTTGCATCGCCATTGATGATGTAGCAGAGTGCCCATGTAGGTATCGCTTCAATGCTTCTGTTCATATCGCTTGTACTTTAAAGTGTTAATAACCAAATGAATGTTCCAATCAGTACCACCATAGAAAGAATGGAAATGATGATGCCGAAGATGAACTTCACAATTCCCAATATGACTTCACCGACCATGCAGAGAGCCATATATCCCAACCAAGCCACCAAAGTGATGAGGGTTGAGCCGACTGCGGAGAG
>NZ_LT556042.1 GCF_900079775.1 Leyella lascolaii | reverse complement strand
CGGAGTACAAATGAAAACAATATATGCTTGTGTCGGAAAGGTATATATGAGCTGATGGTAGAGTCRTCATCAACAACAATGGYCCTGATTTGATAAACTCAGCAGGAATACTTGCTATTCATTTTTTTATGATGGGGTTATGTTYACAARTTTGAGATTTCATGTAAAAAACAGGGGTATCTTATTATGATAAAAACATCAAGATACCCCTATATATAATTAGGYGTCATAACCGACAGACGGAGCGTGCTTGTTTTCCAACTATGCTTTGTTCTGTTWCTATATTCTTTGTTTCGTGTTTTTCWGCAGTATCTTGCTCCTGTGGTGGTGCCAATTCTAACTGTATTTTTCTRTCCAAYGCCGCCAGTTCCGCTTTMAGACYTTTCAGTTCTTCCTCTTTCTTCCAAGTCTTGCCAGCTATCTCTTCCAGTTGCGGTATTTCCTTTTCCAAAGCCTTGCAYCTTGAATCATACTGYTCAATGTAGCTYGGTATCTTCTGYARGGCATTCAGAAAGTTGTTTGCCGCTGCTATCGGGTCCGACTTGGCAATRTGACCGTAGTTGTACTGGTACTTGTAATTGCCCTCGACAAAAAAGCGGTTGTCAACAAATGGAAGACCATTCTCGAAACTTGTCTCGCTGACAATCTTGACAGGGAATCCGTAGATTTCTCCAATCCGCTTGTATTGTCCGCCAGTTGTCTCTTTCTCCGCCAACATTTGCAGATGCTTTCCTATAACCTCTAAGTTCGTGGACTCCACACCATCAAGAGTGATGAGGTTGAGGATGTTGCCGTCCTTGTCTTTCYTGGCTTTGCCCATAAACTTGCCGTAGTCCTCGGTCATTCCCTTGAGAGAGGCTTTGTTGTTRCCCAGCTCTGCCGTCTTTGACTGCAATTTTGTTTCTGARTCACGCTTRCCCTTGTTAAACGATYTGCGCTCACCCTCCAGAGAAGCAACCTTCTTCTCCARCTTCGCCTTGTCAAGCAAGTCGGTATTTCCGGAGAGAATAGCCATATACTCKGAAAAATTCATRCCCGATTTCTCGTCCATCGCTCCCTCGTCAATGGTTCTCGCYCCCAAGGCTCCGCTTTTCAACTGCGAGATAAAAGTCTGCTTGCARTGCAGGAGGTTAAACTTGTACGAGTCAAGCGACTTTTCCACCGCATAGATGATGACATCCACCTTRTTGTCGGCATASAKYTTGGCAATCTCGTTGCCRGCACGMACRCCTCGACCRTYRCGYTGTKCMARRTCTGAYGGWCGCCASGGTGTGTCSMAATGATGAATMGCMACACACCKTTTTTGTGCRTTTACRCCTGTACCYAACATRGATGTGGAGCCGAACAATACTCGTACYGAACCCTCGTTCATGGCTGCTATCACCGCCTTTCTTGCYCTCTCRTTCTTGCAYTCCTGAATGAAGCGGATTTCAGACGACGGTATGCCGTAATCCTCTATCAGCTTACGCTTGATTTCWGAATACACGTTCCATTCGCCMGGTCGGTATGTTCCCARRTCTGAGAATACGAACTGCGTSCCCTTGTGATTGTCATAGCGTTTGTAATAGTCCGCTATCATCTTGGCRCAATGGCTCGCCTTGTTGTCGGGATGGTCCTCACAAGTCKGGTCTATCATGCGCATGTCRAGYGCCATCTTTCGGGCATAGTCYGTGGCTATGAGCATYTTTGCCTTCTCTTCCGTTTCCGACAGKGGCAGTCTGCCGAGGATGGTGGCATCRCCCGTCTTGGCAAACTCCATCAGCTTTTGGATGAAGTCCTCCTGCTCGGGTGTCGGYGGTATRTTATGAAGGATCTCGTTCTTCTSWGGTCTGTCCACRCCAACCGCCTCCGCCGTGCGATAGTCGGTTATCTCGTTGTAGAARGCAGCAAGCTCCGGTACCTTGATGAAGTATCGGAAACGYTCCTTCTGYACGATGTTGTTGGTGACGTTAAACTCGAAGTCGGTAGTYTTCTTGGCGAAGATTGCCGCCCACGCATCGAARCAGCGGATGTCCTGACGCTCCAGTTCMTTGGGRCGCAGGTACTTGAARAGCAGATACAACTCAGTCAGTGAGTTACTGATAGTTGTTCCYGACAGGAATGTCGCTCCCAGATCTCTGCCTGTCCGCTCCTGTATGGTACGGATAGCAAAGAGCATGTTGAGTGCCTTCTGGCTTCCCTCGCTGTTGCCGAGTCCTGCCACACGGTCGTGACGGGTRTTGAACATGAGGTTCTTGAACTGGTGRCTCTCGTCCACAAACAAGTGGTCGATGCCCATCATRCGGAAGTCCACYACATCATCGGTGCGCTGCTCGATGCTGTAGGCTATCTTCTGCAACTTCACCTCCAGRTTCTGCTTTCGCTTTTCYAAGCCTTTGAGCATTCCCCKYGACACGTCTTTGCCCTGCGTGCGTATCACTTCCAAGTTTTCCTCCACGGTATCAAGCTCMGCCTGCAATATCTGCCGYTGGAGTTCTGGCGATTGCGGTATCTTCCCGAAYTGGTCATGCGACATGATTACRCAGTCATAGTCGTTGTTCTTGATGTTGTTGAAGAAACTGACACGGTTCTTGGTGGAAAARTCCTTCTCCGAGGCATAGAGTATCCTCGCATGGGGATAAGCTGTCTGATAGGTGGCAGCTATCTCCGCGACATTGGCTTTCAGCCCGATAATCATYGGCTTGTGAGCTATACCGAGACGTTTCATCTCATGCGCAGCCATGCACATGATGAGGGTCTTGCCWGTWCCYACSKCRTGGTCACATATCCCGCCGCCGTTCTGCAAAAGCATCCATACACAGTCCTTCTGACTTGGGTACACACTCTTGACACCATACTTTCCGCCAAGGGCTTTCAGATCCARRCCGGGGAAGGTCTGGTGAGAACCGTCATACTTCGGACGCACGAAGCAGTTGAACTTCCGGTTGTACATYGTKGTCAAGCGTTCCTTAAAGGAGTCAGACTGCTCCTCCAGCCATTCAGTGAACCCGTTGCGGATTTCGTCAATCTTGGCATTGGCAAGCTGTATGCCCTCGCTGTCACGCACCTTGATGTCGTTGCCGTKYTCRTCCTCACCGATGCTCTTCATCATGTCGGGACAAGTGTTGTGCAGGGCATGTTTCAGAAGACTCATGCCGTCATAGTGGCGGTAATATCCCTTCACCATATACTCATCCGTGATGGCCATGGTCTTCATACTGCATTTTGCMGAATATTCGTCCATGCTGTCGGAATAGACGATGCTGACCTGTGTATTGAATAGGTGGCTCATGTAAGCGGAATACACACCTGTAGGAATCCAACGCTCACCGAAGTTGAAGTCCAAATCCTCAAAGGCTATCGGTTCGGGAATGCTTGCCTTCAAGGCTTCCAACGACTCGGGACAAGTGTTGTGCAGGGCATGTTTCAGAAGACTCATGCCGTCATAGTGGCGGTAATATCCCTTCACCATATACTCATCCGTGATGGCCATGGTCTTCATACTGCATTTTGCMGAATATTCGTCCATGCTGTCGGAATAGACGATGCTGACCTGTGTATTGAAKAGGTGGCTCATGTAAGCGGAATACACACCTGTAGGWATCCAACGCTCACCGAAGTTGAAGTCCARRTCCTCAAAGGCTATCGGTTCGGGAATGCTTGCCTTCAAGGCTTCCAACGACTCYCTCACGATTGCATGGTCGGGATTTTCCTTCAGCCATTCTTCTATACGYTCCGCTTTCTCTATKACATTRCCAGCAATGAAGCGGTCGGCTATCTCGTAGCCGTCTATGAGCGGATTGTAATAGATGCGCCCTTTAAGYGCTTCCGTCAGTTCCTGTTCCRGCATATCCGATAATTCWGTCATATACGGCAAGTCGATACGGCCGAACTTGTTGAGCGAGGCRGTGAGCGCTTCCTCTGGWGAATCSACATGRCTGACCTCGTCAAGCGAAAAAGAGACCGGGTGGTCGAAGATGTCYGAYTTTGTGAACTGYCCGTTTTCYACCCGTTCCAACGACAGCATGTCGCGCCCTGAGGCATCCATRAGGATGAACTTCACGTTCTGCTTGGCATTGAGGTTGCCGAAGCGGATGAAGAAAGCRTCATAATAGACATTCAGACTCTCACGCATCTGCTTGTTTTCCGTCTGTTCTTCCGCTTCATAGGTRTAAAGTTTCTGATAGGCATCACGGAGGGCGATATACARGACWGCCTTTTCTTTCTGCTCCATATTCAGATCCAACGGCATGAAGGTAGCAYCATACTTGGTAAGGTCTTTCAATACACCGATRTTTCTGGCAGAGTCGAGCACCATAGAACCCTCACGATGAAAACTTTCCAGTTTCTCATCAAATGGACGGGGCTTCATWGCATCCTCTTTCTTCCTTGCCWGCTCTTCCCGCTTTCTTTCTTGCTCTTTTTGTTGTTCCCGCTCATGATTTGTTTCTTTCAATGKGCTCTGAGTCTTGGAATCTTCTTTTGKCTCATTCCCTTTCGACTGTCCATGCCCGATTTGARCTTTGAGAACTTCTATCGGTTCCATCGGTGGTTTGAACTTCGGATCAAGCGTATCTTCAACGCCCAGAGCCTTGAGTTGTTCCTGACGGTGCTGTTCCGCCTTTTGGCGCAGCAGCACCCTGTCTTCGGGAGCCATGGTCATCATCATCTCGTAAAAGCCGTTGATTGGCGGATTCTCTTCCCAAGAGATGCTTGCGTATGGCTCATCCCCAGACAGGATTGGTTTTGTCTCCTGTGCTGTTTCCTGCTCTTTTGCATCTGTCAACGAAGGCTTTTCTTCTTTTTCCACAGGCTTTGTCACAACTTCAAAAGTCGGATTGACGCTTTTTACCAACGGACTTGCTTTCTTCCTTGACACTTTCTTGGCGACAGCACCCACTGTTACCTCTGCTTTCTTCTTCGTAGAATGGACAGCCTGACGGTTTTCTTCTTCCATTCCCCAAAGGTCAAACAGCGTCATTTGCACTGGTGGCTGATGATGATTGGATTTTTGGGATAGCTCTGCATCATCAGTAGGCTTTTCCTGCTTTTGCAAGGATACTACCGTATCGCTCTGCTTTTCCTCAATGGAAGGCTTTATCTTCTCTGTTTTTTCTATCTTTTCTGTTTCTTCAACCTCCTTAACTTCCTCAGNGCTCTTCCCGCTTTCTTTCTTGCTCTTTTTGTTGTTCCCGCTCATGATTTGTTTCTTTCAATGGGCTCTGAGTCTTGGAATCTTCTTTTGTCTCATTCCCTTTCGACTGTCCATGCCCGATTTGAACTTTGAGAACTTCTATCGGTTCCATCGGCGGCTTGAACTTCGGATCAAGCGTATCTTCAACGCCCAAAGCCTTGAGTTGTTCCTGACGGTGCAGTTCCGCCTTTTGGCGCAGCATCACCCTGTCTTCGGGAGCCATGGTCATCATCATCTCGTAAAAGCCGTTGATTGGCGGATTCTCTTCCCAAGAGATGCTTGCGTATGGTTCATCACCAGGCAGGATTGGTTTTGCCTCCTGTGTTGTTTCCTGCTCTTTTGCATCTGTCAACGAAGGCTTTTCTTCTTTTTCCACAGGCTTTGTCACAACTTCAAAAGTCGGATTGACGCTTTTTACCAACGGACTTGCTCTCTTCCTTGACACTTTCTTGGCGGCAGCACCCACTGTTACCTCTGCTTTCTTCTTCGTAGCATGGACAGTCAGACGGTTTTCTTCTTCCATTCCCCAAAGGTCAAACAGCGTCATTTGGACTGGTGGCTGCTGATGATTGGACTTTTGGGATAGCTCAGCATCATCAGTAGGCTTTTCCTGCTTTTGCAAGGATACTACCGTATCGYTCTGCTTTTCCTCAATGGAAGGCTTYATCTTCTCTGTTTTTTCTATCTTTTCTGTTTCTTCAACCTCCTTAACTTCCTCAGMCWTTGTTTCCTCTATYCCCAAGTATCGGTTCAAATTGAGGTTCTTCTTAAAGTCTTCATGGAGCATCTTTYGCAAATCCTCTGCAATGCCTTCCACACCATCCTCATGCGTGTATATCATTGCAGGTTTGCCGAACGGGTCAGTATCCAACTTTGCYGTTGTATGGATAATGCGTTCCGGATGCTCCAGAAAGTAGTTGTTTGTCGGAATGCGGTTCTCGTCATTATARACAGTGTCAAGCAGGTTGTCGTCTCCTCGCAGCGACTCCTTTTGGSTRTTTTTCTGSAGRATGATGAGGTCACTGCCCACTTCCGTRTTGGCATTTTCCGTGAACAGGTYGTTGGGAAGACGAATCGCTGACACGAGATCWGCATGATAGAGCATCATAAAACGCGCGGCACTGTTGTTTTTGGCATTCAATACGCCTTGTGAGGTGATGAAGGCAACCAACCCGCCGTCCCTTACCGTATCAAGAGCCTTGACAAAGAAGTAGTTGTGTATGCGTCTGGTGACAAGTGCCCTCATGCCTTTCATGGCTGTATARGACGGATCAAAYACGGCAACATCGCCAAASGGAATATTTGAGATGGCGAGGTCGAAGTAGTCATTGAAAGGCTTTTCTATCTTCTCGAATCCCTCTATGCGCACTTTCTGCTCCGGGTGCAGATGGCGGAGTATCTTTCCCGTAAGCAGGTCTTTTTCAAATGCCATAATGTCTGCCTTGGGATTGTTATCCAAGACGGAATCGACAAAGGCWCCGATRCCTGCCGAGGGTTCAAGMACCTTTTCGGGGATGATCTGATGCTCTTTCAACACATCCGTCAGARCCTCCGTAACGGCTGACGGCGTGTAGAATGCCGTRAGGACRGACTGTTTCAGACTGTCCATCAACTGTTTGTACTCGCTTTCATTCTTGCTGTTTTCACGGATAAGTCTATGCAGCTCCACTGTTGGAGCAAACAATTCAAGGTCTGACTTTGCCCAATKGACGGCATCCGCCAGTTCCCTGGCAGGGTTCAGGATGCACTTCAATCCMCCGAATCCGCAGTAACGCTCCAGAAGGAGACGCTCACGGGCRGTCGGCGTGCGCTGTTCCCTGTCAAGGATGAATGCYGTCTCTATCGCCTTGATGTTGTCGTTCAGMCGTTGTTTTCTATTGTACGCCATTTGACTCTATGAAAAGGGCWACGGCTCCCGTCARCTCTGTRTAGAGCTGGTCRTAGTCCGGTGACTGGGCAAAATCGTCATCGGTGAGGTCGTAAATGGAATACACGTTGTCAACCAAAGGCAGGAGGTKMTTGACAAACGCTTCCTGGTCTTCTACTGCTACCTCCAGGGGAAACTCACTGTCAACAACATCATACAGGATGCTGTACTTGGAAAWRYGGAGACCTTTCAGYAATGCTGMCATGGCAAGYTCTTGTGCCGCATCGGCAAAGAGGGCATCACGCCGTGCCTGCTCATATACYTCTGCGGCATGGTCTGCACGTTCGCGGATAAAGTCCGCATCGCTGGCTTGTGGAAAACGGTTCTCTCTGAGGTGGTTCAAGAGRTACAGTCCGTAATAGGACAGTTCTGTCTGTGCCTGTTTCTTTCTGTTCATYTGTCTGTTGAATGGATTAAGTGGTGAATAATAAACCGTGGATGGCGGTTGATGTTAGTTGAAAGCAAGAAAAAGGCACTCGGTATCCCTCCGAGTGCCGCCACTTAATCCACAGTAAATAAAAGCATCCTRAATMAAGACACCATTTATGAACCATGTTTCGGTGGCAAAGGTACAAACTATTTCTTGTATCTCTTCACATTTCCTCGCTTTTCTGYTGTTTTGCGCTCTGCAAAGACGAATTTCGTGTTGAAATTCTCGTCAAAGGCTATGGCTGCGGAGAAWGRTTTGCCTTGCTTRCTGRTRAAACCATTGAGCGTTCTGGTCTTGCCCTTGGTAAGCAARTCGGTGATGTCGSCATCAGTGAGCAACTTTCCTGCTACCTGCTTGAACACTGGCATACCGCACTCCTTGTTGCTGCATCTTACTACCTTTCCGAAGAACTGCATGGTACCTTGCTTGCATTTAGGACACTGGCAGCCGGAATCCTTGTGGCTGAAAAGTCTGTCACAACCTAACAATTCCGCAGTGATTTCACGGGTATAACCTTCGATACTATGGGTGAACCCGTCTGCACTTGCTTCACCTCGTTCAATCTTGGCAAGTTCCGCCTCCCATTTGCCCGTCATCTCCACATTGGCAATCGCCATGTTCTTCACCACGGAATGCAGGGCGAGTCCTTTTTCCGTCGGCACAAGTTTCTTCTGCTGGCGCACCATATACTCTCGTTTGAGCAGGGTTTCGATGATGGCGGCACGTGTRGCWGGTGTRCCWATACCGCWGTCCTTCATTGCCTGGCGCATCGTATCATCTTCWATCTCTTTGCCTGCGGTCTCCATTGCWGCAAGCAAYGTGGATTCCGTATGCAATGGCTTTGGTTTGGTCTTGCCCTCCGTGATGGTGCAGCCAGAAARAGTGATATGCTGTCCTTCTTGCCAGTTGGGAATGACTTGATCCTTGACCTCATTKTCTGTTGCGTCTGCATCCTTGTCCTGCCTKTTGTTCTTTTCCTTGAGCGACAACGCTCGCCAGCCAGTCTGTCGGATGATGGAGCCACTGATGCCAAACTCAACTTCATGATCCACTTGCGCCGWTACTGATGTGAYGYCCTTGATGCAGTCTGCCGAGAAYGCTTCWATCATCCGGCACAATATCATGTCATAAACGATCTTCTCGTCCTTGAAAAGACCAATGGCTGCATTTTCTGTGATGAGCAGGGCATGGTGATCGGTCACCTTGGCGGCATTCACGCTGTTCTTGCTGTAGTCCTCACTGCCAGGCAAGAGTTTCACTTTTTCTCCATATTCCGAATGATTCTCCAGATTCTTGAAGAGTTTGGGAAGGGTGGCAAATACATCATCCGAGATATAGCGGCTTGATGTTCTTGGATAGGTRATGAACTTTGCCTCGTAGAGTTTCTGGGCGATGGAKAGTGTATGCTCTGCCGTGAAGCCATGCTGGGAGTTGGCTTCTTTCTGCAAGGTGGTRAGGTCGTAAAGGAGCGGTGCCTTCTCCACCTTTCGCTTGGTTRCGACCTTTGTGATGATGRCAGAACCKGTWTCTTTCACCTTATTATATATRTCGGTTGCGGTRGCTTTGTCTGTCCAKCGGTTGRCWGATGTGAACTTCAGTATATTGCCACTGTCTGCATCAACCACACCGAAGTGTACCTGCCAGAACGGTTTCGACTCRAAACGCTTGTGTTCCCAATAGCGTTCGCACACCATGCCAAGGGTYGGAGTYTGCACACGACCTACGGAATAGGTGCCACGTCCTGCGGCTATCGTCAGGGCTTGTGTGCCGTTGATGCCGACGAGCCAGTCTGCCTCACTTCGTGCCTTGGCTGCATGATAGAGATTGTCATACTCCTTGCCRTCCSTGAGGTTCWGAAGTCCCTCACGGATGGCGGTGTCCGTAAGCGAACTGATCCAGAGACGGTCGAAAGGYTTCCTGCAACCGAGATACGYATAGAGGTATCGGAAAATCAACTCTCCCTCACGTCCGGCATCGGTTGCTACGATAATGCGCTCACTGCTGTCAAACAGCTTGCCGATWATYTTKATCTGGGCAAGCACACCTGCATCTGGTTTGTAGCCGTTCTCWGTCTTGACTTGTCGGGGAACAAGAACGAACGGGTCGGGAATYACAGGCAGATTCTCYGCATGGAATCCCTTCATGCCGTAGGTTTCCGGCATGGCAGGCTGCACTAAATGTCCGAAWGCCCATGTCACATAATAGCCATTGCCCTGCATATAGCCTTCCTCACGCTTGTCAGCTCCYACAATGTGGGCGATTTCCTTGGCTACRCTTGGYTTCTCTGCGATGATTGTCTTCATTGTCTGTTGTTTTTGTGACATCCGCAACCGTGGGATAGACGGTCGCAGATGTCGGTTGTTATRATGGATGATTAACTCTGTGGATCAAGTGGCGGCAACTACATYTTCACGCTTCTTGCCTTTCTCTTTGGCTTCTGTYCCTCGGCGTTCTGTTCCTTCTGCTGCTTTTCGTTCTTTGGCGCAGACTGTCCCGGACTCAGCGGMTCCTTGGTGTGCTTGGTCGCCTCATGGGTCTTGCCCTGCTCGTTGACGGCGACTTGTACCTTGTTCTCRTTGGTCGGAATCTGTTCCTTTGCCTGTTTGAGGTCTGGATTGTTGCGGTAGGAACGTGGCTGCATCTTGTCGAAGTCGAACTTTACGTAGGCGGTATAGGTACCGCTGCCGTTCTTGTTGGGCACTTCCTTGATCTCGATGGTCTTGCCTGCCACATAGTCGTCCTTCTGCTGCTCGGTCAGTTCCTTYTTRAAATAGGTGTTGAGTCGGCGGATGGTCCCRTCCTCATTGAGCCAGTGGTTGGGATCTTGCTGCTTCTTCTGACCGCCCGCATCACCTTCTGCCTTCTGCTCCTGCTTGTCRGCGGTYTGCTTCTTGTCTCCATTCTGTTTCTGACCTTGCGCCTGTCTTGTGCTGCCAGGCACGAACTCCACGCCACGCTGTTCCACATTCACCTGCAGCAGCGGTGTRAACTTRCGCCCGTTGGCAAGCTCAATCTCCTTGCGAAGCGGAATACCTGAGTAGAGCACTCTCTTGTCGTCCTTGGTAATAGGTGTCTTGCCGATGGTRTCGGGTATGCGCACCTTGTTGGTMGGGATGTCAACAATCTCATTGGTGAGACGGTCGATACTGATGAAATGAGGACGCAGCTCACCTGTATTCTTGTCGGGGAAATCCACWACCTTTCCGAGGTTGCCGTTCTGCAACAGGTTCTTCTTGTCCTCTGGAGTGAAGGTATAGCCTTTGTAAGCGACATCGAGTTTTGGCTCGTTGCGCACGAAATGCGGCACGAGTTGCAACTGGTCGTTATCGTCCTTRCGGAATGACAGACGGGCCTGTATCTCTATCTGTTCACCGCCGAAGGTCGGCTTCACWATCACAAGCCCYGTCTTGCCGTAGTTGAGCAGGGCTTTCATATCCTTCTCATTCATACTGTTGAAGTCTATGCCATATTTGGCACCAAGTTCCTGCAGGTTCACATCGTTACCACTAATGAGGTTCTGCTTTACACCCGGAGCGGTCTGTGCCTGCTGTTCGGTTGCGGTCTGTTCTGGTTTCTGTTCCATGTCGTTCTCTTTTTCGTTGGTTTGTTCAGATGATACATTCTCTTTTTCTGTGTTAGCTTGCGTCTTGGACGCATCGTCCGATGATGCGGTTTCTTTCGCCTGACCTTCCGATTGCTTTGCCTCTTTCTCATAATTGGAGGTGTYAACCTTGTGGGCGGAAAGRATCTCCTTGTTAGCCTCCGGATCTTTCAGCAACTCCTTCATCACGCCAAGCAGGTTTYCCACCTGGTCTGCCGCTATGCGGTAGAATCCGAATCGGCTTGGCTCCTTGCACTGGCGGAAGAAGTTTCTAAAGAAACTGTCCATCAGGTCACTGTTGCGGTCAAAACGCAGAAAGTCGGGCGTGTTCTCCGCCTTGGCGGGTGCTCGCTTCGGTGTGCCGTCTCTGCTGAGTCCGGCGACGACGCTGATCTCGCCCGTCTTTTCGTCACGGACTACCAGCACGTCCTGTTCATCACTCTTTTTCTTTTGTACCATAATTGTAAATGTTTAATGGTGAATACTGTTGTTATTTGAATTTCTGATGAATGCGAGTCAAGTAATGCTCCACATTCTCTTTCTTGAATTCTTTGACATTATTCTCTACAAACTGCATCACATCCTCTTCCGTGTAGTAGGTTTTCTGCCCCAAACGTTTGTAGGGAAGCACTCCCAGACTGCGGTAACGTTGCAGGGAACGGGGAGAAATTTGAAACAAAAGACAGAGATCCTGGTTGTCGAGCAACTTCTCGTTGATGCCAGAGCATCCCTTGTCCTCTCCGCTTCGCTCATGTCTCAACATCAGCATGTCATAGATGCCGTCAATCTTCTTGTGCAGGTCATGCAGATATAATTCCAATCGTCTCAATGTTCCATCTTCCATACTCATGTCTCCTTGGCAATGGTTCGTTCCTCAATCAATTTCTGTACAGCGTTGATGCTGTATCTGCATTGTCCGCGCACCATAAAGTACTCGATGCTGTTGGTAGAGCGCAAGCGCTGCAGGGTTCGCTTGCTTATCCCAAGTATTCTTGCAGCATCACTGCTTGTCAGCACAAGTTCCATGCTTCTTCTTTTGGTATTTTCTCTCGCATTGGAATATATGAGAGCTACCAACTTTGCCACGTCGGCAATCTGTTCTGTCAGCATCTTAAAGGCTGAACTTTCCATTGTTATTACTTCCATTTTAAATCCGTTTTAAATGTTACAAACTTTGCTGTTTTGATTTCTCGGCGGCAAAATTAASCATTTGMGAAATACCCGTTTAACAACTCATTAATGACCCACGTATAATTTTCTTGATTTTTCTTGCCAAGCGGTCGGCAAACCCCAGAAAAGCACTGCCACAGTTATTCATTTTCATTGTTTTTCWACATACACACATTAACTTTGCAYCCGAATTTGTTGAACCAATAAAACAGAGAATATGGAAGTARTAACAATGGAAAAGAAGGCATTCGACTTGATGATGGCAAGATACGATGCCTTGGTAAAGAAAGTKGAGTTGCTGAAGCATAAGGCTAACGGCAAGCGTCTGAACAAATGGCTTACAGGTCATGAGGTCTGCCAGCARCTTCGCATCAGCCARCGCACCTTACAAAAACTTCGTGACCGCCGTTTCTTGGGGCATACCCAGATAGGTCGCCAATTCTATTACTGCCCCGAAGAGGTCAAAGCCATMGTTCCGCTTATCGCCAGAATCAAATCGGTATAGCRTAAAGCMAAACTCGCCCAAGGCAAAGCCGAAAACTTCACCCTGGGCGAGCCAACACATYTTATATTCACCACTTAATCCAAATTGTAAACAATGAACATGAACCAACTTCTTACGCATGAGAGCAAGTCGATAGACACCGCCATGCAATCCTTGAAGAAAGCCAACAACTGGCTATCCTCATTCATCGAGTCCTACAGCCCACCTTTGGACGGGGAGCGATACCTCACCGACAAGGAACTCTCCGAGYTCCTGAAGCTTAGTCGCCGCACCTTGCAGGAATATCGCAARCAAGGCATCTTGCCCTACATTATATTATGTGGCAARACCCTCTATCCGGAATCCGAGATACAAGCWCTTCTCACTGGTAATTACCGCAAGCCGATAATCGACGKCACTGTTTCACAAGRGRAGGGTACTGCTTCATAATAGCGAAACAAGAATAGCGTACAGGGTACAACGACAAAAATCGTTYCCYMTGTACGCTATTATATTATAAAGGTGTAGGAATCTTATTAAAAGATGAGAGATTCTAACTTGYACCTCTTGGCATCGTTCCGTTCATCACAATAATCATCGGATACTCGTGTTTTACTTGCTCTGCTTGRCAATCCTTGCGGTTCACAACCTTACTGATAAACCATTGTCTGAACAACAAGGCTTGGTATGTATCCATTTGAAGTGCTATGGCGATAATCACTTCCATATCATATTTGTATTGTTATCACTTGTCGTTTCATACTCTGCCATTTATAGTGTTAGTATTATCGTTGCAAACATTTCCAAACGTGAATTCCTCAATGTTATTWATYTGCTGAGACAACTTTTCCACGTCTTTGCTCAATTTYTCCTTGGTAATYTTGGCATACACCTGRGTTGTCTTTATGTYCTTGTGACCAAGCATTGAACTCACGGTTTCTATTGGRACTCCGTTGGAGAGGCAAACCGAGGTTGCGAACGAATGACGGCTCATGTGCCAGGACAGCGGCTTGGTGATRCCRCATTTYTTGCCCAGTCTTTTGAGCGAATCCATACAACTTTTGTAGTTGGGTACTGGAAACACCCTGCCGTCTTCACACAATCCACGGTATTTTTCCATAATCTGCTTGGGATAGTCAAGCAACTTGATGTCGGCTTCAGTTCCCGTCTTCTGTCGATGGATTATTATCCACTCGCCATCGTCAAAGAACGTTTTGATGTTCTCTTCCTTCAGGTTATAAAGATCTATGAAGGCGAGACCAGTGAAACAACAGAACAGAAACAAATCACGTACCATGCTCATCTTCTTTCGGGTGATTGGTATTTCCATGAGCAAGCGAATCTCTTCTTTTGTCAAGAACTCCCTTGTCGTCTCTTCTTCCTTGTACTCATATCGTCTGAAAGGGTCTTTTACAAGCCACTCATTATCTATGGCGCGGAATACCATTGCACGGAGATTGCGGACAAACACCATCGCAGAGTTTATCTTCAAGTGCTTTTCGGTTCTGAGAAAASTCTCGTAGTCCGTGATAAAAGGCAGCGACAACTCTTTCAAAGCAATATCCTTGACATGATAATGCGATTGCAAGAACTCACCGACATAGGCACATCCTATTCTGTATCTTGTGAATGAGCTCAAAGACTTTATGCCAGCCTTATATTGCTTTTCCATTTCATCACGGCTTTGRRAATAGACTTTCATCAGTGTATGGCAACGATACTCCAARCCAAGAAAGGCRTTCTTCACCTTGTCGGCAGTRACGAAGTTGTCCCTGTCCATAATCTCCTGATAATGCTTRCTGATACTCACACGCATCTTGTCCAATTTGCGGTTCACYTCCAAAGCCTGCATACTCTTACCTATCATGCGTCCGCCCTTGGTGTCCCACAAATCTGGATTGGCAGTTGTCTTGCAACTGAACTGCGCCTGTGTTCCGTCCACTGTGATACGTCCCATAACTGGAACAGTACCATCTTTCTTTACTACCTGTCTTTTGAGGTAGAAGATAATTGAAAATGTACTCTTCATAACGTCATTCTTTTTTGCGTTCAAAATTAATACATGAAGAGTCTTTTCTTGCTACGCATTTCACGGCAGAACACCGCAAATTTGGTTCGTAACCAAAAACCTTACGTTGCTCATCAGTAACTCACTATAAATCAGAGTGTTAAAATTCAATCCGTAACCTTCCTCATTCTTCCGAACCTTAACATTCTCCATTTGGGGTATAGGTTACGGATAGGTAACGTTCCTCTGTCTCATCTTGTCGTATTCCCGTCTTCGTCTGTCCTCGCCACTTTTAACCAAAATGAGGAAAGTAACTGATAACCAGTAAACTTTCCTCATTCTTCTCTCAAACACTTTTTATATGTACTTTCAACTATAAGAAGTACCATGTTCTCCCCAACATGGTACTTTCTTTTTATAGTGAAATCTACTTTGAAAAATGACATTTCGGGGAGCTTTTACGCCAATACTCCCCTAAAAATAGCTTGAAAAAAAGTAATACCATGATAGATATAACCATGACTTTTAGGTTATTTCTTCTCCCGAATTTTGCAGCGAACCAATTAGTTAGCGATATGGAAATAATAACATTCGAGTCAAAAGCCTACAAGGAGCTTGACAACAAGATTACCGCCATAGCGGATTACATCTTCAACCATTTGGATTCCGGCAAACCCGATGAAGATGAAATTTGGGTGGACAGTTACGAAGTATGCACATTCCTGAAAATCAGCGACCGTACACTGCAACGCCTGCGGGCGGCAGGACTGGTTTCCTATTCCGATATAAAAGGGCATTATTTCTACAAAATCAAGGAAATAAAACGTCTGCTGGAAGAACGCCTGATAAAACGGGACAAGGAATATATAAACGACCTGATAACCAACCATCATCAATATGTTAAAGAAAGAAGAAATACTAAGCCGAACAAATAACGGCTTATCCGTTTTCAAGCATTATTTACCGGGTGAATGGCGGATAGGCAGGCATTTCCTTAATCCCTTATACGAAGATAGAAAAGCATCCTGCAACATCTACTTCGACCGCCATAGCGGTATGTACAAGATGAAAGACTTCGGTAACGACAATTACAGCGGTGACTGCTTTTTCCTCGTGGGGCAACTGAAAGGGCTGGACTGTAACCGGGCTTTGGACTTCATCGAGATACTGGAAACCATCGACCGGGACTTGGGGCTGGGCTTATCTTCCGGGACACCCGTTCCTATATCCCAGACTACCGACAAACGTATTGCGGCAAACACACCTGTTGAACCGCCCGAAAAGCCTGTCAAGCCTTACCAGTTCAGGGAACAGAAATTTTCCACCGCAGAAATGGAATACTGGCGGCAGTACGGCATCACTCCCGAAGTGCTGGAGCATTACAAGGTCTGCTCACTCCGGGAATACAGCAGTGAAACGGCAGAGGGAAAGCCATACACCTACATTTCATCGGCGGCAGAACCGATGTACGGCTACAAGGGCAAACAGTACATTAAGCTGTACCGTCCCTTTTCCACACCCCGTTTCCTATATGGCGGCAGCTTCGGGGAAAACTACTGTTTCGGATTGGAGCAACTGCCCGCCAAAGGTGACACATTGTTTATCACGGGTGGCGAGAAGGACGTACTTTCACTGGCGGCACATGGCTTTCATGCCATCTGCTTCAACAGTGAAACGGTAATGATACCGTCCACGCTGGTTTATCGGCTGACGTTCCGTTTCAAGCACATTGTCCTGCTTTTCGACATGGACAAGACAGGCAGGGAGAGTTCAAGCAGGCAGGAAAGACTGCTGGGGGAATTTGGCGTGAAACGCCTTTCTCTACCGCTTCCGGGCACGAAAGAGGAAAAGGACATATCGGATTATTTCAGGGCGGGTAACACCCGTGAAGATTTCCTGAAACTGTTTATCAGATTTTTAGACGACCTATATAGCGACACACTGATTATGCTTAAATCATGCGAGATAGACTTCAACAACCCGCCCGTCAAAGCACAGGTCATCATATCGGCGGGCGATGTTCCACTGGGAACACAAGGCAACCTGTTCGGCATCACCGGGGGCGAGGGAACGGGCAAGAGCAACTATGTAGCCGCAATCGTGGCAGGCTGTATCAGCCCTCCCGATACGGAAACAGACACGCTGGGCATACGGATAACCGCTAACGACAGGCACAAGGCGGTCTTGTTCTATGATACCGAACAGTCGGAAGTACAGCTTTTCAAGAACGTAAGCAACCTGCTGGCACGTGCGGGGCAAAAGGAAAAGCCGGAAGAACTGAAAGCGTTCTGCCTTACGGGAATGTCCCGAAAGGAACGGTTGAACGCCATAATACAAAGCATGGATAAGTTCTACTACCAGTATGGCGGCATCCAGTTGGTTGTCATTGACGGCATCGCCGACCTCGTAAAGAGTGCCAACGATGAAGCGGAAAGCGTGGCGGTGATAGATGAACTGTATCGGTTGGCGGGTATCTACAACACCTGCATACTTTGCGTGCTTCATTTTGTCCCGAACGGATTAAAGCTGCGTGGACATCTGGGAAGCGAACTACAAAGGAAGGCAGCTACCATCCTGTCAATCGAGAAAGACGATGAACCCACGCAATCGGTAGTGAAAGCCCTGAAAGTAAGGGACGGAAGCCCGCTGGACGTGCCGCTGATGCTTTTCGCATGGGACAAGAAAGCTGGGATGCACACGTACCGGGGCGAAAAGCCACGTGAAGAAAAAGAGAAGCGCAAGGAAAGGGAGCTGGTGGGTGTAGCCCGTGATATTTTCGGGCGGCAGACACACATCACCTACATAGACCTTTGCGAACAGTTGCAACAGGTACTGGACATCAAGGAGCGGACAGCCAAGAACTATATCCGTTTCATGCGGGAGAAAGAAATCATCCTGAAAGACCCGGCAAACCAGAGTTATTTTATGATAGGTCTCATTTAATTTCAATCGGGGGTAGCTTATGTATATAGACAATGACAACTTCGTGGCATGGATGGAGCGTATCATGGACAGGCTCGACATGCAGGATAAAAAGATAGACCGTCTGATGAACAGCCACAACTGCCTGAACGGTGAAAAGCTGCTCGACAATCAGGACTTGTGCTTTATGCTCAAAGTGAGCGTCAAGACCTTGCAGCGTTACCGGAAGAAAGGCATATTGCCCTATCTTCTTCTGGACGGAAAATATTACTATCGGGCAAGCGACATACACAGGCTTATTCGTGAGCGCACGGATTAGACCGTGTTTTTTGTCATCATTCAATTAGTCGTGTCCTGCCCTGTTGTGATAACACGGCAGGATTTTTTTATTGTATGCCATGATTTCTAAATGATTTTCATTACATTTGCAGAAATAACATAAGAGAATAACGGCGATTGAACAGCTTTGACTGTGATTTCGTCTTTATATATAACATATTCGTTCGCCGAATATCTCACTACGAAAACTGGCACTTTTCAAAAATGACGAGATTTTCAGCGCAATGTCTATGCTATGCTTTGTCATAGCGTGGGCTTGCCTGTTTCGTCATTTAGGTATGCCAGTACCTCGTAGTGGAGCAGTGTAAGTTCACGCTTCTTTTTTTAGGTACTGGCGGACAGTTGAACATGGACATCAAACTGTTAAATACCTGATAGTATGAAACAAATAAAAGCGCACATCGCCGTATCTCTTGACGGACATACAGCTACCTTAGACAAGGAACTGGACTGGTTACCCCGTGAAATAAAAAACATCATTGGCAAGCAATACTTGGAAGCGGATTGCCTGCTCATGGGAGCGAACACCTACAACTACATTTTTGAACACTGGGGCGGGTGGCCGCACAAAAGCAAGAGGTCTTTTGTGGTGTCACACTACGACACCAACGTAACGCCGGACTACGGGGTGGAGTTCCTGACCGAAGAACCGCTGCAAAAGGTTTATGAACTGAAACAAACGCATGACATACTGGTGGTGGGTGGCGGAAAACTGATTACCTCGCTGGTAAAAGCCGGACTGCTGGACAGTCTGACAATCTATACCGTTCCCGTCATGGTAGGCAAAGGCATCGGCTTTGTCGGGGAAACGTTCGGCTCGCAGTGGAAGTTGTCGGAAAGTAACGTATTAGGAAACGGAATTGTCCGTTCGACCTACCTGTTTGACGGGGACATATAAAAAATGCGCCCGGTTTCCCTCCGGGCGCAACCACTAAAATTTCAATTATCATAAGCCTTAAAACCCATCACAATGAAATTTCAGCGGTAAAGATAAGTCATTTCTTCGGCTTTCCTTTCTTTTCAGGGAATGAAAAAGCGACATTGAACTGTTCGTCCAGTACCAGCGAAGCATCGAAAACCTTGCCGTTCTTTCCCTTGAAGCCCTTGATTAACCCGGTCTTCCACTTCGTCACCAGTTCGACAACCTGCTTGTCGGTCAGTTGCTTGTCGCACTTGTTACGGAATATGGTAAGCGTACAGTCCACGTTGGAACATTTCGCCACTTTCGGGTAGAACAGGATGCGTCCGCTGCCACATTTCGGACAGGGACAGGTTTCACCTCCGGCAATGGACAGTTGTACGGAAAGCAGTTCCGCCGTGATTTGGGCGGCATAGACCTCGATGCCTTTCCTGAATGTGTCGGCATCCATGCAGCCCGCTTCTATCTTGGCAAGGGCGGTTTCCCACATACCCGTCATTTCGACATCGGCAATCTTCTTGTCCTTGACAATCTTGTAAACGGCAAGTCCCTTTTCTGTGGGTATAATATTCCTTTTCTCACGCACGATGTACTGGCGTGCGAACAGTGTTTCTATAATCGCCGCACGAGTGGCTGGCGTACCTATCCCGGCATCTTTCAGGCTGGCTTTCAATTCGGCATCCTCCAGTTCCCTTCCCGCATTTTCCATTGCGGCAAGCAGGCTGCTTTCCGTATGCAGCGGCTTCGGCTTGGTCTGCTTTTCGAGCAGATCTACGCCGGAGAGCAACAAGGTTTCTCCCTCCTGAAGCTGTGGCAGTCCGGCAGCTTCTCCGTCCTCGCCTGCTTCCTGTTCGTTGAACACAGCCCGCCATCCGGCTTCTTTCATTATCGCCCCTTTTACGGTGAAATCGGTATTTCCGGCGGACAATACAGCAGTGGTAACGTCTTTCACGCATTTGTCCGAAAAGGCTTCCAGCATACGCCCGGCTACCAGTTCATAGACCGCCCTTTCATCTTCGGAAAGTTCATCGGGCAGGTTCTCGGTAACGATTAAGGCATGGTGGTCGGTTACCTTGCCGTCATTCACGCTGCGGCGGTTCAGTGTGTTGCTGTTCAAGCTGGCAGCATATCCGGCAAAGCGGTGGTATTGTCCCAACAGTGCGATGCGTTCCGGCATTTCCTCGAAAACATCCTCCGAAATATAACGGCTTCCGGTTCTCGGATAGGACATCACTTTCTTTTCATACAGGCTTTGCGCTATCGAAAGCGTCTTGTCCGCTGAAAAATCCAGCTTCGTGTTCGCTTCCTTTTGCAATGTGGTAAGGTCGTACAAAAGGGGCGGTTCTTGGCTGGTTTCTTTCTTCTCAACAGACTTCACCACAAGCTGCCCGGCATCCTTTACCCGTTGCAGGGCGGCTATGGCATCGGACTGCTGTTCCCACTTGTCGGTCGATTGGGTGGTGAAACCTATTCCCCCGCTGGCGGTCGCCGCTTTGAGCTGCCAGAACTTGGTCGGGACAAAATTCCTGTTCTCCAAAAAACGGCTGCATATCATCACGAGCGTGGGTGTCTGCACCCTGCCCAACGAGAACACGCCCTGTCCGGCGGCTACGCTCAACGCTTGGGTGGCGTTTATCCCTATCAGCCAGTCGGCTTCACTACGGGACTTGGCGGAGAGGTAGAGGTTATCGTAACGTCCGCCCGGCTGCAAATTGTCCATCCCCTCACGGATAGCCTTGTCGGTAAGGCTGCTTATCCACAGCCGAACAAAAGGCTTGCGGCAGTTCAGGTAATGGAATATATACCTGAAAATCAATTCCCCCTCACGCCCGGCATCGGTGGCGACAATAATCCTGTCGCACTGGTCGAACACCTCCTTAATCACTTTCAACTGTTTCAACACGCCGGGGTCTGCCTTGTAGCCCTTCTCGGCTTTCACCTGACGGGGGATTAGCCGGAAATCGAACGGAAGTATGGGCAGGCTCTCCCTGCGAAAATTTGCCACGCCGTAGGCTTCGGGCATGGCAAGCTGTATCAAGTGCCCGAACGCCCATGTCACCATGTACCCGTTGCCGGACAGATACCCGTCATTCCTTTGTGTCGCCCCGATAATCCGGGCGATGTCTTTTGCCACGCTGGGCTTTTCCGCTATCAATGCAATCATAATTCTTCACTTTTTAATGGTAGGTACTACATTTTCATCCCTCTGGACTTCTTGGGTTTGTCCGTTTTCAGGCTCTTGTCCTGTGCTTTTTCCTGTTTCTCTTTCTGCTTGGCGGTGGGTTTCTGTTGTCCCTGTTTCAGCGGCTCTTTGGTCTGTTTGGTTGCTTCATCGGTCTTTCCTCCAGAATTGACCGCTACCTGCGTCCGGCTCTCGGAAACGGGGATAACATCTTTCGGCTGCACCTTGCCGGAGGATTTGCCCTGTACTCCGGGCTGCACATGACCGTTGAACTCCACACCCTTGCCGTCCTTTAATCCTGTGACCTGCTGCTGTGCGGGCTGCTGCCCCTGCTGCAAGAACTGGACGGCAGACCTCGGCAGGAACTCCAAGCCACGCTCCACTGCGCTGACTTGAAGATAGGCACTGCGTTTCGTCCCGTCCTTGAATTGCAGGTTTTCCATCTTGACGGGTTTCCCAGCTTCAAAAGCGGCTTTCTGTTCCGGGCTTACTTTCACGCCACAAACGGTATCGGGGCATTTCCACTTGTCTGCCCGCATGTACTCCAGTTCATGGGTGTATCTGTCCCGGCTGACGAACACGGGGATTTGCTCCCCGTTTTTCGGGTCTTTGATTTGGATAATACCGCCCAGATTGCCAGTTCCCAGCAGGTTGCCTTGTTCCTGCTTGGAAAATTCGTGCCCGTTATACGGGCGTTGAAGCAGCTTTTCATCCATTTGCACGCCGTGCAGCTTAGGCACTACCGTCCCGTCCTTTGCCTGATAGAAAGAGAGCTTGACATCGGTAGGTTTAAGGTAGAAGCCGCCTACCGTCCCCGAAACGGTATAGGTGTTGCGGGATTTGTAGCCACGCATCACCCTGTCGAAATCCTTTGTGTTTTTCAACGTGTCGGCGGTAATGCCGACTTTCTTCAAGTCCTCCCAATTGATTTTAGCCGGGTCGAAACGGTAGTCCTGCCTGCCCCCGTTATTGTCGGGATTCGGAACTCGCAACATTTCCGCCCGTCTGTCGCCCTCCGGCGTGGGGTTGCGGTGGTTGTCCTCGATAGCTTTTGCGTCCTGTTCCGCTTCCGTAGCCTTGCAGCGGAACAAAGCCAGTCCCTCCGTGTCCTGATACCTGCGGAAAAAATTGGAAATGAAGTTGCTGAACACATCGCTGTTCCTGTCCACCTGCATAAACTCACCACTATGGGATTGGGTCGGTTCTACGGTCTGCAAATTGCCCTCGTTGTCGATACCTTTAACGGCACTCACTTTCCCCTGCTGTTTATCCAAGACCAGCAGCACGTCTTTTTCCTGCCCCTCTGTGGGCGGGTTCATTCTGTTTGCCATAAATAATTGGAATTTTAGTGGTTACGGGATTATTCCCATCCAAAGGTAACGACTAAATATGCTATATTTTGACAGGCGGCAATGAGTGTCCCGATTTGTCCTTTCGTGTCCCGGTTTGTCCGGGTAGGATAAATCTCCAACTGATGATTGGAGAATTAAAAAGGGCATAAAAAAAGAGAGCGAAGTCAATCACTCTCTTTTGATGAGCCATTTATGAGCCATTTAATCATGTCTCTTCCGGCTAATAATCAGCATTTTGCAAAAAAACGGCATTATATCCGTGATACGTTAGTGAGCCATTTAGGTGTATAATAAGTTCCCTTACCCACTTTTCCCTGCATATCCAGCCAGCCGTTCATTTGCTGGAGTATGCGGGAAGCTGTCGGTTTGCTTACTCCCAAAATTTCCTGCACGTCCGAGTTTGTCACACGCCCGTTCTTGGCTGCATACTCTATAACAGGAATATACCTTTCATCCACCCGCTGCACCAGCAGTTGAGAACGTATATCGGTATAATAGGTAATCATCAGACCGCTTAACATTTCAAGTCGGGGCGGCAGCAATTTGTATGCGCTGACCGCTTCCAAGATACGCTTGTAGCCCCGTCCCCAGCTTTCGATGTCCCCGCTTCTGAAAAATGCGTTGGCAATTAACGGGTTATATGGAGAGGATGGATGGTTTTCAAAAAGCCTTTCGGTAGTCCAGTTCTCCGGCAACTGCCCGGCGTTCCAAAAAGTGATATGGTCGGGAAATACGCTAATCTGAACGGGCACGGCACTGGCGTAGTCTTTATGTGCTACGGCATTCATCAACGATTCCCTGATGGCTTCTACCGGGAACTGCGGCGTTTCACGCCGAGAAATTCCCTCGTATGAGATACGGTAAATCAGGTATTTGCTTTTTATCAAATCCATAGCCTTGTCCACCTGCTCCATCAAAGCACCGTGAATTTCGTCCTGAAACTCCAGATTGCCTTTGTCATCCCGGAAGAAACCAATCTTTATATATGCACCGAACACAAACCTTTCAGGATCGGGATGGAACAGCAGCAGTGCTGCACGGTTCAAATGTCCGTCCTCGTCTATCAGACGTAAATCATGCAGCAGGTGTTCGGTCTTATCTTTCAAAACACCTTCGTCCACCCGTCCGCTCCTTGCCGCTTCCTTACGGAAACGGTTCAATGCGCTTTCCGACAGTTCTTCTATTTTGGCTCTTTCTATGGGAAACTCGTCCCAATGCCTGCCTGTACGTTGCAGGATAAAGCGGTTCAATGCCGCACCTTTCAACTCCTGTTTCGTGCTGCCGCTGCGGTAATGGTATTGACCTTTATAATTGATAGGGTTCGAATAAGGCGGCACGTCAATTTCCACATACTCCAACCCGTCTTTGTCCAACAGGTTCACGTCCACAATGATACCCAGCACATCACGGACTTTGTTCGGTATGTCCTCCAACAGCTTCTTGGCATCGGCAACACCGACCACCTGCCCGCTGTCATTCATGCCTATATATATCTTGCCGCCTGCGGCATTGGCAAAACCACATATCCATTTCAGATAGTCGTCCCGCCAGCTTTCTTTCCATTCTATATTTTGGTTCTCATTCATAATCATTTCTTTGTCTGCAAAATTAGCAAAAATACTGTGTGTCAGGAAAGAATATCGGTTATTCTTCCTCCTCCTTAATCAAATGGCACAGCTCCGGGTCATTCTTGATACGGGTTATCTCGTCTTCGACAATCTGCCGGACTTCCTGACGGATGCGTTCGTAGTTGGCTTGTATTTCCTCCTGCATCCGGTCGTTGCCATCCTTGTCGGTGAAGTCGATAATCTGCGGCAGCTTCACGTAACGGGCAGTTTCCCGTTTCACCTTCTCGTTGTCCACCACGATTTCACAGTGGAAAATCTTCTGTTCTATCCGTTCATCGAAGTTGTCCGCCACCGCCCCCACGAACATGCCTTGCGTGAGGTTGGATATTTTGCTGGCAGGTATCAGGCTGTCCATCTGGGTGCTTATCGAGGTGGACTTCTCCCGCTGGTTGATTGTCATGCTCTGCCGTTTCTGCAACACCTTCCCGAAACGCTCCGACAGGATTTTTGCCGTTTCCCCGACCACCTGACCGCTGAACACGTTGCCTACCGTATTTTGTATCACACGGCTTTCCTTGTCCCCGTAGTCACGGGTAAGCTGGCTGTAATCCTGAAAGCCCAGCAGAACCGCCACCTTGTTGCTTCGGGCGGTCGCAATCAGGTTGTCAAGACCACGGAAATAGATAGTGGGCAACTCGTCTATAATCACTGAACTTTTAAGCTGACCTTTCTTGTTTATCAGCTTCACTATTCTACTGTTATACAATCCCAGTGCCGCCGAATAGATGTTCTGGCGGTCGGGATTGTTGCCGACAACCAGTATTTTAGGCTCTTTCGGGTTGTTTATATCCAGCGAGAAATCATCGCCCGTCATTACCCAGTAAAGTGCCGGGCTTATCATACGTGAAAGCGGTATTTTGGCACTCGCTATCTGCCCCTGCAACTGCTCTTGGGCATCTGATTCCCAAGCGTCCACGAACGGGGAAAGATAATTTTCCAGTTCGGGATAGCTGCGCAAAATCGTGAACACATCGGCGTATTTCTTGTTCAACAGTTCAATGGCATGGGGAAACGTGCAATACCTGCCGCCCTGATAGATGCGCAAATACCAAATGATAGCCGCCAAAAGGATAATCGGGCTTTCCACGAAGAAGTCGCCCTGCTTGGTTATCCAACTGCGATTGAGGTTGAGCATTATCGTGTAGCTGGCTTCGTAAGCGTCCGCTATGTCCGACATGAAGCTGGCGTTTATCGGGTTGCACCGGTGGCTCCTGCGTGGGTCGTCAAAATTGATAATGTAAAACTTGGGCTTGACCTTGTAGCCGTCCAAATGCGTGAGCAAATGATTATATGCTATTTCCGACAGGTCGGGAAACTTATAATCATAACAGTAGAGTGCAAAACCCTTCTCGATTTGCTGTTTTATGTAATTGTTTACCACTGCGTATGACTTTCCGCTTCCCGGCGTGCCCAGCACAAGGCTGGCACGGAACGGGTTCACCACATTTATCCACCCGTTGTTCCATTTCTTCTTATAATAGAAACGGGTGGGCAGGTTTATCGAATACTCGTTCTCGATAAGCCGGGTTTCCTGCTGGAAACTCTCGTTCTCGGTGTTAAAGACATCATCCATAAGGTTGTTCTTCAACAGGCGGGACATCCATGTACCCGCCATGAGCAGGCATATATAGCCCACAGACAGCGTGGCGATGTAAAATGCCGTGTCCGCCGTATGCGGCAAGGGCAGTTCCAGCAGCCACCAGTTCAGGAAAAACAGGACGAAACCCACCGCAAGGCAGCAATGTATCTTCGTCCAAGTTATCTTCTCGTTCTTCACCCCTTTTGTCCCGATGCACGACAGGGCGAGAAACACCACCGCAAAAAGTTTCGTCCACAGCATGGACGAGAACAGCCCGGTGGTACGCTGGAAGTTCCACAAAATCTTGTCTATCACCTCAAAGGTTACTCCCCATCCTTTCAGGCTGGAGTAACAGAACCAGTACACGTTTATTCCCACGAATAAAATACTGATTGCCCGCATAAAGTCCATGACCCTTGCAAGCCCCCTCAAATCATCTTCCTGTTGCATAGTCGTATGTTTTTAAGTTATTCGATGCGTCTTGTGCGCTTCTTTTTCTTCTTTCTCTTTTGCCCGGCGGTGTCCTGCGGCGGTTCTTCTCCTATGGAAGATCCGCCGAACAACCCGCCCAGTCCGCTGACCGGAAGCCGTGCCGCCGTATGCGGCTGCTGCGTGAAGTCCTGCCCTTGTCCCCGCTGCGGAGCAACGCTTTCGGTCTGTCCCGTTTGGACATCCGAATACAGGTCATTGAACACGTTCGCCGAAAACTCCTTGCCCAAACGTGAACCGTTCAATACCACCCGGCTGTCGTGGTCGATGAACGTAACGCCATAGATGCGCCCGCTGTCGTTCTGCCGGAACACCACGTCAATGCCCTGCCGTTTCAGTTCCTGTTCAAACTTTTGTCGGTTACGGGCGGTCTGCATGGCTGCGGCGACAATCTTCCGGGTACGCTCTTTCAGCTTCCCGTCCTTAATCGTCTTGCCAGACTTTTCCATCCTGCACAGCACCGCTTCGTAGCCTACCGACTTGCCGATGCGGGATGCCTTTACCGGGTTGCCCACCTTTTCGCCCTTATCGTCCGTGGCGGAATAGACAATGCCCTGATAGGGTCTGCCGTTTATTTCCCCCCTGACTTCCTCGGCGCACACGTTGCAGGTGGCAAGCAACGCCCTGTACTCCCCGAACGACTGGAAGCGGTAGCCGTAACAAGCCGCTTTCACGGTATTGCCAATCTGGTGCTTCACGTCCCCGGCTGCGTAATCGACCTTTTTAAGTTCGGGGCGTTCGGCACGCTCCTTTCTCTCCGCCAGATGCAGGTTGTATTTCCGTTCCAGTTCACGGGTGATCTGCTTGCTTCTCCGGTGCTCGAACCTGTCATTCAGCGGCTTGCCGTTTTCGTCCACCCGTAAGCCCACGATGTGGATATGGTGGCGGTCGATGTCCTCGTGTTTATAGACCAAATAAGGCTGGTCGCCATAGCCCAACTTCCGCATATACTCCCGTGCGATGTCGGAAAGTTGGCTGTCCGAAAGCACGTCTTCCGGGTGCGGGTTTATGGAAATGTGCAATATCGGCTTCTTGGTGGACAAATGGACGGGCATCTGCATTTCAAAGCTGCGCATACACCCGCCGATGCTGGAATGCCCGTCCTCGTCCAACAGCATTTTATTGGAGAAAAGCACCTTCGCTTCCCCGTTGTCCACCTTTTCCTGATTGTATGCCAGTGCGCCGAACATGGAACTTCCCGTACTTATTTTGGCAACCATAGTTCCCTGCACTCGTTTGTCAGGTCGATAACCTGACGGTTCAACATAGCCAGTTCGGTAGTCGCTTTCTCCAATTTATAGAGAAAAGCCAGTGCCTTTTTCTCCGAAAAGTTACTATTTAGAGCCTTTACCACTTGGTTGTAATTGACCGCTACCGCTCTGAATTGTGCATAAAATTCGGTCAGTCGGGCGCAATACTCGACCGCCGACTTGTCCACTTTCACCACCCGGAACGGCTCGCCGAAGATACGTGCGGCGATGAAACGGGACTTGCTCGAAACGCCCGACTGCTCCCACTGCGAGAGGAAGCGGGCGTTCTCCCGGTCGTTCAGGTAAAGGACATGGCGATGTTTCGCCGGGTCTTGGAGGGCGGGGCGACCGCCCTTGCTGTTTTTCCTTGTTTCCATACTTCCTTGAATTAAAAAATCACGACTTCGGAGTGGTTTTTACCCCGCAATGGGCAAGGCGTTTTCAGGCACGGAAAACGGTTTCGTGTGCCACGAAACACACCTTGCTATTTTCTGGCGAAAATCGAAAATCCGTCCGGGACGGATTGGGGTCTGCATCAGGCGGCAAGCCCTGCCGTCCACCAGCACCGTTACACGTCTTTACCCCTTGCGGCTCGTTACTCCGCTGCAAAGTAACGGTGATTTATAATGCTGTAAAATAGGCAGTTGGTGGACAAAACGGGACACGAAAGGACAAATCGGGACACATCTAAAAACGGACGTTTTTTCTCCTTTTATTTGCATAAGATTTCAAGATTGAAAGCAAGATTGAAAGACACATTTCAATCAGGCAAGAACGGTTGAAAGCAGGATTTCAAGAAAACGTGATTGCTGGATTTCAAGAAAGAATGAAAGCAGGAAAGCAAGATTGAAATAAAGCAGTCTTTCCATATTTCAAGCCTGCAATATGGAAAGCCCGAATGATTGGAAGCAATAAACAAATATATCAACCAATAATGAACGGAAGCAATATGGAAAACGAGAAAACACCCCTTTATGTCGCCTTTTCCACCCAGAAGGGCGGGGTCGGCAAAACCACATTTACCGTGCTTGCGGCGAGTTACCTCTATTACCTCAAAGGCTACGATGTGGCGGTAGTCGATTGCGACTACCCGCAACACTCCATTGCCGGGATGCGCAAGCGGGATGCCGAACAGGTCGGGGCGGACGAGGATTACAAGCGCATGGCGTATGAACAGTTCACCCGTCTGGGGAAGAAAGCCTACCCGGTGCTGTGCAGTTCGCCCGAAAAGGCGATAGCCACCGCTGACGGATATACGGCAGAAGCCGGACACGTGCCGGACATCGTGTTTTTTGACCTGCCGGGCACGGTGAACAGCGAGGGCGTGATAAACTCCCTTGCGGGCATGGACTATATCTTTACCCCGATTTCCGCCGATAAGGTGGTTCTTGAAAGCAGCCTGTCGTTTGCGGTGGCTATCCAAAAGCTGCTGGTGAGGAATGAAGCCTGCCGACTTGCCGGGCTGTACCTCTTCTGGAACATGGTGGACGGTCGGGAGAAAACCGACCTCTATGCCGCCTATGACAAGACGATAAAGGAACTGGAACTGCCGCTGATGAAAACCTTTATCCCTGACACCAAACGCTACAAAAAAGAACTGATGACGGACAGGAAGGCGGTGTTCCGCTCCACGCTCTTTCCCGCCAGCCGCCCGCTGGTAAGGGGCAGCAACTTGGAAGAACTGATAACAGAAATGATGTATTACATTAAATTACAATGATATGGCAAAGCAAAACGGCACTCTGCCGAAAATAGACGAGGATTTCATGCGGGAACTTATCTCGCAGGGTGTCCCCGCCAAGCAGGACAAGCAGCCGGAGAACATACCGAACCCCGGCGGCGAAACGGGCATCACCCAAGAGGGACAACAAACGGAAACGGTACGGATGGAGAAACCGACACCTCGCAGGCGCAAGGGTTGCACGGGCGACTACCGGGAAACCTACTTCCAGAAAGTGGAACTGGCAGACCGACAACCCTTGTACGTGAGCCGAGCCACCCACGAGAAACTGATGCGTATCGTGACGGTGATAGGCGGGCGCAAGGTGACGGTAAGCAGCTACGTGGAAAATATTCTGCTGCGGCACTTCGAACAGTACCAAGACGAGATAAACGCCTTGTACGAAAGCCACTTCCAAAAGCCTGTCTGACTATGGTAACCTATTGCATACTTACCGGGCTTCTGGTGTATTATATCGCCCTGTGGCTGTGGTATCGCCATGCGGACAACAGGCGTTCCGAAAAGGGAACAAATGATAAAACCGTTCCCGAAAGTCAGGCGGACGGCTACACGCTGATAGGCGAGAGCCGCTACAAGGGTGGACTAATCGGGACAGTGCAGGACAAATCGGGACATCTCCCGCAAGCGGCTGAAAATGATACTATTTTTGCGGCGCAAGCTGCCGGACAGCCGGACGAAACGCCCGACTACGGGGATGACGAACCCGATTACGAGGACGAAGAAATATCCGGGTACATGGACGGGTACGATGATACGGGCAGGGCTGCGGGCGTGAGCTTTGAGGAACTGGGCGAAACGGTACGCACGGCGAACGCCGACAACTCCACCGAAGCGGAACAGCGGCAAGCCGCCGTGACGCTGGCTCGGATTGAGGGGACGAACCTCTACGATGCGGTAGTGGAGAACATCAACGGCGGGCTGGCAAAGGTGGCGGAACTGCTGGGACGCAACGAAGCGGAACTGGCTGCGGTTGCTCCCGCCGGAACTGGCAATACCAGCGGGGAATACGAAGCGTTCGACATGAACGAGTATCTGTAACATAACAAGTAACGATATGAAGCAACGTGATTACGGTTGATTGGCAATACTGACACCAACAGACGGCATCCGTGCCGCAACCACTAAAATTTCAAATTATTCATCCGCCGTGCGGCAGCGGACTATCCACCCGCTGTCCCGGCATTAAAATCCAATTCGCAATGAAAAAGAAAATCTTTTTGTCGGCGGCTCTCCTTGCCGCTGTGGTAAGTGCCTACGCACAAGGTAACGGACAGGCGGGCATTACCGAAGCCACCAACATGATAACCGGGTATTTCGACCCCGGAACAAAGCTGGTGTACGCAATCGGGGCGGTCTGCGGCTTGATTGGCGGTGTAAAAGTGTATAACAAGTTCTCAAGCGGTGACCCCGATACCAGCAAGACCGCCGCAAGCTGGTTCGGGGCGTGCATCTTCCTGATTGTCGCCGCCACTATCCTGCGTTCGTTCTTCCTCTAAAACGGCGGCTATGTCTGAATATCCGGTAAACAGGGGTATCGGGAAGCCGGTGGAGTTCAAGGGGCTGAAAAGCCAGTACCTTTTCATCTTTGCGGGCGGCTTGCTCGCCGTGTTCGTGGTGTTCATCGTCTTGTTCATGACAGGCGTGAACCAGTGGCTATGTATCGGTTTCATCGTGTCGGCTTCGCTGCTGCTCGTATGGCAGACTTTCCGGCTCAATGCCAAGTACGGCACGCACGGACTGATGAAAGCTGCCGCCCGCAAAAGACATCCCCGCTTCATCATCAGCCGAAAGGCGATACCCAGATTATTCACCTATAAAAAAAGGAAGGAAGAAAGACCATGAGGAATATGTTAAAGGCTACCACGCTGGAAAGGAAATTTCCCCTTTTGGCGGTGGAGAACGGCTGCATCATTTCAAAGGATGCCGACATAACGGTGGCTTTCCGGGTGGAACTGCCCGAACTGTTCACCGTCACCAGTGCCGAATATGAAGCCATACATTCGGCATGGTACAAGGCAATCAAGGTACTGCCCGACTATTCCATAGTACACAAGCAGGACTTCTTCATCACGGAGAACTACCAGCCCGACACCGGAAAGGACGAACTCAGTTTCCTGTCCCGGAGTTTTGAGCGGCACTTCAATGAACGCCCGTTCCTGAACCATTACTGTTACCTGTTCCTGACAAAGACGACAAGGGAGAGAAGCCGCCGACAGAGCGACTTCTCCACCCTCTGCCGGGGCAGGATTGTTCCGCAGGAGATAGCGGACAGGGAAACGGCTATGAAATTCATCGAAGCGGTCGGACAGTTCGAGCGTATCATGAACGACAGCGGGTTTATCACGCTTACCCGGCTGGCAGTACCGGAAATCACCGGGCAGGACGGAAAGGCTGGCATCATCGAGAAATACTTCTCGCTTTCACAGACAGATACCACCTGCCTGAAAGACATCGGGCTTTACCCGGAAGAAATGCGTGTCGGGGACGACATACTGTGCCTGCACACGCTTTCGGACGTGGAAGATTTGCCGGAAAAGGTCGGTACGGACACACGGTTTGAAAAGCTGTCCACCGACCGGAGCGACTGCCGCCTGTCATTCGCCGCCCCGGTGGGCGTGCTGCTGTCGTGCAACCACGTCTATAACCAATACATCTTCATAGACGACCATGCCGAAAACCTGAAAACGTTCGAGCAGACCGCCCGGAACATGCAGTCGCTTTCCCGCTACTCCCGTGCCAACCAGATAAACAAGGAATGGATAGACGAGTACCTGAACGAAGCGCACAGCAAGGGGCTTGTTTCCGTGCGCTGCCACTGCAACGTCATGGCTTGGAGCGATGACCGGGAGGAACTCAAACGCATACGCAACGATGTGGGAAGCCAGCTTGCCCTGATGGAATGCAAGCCACGCCACAACACGGTCGATACGCCCACGCTCTTTTGGGCGGGCATACCGGGCAACGAGGGGGACTTCCCGGCGGAAGAAAGTTTCTACACGTTCTTGGGGCAGGCTCTCTGCCTGTTCGTGGAAGAAACGAACTACAAGAGTTCGCTTTCGCCCTTCGGCATCAAAATGGTGGACAGGGTGAGCGGGCGACCGCTGCACATCGACATATCAGACCTGCCCATGAAGAAAGGCATCACGACCAACCGCAACAAGTTCATACTTGGGCCGAGCGGCAGCGGGAAGTCTTTCTTCACCAACCACATGGTACGCCAGTATTACGAGCAGGGGGCGCACGTGCTGCTGGTAGATACGGGCAACAGCTATTTGGGGCTGTGCCAGCTTATCCACAACCGCACGCACGGCGAGGACGGGATTTATTTCACCTACACCAACGAGAACCCGATAGCGTTCAACCCGTTCTATGTCGAGGACGGGGTATTTGACATAGAGAAGAAAGAGAGTATCAAGACCCTTATACTCACCCTGTGGAAGCGGGACGATGAAGCCCCGAAGCGGTCGGAAGAAGTGGCGTTGTCCAATGCAGTAAGTGCCTATATCGAACGTATCACGGGCGACAGGTCGGTAACACCCTGCTTCAACACGTTCTACGAGTTTGTCCGGGACGAATACCGCCGACAGCTTGAACGGAAGAATGTCAGGGAAAAGGACTTTGACATTGACGGCTTCCTGAACGTGCTTGAACCCTATTACAAGGGCGGCGAGTATGACTACCTGCTCAACTCCGACAAGGAACTGGACTTGCTGCACAAACGCTTTATTGTCTTCGAGCTGGACAATATCAAAGACCACAAGATACTGTTCCCGATAACGACCATCATCATCATGGAAGCCTTTATAAACAAGATGCGCAAATTGAAGGGAATAAGAAAATTAATCCTGATTGAAGAAGCGTGGAAAGCGATAGCGTCGGCGAACATGGCGGACTACATAAAATATTTGTACAAAACCGTCCGAAAGTATTTCGGGGAAGCGATTGTGGTAACGCAGGAAGTGGAGGATATTATTTCCTCGCCTATCGTGAAAGAGAGCATCATCAACAATTCGGACTGCAAGATTCTGTTAGACCAAAGGAAATATCTCAACAAGTTCGACAGCATACAGAACCTCTTGGGACTGACCGACAAGGAACGTTCGCAAATATTGTCCATCAACATGGCGAACCATCCCGGACGGAAGTACAAGGAAGTGTTCTTCTCGCTGGGCGGCACGCAGTCGGCGGTGTACGCAACGGAAGTTTCGCTGGAGGAATATTACACGTACACGACCGAAGAAAGCGAGAAAACGGAACTGTTCGCCCTTGCCGACAAGCTGGGCGGCAACCTTGAACTGGCTGTCAAACGGCTTGCGGAGAGCAAAAGAAATCCCGGATTATCAACCACCTAAAAATAAACGATATGAAATTAATGGACAATCTGATTTACACGCTGCTGTCCGCCTGCCTGCTGGCTGACTGTAAGGACAGTGAAAGCAAGGAACTGGAAAGGATGCAGGGCGACTGGGTACACGTCAGGGGACACCCGGCTTTCACACTCACGGAAACGGACGGCAGATACACCGTCATCCGTAAAGCGAATGTCAGGGGCAGGGTACTGGAAACTACTTATCCGGTGACAGAACGGAACGGCTGCCTGTTCATTGAAACAGGCTTCGGCATACAGTTCACCTACGACAAAAGGAACGACCGGATAACGCTCCTGCCCGGCGGCGAATACAGGCGTGTTACAAATCCTAAAAACAAAAAATGATGAAAAGAACGATTCTTCTTATGGCGGTATGCCTGTGCTTCATGGGCAGGGCATCCGCCCAGTGGGTGGTGTCAGACCCCGGCAACTTGGCTCAGGGCATCATCAACACCGCCAAACAGATTGTGGAAACGGCGGGAACGAAAGCCAACACCCTGAACGGCTTTCTGGAAACGCAGAAGATTTTCCAGCAGGGGAAAGCCTATTACGATGCGCTCAAATCCGTGCATGATGTCGTCAAGGGCGGTATCAAGGTGAAGAAAAGCATCGAACTGGTGGCGGAAATCTCCGAAATCTACGTCAGGAACTACCAAATCATGCTCGCCGACCCGTATTTCACGGCGGACGAGCTGGCGACCATATCCTCCGGCTATGCCATGCTGCTGGACGAGAGTTCGGACGTGCTTCAGGACTTGAAAAATGTCGTGAACATCACGGGCATGTCTCTGACGGATGCCGAACGGCTGGCAATCATCGACAATGCCTACCGAAGCCTGATGAACTACCGCAATCTCGTGAACTACTACACCCGCAAGAACATTTCCGTGTCCTACCTGCGGGCAAAGAAAAAGAACGACACCGACCGGGTGCTGGCTCTCTACGGCTCGGCGGATGAACGCTACTGGTAACATCAAACGGACATGCCTATGTTGTTAGCAGTGGATTTTGACAACCTGCACCAAGTGCTGCGGGTGCTGTATGACGAAATGATGCCCCTGTGCGGCAACATGACGGGGGTAGCCAAAGGGATAGCCGGGCTGGGTGCGCTGTTCTATGTAGCCGCCAAGGTATGGCAGTCGCTCGCACGGGCGGAAGCCATAGACGTGTACCCGCTTCTACGCCCATTTGCGCTGGGGCTGTGCATCATGTTCTTCCCCACGTTCGTGCTGGGGACTATCAACACGGTGCTGTCGCCGATAGTGAAAGGATGCAGCCAGCTTATGGAAACGCAGACCTTCGACATGAACGAGTACCGGGCACAGAAAGACAGGCTGGAGTACGAAGCCCTGATGCGAAGCCCGGAAACGGCATACCTCGCTTCGGACGAGGAATTTGACAGGCAACTGGAGGAACTGGGCTGGTCGCCCTCCGACATGGTTACCATGACGGGCATGTACATGGACAGGGCGGCATACAACATCAAGAAATCCGTCCGGGACTGGTTCAGGGAACTGCTGGAAATACTCTTTCAGGCAGCGGGGCTGATTATCGACACGCTGCGCACGTTCTTCCTGATAGTGCTCTCGATACTGGGTCCGCTGGCGTTCGCCCTTTCCGTCTATGACGGTTTCCAAAGCACGCTGACCCAGTGGATTTCACGCTATATCTCGATTTACCTGTGGCTTCCCGTGTCGGACTTGTTCAGCAGCGTGCTGGCACGCATACAGACACTGATGCTCCAGAAGGACATCGAGCAGCTTTCCGACCCGAACTTCATACCGGACGGGAGCAGTACCGTGTATGTAATCTTTATGATTATCGGCATCGTGGGCTACTTCACCGTTCCGACAGTGGCAGGCTGGATTGTGTCAGCCGGGGGTACAACTGCATACAACCGCAACCTGACACGTGCGGGCGCACTCACGGGTGCGGCGGCAGGTGCGGCAACCGGAAAGATTGCAGGAAAACTTCTCAAATAACCAACTTCAATTTTTAGAATATGGAATTCAAGTCATTGACGAACATCGAAACGAGCTTCCGGCAAATCCGGCTCTTTGCGCTGGTATTCATCTGCCTGTGCGCACTGGTCACGGGCTTTGCCGTGTGGAACTCGTACAGCTTCGCCGAAAAGCAGCGGCAGAAGATATACGTCCTCGACAACGGCAAGAGCCTGATGCTGGCTCTCTCGCAGGACATGGCGCAGAACAGACCGATTGAAGCGAAATCGCACGTGAAGCGTTTCCACGAACTCTTTTTCACGCTCTCGCCCGACAAGGACGCCATCGAGGGAAACATCAAACGCTCCCTGTTCCTCGCCGACAGGAGTGCGTTCAACTACTACAAGGACTTGTCGGAAAAGGGCTACTACAACCGTATCATTTCGGGCAACATCAACCAGACGGTGGAGATTGACAGCGTGAAATGTGACTTCAACCAGTACCCCTACAAGGTGAGAACCTATGCCCGGCAGCTTATTGTCCGGGAAAGCAGCCTGACGGTCAGAAGCCTTGTCACCACGTGCAGGCTCCTGAACGCCACACGGAGCGACAACAACCCGCACGGCTTCATCATGGAAGCGTTCACGATTGACGAGAACAGGGATTTGCAAACCATTAAACGATAGCCTTATGGAGAGGAAGCGAAATTACATTGAAACGGTGCGGGACTGGGCGGATGAACGCCTGCGCCGCCTGTGCGGGCGTATCACGCCGGGCAAGCGGCTGGCGGTCATCCTCGTGATGTCCGCCCTGTTCGGCGGCTTGTCCCTCTATATCACCGTTTCGTCCATTTACAACATCGGGAAACGGGACGGGCAAAGGCTGCAAATCGAACACATCCGGCAGCTCCCGCTACATGGTAACGACAGTATCAATTTAACAAACAGACCTGAATATGGAAGAAGTACAGAAAAATGAACCGGGCAGACAGCCCGAAAAGGAGAAGAAGCCCAAACGGGAACTTTCCCCGAAAGAGGTGCAGCGGCGCAGGAAAATGATAGTCTTCCCGCTGATGTTCCTCGCCTTTGCAGGGTGCATGTACCTGATATTCGCCCCCTCCGGCAAGGAGAAAGCGGAAACGGAAAGCGTAGGCGGTTTCAATGCCGACATCCCGCTGCCCGCAGAGGACGGGATTATAGCGGACAAGCAGACCGCCTACGAGCAAGCGATGATGAGCCGGAAACGGCAGGACAGGATACAATCCCTTCAGGACTTCGGTTTCATAGGGGCCGATGAAACGGAAGAACCGCAGGCGGAAGCCGGACTGATGCCGGAAGAAGATCCGAAGCCCGTGCGGGGCGGCGGCGCTTCTTCCTCGGCGACCGCCTACCGGGACATCAACCGCCAACTAAGCACATTCTATGAAACACCACCGGAGGACAGGGAAAAAGAGGACTTGAAACGGCAGGTGGCGGAACTGACCGAAAAGCTGGAACGTCAGCGGGAAGCCACGCCCACCGCTGACGAACAGATGGCTCTATTGGAAAAGTCATACGAGCTTGCCGCCAAATATGCAGGCGGCGACAGGCAGGCGGCACAAGTGCCAGTCGTGGGCGACATCGAAAAGAAGTCGGAAACGGTGTCCGTGCAGGCAGTACGGGAAAACGCCGTTTCAGGGCTGCAACAGCCCATGAGCGATGCCGATTTTATCCGTGCTTACAGCCACCCACGCAACTACGGTTTCAACACGGCGGTAGGAACGGGCTACGCAATGGGCAGGAACACGATAGCCGCCTGCATCCATCAAGACCAGACGCTGACGGACGGGCAGGCGGTAAAACTCCGTCTGCTTGAACCCATGCAGGCGGGCAGCATCGTCATCCCGAAGAATACCCTTGTGGCGGGCACGGCAAAGGTACAGGGCGAACGTCTCGACATACTGGTGTCCTCGATAGAGTATGCGGGAAACATCATCCCGGTGGAACTCGCAGTGTTCGACACGGACGGGCAAAAGGGGCTTTCCGTCCCGTCCTCGATGGAGCAGGAAGCCTTCAACGAGGCGATGGCGAATATCGGCAGCGGGCTGGGTACAAGCATTTCCTTTACGCAGAACGCCGGGCAACAGGTGGCGATGGACGTTACAAGGGGGCTGATGCAGGGTGCGTCCGGCTACCTTGCCAAGAAGTTCCGAACCGTGAAAGTGAAGCTGAAAGCCGGGTACAAGGTGATGCTTTACGCCAAACAGCAATAATCATTTGACAAACCACTAAAATTTCCAATTAACGATGAAACAGATTTTTGTAATGTGCGCCCTCCTGCTGGGCGTGTGTGCGGCAAACGCACAGGAAACCGACACGGTGAAGTATGCGGCAGGCAACGACTTGTACCGGGGTATCACCCGAAAGCTGCCTTACCGACAAATGGTAACGCCCTACGGCGTGGAAGTGACTTTCGCCAAAACGGTGCATATCATTTTCCCCTCCGCCGTCCGCTATGTAGATTTGGGGAGCAACCACATCATAGCGGGCAAGGCTGACGGTGCGGAAAACGTAATCAGGGTGAAAGCCACGACAGAGGGCTTTCCGGGAGAAACGAACTTCTCCGTCATCTGCGAGGACGGCAGCTTCTATTCATTCAACGCCAAGTATGCCCGTGAACCGGAAATGCTCAACATCGAAATGAAGGACTTCTTGGAAAATGAAGATACGTCCGACTTTTCGCATACCCGCATGAACATCTATTTCCGGGAACTGGGAAATGAAAGCCCGCTGCTGGTAAAACTGATAATGCAGAGCATCTACAAGAACAATGACCGTAAAGTGCGACACTTGGGCAGCAAGCGTTTCGGCATACAGTTCTTAATCAAGGGGATTTACACCTATAACGGGATGCTTTACGTGCATACGCAGACGAAGAACAGTTCCAACGTGCCTTTCGATACGGACTTCATCAAGTTTAAGATTGTCGATAAGAAAGTGCCCAAACGCACGGCTATTCAGGAAACGGTACTGGATGCGGTACGCAGCTACAACGAGGTGATAGAGATTGCCGGGAAAAGTACCGTCCGGACGGTGTACGCCCTGCCGAAGTTCACCATCCCGGACGACAAGCTGCTGCTGGTGGAGCTTTACGAGAAGAACGGCGGTCGGCATCAGACCATACGGGTGGAGAATGCCGACATCGTGAACGCCGAAGTGATAAACGAACTGAAAATAAAGTAGGGAATGAAGAAACACATCTTTATAATGACACTCTTTGCGCTGTGCCTGAATTTGAACCAGGCACACGCGCAAAGATACCTGCCGGGCATGAAAGCCTTGCAGGTAACGGCGGGCATGGCAGACGGGGTACATTGGAACTCCGACACGGATTTTGCCTGCCATTTCGGGGCGGCATACAGTGTTTATACCAAGAACGCCAACCGCTGGGTGATTGGCGGGGAATACCTGCATAAGAAGTATGACTACAAGGATATGCGCATTCCGGTAGAACAGTTCACGGCGGAGGGCGGCTATTACCTGAAATTCCTTTCGGACAGGCGAAAGACCTTTTTCCTCTCGCTGGGGCTGTCGGCTCTCGCCGGGTATGAAACCAGCAACCGGGGCGACAAGCTGCTGCCGGACGGGGCTACGCTGCTGGACAAGGACTGTTTCATCTACGGCGGTGCGCTCACGCTGGAACTGGAAACCTACCTGACCGACCGGGTGGTGCTGCTCGTCAATGCGAGGGAACGTATGCTGTTCGGCTCGGACATCGGCAAGTTCCACACGCAGGTAGGCATGGGACTGAAATTCATTATCAACTGACCGCTATATAATAATGTAGATGAAGAATGTAATGTATAAAATCATCGTGGGCTGCTACATCGTGGCCGCCCTCGTGCTTGTAACCGCCTGTAATGACAGCTTGGACATTCAGCAGGCTTACCCGTTCACGGTGGAAACGCTGCCCGTGCCCAAGAAACTGAAAGTGGGCGAAACAGCCGAAATACGCTGCCAACTGGTGCGTGGCGGCGACTACCAGCCTACGACCTACCAGATACGCTATTTCCAGCCTGACGGCAAAGGAAAGCTGGAAATGGATAACGGTACGGTGTTCCTGCCCAATGACCTGTACCCGCTGGAGAAAGAAACGTTCCGGCTCTACTACACATCGGCATCGACCGACCAGCAGACGATTGACATCTATATCATCGACAGCTTCGGGCAGATGCAGCAGGTTTCGTTCTCGTTCAACAATGACAGCAGCGAAGAAGAAACGGAATGACCCTGTGGATATTTATCGGAATAAGCGTTTACCATGTATTGTTTATAACTTGGTTCAGGCATGAATGATAAACGCCCCGACAGACAAGGAGCTATGGGGAAAAGAAATGGATTGATACACAATGTGTATGTTATGAAAATCTACCCGCCGAAAATATCGGCGGGTGTTTTTTTATTAGGGAACACGGTCGGGTTTCTTTGGCTACTTTATTTTCCGGCACTCATGAAAGAAAGTAGCGGCGGCATTTCTGCCGCCTTTGTATCAACTGATTTTAAGGCTCTGTATGGGTATATTTTTCTCTAACCACACCTTTACCTGTTCAAAGTTGTATTCTCCCGTTATGACCGCCGTATGGTCGTTTATGGCTACAAACCTGACACTTTCATAGCTGTTTATCCAACCTTGCAAAGAAGAAACACCCCAAGTGGAAACATCTTCAAAAACGCTGCGGTCTATCTGGCTGATAGGCTCACCGAAAACTACTGTCATCGTCTGAAAGTCCGGTTCGTCTGCCAACAGTCGCAAATGGTGCAGCGTGCCGAACTCGTCCGTCTTGCGTCCCCATGCCCAATCTTCCGTGTACAAATCATCGCCCCACTGCTGCGGCTTATCGAAATGCACTTTCACGTTTACAGAATACTTGTTTTCCTCGATGTCCTCAATAACGCCCGTTACCATCATGCCCGTAAAAATACACTCGCAACGTCTGCCGATTAGGTTCTTGTTTACTTCTGTCGTTTTCATACCCTTAAAATTTATCTGTTATTACCCTGTTCTTTCTTTTCTATCCATTTATCCCGCCTGTGGCGGCACTCTGCCAGCGTTTTAGCCACTGTGGAAAACAGTTCCCCGTCCGTGTGGCGGTAGTCGTACTGGTAAAATATCCGTCCCTTGAATGCGACCGGACGGTATTTTACAAACTTTTCCTCTCCCGGTGCTTGGGTGATGCTCACCCCGTTTCTGTTCAATGATTGCATGATATTCTGTTTTTTATTCGTTATATACTCAATAGGGAAAGCAACAGCAGGAAAAGCAGAGCCACGCACAACGCATAAAACGCCGACAGGCAGACCCGGAGCAGGAAACAGGCGGCACGAAATACAAGATATGCCGTTACCGCCGTGATTGCTCCGGCTGTGCAGGCGAGCCGCCACACAAGGCAGAACAATAACACCCGCAGGATGATTTTATAAATGCTTTTCCGTTTCATCGTTTCTCTGTTTATGCGGGCAGGGCTTTTAACCCCGCCCGAATGGTCGTTTAAGCCGCCCGGAATACAAACCCGTCATCAAACCAGTAGTCGCACATGAACAAATCACGGGCAAACTGTTTGTAGTCGAAATAGTTTTTTGCGAACTCCGGCAGGTCGTAACATTCTTCCACGATTTGGTAGGCGAAATCTTCTTCATCGTCATATTGTCCCTGATATTCGTCCTGAAAGTCCCGTACAAGGTCGTCCGCATCTTCCTCGCTCAAATCATGGCTTTTGTAGTTGCACCACACGAAAAAGGCTTCCTGTTCGGTGTCGCCCAACTTTTCCACCGCATCCCGCAAGGTGAAGAAGTTCTCGGAAATCCAGCTTTCGCCGATTAGGTTTTCCGGTACGTTCTCCCAGTCCTGAAACATATACTCCGCATCTTCCTCGTCCTTGTGAAGCTCCCGGCAGGCTTCGTAAAAATCTTCCTTGTCCGAATAGTCCGACAGGTCAAGCCATGCCCCGAACAATGAACCGTTGTTGTACTTGCCATAAGTGCCTACATAAACTCTTGCTTCCGATAATGTTGCCGCTTCCATATCCTGTAATTTTTAAGTTTTTAATTTTATGCGGATTTGAGAGGTAGGGAGTTGAAGTTTCACTGAACTTTTTTCCTGTTTCCCGTAAATCCGACTTTTTTTTTTATGCGTCTTCCGGTCGGGTCGGTCGTTTTCGTTTCACATAGGCTTAAAAGGGCAGTGTTTAGAGTTTGCAGGGTTTTGTGGAAAAAATACCTCGCAACGAATGTCGCAGGGAAGATTTTTTCGCCAAACCTGAAAAGGCTTGACCTTGCAAACCCGTGAAGAACACGTAACTACCTTTGCCTATTGAAATGATAAAAACGACCTTCCGGCTGGAGGACTGCTTAATGAGGAAGATTTACAGGTTGGGAAACAGGTGAAAAGTTCTTGTTCCCCATTCAGTCCATTAGGGAATTGCCTATGCGGGCGGAAAAAACAAGTGTGTCGGGAGTTCACCTTCCGATACTCTTGTGCGGGTTTCCAAAGGCTCTTTTCACGAAAGACAGTCTGCGATGCCATGCACCGCTGGCGTTTCGGGGAATGTGGCTTTGGAAAAGGATATAAAAAATACGGGTAGTCCACAGACTGCCCGCATGATGGATGATAGCCATTGGCGAAATAGGCGTATGACGAATGTTGTCAGGAGTTATCACAAATTGTGATAGCTCCCGATCATCACTCGTCTTTGCCCAACTCAAACATGGAATAACCGGGAAAGCATCTGCAAGCCCATAATTGTATATTTTAAGGATTAAGTAATGTTGGAATAATGCAGCAAGAACAGGTCGCAGTTTACGACCTGTTCCCTATAATCAAAATCACATGGCGACTTCCTTATAAATCTTTTCGATACCGACAAATTTCTTGTCAAGCCCCTGCATATCGCTGCTAATCTTGTTGTTAGTGATGCGGGCGTAAATTTGTGTTGTTTCAATGTTAGTATGTCCCAGCATCTTGCTGACGGTTTCAATGGGCACACCCTTTGCCAGCGTGGTGGTCGTGGCGAACGTGTGCCGGGCAAGATGGAATGTGAGGTTCTTTTTAATCCCGCACACATCGGCAATCTCTTTCAGGTAGGCATTCAGCTTTTGGTTGCTGATTATAGGTAATATCTTTCCGTCCGGCAGCTTGCCTTTGTATTTCTTCAATATCATTTTGGGAATATCCAACAGGGGAACATTCACGTCCGTGTTGGTCTTTTGCCGCTTCGTCATTATCCACAGATTACCGTCAAATGACTTTCGGATATTCTCTTGCCGCAGGTTGGCAACATCACTGTAAGCCAGACCGCAGAAACAGGAAAAGATGAACAAGTCCCTGACGTGTTCCAAACGCTCGGAAGCCATTTTCTTTTTGAGGATGATTTTTATCTCGTCTTCCGTCAAATAGCCCCTGTCCACTTTTTCCAGCCGGATTTTATAGCTGGCGAACGGGTCTTTGTCCAGTATGCCATTGTTTCGGGCTATGATGATGATGCGCTTGAAAAACTGCATGAACTTGGCGGTGGTGTTGTAACCGCACTTGCAGGCTGTACGCAAATATAACTCGAAATCGGTAATGAACATCGGGGTTATTTCCCGGATGGAAATATCAGAAAGGTTATATTTACTCTGTATAAACTCCGCAAGGTGACGGCGTGTAACCTCATACTTGCGGTAGGTCGCTATCGTCTTGGATATGCCAACAAGCTGTTTCACGTCCTCATTGTGCTTTTGGAACAAGGTAAGGATGGTTTCGTGGTTCTCGCTGTGTCCCAAAAACTCGTTTTTAACTTTCTCGGCAGTAACGTAATTATCACGCCGCTGCATTTCGTGGTAGATGGTGTTCAGCGATGCGTTTATATCGCTTAACATACGGTTGATACGTCCGGCTTCCGCTGTGCGTCCGATAGCCTTGCCAGCCTTACCGTCCCACATTTCAGGCAACACGTCCAATTTAGTATTAAAACGGCTTGCCACACCGTCCACTGTGATACGGGCGAAAAGGGGGTACGCACCGCCCGCTTTCTGCTTGTCTTTCTTTGCGTAAAAGCAAATGTTGAATGTCGATTTCATATACTCACTTTTTAGTTACAAAAATACTGTAAATGCTTAAAAATGAGTTTTATGCAGGCTCGCCAAACACCGACAGAAGTTCGCCAATTTCCGACTATCTGTACCCCCTTTTTGATTTTGTTTGTCGGGGGTACGAGTTAGGTTAGAAACCTTGTCTTTTAGGGGCGAAAAAATGTACTTTAAGGCAGACACAAGGGGATAAAAAAAGTCCCACAAATCATTGAATTTGTGGGACTTGTCTGTTCGTTGTCCGGTTTTGTCCGTAACGTTCAGCGGAGAGAGAGGGATTCGAACCCCCGGTACCTCTCGGTACGACGGTTTTCAAGACCGTTGTAATCGACCACTCTACCATCTCTCCTTTGAGATAAATCTGTAATGTCGTACAAATCTTAAAGCGAGTGCAAAGGTAATGATTTTTTTTGAAACTGCAACTATTTTAGTTGTTTTTTATTTACCTAATGGAAAATTTAGGTGAAGTTGAGTGGTGATGATGGGCTGACATTGATTAATTCAGTCAATTACAGATATGTTTTAAGACATGCCATATCAGATTTCATGTCTCACACATCATAAAACCGCTTGTCAAGAGGTGATGCATTATTATATATTGTGTAATAAAGGCATAGCTTTTTGTGCTGAACATAGAGCGATACTCCGACAAGGCTGTGTCAAAATAAAATGCATACCGAGTTTAAAATATCCTCTTTGAATATACTGCTTTATTTGACACCGAATGATATTCCATGCCAATCTTATGTACTGGATGGCGATGCGGAAGATTTCGAGCCATTGGTAAAGTTGCGGTCTGAATTGTCGTCCAAATCATAACGCACTGCTGACGGGGTTCTTACCTATGTACACATCGCAATGAAGTGACATCCTGCTGTTTTAGCTTCAGCCATGATGTCTTGTAATCTTGTCGCCACCTGTATAAAAGAAATAAGAGAAGCGTATTGTGATGATGCGCTTCTCTTATTTATCATGGTTATGACGTGTATTTGCAGTTATTCTTTATTTTCGGTGTTCATTGTAACCACGTCATCATTCTTTATGCAGATGACGTTATCCGCTTTTTTATCAAGATAAAAGGTATGTCTCATCCTTTTGCCGTTGGATGCCGTGTAGCTCACGCTTATGAAATGCAGTTTCTGCCCCTTTGTTCTTTCAGCGTATTTTAAGCCGCTTCTGAACAGTCCGGAGCGTTCCGCGTCATTACGCATGATGCCTATTACACTGTCGCTGACGTGTGATGTGGAGTCAACTTCGGAAAACGTCACCTGCGAGATGTTGTTTTCTTTCAGGTTTTTGTTCAGGAAATCACTTACGAGCTTTTCTTCTTTATTTCCGCTGCCGCAACCCGTCATCAGGATTGCGGCGCAGAACAAAGAAAGCGTTTTCGCCAGTCTCATACTTTATTTCACGTTTTTAAGTATGTCAAGCAGATGATTCCATACCATTTCCACAGTCGGAATGAGCAGACTTTCGTCAGGTGTGTGCACACCGCGTAGTGTCGGACCGAACGAAACCATATCAAGGTTAGGATAACGTTCTGAGAACAGTCCGCATTCAAGTCCTGCGTGTATGCCTTTAACGATTGGCTCTTTGCCGAACAGCCTCTTGTACGATTCTACAGCGGTCTTTGTCAGTTTGCTGTCCGCCTTCATCTTCCATGCAGGATATCCGTCACCCTGAACGACTTCGGCTCCTGCCAGTTCGAACACGGCTTTTATCGTATTGCACTGGTTTTCGAGGTTGCTCATCACGTTCGAACGCTGTGATGCAACGATCTCCATGCTGTTGTCTGCTGTCGTGACGCTTGCCACATTGCTTGATGTCTCCACCATCCAAGCCAGAGCCTCGTCCTGACACATTGCAAATATGCCGTTGTCAATGCCCTGCAGAGCCCGTATTATTCTGGTGCCTGTCTCTTTTGGAATCACTGTGCAGCGTTCTGTGCTTTCCATCATGAACACCATATTTGTGTCGGTGACGTGGAATTCTTCCTCAATCTCGCTTGTGAAGATGTTCCAGTCTGCGCGTACGGTCTCCTTCGCACTGTCAGGTACGGCAAAGACAATGCTTCCGTCGCGAGGTATCGCATTGTGCATTTTACCTGAATTGAACTGTGCCAGCCTCAGGTCTGTCTTTTCCTGTTCTATGTAAAGGAATCTTGTGAGAATCTTTATAGCGTTTGCGCGTTTTTTCTCAATATCGTCTCCAGAGTGTCCTCCAAGCAGTCCTTTTATGGATGCCTTAATGAAGAAATGTCCTTCAGGGGCGTTCTCCCTTTCAAATCTGAATGTTGCGTGTGTTGTTCTTCCTCCTGCACACGAAACGAAAATCTGTCCTTCGTCCTCAGAGTCAAGGTTGATGAGCATGTCTCCTGTCATGAAATCAGCTTTCATGCCTAACGCTCCGGTCAGTCCTGTCTCCTCGTCGCGAGTGAACACACATTCTATCGGACCGTGCTCCACGTCGTCGCTGTCGAGCAATGCAAGCTCAATGGCGCATCCGATACCGTCGTCTGCTCCCATTGTCGTTCCTTTTGCTCTGAGCCACTCGCCGTCCACATAGGTCTGTATGGCATCCTTATGAAAATCGAAGTCCACGTCCACGAGCTTGTCGCACACCATATCCATGTGGCTCTGCAGTATCACTGTAGGGCGGTCTTCATAGCCTTTCGTGGCAGGTTTGCGTATGATGACATTCCCGGTTTCGTCCACTTTGGTTTCCAGATTGCGTTTTGCGCCGAATTCTTTAAGATATTCTATCATTTTCTCCTCGTGCTTTGACGGGCGTGGTATACTGTTGATTTTGGCAAAGTGCTCAAAAACAAGTGACGGTTTCAATTCTTTCATTTCCATATTCTTTAATGTTTTTATATTGTGGTTTATTAATGATGCCGCCGTGACAGGTGTGGTATGCTTTACATATTTGTATGCCGTCCTGACGAGCCACGCAGGCATCAGAAGATACAAGATAAGCGGAACAAGGGCTAAAAATAAATAAATAATTTTGTTCTGTCCGTGTTTTACATTATCTTTGTAGGCACAAAATTAAATAAAAATGATAAAAACATTGCTCCTTTGCATGTTAATTATTGCTATTGCCGTGGCATTATTGTGTGTAAAAATAATAATGAAGAAGAATGGTAGATTCTCTTCCCAGCATATACATGACAATCCGGCTTTGCGCAAGAACGGTATACACTGTGTTATGGATCAGGACCGTGAGGCGCAGGTAAAGGGCAAGGCATATTGACGAGATGACAGAACTGAAATAATAATTAAAAACAATAACGGATAAAATGAATAAGAAAAACTTTTTCGGTACGCTTGCTGTCGCTGCCGTCGCTGTTTTTGCAGCCACCTCATGTGACAAGTCGCAATCGCAGGTGGATGACAAGTCGGAAAGCGGCAAGGTCGCCCCGACAGAGACAAAGATTGCATTTGTCGAGGTAGACAGTATCATGACACAGTACAAATTCTGTAAGGAATATTCTCTCATTCTGCAGAAGAAAGGACAGAACATACAGAATACTCTCGGACAGAAACAGCAACAGCTTGAGACTGCTGCTGCCAATTTCCAGCAAAAGTTGCAGCAGAACGCTTACACACGCGAGCAGGCAGAAAGAATAGGTGCGCAGCTGCAGAAGCAGAACACCGACCTGCAGGCTCTCAACCAGCGGTTGAGTAATGAGTTCCAGACGGAGACCGAAAAGTATAACAATGCCTTGCGCGACAGCATACAGCATTTCCTCGCTGTGTACAATAAAGACAAGAAATACAGCCTTATTCTCAGCAAGGCTGGCGACAACATTCTTTATGCCGACAAAGCTCACGACATAACAAACGAGGTCATCGCCGGACTTAACAAGGCATATAAGTCTTCTCCTGCAAAGGAAAAGGATGCCGACGCGAAAAAGAAATAAATAGTCGGGTTTAAGATAGCGTATGTGACGACATGGTGCGACTCACATGCTGTTTATACGTGAAATGTTTTCGTGACGATACAGATGTGACGTTATGACCGTGTGTCTTTCCGGATGCCAGTCGTATATACACCCGACAAAGTCATAAACTCTCCGCTGATATTATCCGGTCTGGGATGTCCGGTGTGTCAGCGGAGTGTTTTTTTGTACACTTTTACTGTAGTTGTATATTGGAACATTGGAAATTTATGACCGCAAAATTTCTGATGTTCCTTTATTAATGCTCTTGACGGGAATGCCTAAACGGTAATTTATTCAACCAAATGTGAATAGTACTGTTTTATAATACCCATTGATTGATTTTCCAATAAAATATTAAAAAAAAGCATATCCATACTTGTTTAATTTGGGAATATTCTTTTAACTTTGCTTTGTCACCCCTAAGCCTGAATTGATTATTCCAAGGCAGACTTATCTCTGACACGATTTTCGTAAACACACTCTTACCGGTAATTAATAGGTATATGACAGGTTTAACAAACAAAATTGTGCGGAAATGAATATACGGATATTTTTGCCGGCACCAGTTCGTCTGTTTTCATGTTCGGAAATGGATGAGTATGATGCAGATGGTGTAATAAGCTCAAATGGGAATGGTTCTTTGAGCCAAAACGTGCAGTCAAGCATGAAGTGGTCAGAAATTTATGCCGATTTGTTCTATAAAGGACTTGACAGACCACATATGATGGTGTCCGGTTATCACGGGAGACAAGGAAGTCGGTCTCTTTAAAACAATTTCTCAAATATATATAAATCTAAGTCATTATGAAAACATTCAAAATGCTTTTTAGTGTTCTCATCGCTTCCACTGTGCTTTGCTCATGTTCCAACGACGAAGAGTACAGCCCGATGGTCGCCTCGTCTGTTCTTAACTCGCTTTATGTCTCTGTCTCGGACAAACAAGGTGAGCCGATGAATAGTGCGGAGTTGCTTTCCGATGGCGGCTTTTCCGTTATTGAAAAGAAGTCAAAGAAAAGGGCAAAAGTGGAAGTCCGTGATTATGAAGGAACGGAAATGCTTGCCTTTGACGTTGGTTTGCCCGACATGAAATATATGGTGTTCAATAAGGACATGACAGAGGCGCAGGGAACAGTAGAGTTGGTGATGAATATCAAAGGTATGAAAATGCCTATGATTGTGAACTTTATTTTTACATCCTCGAAGGATGCCGCCATGTTCGGAGGAAACGGCATTAGGATCAAGTCCATAGAGTATTCAAATAAGACAATACGTCCTACTGAAAAAATGGGTGTCAATTCCATCAGGATAAGATATGACGGTAAGAATACCGCCATAGAGCCTTGGTGATAATTGAATGAAGTGATATATTTGATATGGCGGTGTGTAAAGGCTAAATGTTTGCACACCGCTATTTAATTTACCGATACTGTGTTTTGTGCGGATATAACTGTCTGTTTTAACAGAACCTTAAAGGCGTCATTCGCATAATACGTGAGTCCTTTTTTCTTTTCCCTAACTCACGGCAGAATGTTACTTTTAGTTCATTCATAATTTCTTTTAAGATGCTTGATTTGGTAATGTAACTCGGTCTTTATTAGTAGGTCTTACTCCCATTGTCTGTATTCTATCATAAATTTATAATCTATGTGGTACTCCAGTTTATAACAAATCTTCTTCTTTCTGTATCCCATCTCATTTTTTATACATATCTTTGTATAAGATAAAGCTGCACTTGGGAAATAGAAAGCAAGCCTTATTTCCTCGTTTGCGTTATCTCAGAAAAAGTATTTAATGATTGAAAATATGACTAAAAAAGAAAGATACAGATACGTACTCGATTATTTCCGTGCCAGAACACCGGAGGTCACTACCGAACTCGAGTTCGGCAGCGTGTTCCAGTTGCTTATGGCTGTTATACTCAGTGCGCAGTGTACTGACAAGCGTGTGAACCAGATAACACCTGCCCTGTTCGAACGCTATCCCGACGCCGCAAGCATGGCGGAGGCGGATGCCGACGAGATTTTCGAATATATAAGGAGCGTTTCTTATCCCAACGCCAAGGCTAAACATCTTGTAGAGATGGCGCGCATGCTTGTGAACTGTCATGGCGGAGAGGTGCCCGATGATTTCGACCAGCTGCTTAAGCTTCCGGGAGTGGGGCGCAAGACTGCCAATGTGATGCAGGCTGTGGCGTTCGGACGTTCGGCTATGGCTGTCGACACGCATGTCTTCCGTGTGAGCCACAGGCTCGGGCTTGTGCCGCGCACTGCCAACACGCCGTACAAGGTGGAGCAGGAGCTTCTCAGGAATGTGCCTGCGGACGACGTACCGCGCGCCCATCACTGGCTGCTTCTTCACGGACGCTATGTGTGCACGAGCCGTTCGCCCCACTGCTCAGAGTGCGGACTGTCGGATGTATGTCCAAAGTGCATGGAAGGGTCACGGCTGTGAGCGGACGCGGTGTCGCTTGTGCTTACTGTCAGCTCAATACCGCAGTCTGACGGAAATACGAATACAAATTTAAAACGACAGACAGACAACAATGGATGCAAAGAGAATACTTCAGTTTCTGAAAGACATTTCGGCAAATAACAACCGCCAGTGGTTTGCCGAACACAAGGACGAATACACGGCGGTGAGGACAGATTTTGAGAACGGTGTGGCTCAAGCCATCACGCGGATAGCCGCTTTCGACCCGAGCATCGCCCACATAACGGTGAAGGACGCCACCTACCGCTTCTATCGTGACACACGTTTCTCTGCCGACAAGTCGCCTTACAAACGCCATCTCGGCGCCTATATAGCGGCTCATGGCAAGAAGGCTCTGCACGGCGGATATTACATTCATCTGGAACCGGGACACTGCCTCGTGTCGTGCGGCAACTACTGGCTGCCCACCAACATCCTCACTTCGTGCCGCAATGAGATTATGGGTAATATCGGGGAATGGCTTAAATGCGTGGAGAACGACGCCTTCCTTAAAATGTTCGGACGTCCAGGATGCGGCGACTGGGACTCTGCCAGCGGATTCGGACTGGAGCATCTGAAGACCTGTCCTTCCGGCTTTCCGCGCGACTACGAGCATATAGAATATCTGCGCATGAAAGACTTCTGCTGCTGGAAAGCCGTGCCTGACACTTTCTTCGAGGGCGACCGGTGGCTTGGAGAAATGGAGAAGATATTGAAGGTTGGCAAGCCTATGATGGACTTCATCAACAATGTGATTGATGATTACGAATGAAGCCGAACGGTAGGATACAGCAGTTCCCGCTGTTGCGTGTGGCTCTGATGCTCGTTGCAGGCATAGTCGCGGGCGATGCGCTGTATGGAGCGGTGGGGCAGTCTGTATGGATGCTGTCTGCCGTGGCGTTGCTTCTGTTGTCATTCACGCTCTGGCACCGGCCCATAACGCAGAGCTGTGTCATCATGGCAGTCATTGTTCTTGCCGGTGCATGGCGTGTCACGGCGCGGCTCGGCGATGTCTGCATGACGCTGCCAGACAAGCCTGTGTGCTATGAGGCTGTCGTGGCGTCCAGACCGGTGGCGCACGGTAAGGTTGTGAGATGCGACCTTCTTGTCTCCAACGGTGCGCTTGTCCGCCGGAAGATAAGGGCAAGCATACTATGCAACGAGCGTGACGGGCGTGCCCGAAGACTCTCTGTCGGCGATGGCATGCGTATAGTGTCCGAGCTGCGTGAGCCTGAGAATTATCATGCGGACTCGAATTTCGACTACCGCAGATGGATGTCGGTCCACGGATTCGTGGCGACAACGTTTCTCCTTCCGTCCTCATGGCAGAGCCTTCCTGTGAGTCTTGACAGTCTGTCGCGTACGGACAGGATCTCGCTGAGAGCCATGCGCATGCGCGAGTCGCTTCTCAGCCGCATACACTCATTGCGCGGCATGTCTGCCGAAGAGCGTGCTGTAGTAGCCGCAATGACTCTCGGCGACAAGTCAGGACTTACCGGTGAACTGAAAGAAACCTACTCCGTGACCGGTGCGTCTCACGTCCTTGCCCTCTCCGGACTGCATCTCGGCATAATATACTTCATTCTCACACTCCTCTTTTCCCGCCGCCGGGTTAACGCTATGGGGCAGGCTGCTGTTGTGGTGACCATCTGGGGCTATGTCTTCATGGTAGGTCTGCCGGCGAGCGCGGTGCGTGCCGCAACAATGTTCAGCCTGTGTTCGCTCGTCTCCATGCTCAACCGCGACCGGATGTCGCTCAACACCATTTCCTTCGCAGCCGTAGTCATGCTTGCGGCAAATCCTCTTTATCTGTGGGATGTGGGCTTTCAGATGTCTTTCATGGCGGTCATCGGCATATTGGTTTTCTACAATCCTTTCTACCGTTGTCTTTCCGGTCGGCGTGTGTGGGGCGTCCGCATGTTCCGCAGGCTGTGGGCATTGACGTCGGTGTCAGTGGCGGCTCAGTTGGGTGTCGCGCCTCTCATAGCCTATTATTTCGGGCGTTTCTCGTGCTATTTCATTCTTACCAACATTATTGCCGTCCCGCTCACGACTCTCATTATCTACTTCACTTTCATTCTGTTTGCCCTTACTCCTCTGCCTGTTTTGCAGGGGTGGGCAGGCGAGGTGCTTCTCAGGCTTGTGTCGTGGCTAAACGGCGGATTGGAGCTTGTTGCCTCTCTGCCCGGCGCCTCGATAGACGGCATACGCATGAGTGTGCCGCGTGTGGCGTTGGTGTATGTCATCATAGCCTGCACCTATTGTCTTGGCATATATGCGGTGCGCCTTCATCGTTCCGCCTCCTATATGCGGAAATAGTCCTCCAGTTCCTTTTCGGCGCTTCCGTCGCTGTTTGACAGGTCTTTTATTATCACTCCGTGCTCCAGCAGCACCACCCGTGTAGACAGGTCTACCGTGTGCTGGAGGTTGTGGCTTGATATTAATATTGTTGCACCGCTTTCTTGATTGTAGTCTCTGATAATCTTTTTCAGCATCATCTGACTGCTCGGGTCGAGGAAGTTGAACGGTTCGTCGAGCACGAGCAGCTGCGGGCGGTTGAGCATCGCCGCTATTATTCCAATCTTCTGTTTGTTGCCTGCCGAGAAGTCGCGTATGAATTTCTTCTGTCCGAGAATCTCGTTGCCCATGAACGCCTCAAAGCTGTCCATGCGTTCCTGTGTCTGCTCTTTCGTCATGTCGCATACACGGCCTATGAAACCGAAATACTCCTCCGGTGTAAGGAAATCTATGAGGAAACTCTCGTCTATGTATGCTCCCGTGTATCTCTTCCATTCCTCGCTTTCGGAAGGGTCAATCTTCAGAGTGGCGTCCGTGCTGCTCTCTGTTGGAGTGTCGAACGTCATGCAGACGCTTCCTTCGTTTGCTTCTGTGAGGTCGAGCATAAGGCGGAAGAGCGTGGTCTTTCCTGCACCGTTGTTGCCAAGCAGACCTATTATCTGCCCTTTCGGCACGTTGAAGTCGGAGATGTCGACGGCAGTCTTGTCGCCGTATTTCTTTTTCAGGTTGCTTATGTTTATTTCCATTTTACTTTCGGTATGTCTTTTCTTGTTGCATGCCGGTCATGCCGGTTGTCCGTCCGTATCGCCCGACGGATTGTCCTTACGTTTTCAGAGTGTAGCTTATATTTTGCAAAGATGATGAAAGGTGAGTGCAGAATCAATAATGGGAAACATAGTTTCACATTACTTGATACTGCCGAACCGCATCTTATCTTATGCAAAGATAATATATTTTACCCTTACATCTGTTCAGACGTTTCTTTTTTTGTTGTTAGCAATGCGTGGCGGAACGCATGTCAGACGTAATCCATACGTTGCATACAACGCGGAAATGAATATTTATGCACCTTTTCAAGTGATTGTTTTTTACAGAATGAAAACCCGAAACAGAAGCGCGTGCGGTTGTCTTATACGGTTCTGTATCTGGGTATGGAGCCTTGACGGACGTAGTATTTCCGCCAAAACAACCTCTTCCGGTACGCAACTCATGACGTTTATATGGCTGTTTAAGTGCTGAAGTGCCGTAACCGTTGTGTGGAAAAGCCCGTCTGACATGCCGGAACGGGCTTTTCCGTGTCCCCAAACGGGCTTTCTTGCGGTGCGGAAAAGCCTTTTTCGTATTGCGGAGTTGCCTTTTCCGATGTCTTGTTTGTGTAATATGCTGATATATAATTGATTATATCAATGTGCGTAAAACTCGCGTATTTGCGTCCGGTAATACCTTCGGATGTAAATAAACGGTTCTCGCGAGGTTTACGATGAATTAATATGCAGATTCGACTGTGGTTCTGTATAAATATACAGTGAGCCGTATGGTGACGGAATGATGGACGGCAGTGCCTTTTACGTAGTGTTCCTTATGTTTTTATCAGTAAGGATTGTCTGGCTTCATCCGTATCTCTTGCTGCCGTCCTGCTGACGGTCAGGATTATAAAAAGCGGAGCAGCCCGTTGCCGCCCCGCTTTCATTGTCACGTTGGTTGATGTCTTACAGATAAGTATGGCATTGTTTTCACACAAGCCCGCGTCCGTGACAGTTCTTGAATTTCTTGCCGCTTCCGCAAGGACACGGGTCGTTGCGTCCTGGCAGTTTGTCCTTTATGTATGGAGTGTTCGGACGCTGTGCCGACTCACGTGTGTCGCGGTTGGCGGCAGCCTGCTGGTTTCTGTCGGTCAGGTCGTCCTTCTGCTCGTTGTAACGCTGCGAACGCTGTTCCGGAGCAGCCTCTTCCACGCGCTGTATCTCAGGTATCTGTCCGCGTGTGAGTATGCTGCATATGCGGTTGTTCATGTCGTTAACCATGGAGTCGAACAGCTTCGCGCTCTCGAGCTTGAATATGAGCAGCGGGTCTTTCTGTTCGTATGAGGCGTTCTGTACGCTGTGGCGCAGGTCGTCGAGCTGGCGCAGGTTCTCCTTCCAGCAGTCGTCTATGATGTGGAGCATGATGGCTTTCTCAAACTGCTTCACCACATCCTTGGCCTCAGTGCGGTATGCCTCCTTGAGGTTGCACGGTATGTTGTATACGCGCTTGCCGTCGGTTATGGGCACCATGATTCGCTCGTATATCTCGCCCTGAGTCTCCTCTACCTCCTTTATTGTTGGCCATGCCACACTCTGTATGCGGTCTGTCTTGCGCTTGAATGCCGCCATGGCTTCCTGGAAGGCGCGTTCCTCGAGGTCGGGGTGTCTGTTGTTCTCGAATTCGTCTTCGGTGAACGGACATTCCATAGCCAGCACTTTGAGGAACTGCTCGCGGCATCCTTCATAGTCATTGGTCTCTATGATGTTCACCACGCGGTCCCATATGATGTTGGTGATGTCCATTCCGATGCGTTCGCCCATGAGAGCGTGGCGGCGTTTCTCATAGATTACGGTACGCTGCTTGTTCATCACGTCGTCGTATTCAAGCAGGTGCTTACGTATTCCGAAGTGGTTTTCCTCCACTTTCTTCTGTGCGCGCTCCACGCTCTTTGACACCAGCGGACTCTCGAGGCGTTCGCCCTCCTTGAATCCGAGACGGTCCATGACGCTGGCTATGCGCTCTGCCGCGAACAGACGCATGAGCTTGTCTTCGAGCGACACATAGAACACTGAGCTTCCCGGGTCGCCCTGACGTCCTGCACGTCCGCGCAGCTGGCGGTCTACACGACGGCTCTCGTGGCGTTCGGTACCTATGATGGCGAGACCTCCTGCAGCCTTGACCTCAGGTGTAAGCTTGATGTCGGTACCGCGTCCTGCCATATTGGTGGCTATGGTCACCGCACCGAGAAGACGCTCCTCGGTGTGTTTCTCACCGTTCTCGTCTGTTATCTCTACCGTTCCCATGGTGCTGCGTCCAGCCTCGGCTACGATGTCCGCCTCTTTCTGATGGAGCTTCGCGTTAAGCACCTGATGCGGTATCTTGCGCATGCTGAGCATCTTTGACAGAAGCTCGGAGATTTCTACGGATGTCGTACCGACGAGGGTGGGGCGTCCGCTGTTGCGCATTTCCACAATCTCATCAATGATGGCAGAGTATTTCTCGCGCGCTGTCTTGTAGATGCGGTCGTCCATATCGTTGCGGATGACGGGCTTGTTGGTAGGTATCTCTACCACGTCCAGCTTGTAGATGTCCCAGAACTCGCCTGCCTCGGTGGACGCCGTACCGGTCATACCGGCAAGTTTGTGATACATACGGAAGTAGTTCTGGAGCGTTATTGTGGCGAACGTCTGTGTGGCAGCCTCCACTTTCACGTGCTCCTTTGCCTCCACCGCCTGATGCAGTCCGTCGCTCCAGCGGCGTCCTTCCATGATTCGTCCTGTCTGCTCATCCACAATCTTGACCTCTCCGTTGATGACAACATACTCGTCATCCTTATTGAACATGCAGTAGGCTTTGAGCAACTGCTGCAGCGTGTGTACACGTTCGCTCTGCACGGCGTAGTGGTTGAGCATGTCGTCTTTCTTGTCGAGACGCTCCTGTTCGCTGAGACCTGTCTCGTTTTCGAGTGCCGAGAGCTGCGACGTGATGTCCGGAAGCACGAACAGGTCTTTGTCGTTCACCTGTTTTGCGAGCCATTCCGTACCTTTGTCTGTGAGGTCGCAGCTGTTCAGTTTCTCGTCTACCACGAAATAGAGCGGTTCTACAGCCTCCGGCATGCGGCGGTTGTTGTTCTCCATGTAGTATTCCTCTTTCTTGAGCATACCGGATTTTATTCCTTCCTCAGAAAGATATTTGATGAGCGGCTTGTTCTTCGGCAGAGCCTTGTGTGAGCGGTAGAGAGCCGTGAAACCTTCGTCGAGCAGTTTCGGGTCGTTCTTCTCCTGTCCCTCGCTGATTTTCTGTTTCGCGTCGGCAAGGAACTGTGTGGCGAGCTTGCGCTGCACGTCCACAAGACGCTCTACCAGCGGCTGGTACTCCTCGAACATCTGGTCGTCGCCTTTAGGCACCGGACCGGAGATGATGAGAGGCGTACGGGCGTCGTCGATAAGCACGGAGTCGACCTCGTCGACAATGGCGTAGTTGTGCTTGCGCTGCACGAGGTCGGCGGGCGAGATTGCCATGTTGTCGCGGAGGTAGTCGAAACCGAACTCGTTGTTCGTACCGAACGTGATGTCAGCCTCATATGCCTTGCGGCGTTCCGGAGAGTTTGGGCGGTGCTTGTCGATACAGTCCACCGACAGACCGTTGAACATGTAGAGCGGTCCCATCCACTCTGAGTCACGCTTGGCAAGATAGTCGTTCACTGTGACAACGTGCACTCCGTTGCCGGTAAGCGCGTTGAGGAACACCGGCAGTGTCGCTACGAGCGTCTTTCCCTCACCGGTCGCCATCTCGGCTATCTTTCCCTGATGCAGCGCGATACCTCCGAAGAGCTGCACGTCGTAGTGCACCATTTCCCATTTCAGGTCGTTTCCTCCGGCTGTCCAGTGGTTGTGGTATATCGCCTTGTCACCGTCTATTGTGATGAAGTCCTTTTTCGGGTCTGCGGCAAGCTCGCGGTCGAAGTCTGTGGCAGTGACAACGGTCTCCTCGTTCTCAGCGAAGCGGCGTGCCGTATCCTTCACGATGCTGAATGCCACGGGCATCACCTCGTCGAGAGCTTTCTCATATATCTTCAGCACTTCCTTCTCCAGCTTGTCTATTTCGTTGAAGATGGACTCGCGCTCGTCTATAGGCGTGTCCTCTATTTTTGCTTTCAGAGCCTCAATCTGGTCCTTCTGCTCTTTTGCGGAGTTCTGCACATAAGCCTGTATTTCCTTGGTTCGGGCTCTCAGTTCGTCGTTACTCAGCTTCTTTATCTCCGGATACACGGCCTTCACGCTTTCCACAAGCGGCTGTATGAGTTTCATGTCTCTGGTTGATTTGTTGCCGAACAGCGACTGTAAAAATTTGTTAAAATTCATTATGATGTCGTTTTTTATTTATTCAGTGTAATATAATATATAGGTGAAGCCATGACATGTGGCATGGCGGAGAGGCGTGGGCATGGTGTCACGCCTGATTGTCGGATGTGCCTTACCGCATTCATCGCAGCGGTGCTACGGAGCATGCGTTTGGCGCTCTTATGCGTATGGCTTTTGCAATGGTGGGCGCGATGCGGTCCACTGTTGCGGGAGTCGACACATGCTCAGCCTTTATTCCCGCGCCATAAAATATTATTGGGAACGGAACAAAGGCTGCCCTGACCATGTAGTTCTCCTGAGTGTCTTCGTTGAGAAGCTTCCATCCCGGTGCGACCTCTATGAGCAGGTCTCCGCTTACAGAAGGGTTGTACGGGCTGGTGGTCACGTTGCGCACTCCCGCAGCCTGTGTGAGCAGTTCCTTGGAACGCGAGATGACGTCAGAAAAACTGATGTGACGCTGCTCGAGAAGTTTGCGGTTGATGTATATCTGGTTGTGGTAGCACGTCTCTACATATTTGCCTTGACCGTAAATTGCGCCAAGATACATGTTCAGCAGGTTTGCCGTGCGGTTGATGTAGAACGTCCCTGTGGGGATGCGGTATTTCTGATAGTCCACCGGCTCGTTGTCTGTGTAACCGGTGCCGGTGAGCATGAAGAGCACTTTGTCGCTTCCGACGGAATCCTCTATTTTCCTTACAAGTGTCGCGATTATCTTGTCCAGCTTGAGATAAAGAATCTCCATCTCTGTCTGCCAGTTGGCTTCGTCCTTGCCTTTGGCGGACAATACTACTGACAACATGTCTGTAATGTCGTCGCGTCCCATTGCCATGTCGTTCACGCACGATAGGGAGAAGTCTGCCACGGCATCGTTGTCGGCAGCGTATTTGTTGGTGCTGTTATATGCCTTTATAAGATTTTGGGAGGCTTCAGAGTAGTATGTCGATGTGGTCCACCTGCCGTTTTTCCCGTTTATCCATATCGCACCGTCAGCTGCGTGTCCTCCCGCAAGAATGGCTGCGTCCTTATCCAGTGCGATGCTATATACGAGCGCGGTGCCTCGGGTGGCTACTTTGAGCTCGTCGCCTATGGTGGATGTCGACAGCTTTTGAGGCGAGTCGCCGTATTTGTCGTCATCTGTACAGTAGACAGGACGTAGTGTGGCGCGGTCCAGCCATTGCGTCCCTACAATATTATTATACTGAGGTGTGCTGCCCGTGTTTATGGATGCGATTGCCGAGGCTCGGTCTACTGGCGAGAAAGTATATCTTGCCGCTTCATAGACACAGCCCTGATTGAGCAGTTTCCTGAAACCGTCGGGCGTGTAAAGGGGCGAAAAATGTTCTATGTAGTCTGTGCGCAGCTGGTCTATAATGATATTTACCACCAGCCTTGGGGCTGGCTTCAGCGATTGTGCCTGTAGTCCGTTGTTGCCTGTAAGGGCGGCGAGTATTATTATCGCCGATAAATATCTGTTCATTTTCTGGTGCGCACTATTTGGTCAAATTTCAATATATATCTTATCAGCAAAGATGATGCCACAATTATCATTCCCTCTGCGTAGTGCTGGAAGAAGCCTCCGAGCAGGAACAGTACAATCAAGACAGCCCATGCTTTCAGCCATACGTGAATGACGTTTCTGCGCAAACATCTCACTGTAGGATACAGGAATATCAGCGAACACGGATTCAGAAGCAGTATCTGAAGGTTCAGACTGACAGTAGGATGCTGCGAGAACACCATGGCGAAAAGAATGATGCCGCATGCTCCTGTGAGCGACATCAGCAGAACGTCTATACCCCATAGCATCTTCATTCGGCATCTTTCGTAAATGGAAAAAGCCGTTACTACGACGAAAAAGATTATGGCGCATGACGTCGGGGACAGCGGAAAACCGCTCCATTCGGGCTGTATGCCGGGAAGAACTACCCACGTGCTGTCGCTGACAAGGGGTCTTTTCCCTCCGTCCTTGTCTATTATTACAGCGTTGTCAAAGTCTTTTCTGAGGTTGTCGGGAAGAAACTGCTGTTGCTCATGGGCAGTAGGGAAGTCCGCCTTTATGCCAAGCAGCAAATCGTTTCCGAATCTCGCCCAGCGTTGATGTTCGTTGTATGCGTGAATCATCTCACGGTATGACTCGCTGTTTTTGTTCCTCGTCCGGTATCTTATGGTGCCGTTGATGTTGTCAAGCAGGATGTCGCGCGCTCTTGTGGTGCAGTTGTCATAAAAGTAATTATATCTGTACACGCGGTTTTGCGGCTCATAATTCTTAATGATAGCGTCTATGATGGCTTTCTTCTCGTCCTTTGTCAGGTTAAGGGTCTGTTGCCTTACCCCTGCGCCCCTTGTGGCGTAATATATCCTGAAAGCCTCGAAATCCTCGATATCCATTGAATAGTCCGTCAGACCGAACACGAAACGAAGGATGAAAAAAGGCTTTTCAAACGAGAACATACCGTAATTCACGGCTATGTCAAGCTGGTTCTGCTTGTCCTGCACTCTTATGGCGGTGTGCCCGTAAAGACTGTACACGTTCTGCCTCGGCCTGCATGTGAGCAGGCTTATTTCCACAGAATCCATGTCCAGACCGGACTCAACGTGTGGCTGTGCCGATGTGTTGTTTGCGTATGACAGGCAAACCAGCAGCGAAAAATATCCTAAAAGAGATATAAAACGTTTCACGATGCAAAAATAACTTATATTTCCCACTTATCGTGAGTTTATTTCGAAATTTTTCAATAATTTTGCAACCACTTGTTTGTCGGATAGTGGAGAACCGGCTCGCGGCAACATGTTTCCGGTCAGTATTCTTACAAAAGATCAGTTAGAAAATGAAAAAAGTCTTTATCGCTTCCTTTTTCGGACTCATGACGATGGCGTCATATGCTCAGAGCGGTACAAATTCACCATACAGCCAGTACGGACTCGGTGTTCTCAGCGAGAATGCAGGAGGCTTCTCACGCGGCATGAACGGACTGGGACTCGGCTTCCGTGAGCACAATCAGCTGAACGTGCTGAATCCGGCGTCGTATTCATCTGTCGATTCATTGAGCTTCATTCTTGATGCGGGAATATCCGGTCAGATTACCAACTATGAGGAAGGCGGAGTAAGAAAAAACGCCAATAACGGCAGTTTTGAATATATCATGGCAGGCTTCAGACTGACACGCCATCTGGGAATAAGCCTCGGTCTTCTGCCGTTCTCCAATGTGGGATACAGCTATTCAAACAATCAGACACTCGGTGACATCACTGATGAGGACAAGGTTGTGTACACAAACACTTATTCCGGAAGCGGAGGCTTCCATCAGGTTTATTTCGGTATGGGATGGGAACCGTTCAAAGGACTTTCCATCGGTGCCAATATCTCTTATCTGTGGGGAAGCTACGACCGTACCGTGAGCAACAGTTATTCAGACAACTACATCAATACATTGTCCAAATACTACACCGCCTCGGTGAACAGCTATAAGCTTGACGTCGGACTACAGTACACAGCCAAGCTGTCGAAAAAGGACAGACTGACATTAGGTCTGGTCTACAGTCCGGGACACAAGCTCGGAGCCGATCCGGAGTGTCTGGTCATTTCGACGAACTCACAGACCTATGTCGCCGACACAACGAGCTACTCCGTGAAAAACGGACTTGAGATCCCGACTATGTACGGAGCCGGACTTATGTGGGATCATGCCGGAAAACTGAAAGTGGGATTCGATTATTCGCTTCAGCAGTGGTCAAAAAACAAATATCCGGTATATACCGTTGTGAACGACGCTCCGCAGTACGTGCTTTCTGACAACATGTTCAGCGACAGACATAAGTTCACCCTCGGTGGAGAGGTATGTCCTGATGAGACAAGCCGTAATTTTTTCAAGCGGGTGAGATACAGATTCGGTGCGTCTTACGCCACGCCTTATGTGAAAATAAACGGGCATGACGGTCCTAAGGAATATAGCGTCAGTGCCGGATTCGGAATACCTATTATAAACAAGATAAACAACCGTTCGATACTGAACATTTCGGCTCAGTGGGTGCGACAGGACTCAAAAATGTTCATAAAGGAGAATTCGTTCCGCATCAACATAGGGCTTCTGTTCAACGAGCGTTGGTTCGCAAAGTGGAAGATGGACTGATTCTGCCGGTATGCAGAGGCTAACGTAAGGGAGTTGAATAATTGGATATCCGCGGTTTTCACATATCTGTCCTGTTTGCCGGTGCGGTGCTTTTTGCCTCGTGCAACAAGCAGAAGGAACATACTGCGCCAGCCATTCACGACCGTGATTCGGTGTCAATGATGACGAGCTATGGCGTGAATACGCTCATATCCGATTCCGGAATAATAAAATACCGTATTGTGACAGAACGCTGGGAGGTGAATCAGACCCGCCAGCCTTCGCGCTGGATATTCGAGAAAGGACTGTTCTTCGAGCAGTTTGACGAGAAGTTCCATGTGCAGGCATATATACAGTGCGACACCGCTTATTATTATGACGAGAAGCGCGTCTGGGAGCTTCGCAGCCGCGTGACGGTGCACAACAAGAACGGTATAATCTATACCGGAAGCCAGCTTTTCTGGGATGAGGGCAAGCATGAGTTCTATTCGTATGCCCCGTCGCGTGTGGTGACACCTGAGCGGACGCTTGAGGGCAGATATTTCCGGAGTGACGAGCGCATGACAAGATATTACGTGTCCGAGAGCTCGGGCTCTTTCGTGAAAGGCGACATATCCGACGAGGAGAACGATACTACAATCGCGCTGCCTGACACGGCAAAGGCAAAACTGCGCCCGCAGGCACTTCCGCAGCGCAAACTGCCTGCCGCACCGAGATAACCGTGCTTTGCGGCAGTGACTTATATACTTGAAAAATTAATCATAACATAATATTTTGGAAACTGATATTCCTCTTTTGACCGGCATATTTGTGACGATGGTCATGTCGGCTTTCTTTTCCGGCATGGAGATAGCTTTTGTCTCGAGCAACCGTATGCTGGTGGAGATGGACAAGAACCACGGTAGTCTGACCCAGAAACTCATATCCTTGTTCTACAGACATCCCAACGGATTTGTCAGTACGATGCTTGTCGGCAACAACATCGTGCTTGTAATGTACGGCATACTCATAGCCAGACTGTTTGACAACACGCTCTTCAAGGGTATGGACGCGGCTTTCACGGTACCTGCCGACACGGTGCTGTCCACGGTGATAATACTTTTTACGGGAGAGTTCCTTCCCAAAGTCCTGTTCAAGAACAATGCCAACCGTCTTCTTGCCGTGTTCGCCATCCCGGCATATTTCTTCTATCTTGTCTTATGGCCTATAAGCCGTTTCTCCACGTTCCTGTCAAAGACAATGCTCCGCTTCGCCGGAATACGGATGGGGAAGGAATACGACGACGAAGGCTTTTCGAAGGTAGACCTCGACTATCTTGTGCAGTCGAGCATTGAAAATGCCGGAAGTGAGGACGACATAGACGAGGAAGTGAAGATATTCCATAATGCCCTGGAGTTCTCGGACGTCAAGGTGCGCGACTGCATGGTGCCCCGTACGGAGATAAACGCGGTGGATATAAACAGCGACGGAAACGAATCGCTGCTTATGAAGTTCATCGAGAGCGGCAACTCGAAAATCATTGCCTATAACGGGGACATAGACCATATAGTGGGCTATGTGCACAGTTCGGAGATGTTCCGCAATCCGGACCGCTGGCAGGACTGCATATACAAAATGCCTTTCGTGCCGGAGACAATGACGGCACGCGGGCTCATGCGTATCTTCCTTCAGCAGAAGAAGAGTCTCGGAGTGGTTGTTGACGAGTTCGGAGGAACAAGCGGGATAGTGTCGCTTGAGGACATCGTGGAGGAGATTTTCGGTGAGATTGAGGACGAACACGACAATGCCAAATATATAGCAAGGGAGACCGCGCCGGGCGAATATCTGCTTTCCGCAAGACTGGAGATAGACAAGGTGAACGAGATGTTCGGCATAGATCTTCCCGAGAGCGACGGATATATGACCGTCGGAGGACTCATACTGAGCGTGTACCAGAGTTTTCCGAAACTCAATGAGGTGGTTCATGCCGGTAGGTTCGAGTTCAAGATAATAAAGAGCACCATGTCAAAAATAGAGCTTGTGAAGCTAAAAGTTAATCCCTGAATTCAAATTTTATATGAAAAATTCCATTGTTTGACAATAATTTAGTATTTTTGTGCGCATTTCGCGGTGTGTGCGGTATATTTCGGCGACCTGCAATCCTTTTGTATATACCGCATCTCCGGCATCGTCTTAAATTAAGAGAAAACAATAAAAATAATAAATAATCAAAAGTAATGGCAGTATTAGGAAAAATCAGAAGCAAAGGAATCCTGCTGATATGTATTATCGGTTTGGGTCTTTTTGCGTTCATCGCCGAAGAGTTCTTCCGCTCGTGTGAGACGTCGGAGAACGACAAGCGTCAGCAGGTCGGCGAAGTATTGGGAGACAAAATCAACATTCAGGAATTTCAGGCACTCGTCGACGAGTACACTGAAGTGATGAAATTGCAGCAGGGAGCGGACAATCTGAACGATGAGCAGATGAACCGTGTGAAGGACATGGTGTGGAACACATACGTCCAGAACAAGATTATCGAGAACGAGACAGAGAAACTCGGTCTGACCGTTACAGACGCCGAGATGCAGAACATTCTCAATCAGGGCACGAACCCCATGCTCATGAGCACTCCTTTCATCAATCAGCAGACGGGCCGATTCGATGCCAACGCGCTCAAGAAGTTCATTGCCGACTACAAGGCACAGAAAGCCACAAACCCGCAGATGGCAGCCCAGTATGAGCCGATGTACAAATACTGGACATTCATAGAGAAGAGTCTGCGCCAGCAGCTGCTCTCACAGAAGTATCAGAGCCTTTTCGCACAGTGTCTCATATCCAACAAGGTGGAGGCAAAGATGGCTTATAAGGATGCTAACGAGGAGAGCAAGGTGAGCCTCGCAGTGTTCCCTTACACAAGCATTCAGGACAGTAAGATGAAATACAGCGATGCTGACATGAACGCCAAATACAACGAACTGAAGGAGCGTTTCAGACAGTATGTGGAGAGCCGCGACGTGAAATACATCGACATAAGGGTGACAGCGTCAGCCAAAGACCGCGCCGCTCTTGAGAAGGAGTTCGGCAATTATGCCAAGGAACTCGCAGCCGCAGCCGATCCTACAGACGTTGTGCGCAAGAGCATGTCGCAGATAGCATACCTCGGAGTGCCTGTATCAAAGAACGCATTCCCTTACGACATATCACGCAGGCTTGACTCTGTAGCAGTAGGCGGCACGTCAGGAATCATCGTGAACAAGCTCGACAACACCCTCAACCTTATAAAGCTCGTCTCAAGACAGCAGCTCCCTGACTCCATACAGTTGCGCCAGATTCAGGTGATAGGCAAGGACGCCGCTGACATCAGACAGCGCGCAGACTCTATCTACACCGCTCTGAAGGGCGGTGCCGACTTCGAGCTCGTCGCAAAGAAATACGGTCAGGCAGGCGAGAAGTTCTGGATGACGACACGTCAGTATGAGAGTGCTCCGTCAATGGATAAGGACACAAAGAACTATATCACAGCCATCAACTCGTCGGCAGTAAACGAACTGAAGAACATACAGTTCACACAGGGAGGCGTGATAGTGCAGGTTGTAGACCGCAGGGCAATGACCGACAAGTATGTCGCTGCCGTCATCAAACGCACGATAGACTTCTCACGCGACACATATTCAGCCGCATACAACAAGTTCAGTGCTTTTGTAAGCGCCAACCAGACTTCAGAGGCTCTTCTGAAGAACGCGCAGAAGAACGGTTACACAGTGCTTGAACGTCAGAATGTGACCACGGCAGATCACGGCATTGCCGGTATCCGCAGCACGCGCGATGCTCTCAAGTGGGTGTTCGATGCAAAGGAAGGCGACGTCTCTCCGATGTATGAGTGTGGCGACAACGACCATCTTCTCATCGCTGTTGTAGACAAGATACACAAGAAAGGCTACCGTACGCTTGACGATAAGGAGGTGAACGAGTTTGTGAAGAAAGAACTCCTGAAGGACAAGAAGGCTGAGGCGCTCATGGCAAAGGCTAAAGGCGTGAAGAACGTGAATGAGGCAAAGGCAAAGGGTGCTACTGTATCGGAGGTAAATCAGGTGACATTCAATTCACCGGTGTTCATCCCCGCAGTGGGAGCGAGCGAGCAGGCACTCAGCGGTGCGGTTGCCGCTACCGCTAAAGGCAAGTTCTGCGCTAAGCCTGTAAAGGGCGAGGCTGGCGTGTATGTGTTCCAGATTATGGACAAGAAGATGCGTCCCGGCAAGTTCGACGAGAAGACCATGCGCGACAACTCACGCCAGAAGGCATTGCAGTGGGCTGGAAACTTCATGAACGAGCTTTACATCAAGGCTGGCGTAGTGGACAACCGTTACCTCTTCTTCTGATAAGTACATACATCAAATGACATATAGGAGTCTCCGCGGACATTCTGTCTTCGGAGACTTTTTTTTGTGTCCCGTTTTCGAGTGCCGTTGCCGCTGCGGTGCCGCCAGCCCTGAGCGCGTCCGTATTCTTGCCATGGCTGTGTGTCCGCCACGCACGTCTTCCGTACGTATAATGGTTTTGCATAATTATGCAATAGTGCGGTTCGCTTATGCATGAATATGCGTCGGCAACTTCATGAGAATGCCGTTGTTTTCTGTCACGTCGTGTTCTGTTTGGAATATGCCGATTTTCAGCTATGTGTGCAACGCCCTGTCATCCAGTCTGTTATCCCTTTCATCCGTTTCATTGACACCTGACTGCGATGCGGAAAAGGCTCTTTCGGACTGCGGAAGAGCCTTTCCTGTATCATGAAACAGCCTTTTCGGCACATCCGTATAGCCTTTCCCGTGAGCCGGAATAAGCCTTGAAGTGTGTGTGATGCGACTTTCCGTATATATTATAGGTCTTTTCCAATAGTCATGGTCTGTTTAATGGGCTTTGCCGTATGCAGTCCGCTCGTTTTCTGAATCTGTTTTATTGAAAAATATTGTCAATATTTTTTACTTTCAGAAGTGCATGAATATACAGTAAACCCCGGTCCGGTCATCAGACTTCCGCCCTTATTTCGTGCTGCTGTCAGCCGGATTTTATTCAGTATTACCGAAGATGTGGAGGGCTACACCGGGGAAAATCTGAGTGCAAGATGACGGCAGCAATGCGGAAGAAGAATGAAGAGCTGACAATAAACCTTAAATGTACAATCGGTGTTCTAATGACTGATTGGGGGTAAATACAGTGTTGTCAAAGGTCGCGGTGAGACCGGGATTGCCAGTCAGCCGTATTTCATACAATGATTAAAAAAACGCTTTCAAAAGTTGGATGTGCCATGATATTTTTGTATGTTTGCATTTGCTTTATGCATGCTCAGGCAATGCGGCACGTATGCAATGAAGCCGTGCTCATGTCGCATTGTGGTCATGCGGCTCTCTATAACAGGCTTTGGACTATCGCTTATGCTCGAGATAAAAGACGGGACTCTTTCCATTGGCGGACATCAGCTGTTCAGCAATCTGTCGTTCTGTACGGCGGAAGGCGGTCTGACGGCTGTCACCGGACCGCACGGTTGCGGCAAGACATCGCTGCTGCGCGCTTTCCTCGGTTTCCAGCCGTTGGATTCCGGCTATGTGTCTGTAGATGCCGAGCCTGTATTGCCGCAGACGTCGGCACTCTTCCGCGCCGGTATGCTCTATGTGCCTCAGGACATCAGACTGTGTGCAGGCAGTTTTTCGGAGGTTTTCGAGTCGTTGGAGGGTCTGCATGTGAACGCAGCTCTTGACCACGCGCGAAAAAAACTGTTTTATGAGTGGAAACGTCTTGCTCTCGATTCCTCCATGTATGCCATGCCGCTCGAAGAGCTTGACGGCTCCGCGCTGAGGCGTATGATGATTTCGGTTGCAGGCGTTACGGGCAGGAAGAACGTCCTTCTCGACGAGCCGTTTGCCGGACACGACGCGGACACACTGCCGCGTGTCATGTCATATCTGCGCGCTCTTGCCGCATCCGGCAGTACTGTGCTGCTTGCCACTGTCGACAGCCGCCTTGCCGGAATGTGCGACGTAAGGATAGAACTGGGTGTCTGACCCCATTCAAACAAGACAAGAAGATGAACATTACATTGATAGGATTTCTGCTCGGAATGCTGCTTCTGGCTCTGCCATTGGCGGTGATGCACAGATACGGACTGCGCATATCCACAGGTCGCGCGCTGTCGGCAATTGTGCGTATGGTGGTTTATGTGGGCATTGTAGGAGGTGCGATGTATACGCTTCAGAAGCATGGCGGAGTGGGCATGAGCCTGCTGTTTGTGCTGGTTCTCATAGTGCTGTCGTCGGTCACTGCCATTTTGCGCTCGCGTCTCAGCCTGCGTGTGATGTTCGTGCCCGTCACTGCGGCTGTTGCCGTATCAGTCGTTGTGACTGGAGTGTGGCTCCTGCTTGCCGCGTTCGGCACGGGTGCGCTTGTGAGCCCCCGCTTTTTCCTGCCTGTTGCCGGCATCCTTTCGGGCGTCACTATAACGGTGTGCGCCGATTCGCTTTCCGCATATTATGACGGACTGAGACATCACAACCAGCTCTATTTTTATCTTCTCGGCAACGGAGCGACCCATGCCGAGGCTCTCGATGCGTTCGTGCGCCGTGCTCTCGAGAAGGCGGTTGTGCCGGGACTCTCGCAGATGGCGACTATGGTGGTGGGCACGTCACCGGTGATAATGTGGACTGTGGTTATGTGCGGAAGCGGAGCGCTTGAGGCAGCCGCCTTCCAGCTGCTTGTCATGGCGGCAGTGTTCTGCGCTTCGGTCTTGTCCGTATTGCTTTCCGTGACGCTGACGCGCAGATATATGTTTGATGAATACAGCCGCCTGAAACCGTTGCGCGGGAACGGGCGCAAAGAGGTTCCTGCCACACGGGAGGATACCGCGCGTGATGCGGATGTGCCGGAAGAGGAGGATTGAATGATGTGGCGTGGCTTCCAGATGCGGAGGCTTGATGTCACAGCCGCTTGCGGTGCCGTCTGCGGATATGCGCGGGCGGTGATTTTATTATAATGAAAATGATTATGAGGACAGTAGCTTTTTATACAGGAATCGCGCTTTTCGCGCTCACATTGTCAGTATCGTGCTCTGACTCCGTGCGCCGGAGTGCCGCCATGTTGAGGGCTGCCGCCAACGCGGCTCCCGCAGATACACGCACAGAGAGCGGACAGACCGTTGGCGGAGACGGATTGCTCTTTGCCGCGACTCCTGACACCGTGCCGTCAATTATACTGGAGCGTGAGGGATATGTCACGTCTTATAATAAGCGCACGAGGCTTCCAAACTGGGTGGCATGGCATCTTACGGCAGGACACACAAAAGGCAGTCACAACCGCAGAGGAATGGATTTCGCGGAGGACGAGGACGTTCCTGCGCCACGGGCTGACGACTGGGACTATTACAATTCGGGTTACGACCGAGGCCATATGTGCCCGGCGGGCGACAACAAGTGGAGCCGTGATGCTATGCGCCAGTCGTTCCTGTTCACGAACATATGTCCTCAGGATCCGGGACTCAACCGGGGTGACTGGAACGAGATGGAGAACGCATGCCGCAGTTGGGCGCGCGAGAAGGGTGACATCTACATTGTCTGCGGTCCCATCCTGCATAAAGGGAGGCATAAGACCATCGGCAAGCACAAGGTGGTGGTGCCCGACGCTTTCTTCAAGGTGGTGCTGTGCATGAACGGCAATCCGAAGGCTATTGGATTTATCTATAAGAACAGGGACGGCAACCGGCCTAAAGGCGATTATGTGAACACCGTTGACGAGGTGGAGCGCATCACCGGCATCGACTTCTTCGCGTCGCTTCCCGACGATGTGGAGCGTGCTGTCGAGTCTTCGGCTGATTTGGACGACTGGGAGTAAAGCCTTTTTGTCAGAACCGTTTGTCCGGATTACGGCGCGCTCGCATTCAGACTTTATTAATTAGGATAAAGTCTGTTATCTGTTGTGAGACACCACAATGATAATACCAACGGTAGGAGATAAACATTTTTTTTTATTTCCTTGCTTCTTCTTATCTTATATATAAAGCATATACCTTGCCCGGATGCCCCAGCAGCTTTAAATCATACCATTATTCACAGATATTGTATAGGTTTCCGGTTATACTTTTTTATATGTCTGTTTTTCTTATTTGTGAATATTATTTGTATATTTGTGACATACATACCATAGGAAGACATCAAGGGCGATGCTATTAAAGTGAGGTTCTGTTCAGTCAGTAAGGATTGACAGTATAATACGGTCGTTTACTTGTCCGTTTCATTTCTTTGTATAAGATAAGCTTCGGTTCGGCAATATCAAGCCTGAATAAACTTCGTTTCTCCGTCTTGCTGTTGCGCTCACCTTGCATTATCTTTGTATAAGATAAGCTGCACTCGGGAATTTGATAGCACGCTCTCATTCCGCTCATTTGCATTATCTTTGTATAAGATAAGCTTCGGTTCGGCAATATCAAGCCTGAATAAACTTCGTTTCTCCGTCTTGCTGTTGCGCTCACCTTGCATTATCTTTGTATAAGATAAGCTGCACTCGGGAATTTGATAGCACGCTCTCATTCCGCTCATTTGCATTATCTTTGTATAAGATAAGCTTCGGTTCGGCAATATCAAGCCTGAAGAAACTTCGTTTCTCCGTCTTGCTGTTGCGCTCACCTTGCATTATCTTTGTATAAGATAAGCTGCATTCGGGAATTTGAGAGCAAGCTCTCATTCCTCTCATTTGCATTATCTTTGTATAAGATAAGCTGCACTCGGGAATTTGATAGCAAGCTCTCATTTCGCTCATTTGCATTATTTTTGCATTCGGATAATAAAAAAATATTATTATGAAGCATTTGTTTATTATATTGACAGCCGTTTTTGCAACTGTTCCTGCCATTGCCCAGGACGTTGAAAAACGTGGAAGCTCAGAACGGGTGACGTTCATCACAGACGGTGTGGACAGCATTCCGACGAATGTGAGTCAAGTGATGAGCGTTCCGCCGCAGTTTTATGGCGGTATGGGAGCGATGGACAAGTTCATAATAGACAATCTCCGCTATCCTGCGGAGGCATGGAATGATACGACATACAAGAAAAAGGACGTGTTTGGCTGTTATTGTGTCATAAGGAAAGACGGCAGGGCTGTCTTTCCACGTCCCACAAACATGCACCCTGCACTGTCTGGGGAGATAGCCCGGGTCGTGTCGCTCATGCCGAGCTGGAAACCTGCCGAAAAGGACGGGAAGGTGATTGATGTCGTGTTTTCGATATCTACATCTGTGCTCGACCCGTTTTTCCATATCCCATACAGTGGTATGCCGTATGTCCGGGAAATGCTTGCCGTGTCAGGAAGTATGGATGATGGGAAGTACGGAATAAGCAGGACACAAGCCGACAGCATCGCTTCGTATATATTCTCTGTGCACGAGAAAGGGTGGAACGAGATGGAGTCGACATTGGCAGGTGCCCGACTGCTGGCGTCGCTCGGACGGTATGACGATGCGGCTGCTATGCTTAGCCGGGAACTGACGAGATATCATCAGCTCGGATTCACAAAAAAAGGAAAGCTTGACAAGTTGTATCCTGAAGAGTCTTGTTATAATCCCAAGACCGAACTTCATGCAGCCATGACGCTTGCCGCGGTATACGACATGGCTGGGATGAGAGAAAATGCACGTGAGGCTTACGACAATGCGATATGGCTGTCCGGCACTATGGCGGAGCAGGGAATACGAGCCAACAACACATTTATACAACGCTCGCAGCATTATAACGATTTAATGCGTGAGAAGACAGCTATAGTACGCAGTGAGCGTAACTCAAGTGTCAGGCTTAATCCGTCAGACCGTTATGATGTGGAATACGGACCTACGTATAATGATGCGAGCAGAGAAATAGACAAGCGGGTTGCTGAAGGCAAGATAAGCAACGCACGTGTGATACAGATAAACAGACAGATGGAGGATATAACTTTCGACCGTAGCAACCGAAAAAGCGTGCGCGATGCCTTCCGTCTTTATAAGATACGTGCCATGCTCATAGGTCTGCGTGACGGGACAGAGGCGGAACAGGCGTTTGTCAAGGACGTTTCTGACGGAAAAGCCGGGAAGAAAATGGCAAGACATTTCAGAAAATGGAACAATAACCTTTCCTTACCGGTGGCAAGCCACAGTGAACTTCTTGAGAACATCGTGTATTATGCGCCTCTCAACGAAACCGGTACTGAAACGGAAGCCACACGCTCCGCCGCCAAAAAATTCTATGACATGCGCCACAGGATAGATGATGTCTACCCACTCGGGTGGTTGTGCAAATGAACGGGAGGTCAGTAATGTGTTGCCATGAATGACGGTAGTGCGGTCGTTTAGGATATGATTATGTCGGAAAAGAACTGTTATACAAAGGACGAAATTATGCTTATGATAGCAAACACTTTCGTAGTGTATGTCTATCATATTGAAAATAACGGACTGGTGGACGGCAAGACCGGAGCGATGCTCTTTCTTTACAGGTATGCTGCCTTGTCAGGGAATGAAGACTATGAGGCATTGGCTGGACAGCTGCTTGACGGAATGATGAAGGTTGCTCCGTCGCTTCCTTACGGTTTTGAAAGCGGTCTTGCCGGAGTGGGATGGGCTATAAGCCGACTCATGAGAGAAGGTCTTGTGGAGGGAAAACCCGACAATGTGCTTAGAACCATCGACGAAAGAGTATTGGGACGTATGGAGTGCGACCGAAGATCGATACTCGGTCAGGCTGTGTATATGGCTGAACGGCTGCGAAATACTACACCTGAATATGGTCTGGCACGTTATGCAGGACGCATGCTCGACTTTATTCACAGTGAGCTTACATGCGCAAAAGAATGCCCCACGCTATATCATCTTAATTCGGCTTTGTATTTTCTGTCTTGTGTAAGACATCTGGCTGAAGCGCACGCCGGCGCGGAAAAACTCATCAGGGTGTTGCCTTCGTTATATGACAGAATAAAAAAGGAGTCTGCGTTTACAGAACAGGATATTTTCATTAACCGGTTACTGTCGGAGAAAACCGGAACGGAGGCTGTGTTTTCTGCCGATGATGTCAATGGCAAGAACGTGTTGTATGGAGGCAATGCAGGCGACGACGCTGATTTGAGAGGATTCGTCAATAAGGCATGGCAGGAACTGGTTTATTTCGGTAGGCTTGTGTCGGTGTTGCCTTCTCAGGATGGACTGTCCGCATTTGTTGACAGAATGCAGACCGATCTGTCGGAGGACAGCATGTCCATGAGGCATGGTCTGGCTGGACTCGGTCTTGCCCTGACAGCCGATGAAGCGGCAGCGATACAGGAATGCGGCACCGGTTGTGTCTGAATAAATCAAAGAACGCCTCACATATGAAAAACAAAAACAATATAGCTTTCTCCGTAATATTGCCTGTATACAATCAGGCGTCATTTGTAAGACGTGCCATAAAGAGCATGATGGCGCAGACTTATGACAATTGGGAACTTATAATAGTGAATGACGGCAGTACTGACCGCACCGCTGAATTCGTGGCGTCATTTATTGACGGTGCGAGAGTAAGATATATATCAAGTCCTGAAAACGAGGGCTTGGGACGTGCGCTTAACCGCGGTCTTGACGCTGCGTCAAACGATTACATCACATATCTTCCTGCCGATGATTTCTATGATGGTTCCCATCTGGAGAAGATGGCGGATGCATTCAGGGATAACGAGAACGCTGCTGTCGTGTTCAGTGGCATAAGATATGACGAGTCTGAGGAACCGGGAGTGATGTCGTGGCGCACATGTAAGGGCACTGTCCCGGGACACGCGCTGCAACTTGTGCAGACGGCTCATCGCAAGACAGAGGACAGATGGACCGAGCGTGAGGAGCTTGTCACGGAAGATCTTTTTATCATGTTCTGGCGTAAGCTTACCCGCCGTGGCGTGTTCGTACCAACGGGAACAGCTACATGTGAATGGACCAGCCATCCGTTTCAGCGGCATAAGATATGTGGTGAACGTTATGGTGGCGGTCTCAATAAATACAGAGCATACTATCATGTGTCAAGACCTCTGCGATTCAGGGCGTCACGATATAAGACTGTGGATGAAAAGGAGGCTTATGCGGAATACAGGAGACCGCTGCAGACAGCCTGCGGAGACGGGTTGAAGATACTCATAGTTGGGGAACTGGCGTACAATCCGGAACGAATACGCGCACTGGAAGAGGCTGGACACAGACTTTACGGTCTGTGGGCAAAACCGCGTTTCTGCTATTCCACGGTCGGCCCGTTGCCCTTCGGACAGGTGGAGGATGTGCCTTATGACCAATGGAGAAAGCGTGTGGAGGAGATAAAGCCGGACATTATATATGCACTGCTAAGCACATCGGCAATAGACATTGCCCATGAGGTTCTTTCGGCAGATACCGGAATTCCCTTTGTGTGGCATTTCAAGGAAGGTCCTCATGAGGCGATGAAGGACGGACTGTGGGACAAGCTGATAGACTTATATACATACGCTGACGGTCGTATTTATCTGAACGATGAGACCAGGAAATGGTTCGGGCTTTTCATTCCGGACGAGAGAAAAGCGCCGCAGATGACGCTCGATGGTGATATGCCTAAAAAAGAAGTGTTCAAAGACTGCTTTTTAATAAAATTGTCTGAACTGTACGGTGGTGTGCATACTGTCGTAACAGGACGCATTGTTGGTATTACCCCGAAGGACATGAGTATTCTGGCGGCAAACGACGTGCATGTTCATCTGTATAATGAGAACACTGTGCCGGATAAAGTGATGGCTGAACCGTTTCTAAAAGCTGCGCCCGGACATTTCCATGTCCATCTTCATTGTCCGCAGAACGAATGGGTAAGTGAGTTTTCAAGATATGACGCGGGATGGCTTCATTGTGTAGGCAGCAACAATGGAGGCTCGCTGTTCAGGGCTACATGGGCGGACCTTAATCTGCCTGCGCGTATAAGCACACTTGCCGCAGCGTGTCTGCCGATGATACAAAGAAGGAATGACGGTAACATCTCGGCACAGCAGGAATATGTGAAAAGCCGTGGTATGGGACTGTTCTATGATGATATTGACGAACTTGTGGCACTGCTTAAAGACAGGAAACTTCTTGAAAGGATTACGCGCAACGTTATGGCGGTGCGTGATTCTCTGACATTCGACAGTCATGTTGATGAACTTACGGCTTTCTTCAGGCGTGTAATAGAGTGTCGTGTCAGCCGCTGACTGCCGGCGGATGTGTTTACACACGGGGCATAAGGAGAAGGAACGCATTCCCGTGAAATACTTTTTTATAGATAAAACAGGTGTGACTCTCAATCATAGAGCATGCTTTCATAGCTCCCGTCGCTACTGTTTAATACATGAATAATCTCGTTATTTTACGTGGTCAATCCAAAGTAGAGACGCAAAAATCTTGCGTCTCACAAGCAACGATGCGCAATAGGGCTGGGTGAATATATGGCTGTTGTTGCAGCGGTTTTCCTCGGGAGACGCAAGATTTTGCGTCTCTACAGAGCTGACGCCATCATTATTTTAATGTAAAAAACACCGTTTTCAGTTTATTTTTCATATATTAGCGGTGAAAACTCTATTGATGTGATATTAATCTATTGGCTATGAGAATAAAAAGAATGATATTGATGTGTGCGGCACTCGTGCCGATGGCTGTCATAGGTCAGCGGCTGCCGTATATGGATGCGTCGTTGACACCGTCGCAGCGTGCTGATGATCTGTGTTCGAGACTTACTGTAGAGGAGAAGATATCGCTGATGATGAACAACTCGCCAGCTATCCCGAGGCTCGGCATACCGCAGTTTGAGTGGTGGAACGAGGCACTGCACGGTGTCGGGCGCAACGGCACCGCAACGGTCTTTCCCGTGACAATAGGAATGGCGGCATCGTGGAACGACAGTCTGGTATACAGAGTGTTTTGCGCTGTCAGCGACGAGGCGCGGGCGAAAAACACGCATGCCAGACGCACCGGAAGCCTCGCACAATACCGCGGACTGTCGTTCTGGACTCCGAACATAAACATATTCCGTGACCCACGCTGGGGGCGGGGACAGGAGACATACGGCGAGGACCCATACCTGACGTCGCGTATGGGACTTGCCGTGGTGCGTGGACTGCAGGGCGACAGTTATGCTCCTGACGGCAGCGGGCGGAAACACAAGTACGTGAAACTGCTTGCCTGTGCCAAGCATTTTGCCGTGCACAGCGGACCGGAATGGAGCCGTCACCGCTTTAATGTGGAAGACCTGCCGGCGAGAGACCTGTGGGAGACATATCTGCCGGCGTTCAAGTCGCTTGTGGTTGACGGAGGTGTGAGGGAAGTGATGTGTGCCTACCAGCGCATAGACGGTGAGCCGTGCTGCGGCAACACGCGCTATCTGCAGCAGATACTGCGCGGAGAGTGGGGCTTCAAGGGGCTTGTGACGAGCGACTGCGGAGCCGTGAGCGATTTCTGGCAATCGTGGGGACACGGTTTCTCCGACAGTCAGAGCGATGCCAGCGCGCGTGCTCTTGTGACAGGCACCGACCTTGAGTGCGGAAGCGACTACCGCTCACTGGGCGATGCCCTGAAGCAGGGGAAGGTGAGCGAGAAGGACATCGACACCTCGCTGAAGCGTCTTCTGAAAGCCCGTTTTGAGCTTGGCGACTTCGATGCGGACGAGCTTGTGGAGTGGACAAGACTGCCTGTGAGCGTCGTGGCGTGCAGTGAGCACCGTCAGCTTGCCGCCGACATGGCGAGACAGACGATGACACTGCTGAGCAACGACGGCATACTGCCACTGGAGAAGGACGGACTGAAGATAGCCGTGCTCGGTCCCAACGCCAACGACTCAACGATGTTGTGGGGAAACTATAACGGTTTTCCTGTTTCCACAGTGACCATTTGGCAGGGCATAAAGGCAAAGGTGCCTTCGGCGCGTCTGATAGAAGGATGCGGATATCTGCATAATAACGATAAGGTGAACGCCTCAAACGTAGCCGCACTTGCGGGCGACGCTGACGTGGTGATATTCGTGGGCGGCATATCTCCGCGTCTGGAGGGCGAGGAACTGCAAGTGGAAGAGCCCGGGTTCAGGGGCGGCGACCGTCTGGCTATAGAACTTCCGGCGTCGCAGAGCGAGCTTATGAAGGCGTTGTGCGATGCTGGAAAGAAGGTGGTGATGGTGAACTGTTCGGGCAGTGCCGTGGCTCTCACGGCTGAACACGGACGTGCGAACGCCATATTGCAGGCATGGTATGGAGGCGAGCATGCCGGTACTGCTGTTGCCGACGTGCTGTTCGGCGACTATAACCCGGGAGGGAAGCTTCCCGTGACGTTCTATGCGGGCACCGCCCAACTGCCTGATTATGAGGATTACCGCATGGCGGGACGCACTTACCGCTACTTCTCCGGCAAACCGCTTTATCCGTTCGGCTACGGACTTAGCTATACGACGTTTGCCATAAGCAAGCCTAAATACAGGAAAGGTGTGCTTACCGTGAAGGTGAAGAACACCGGGGAGCGCGACGGTGATGAGGTGGTGCAGGTGTATGTACGCAATCCCAAAGACACCGACGGACCGCTTAAGACGCTGCGTGCATTCAGGCGTGTAAGGGTGAAAGCCGGAGAATCAGCCGACGTAAGCATTGCTCTGCCGCGCAGCACGTTCGAGCTTTGGGATGAGGAGACGAACACCATGCGCGTCGTTCCGGGCAAATACGTACTGATGGTAGGCAATTCTTCGGCTGACGAGGACCTGAGGAAGATAACTGTAAAGGTGAGGTAAGGGTGAGAAAGTGAGAAGGTGAGAGGGTGGGAAAGTGTGGAGAAAAGGTGAATGAGAGTGGAACGTGAAGTCGCTGAGAATCGCATGGATTGTGACGACAGACGTTTTGTCTCGGAATTTGCGGGTTTTGGGGTGGTTTTGTAATGTTTTGAATATCAAGATATTATGAGAGATGCGTGGGCGGAATGCCTTTTCTGATGTGTGGAAAAGGCTTTTCCGGCATGCGGGAAAGCCCATATGAGCATGCGGGAAAGGCTGTTTGGGAGAGTGACACGGGCTTTTCCGCAACACGGGAAGGCGTTGCGGAGGCGCATGGCATGATGAGAATATGCCGTGAAAGAGCCGTAATGGGGTAGTTATGGTGGCAGTTGTGGTATAAGATGCGGGGTATGCCGCAGTAGGAAGGAGATAAAAAGCAGATGAGACCGTACCTCCGGACCTTATCCGTTTCTATTCTGAGAAAAAATAATGTAAATATTTTTTACTGTCCGCTTTGCGTGAGTGGCGGTTTTWTATKAGCGTGTCATCACAGTGATGACCATGCATCCATAAATGTGATGTAAGCTCTTAATCATTGTTGCGTGGTGTCTCCGCCATGCCGTCACGCTCTTTTGCAGAAGATGCGGCGTGCTGCATCTGGCAAAAGCGGCAGCCGGTATGCCGGACGGCGGCACGTAAGAGGGGCGAAGCCTTACGGCATGTCATAATCGGAGCGTGCCGGTGCCGGAAGTGCGGACGGCATGCACGAAGCCTTCATAAGAGCCGGGACAGGGTCGCGCCATATGTCAGTCTCCTGCCTGACCGCCTTTTCATCCGCCCGCATTGCCCCTCTGCCGCGCAAAAGACAGCTGCTTGCGGCATTGTCATCCAATGGGAATATAGCCGCTCTTGACCACAATGTCCTGTCCCTTCTCTGACCGCAGATAATTTATGAAAGGCATTACGGTCTTTTCCTTGTCTTCAGTATAATAGAAGTAAAGTTCCCTCACGATGGGATAGATGTGCCTGCGTCCGGTCTGCATGTTGGGATAGACGAAGTGCCGGTTGTCGTATGCCACTTTCACGGCACGCACGTTTTTGTTGATATACGCCATTCCCACGTATCCTATCGCCCCTTTTGTCTGGCTCACAGACTGTATCACCGCTCCTGTGGCAGGCATTGACAGTACGCCAGCCATGTAGTTTTTCTCTTTCAGGACACTTGTCTTGAAAAACTCGTACGTGCCGGATGAAGTCTCGCGCGAATATACAATAATCTTAAGATCCGGACCGTATTTCCCTGTAACGTGGTCTTTCACCTGTTTCCAGTTGGTCACCTTTCCGCGGAATATAGCCTCAAGCTGTGAGCGCGTAAGGTGCGTCACCGGATTAGACGGATTCACAATCACAGCCAGCGCGTCGTATGCCACGACAGCCTCTTTGAGCTTTTTACCGCCGCGCCCGAATTTTATCCTTTCATTGAATTTCACCTTCCTGGATGCCATCGCTATGTCTGTCGTCCCGTCGAGCAGGGATGATATGCCCACTCCGGTGCCTCCTCCGGTGACGGTTATGCTTGAGTTTCTGTTTTCGTTCATAAAGCATTCAGCCGCTTCCTGCGACACAGGCAGCAGCGTGTCGCTGCCTTTTATTTTCTGTGCATTGGCTGTAGCGCAGAGCAGCAATGTGAAAATGATAAGAGATAGTCTGTACTGTTTCATAATGTCAGTTTGATTATTCGACCGCTAAGTAAGGGCTTTGTCTTTTTATCCGTATTACAGCGGTGATACAATTGTGTTACATATGTTCGATATGACGTGTTTTATCATACGGAAACCGTATTGTAACAATTCTGTCACGGGTTCGTGATACGTAAGATATAATTTTACAGCGGAACTATTGAAAAAGAGAAAATGAGGAAGATTGTAGAGAGGATTGCCGCCGGGATAATAACATGCAGCGGATTCCTTACAAGTATTGTCATTCTGCTTATTGTGGTGTTCCTGTTCTCGGAGGGACTGGGACTTTTCTCGTCGAAGACGATAGAGGAGGGCTACTCGCTGGTTGTCAACAAGGCGAACCCTGTGGAAGAGCTGGACGCAAGGCAGATAAAGGAGATATTCGATGAGGACATAACCGAATGGAAGGACGTGGGCGGCACCGGCGGAAAGATAAGGCTGCTGAGGTTTGACGACATGGAGAGCCTGTTCAGCAGGGAGCGTCTGGGAGAGAACTATGAGCATGCGGAGGCTTGCCTTGACTCGCTTATAAAGGCGGATGCCGGCATCATAGCCTTCATTCCGGATAGTTATGCCTCAAAACTGGAAAACGGCAGGATGCTGGACGGGCATGAGATTTCCGTCGGAGAGGTGCTGGGAGGAAACGAATGGTTTCCTACGGCTACGCCTGCGCCCCAGTTCGGATTTGTCCCCCTCATTTTAGGAACGATATGGGTGACGGTGTTTGCCATCATCTTTGCCTTGCCTTTCGGTCTGTCCGTCTCCATATATATGTCGGAAGTGGCTTCTGTGCGGACCTGCAAGATGTTGAGACCCATAATAGAGTTGCTCAACGGCATACCGTCAGTGGTGTACGGCTTTTTCGGTCTGACGGTAATCGTCCCCATATTGCAGGATGTATTCGGATTGCCGGTGGGAGAGAGCGGTCTCGCAGGAGCCCTTGTGCTTGCGATAATGGCTTTGCCCACCATCATCACAGTGAGTCAGGACGCCATGCAGAACTGTCCGCGGGCGATGAGGGAAGCCAGCCTTGCCCTTGGCGCGTCAAGATGGCAGACAATATATAAGGTGGTGATGCCCTATTCGGTATCGGGCATCACGTCGGCGGTAGTGTTGGGCATAGGAAGAGCTTTCGGCGAGACGATGGCGGTGCTTATGGTAACCGGCAACGCGGCTGTAATACCGCTCTCCATCACCGACCCTTTGAGGACCATACCAGCCACCATAGCAGCCGAACTGGGAGAGGCTCCTGCCGGAGGTCCCCACTACCAGTCGCTGTTCCTGTTGGGTGTGGTTCTGTTTTTCATCACGCTGATAATAAACACGAGTGTAGAATATATTTCGTCAAGAAACAAATAAGGAGAAAAGATGCTTATGGAAAGTAAGATGAGCCATATGGATAATAGCAGGCGTAAGCTGATTGTGGAGAATGCCGCGTTTTTCATATTCCGCCTTCTGAGCGGCGTCATAGTGACGGTGCTGTTCATAATTCTCGCCTTCATTATAATAAAAGGTATAAACGTGGTAAACTGGGATTTTCTCACAACCTATCCCACCGACGGAATGAAAGCCGGAGGCATTTATCCGGCAATAGTGGGCACGTTCTGCCTTATGGCAGGCAGTGCGGTGTTCGCCTTTCCGCTCGGCATAATGAGCGGGATATACATGCATGAGTATGCGAGCAACGGCAGGCTGATAAAGTTCATACGCATGATGACGAACAATCTTTCGGGCATCCCGTCCATTGTCTTCGGACTATTCGGAATGTCGCTGTTCGTGAATTATCTTGGATTCGGAGACAGTATAATAGCCGGTTCGCTCACGCTGGGACTGCTTGCGCTTCCCCTTGTCATAAGGACAACGGAAGAGGCGTTGAAGGCAATTCCCGACAGCTACCGTGAGGGAAGCCTCGCTCTGGGAGCCACCAAGCTCCAGACCATCAGAAAAGTGATACTGCCGATGGCGATGCCCAACATCATCACCGGACTGATACTGGCTCTGGGACGTGTCTCCGGAGAGACGGCTCCCATTCTGTTCACATGCGCCGCTTACTATCTTCCGCAACTCCCTGACAGCATATTCGACCAGTGCATGGCATTGCCCTATCATCTTTATGTGCTCGCCACCAGCGGAACGGATATGGAGAGGCAGATACCGATAGCATACGGCACGGCACTTGTGCTGATAGTGATTGTTTTCATCATAAACATAATGGCAAACGCAATGAGAAACTATTTCCAGAACAAACTCAAGACCAACTGATGTTTGCGGGAAGAAATAAAGGCTAAAACAAGACGAAATGAATATGACTAAGATTGAAGCAAAGAACGTCGACTTCTATTACGGACAGTTTCATGCTCTGAAAAACATAAGCATGAGCATCGGAAGCAACGAAGTGGTGGCATTTATAGGTCCGTCAGGATGTGGAAAGTCAACATTCCTCAGACTGTTCAACCGTATGAACGATCTCATACCGGGCAGCCGTCTGGAGGGCAAGATAGAAATAGACGGGAAAGACATTTACGGAAAAGACATCAACGTGGACGTGCTGAGAAAGAATGTGGGAATGGTTTTCCAGCGGCCGAATCCTTTTCCGAAAAGCATATATGAGAACGTGGCATACGGATTGAGGGTGAACGGAGTGAAGGACGAGAGTTTCATCTCTGAGCGTGTGGAGCAGTCGTTGAGAGGCGCCGCCTTGTGGGATGAGGTGAAAGACAAACTCAAAAAGTCGGCTTACGCCCTTTCAGGAGGTCAGCAGCAGAGGCTGTGCATAGCAAGGGCTATGGCAAACTCTCCTTCGGTGCTGCTCATGGACGAGCCTGCCTCTGCCCTTGACCCCATATCGACAGCGAAGATAGAGGAGCTGATACATGAGATAAAGAAAGACTACACCATTGTCATCGTCACCCACAACATGCAGCAGGCGACGCGCGTGAGCGACAAGACGGCTTTCTTTTATCTTGGTTCGTTAATAGAATATGACGCGACATCGAAGATGTTCACTAATCCTTCAAAGGAAGAGACACAGAATTACATAACCGGACGTTTCGGCTGATACAACTAAATATTATATATAAATATGGTGAAATTCGTAGAAGAAGAACTTCAGAAAATAAACAGTGAGGTTCTTGAAATGTGGGAGCTGGTTCTTGACCAGATGAAGAACGTGTGTGAGGCTTTCTTCACTGACGACAAGGAAAAGGCATGGGAGGTGCTTATAAGAGAAAAGAGAGTGAACGCTTGCGAGACAAAGCTTGACTGCGACATAGAGGACTTCATGGCGCGTTTCAATCCTGTTGCCATAGACCTGCGCTTTACTATAGCCATGCTGAAGATAATCACCGACCTGGAGCGTATAGGTGATTTCGCGGAGAATATAGCGCGATTCATAATAAAGCACGAGGAGACGTATCTGGACGGCAGCCTGCTGGAGAAGACGAGAATAAGGGAGATGGCAGACTGTGTGGTTGAGATGCTCGGGATGTCAAAGACTGCATTCGAGGAAAGGGACATTGCCATAGCCTACAGTTTGTTTGAGAAGGACAATGTGCTGGATGAGATAAACTCTGCCTCAACGGACGCTCTCGCGCAATATGTGGGCGAGCATAATGACAGACTTGCGTTCTGCCTCGATTTTAAAGGAGTGATTCTGCGTCTGGAGCGTGCGGGAGACCATATAACGAATCTGGCGGAAGAAGTTATCTTTTATGTGAATGCGGCGGTATTGAAACATACTACCGACAAACTTGGCAAAGACAAGGCACTAATGCACAAACTGCATGGTGAGGACAACGAACAAGCGGACGGATGCTGAGCACATGCATGGCTGCGGAGCATAGACGTATGAACGGTATATAAATTGTCATTTATATAATATGTTTTTTCTTGGTTGCCGGATATTTCCGGCAGCCGTTTTTTTTATCTCAAAAACACAACGCTATATCTATATCACACCAATGGCATGTCACTTTCATTTATGGAAATCCTATCAGAATCTCAGTTTCATTCTGGCAATAGACAAGGGATACGCTTGTTAGATTATTTTTGTATGACTGGAATAAGGTTTGCCATAACATTACAATCAAACAATTTTAGTCTCCATGCGATTCTATAATAAGTTTTTTATGGGTTTATCTAAAACACATCTTCTGTATTTGCACAGCAAGAGCGTACGCCAATCGTGGCGGCACGGCATTGCCAACCATCTTATACCCGTTTCTGATGTCTGTATAGAAGAACACGAAGCTATCAGAAAATGTCTGTATTCTTGCGCATTCACGCACACTCAACCGACGATAAAGATGCTCATACCCCTTTGCGAAAATTCTCTTGTCAGAACTGACATAAGTCATCCTTGGAGCCTGCGGATGTTGAGGCTCATTCCTTGCCTGTGCCTGTATTGTGAAAGACTGTTCGTTCCATGAACGGACACGATTGCGCGACATGTATTTTGCGTCATAGTTTCCAGTATAAACGTCATGGTTCTTTCTTGCAGGATGTTCTGTCAGAATCATCTCGTCGTTGAAAAACCTTGGTCTTTCAACGATATCCCCAATGGCTTCTCTTAAAGTGATTTTCCTGCCGGTCGCAGCAAGCGGGAACGTAAACGTATTATGTATGTCATTCCGTATTCCAATAAAAAACACACGATATCTATCTTGCGGAACCTTAAAGTCTGACGCATTTATAAGTTTGTATTTTATAGAATAACCTATAGATTGCAGACTTTCTATTATGAATGCCAACGATTGCTTATGCTTGTCATCAAGTATCCCCTGTACATTCTCAATGACAAAGAACTTTGGCTTTTTCATCTTGACAATTCTGACATACTCTAAGATCAATTTGCCCCTTGGGTCTTCCAATCCGAGCTGTTTGCCACCTTCGCTCCACGATTGACATGGCGGTCCGCCTATAACACCGTCGCAAGAAGGAATGTCCTGGTCTTTGAGTAAGCGTACATCTGTAGTGTTTAATATGGTATTGAGGTGATTCCTTCTATATGTTTCAAATACAGAAGAATCGTTTTCATTAGCCCATTTCACGTTAAAACCTGCTCTTTCAAACCCAAGGTCAAGACCTCCGCATCCTGCAAATAGAGATACTACATCCATGAATTGTCTGATATGATATTATGTCGTTTCAATGTCTCAATTATACTTAATGCCACATGATATGCAAGGTTGACAGGAACGGCATTGCCAATCATCTTATATCCATAATTCACCTCTTCATATATGAACTTGAAGTCATCAGGAAAACTTTGGACACGGGCAACCTCTCTCACGGTCATTCTTCTATACAGATGCTCTTTCCCTTCAACAAATTTCTGTAAGTTCTTTTCCACCTTTATCATCTTTGGTGCCTGAGGATGAAGCTGGCATTGTCTTCCGCTTGCCTGAACCGTAAATCCAGGCTCGTCCCATGACCTTACTCGGTTGCGTGACATGAATATTGGTGAGAAAGCACCGGTGAAATATTCATTGTTAGGTACGGCACAAGCATCTCCGTTTGTATGGTTCTTTTCTCTTGCCGGTATGGCTGTGTCTTGCAAATCCCAAATAGCCTCGCGTAAAGTAGGTTTATGCTCTTGCGGTTTCGGATATTCATAATCATCTATGTGTAAATCCTTGCGAAAGCCGATGTAGAATACACGGTCTCTGTCTTCAGGTACATCATAGTCGTTGGCATTAAGCATTTTCAGATTAACGTCATATCCTGCTTCATCAAATAACCTCATGAATCCACTAACGGCGGCAGCATGTCGTTTGGCAAGCATACCAGACACATTCTCCGCAACAAAAAACAGAGGTTGTGTGTCACGCAAAATCCTGATATATTCATAGAACAATTGTCCGCGGGCATCTTCTATACCTTTTAAAGAACCAGCTTCACTCCATGATTGGCATGGAGGACCACCTATTATACCTGCCACATGTTTAGGAAATGATTCTGAAGGTATATTTCTGATGTCACCTTCTATTAATTTTGTGTCCGGGAAGTTAGCTTTAAATGTGGGACATATTTTCTTATCTAATTCGTTTGCGACTATTGTATGGAATCCCGCATTGTGAAATCCCTTATCAAGACCACCTGCACCAGAAAAAAGACTAATCAAATTCATATTTACCACTTGCAGTTAAAAGATATGTTTACAGCAGGAGGCATTCCTATAATCTGAATATCAAATTTCAAAGATGGTTCAATGGTGTCTTTTGCATTGTGTATTCTGAATGAGAATTGCCAGCCATTATCAAAGCCCATAATTACCGTTGTCTTACTTTTAGGTTTGAAATCCATGTAAAGCAGAGTTGTCGGTAGCTCTATTGTAGGAACTTCCAAAGAAGGCTTTTGCGTCTTGCTCGGTTGGTTCAAAGTCCCATACATATTGAATGACTGTATTGTGGTGACTCTTTTATTGTCTATACTGATAACCTTATAGAAGTCATATTTGCTAAGTAAATATTCGACAAGTTTACGAGGAATGTCGGCATTTTTATTTACTTGTGTCTTTATTTCTTGCATAAAAGCCTTCAATAATGGCACATAAACATCGTCTTCTTTAGAGTTCAAATCTCTAAAGTAGGTTCCCCTTGCTTTTTCCTCTTCCAAAAAACCAAATGTAGGTTTTACTGCATTCCAGTATTCTTCAGAACAGTTAATGCCATACCATTTTTGGCCGAAATCCAAACCTTTTGCTAAACGGCTGTGCTTTACAGCCATGTGATTGTGCTTTATGCTCAATCCAATCTCCCAGACAATATCCTTACGATCAATAATAATGTCACGTACGTCAGCTTCTATTCCATGTTCATCGCTTTGTATATACAGATTCAGTGTATCATTGTCAACTTCTACGATATTTGGTTTCAATGCAAATATTGTATCTATTGTTGATTTCGCGCTCATCGTATATAACGCTTTCTCAGCAACACTAAGTGTATTCCATGCATGTTCTGCAGCATCATAACAGCTATTATGGATTATTTGTGATTTACGGATAGCACTTATTGCATCTTGTAATGAATGCAAACATATGTATTCGTAGGCACGTCCTTGGTCATTACTTTTACTACTCATAATTATTAATCAATTCTTTAATGTCAATGTTTAATACGTTAGACCTGCTAATTATATCTTCCATTAGAGGCAATGCGGTGTTATCACATCATTTTGAAACTGTAGATGTATTTACGTCCGACCGTTATGTCAACTATTATATTGTATATTTCCGTTCAACTAACACCAATTTCAAGAGATTAATATCCATTGTATATTATTTGTAAGTGCAAAGGTAACTATTTATTATTACTTTCTTTCTTACATATTATTTTTAATGTTATCTTTGGCTTCCTATTTCATTTACAGAACTATTTTTATTAATACAAGTAGAATTCTTTCTCGATTTAGGGAATGTATGTTTTATATCATATAAGAGCTTTTCATAATAAAAAATAGTCCGGTGGCATGTTGTGCTTGTCGGTAATGTGACGTTCTGCGGCAAGTATGCGCTCAAAAGTCGGATATGGTCGGGTTAAAATAATGCAAAAAGTGGGTAGGCATATGGGAAATGTATAATAAATTTATTAGACTTTGCAATCTATTATAAACATAACATAGCTGTAAAAGCGTGAAAATAAAGGAAGTGATGACCGCCGGCCCGTTGGTGATAGGCGTGGAGAACAGGCAGGGGAACTCGAATGTTAAGTTCGAGCAGGTGGAGGAGCTGGCGCACATGCTCGACAACATAGAGGCACACGGGCTGCACGTGCGCATGTTCCGTGCCGATTGCGGCTCGTTCACGAAGGAACTCGTCGAGGAGCTTTTCCTGCGTACCGATACCTTCTACCTCCGTGCCTCCAGCTGCGCCGAACGCAGGAAAATGTATGAGGAGTGTGAGGAATGGCGGCATACGGCGGTCAATGGGCAGGACATGGACGTCGCGTCCTTCGCGTTCACCGATTTCCTCTCCGACTGGCACCTGAGGCTTGTCGTGCAGCGCGCCAAAATAGAGACCGGACAGGGAGAGCAGCTCTTGCCCGGAATGGAATACGTGTACCGCGCCATACTGACCAACGACCACGACAACACGGAGGAACAGGTCATCGACAAGTACAACCAGCGAGGCGCCTCGGAGAAGAACTTCGACGTGCAGAACAACGACTTCGGATGGGCGCACCTCCCTTTTTCCACAATGGAGGACAACACGGTGTTCCTGCTCTTCACCGCCATGCTGAAGAACTTCTACCTGTACTTGCTGGGCAAGGTCTGCGGAGTCTTCCCCGGCATCGACATGAAGAGCCGGCTCAAGCGCTTTGTCTTCGCGTTCATCACCGTGCCGGCGAAATGGGTGCGCGTTGCCAGGCAATGGGTACTGAACATCTATACGAAGGACAGGTGGCTGCATTATTGGTCCATATTCAATGTAAGGGCAGGCTGAAACGGATATTTTCGAGGGTGAACAATTGCAAACTCCTATGGGGGTAAGGGGGTATTATGCGCGTTCATCTGCGAATGTATGGCAACAAGTCGCCTGAATCGCAGCAAGCGCCCATATTATAGGTATTGGCAGCATAACTCGCAAGACTTCTGCAAGGTTGCGGAATTAAGGGAACATAACAGTCATTTGAATTTGACTGCAAAGTTACGAAATCAAGTCCGTTTCATTCCAAAATACCGCCTAATAGACTGTATTTCAATTAATTCAAAGAGCGATTAGTCCACTTTAACGGGACAGTAGTGATAACTTGTCTATAACAAAAACGGTCAAAGTATCGTTCTCCTGACAATTGGATGCAGGCGATACTTTGACCGTTTTTTCGTTTGCTTGTACACAATCGGTTGGGCACATTGGATTTTCGTATGAACCATGATTCATTGCCGTTTGTCCTGTGGTTGCTCCGTTTTGTTTCCGAACAGGGTCATCTGCAAGGCTGTTTCCCTGTTATTATTACCCGTTTGTATGTGTTGCAGATGACCGTTATGTACTTTTATTTCCGATTCGTCTTATTTTTATTGATTAAAAACTCATGCGGATACCAAGCGTTATACTTCGTCCGCGGTCATGGGTATAGTATCTTAGTCGATTGGTGTAGTCCTTGTAGAGGGTGTTTAGGGCATTGCTAATCTGTGTGTATGTACACCATGTGATGTTGCCCCATGTGCGTGTCACCGAAAGGTTGCCTCCAAGAAGATGGTAAGCAGGCGGTGTATCCGGCAGCAGGTCGATATCCGGATCGAAACGGTTTTGTTTGGTAACATACTGGTGGTTGGCATCGGCTTTTATTTGCCATGGACCGAGAGATGTATGAAAAGTGACTTTTTGACGGTAGCGGTCGGATGGAATGTTCGGGAAATAGGTGTGTAGCGAGAGATTTCTTGCCCGCATCCATTCGCCCGATACTTCGTAGGTCAGATGTTTACCCAGAGTCAGTTCCACTGCAAGGTCGCCGCCGACAAACAAACCGTTGGACTGCACATAATAATAGATGGGGTAGGCTCCCGAAATAAGTTCGAATATTTCCGGGATGCGCTGTCCGCTTCCATCAACCGTATAGCGCGGAATATCGTAAATGTAGTCGTGAATATAGTGGACAAAAGCATTGGCATGAACATCTACCGTTTGAGTTTTTAAGTGATAGCCTGCAGTCCACTTAATGGCTTTTTCTGTGTGCAAGTCCGCATCGCCTATTTGGTAGACGGCATCGCCGTGGTGTACGCCTTTGCTGTAGAGTTCGTTCATTTCGGGTGCCCTCCATGCCAGTCCGAGGTTGGTGCGTAGTGTAGAATGGGGTGAGAGTATGTATGCGCCTCCCAATGTTCCCGAAATGGAGAAGTAATGTTGGGTGCCTCCGTAGAACTGTCCCAGATTGTTGTAGCCCGCAGCTGATAAGTATTGATAATCTGTGCGCATTCCGGCTTCCATTCGGAGCTTGTTGTTGATGCGGCCGTGCAGCAGTGAATAGAGGGCGGTCGTGCGTGATACGTAATTCGGGATGATGGGAATGGCTTTGGTACCGGCATCAGATACGTTGCGGATAAAATTAAAATCTGCGCCTGTTTCCATCATGCTTTGAATGGCCGAGAGACGGTGTTGCCAGTCTGCATGCAAGTTCAGGGTAGAGAGTTTAAATGCGAATGTGGGCAGATTGGACAAGTCGGCTTTGCGTATTTCATATTCGCGCCGATAGTCTTGCTGGTAAACCAGACGCACATCAAAGTGGTTGTCAGCATCAAAATCATAGCCCACTTGGGTGTTGCTAATCGTGTGTATGATGCGTTGGCGCGGTGCGGATATGGCGTAGCTGAACGGTCCGATTTCTTCGGGCGATGGTCTGCCTTGTTTAAAACGTTGCAGCAGATTTTCGGTTGTACCGAGATGACTGCCCGAAAATACGCCAATCTCCGTGTCGTAAAGACCCAGATGTTGTTTCCATTGCCATTTATCGTTCCATTGCCATGCCCATGCCGCTTTTAGGTCGAGCAGTCTTGATCCGGTATTGGACACGTTATAGGCTGCGGTACGGTAGTCGCCACTCTTATAAAACTTTCCTCCCACCCGATAACGGAAATGTTCTACGCCGGGCAGTGTGCTTTCAACAAAGGCATCAAGTCCGAACATACGTCCGTTTTGGGTATAGGCTGTATTCACCGAACCTTTTGTGCCGCTAAGCCGTGGATTCACCTTGGTATCTACCACAATGATTCCTCCGATGGCATTGGCACCGTAGCGCACGCTCTCCGCACCTTTTTCCACGTGTACCTTGGCGTATGACGAGATAGACATTTCGGGTGCATGGTCGTCGCCCCAGTGCTGTCCCATGAGTTTGGCACTATTGTCAATGATGGCGATACGGCTGCCGTTCATCCCTTCAATGATGGGCTTTTCTATCATGGCTCCGGTGGAAAGTACACGCATACCGGGCAAATCGTCCAACATACCGGCAAGGGTCTGTCCCTGCCCGGCCGCAATGCGAAAGGCATCGGCCTGTGCGATGTTGCCGGTTTTGCTGCCTTTCACCCTGTCGCCTAGGACCTGTACCGAGCCAAGCGTATAGCTTAATGGTTGTAGTGCCGCCTCATACAGTGTCCGTTCTTTTGTCAGTGTGAGGTGTAAGTCATGATAACCGATATAGGAGATGGTTGCAGTTTGGGGCCACTTGTCGACAGACAATCGAACGATTCCTTGCGGATTGGATTGATATATTTGTCCGGTTTCGTGGATGCGAATCCGTGCAAAGGCAAGTGGTGTGTGGTCTTGAGCATCTAATACCTTGATGGTTGTATGAACGGCTTGACCCGGAAGTGCCCACAGCATCATGAGTACTAACGCCGTTAATGTCTTTAGCGGCGAAGCATAAATGAAACTTATCATATTGTGTTGTGATCAGTGGTGGGCAGACCGTGTTGCAGTGTCGGTCTGCCCTGTGGGGTTATAGCCAGAAATTAGCCGACTCAAAACTTAGTTCACTGTCGGTTTCATACCATCGTCTTAATTGCTCCACGGTGAAAGAAGGATATTCACGCAGTACGGGAATGAACATACAACGGTTGTTGATGACGCGATCTGCCGCTGCGGGTAGATAGTTGTATTCTTTATCCCACACGATGTTCAATAAGCCTTCGTTGCCTGTGGGCTTTCCCCATCCGGGTGTTTCAAAGACATTTCGGAAGGGAATTTTCAAGTTAAACAGCACATTCTGCAGTTGTTCTTCCGATGGATTGTCGGACGTGCGTACTGTTGCTCCTCCTTTGTTGCCACATACACGCATTACCAGATTGTAGGCTACAAAAGGTATCCGGGCGGCCAACACACCGCGGAAGCCTACCGGTGTGGTGAGAAGTTCCTTGGTGTCGTCTTCCGGCCGGTCAAAATACCAGAAATAACAGGAACGGTTGGCCGCACTGTCGGCAGTCCAGTGGGCAACAGGCTGATAGCCCAAAGTGAGTGTTCCATTGAAGCCTTGCGCCAGCATTTGCGCTTTCATTGCTTGTTCGTCGCTATCATCCACATCCATGTCGTTGGCTGTAAAGGTGGTATCGGTTGTCACTACATTGGCAGGAATGGTTTGCGCTATGGGCTTTAGATCTGATACCTGATAGAATACTTGTATGTTATTGCGCTGTTCGGGAGATTTGTATGCGATGTCCATACGTGACCCATTCTTGTCGTACAGTTTTACCACAAGGCCGTACCAATTGCCTGTTTTCTGAGGTGATGACTGCATTCTGAAAACAGTATCAAAATGGTTGTCGGCTACATAGTCACCTTTCGGTGTACGGCGATAGACCATTTTTTGATAAGTACGCATGGGGAATGCTACCGATGGCGGATTGGCATGGAAGCCACCGTTACGGTTAGACCAATATACGCTGCCAATTTCGGGTTCTGTACCCTGTGGCAGGTGCGAATGTCCTCCGTACAGTTCTATGACAATGCTGTCGGGTTGTATTTGGTTCTGTTGTAGTGCGATGTTTGCGGTGCCGTTCCAAGTGGCTGAATCGGATAAAGAATCGGACAGTGGGTCGTTGTCGTTGCACGCAACTACCATGACTGCCACTCCTGCGAGTGCAGCCATACGATATAATGATTTCATAAACAATGGTATGTGGTTACGGGGTTACTGATATGGGGAATGGGAAATTAACATCAACATCTCTCATCAGGGATGCCGGTGGCGTATGGAAAGGATAGGGTTCGCCCCGTTTTTGCGTCTTGATGGCGGGGGGAACCACGTGTACCAATATCGGATTGAGGTTTGCACCGTCCGGTAGGTCAGCCTTGAATCTTATGTAACCTACAAAGCCCAAAGGGGGCATTACAAGCTGTCCGTCTGCTGTAACATCGCCATAGCGATAGTCTGCGTATCTGTCGGCTTGATTTTCATTGTTTACGAGGGTTCGAAAATAAAATTGGTGTGCGTTGACTTGATGGGGAAACGCGGTAATACTGCGATTAATATTAGTGCCGGCATGGTTGTAAAGATTTACTTCCACTTTGTACCAGCGGTTGGGAACAAAGTTGAGTCCGGCGTTTGGTGTGATGGTGCGTTGTCCTGTTGCTTGGTCCGTTTCAGCGTTCAAGACAAGTGTCGGCCGGGAGGCATCAGGTGTAAATCCTTGGGCATAAATATGGTCTTTGATGTTGTCTTGTGCCAATGTGCCGGGTGTAAAAATCAATTCTACGCGTGTGGCTTCATCGTGTTGCAAGTCTTCTGCATTATTTTCGGGTATGGGTGCACTGTCGCAGCTTGCCAAAACGAGGGCAAATGCACAGTATAATCCTAATTTTTTCATTGTTTTGAGTTGGATAAAGGGTATGCAATAAGTTGTGTTGCCGATCATTGTGGTTGGTAACACAGTAAATGATAATTTTTAAAGAAACGGCTTATTGCATTGAGGGTGGCCCGCGAAGATGATAGCTTAATTGCCGCTCGAATGTGGAAAAAGAGCGGACGGTGTAGATAAATGTGGTGAGCAATACCAAGTACAGTACGGGTGAGAAGAGCGTTTTGGCCGGTTGGAAAGGCATGGACAGCTCCATGCATACCACGCAATTATGTTTGTGCTTGGCAGTTAATTCGGTTTTATGGTCATGAAAATTGTGAAACACAGGTTCTGCTACCCACAACACTGTGGTTAGCAGCAGAAAAATGGCTGCCCATTGGCGGTATTTCCGTGTCTCAAGGAATTTCATGTTGGGAATGGTTTCTCTTGCAAAGATAGAGAAAAATCGCCTGTTTGCCAACAAAACGAGGGTTAATTAACTTAAATACAAATTAATGTTAGCAAACGACAGCTTGTAGAACCGTGGATGACAGTGCAGACTATTTGTTGGTACACAGCTTATTCCGGATGTTCGATGTGCTGCGGAGGATTGCTGTGTCGGATGGGAACCCCATGATGGTGTGCAGCTGTTTTCCTATTGGTGTGAATGGTTTGTGACAGTATTCCCTTAATTACGCACTTAGTTGCGGAATTAAGGCATATTATTTTTAATATTATCTTTGGCTTCCTATTTCATTTACAGAACTGTTTTTATTAATACTAGTAGAACTCTTTCTCGATTTAGGGAATGTATGTTTTATATCCTATAAGAGTTTTTTATAGTAAAAAATCGTCCGGCGGCATGTCGTGCTTGTCGGGAATGTGACGTTCTGCGGCAAGTATGTGCTCAAAAGGCGTGCGGATATGGTCGGGTTAAAATAATGCAAAAAGTGTGGCGGTATATGGGAAATGTATAATTATTTTATTAACTTTGCAATCTATTATAAACATAACATAGCTGTAAAAGCGTGAAAATAAAGGAAGTGATGACCGCCCTTGAACGTTTCGCGCCTCTGCCTTTGCAGGAAGGATGGGACAATTCCGGCTTGCAGATAGGATTGACGGAGGTGGCAGTCTCAGGGGCTTTATTGTGCCTTGACGTGAACGAGGACATCATCGATGAGGCAGTGAGCAAGGGATGCAATCTGGTTGTGTCACATCACCCGCTGCTGTTTCACGGATTGAAGACCATATCAGATGCCGACAGCGTGCAGCGTACGGTGATGAAGGCTATAGAGAATCGCGTGGCTGTGGTGTCGATGCATACCAACATGGACAACGCACGCGGTGGCGTTAACTTCAAGATTGCGGAGAAGATGGGACTTGAGAACGTCGGTTTCTTCGCACGTAAGGATGTCGGAGGCATTGAGGCAGGAAACGGAGTGATAGGCGAGTTGCCCGAACCGTTGGGTGCTACGGACTTCGTGAGAAATGTGAAAAAACAGTTTGGTGTGGACTGTGCCATGTGCAACGAGCTGCTGAAACGTCCTGTGAGGCGTGTCGCCATATGCGGCGGAGCGGGCGATTTCCTGCTTGACGAAGCGATAAAGGAGGGCGCGGACGCTTTTGTCACGGGCGAGATGCATTATCATGTGTATTTCGGACATGGGCAGGAAATACAGATATGTGTTATAGGACATTACCAGAGCGAACAGTTTACTAAGGAAATATTCAAATCAATAATCGAGGAAGAGTGTCCCGGAGTACCGGTCGTAATGGCTGGAACGAACACGAATCCGATAATCTATTTATAATTATGGCAAAGAAAGATCCTACAGATTTATCAGTGGAAGAGAAACTGAGAACCCTTTATCAGCTTCAGACAACATTGTCGGCAATAGACGAAAAACGTGCGTTGCGCGGTGAACTGCCTCTCGAGGTGCAGGATCTCGAGGATGAAATCGAAGGCTTGAGGATTCGTGTGGAGAAAATAGAAAACGAAATCAACGAGTTCCAGTCGGCAGTTTCGCAGAAAAAGGCGGAGATAAAGGAGGCTGAGGCAAGCGTGGAACGCTATAAGCAGCAGTTGAACGATGTGAAGAACAACCGTGAGTATGACACTCTGACAAAGGAAATAGAGTTCCAGAGTCTTGAGATAGAGCTGTGCAACAAAAAGATCAAGGAGGCTCTGATGAAGGTCGAGGAGAAGAAAAAAGACCTTGAGCAGAACAAACTCCTAATAGACGACCGCCAGACAGCTCTTGAGGACAAGAAGGGCGAACTTGACGAGATAATGCAGGAAACACGTGAGGAGGAGGAGAAACTGAAGGAAAAGGCAAAGGACATGGAGACAAAAATAGAACCGCGCCTTCTCTCAAGTTTCAAGCGCATACGCAAGAACGCGCGCAACGGTCTGGGCATCGTGTACGTGCAGCGCGATGCCTGCGGAGGATGCTTTAACAAAATACCGCCACAGCGACAGCTCGACATCAAAATGCACAAGAAAATCATCGTGTGCGAGTATTGCGGAAGAATCATGATTGACCCTGAACTGGCTGGCGTAAGGAATGCCGTCGGTGATACGGACGACAAACCGAAGCGCAAGCGTGCGGTGCGTAAGACAAAGAAGGCTGACGAGTAGTATTAAGACGGCTTTATATGGTAAGGTGCGGACAAGGGCGCGTAAAGGAGCGGCGTCGTTGTCCGCATTTTTTTCATAAAATAGCGTTAGTCGGATGAATTCAGTATAAGGACAGTTTGTGTATACTTCTATTTTTCTGTTACTTAAAATTCGCCAGATTCGTATTAAACCCGAATCGTCATTAGACTTCTATTCTTGTTTAGTGCTGCTGTCAGCCAGATTTTATCCTGCATTTGTTGAAGATGTGACGGGCTACACCGTGAAAAAGCTGAATACAATATGAAGGCAGCAGTACGGAAGAAGGATGAAAGGCTGACAATAAGCCTTAAATGTATAATCGGTGTCCGCCCGGTATGAACGCAAAATCTTGCGTCTTCCGAGGAATGATAGCGGCAACGGCAGGCATATATTCACATCAGTTGATTGCGCATCCTTGCTTGTGAGACGCAAGATTTTGCATCTCTACTTTGGCTTGTATGCGTATAATACCGCCTTGTTTTCATGTATGAGACAGTGCCGGTGAAGGCAGTAAGAGCTTTTTATATTGCCGGATGCCGTCTGTTTTTTCTAAAACAAACAGGAACGAAATATGTATGGAGCCGTGTGAAACATGTATGATGTCCGATGTAGTTTGGTATAAAAAAGAATCCAAAGGAGTATAAAAGCATGCATGAGACCGCTTGTCAGGCGTGGCTTTTCATGATAAAAGGCGAAGCGTAAATGCTTCGCCTTTTATCACGCTTTGAACATATCATTATGTTATTGCTTGTTGTATGCATAAAGCAAAAGATCTGCGTGCATTGCGGATTATAAACCGCGTGCCTTATATATAAGTTCTTTTGCGTTGTTTATTTCCTGAAACTTTTTCTCGGCAGCCTTCTTTACGTCCTCGCCAAGTGTGGCGACACGGTCCGGATGGTGCTTAAGAGCCATCTTTCTGTATGCTGCCTTTATCTCCTCGTCTGTGGCGTCGGGACTTACGCCAAGTACCTTGTATGCCGCGTCAAGGCTGCTGTTGCCGTATTGCAGGTTGAGCATGGAGTCTATGTCGGCGGAAGATATGCCGAGATTTACGGCAACCTCTCTGAGCGCGTCGTTTTCTTCTTTTACGATTACGCCGTCTGCCTGCGCAATCATCACAAGGAAGTTGAGAAGCTGCAGACGCTGCGCATAGCTTATGTTTGTTTCAATCTGCCGGCACGCATCGTGAATTGTGGCTCTGAACCTTTCCGCTCCCATCTGTTTCTGCTGCTCGAACAGGCGCAGTATGATTCTCTCTCCCTCAGCTTTTGCGGTCTCTCCGAAATTACGGCTCAGAAATCGTCTCACAAGTTCCATTTCTGAGTGCATCACTTTTCCGTCAGCCTTGATTATGTAAGAGGACAGTACGAGGAGTGAGAAAAGAAAGGAGTTGCGTTCTCCTTCATATTCTCTTTGTCTGTTATAGCTGTCGTCAAACGCTTGTCCGTATTCTCCTTCTTTGTCGTTGACATTGTCCATTCCTTTCTCAAATAGCCATCCAAGGGCAAATCCTGCGAGTGCCCCTAAGGGACCTCCGCCCAATATGAATCCCAGATAGCCTCCTATCCATCTTGATGCTCCCATGTCATGATTGTTTTAATTTGTATTCTTTCTGTATTCGTCCGGGCTTGCCTTCATTTATATAATGAAACGTACAGGCACGGTTTTGTGTATTATGAATATGCAAATATAGTGCCTTTATGTTTTTCTGACAATAAAATAAATAAAAAGTAGATATTCTTTTGTATTTATAATAGTTGGAAAACGTTTGGCTGTATATATCATATGATGTCTGGATAGTCGGGGATGTCTGTGAGAAAGGTGTAGCTGCGGCGGTCATAGTCCATCTTGCAGCAATAGTGTTGCATACCGTTGCTCATGATGAGATAGTCTACATGTAGAAGAAGATTGTATGCGGATATCTGATCAAAAACGTTGCGTGTTATGGCAATGTCAGGAGCCTTGTATTCCATTATCATGATTGGTTTAAGACTTCTGTTATATAATACGGTGTCGGCACGTAGTGATTTAGAGCCATATTTCAGGCTGACTTCGTTTGCCATGAGTGAGGCTGGATATGATTTGCACTCTATCATATAATGTATGAAATGCTGTCTCACCCATTCTTCAGGCGTGAGTGCGACATGCTTCCTTCGAAGAATATCGTATATCATCGGCTTTTGTATGGTACCGGACAATTTTATTTTAAAACTTGGTAGGTTTAGTCGGATCATTTTATTAATTTTGTATCATATAATGATTATTGCATTAACAGCTTCAGACAATGGCTCCATTGCTTCACAATAAGTGGAAATGGAGACTGTACACAATTGTTTTTGTATGCAAAGATAATGCAAACGAGGGAAACGAAAGTTTACTTGCAATTTCCCGAGCGCAGCTTGTCTTATGCAAAGATAATGCAAGATGAGAGCAACGGCAAGACAGGGAAACACCTTTTTACTGGGCTTGACACTGCCGAATCGCAGCTTATCTTATGCAAAGATAATGCAAGATGAGTGCAACGGCAAGACAGGGAAACACTGTTTTACTGGGCTTGACACTGCCGAATCGCAGCTTGTCTTATGCAAAGATAATGCAAGATGAGTGCAACGGCAAGACAGGGAAACACTGTTTTACCTGGCTTGACACTGCCGAATCGCAGCTTATCTTATGCAAAGATAATGTGAATAGTTGCTCTGACAAAATAAATTACGGCTGTTTTATGCATGAATAATGAGAATCAGACACATCTTGTCGTTTTCATGTGGACAGTATTCATCGCGTTTTATACGGTTGAGAATGTCTCCGCGCGACAGATGCCTGTGTTTATTGAAAAAAATACAATTGTTTCGAAATGGCAGAGAAAAAGACTGTAACTACGTATGAGTCAGTGATGCGTGATTTGAAAGCACGCAGATTTTATCCCATATATTTGTTGATGGGAGAGGAGTCTTATTTCATCGATAAGATTTCTGATTATATCTCAAACAATGTGTTGCAGCCTGAAGAATTGTTTTTCAATCAGAACATTCTGTTTGGTTCTGATGTCACCGCCGCGCAGATTGTGGATATGGCGAAAGGCTATCCTGTTATGCCGGCAGAACATCGGCTGATTGTCGTTAAGGAGGCACAGAACATCCGTTCTTTTGACGCTTTGGAGAGATATCTCGATAAACCGCTGTCTTCTACAATACTTGTCTTATGTTATAAGAACGGAACCATTGACAGACGCAAGAAGATTGTAGCGAAAACGGAAGCCGTAGGCGTAGTTTTTGAAAGCAAGAAGAAACGTGACAGTGAACTGCCTGGTTTTATTACAACGTACATGAAAACTCACAATGCCGCGATAGATGAGAAGTCGGCTGCGCTTGTTGCCGAACACATAGGTTCTGATATAAGCCGTCTTGTTTCCGAACTGGACAAGCTCCTTATATCACTCCCAGATACGGACCGGCGTGTTACACCTGATGTCGTGGAACATCAGATAGGAGTGAGCAAGGATTTCAATTCTTTTGAATTGCGCCGTGCGATAATTGAACGTGATATAATGAAGGCTAACAGAATAGTAAATTATTTTGACAAAAATCCCAAGGCAGGCTCTGTTTATTCTTTCTTGCCTTTACTGTTTGGTTTTTTCCAGAATCTGATGATTGCGCATTATACTCACAACCGTACAAACGACTCGGCTGTTGCAGAGGCTTTGGAATTGAAGTCCGTGTGGGGTGTAAAGGACTATATGGTAGGTATGAAAAACTACACACCTATGAAAACAATGCAGATAATTTCTAAAATAAGAGAAATAGACGCTAAAAGCAAAGGTCTGGATAATCCAAATACAGGGTCTGGTGAGTTGATGAAAGAGCTTATATTCTATATTTTGCACTGAAAAACACCCTTTTTTCGATATTGCTTTTTCTAAAACATAACTTTCATTCAAGGCATTTTTTCTTTATAATTTGTTAAAACTATGATAGTTATGTGATTTATTCCCTCTCATATTTTGAGTATTTCGGGATGACATTATCCTTTGTCCGAATTATTGAAAAATTGGGAAATTTTCCCATTTTCAAACCGTCCTAATCAACAATTAGTAAATTTTAGCATTTCAAAATGTGTAATATAATATTGTAAACCAATTCTGATAAACGTGTCGCAATCCCTATATTTACGTATGTAATATGTAAATGTAAAATACGAATCGTTGTATATTGTATATACAAAGCGATATCGTCTGATTATATAAATGTGAATGTATATATATACATCAGTAACTTTAATCATATATCTATATGAAAATGAGCTGATTAAAAGCTTTTATTAATATTTTCATTCGGCTATTGCATACTCATATAAGAATTATACTTGATAAGGCATGTATAATACATCTCTATCGGTTAAAATAACTATATTGATTACCAATATTATATTATAATATATGTAAAGTGTTTTTTATGGCGTTAATTGATGGCTTTCTTTACATTTGTATATGTAAATGTAAATATCAATAACACACGTAGTATTATACTATAAATTTGATATTACAAATGCGTTTTATCCAAATGTAAATATATTATAGAATTGTTGTGTATGTCATTATTTTATTTTAATTTTGTAAAATCATAGAAAATAGCCCATTTACGGGCTAAAAAACAGCTTTAGCATATGAAAGACAGAATCAGAAAGGTCATGGAAAGTCAGCATATGACTCAACAGGTGTTTGCCGAATTCATACAAATTGCCCCGGCGACATTGAGTAGCATATTCACCGGACGTACCCGTCCTACCCTTGCGATAGTTGAGGCAATAAAGAATAAGATTCCCAAAATATCAACAGACTGGCTTTTGTTTGGGATTGGTGATATGTATGAGGACGGCAGTGATGAAGATGTTTCGGTAAAGGCACAGAGTGATTCTGGAACTGTGTCTGAGAGGATGCTTGATTTTGATGATCATCAACAAGTAATATCATCTAAACCATCGCCCGTATCAGGTGTACAGTTTTCATATGACGATGTCATTAATAAAGTAAAAAATTTTGACAAACCTCAGCGTAAAATAACTGAAATAAGAATCTTCTATGATGACCAGACTTGGGAGACATTTGTTCCTAAAAAATAAACAGCATAAAATGTTTCACGCGTTAATTCACAAATAGTTGAGAGCTATGATTGGGAGGACTGTCTTTCAAGACTGCGTAAGTGTAAATCTCGAAATAAGTGTGTAATTTTATAGGGTATAATGTTATGCGTTACTCTGTGAGACATATTTCAGTTCTGCATTAGTAATGGGATGTTCAGATGTTTTTACACCGAGGCGGCAGTTATAATTCCATTAATTCCTTCTGTCCTCGTCTGTCGATATAAGATGTGTCTATCCCAGGTCTGTCATCATATTTCATCAGAATGCCATATCCTCGCCAGTCGAAATAAAATGCATTTATCCCAGTTCTGTCATCATATTTCATCAGAATGCCATATCCTCGCCAGTCGAAGTAAAATGCGTTTATCCCAGGTCGGTAATCATATTTCACCAGAATGCCATATCCTCGTCAGTCGATATAAAATGCGTTTATCCCAGGTCTGTCATCATATTTCACCAGAATGCTGTATCCTCGTCAGTCGATATAAAATGTTTTTATCCCAAGTCGGTAATCAGGCATCATCATCATTTCGCGCTACTGCCATACATGTTGGTTTCCGCTTCATTTGAATACGTAGCTGGTATATCGTGGAAAATCGGAAGGCAAGATAATGTAGGAAGTAAAAAACAGAATTGAATAGCCGATAGGAAAATATAAATATGTGTACAGTGTCTTAATGCTCTATTGCGGGTTAAAATACGGAAGCTTGATTTTGCCGCTCATGTATAATGAAAAAGCTCCAGACAGTGTATGTTTCTGTCTGGAGCTTTACTTATAATATGTTTGTCTGCGTTTCTTTTATCAATAATTATCGTCGTCGCTTACGTCTTCTGCTTCTAAAGCCAATTCCTCAGGATCTGTATCGAATGTTGTACGATAGCTTTCTTCGGTCAGTTTGTCTTCATCGAAATCGTCATCGTCGTCATCGTCAAACTTATCCTCATTTTCCTCTTCATATTCCTCGTCCTCGTCGTTGAGTCTTTTGTATTTGCTGTCATCCTCGTCTTTATGTGGTGTGTAAGGCGTGTTTTCCGGTTTTTCCTTGGCAAATATGGCTTCCACCCACATACCTTTTTCTATTTCAAGGACATCGTAACCGTCTTTAATTTTCTTTTCATACATACCGCCCGGTTTGTGGAGTCTGTCTTTCGGCAATGTTGTTGTGCTTATGTCGAATCCGCTTTCTATTATGTCCCTTATGCTCTGTGAAAGAGACTCCCATCCTCCTCCGAAATTGCTGTCGAGCACTTCGAGCAGCTTTTCGGCTGTGATATGATGGATATTTTCGTATGTGAGGTCAGTCACTCTTGCTATCGGACGTTTTTTTATAGCCCATTTTGATTTATTGTTTTCGTCCAGGCGAATTGTTCCGATTTTGTATCCCCGTGCCTCATATTTGCTGATAACCTCCGGTTTTGATATTTTCATCTCCTCCATGTCGAATGCGCTTTTGATTACATCAATGTAATGCCGCATGTTGTCTTTGAGGTCAGCATCCCTTTCTGCAGATTCCCACATGTGCAGGATGTCGTTTTCCTGCAGTTCCCACACATTGCTTTTCGTTAATGTTTTAAGAGTTAATGCTTTCTGTTGTTTCATATTATAATGTTACTTATTATCTCTTTCGTCCAGTACATTAAACGCCCGTCTGTAGTTTGTCACTTTGTCCTTATCTATGACAGCGGTGACGGATTGTTGTTTTCCTGTCTCACATTCTGCCATTATCCTGCCTTGCGGGTCTATTATCCTGCTGTGTCCGGAATAATACAGAGTCTTGTCGTGTCCTGTCCTGTTGCACGCTATGAAGAAGCATTGGTTCTCAATCGCGCGTGCCCTCGTCAGTACATCCCATGCGTCATGGCGCATGTCAGGCCAGTTCGCAACATTTATTATTGCGTCGTAGTCGTTGTTATAGCGCAGCCATAACGGAAATCTCAAGTCATAGCATATTGTGAGCAGGAATCTCCATCCTTTCCATTCTGCAATTATCCGTTTGTCGCCTGCGGCAAACATGATGTCTTCGCCCGCAGGTCTGAACAGATGATGTTTGTCGTAGCAAGTGTACGCCCCGTCAGGTTTTACAAAGAACATTCTGTTTCTATATGGATGTATGGCCCGGTTTGCTTTGTCTTCGTTTTCTACAGCCATGCTTCCACACACTACGGCATCTGTCTGCCGTGCGGTTTCCTGCATCCATTCCAGTGCCCGGTCTGATGATGAGGCCGAGACCTCTTCTTTTGTGACGGTGAAGCCGGTATTCCACATTTCCGGCAAGACATACATGTCGCTTTCTCCTGCAGAGAGTATGATGTCCCGTGCAGCAGATGCGTTGTTGTCACACGCAGCCCATTGTATGTCAGTCTGAATGATTGTTACCTTCATAATACGTCGCAATGAGGCGGTGCAAAAGTATATACTTTACTTTTAATTTACAAGTTTTTCATATAGAATTTTTGTCTGTATCGCATATATTTTCTAATTTTGTACATGATATGAGTGAGCCGTTGGCTGAAAGAATGAGACCCCGCACCATTGACGAATACGTCGGTCAGAAACATCTTGTAGGTGAGGGTGCCGTCTTGCGCAGAATGATAGATGCAGGGCGCATCCCCTCTTTTATTCTATGGGGACCTCCCGGAGTCGGAAAGACCACTCTTGCTCAGATTATCGCCAACAGACTGGAGACGCCGTTCTATACCCTCAGTGCAGTCACGAGTGGGGTTAAAGATGTCCGCGATGTGATAGAGCGCGCACGGAAGGGACAGTTCTTCTCTTCTGTATCGCCCATACTGTTTATTGACGAGATTCACCGTTTCAGCAAGTCGCAGCAGGACTCTCTGCTCGGTGCTGTGGAACGTGGCGTGGTCACTCTCATAGGCGCCACCACTGAAAATCCCTCATTCGAAGTGATAAGACCGCTGCTCTCCCGTTGCCAGCTGTATGTCCTGCAACCGCTTGAGAAAGATGATCTTCTCGAACTTCTCAACCGCGCCATCACTAAAGACGCGGAGCTTAGCCGCAGGCATATCGAGCTGCGTGAGACCGGCGCGCTTTTAAGGTACAGCAGCGGTGACGCACGCAAGCTGCTCAACATTCTCGAACTTGTGGTTGACGCCGAGGAAGGCGACGTTCTCATAACCGACGACGTAGTGGTGAGCCGTCTGCAGCAGAATCCTCTTGCCTATGACAAGGACGGCGAGATGCACTATGACATTGTTTCAGCCTTCATAAAAAGCATACGTGGCAGCGACCCGGATGCTGCGCTTTATTGGATGGCACGCATGATAGAGGGCGGTGAGGACCCCAAGTTCATTGCCCGCCGCCTGGTCATAAGCGCGGCTGAGGACATCGGGCTTGCCAATCCCAACGCCCTGCTTCTTGCCAACGCAGCCTTCGACGCCGTCACAAAGATAGGGTGGCCTGAAGGCCGTATACCTCTGGCTGAGGCTGCTGTCTATCTTGCCACAAGCCCGAAGAGCAATTCTGCGTATATGGGCATCGGCTCCGCGCTCGACATAGTGCGGCGTACAGGCAATCTTCCTGTGCCGCTCCATCTGCGTAACGCTCCCACCGGACTTATGAAGAATCTCGGATACAGTGACGGATACAATTACCCGCATGATTTTCCAGGTAATTTCGTAAGCCAGCAGTACATGCCCGACGAACTGGCTGACACGAGAATATGGCATGCCCAGCACACCCCTTCCGAAGAAAAGCAATATCAGTGGATGTTGCGTTGCTGGGGCGAAAGATATAAGGATAAATAATTCAAAACAAGGATAATAGAACAAAACATCTTTAAAATATGAATATTGTTATATTGGATGGCCATTGTGCCAATCCCGGTGACCTGTCGTGGGAACCGCTTAGAGAATTCGGAGAACTTACTGTCTATCCGCGCACTTCCGCAAAAGACGTGGTCAGCCGCATTGCTGACGCAGATGCCGTGATGACTAACAAGACGGTGCTCAATTCCGCCGTTCTTTCGCAGCTTCCGCGCCTGAAGTATATCGGAGTGCTTGCCACAGGATTCAACACAGTTGACATAGAAGCCGCACGCAAACTCGGAATCACCGTCACCAATGTTCCGGCATACAGCACCGAGAGCGTGGCGCAGATGGTGTTCGCGCATATATTGAATATCACCAACCGTGTAGCCCATTACGCCGCGCAGAACCGTGCCGGACGCTGGAGCGAAGGCGAGGACTTCTGCTATGCCGACACACCGCTCACCGAACTGGCGGGAAAGACGCTGGGCATTGTCGGTCTCGGCAACATAGGTAGCAAGGTGGCACGCATAGCTATGGATTTCGGCATGGACGTATTCGCATTCACGAGCAAGCATCTGTCCGACCTGCCTGCAGGCATACAGAAGACCACAATGGACGGGCTCCTTGCCGCAAGCGACATTCTCACACTTCATTGTCCGCTGAACGATTCGACACGCAATCTCATCAACCGCGACAGCATCGCGCGTATGCGTCCCGGAGCGATTATCATCAACACCAGCCGTGGTCCGGTAGTAAACGAGCACGACGTGGCTGAGGCTCTCGAGAGCGGTCGGCTTGCCGCCTATGGGGCTGACGTCATGAGCAGCGAGCCGCCTTCAGCCGACAACCCGTTGCTCAGACAGCCCAACGCCTACATCACTCCCCACATCGCCTGGGCAACGCGTGAGGCGCGCACACGTCTTGTCAGAACTGCCATAGACAATCTGCGTGCCTTTGCCGGCGGCAATCCTGTAAACGTAGTCAACCTCTGACGATGGACGATCAGTTGATATACAGCACTCTTTTCAATGTCATAGAGTTTCTCGGCACGTTCGCGTTTGCCATATCCGGCATACGCCATGCAGCCGCCAAGCATTTCGACTGGTTCGGAGGATTCGTGTGTGGTGTGGCTGTCGCCATAGGCGGAGGCACCATACGCGACGTCATGCTCGGTGTCACTCCGTTCTGGATGACATCATCGGTCTATCTTGTGTGTACGGTCATGGCGCAGATGTTTGTGATAGTGTTCGCGCGCTATCTCAAGCGTCTCGACAACGCATGGTTCTTATTCGACACTCTCGGTCTGGCTCTTTTCACCATTGCCGGACTCCAGAAGACCATCGATTGCGGTCACCCGTTCTGGGTAGCCATAATAATGGGATGCATCACGGGGTCTGCCGGAGGCGTGATACGCGATGTGCTGCTCAACAATGTGCCGGTAATCTTTCAGAAAGAGATTTACGCCATGGCAAGTGTAGTGGGAGGGCTCGCCTATTGGGGCTTTGTTACAGCCGGGCTTAATGTAAGCATGGCAGTCGTATTGTCATTCCTGATAATATGTGCGATAAGGCTCCTTGCCGTGAAATATCACATATCCTTGCCCATATTGAAGGGGGAAGAGTAGGCGAAATATGCTTTTTCTGATGTTTTTTGAAGAAAAAACAAAAAAATAGCGGAAAAAGTTTGGCGGAAACAAAAAATATGCATACCTTTGCAACCGCAAACAAGAAACAAGGCTCCGTAGCTCAACTGAATAGAGCATCTGACTACGGATCAGAAGGTTACAGGTTTGAATCCTGTCGGAGTCACGAAGAAAGGCTGTTCCCAACAAAAAGGAGCAGCCTTTCTTCGTTTGCATACCCATGACTCTCGGGCTGCTTGTCCGGTTTGTAGAAATAGTGTGCGTCCGGTCTGACGGATTTGAGCACATGAATACGGACCATGATGATTCGGAAGCAGAACAGATTGATGGCTGCAACATCATGTGTTACGCTGAGTGGCTGAATTCCTTCAGGCGTTGTGGCTGGAGGCATAGGGCATACTTCTTAACCGGTATTAATCTGAATGATTCCGCATCCGTCAGCGTTCGTCGTGATATTATGGAATGTTTTATTTTTGTGTTGAAGCCTGATTGGTCTTTATACATCCAAGACGGCTTTTTCACTTGGTTCACGGCCCACAAAGCGAATTCCGCACTTCTGACGTCATCTTTTTCCCGGTCTTTATCCGATATATCCGGCTGCATGTGAGGTATAGCCGGAAACCAGACAACTTGACGGCAAGACGTAAAACGTATGAAGTCTGATGACAATTCGGGTCGGATGTTTCGTTGGAAGTATATGTATGGCTCTTTTCTGGCAATATGTTCAACCTTCGTAATGCCCAAGGATGAAGAACGGCATGACATTATTTGCAACCGCCTGTAGGATGGTTTGATGTGACGGAAAAACAAAAGCGGAAAGAAAAACAATTATGTCTTCTCCCCGCTCTCGTTACATAGTCATTCGTTTGTTTGCGGAAGATGAGGGATTCAAACCCCCGATACCAAAAAGCGGTATACCGGATTTCGAGTCCAGCGCATTCGATCACTCTGCCAATCTTCCTTTTTCGGGGGACAAAGTTAATAATAATATTTAGATTGTGCAAAATATTTTTCATGATTTGTTTTTCTGCTGCCTACATAACCGTCTGGAGAATCAGGAAGAAAAGGGTAGGGTGTATCCGTATGCATGACCGGCTCTTCATCCATCTTCCGCACAGTTGCCTTCATCTTGTCTTGCGCTTCCTCCCTGTGTCGACCGCCACATCTTCGATAAAGTCAGAAGCCAATCTGTCTGACACCAATGCGAAATACGTATGAAGACCGATGCCCTATTCAGTTTAGAATGCGCCTCACTCTCCGTTGTCTGCGGTTTTTGTATATATATGCACCTTATAGGTTGAAGGTGCATAATTATGCGGAGCATGCTTCGCGAGAGTGCCTTTTTTATGTCCATAAGATTCTCCGGCTGTAAATACGTTGTTTTTTTAGCGGTTATGCCAAGCCGTTGAGAGTCAGTGTGATGTGGAGTTTTGTGATTTGCCTGCGCCTTTCCTGTGCTGCCGGAAAGCCTTTTCCGTGGTGTCATATGGGCTTTTCCGCACCGTGGGAAAGCCTTTGTGGTGACACGGGAGAGCCCCTGTGAGATTGCGGAACGGTCTGTTCTGTAACTCGGCAGGGGCTCGGGCAATGTATTCTATTGTGATTTTCTTTCCTAAAAATCGCTTTTTTCCGTACATCGACATGTGTTTCCGTGTCAGCGTAATTCTCTTTTGCGATTTTCAGTTGTCATGTTTTTTTACTTCCTTGATTGCATGAATATTCATTTCCGGACAGAATGTGTGTCATCCGCGCTTCTGTTTTCTCAGGACAATCTCTACAATCGTGTCGACACCCTGAGGCGTGGCTGGCAGACTTATTAAGGCGGAGCCGTTGCCAGCTTTGCGTATTTTCAGTTTGCTGCCGTCGTCATACATTCTTGCCGACTTTATTTCTTTCGTGTCCAGCGGTATGGTGAGCGTCCGCTCTTCGAGATGGAGTATGTGCAGATAGAGCGTGTCTCCCTTCTGGGTGCTCACGCCCCATTGGCATGGCTTTATCAGTCCGCCGCGTGTGCCGAATATTGTTTCTCCGTATCGTTTTGTCCATTTGCCTATCTCCTTCAGCCGTTCCATCGCTTCGTCCGGCAGACATCCGTCCGGACGCGGACCTATGTTTAGCAGCAGGTTTGAGTTCATGCCAGCCGATTTCACGAGTCGTCTTATCAGTTCGTCGGCAGATTTGTACGACTTGTCCGTTATGCTGTAGCCCCATGTGCTGTTCATTGTCTGGCACGACTCCAGAGGCAATGCGTCGCTCACCTTCTGTCCGCCGGAGAATCCTGCGCTGTTCTCTCCCGGCAGGTCCTGCTCGAAGAGCTGGAAGTCCTCGCCCTCGTGCGGTGCGGAGTGATGGTTGTTGCCTATGAGGCATGCCGGTTGCAGCCTGTGTATGAGCGCGTATTGTTCGTCAAGCTGCCAGTCGAAGTTGTCCGCGTGGTCCCACATGCCGTCAAACCATATGGCTCCTATCTTTCCGTATCCGGTGAGTATTTCTGTCAGCTGTGTGTTCATGAAGTTGAAATATGAGTTCCAGTCGGGCTTGGCTTCCCGATGCGGCAGGTCTTTGCTGGTGCTGCCTGCCGGATAGTCGGGACGGAACCAGTCCATATGCGAATAATATATGTGCAGCTTCAGTCCCTGTCTCTCGCATTCGCCGGCAAGTTCCTTCAGTATGTCACGCCCGAAGGGAGTGGCGTCTACTATGTTGTAGCTGCTGGCGTCTGTGCCGAACATGGAGAATCCGTCGTGGTGGCGCGACGTTATAGTGACATATCCCGCTCCGGCGTCCTTGAACGCTTCCACCCATTCGCGGGCGTTGAAGCGCGACGGACAGAAACCTGCTGCCAGATGTGAATATTCGTTGCGGTCTATTCTCTTGGAATGCTGCACCCATTCACCGTCGGCAAGCATGGAGTAGATGCCCCAATGTATGAATATGCCGAACTTCATGTCCTGGAATTGTTTTCTTGCCTGTATGTTCTCAGGAGACGGGTGATAGGTCTGCGCCACGGCTCCGCACGCTCCGAGAAACAGTGCTGCCGTGAGTGAGGTGAATAGTTTTCTCATAATGGTTTAAGTTTTGTCGGTGTCAAGTTATGTATGTCTAAACAAAAAGAACTACAAATAATTTATCCAATTAATTGTAGTTCTTCTGAGGTGCCTGGCGGATTCGAACCGCCGTAGACGGTTTTGCAGACCGTTGACTAAGCCACTCATCCAAGGCACCGTTTTCAAATTCGATTGCAAAGGTATGATTTTTTATTCAATCAGACAAATTTTGAGCGTGTTTTTTCTGTTTTTGTTCTGTCATTCGGACATTTATTCTTGTTTTTCGAGCTGCATGCTTCGGCAATCGGGCATCCGGCACACGAGCTGTTGGCTTTGCTTGCGTTTCTGACTGTCCGTACAGCCCATCTTATTGCGATTGCCGCCGCAGCGGCTATTATTATGTATATTATTATTTCCTGTGTCATGGTTTTCTGTGGGGTGAAAAAACGGGAGAAACGCCGTTGTGCATGCTTTCCTCCCGTTTCTTTATTTTGTTTCTGTTGACGCTTAATAGGCGAAGAGAGGATAGTCTTTCATCTTCTCGTTCACTCTGTGGCGTACGCTTGCTATCACTTCCTCGTTCTCCGGGTCGTTGAGCACCTCCTCGATGAGGGCTGCTATCTCCACCATGAGGTCTTCCTTAGCGCCACGTGTCGTGATGGCGGGAGTGCCGAGGCGTATGCCGGATGTCTGGAATGCGCTGCGTGTGTCGAACGGCACCATGTTCTTGTTCACGGTGATGTCTGCCGCAACGAGCGCGTTCTCTGCCACCTTACCGGTGAGTTCGGGATATTTTGAGCGCAGGTCGACGAGCATGGAGTGGTTGTCTGTGCCTCCGCTGACTATTGTGAATCCGCGCTTCATGAGTTCCTCTGCCAGCACTTTCGCGTTTTTCTGCACCTGCTTCGCCCACTCCTTGAACTCAGGCTGCAGTGCCTCTCCGAAAGCCACCGCCTTTGCCGCGATGACGTGTTCGAGCGGTCCGCCCTGTGTTCCGGGGAATACGGCGGAGTTGAGCAGCTGGCTCATCATCTTCACCTGACCTTTCGGAGTTGTCAGTCCCCACGGATTCTCGAAGTCCTTTCCCATGAGTATGATGCCGCCGCGCGGTCCGCGAAGGGTCTTGTGTGTGGTTGATGTCACGATATGCGCGTATTTCACAGGGTTGTCAAGCAGTCCGGCTGCTATGAGTCCTGCCGGATGCGCCATGTCTATCATGAGCAGCGCGCCCACCTTGTCGGCTATTTCGCGCATGCGTCTGTAGTCCCACTCACGGCTGTATGCCGAGCCTCCTCCGATGATGAGTTTCGGTTTGTGCTCCATGGCGAGCTTTTCCATGTTGTCGTAGTCAACCCGTCCTGTCTCCTTGTCGAGGTCATAGCCCACTGCATGATACAGAATACCCGAGGTGTTGACCGCGGAGCCGTGTGAGAGGTGACCTCCGTGCGCGAGGTTCAGACCGAGGAATGTGTCGCCGGGCTTGAGTACTGCCAGCAGCACTGCTGCGTTGGCTTGCGCTCCAGAGTGTGGCTGCACGTTGGCATATTCGGCTCCGAAGAGTTTTTTCACTCTCTCTATGGCAAGTGTTTCTACTTCATCAACCACGCCGCATCCGCCGTAATATCTCTTTCCCGGATATCCTTCGGCATACTTGTTTGTGAGATATGAGCCCATGGCTTCCATTACCTCGTTGCTTACAAAGTTTTCTGATGCGATCAGCTCTATGCCTTTAAGCTGGCGTTGGTGTTCCTTTTCGATAAGATCAAAAATCTCCTGGTCTCTTTTCATTGCGGTTTCTGTATTTGTTTTATATGAATGTTTGCAGGCTGCGATAAGCCTTGTGCAAAGTTAATTCTTTTTTCTTTTTCGGGCAAACGGTGTGTGATAAAATAATCAGACCAGCTTTACCTCGCTTATGCTCTGTTCCTTGTCGCAGTAGTGGCATTTCAAAGTGCCGCGCTCTTTGTCTACAACGTTGAACACGGTTTCCATCGGTTCGTTGTTCGTTATGCATTTGGGATTGTTGCATTTCACTATGCCGCGCAGCTCGTCTGGTGTCTCCACCGTCTTTTTCTCCACCACCTCATAGTTGCGTATGATGTTGAGCACCACTTTGGGCGCCACCACTGAAAGCCGTGATATCTCCTCGTCGGTGAAGAACTTGTCCGATACCTTTATGATGCCTTTGCTTCCTATTTTCTTCGAAGGATAGTTGTATCCTATTGTCACCGGCGTGGTGAGGTTGCGCAGTCCGAGGATTGTTGCCACCTGATATGTCTTTTCTGCCGGTATGTGGTCTATAACGGTGCCGTTCTTTATGGCAGCCACCAGTCTTTCTTTCTTGTTCATGAGTCTGAGGATTGTGGTTCGTTGTCTGTCAGCTGTCCTGACTATTTAATGATAGTGTTGTCGTTCATCACATCCTCAAGGCTTATGTCGAGGACGTGGCTGAATATCGCTTCACGTGCGAAAAGTCCGTTGCCTGCCTGCTGTATGTAGTATGCGTGCGGATTGGTGTCTACATCGTATGCTATTTCGTTCACTCTCGGCAGCGGGTGGAGTATCTTCATGTTTTCCTTGGCGTGTCCCAGCATGGAGTTTTTCAGTATGTACACGTTCTTCACACGTTCATATTCCATCAGGTCGGAGAAACGCTCCTTCTGCACTCTTGTCATGTACAGTATGTCAGCATCGGATATTGTGTTTTCGTTGAATTCCGTATGTTCCTCAAACTTTATGCCGTGCTGTCTGCAATACAGTTTGTACTCATCAGGCATGGCGAGTTCTTTGGGAGCTATGAAATGGAAAGTGGGGTTGAAATGTCGCATGGCTGTTATGAGCGAGTGCACGGTCCTGCCGTATTTAAGGTCGCCTACGAGATATATGTTCAGGTTCTCGAGTGTGCCCTGGGTCTTATAGATGGAGTAGAGGTCGAGCAGACACTGCGAGGGATGCATGTGAGCTCCGTCGCCTGCATTGACAATAGGTACCGGAGAAATCTCGCTCGCGTATTGTGCCGCACCTTCTATGTAGTGGCGCATCACTATGACATCGGCATAATTGGACACCATGAGAATCGTGTCCTTTAGCGTTTCGCCTTTTGTGACACTCGATGCCTTCGCATCAGAAAATCCTATCACTTTGGCTCCGAGACGGTTGGCTGCTGTCTCAAAACTGAGCCTTGTACGTGTTGACGGTTCGAAGAACAGCGTTGCCACAATCTTTCCTTTGAGAAGCTCTCTGTTCGGATGCTTCTCGAATTCTTGTGCCATTCTTATCATGTACATGATTTTGTCCTTCGACAGGTCAGCGATTGTTACGAAATCGTGCTTCATATATAATATGGTTTTCTTATTGCTTTCGACCGCTAAGTTAAGCATATTTTTTCAAACAAAACGGCTTCGGACGTGATTAATGAATGTATCTGACGTAATTTTTTATACACCGGTTCATAGGGCGTTCATTTGCAATATATCATATAAAATGTATGTAGTAACGTTTTTTAACGTCAAAAATGCAAAAATCGTCGTATTCCGGGTATAATACATAAAGTACTTTTTTATGCGGTGTGTATAATATAAATGTGGAGAGTCTCTCTCCGATTTTCACGGCAGTCTGCGAATAGTCTTGAATTTCTTTGGTATGTTCGGGCTTTTTCCCTATTTTTGTAAGCGAGAACAAAAATATACGTTCAACTTTCAAAAAAGGAGGTCAGAAACAGACATAAGAATCTAAAAGACATATTGCAAGCGACTTGTAGACAAGTTATTTGGCTTTAGTAAATCTGGTAAATTGAAAATAGCCCCGAATAATAGGTCGAATGGTAGGTTTGTACCCTGCAATGGGCGCAGACTGCTTTTCCTTATTTGGGCTAAAGGTTTTACCAGAACCTACTAAAGCAGATGAGCGGAAAGTCAAGGCTGTGTCCTTTTTCTTTTGCTCCGTTTGCAGGATATAGTACAAACACCTATAAAAGCCTAAGTAATATGGATTTCAAGTTGGAATATATGGAACGTCTGTTTGCCAGGATAAGCAGGAAAAAGACGGAATCCTATGTCATAAGCCGGATATGGCATCAGTTGGACGACGACCGTGTGAAATTTGTCGTTCAACAATATATCAGAAGAACACAGGACAAGTATGCGCTTGCAGACTTGTACTTACCTCAGCTGAATGTTTTCATCGAAATAAATGAGCCTTACCACAAAGATGATAATGGCGTGCTGCGTGAAATAGATATAATCCGTAACGAAGAGATACTGGATGTCACCGGTTCGAAGCCTGTTGTGATAGACTGTGACTGTGATATCGACGGAGTCCACCGTCAGGTTGCGGAGGTTGTCGGTATGATAAGGCAACGCATTTCCGCGCTCGGCGATGATTTCATTCCGTGGAATGAAGCCGACACTCTCACTGTGGAGTATCACATAAAGAAAGGTTTTCTGAAGGTCGGAGACAACGAATGCCTGCGCACGACGGAAGACGTTGCGGCTGTATTCGGCACAAAACCCAAACACCGCGGATTCCTTCGCGCATCAGGCGCGGCGGTGCCTGACAGGAAGAAGGATATAATCTGGTGGCCAAACACGGAACACCGCCTTTGGTGTAACAGGCTTTCTGAGGACGGAATGTATATCTATGAGTATCCTAAGGCGGAGGACAAGCGTGCCGGACACCTTAATCATTGGCTCAACGCACCGGCAGAAAACCGCGTCACATTCTTACGCTATAAGGATGATTTGGGCTTCTGTTTCTATCGCTTCACAGGCGTGTTCTGTCTTGACAGGGAACAGTCTGTCAAAGAGAACAGATGTGTCTGGAAACGTATTTCCGATTATTATAAACTTTAATGATGCTTGTCATGAGTAAAGAATATTATAAGAAGCGTCTTATAGACCTTCGTGCTTCGATTGCAAAGGAGAGGGAAGCAAAGAAAAAAGACAACGCCTATTATGCTGATATGATAAAAAGGACATCTTCCATATCAAGCAAGGCAAGCTATCGTAAATCAAAGATAAGCCGGGCGGCTTCTCACGACAGACGTATAGAAAGCCTCAAAAGAGACATTGAGAATGTGAGAGCCACTCTCAGAAGAATCAAATAAACAATTTAAAACATATGGGAATAATAAACAATCTTATCAACACTTTAAAAGATAATTTTACAATGGCAGAATTCAACATTAACGGCCGTATGACGGTCAAAAGTCTAAGGAAACAGTTCAAGGATGCGTTCGGAGCTACTTTGCGTGTGTATAAAGGTGCGAAATTCGCGCCTGAGGATGCGACGCTTGCGTCTATACGAAGCGGAGAAAACGCAAAGGGAGGAGAGCTTGCATGCCGTGGAAACATGCAGGTAGGTAACTTTGAGACCAAAATGAAGGAAATGTTCGGAATAACGGTGAAGGTTGCTAACCCTGACAACACAAAGCTTGTGAGTGGCAGCATAACCATTGCTGCCGCCGGGCGCGAGGTCGTTGCGACAGATGACTGGAGCGGCGAACAGCTGCAATGCTATTTCTGGGACACATTGCAGGACTTGCTCATCGCTAAGGGTTATGACATCCAAAAGAAAGACTTTGCCCAAGACGTGGAGGATTACTATAAAAGTAACAGATACAAACGTTATGGTGTGACATTCAACATCTACCGTACCAAGAAGAGAAAGGATGTGACATTCACAATCTATGCGATAGAAAAATATTGCTTTGGCGTAAATTATGCAGGCGACATCGCGAAAGACAAAGTATTGGAAGATGCGATAGGCGGAGCCGGCACAGCTATCCGTGTTGCCGATAAGACATGGGCTGGATTTGGCGAACCGTCACCGCGACATGAACTGAACTTCAAGAAAATGAACTCGGAAGGGATTGGAAAACTGAAAAATCCGAACGCCAGAGTGGCATTCATGAACGGTGTCGTGAATGAAATAGACGCATTGATAAAGAGTCTGGTGGAAGCGTTCAAAAAGAAAGGTTTATGATATAGTATATGGGACTTGGTAATTGGGGATGCTTAGGCATAATCCTCTATCTGTGCCGGAACATACTTTATGTGTTGTTTTGGGCTGCTGTAGCTTTTGTATGTTACATGATATTGCAATGCATATGAAAATACGCGGGTTAAGCTTTTCTTGGAAAAGGGCGGTCGGAATTACTGCCGCAAAACAGAAAATAAGCAGGAAGACAGGATTGCCTACAACCAGACAGGGACTGGAAAGAAAAATAGGCAGGTTTGTACTGAACTCTATTTTGGGAAACAAAAAGAAATGAACATGACTTAAGACGTGGAGATGCAGGAAACGCATCTCCACGTTTTATGTAGTGTATCGGCAGCATATCATGAAGAACAGGATGTGTCGTGAGCATGAATGATTCCTGATTCGGATGCATTTGAATTGTTTTATAATAAGCCGCTGTGCATTTTCTGAACATCTTTTATAGAATATACACATATATAATATCAATCATCCGTTGTGACGTATATACACTTTGGTTTTTGCGTGCCGACTCTTGATAACTCTTCTGTAATATAGGCTCCGTTTTGTCTTGCGCATTTTCAGAATATGTCTTCCCACGTTTTTGATATATACATAACCCCCGTATTGCTGGCAACGGCTGTAGTAAGATTGAGGCTTAACGCCAGTTTATGGATTAAAATAAGAGTTTAACCTTAGGTCGCTCATGTCTTTGTTTATAAAAAACGAACAAAGCTGCGGAGCGGCAGCAAATCTTTGATTTTTGATTTGAAGGTTTTGCTTGTCATGCTAAAAAGTGTACCATCAAATTGTTATGAAGTATCGGGAGCGCGTTTCTTAGCCATGCTTCATACAGAAAGTAAAATATCATAATATTTGTTTTGCTTTTTATCCTAATTGCATTACCTTTGCCGAAAAATCGGTTTCCGCTCATGAGAAAAATCTTTATACATTTTCTTTGGGGATTATTAGTCTTGAGTTTTGTCACATGTGCCGCTGCCTTTACTGCCATATGGTTCGGGTGGATAGGTTATATGCCTCCGCTTGAAGACCTGCAGAACCCTATCAGTAGGTTCGCGACGCAGGTCTATTCGTCAGACGGGAAGGTGATAGGCACGTGGAACCTCAATCGCGAAAACCGTATATGCGTGTCTTACTCAAATCTGTCGCCCCATCTTGTACAGGCGCTTATAGCAACAGAGGACGAACGTTTTTATGATCACTCCGGAATAGACTTCATTGCGCTTGCCCGTGCGATGATAAAGAGAGGACTGCTCGGGCAGGAGAGTGCCGGAGGAGGCTCCACCATTACACAGCAACTTGCCAAACAACTTTACTCGGAGACTGCCGGAAGCACTGTCGAGAGACTTTTGCAGAAACCTATAGAGTGGGTGATTGCCGTCAAACTGGAGCGTTACTACACAAAGGAAGAGATAATAGCCCTTTATCTTAACTATTTTGATTTCCTGCACAACGCTGTGGGAATAAAGACCGCCTCCAACACCTATTTTAATAAAGAACCGAAGGATCTTACGGTGACAGAGGCGGCTACACTGGTGGGACTTTGCAAGAATCCTTCACTGTTCAACCCCGTGAGATATCCTGAACGCTGCCGCAGCCGCCGCAATGTGGTGCTCGCACAGATGAGGAAAGCCGGATTCATATCGACGGCAGACTATAACAGGTATTCTGACGAACCGCTGACTCTCGATTTCCACCGTACGGACCATAAGAACGGAACTGCTCCGTACTTCCGCGAATTCCTTAGAATGTACATGACTGCGCAATATCCTGAAAGGGAGAATTATCCCGAATGGAACGAGAGGCAGTTTGTGCTCGACTCAATAGCCTGGGCTAACGACCCATTGTATGGGTGGTGTAATAAGAATCTGAAGAAAGACGGCAAGCCATACAACCTGAATTCTGACGGTCTGAAAGTGTATACCACAGTTGATTCAAGAATGCAGCGTTATGCCGAGGAAGCCGTTTACGGACACGTGGCAAAGTTCCTTCAGCCGGAGTTCTTCAAGGAAAAGCGCAGAAAGCGCAATGCTCCCTTCTCTGATGCTCTTACTGCCAGACAGGTGGAGCAGATAATGGACAGATCGGTGAGACAAAGCGGACGATACATCGAAATGAAGGCTGCCGGAGCGTCGGAGGAGGAGATAAGAAAGGCATTCCGTACTCCGGTGGAAATGTCGGTGTTCACATACCATGGCGACATCGATACGGTGATGACGCCGCTCGACAGCATCAGATATGTGAAGTCGTTCCTTAGAGCCGGATTCATGAGCATGGATCCGAAGACGGGAGAGGTGAAGGCATACGTAGGAGGGCTCGACTATTCGCATTTTATGTATGATATGGTGATGAACGGACGCCGCCAGATAGGTTCTACAATAAAGCCTTTCCTATATTCTCTGGCAATGGAGAACGGATTCTCTCCTTGTGACAAAGTGCCCAATGTGCAGCAGACTTACATCGTGGCAGGCAAGCCGTGGACACCGAGAAACACAAGCCGCAAACGTTATGGTGAGCTTGTCACTTTGAAATGGGGACTGGCGCAGTCAAACAACTGGATTTCAGCTTACCTCATGAGCAAGCTCAATCCGCAGCAGTTCGTGAGCCTTTTGCGTGATTATGGAATCAACAACCCTGACGTCTATCCGTCAATGTCACTTTGTCTCGGACCGTGCGACGTGTCTGTGGCTGAGATGGTGAGCGGCTATACCGCGTTTGTCAATCACGGCATACGCACAGCTCCGCTCTTTGTTACAAGAATAGAGGATAATGAAGGAAACGTCATTGCGAACTTCCGGCCTCATATGAACGAGGTCATCAGTGAGGAGAGCGCCAACAAGATGCTTGTGCTTCTGAAAGGTGTCGTTGACGGAGGAACGGCAGGACGGCTGAGATTCAGATATAACATTCCCGGAGAGATAGGTGGAAAGACAGGTACAACAAACCGTAATTCGGACGCATGGTTTGTAGGTTTCACACCGCAGCTTGTGAGCGGATGCTGGGTAGGGGGTGAAGACCGTGACATTCATTTTGACTCCATGAGGATGGGGCAGGGCGCGACAATGGCATTGCCCATATGGGCGTATTTCATGAAAAAGGTGTATGCGGATAAAACGCTTGGCTATGACCCCTCTGTCAAGTTTGATATGCCTGCCGATTATGACCCTTGCGCGTCTTCGGAAGAGGAAACAGACCTCGGAGTGGATGAGATATATGAGTGAATGTGACTGACGTCATATTCCTCATTCGCCGGCATACTGTTGCTTTCAGACAACAGGTCAGGGCAATGCCGGTGAACACCCAGGCAGGTGTTTATATCTGACTTGGTATTCATGCAACTCTTTTTTTTATAAGGCAGGCTGCGTCCGGCAATTGGAAAGCAGGCTTTCATAGCCCTTACCGGTATTGCTTAATACATGAAACAACACGCTATTATGTGTGTGTAATCCAAAGTAGAGATGCAAAATCTTGTGTCTCACAAGCAATGATGCGTATAAACAGAGGTGAGGATATGCCTGTCGTTGCTTTGCTTATTGCTCGTGAAACGCAAGATTTTGTGTCTTTCCATGGCTGGTGTCATCATTGTTTTAATGTAAAACAGGCGAGATTGGCAATTATAATGTTCTCGTGTCATTTTGAGGATTATACTCCTGCATGTTTATTACATTTGTGTCTGAAGGTATGCCTTTGCTTAGAGCCGAAGGCGAGCCGCGCAGTGCCGGTGCGGCGCGTGAGGCATCATTCCGGTATAAACCCATTTGCCAATATGACTGTCCGTGTCTGAACGCAGGCTGCCATGCCGTCACACAACCGTAAAACGGCAGACCGCAGACCTGCTGATATATCTATGATACATTTTTGACGTCAGGACTTAAAACTCACACTCATAATTATGTGATATGGTAGAGAAGAAACGAAAATTATTACAACGTGAAGTCGCTGAGATTTGCGTGGAGGCTTGCAGAAGCCGGTTCGTCTCAATATACACAGTTTTTGACGTGTCAGCATAATACATTGATTATCAGCCATTTTAAATAAAATGTAATCGCAAGAAGCTTGTTCGTGTGTGTGAAACAGGCTTTCATGTAGTGCGGAAAAGGCTCTTCGGGCATGCTGGAGATGCCGTCTTGTATTATGAAACGGGCTTTTCCGCAACGCAAGGAGTGTGAGTGAATAAACAGAATCAGATGAGAATCGGGCATTGAAGAGCTATTAACGGGTATTTAACGGTCGTGTCTGCGGAGTAGAATGTGGACTATACCGCAAAATGCAAAACGGAAAACACTCGGAAGATTGCCGTTTCCTTAACGTGCCATTTCTGTTTCCGGAAACAAAAATGTAAAAATTTTTTACTCACATCTATGCGCGTGTGTCCGTCCCTTATTATTATTTATACAGGCGTGTCGTCAGGATCTAACATGTCGTATGAGCCAGAGCCGGAAAGATATGAGTGGAAAACGGTATCAGGCAAGAGGCTGACGTTAAGTCTCATCCGTATCATGCGCTGCTTTCAGGCAGATTGTTATTACGTCATTGTCAGATATGTCGCGGACTGCATAGTGCAAAAAAGTGAAAAGCGATGACGGCAGCAGTGCGTACTATGGAAGCATAGTCTGTGCTGAATTGTGAAAGTGGTTCCGGCGGTCAGTTGGTCGGTTTGGGCTGAACATCAGGTGATATATCTTTGTCATTATATTGTATGCCGTTCAGGAGCTGCATACTATATGATGACAATTAATTCAGAACATCTACTTAATAATAATGTGTAGGCAATAAGGGTTAATTTTTATTAAACTAAACGGGATGGGAGATGTCTGATAATTGATTGTGTCGTTCTTTTCCCGTATCTTTGTATATAAGATACACTGCACTCGGGAAAGTAAGAACAAGTCCTCTTTCCACTCGCCTTGCGTTATCTTTGTATAAGATAAGCCTCGGCTCGGCAGTATCAAGTCCGGTAAAACTCCGTTTTCCCGCCTTGCTGTTGCTCTCGCCTTGCATTATCTTTGAGCGTTATTAAGATTGATAGGTGATGATAAAGTTTCTGTATATATTGCTTTCGTGTGTTGTTATTGGCGGACTTTCTGCCACAAGTAGCAACAGTACATATAGGTCTGCGTTGTTGGAAAACAGGGTATGGAAAGTGCAATTACCGCATAACAAGCAATGTGTTATGGAAATGGAGTATCGCAATTACGGACGTAGAAGTGTGTTGTCATATGACAGGAAAAGAACGGATCCTTTTTATTCTTATTCTTTATGTAAGGATACTGTCAAAGTATCTGAATCGGGGAAAAAACTCGTTATCCGGGATTTGACTGACAGCACATTGGCTTTACAATTTTTGCCCGATACGTTGACTGTTGGGATTTGTCCTGTCAGATGTGTGACTGATAACAGCTTACAAGAACAACGTGAGAATGAAAACCGTATGGACAGCACTTGGCGGGCGGATAGCAGTTGGAACTTTGGCACTTTGGATATTTCTGGAAAACCAATCAAAGACTTGTCTTCCATTGAGCAGCCCAGATGGGCGAAGTGGGATTACGACTTGGAAAAGTATTTCACTTCCCAAATGGTATATCCCGAACACCTGTTGGAGAATGATCAAGCCGGCTATTCCGTTGTCATTTTCTCTATCGACACATTAGGGCTACCGCACGGCATCAATATATTGTCATCCAAACATAAAGACTTCGACGAGGAAGTTGTACGATTGACCAAAGCATTACCGCATTGCCTGCCGTGCAGAGACAAGGACGGCAAACGAATGGAATGTTTATATACGGTATACGTTCCTTTCCTGCCTCAACATTATAGAGACCGGGTGAAGGCGGACAGCATCGCGGAAGAGAGAGAAAAACATATGTTCATAGATATGGAGTCCGGTCCGGTGTTTCAATACGGGAGACCAAGAGCCGCACAAGACTATATCACCCGACGCTTGAAGTATGACCCGACGTTATTGGGAGACAAACAGCAGGTGAAAGGAGTTTATTCCATGCGGATTGACTCGTATGGAGAAGTGTGCGGACCAAAAGTATTGCGAAGTTGCGGCATGGAAGACTGGGACAAACAAGTACTGGAGATAATTAGAAAGATGCCACGCTGGACTCCTGCCATAATTTTTTTCGGGAAAGGAAAATATGTTGAATCTGAATTTGCTATAACAATATCTTTTAAGAGGAACAGAAAGTTGATTGCCCATACAACAGAAAAACATATTGAGGCAGGTGTCCATGTATGCTACTTGAATGAACGTGGTGATACCATTGTACCATACGGTAAGTATAAATTCTGCCAAACAGATACTATACGGCACATCGGTTTTGTGTGTGAGAACAAGAAGGACGCACGGGTTGTTTGCATAGACAATCAAGGCAAAGAATTGTTTTATGTGTTCAAATGCGATAACGGTCCCGACCATATCCGTGAAGGGCTTTTCCGCATCATGAATGATAACGGGTTGATAGGGTTCGCCGATTCATTGGGCAATGTGGTCATTAAGCCTCAATTCAAGTTTGCCACACCGTTTGAAAACGGGAAAGCTCAAACGACAACAAGCGGAAAAGCGCATGATGACGGAGAACATTCTTTTTGGACATCTGACGAATGGCAACTTGTTAGTTATAATGGAACTAAAATGATGAAATATACGGCTGTCAGGAACGGTACGGACTTGAAAGGATTGCGAATCGCCCTATTTGACAAGCAGGGAAAAATAGCTCAAGAAATTTCTTATTCCTATCCTTCTGACATTGAGTTTGCCGATAATCTCAATATTGGGGTTAATTTACAAGATGTCAATTTTGACGGTAAGGACGATATTCTTGTCAACCTTGGTCAGTATGGCAATCAGATGATACAGTATTATGATTGCCTTGTATGGGATGAAACAAAGAATCTATATCGTAGAGATGAAAGCTTTAAGCAGATAGAAAACCCACAAATAAACAAGGAGAAACAATGCATATTCTCTTCATCACGCATTTCGGCAGCATCTTACAGCTACAAGCGTTTTGAGTTTATTGGCGGACATTTTGTTGAAACAGCGACTTTAACCCAGACTTTCAGGGCTTCTAAACAACCGTTTTTATTCACGGAAAAGCAAAATGTAAAAAGCAAAGGCTTGGTAACATTGCACAAAGATGTTTCAGTAGACAAAATAAACCGTGATTGGTTATCAATTATAATGAAGTGACACCAAAAACAAGAAACAATGAGAATAAAAGTATTGCTGTTTGCTATTAGCTTGTTGGCAACTCTTTCGCTACAAGCGCAAACCAACGAGCGTTACATCGAGGTGACGGGCACATCGGAAATAGAGATAGTACCCGACAAAATCCATTATCTGATTGAAATCCGTGAATACTTCAAGGAAGAGTTTGACGGTAAGTCGAAGCCCGAAGAATACCGCACCAAAGTGCCTTTATCAGAAATAGAGCAGGGATTGAGAGGAGTTCTTGCCGAGGCAGGAATTCCGCAAAATGCCATCCGGACGCAGGAAATCGGTGACTATTGGCGGCAGCAGGGGCAGGACTTTTTGCTCTCCAAGAAATTCGACATTACCTTGACCGACTTCAATCAGATAAATGAAATCGTAAAGCGTATTGAGACCAAAGGCATCCACACCATGCGTATCGGTGAATTGGAGAACAATGATATGCTTGCCTATCACCAAAAGGGGAAGGTTGAAGCGTTGAAAGCCGCCCGACGGAAAGCAACCTATTTAGTGGAGGCATTGGGCAAAAGATTGGGTGAGGTGATCCGCATTGTGGAAAAGGACAGCGGCAATGTATTTCCTTTCGTGCAAAGCAATGTCCTGTCGTCCGACGCTGCCTCATTCGATAACTTCCGCACCATTAAGAAGAACTACTCCATGCTGGTACGTTTTGAAATTATTGATTAAACCCAAATCGCATTAGAACGCCGATTGTACATTTGAGGTTTGTTGTCAGCTCTTCATCCTTTTTCAGTACTGCTGGCGTCATCTTGTATTCCGCTTTTTCCAGATGTAGCCCGCTACATCCTTGCATTCGCACGCCTTTTCTTGCCATGGCATAGCTCAAGCATGCTTGACTCCGCTCATCTGGCTTATCGAAAGCGTTCGATAAAGCTGAATACAATCTGGCTGAAAGCATCACGAAATAAGAATGGAAGTCTAATGCGATTCGGGATAATTGGATTTACTCTATTTTTGGCAACAACATTATATCAAGAAATAATGTAACTATGGATAATAGATTTATTGCCCAATTGAGGGCCGAAGCAAAAGAATGCACCAGTTCATTGCGTTAAGACGAGCAAAGGCAAATTCTTTATGAAAGGATGCATTGGAGAAATGTTTTGAAGCCACTGGTGACAACGGCAAGGAAACAATTATGTTGGGCAGACACATTGCTGCCCAACGAATTGTGATTGGCTCTATTCACTTACCCAATAAATATGAGTTGTCTAAATAGGATGGAAAGATTGTAGAAATCACTGATGGTATGACACGTCAAAATCAAAAGTTGTGTTAGGGCTAAAAAATACCGTGCCATAGTAAGCAGGAGACGCCGTATCATATTTACCATAGTAATTTGCAAAATATATCTTCATATGATATTTATTGAATGTGAGGTTGGAAAGTTTGAAACCTACATCATATCTACAATAACAATCTGCTTCTAATGTGGGATCTTCCTTAAATGGAGCAATTACTATCTTTATCTCATCATCCTGCGAGCTAACCTGAGCGAGGATTTTATCAGTGTTGCAGTCATATTCCAAGTCTGTTACATGGAAAGTTGCCACACCTTTATTATCTACAGTTATTGTAATCTTGGGAGTTTTCTCCTTTTCTTCTGTATAAAACTCAGGTCGGCTTTCTTTTGCCGAATACGAAGTCTTACAACCTGTATTTGACAAGTCGCTTAACTTTACTGAATCCAACACACTTTGCTCTGAAGAACAAGAAGTCAATGCGGCTAATCCCAGCATGACAAATCCATAAAACTTTTCTTTCATAACTCTATTTTTTTGTAAATGAATTTATCGAATCAATTAGGGAATATGTGCTTACACACGTATGCAAGGAATGTGGGACGGAATGTTCTGTTCCTTCAACCGCATCCACAAAACGCTTTATAGCACTATAATATCCTTGTGTGAAAACTTGGTTATTTTGTGATATTGGTATGAAATTATTTCTTCCAAACAGTTCCACAGTTACCTTTTTATGTTTAAAAACCTTTTCCAAAGGTACTCCACAAAAACTATATGGCTTTTGTTGAAAGATAAGACTATCCATATTTTCTAATGTATAAATGCCTCTATTTGTGTTTATGGTCATGCATTCTTGCGCATCAGTCCATGTGTAACCTGTAGAAAGCTCCAAGATGCCAGTGACATTCGTGTGTTTGAGCATCAACATCAATGTGTGTCCGCCGATGTTTTCTGCATACCTAACCTCTGCATTTCCAAATAGATAGACCACAACATCCAATGGATGTATGAAAAGGTTGATCAGTGAATCTCCCTCGGGGTAAGCACCGGTGAGATATTTCAAGTTGTATGTCATAGTACCCTTACATTTTGACAACTCCCTTTTTAATGATTGAACGGCTGGTGTACAACGTTTTTGTAGATCCACAACTGCCAATACATCTTTTTGTTTTTGCAATTCCACCAAACGCATCAGCTCTTCAGTATTTTGGCATGGAGGCTTTTCTATGAACAAAGCCTTATTGTATTCTATCACTTTTGAGGCGATAGAGAAATGTGTATTTGGCGAAGCTGACACGAATACTCCTTTTATTTCTGCGTCTTCCAAAATCTTGTCCAATGAAGTGGTGGCATGTATATGAGGAAAGGCTGTCTCTATCAAACTCAGTTTGTTTGTCGATTTGCAGCAGATATATTTCAATGGTACATGCAGATAATCAAGTACGGGGTAGAGGTTGTTCATACTATGGCTTCCTATACCCACAAAGGCATATTTACCCTTGTATGTTTGGTGTAACATCCTGAAGTTCCGTATTTGTTTGTAGTACTCTATAATATTTTTGATATATTCCATTATTTACAGATTCTTTTGGAAAATCTTCGGTATGTCTCTTTACTGTTGTCAGTCCATTGGTAAGATCCATATAAGAGTCCGATAATATTTTTAGGCAGAAATCTTTCGAGGTTTTGTAGCAGGATAATATCATACTTACGATGAAAGTTTATCCAACAGCCATTGCACTCTTTGGAGTATCTGCATTGCGTTTTTACAGTTTCTTGCGAATTGAATATCTCATCCAAAGAATGCTCGTGGATATTACCAAGCATTACATCCAAATTTTGGCATAATGGCACATCACCATTGGAGTGAATCACCAATTCGCTGAAGATGCTTTGGCAAGGCAAGTGAAGGTGACCATTTTGCCACTCACCGTATAAAGCCACGAAGTCAAAATTCTCTTCCGTCTCATGTATGTTTTGTGGAATGTTTTGGATGAAATTTTTCAAGTCTGCTGCAATGAGGTCTGCTGTGGTATCAAAGAAAACCATCGTTCCATAGATACCTATGCGCACGTCGACATTGTATTTCATAGCAACGCCAATCACATAATCCATGTCTTTGAAAGTGTTCCATGGGGAGAGACAGAACATCAAAGAAACAGGAATCTCGTCTTTCAAGGTTTCAACCACCTCTATAACCTTGTCGTGACCATTGCATCCTCTCATTGTTTTGTATGTATCTTTGTCACCATCCAGCGACACGTACAGATGGGCAGGATGGTACAGTCGGACTGCCTCTATGACTTTGTGAGGAGCGAGACAGTTGGACAGCAGTGTATAGTTAGGATGGTTGTTCATAAACCACTCCATGATGTCTTTAGCTTCGGGATGAAGAAGAAACTCTCCACCCTCCAAACCTATAACTGTATTTTTTGTGATACACTTACTATTCATTATTTTTCTTATTTCCTCCAAGGACAGATGCACTTCTGGCTTTTGCCATATAGAGCAATGCTTGCAACGTGACTGGCACTTGGTGGTAGTGTATATCATTAGGGTGCTAAGTCGCTTGTGATGTGTTCGAAGGATATTGTTGAGATATAACACCCCATTGTGTAAATAGTCGCTTGTTTTGTACATATTGATTATGAAACTTTTGTGCTTCTATAGATAAGAGACCACAAAAGTCTAAAAGACTGCACGACCACATCACTACCAGGTGAATCTGATGCCGAAAGGAATGGTAAATGTAAGTGGATGTTCCGTCCATGTGGTATGGACAGAGCTACCATTTGGTATATACCAATTCAGAGATGGTTCTATGTAGACTCCCCAATTCGGTGCAAACTGATATTGCATACCAATGCTTGTACCCACACTCCATTGGAACGGAGGAGTCAAATTCCAGCCATCTTTGTATGGCACTTGTTGTCCTGTCATATATCGTTCGTTCATCTTCCCATATACAGGAATGTTCAATACTCCACCCATAGAAAGGTAAGCTGACCATTTTTTGACATTAAACCATTGATATGATATGCGAAGTGGTATTCCCAAATAATGCAGTTTCTGCTTCTTTTGTATATAATATTCGCCTTCTCCCAAAGTATAGTCAGACCTCAGAAGAGAATATTGCAGACCTGTTTCCAAATACCATTTGTTACCAATTCTCTTTGTCAGTGACAGACCGATTGTCATAGGCTTGTAATGATATTCATGTTCCATGATTTTGCCATTGTTGTTTTTAGCGATTTCCATGAGTGCTTCTTCTTCCTTTGACATATTGTCATGCACGTTTTCTTGTAAATACTGATAATATTCTTCCCAAGTGGAAAATATTTCTGGAACAGGAGGTTGAGGACCGTCAATATCTCCGCCGGCATTACCTGTAAATATTTTGTATGCATTCTGGACCAACGTAGACCCCAAAGAACCTGCTGCAAGCAACTGCCACTCATTCTTCTTCGCAGGGTCAGAATCTTTCGCTATATATTGCTTGTTGTTTTCATGCCATATATTCCTTATTGTATCAATTGTGATACTGTCATCTTCAATGATAACAATATTGCTGTTTTCTAAAGTCTTTTTTATATTAAGCGTATCAATTGCTGATATGGAATCATTTCTCGTTTGGGCAATATTCTGATTGATTTCGTTCTTTTTTTCTGCTGCCAGCATCATTTCACTTTTCTTGTGAGACTGAGGTTCTTCTTTCTGCCTTTTCCCATTTTTAATTTGGACATCATTCTCGTTCTCAACCTGTGATGTATTAACAGATTTGTATTCTGTCTTGTCCTTTTTCCATAAAAGACGAAACATTGGCATACAGACAAGGATTATTGCTATGAAAGTCATCATTCGTTTGTTGATTATCTTTCTCAGCATCTCTTTGGCTCTTGTTAGTTGCGAAGATGAACTATGAGATTCTATACCCAATTTTGCTGCAATCTCTTTATGGGAATATCCTTCAATCTCAGCCATCTGAAAAATTCTTCTATAGCCTTTGGGGAGTTGATTGATTATTTCCAGAATTTCTCTTTCATCCAATATGTTTTCTGGTGTTATGCCACCCTCTATTTCCAATTCTTCACCGGTAAATGAAGAGAATGGGACAGTTCCTGTTTTTTTCTTGTACTTTTGATATTTTAAAGCCTCATTCCTTGCTATAGTACAAATCCACTCTCCAAATTTTGAAGCGTCTCTGAGTTGATGAAGTGAATAAAAAGCACGGATAAACGCTACTTGGACGAGATCATTCAATGTGTCCTCATCCTCTTTGGTGATATTGAAACATACTTTTCTTACCATTGGCGAGTATGTTTCAATAAGTATTTTTAGAGCCTCTGTGTCTTCTGCTTTTATTCGCTTTATTATCTCTTCTATATCCATGTTAGGGGTCAAGCATGTTCACCATCTTTTTATAAGATATTCAAATGTGAGAAATGACTGCATGAAACATTGTTAATGTATGTAAAATATCAGATGGAATTTAGAAAGACATTAAAATACTACTCTTTAAATAAAGAAATGATTTGAACTTTTTGTTTTCGTGAATTATTCTTTAATAACAAGATGGCAAATGCCAAATGATTCCATGAAGTACAGATAGAAAGGGTAGTGTCAAATGTGGGCAGTATCGTTCTGAAACAGCCTATCCGGACGTTGGTTCGTTCAATGGAATATCTTTCAGCGTATAGTTCGTCATCCACAAAATGACATCGGGATTTATCTGCGTTTGTTGATACAAATATTTGCAACAATATAATTCTTCAACAGGATATTTCGCAGGATGTCGCAATCAAATACTGCGTCGGCATTGAGGAAAAGGTCGTCTGCCTGGATATGGGTTTAAACATGTCACCGATGACCTTTTTAATGTCATTTTCTCATCTTCACGAAGTTCGGTCGTGTGGCTCCCGTCCAAATAGACACTGGGCGTGTCTGATTCATTACGGTACTTGTAAAACAACCGGGGGCATAATGATTTCCTTTTTACAAACTTGCTCCATTTTTTGTAATGCTGGTACACGGCACTATGGCTCAGAACTTTCCCGTTGAACAAGGCTCTTACAGGAATGTCCATTGTCAATCTATCTTTAGCTTGTACAGATGGCATTCTCTACTTCTATGATGCAATTTTGAGTAGCATGCTCACGTTTTGTCTTGGAAAGATAATGCAATATCGTATTTTTTCGAGCACAGTGTACATGGAGCTTTCACTATATATGAGTTTGGTTACCCATGATATAATAAGTTACTCAAGTTTCGCAAGTGAATAGAATTTCACTTAAGAAACTTGAGTAATTTAGGACAGCTATTTATCCGTTAGGTTGTTTATATTAATATTCTGCAATAAGGATGTTTGCTGTCAGCTAATCCCTGTACTGTTGGAGTAGTATATTATAATATAATAAGGTGTATGAAGTATATTAATCCGTCTTCTTGTGTAAACTAATGTTAAATTCGTGACTTTGTGTGAGTTTTTTGCTGAAAACATTTGGAAGGTATTGAAATTTGTACTACTTTTGCATCCGCTTTCGGTTAGTAAAAACGACCTTAAGTAATGAAAGAAAGAGTTCTTTGAACAATTTACATAAAGACAGAGAAAGTAGTACAAGAAGCGATTTCAATAATATTGAGATTATGGGTTAACAGATCCGTTGATTAAGTTTATTGAACTTTAAATCGTTATGGATGAGAATTCTGAACAGAGACAAATTCGTATTAATCTTACGGTTAATATAAAAGATATTATACAATGTAGAGTTTGATCCTGGCTCAGGATGAACGCTAGCTACAGGCTTAACACATGCAAGTCGTGGGGCAGCATGGGAGATGCTTGCATTTCC
>NZ_LT556041.1 GCF_900079775.1 Leyella lascolaii | reverse complement strand
CATTCATTGACCACCGCACCCAAAGCGTTTTCAATGGTTCAAGGCTTGGAACGAATCTTTCTGCCAATGCCCTGCAGGAGCACTTCACCTTGCCTTACGAGAATGAGCAACCGATACCGCTTACCATCCCGAAGGAAGATGGCACAATGCCGGAACAGGAATATCATGGTTCTGGCTTGTTCGACGAGTACGGCAGCGGTTTTGGACTTATGGCAGGAGGTGGTTCTTCAAATGAGGCGCAAGAGGCTGCATTTGACAGAGAGTTGCGTAGAAAGAAGAAGAAACGTAAAGGACGAAACCTTTAATCGTTTCATCAAGGTTGGCTTTCTTATACAATGGAGAAAGCCTGCCTTCAATCTAAAACAATTTGTATAACTTCAAAACTGAAAAACAATGGCACAAGAAGACGATTTGAGAGCATTGGGGAAAATTATGGATTTTCTCCGTGCTGTGAGTATTATACTCGCAATTATGAATGTATATTGGTATTGCTACGAGGCAATGCATATTTGGGGAGTGACAATCGGGGTGGTTGACAGAATCCTGATCAACTTCAACCGTACAGGTGGTTTGTTTCATTCCATTCTCTATACCAAGCTGTTTTCGCTTCTGCTCCTGGCACTCTCATGTCTGGGAACCAAGGGCGTGAAAGCGGAAAAGATGAGTTGGAACAG
>NZ_LT556040.1 GCF_900079775.1 Leyella lascolaii | reverse complement strand
CTGGTTCTCTTCAAGATGTCTCTCAAGAATAAGGTCGATGTAACCACCGACTGTCAACTCATGCTTTGCGAGCACACTGACTATTCTTGAAATTCTCCTGTGTATCTCACGGCTGATATAAACGCATTGACGAGTCTTTATCTCGTTTCGCTTGAAGAATGCCGAATCGTAACTTTCCGAAGAAGCCTTGGGAGGCTTGCGTGAAATTGGCGACTTATCGGTCTGCGAGCATTGGGACTTCCAGCCAACCTCTTCTTTCTCTTCGGTATCTTTCACTTGGGATTGGGAAGCTCCGTCAAGAATGGATGCCGTTGTCGTGCCAATCTTGCTCTTGCCAATAGAGGCAATGAGCAGATTTTCATCTATTGCGTCAGTGTTGATTTTTCTGCTTACCATAGGCTCATGTCTTTATGATTTCACAAATCTCGTCGGACAACTCCTTGATGCCACTCCCTCGCAACAGGTTTGGGTCTGATGGAAAGATGGTGGAACGGAACACTGCCTTTCTGTTCTCCGACAGCTCTCTTCTGAAACGTTTGCTGTCTGGCAGTCGTGTGTTGAGAACCGAATAGTCGAGAGACTT
>NZ_LT556039.1:714-46257 GCF_900079775.1 Leyella lascolaii | reverse complement strand
GCCAACTACTACACGCAGGGCAATGTTACCGCCACATCCGTAGAGGATGCCAACGGCAACAAGTACACCGAGACAAAGAACCGTTACGACAGCTACTATCTGACTGCCGACGGTGACAAGTACACATTCGCAAAGCGTGACGTGAACCTTTGGAGTGACCGTGCATCTGCATTCGTACCTCTCCGCTATACTGCTAACTTGCAGTATGAGGGAGCGGCAAACGGTGTGGTTAAATCCGAGGCATGGAATGAGTACTACCTCAATGGCTATCATGGTGAGTTGAAGTCTTACAAGTACAGCGACAAGGGCAGTCTTGGCGAGGACGGAAACGGCAAGTTCGATTATGCGACTGCTATCAAATATACGGACAATGCAAGCAAGCACATCCTCGGACTTCCTGTTGATGTGACTGTTACAGGCGGTGACGGCTCACTCTATCACCATGTGACAGCGAAGTATAACACCAACTACGCCAACCACATCACGCAGATTACACAGCAGTTGAATGATGGCGAGGCTGTTACGGATTACAAGTACGACTCTTACGGCAACATCATCCAGAAGACTCTCCCTGCCAACGGCAAGGGACAGCGTATGTGGTACAAGTACCGCTATGAGCCTGAGATGAACATGTATGTTGAGCGCATTGACGATGCGTGGGGCTACCGCAGCGAGCAAGGCAATTTTGACTATCGCTATGGCATTGCCAAGGAGCATCGTGACCTCAACAACTTCTACTACGAGACTGATGTTGACGACCTCGGCCGCATCACTGGCGTGCGTGGTCCTAACGAGTTGGCTACACTATACATACGATGCCCTCTACCGTCTCGTTAGTGCAACTGGCACTTATACAGGTGCTGACAACAAGACCGCAAGCTACACTCTTGCGATGGGTTACGACAATATGCACCGTATCACTTCGAAGCGTCAGATTCTCACGCAGAACAACGTGCAGTTCAACGGCACATTGAATGCAGGTTATGATTTGTCATACACCTATGGAACAGAAACAGGCAAGAAGTTCCAACTTGCTAACGTGAAGGATGTGAACTACCGCACAGAGGAGACGCCTTCGGAGAGCGAGAATGTGAACAACAGCCATGCCTACGAGTATGATGCAAACGGAAACCTCGTTTATGTCAATACAAGCCGTACAAAGAAGGATGGCGTGGCTGATGAGAAGACCGCAGAACGAAAGCTCAAATGGGATGAGGAGAACCGCCTCCTTGCTTCTGATGACAACGGCTTTGTGACCAACTATTGGTATGATGCTGATGGTGAGCGCACGGTGAAGACTTCTGGCGAAAGTGACCAGGTGTATGTGAACTCCGAGTTTGCTGGAGGTCGCACGAACACCGCCAAGTTCTCATTGTATGTATCTCCTTACCTCGTTGCCAACCAAGGCGGACGTTACACCAAGCATATCTATATCGGTAGTCAGCGTGTCGTTTCCAAGATTGGTGACTTCGACTCTTACGGCTCAGACCCACGCCGCATCCAGTATGCAGGTAGTGAGACTGATGGCTTGTCTGTTGATTATAAGGTTAAATATGCCGGGCAGTTGCAGGTCATTAAGGATAATTATGCAACCTTTGCAGTGCCGTACAATGGCGAGGACAACAACGACTATGTGGATGGCAAGGGCTTCTGCTGCAATGACGGCAGCTTGGAAGCTGCGCAGACACGAGCTTTAGCGAGAGCTGCAAAGAATAACTTCCAAGAAGGCGACGCATACGAGAAGATGCAGTTCTACTACCACCCTGACCATTTGGGTAGCAGTAGTTACATCACCAACCTTGACGGCGAGGTGGTGCAACACATTGAGTATGTTCCTTTCGGTGAAGTGTTCATAGAGGAACGCAACAACATCTGGAATACACCTTATCTTTTCAATGCGAAGGAATTCGACGAGGAGACGGGATTGTATTACTATGGGGCGAGATACTATGAACCGAGGGTTTCCTTGTGGATAAGTACAGACCCAATGCAGGAAAAAACTTCAAATATTACAACTTATGCCTATTGCATCAATAATCCTGTAGCTTATATTGATCATGATGGAAAATTTAGTAAAAAATGGATGGCAAATATATCACGTACATGGTATAATCTTTGGCATAAACAAAAAGCGGGACCTATCATTGAAAATAAAGATGCAACTACCAGTAAATTCAAATACACATATAATACATATAGTGTAAATAATGGAGAATTTGCAATTACATCACATTATAAATTTGATACAACCGCATCTCAAAGAGTACAAGATATAGGAGATGGTATATCGTTAGCAGGATATGCTACAACATTAAGCGTTATTGGGGCTGAAGTTGGAGTTCCAATGGCTGCATTTGGTCAAACTGTTTCTTCTATAGGAACTGTAAGTGAATTCGTCTTAGACGTTGCCAATGGTGATTATGGAAATTCTGTTAAGAGTGCTATTTATAAAGGAATAGAATTTTTGGTTGAGAAAGGCATGAAAAAAATAGTTCCTGGATACGGTAAAAAAATTGGTGAAAAGGGATTTGAAATTGGAACAGAAATCCTAAAGCAAGGAACTAATCTAAAATTATCTGGAGCTGAAAGGATTACAGATATGATAATTGAAAAGAAACAAGAAGAAGCCAAGAACGATAGTACTATTAATAGAAAGTAATATGAGCTATATTTATATTTGGGGAATATTAGCATTTGTAACAGGAATTGCAATAATGTTTTCAGTTATTAAGCATAAGAAGTCGGTAAGTGCCATAAAAAATGGCACTTACTTGATTTTTTCAATTATGATGATATGCTTAGGAATAACAACAATCTTTTTAAAAAGATATGATAGTATTTGTGCAATATACTTTGGCATTACATTTCTAAATATCACATACAAGGATAGACGTGCTTTCCCACCGAGTTTTACAATAGACTATATAAATTATCTTAAAGGATATTTTGTTGGTTTTGGGTCTATAATGTATGGTTTGTTTAGAATTTTTGAATAAATAATCAAGTAATATGTCACGACTTATAAAAAACGTGAGTAGCAAAATTGCTATCAACGTTTTTTATAAGTCGCATATTTTTTACTTTTTTCAATACATAAAATTTTGCAGTCTCACCCTCTGGCTCATTACCAACAGAGTCTGTTAATATAATAAAGTTGGCATCCTTCACCTTGTAGAAGGTATGCTCACCGCTATAAGGACGCACAAGCATCAGGATGTTGTAGTCAAGCACTTGGAAAGTTCCTCTTAACCTTTCCTGTTTGTTCTACTTTTCATTGTATGACTGTATCAGCAAACAGGTACCATCAGCATTTAACGTGAGTGTTGTCTCAACATCAGACGGTAATACACCATAATATGTTCCAGTAATGGAATCTAAGCTGACTCTATTTTATAAAAATATCATTCGATTATAATTGAAATATATGCGTGTTGCCAAGTTTTCTATGATTATTGAAATATAGCGTAATACGTATAAAACCATTGATAGATCAGTATTTTGAGATAATGCTGCAATTCTATGCAATAAAATCAAATGTCAATCGTTCTTTAGATAAAACATAAAATAAAGACGTATGAAAGTATCAACAAAACGAGGATTCTTTTTCTTTCACAACTTTGCAATATACAAAGAACGCTTTGATTACAAGTGCAGAGATAAATTGAAATTTTGAAATACAATTATTTTTGCTCATTTTTTCACTTTCTTTAATGGATTCCCTTGGCAAGCCCTTTGGCACTTTACCTACTTCAAGGTATTGCAAATATACACCGATTTTCGTACCTTTGCAGCCGATTTTGAATATTCAAACCAAGATGAGGCTACGATATGCTTATGTGTCTGTGCTTTTGCTCATGTCCTTCTCAACAATAGCAAATGTATGGGCATCGTCTTCCCTTTCTCCTGACGGAAGGGCTTTCTCTTATGCTGTGTCGAGTGATACAGTAAGGGAGAGTCGTGCCTTATCAGAGGGCGATGGCGACTCTGTGGAAATGCAAAAAGAAGATTCCATCTTTAAGACGCTCAACCTCGGCGAAGTGGTGGTTACTGCTGCCATGAAGGAGGTGGAGATGAAGGGCGATACCACGGTTATCAATGCCAATGCTTTCCAGACTCCCGAAGGAGCATACCTCGAAGAACTCTTGAAGCGAGTGCCTGGATTGGAATACGAAAAGCAGAACAAGACGATGACCTACAACGGTCTTCCCATCAATGAAATCAATGTCAATGGCGAGAGTTTCTTTGGCGGCAACAGCACCCTCGCCCTCGAAAACCTGCCAGCCAAGTTGGTGAGCAAAATCAAGGTGTATGACAAGCGGAGCGAACTGGAGAAAATCACCAAGGTGCGCAAGGGCGGCGAAAACTATGTGCTCGACTTGCAGACCAAGCGAGAGTTCAACGGCACGCTGATTACTTCGGCAGGCATCGGCATAGGCAACAACGACAAGAAGGAGACAGAGTTAATATCCAACCTCTTCCGCCAGACTGGCGACAACATCTCCGTGATAGCTCGAAGTGGCAACCGATACATGACTTCTCGCTATCCCGACAACCGACAGGACAACGTGGCGATGAACTTTGCCAAGAAGTTCTCCAAGCGATTCACCCTCTATGGCAACATAATGTACAACCATTATGCCAGTGGCAACGAGAGCACCCTATATAGCGAGCAATATCTCACCACAGGCAACCGTTACCAGAACTCGGCATCCACCAGCACCAATCGCAACACGATGGGCAATGGTTCGTTGGGCATGAGGTGGAGCTTGGATGACAAGACCTATTTTAATATAGGTGGAAACTTCAGCAATTCGAAGAGCGACAACACCAGCGACAGCCAGCAATCCACCTCTTCAGAAGGCAATGAGCGTATCAACAGCATCACGAGAAACTCGAATTCGAAGAGCGACAGCCATTCGTTCTCCGTCAATGCCGACATCACCCGAGTGTTCAACGACAAGGGTACGAGCATCAGCCTCACGGGTAGTTACTCCGACAGCAAGAGTACCAACGAGTCACATTCCCTTTCCGAGACCACTTACTATCAGTTGGAGAGCAGTCTGGGTGGCGATTCCGTGCTTTATCGCAACCAATACCAGCACTCCCCCTCCACCAATCGTGCCTATTCCGTAGGCATCAACTTGACGCAACCCTTGGCTGAGAACTTGCGCCTGCAACTCGGTTATCGTTATTCTGCCACACGACAGATGAGCGACCGAAGTACTTACGAGAGCGAGGTGTATATGGATAGCCTAAGCAACCACACCCTGAGCAAGACCATTACCCACGACCTCAGCCTCTACCTCAATTATGATGGCAAGCAATGGGAGGCAAATGCAGGAGTGTTGATGCAGCCCGAGCGCAGGAGTCTTGACCAAAAGACCGGCTTGCTCCACGCCGACACGGTAAGGACGAGTGTGAACTGGAACCCACAGTTGAATGTGTCATGGCATCGGGGCAAGACTCGCTTCGAGCTGAATTATGACGGTAGTAGCCGACAGCCCGACCTCGGTAGCTTGATGTCGCTCACAGATAATAGCGACCCGCTGCACATCACCCATGGCAATCCTTCGCTCAAAGCATCCTATAATCAGAATTTCCGATTGACAGGTAGGAACACGCGCCTCGGGCTTTCGGGCGATGTACACTTTAGCAACATCTATAATAGTCAGACGCAAGCCGTCTTTTACAACCTTGCCACAGGTGGTACAGAGACTTATCCTGTGAATGTGAATGGCAACTGGAATATGCGTGCCAGTCTTCGCTATCAGAAGCGATGGAAGAAGCGGTTCAATCTCTCCGCTCGCACAGGTGCCAACTTTAGCCAAAGTGTAGCCTTGGTGAACGAGGGGAAGAGCGAGAAGCCAGACCGCAGCGTCACCCACAATACGTCGTATAATGCCAACCTTCGCTTGGGTTATCAGCCGAAATGGGGAGGCTTCGACTTGCAGGGCGATTGGCGTTATCGCCATGCCACCAACCAACTCCGGGGTACATCCAACTATACCCGAAGCTATAACTTTTCGCTGAATACTTACGCAGAACTTCCTCTTGGCTTCCAAGTCAAGAGCGATGTCGCCTACTCTTTCCGTAACGGCACCAACATCAAAAAAGGCGAAGACGACCAAGTGGTTTGGAACTTGGGGGCATCTTGGCGATTCCTCAAAAAGAAGCAAGCCGAGCTTTCGCTCTATTGGTCAGATATTCTCAGCGACAAGAAAAACTATTACCGCAATGTTACCGCCACAGGGCTCACCGAGAGTCGCACCTTCCAAATTGGTAGTTACTTTATCATTAGTTTTAAGTATCGAATAAACAAGCAATTATAGGAGCAATATAAACATTTACAAAAGCAAATATTACAAAAATTTTACAATTCTCCTATTCTGCAAATTATATAGAATGGTGATAAACCCTCACTAACAAGGAAAATATTTCATAATTTTTAGGTATTGTACATTATTTAATAAATATGTATCTTTGCAGCCACAAATTAAGGGTAATATTTCTAATTAATTATAAACATTTAAAAGAATAATAAAACAATGAAAATTTTAAAGAATTTCATCGGTCTCGCTGCAATGGCTCTTTGCCTCGGCTTCGCTTCTTGCAGCAGTGATGACGATGCACCTTCTTACAGCAATGTGGCAGTAAGCAACTCAGAGTTGATGACTATCCTCAAAGCTAAGGGATACCAGTTTGATGAAAATGGCAAAATGCTCCTTGACGACAAAGCCAACAGCACCACATCTCTCGACCTTTCAGGCACAAAGGTTGATACCGCTGCCTTGAAGGAACTTTCTGTTTTTCCTAATTTGAAGGCGTTGAACCTTAGCAACAATGGCTATGGTCCAGTTTTCCATATCGCTTCACTTCCTTCACAGATTACAGGTCTTGACTTGCAAGGCAATGACATCTATGACTTCGACGGTTTGGTAACAGCCAAGGTTGAGAATGATGAGGTGAAAGCTACTATCCTTCATGAGTTTACAAAACTTTATCTCCCTGCTTCTTGCAAGTATAATGTAGAGGACTTGATGCCTTTCTATACAGAGAATGAGGCGGAGAATAAGACAGTTGACATGCAAATGGTGAACGACAAGGGCTCTTTGGAGAAGTATAATACTTTGAGAGAGATTCCTGATGAGTACTTCCGTGCTTATTTGAAAAAGAAGTTTGCTTCATTGTTCACAGACGATACACACATAGATATTAGCAAACCAATGAAAAATTCAGAGCAGGGAGAAAGTATTCACTTATGGTATTCAAGTCAGTATGAAAATATAGATAAGATAAACTCAATTGAGGGAGTAGAATATTTTGTCAACAATCCTTATTATCAAGATTTTTATGTTTCAATTGGTTATACTAAACACTATACTATTGGATACATAATGCCAGGAGCTAACATTAAAGGACTTCAGTTCACTAATATTTCAACCCCTAATGGAGTTGATTTGACTAAAGCAAAAAAACTTGCAACTGTAACTTTTGGTAATGACGACTATTTGACATCTTTGGATTTGTCAAACACGGTTGTTGCCAATCAACAGCTTGATGACTTTGATGCGACTGTTTCCAATATGTTGGAAATTACCAATTGTAAGAATTTGTCAAGTTTAATGCTTCCAAAGAATCCTATTGGTGTAATCAATACAGTTCTTTTGTCTAATTTACCAAGTCTTAATAATGTAGATTTAAGTTCAATCAAAGCAATTTCAACTCTTTGCATATTTCAAATGCATAATGCAAGTATTAAGTACCCAGCATTGACCAATGTTTATTATGCTGCAAAAAATACATTGGAAGAATTAGCTTCAAAGCATAAGATTTCCTTCTGTTTATCAAAGAACGTTTTTGAAAAAAGTGAGACCCAGAATTTCATCACAAGTTACAAAGCAAGTCTTAGAGATAGATATTATTCATACGAAGAATATGATTCGTTCCCTTGGAGCGAAAACATCTAAATATAAATTATTATTCACAATTAATTAAAATTTTATGAAAAAGATTTATTTTATGCTTTTAGCCGTTGTAGCAATGGCTATGATGCCAAGTACAATGATGGCAGCATCTCTTAATGAAGCTGCTCCAATGAGTGTGGTTAAGGCTGGTAATATCAGCGGAACATTAGATGTTCAAATGGGAAGCCATACTAACACTTTCACTAATTTCAGTGATTTAACTGTTACCGAGAATAGTGATAACACTATCAACATCACCATCAACAATCTTCAGATAGGTTCTATGCCTGGCAAGATTTCTGTCAATGCCAAGAATGTTCCTTTGGATGGAACTACTGAAGAATATACTGAGGTTGTAACTTTCAAGTTCCTTGGAACTAGTTACTACAATGCTGATATTATGGCTAAGAAGAATGATGATGGTAAGTTGTATTTTGAAATTACAACTAAGGATGCCACATATTTAGGTGTACCATTCACAGCCATAGTTAAGTTTACTCAAAACTAATCAATAATTACTCACTTCCACTATGACATTTATTGCCATGGTAGAAGTGGGTATAGTAGTTTTACGTTATGAAGTTTTTCAAGACGTTCTTCACTGTATTTGTTTTCATATTTGGAGTTATAGGTATGTCTTCTTGTTCTTCCGATGAAGAAATAACAGATGCAGATGCAAATACTGAGTTGGTGAAAGAGGCAACGAACTATCTCAATGGTGAGATCGTTCTTAGTACAAACGCAACGATGAATGGAGTGAACAAGACCCTTTTACCAGAGGGATGTCCTACAAAGTTTAAGTTTGAATGGAGTAAGACTGACGCACAAATATTCACCATTTCTTTGCTTGACTTCACGGTCGGAAACATGGGAATGATTATCAATTTTAAGTGTGATGTCAAGACCATGGTTCTCAATTCTTGGGAGCAGAAAGAATATACAGGTGATGGTTGGATAAAGTTTAAGGGTGAAGACGGTTCTGTATGGGGAACAGACACAGACGGTTCTGCATCAAGTGCCAAAGGCAGTAGCGTGCAAGGCTATTACAATGCCAAAACACACGAAATTCAGTTCATCGTAAACTATAACATGATGAACGTTCGTTCCGAATGTTTTAAGCAGACTATTGACAAGTCACGTCTCGCAACATTTGATGCCGACAAGGCAAAGTACGAGGAAGACTTGAAAGCGTATAAAAAGGAGCACGGAATCAAATAAGAGACTGTAGCTTATATCTATAAAAGGAAAGAGGGGTATGCCCAGACATATCTCTCTTTCTTTTTGCAAGTAAAAAATGAAGGGAAGAGAAACAAGCCATAGCGAGGCTGAAATCGTGTAAGGATTTGGAAAAAATAGAATAGCAATATAAATGAAGACAATTAGAAATGTAATGCTCATCGGCTTGCTGCTGATACTCGCCCTCCCTGTCGCTGCACAGCGAAAGGTGAAGTTCGGTATCTTCGACAAAGCCACTGAGCAGCCAATCATCGGTGCAGTCATCACCTACGCCGACAACGAGAAATTGAAATCGCCACAGCGTGTTGTTACCAACATGGATGGTGAGGCTACTATCTCGGTGCCTCAGAGTGACAAGTGTTATTACCAGGTGGTATCCGTGGGTTACAACCCTCTGAAGGGAACCATCGGAAGCGACAACTCCCTCAAGCTCTTCATGACCGAGGACGTGATGAAGGTGAACGAGGTGGTGGTTACGGGTTCCCGTACCGCCCGACCTATCAAGCTCTCGCCAGTGAGCACGCAGGTGCTCGGCGGTAAGGAACTGGTAGATGCAGGCTATGCCGACTTGACCAAGGCGCTGCAACAGGAGACACCGGGTATGAATATCCAGAAAGTAGGTTTCGGCAACGAAATCTCCATGCAGGGCTTGGATGCCCGCCACGTGCTCTTCCTGCAGGATGGCGAGCGATTGACGGGCGACATGGCGGGTAACCTCGACTATGAGCGATTCAACCTCCATGCCATCGACCGCATCGAAATCGTGAAGGGTGCCAGCAGTACCCTCTATGGAAGCCGTGCATCGGGTGCCGTCATCAATCTTATCACCAAGAAGACCACCAAGCCTATCGACATTCAGGCTGGTGTGCGCTGGGGACAGATGAACGAGCGCAACTACAAGAACCCATCCAAAAAGGACTTCCTGTATATGTTTGAGAAGAATGCCGACCGCCCGAACCTGCAGAGCTGGGTATCGGCAGGATTCAATGCAGGCAAGGTAACTTCGCAGACGGATGTGTGGTATTCTTCGAGCGATGCCTTCTACATGTACCAGGCGGAGAACGACAAGAAGGTCTATACCCAAGAGGCGAACCCTTGGCTCGACCACGACGTGACCATTACCAGCGTGGCTTCCCGTCCGCCAATGGGCATCGAGGGTACAGAGCATATCTCGGTATCGCAGAAGGTATTCTACGACCCTTTCAAGAACCTGGAGATTCTTGCCTACGGTAGTGCGTTCTATATGAATACCTACGACCTCATTCAGGACATGACCTTCAGTCAGGCGCGTGACTGGACGGCTGGAACCAAGATTAAATATACATTCAAGGACTGGTTCAAGATTACCGCCTCCCTGCACGGCGACTTCTACGACCGCTTCAAGCGCCACGAGCGCATCGACGAGCGTACCAAGGTGTATAAGAGCCGTATCTTCCAGCCTCGCCTCTCCATCACCTCGCAGAAGTTCGAGGGCCACGACCTCATCCTCGGTATCGAGCACCTGAGCGATGACCTGACGAGCGACCGATTCAACGGCGATGCCTCCCACATCATGCGCACCCGTTCGCTGAAGGAAACGGAGGCTTTCCTGCAGGACGAGTGGACGATGAACGACCACTGGATGGTTTCGGCTGGCGTGAGGACCAACTTCAGCCGTGCCTTCGGACTGATGGCGATGCCTAAGATTGCCTTCAAGTGGAGTCCTTCGGATCACTGGGCATGGAGAGCCAACTATTCGATGGGCTACCGTTCGCCAAGCATCAAGGAGCTGTTCTTCCAATGGGACCACCTCGGCATGTTCATGATCAGGGGTAACGAGGACCTGAAGCCTGAGAAGAACAACTACGTGAGTCTGGGCACAGAGTACTCGAACGATAACTTCTTCATCTCGGGCAATGTGTATGGCAACTTCTTCCGCAAGAAGATAGAGGGTGTATGGCGCATCTACGACATGCAGTATAACTTTGAATACACCAACCTCGCCAAGCAGAACCTCATCGGACTGGAGACCATCATGCGCTGGCACTTCCTCAACCACTTCACGATGAATGCTACCTACAGCTACGTGAACGTGAGCAAGACGGATGGCATCCAGGTGAACACCACTTCGCCTCATGCTGCTACGGCGAGCCTCGACTATAAGTACAGCAAGAAGAACTACCGACTGGGCGCCACCTTCTCGGCAAGCTACATGGGTGAGAAGAAGTTTGATGTGCAGGACCGACTCTCTGTAAACGGTAAGAGCCACGATGCCTACTTCCGCTGCCAGTTGCCCCAGTATGTATTGTGCAATCTGTCGGTGATTCAGACCTTTTATAATAAGGTGAAGGTGACGGTGGGTGTGGATAACATCTTTAACTATGTGCCAAAGACCCTGGGTTCGGGCATCACCATGTTTAACGTGCCAGCCACGGCAGGAGCCAAGGCGCATGTGCAGGTGGAAGTGTTGGTAGATGAATTGGTAAAAGCATTTAGAAAGAAAAAATAATGAAGAAAGCATTACTATATATAATAGGTATGGCAGCCGCAATGACGAGCTGCGTATCTTACGAGGCTGAGGACTTCACAGGTCATACCTTGCCCCGAAAAACAGGTTATAGCACGGGTGTTACCGACGACTGGCTCTATTTTGACCTGAAGACGGGACATCGCTATAATGTGCTGAATCCTAACCAGAGTGTCATCGCCTTTATTGACGGCAAACCGATAGAGGAATATTTCCATTATAAAGGTACTACCAAGCTCGTAAAGTACTGGAGCGAGGGCGTACAGAAGAACATCTTCGAGGATGCAGAGCGTGATGAGAACGGCGATACCATCTTCACCAAGAACCAAGCTACAGGCAAGTTTACCTATAAGACGGTAAAAAGACAAGCCAGCAGCATTATGGTGATGGAGAATATGGAGGATGACCCAAACACCATGGCTTATCCTGCCACGGAATGGGACCTCGCCTTCGATGGTTACCAGCTTCGCACCAACAGTGGAACGAGCGGTATAGGCAAGGGCGGTGCTGCCGACCTGGGCTATGGCGAATATGACAAGTGGACGAGCAAGGCGCAGGTGGATGCTTATCTGGCTGAACACAACATGACCTTCGCCGTGGATGATTCAGCAAGCGTCTATGTCACCATGTCGCGGGAAGACTGGAACAAGTATTGCATCGCCAACAAACTGGATATGAACAAGAACCCTTGGTTCGACCCGAACAACGGACCAGCCAAGCAGTTGGTAAGCGGCAATCCGGTGCTCGAAAAGGCAATGACCTTCTCTGGTCCACCTCCAGTATATACTCCTTCTTTCCATACCTACGTAATCCGTTCATGGGATGGCGAGAGATATTACAAGCTCCAGATTATCTCCTGGTATGATGCCAATGTGCAGATAGGTGATGAGGGAGGAAGAATCAGTTATTACTTAGATGAATTAAAGTAAATATTAAACATTATGAAACAATTGAATTGGTGGAAATCTATCGCTTCGTTCCTCGTGGTACTATTTACCATGCCGTTGGGACATGCGCTGATGATGATAATGGATAAGACGATGACTCCTGAAGCTGTGCATTACTCAGCCTTCTTCATGGGGTTGGCAGGTCTTATCATGGTAGTAATCGGTGTCTTCGTAAAGGGAAACACCAAACAGACTCTTTGGGGACTTTTCGGAGGTCTGCTCTTCTGGACGGGTTGGATAGAGTTCCTGTTCCAGTACTATGCTACCCGCTGGGGTACACAGCCGGAGATGGAGAATGGCGAAGTTGTGACTCGCCCAGAATACCTCATCCTCCCTGCCACCTTCGGCATGTGGATGATGATTATGGTGCTCTACATCTTCTCAACCAAAAACGGATGTAACTTCATCAACTGGTGGCAGCGTGTTCTCTTCCGTTCCCGCAAGAACGAGATTGCCGCTCGTCCTATGACATATCATACAAGTATCGTTACTTTCATGGAACTGAACATGATTCTCTGGACTAGCTATCTCCTGTTGATGTTCTGCTACGACAAGAATTTCCTCGGCGACCATCATCCTGTAACTTCGGTTGTTGCCGCAGCTTGTCTGATAGGTAGTTTCTTCATCTTCCGAAAGCAGTTGCGTTTGAGCACATGGGGAGCCAATATCCGTATGGCTATCGCAACGGTTGTCGTGTTCTGGATACCTGTGGAAGTACTCGGTCGTTTGGACTTTTTCAAGGAGATTTGGATTGAGCCGGAGAAGTATACTACCCAGATGATTTGCATCCTCGTGGCATTCGTGGCATTGCTTTTGTATATCATGATAGCTGCAAGAAAGAAGAAGACACATGAGTAACAGAAAACTATATTGGTGGAAATCCATCGTGTCGATGGGCGTGATTTTAGGAAGCATGCCCATCGTTCATTTGGTGGCACGAGTATTGAAGGACAACTACGACGGCACGCAACTGTTGGGTGCTGGCATGGCTGTGGGATTCGTGGGCTTGGTGATGGTGGTGGTAGGTGTTTTCGTCAAGGGACAGACTCGCCAAACCTTGCTCGGACTCATTGGTGGTATGTTCTATTGGACAGGTTGGGTGGATTTCCTCTTCATGTATTATGCCCATCGTTGGGGCACACATGCTGAGATTGCCCCAGTGACAGGAGAAGTGTTGAGCCGCCCTGAATATCTTCTGCTCCCTGCCACCTTTGGCTTGTGGGCAATGGTGATGTTGCTCTACATCTTCTGTTCCCGAAATGCCTGCAACTTCCTCAACTGGTGGCAGACGCTCTTCTTGGGGAAGAACAAGCGACTCATCGCCGCTCGCCCGATGACACGCCACACCAGCATTGTTACCTTCATGGAAATCAACACAATGCTCTGGACTTGCTATCTCCTGCTGATGAACCTCTACGATCCTCAATTGTTTGGTCGTGAGAGTCCAGTCACCTTCGGTGTAGCCTTCGGTGCCTTGCTTTCCGCCCCATACGTATTTCGCAAGCAACTCCATCTGCCATCGTGGGGAGCGAACATCAGAATGGGAACAGCGACGGTCATCGTGTTCTGGATTGCGGTGGAGGCTTTCAATCGCACAGGTATCATCGGCAAGCTCATTGACCATCCGAGCGAATATCCTTGGCATTGGGTAGTGATGGGGATAGAACTTTGTTTCTTGGCAGGAAAGATTGTCAAGGATGCAAGGGCGAAGAAAGAAAAGAAATAAGATAGATAATCAGATAAGGAAATCAATGAAGAAAGGAACTTGGAGAAAACAACATAAATGGCTTGGTATCGGCTTGAGCTTCTTCATGTTGATGTTCTGCGTGTCAGGCATCCTGCTCAATCATCGTTCACTCATCAAGGAGGTGAACGTGAGCAGGAAGTACCTGCCAAGTCGTTATGAGTTTCGGAATTGGAATGGTGGATTGCTACGAGGCACGCTTGACATTGGCAAAGATTTTATGGTAGATTCCATGAGGAATGTGGATTCTTGTCGCCAACTGTTGCTTTATGGCAATGGTGGCATCTGGCTTACCGACTCCAAGGCTTCCTACTTCAAGGATTTCAATGAGGGGTTGCCAGAAGGTGCAGACTATCGTCAAATCAAAAATGTCATAAGGCTTGATAATGGAAGGATATTTGCAGTCTCACCTTTCGGGCTTTATCGCTATGGAGTGCATAGCAAATGGTATAAGGTGAATATGTCACTGGAGGATGAGGAGAAATTTACGGACATCGCTTCGCATGGCGACACCCTTGTAGTGCTCAGTCGTTCCTTTGTCTATACCTCGCTTCCTCCTTATAAGACTTTTAAGCGCATTCAACTTCATGCGCCAAAGGATTATGACGGCAAAGTAACAGCCTTTCGTATCGTTTGGCTACTCCATAGTGGAGAACTTTTCGGAATAACAGGAAAGATTGTGGTTGATGCCATAGCCATTATTCTTGTGGTTCTCTGTATTACGGGTATCGTCTTTTGGCTGAGACCGAAGCGAAAGGCATTACTGCAAACATCGCTTCATCTGCATGACAGAATCGGGCGATATACTATCATACTTGCGCTCTTGATTGCACTGACGGGTTGGTGTCTCCGCCCTCCTGTGATGATAGCATTAGTGTTAAGCAAGATTCCGTCTATCCCAGGCACAACACTCAGAAGCAAGAATCCTTGGAACGACAAGCTCCGCATGATTCGTTATGATGAGAGCTGCCATGATTGGCTATTATCCTCATCGGAAGGATTCTATTCATTGAACATCAAAAATGCTACAGTGAAAGTTATTACTTCTGTTCCACCTGTCAGCGTGATGGGATTGAATGTATTACAGAAAGATGCAAATGGTAGATGGCTTTGCGGTTCATTTAGCGGCTTGTTTGTTTGGGACAGACGACAAGGAACTACTACCGATTACTTTACGAACAAACCTGCACCGAATGAAGCAGGAGCACCATTCGGAAAGAAAGCTGTCGCAGGTATGAGCCAAGACTTTTCCACCTTTGTCGTAGCGGAATATTACGAGGGAACAAACTTTGCCCCTCAACCTTCGAGCATGAACCAACTTCCGATGTCGCTTTGGAATGTGGCATTAGAGGTGCATAGTGGCAGAATTTTCATTGGAACGATAGCCACATACATATTCATCTTTGTTATGGGCATTCTTGCGTTTTGGTGCTTGTGGTCGGGCTATAAAATTAGGTTAAAAAAGAAATAATATTGCACAAAATCCAATTCTCATTAAATGCGAAAACAAAACTGATGGTGGCGAGGTAAAAAAACAAAAATTCTTGATTGTGACATTTTAACTTTTTTCTGAATATAAATTTAGAAAAAGAGACTCTTCCCTCTTGTTGAAGACAAAAGGTGGTAAGCAATTTATTGAGATGGATCACTGGATTGACGAAGCAACATCATCTCTCCTCCAAGATATTGCGATATTACAGCCATTGGCTACGACTTGTATTTATGAAAAACTGATGATGTTAGAAGTGAAGTTCTGAATGGTAAAGGTGTAAGAGTTAGGTAAACGACTCTCTCATTTACTCATTGATAAAGCTGACAACGCAAAAGACTTTTCAATAAGATTCAAAAGGATGGTAGGATTGAAACTCTTGCCATCCTTTTTCGATTAAGTCTCACAATCTACACTTTATCAGCTTTTGGCTTTGTTGTCAACAATTATTATTCAACAACGGTTCTTTTCTGACAATATGCTATTTCTACCAAGAAATTACATAAAAGTTGTTATAATATATGTAAATATTCGTCTTTGATGCTTTCTGTCATTATCTTTGCCGATTAAAATGTTAGTGCAAAGCAATAATGAAGTAATAGAAACGTAAAAAGCAAACAACATGGAACGCAAAGAACAGACCGGGCATATCTGTAGATGGATGGCTTTAGGCATCATGACTGCCATCGTCATCGTAGGATGTACTGTAATCGGCCTATTTGAATGGCGCGACAGAAAGGAGATTGAGTGTAGAAATGCAGAACTGCATCAGTGGCGAAAGAATGTGCATGACTTAAACTTGCACATAACGGAATTGTCACTGCTTGGTGAAATGYTTGCYGATTGGGACTCAACAGATGTAAATGAGTATCATTCGCTTCGATTGGAAGTGGACAGTATGCTTCAAGGCATCGCAGGTATTTGTCCGAAAGAAGATTCTGATACYATCTGCCYTCTTCTTGCAGAAAAGGAACAGCTCCTTCTGGATATAAAGGATGCRATGCAGGAWCTGAATGCCACTCAAGAAAAGCTGACCGCAGAAGTTCCAAGAATTGTAGAGCAGAATAAYACTGAAAGCAAAAGACTTTCAGCTATGCCACAGCAGGCAAAGCCAAAGAAGCGKGGTTTCTTCAGCAGATTGTTCGGCAAGAAAGAAAATGSAGTAACAACAGGCAACCGTTTAACCCAAACTGAAAAGATGCTCACCAACCTAAACCAAACGGTTGTTGCTAAACATCACCAGCAAAGCCGTAAGYTAGTGGAGATWTTGGATAGTCTMGGAAACAGAAATGAAYGTATCAATAAGCAGTTGCAAAGAGTAATCAGCATAGCTGATGWGAATGTGGATAAAGGCATKAAAGTTCGTGAGCGACAAATCGCAGACTTGGAAGGCAATTATACCTATTATTATATAGGYATGATAGGATTGTTGATATTGGTATTTTTCGTATTATTCCTATTGGTGTGGCGATTRGCATTCAAGACACGTAAGAGCAAGGAAGAAACAAGAAAGGTGATGCTGACWGTAACYCATGAGATGCGCAGTCCTTTGTCTGCCATCAAGGATTATGCTCGCAAGATTAGCGGACTTGAWGATGCTACGGATGAAAGCAAACGATATGCCGACTTGATTGTTGACACATCGAAAGGCTTGACRTCTATGATWGACAGTTTCCTGGTTTACTCCAAATTAGCGAATGGAAAGGCGACCGTCAAGGAACGCCCTTTCCGTATGATGGACATTGCCGAGCAATTAAAGATGGAGTATGAGCCCTTTGCTGCGAAGAAACAACTTGAATTGAGCGTCAYCAATAAGGCAGATGGTGTTGTCAATGGAGACAAGGAAAAGGTGCTTACAATAGGACGCAATCTGCTTTCCAATGCCATCAAATATACMGGAAAGGGTGAGATAGTATTGTCCACAACCTATAAGAATGGTGTATTCATGCTAAWGGTTAAGGATACAGGAACAGGATTGGATGACAAYCAACAAAAACAAATCTTCAAGGAATTTGCAAGATTGGGAAATGCGGTCACCCAACCGGGATTTGGCTTGGGYCTTTCCATTGTCAAGAACCTCGTTTCACTGATGAAAGGAAAAATCGATGTGTCCAGTCACCAAGGGCTMGGAAGTATTTTTACCATTAGTCTTCCTATGGCTGCAGCCGAAAAGCAGAATGTGGAACCAATCCAGTATAGAACMAAACGACAAGATTCGTTTACTGTCATTGCCATTGATGATAGRCATGTGCAACTGAGTACCATCCGTGAGGCGTTTGCATCYAACGGCATCGRATGTGACACTTGTAATAATGCCACGGATTTATTGGATATGATGCGCAAAAAATCWTATGATCTGCTGATAACGGATTTGAAGATGGCTGAAGTGAATGGTATRGAGATTCTGGAAATGATGCGTATYGTGAACGTMCGTAACTCCAAGACCATTCCTGTTGTRGTTATGACAGCAGCACCAAATGTGAGTGAGCAAGAACTGCTTGATGCAGGATTTGTCGCTTGRCTGTTCAAGCCGATGTCTGACAAGGATTTYATAAACACTGCAAGAAAGTGTGTGAARGGRAAYATAGCAGAAAAACAAATAGACTTCTCTATGTTGCTGACCTARGGCAATGAAAAAGAGACTRTGGAGAATTTCGTAAAGGAAATGACTGARACATTGGGCAGTATCCGTAATGCAGCCCAAGAGGAGAACCGCAAGAAAATGTCCGATGCCATTCARCACGCAAGAAGCTCGTGGATGATGGTACAATCTGACGAGTCTTTGAACCATCTCTTTGACCTGATTGAAGATTCTACATCATCAGARGACGTTATCAACCAAGCGGTTGAGGATGTTTTCGCACATGGTGAGGCAATCATCAAAGCCGCACAAAAGAAAATTGAGGAGGTAACAGCATGAAGAAAGTAATAATCATTGAAGACAGCCCGACATTTTGTAATATGTTGGGCAAGAAGTTGGAYGCGAAGGGATGGAAAACAATCTTATGCTACAATTACAGAGATGGTCTGAAAGCTGTGAYGGAATCCTCTGAATGGGATGTTGTCATTTCGGATATGCGCTTGGGGAATGATAACGGRATCGACCTGTTGGAATGGATGCGTAGTAACGGCTARCAMAATCCATTTATRATCATGACATCTTACGATGAAAGCATGAGTGCCGTGAGGACTATGAAYTTGGGAGCYGAAGACTATATACCGAAGAAATTYTTGCTTGATGTAGTTTATGAACGTTTGGAAGAAATCATAGACAAGCAGAAACGACTCGTKGAGTTGAATAACAAGATTGTTTACCGCAAAAGTGAGAAGTTTCGCCGTATATACAAAATGGCAGAATTGTTTGCCAAAAGCGACATGGCTGTTATGATATTGGGKGACAACGGWACWGGCAAAGAACATATAGCGGAAAAGATACATCTGCAAAGCAAAAGAGCCGACAAGCCTTTTGAGGTAGTAGATTGCGGTACGCTTTCTGCGGAACTTGCCGTTTCCGCTCTCTTCGGYCATGAGAAAGGYGCATTCACAAGTGCYGACGCAGCAAGAAAAGGTTACTTTGAATTGGCTGCTGGAGGTACGCTGTTCTTGGACGAGATAGGCAACCTGCCGAAAGACGTACAGGCGATGCTGRTGCGTGTGTTGCAATCCAAGAGCTACCGACCATTGGGAGCTACAAAAGATAAAGTGGCTGATGTGCGCATTATTGCCGCCACCAARGAAAACCTGCAAGAGGCAGTTCGGGAAGGACGATTCAGAAGCGACCTGTATTATCGACTTCACGAAGCYGTTATTGAGATTCCACGGTTGCGGGATTGCAAGGAAGATATTATGCCATTAGCTAACTTCTTCCTGAAACTATATGATAGGCATACGGACAAAGAAATAAAATGTATCAGTAAGGAAGCYCAAAGGGCACTTGTAAGCCATACATGGCCAGGTAATGTGCGTGAGTTGAAATCATGTATCATGCGAGCTATGCTGTTATGRGAGAATGAGATAATAGATGTCGAGGACTTGCAGTTGTCACAATCYYCATTGACAGAAGAGGCTTTGYACTTTGATGAACAAGAACGRAAGATCAATCGAGAGCGTATCTTGTGGGCTTTGAAGCAATGCAATGGCATCAAGCGTGATGCGGCAAAAATGTTGGAAATGAGCCATACTACATTCTATGCCCGTATGAAAGAGTATGGTATTCCTACTAARAAGTRGTAARGGTATAAGAACCGTGTAAGGAAGATTGGACGAGTGTCCGGTTTTCCTTACACTATTTCTGCTTGCAATTCCCTTGTGAAAATCTTATTCTCTTGATAAAGTTYCTGATTATCAGGAAATATCATCATCCAATTGTTTAGARTGTCTTGGAATGGCATAGGTATTGGACTAATAAATGYTGTGCGCACYYAWACATCAAATTAGTACAAACCCATAAAAGAMACAGKAACATGGAATACAACATATTGATAGAGACTGATTTTTTCAACTTGCTGAATGCAGGTCATAAGAACAAAGGTGGTAACGCTTTGGAGAACTCATATCGTGAGTTTATCAAGGTTGTGGTTGATTTATGCAGCACRAACGTGAAGCAAGCGGTCTTTGCACTGTCATACGCAGAYACCGAGCTTGACTTTCATCTGTCAATGCCCCATATAAAGGATTGTTTGGGAACCGTAGGCTTGTATGTGCGCAAYGCWATTGCATTTGTCCGKAGYATGCAAGAGCATGTGGCAGCAACATATCATCTTCATGTGACRACATCCACTTCAGAAGCCTCTCCGCCAGTATCATCAGAATRAAAYCCATTAGTYAAATGGACRGGCAATGCCGTTGACCTTGTAGAAATGGTATATGGCATCTGCGTAATGGGAAGCGTGAARGATGGCGATGTGAAYTTCAAGGACTTGGCGCAAGCCATGTACCAGTTCTTCGGRATCAAAGCCAAGGACTGCTATCGTTTCTARACCGACATCAGAAGACGCAAGAACCATAGCCGTACTTATTTCCTTGACAGAATGCAGGAGAAGTTGAACGACAAGATGCGAAAGGATGATGAATTGGAAAGAATGAGACGATAAAAAACGATAAATCCCATATATGTATGCAGGGGCGAGTAACAGAAAGGACAATTCCTAAAAGTTACTCGCCTTATTGTTTATTTCTGTATGAGATGCTTTAAGCTCTCGTCACCAGCGATGCGCTCCAGCTCGTCCTTGACAATCAGCTTGACATCCTCCTTGATTTGGTTGTAATTGTCCAGAATAGCTTGCTTCATGCAGTCGTTGCCATCGGCATCCTTGAAATCGTTGATGATAGGGATAGGCTGATAATGGCTTTCCTCTCGCTTTACTTTGTCGGTGTCAACGACAATCTCGGCATGGAAGATCTTCTGCTCTATGCGNGGCAATGCCGTTGACCTTGTAGAAATGGTATATGGCATCTGCGTAATGGGAAGCGTGAACGATGGCGATGTGAAATTCAAGGACTTGGCGCAAGCCATGTACCAGTTCTTCGGTATCAAAGCCAAGGACTGCTATCGTTTCTATACCGACATCAGAAGACGCAAGAACTATAGTCGCACCTATTTTCTGGACAAGATGCAGGAGAAGTTGAATGAGAAAATGCGGAGGGATGATGAATTGGAAAGAATGAGACGATGAAATTGCGCCATTATTTGGGATAATTGTATAATAATCATTAAGATTTTTACAGAAACACCCAATTTTGGATATTTATCTGTATTTTTGCAATTTTAATAGTAACAAAACTTGCAAACATGACATATCAAGATATAGAAGCCCTAACAATAAAGAAAGAGGGGAATAGCTTGGAGTTTAAGGAATCGACAGGTCAATTAGATCGTTCGATGGAGACTCTATGCGCATTTCTCAATGGTGAGGGCGGCACAATCCTTTATGGAGTAAAGGACGATGGAAAAATCATAGGACAAACGGTATCTGACAGTACAAAACGTTCTATTGCAGAAGCAGTCAATCGTATAGAGCCTTTTGTGGATTTAGAAATCACCTATGTTGCTATTCCCGGCACTGAAAAATATGTCATTGTCATTTTTGTTGAGGAGCAACGTTTTATGCGTCCTTTCACATACAAAGGAAGAGCTTATCAGCGAATTGAAAGCACCACAACCGTCATGCCACAGGAACGGTACAATCACTTATTGATGGAACGAGGTGGCAAGTATGGTTGGGAAGCGATGATTAATCCTGACTTGAAAATAGCGGATCTGGACGAAAATGCTATTCTCGGTGCTGTTCGAGAGGGAATAAGAAACGGAAGACTTCCTGAAACGACAATACGTGAGGAGATACCTGTCATTCTGAAAAAGTTCCGTTTACTCAATGACGGGAAACTGAATAATGCCGCTGCCGTATTGTTCGGCAAAGAGTTGTATGATTATCCACAGTGTTTGCTTCGTATGGCACGTTTCAAGGGAACTACAAAGGAAGAGTTTATTGACAACCAACGTGCGGAAGGCAACATATATGAACTGCTTGATGCAGCAATGGCATTCTTCTTTAAACACCTCTCATTGTCTGGAAAGATAAATGGTCTGTATCGTGAAGAGGAACTGAGCATCCCTTACAAGGCTTTGAGAGAAAGTTGTATCAACTCTTTCTGTCATAGGTCCTATCATCACCCTGGGAGTTCAGTCAGCATTGCCATTTATGATGACCGGGTAGAAATAAGAAATACGGGAACATTTCCTGCAGATCTGCCAATAGAGCGTCTAATGGAGGAGCATGATTCCAAACCACAGAATCCAATAATTGCCAATGTACTCTACAAGAGTAAAATTTTGGAAAGTTGGGGACGTGGTATAAGCACGATGGTAGGTGAATGTAAGCGTGTCGGATTGCCTGCTCCGGAAATCAATACGGATGGTAATTTTGTATGGGTCGTTTTTAAATATAATAGAAGCAGTGTGGTAGTCACCCCACAGTCACCCCACAGTTACCCCACAGCTACCCCACAGCTCAAAAAGGTTATATCTGTAATAGGTACTGCGACTTTGTCTGCAAAAGAGATAATGGAGATAATGTCCTTGAAAGATAAGACCCATTTTCTTGATAAATATCTATATCCAGCAATTGAGCAAGGATATGTTGGACAGTTACACCCAGAGAATCCTAAACACCCTGGGCAAAAATATATGCTTACCTCAAAAGGTAAAGCCTTATTGAATGAATAGGAACGACAAAGGCAGTGGCAAATATCCACTGCCTTTGTCGTTCCTATTTCTGTATCAAGTGCTTCAAGTTCTCATCGTTGGCGATACGCTCTAACTCGTCCTTGACAATTTGCTTGACATCCTCCTTGATTTGATTGTAGTTGTCCTGTATGGCTTGCTTCATGCAGTCGTTGCCATTGGTATCCTTGAAATCGTTAATGATAGGGATAGGCTGATAATGGCTTTCCTCTCGCTTTACTTTGTCGGTGTCAACGACAATCTCGGCATGGAAGATCTTCTGCTCTATGCGRTCGGTGAAGTTGTCGGAAACAGAGCCGACAAACATACCTTGGGTYAGWCCGCTAATCTTGCTTGGCGGYATGAGACTGTCCATCTGGGTATTGATGGATGTAGAGACATCCTGACGGTTGATGGAAATYGACTGYCGCTTTTGGAGCACCTTGCCGAAACGCTCGGATAAAGTCTTGGCGGTRTCGCCAACGACRTGTCCGCTYAAGATATTACCAACSGTATTGATAACCACCTTWGCCTCCTTGTCTCCATAATCGCGAACCAACTGCGAGAAGTCTTGGAAGCCTAAACACACCGCCACCTTGTTGCTTCGTGCCGTGGCTATCAAGTTATCCAAACCCTTGAAATAGATGGTCGGCAACTCGTCAATGATAACGGATGATTTGAGTTGTCCTTTCTTGTTGATGAGTTTCACGATGCGGCTATTGTACAAGCCGAGTGCAGCACCATAAATGTTCTGACGGTCGGGATTGTTGCCGACACATAGAATCTTCGGTTCTTCGGGATTGTTGATGTCGAGTGTAAACTCGCTTGCGGACATCACCCAATAGAGTTGTGGTGAAATCATTCGTGACAACGGAATCTTTGCGCTTGCAATCTGACCCGCCAACTGCTCCATCGCTCCACCTTGCCATGCATCCATGAATGGAGAAAGATAGTTCTCCAGTTCGGGATAGCTCGTCAGTATCGGAAAGACATCCTCGTATCTGCGGTTGAGCAATTCGATGGCATGGGGAAAGGTACAATACTTCCCGTTCTTGTAGATTCTTAGGTACCAAATGATGGCTGCAAAGAGGATAATCGGACTCTCCACGAAAAAGTCGCCCTGCTTCTGAACCCACGTCTTYTTGAGGTTGAGCATMATMGTYTATGCACTRTCYTAAGCATCGGAAATYTCACTCATYAAATCCGGGTGAATCGGATTGCAGCGATGACTTCTGCGAGGATCYTCAAAGTTGATGACATAGAACTGGGGCTTGACCTTATATCCATTCTGATGGTTCATCATGTGYTTGTAGGCAATCGTKGAAAGGTCGGGAAACTTGAAATCATAGATATACATTGAATACCCCTTCTCTATCTGCTGTTTGATGTAGTTGTTCACTACAGCAAAGGARTTACCACTACCCGGTGTACCTAACACGATGGTCGCTCGGAACGGATTGACCACGTTGATCCATCCTCTCTGCCATTTRTTCTTGTAATAGAATCGTGTTGGCAGATTGACGGAATACTCGTTCTCCATGAGTTTYGTCTCCTGCATGAAACTCTCGTTCTCATTATTGAACACATCCTCCATGAGGTTGTGRTTCAAGAGTCMGCTCATCCAKAGTCCWCCCATCAARAGGCAGATATAACCRGCTGTCATTGTAAAMATGTACAGCGTGGCATTGCCCAAATTAGATATAGGCAACAATAATATCCACCAGTTGAGGAAGAACAAGAAGAAGCCAACAGCAAGAACCGTCCAAATCCTGTTCCAACTCATCTTTTCCGCTTTCACGCCCTTGGTTCCCAGACATGAGAGTGCCAGGAGCAGAAGCGAAAACAGCTTGGTATAGAGAATGGAATGAAACAAACCACCTGTACGGTTGAAGTTGATAAGGATCCTGTCAACAACTCCGATTGTCACTCCCCATATGTGCATTGCCTCGTAGCAATACCAATATACATTCATTATTGCAAGTATAATACTCACAGCACGGAGAAAATCCATAATTTTCCCCAGTGCTCTCAAATCGTCTTCTTGTGCCATTGTTTTTCAGTTTTGAAGTTATACCTTGATAATACGATTAAAGGCTTCGCCCTTTTCGTTTCTTTTTCTTTCTGCGTAGTTCTCTGTCAAACGCAGCCTCCTGTGCTTCATTTGATGAACCTCCTCCAGACATGAGTCCAAGACCGCTGCCGTATTCATCGAACAAGCCAGAATCGTGACGCTCTTGTTCCGGCATTGTGCCATTTTCCTTTGGAATGGTAAGTGGTATCGGCTGCTCATTCTCGTAAGGCAAGGTGAAGTGCTCCTGCAGGGCATTGGCAGAAAGATTCGTTCCAAGCCTTGAACCATTGAAAACGCTTTGAGTGCGGTGGTCAATGAATGTTGCTCCGTAGATACGGCCGTCAGCTGTATGTCGGAAAACAACATCAATGCCCTTTGCTTTCAGCAGTTCTATGAACTTATCCTTATGGTACGTCTGCTTCAAGACAGCTTCCACGCTATGACGGGTCATCTCGGAGAGTTTCTTTTCCTCCTTGAACTTCTTGGTAGAATAAGCGAACCGTTTTTCTATCGCCTCCACGCCGACAGATTTATCAATCTTGGAAGCCTTGAAAGGATTTCCCACCTTATTGCCCTGTCCGTCCGTGGCAGAATAGACAAAACCATGATACTCACGACCGCCAACTTCGCCTCTGACTTCCTCCAAGGATATATTATATAAGGAAAGAAGTGCACGATATTCGCCCAAGGACTGGAACCTATAGGTGGCGCAGAGAGATTTTACTGTGTTGGCAACTTGCTTCTTCACATTGCCTTGGCTCACATCCACCTTACGGAGTGGATTGTCTGTCTGGCGTTGCTTGCGGTCTGCCTTGTGGAGATTGTACTTCTCCTCCAAGTCACGGGTGATAGCCTTACTCCTGTGGTAGTTATATCGGCTGTTCAAGCATTTGCCGTTCTCATCCACTCGGATGGTCACGATGTGCATGTGATGACGGTCGATATCCTCATGCTTGTAAACCATGTATGGCTGGTTACCATATCCCATGCGCTCCAAGTATTCACGGGCGATGTTCTCCATGTCCATATCCGTCAGCACATCATCGGGATGCGGATTCAAGGATATATGCACGACAGGCTTCTCTGTTCTGATGGCGACCATCTTTCCTCAAACTTACGGGTTAGTTCAACAATCTCACGGGTAAGAGAGACCAGTTCCCTGGTGCAGTTCTCCAGTTTATAGAGTAAAGCCATCGCCTTTTTCTCTGAGAAATGACAACGGAGTTCCTTGACAACCTGGTTGTAGTTGTTGCCAATCATTCGGTACTGCGAGTGAAAAGAAGAAAGCTTGGTGTAGTATTCCACCAGTGTCTTGTCCTCGCGCAGCACCTTGAACGGCTCGCCGAAGATGCGTGCCTTGGCAAAAACAGCCTTTGCCTTCACATCAGTCTGCTCATACATGACGAGGAATTTCATCCACTCGTCATCGTCGAACCGAAGCATCACATGGTGCGACTTCGGGTTCAGCTTGGGGATTCGTCCCCCTCGTTTTCTTTCTGTGTTCATATAAAATGGATTAAGTGGTACATACGGCAATGATGGAACAGTGCTAACTATCGTCAGATTGGAACATGGGGAGCCCGACTTCGGAGAGGCTACCAACCCGGCAGGGCAAGGTCTTTGGAGAGTAACTCCAAAGGTTTTGAGTAACTCAAAACATACCTTGCTATGTCTTTGAGGACATAAAAATCCGCTTAGGGTGGATTGAAGTTAGCCTTCGTAAGAAGCTGTCCCCATCCCGAATGGAAGCTGTTCGGGAAATCCAGTCCTTTGCGGAYCATCAAGCCTTGTTCRTCTCGGAACGATATGGATGCGCCATCCATCGCTTTGCCTTTCGGGTGCAAAATTACGGCTAAAATAGCACCCTTGGAACAGATGCACCCCAGACAACCACTGCAACTATCGGCAACATGCTGCCACAGGATTTGAAAACCATTGTTTTTCGGATTTTTCGTTGTTACTTTGCAGCCGTAAACATTGAACTAATGATTTGAAAATATGGTGAAACAAGCATTTGTAGCAATGAATAAATCTGTCATTATTGCAGTATCGCCTTGCATCAATGATGCGCTATTGACGTACAGACTTAATGATTCACTGTCGTACTGTCGTATGGAAATGATGAAGCACTGCAATGGTTCAAGGTCTCCATAATGGAGCAATGACTTATAGACATGGACACTTATGTGTTCATATCATTAAATTGGCAGAAAATCATGGAAGTGAGTTATCAACAAATTAAAAAGTTAAAGATATGAGTAAAACAAGATTTGTTGCATTCGCGACACAGAAAGGTGGAATCGGAAAATCCACCATCACGGCTCTTGTAGCCAACTACTTTCACAATGTCAAGGGCTTCAATGTGGCGGTCATAGATTGTGACGAGCCACAATACAACCTTGCAGACCTGCGAGACGAGGAACTGGAACTCATCAAAAGCAGCGACTATTTCAAGGCGCAAGCCTGTGAGCATTTCAAAAAGCTGGGCAAGAAGTCCTTCAGCGTAACGAGAAGCAATGCTGTCAATGCGCTTGACGACGCAGAGACAGTGTTGAATGAAACAGAGGTTAAACTTGACTTCATCTTNGAAGACCTTGTCTCAGATGGATTACATCTTTGTACCCATCAGCGCAGACCGCTTTGTTGTAGAAAGCGCAATGAGCTTCATGCAGTTGTTCCACGACAACTTTTTGACACAGGGTTGGTCGGTCACCAAGGAACTTGCATTCTTCTGGACGATGGTTGATAAACGAGAACGCACGAATTTATATGAAGTGTATGAAGGAATGTTTGCTTCTCTCGGCTATTCACTTCTCAATACACGACTTCCAGACAGCAAGCGTTTCAGAAGAGAACTGTCGGAGAATCGAAAGGCTGTGTTCCGTTCCACCATCTTCCCCGCAGACCCGAATCTGTTGCGAGGAAGTGGCATCAAGGAATTGTCTGACGAAATTTGTGAAATTATAAAAACATAATGCCTATGGTAAGCAGAAAAATTAACACCGATGCAATAGATGAAAGTCTGCTCATTGCCTCTGTTGGCAAGAGCAAGATAGGCACGACAACGGCATCCGTCCTTAATGGAGCCTCTCAAAACCAAGTGAAGGATACCGAAGAGAAAGAAGAGGGTGAAAAGAAAAATCCACGTTCACTGATGGATAAGCCTGCAGCCCCACGCAAGCCATCCAAGGTTTCTTCTGAAAGTTATGATGCTGCATTTCTCAAACGAAACGAGATAAAGACTCGTCAATGCGTTTATATCAGTCGTGAGATACACAAGAGAATTTCGAGGATTGTCAGTGTGCTCGCAAAGCATGAGTTGACAGTTGGTGGTTATATCGACCTTATTCTTGAGAGACATCTTGAAGAGAACCAGGAAGAAATCAACGGCTTGCTGAGAAAAGAGATAGATGACTGGAATGTATGACAAATAAAAAGGAATAAGCATGACAATGGAAAGTATATTCATGATAGTTTTGGTTGCATTCAATGTCTGGACTATCTATTTTTACAACAAGTTGCTCCTTGAAGTTGCGAACAATAAGGAAGAAGAGGAAAAGCCACCCATCGACCCGATGGCACTTGTAGGCAAAAGCCTTTTCAAAGTGTCCCAACTGCGAAAGAAAGAAGAAACGGTACAGAAGCAAACTGAGTCAGATCCTGTGTCTGAGAATGACGTGACATTCGAGGATCCACCAAAGAACACGGCAAGGATTCCTGATGAACTACTGGATGATGTGTTTACAAATGTCCGCATAGAAGATGTCGGTGTGAAGTATTCAGACGATGAGGACGATGCCGATGTACCGCAAGCAAAAGGAACAAGTTTTGAGGACATAGATACAGCCGTGAAGACGGTCAAGGCTTCAAAAGCTACGGACAAGGAGAAACGACATGCAGGAAAGGTCTTCCACGAGATGGATGGTAACCAATTCTATGAGAAATTCATGGAGAACAGCAAGGAGTGCAAGAAAAACATTCATGAATTTGTCACCTTCTACCTGCAAACTCACAAGATAGAAGAAATATCCAAGTCAAAGAAGGTGTTTAAAGTGCCAGACAGCATAGAGGACTTCAATATCCTCGATTTTGTATAACAATAAAATTTAGAGAACAATGGAAAGAAACAGAAAAAGAAAGAATGGTGTGACAAAGGAATACATCAGTATTCAGTCCACTGTAAATGTAACAGTGTCATCCCAAGCAGAAAAGAAAGTTGGGTATATAGACAAGTTTATGTCCAAAGCTGATTTTACCGCAAGAAATGGTAAACAGGTATGCATCAAAGAAGAGACACATGAGCGCATTATGAAGTTTGTGAATGTGGTTGGTAAAGGACAGGCTACTGTAGCAAGTTTCATAGACAACATCATCAACGAGCATTTTGCTATCCATGCTGCCGAAATCAAGGCTGCATTTGATGAGGGACTCAAGGCATATCGCCTCTAACAATAATTTTAAAGTACACCAATGAAAAAGAAAGACTACGGCTAAAATCTCAGCTCGCCACTGAATCCACAAGTCGGCATCATGCCGCATGAGTAAACAAAAGTATCAACCGCCAGACGGGACAATCCAATCCCCAAGGCACAGACAAAAAACGATTTATGAACAAGAAAAACAGAATCATTCTTCTCGCTGCGATGATTGTCGCAGCCGTATCACAGACATTTGCGCAAGGCAACGGACTTGCAGGTATCAACGAGGCAACAAGCATGGTGACCTCCTACTTCGACCCGGGCACGAAGCTCATCTACGCCATCGGTGCTGTGGTGGGTCTCATCGGAGGCATCAAGGTGTATGGCAAGTTCTCATCTGGCGACCCCGACACGAGCAAGACTGCCGCAAGCTGGTTCGGAGCCTGCATCTTCCTCATCGTGAGCGCAACCATTCTCCGCTCGTTCTTCTTATAATATAATAAGGTATAAGACTTATGGCTGACTACCCAATCAACAAGGGCATCGGTCATTCGGTTGAGTTCAAGGGACTGAAGGCACAGTACCTCTTCATCTTTGCAGGTGGACTGCTTGCCGTCTTCTTCCTTGTGGTCGTCCTCTATATGGCAGGTGCGGACCAACTGGTCTGCATCGGCTTGGGTCTCACGCTCGGATCATTGCTTGTATGGGGAACATTCCACCTGAACAACAAGTACGGAGAGCATGGACTGATGAAGCTTCTTGCCGCCAAGAGCCATCCACGCTATATCCTCAACCGAAGGAAAACAAACCGAATGTTCAAACATAAAAAGAAAGAAGAATGAGAAATATCAGAAAATCAAGCACCCTTGAAAGCAAATTCCCGTTGCTTGCCGTGGAGCAAGGCTGCATTATCTCCAAGGATGGCGACATCACGGTCGCCTACGAGGTGACGCTCCCCGAAATCTTCACGGTAACATCGCAGGAGTATGAGTCGGTACATGCCGCATGGTGCAAGGCTATCAAGGTGCTGCCCGACTACAGCATTGTCCACAAGCAGGACTGGTTCGTGAAAGAGAATTATTCGCCGGACTTGCAGAATAGCGATATGAGCTTTCTGTCAAGAAGCTACGAGAGACACTTCAATGAGCGTCCTTACCTGCATCACCAGTGTTACCTGTTCCTCACCAAGACCACCAAGGAGCGCATGGCACACCAAAGTAATTTTTCCACTTTGTGCCGTGGGCATATCATCCCCAAGGAAATCAAGGACAAGGAAACGGTCGCAAGATTCCTCGATGCCGTGGAGCAGTTCGCAAGAATCATCAACGACTCCGGCTATATCTCCTTACGCAGACTGACGGATGAGGAAATCACAGGCACGGAACGGACAACGGGACTTGTAGGCAAGTACTTCTCGCTCTCCACGGAGAACGTGCAATGTTTGGAGGATATGGAATTGTCTGCAAGTGGTATGCGTATAGGAAACAAACATCTTTGTCTGCATACCTTGTCACAAACGGAAGACCTGCCAACGGAAGTATCTACGGACAACCGCTTTGAGCGATTGTCAACTGACCGAAGTGACTGCCGTCTGTCCTTTGCCGCTCCAGTTGGCTTGCTGTTGTCCTGCAACCATATCTATAACCAGTATGTATTCATAGACAACAGTGACGAGACCTTGCAGAAGTTTGAGAAGACCGCCCGTAACATGCACTCGCTGTCAAGGTACAGCCGACAGAACGCCATCAACAAGGAATGGATTGACGAGTATCTGAACGAGGCTCACTCACAGGGGTTGCAGTCTGTCCGTGCCCATTTCAATGTCCTGGCATGGGGCGAGGATATGGAAGAGTTGAAGCATCTTCGCAATGATGTGGGCAGTCAGTTGGCAAGCATGGAATGTGTGCCACGCCACAATACGGTGGATTGTCCGACACTTTTCTGGGCAGCGATACCCGGCAACGAGGGGGATTTCCCGTCAGAGGAGAGTTTCCATACCTTCATTGAGCAGTCAGTGTGCCTCTTCACGGAGGAAACCAACTATATGGATTCTCCATCACCGTTCGGCATCAAGATGGCAGACCGCATCAGTGGCAAGCCGCTGCACATTGACATCTCCGACCTGCCGATGAGAAAAGGCGTGACAACCAACCGCAACAAGTTCGTGCTCGGACCCTCGGGAAGCGGGAAGTCCTTCTTCATGAACCATCTCGTCAGACAGTATTACGAGCAAGGCACGCATGTGGTCTTGGTCGATACGGGAAACTCCTACCAGGGACTCTGCGAGATGATCAACAGAAAGACAGGCGGAAAGGACGGTATCTACTATACCTATACGGATGAGAGTCCCATCTCATTCAATCCCTTTTTCACCGAGGATAAGGTCTTTGACATCGAGAAGCGAGAGAGCATCAAGACATTGCTCCTGACGCTTTGGAAGAAGGACAACGAGCCTGCCACACGAGCGGAAGAGGTTGCCTTGTCAAATGCCGTGTCGCTCTACATCGGTAAACTGAAAGAGGAAAGCGACATCGTGCCGTGCTTCAATACCTTCTATGAGTTTGTGGGAACGGAATACCGCAAGGTGCTGGAAGAAAAGAAAGTCCGTGAGAAAGATTTTGATATAGACGGATTCCTCAACGTGCTGGAACCTTACTACAAGGGTGGCGAATACGACTATCTGCTGAACTCAGACAAGGAGCTTGACCTGCTGCACAAGCGGTTCATCGTTTTCGAGATTGATGCTATCAAGGATCATCCAATTTTGTTCCCAGTCACGACCATCATCATCATGGAGCTGTTCATCAACAAGATGCGCCGCCTGAAAGGCATCCGTAAGATGATAGTGATAGAAGAAGCATGGAAAGCAATAGCTTCGGCAAACATGGCGTCCTATATCAAGTATCTCTATAAGACGGTCAGAAAATTCTTCGGTGAGGCGGTTGTGGTGACGCAGGAAGTCGAGGACATCATATCCTCCGCTATCGTGAAGGACAGTATCATCAACAACTCAGACTGCAAGATACTCCTTGACCAGAGGAAGTTCATGAACAAGTTCGAGCAGATACAGTCATTGCTCGGATTGACGGAAAAGGAGAAGTCGCAGATTCTCTCCATCAACCAGTCAAACGACCCGTCACGTCTCTACAAGGAAGTATGGATAGGACTTGGCGGAACGCAGTCGGCAGTATATGCCACAGAGGTGTCCACGCAGGAATATCTTGCCTATACGACTGAGGAAAGTGAGAAACTGGAGGTGAGGGCATTGGCGGAGAAACTCGGTGGTGACATGGAAGCCGCCATCCGACAGCTTGCAGAGGACAAACAAGAGAACAAGTAAATTCATTATCCACTTAATCCAAAAGTAAAATGAGAACAAAAGTAATCATGACAATCTGCCTGTTCCTGCTGATGGTAGGAAAGGCAAGCGCACAGTGGTCTGTCATAGATCCTACCAACATTGCGCAGAGTATCATCAACTCGTCCAACAACATCGTCCACACGTCTTCGACGGCTCAGAACATGATCAACAACTTCAAGGAGACCGTGAAAATTTACGAGCAGGGCAAGAAGTACTACGATGCGCTGAAGTCGGTGAACAACCTCGTCAAGGACGCACGCAAGGTGCAGCAGACCATCCTCATGGTGGGTGACATCACGGACATCTACATCAACAACTATCAGAAGATGATGCACGATGACAATTTTTCCGTGGAGGAACTCTCTGCCATCGGCTTCGGTTACACAAAACTGCTGGAGGAAAGCAACGATGTGCTGACAGAACTGAAGAACGTGGTGAACATCACGACCCTTTCCATGACGGACAAGGAGCGAATGGACGTGGTGGAACGCTGCTACTCGAAGATGAAGCGTTATCGCAATCTCGTGAGCTATTATACCAACAAGAACATTTCCGTGAGTTATCTGCGTGCCAAGAAGAAAAACGACCTTGACCGCATCATGGGACTCTACGGCAAGTCTAACGAGAAATACTGGTAGCCTATGGATTTCGAGAATCTTCACCAGATACTGCGTTCCCTGTATGACGAGATGATGCCGCTGTGTTCCGACATGACGGACATCGCCAAGGGACTTGCAGGACTTGGGGCGCTGTTCTATGTCGCCCTGAGGGTTTGGCAGTCACTATCAAGGGCAGAGCCGATAGATGTATTTCCGCTGCTCCGTCCGTTTGCCATCGGACTTGCCATCATGTTCTTCCCGACCATCGTGCTCGGTACGCTCAACAGCGTGATGAGTCCCATCGTGCAAGGTACACATTCCATGTTGGAGACACAGACCTTCGACATGAATGAATACCGGGCGCAGAAAGACAAGTTGGAGTATGAGGCGATGAAACGCAATCCGGAAACCGCATACCTTGTGAGCAACGAGGAGTTTGACAAGCAGCTTGACGAACTCGGCTGGTCACCCGGCGACGTGGTGACAATGGCGGGAATGTATGTGGAGCGTGGCATGTACAGCATGAAGAAGAGCATCCGTGATTTCTTCCGTGAACTGCTGGAGCTGCTGTTCCAAGCCGCTGCACTGGTCATAGACGTGCTGAGGACATTCTTCCTCATCGTCCTGTCCATCCTCGGACCGCTTTGTTTCGCCATATCGGTATGGGACGGATTCCAGTCCACGCTGACACAATGGTTCTGCAGGTACATACAGATTTATCTCTGGCTACCCGTTTCGGACTTGTTCAGTACCATCCTTGCCAAGATACAGGTGCTGATGCTGCAAAACGACATCGAGGCATTGCAGAACGACCCGAATTTTTCCATTGAGGCAAGCAACGGTGTTTACATCGTTTTCCTAATCATCGGAATCATCGGTTACTTCACCATACCGACCGTGGCGGGATGGATCATACAGGCAGGTGGCGGCATCGGCAACTACAACCGGAACGTGAACACGGCAGGCTCACTGGGCGGAAGCATCGCAGGAGCAACGGCTGGAAATGTGGCAGGACGTGCCGGAAGGCTCATCAAGAGCGGATTTAAGAAAATATAGTCATTCATGAACAATACAACGAAAAGAAAAATGGAATTCAAGTCATTGAAGAATATCGAGACCTCGTTCAGGCAGATACGCCTGTTCTGCATCGTCCTCGTCATCGGTTGCGCTGTTGTCGCAATATGTTCGGTGGTGTTCGCATTCCGATTTGCGGAAAAGCAGCGCGAGAAGATATACGTCCTTGATGGAGGCAAGTCGCTGATGCTCGCCCTCTCGCAAGACCTCTCACAGAACAGACCTGCCGAGGCAAGGGAACACGTGAGACGCTTTCATGAGCTGTTCTTTACGCTATCTCCCGAAAAGAGCGCCATCGAGCACAACGTGAAACGAGCCTTGCTGTTGGCAGACAAGAGCGCATACAACTATTACCAGGACTTTGCGGAGAAAGGTTTTTATAACCGACTCATTGCAGGAAACATCAACCAGTCGCTGCAAGTTGACAGCGTGGTCTGTAACTTTGATAACTACCCTTATCAAGCCAAGACCTACGCACGGCAGGTGATACTCCGAGAGAGCAATGTGACGGAGAGAAGTCTTGTCACCGTATGCAGGTTGGTGAACGCCACACGCTCCGATGATAACCCGAATGGTTTTACCATTGAAGGTTTCACCATTGTGGAGAACAGGGACATCAGTACAGTAGAACGATAAAAATAGCAAGAATGGAAAATCCAATTAAGACAATCCAAGAAAAGGTGAATGGTATGAAGGGAAGACTGCGTGACAGGCTGGATTCCCTTCCGCCAAGGGTGAGACTGAAAGTCGTGCTCGTCATGTTCGGTTTGTTTGCCCTCTGTAGCCTTTACATGATAGGTTCAGCCATCATCAACTTCGGAAACGGCAAGACCTCAAATATAGAGGTTGAGCATATTGAGAGTGTAAAGTTGCCTACCGACAAGGGGCAGCAAGTGACCAACCAAAATGAATTGATACATGGAGAAGGAGAAGAATGACAAGGTGGAGCCGGATAAGGCTCCAAAGGAAAAGAAGCCTTTGACAGAGGAACAGCGTATCAAGCGTAACAAGATGATTGCCATACCGTGCATGTGTCTCGTCTGCGGTCTGGTGCTATGGCTTATCTTCAAGCCGTCGGCATCAGAGGGTGAGAAAGGCAGCAAGGGATTCAACATGGAAATGCCCGATGCGGAGAAGACAGATGTGGAGGCAGACAAGCGCAAGGCATACTCCAAGGAGGATCTTGCCAATAAGCAAAAGGAAAAAAGCAGAGTAATGAACACTCTTGGTGAGTACATGCCAGGCATTGATTCGACTGCTACACGGCAAGAAAAGGACTTTGACCTGATGCAGTCTGGGCAGCAGCCAACAAAAGCGGAAAGACTGGAGGCGGATGCCATCCGCTCGTCTGCCGAGGCATACCAAACCTTGAACACGACCTTGGGCGGTTTCTATGAACAGCCACAGCAAGGGGGAAGCAGCGAAGATGCTGAGTTGAGGAAACGTCTTGACGAGCTGGAGGCAAGCATGATGCAGCAGGAAAACAAGCGTTCCAATATGGACGAGCAAGTCGCCCTTATGGAGAAGTCCTACCAACTTGCGGCAAAGTACATGCCTGGTGGAAATGCCAATGCGGCAAGTCCTTCATCGGCAGAAACTGCAACAGAGGAAAACAGGGAAGCTGTCACCAAGGGCAAGAAAGCCAAGGTTTCCCCTGTAAGGCAAGTGCAAAGGCGTGTAGTCTCGTCCTTGAATCGCCCCATGAGTAACGAGGATTTTGTCGCCTCTTACTCGGAAAAAGCTTCGGCAAGGTTCAATACCGCCATCGGAAGAGGTGGTATTTCCGACAAAAACACGATTTCTGCCTGCATCCACGGCAACCAGACCATAACGGACGGACAGGCAGTAAGGTTGAGACTGCTGGAAGCCATGCGTGTCGGCAATAGGGAGATACCACGAAATTCTGTCATTGTCGGAGTGGCACGATTGCAAGGCGAAAGGCTTTCCATAGCCTTGAAGTCCATTGAGCACAACGGCATGATTATCCCGATTGAGCTTGCAGTCTATGACAATGACGGTCAGGAGGGCATCTTCATCCCGAAGTCGATGGAGGTTGACGCAGCCAAGGAAGTCGGTGCCAACATGGGAAGCTCGCTGAACAGCAGCATCAACATTTCCTCCAATGCCGGTGCCCAACTTGCCTCCGACTTGGGAAAAGGTGTCATACAAGGCGTGTCGCAGTATATCTCCAAGAAGATGCGTACCGTCAAGATACACCTGAAGGCTGGCTACAGGGTCATGCTCTACCAAGAGGAAGATTAGCCGAAAGGCAACAACATTTATACCACTTAATCCAAAAGTTTAATTAAAAGCAAACTATAATGAAGAAGACAACAATCATGTTCGCCCTTATGCTGGGCGTAGCCTGCACTGCATCAGCGCAGAAGACAGGCAAGAAAAAAGCGCAGAAGTCTGTAAAGACTGAGCAAGTAAGCAATGTTTCTTCCGACCAGGAAGAGAGACTGACCTTGACCAAGGAGGTGTATCCGCAGAAGGAAGAGAACAGCAACCTCTATCACGGCTTGACCAAGAAGCTGACCTTCGACCGCATGATTCCACCTCATGGTTTGGAAGTGACTTATGACAAGACGGTTCATATTCTCTTTCCTGCCTCTGTCAAGTACGTTGACTTGGGTTCAGAGGATTTGATAGCTGGCAAGGCGGACGGTGCGGAGAATGTTATCCGTGTAAAAGCAGCCGTGAAGAACTTCAAAAAGGAGACCAATATGAGCGTCATCACGGAGGATGGCTCATTCTACACATTCAATGTGAAGTATGCCAAGGAACCGCTCATGCTCAATATCGAGATGGCTGACTTCATCCATGACGGTGAGGCGGTGAACCGCCCGAACAATGCGCAGGAGATTTATCTCAAGGAGTTGGGCAAGGAAAGTCCCATGCTGGTACACCTCATCATGAAGTCCATCCACAAGGAGAACAAGCGCAAGGTGAAGCACATCGGCAGCAAGCGTTTCGGAATCCAGTACCTTTTGAAGGGCATCTATGTACACAGTGACTTGCTGTATTTCCACACAGAAATCAAGAACCAGAGCAACGTGCCGTTTGACGTGGACTATATCACATTCAAGGTTGTTGACAAGAAGGTGGCGAAAAGAACCGCCATTCAGGAGCAGGTGCTTCTTCCTGTCCGTGCCTACAACTATGTGGTGCGTGTGGCTGGCAAGAAAACGGAGCAGACGGTGTTCTGCTTGCCGAAATTTACCATTCCCGACGACAAGGAGCTTGTCGTGGAGATGAACGAGAAGGAAGGCGGTCGCCATCAGTCGTTTGTCGTGGAGAACAGCGACTTGGTGCGAGCTTTGACAATCAACGAACTTAGCGTGAAATAACGGATGAAAAGAAGAAACATTGCAATCATGGCAATGCTTGCCCTCACCGCAGGGCAGGCATTCGCCCAAAGATGTCTTCCTCAGATGAAAGGCATTGAGGTGAATGTCGGCATGGCTGACGGAGTATATAACGGCAAGAAGTCCTGCAAGGCTGGCTATTATGCAGGTCTCGGACTTTCGAGCTATACCAAGGGTGGTGACAAGTGGACGTATGGGGCGGAATATCTGCAAGTACATCAGCCTTACCGTGAAACTTCCGTTCCAATGGCACAAATGACGGGCGAGTTCGGTTATTCCTACAACTTCCTTTCCGACAACAGCAAGACGGTGCTGTTCTATATCGGAGGTACGGCACTGGCTGGCTATGAGTCCGTAAACTGGGGCAAGAGAACCATGTCGGACGGAGCGACCTTGCAGAACAAGGGAGCGTTCATCTATGGTGGTGCCGTGGCATTGGAAACGGAAATATACCTGTCGGATGCTATAGCCTTGACCGCTTCCGTTAAGGAAAGGCTTGTTTGGGGCAACAGCACGGGACATTTCCACACGCAGTTTGGCATCGGCATGAAGTTCATCATCAACTAAAACAGTGAGCCTATGGACATCAATGAAATCAAACAAGTGCCTATTGTGGACTTTCTCTATGTTCTCGGCATTGAGCCTGTCAAGCACAAGGCTTCGGGACTTTGGTATCATGCGCCATACCGCAACGACCGCAATCCTTCGTTTCGGGTATCAACGGACAAGAATGTCTGGTATGACTATGGCATCGCCAGAGGTGGTGACATCTTCAACCTCGCAGGGGAGTTCATAAACAGCAATGAGTTTGTGGCGCAAGCCAAGTTCATATCAGAAACACTTGGTGGCAGCTTCTCGACATCGTTTCCGCACCATCAAAGAATAGCGGAAAAGGCTGTGAAGGCGAAAGGCAATCCCTTTAGTGATATTGTGGAAAAGCCTTTGAGTCATCCTGCACTTCGGCAGTACTTGCGTGAGCGTGGCATATCAGCTGACGTGGCGAGCCGTTTCTGCAGTCAGGTGGAATACCGATACAATGGCAAACAGTTCTTTGCTGTCGGTTTCAAGAACAACAGCGATGGCTACGAGATACGCAACCGCTTCTTCAAAGGTTGCGTGTCGCCAAAGGACATCTCTCTCATTGGCAGGAACAGTAACGTCTGCCATCTGTACGAGGGTTTTATGGATTTCCTCTCTGCCGTCATGCTCGGTATTGGTCGTGGTGAGGATCATATTGTCCTCAACTCTGTGGCTAATATGCAAAAGGTGCATCATCTTTTAGATGGCTATGCACAAGTATATTGTCACTTGGACAATGACGAAGCAGGCGAGAATGCCTGTGCCGAACAGCAAAAGCGATATGGAGATAAGGTCATAGACCATTCGCATCTATACACAGGTTACAAGGACTTGAACGAGTACCTGATGAGCCATAAGACAAGAAAGTAACAATCATTCAAAAACATCAAGACAATGAAGAAGAACAATAAAATCAAGAAATCAGTGAGCATGTTGGCATTCCTTTTCGTGTGTGCCGTGTCGGTAATCCTTTCATCGTGCAGCGATGAGCTGGACATTCAGCAGTCGTATCCATTCAAGGTGGAGACGATGCCTGTGCCAAAGGACATTGTGCGTGGACAGACTGTTGAAATCCGCTGCGAGTTGAAGGCGGAGGGAAAGTTTGACGGCACCATCTATACCATCCGCTATTTTCAGCATGACGGAAAAGGCTCGTTGAGAATGGAGAACGGAACGGTGTTCCAGCCTAACGACCGCTATCTGTTGGAGAACGAGAAGTTCCGTCTTTACTATACTTCGGCAAGTACGGAGACACAGACGCTGACAGTGGTGGTGGAGGACAACTTCGGCAAGTCATACGAAATGGAGTTCAGTTTCAACGATACTGACGATGAGGAAGAGTTTGCGAGAAGTGCCAACAAACTCGGTAGCGTATGAGGTTGATGATATTGTTAGCCTTGCTTCTTGTGTCGGGCAGCTTGTCTGCCCAGACGCAAGGGGCGATAAAGCGAGTTCGTCATGTGTCACGTTTTGAGTTGGCTGTCGCCTGCATCAAGAAGTACGAGGGTCTGCACGGACCGAAGCACCATCCTTATGTCGGATATGGACACAAGCTGTCGCCTGGCGAGAAGTTTTCTCCAAGAATGACGGAACGGCAAGCCGATGCCTTGCTGCGCTCTGACCTCAGAAAGCTCTGCGCCATGTTTCGTGGTTTCGGTCGTGACTCGCTGCTCTTGGCTGCACTTGCCTACAATGTGGGGTGTGGAAAGGTGATGAAAAGCCGGATGTATGCCAAGATGCGAAGTGGCAACAGAAACATCTATCGTGACTATGTGGACTTCAAAAGGTGGAACGGAAAGATAGTGCCTTCCATCGAGCGAAGAAGAAAAATGGAGTATCTGCTCTTGTTTACTCCATAGTATAAGGTTTTATAAAAATAGGACAGTCCTTTTGATTGGGGGCTGTCCTTTGTTCTTTGCAAGCATCGCAGATAAGGAAAAGACGGTTTCTTTGCCACTTTCTTTTCCGCTCCTCGGCTCATGAAAGAAAGTGGCGGAACGAATTTTCATCGCTCCGCCGATATGGATTTCATGTCGTTGCAACCATACGCTGCTCTATAAGTCTTGCATTGCTGTTCACCAAGTTGATGATGTCGGCATGGTGCTCGGTATTCTTGTTTTGTAGTCCGTGGCATTGTACGACTTTCATCTGTTCGAGTGAAAACTCCACTGTCTCAACCCTTTGTTCGGCTATTCTTGCTGAGAAGATGATGCAGTCGGGATTGAGTGAGTAGTTTGTACCGCTGCCTACGCAATGGTGCATCGCCTTACCCTCAAGAACTGAAGACCATCCAGAAGAGCGGTCCTGACGGTGAGATTACCACCTCGTTTGAGTATGACGGCATACAGCGCCTTGTTCGTGTCACCGACACGGAGGGCAATGTAACGGCCTCTACTTACGACATGGGTGACCGCCGTACAGAGGTGAACCATCCTGCAAGCGGCATTACAAGTTTCACTTATGATGCTCTCGGCAATGTGCTTACTAAGCAGACTGCCAACCTTGCGAAGGAAGGCAAGTTCATCACCTATGATTACGACTATCAGCGTCTGACAGGCATCAACTATCCTGACCACCCGGAGAACAATGTGAAGTATTACTATGGTGGTCGCAACGCTTCTCAGAACCGCATCGGTCGCTTGATGCTCCGTGAGGACGGAACGGGTGCCATTGAGTTTTTCTATGGCAAGATGGGTGAAGTAACAAAGACCCGCCGCACGATGATTGTGCCTAACCAGGCGATAGCAACCTACGTGACGCAATGGACTTATGACAGCCACAACCGTCTGTTGGAGATGATCTATCCTGATGAGGAGAAGATTACTTACTCTTACAATCTCGGCGGTCAGCTTGAAAAGGTTCATGGCTACAAGTCATACGGCTACGACTATGTAAGCAAGATTGGCTATGACAAGTTCGAGCAGCGCACATACTTGAAGTACTGCAACGGTGCTGAGACCTTCTACACCTACGACCCACAGCGTCGCAGATTGCAGAACCTCACTGTGAATAGTGGTGGCAACACCATCATGGACAATGCCTACACTTACGATGCGGTGAGCAATGTGCTCAGCGTGGTGAATGGTGCGTCAGTGCCACAGAGTGGCAAGGCTGGTGGACAGATGGCGCATAACTATACTTACGATGCCCTCTATCGTCTTGTCAGTGCAACTGGTACATATACAGGTGCAGACAACAAGACCGCAAGCTACACTCTTGCGATGGGTTACGACAACATGCACCGTATCACATCGAAGCGTCAGATTCTCACGCAGAACAATGTGCAGTTCAACGGTACGTTGAATGCAGGTTATGATTTGTCATACACCTATGGAACAGAGACAGGCAAGAAGTTCCAACTCGCCAATGTGAAGGATGTGAACTACCGAACGGAGGAGACACCTTCAGAAAGCGAGAATGTGAACAACAATCATGCCTATGAGTATGATGCCAACGGTAATCTTGTTTATGTCAACACAAGCCGTACCAAGAAGGATGGCGTGGCTGACGAGAAGACCACGGAACGCAAACTCAAATGGGATGAGGAGAACCGTCTCCTTGCTTCTGATGACAATGGCTTTGTGACCAACTATTGGTATGATGCTGATGGTGAGCGCACGGTGAAGACATCGGGTGAGAGCGACCAAGTCTATGTGAACTCCGAGTTTGCTGGAGGTCGCACGAATACTGCCAAGTTCTCACTCTATGTATCCCCTTACCTCGTTGCCAACCAAGGCGGACGTTACACCAAGCATATCTATATCGGTAGCCAGCGTGTCGTTTCCAAGATTGGTGACTTCGACTCTTACGGCTCAGATCCACGCCGCATCCAGTATGCAGGTAGTGAGACTGATGGCTTGTCTGTTGATTATAAGGTTAAATATACTCAGCAGTTGCAGGTTATCAAGGATAATTATGCAACCTTTGCAGTGCCGTACAATGGCGAGGACAACAACGACTATGTCGATGGCAAGGGTTTCTGCTGCAATGACGGCAGCTTGGAGGCTGCGCAGGCACGTGCTATGGCACGAGCAGCGAAGAACAACTTCCAAGAAGGAGATGCATACGAGAAGATGCAGTTCTACTACCACCCAGACCATTTGGGTAGCAGTAGTTACATCACCAACCTTGACGGCGAGGTGGTGCAGCATATCGAATATGTGCCATTCGGTGAAGTATTCATAGAAGAACGTAACAACATCTGGAATACGCCTTATCTTTTCAATGCGAAGGAATTCGATGAGGAAACGGGGTTGTATTATTATGGGGCGAGATATTATGATTCGAAACTGAGTCTTTGGATTTCAACAGACCCTTTGCGTGAAAAGCATCCAAATATAAATAGCTATTGTTATACAAATAACAATCCTATCAAATATATTGATCCAGATGGTAATGATTGGTTTGTTAACGACCAAAATTTCTATGTTTGGTCTATGTCTAATTATGTACCAGGGTTTAGCTATGCTGGTAATGTTCTTCCTTCAAATGTGTCAAGATATCAAATCTTGGAAAAGATAAGAGGGCAATATTATCATAAGTATACAAGTAATATTTTTGCATCTATAGGAAATACTATTTTGGGTAATGATAAGTTTGTAGAAAAGAAACCATATAGCCATGCTGAAGAATCATTTAACAATGAATTTGTTTCTCAAGGGGCAATGATAGTTGGTCTTTCTACGGTCGGCAAATTAGGAAAAGTGATTCTTAATGCTTTTAAAGCTGGTCGAAATAGTGTCTGGTCTCTTCCATGGTTAGAACGTGGTTTAATAATTGAAGAGCAACTTGGAAAAAATCTAAAGGGAAATTTTCCTACAATTGATAAATTTCTTAATGGCGTTGCAACTAGTATAAAAAGCATAGACCTTAAGGCAAAAAGTTATCAAAATGCAAATGCTTTATATTCCAGATTAAAAGGATATATTAATCAGGTTGCTAAATTCAAAGGACAACGTTGGAATGGAGTTACTATTCAAGAAGAAGACATAACTAAAAGAGCTTTGGATGTTGCAATTCCGCAAGGTGCATCAAAATCACAAGTAGAAGCTATACAAAAAGCTATTGAATACGGCAAAAATAATGGAGTACAAGTAAACATACATGTTATTCAATAAATAAATCAAAATTGTTATTTGCCATAAGTCTTTAGACTGACGGCAAATAACAATTTCAATTATAAAATGAGAAATATGAGAATAGACAAACAGATAACAATTTGTAAATTGGGAACAGAGCTGAAAATCTATCCCGAATCTAAAAATGAAATAGGTTTGTGGATAGCACATCCTCCATGTTTCGTTATTTCATCAAATGACCTTTACGGTGTGGAGAATATTGTCAACAATGCTATAAAATATAGCAATTCTGGAGAATTGGCAAATGAAGATTCCGCTAAATTAGTTCTAAAGGAGTTTCATCTTAAAAGTTGGAACGTATTGTATAAAACTTATAAAATAATTAGTTTTTCTCTTGCGTCAGAACAAATTATCATTACACCATATATTTATACAAGAAGGGGAGGATTTCCTGACAACAAGGGTAAATTAATTTTCGATAAAAGCGATTATAGTTGTGCAATAAGAGAGCTTCTAAAATATTGATTATTTGTAAATAAGGCTGTGTTTAGTTATAAGGGTTATAGCTAAACACAGCTTATTTTGGTACTTTTATACTCCCCATTTTATCCTTTCTTATTCAGAGTATAGTTCTTTCTATCCTCTTTTTTAGGTTCGTTGCCAAACGAGTCTATCAGAATAATACTATTGGCATCTCTCACCTTAATAGAATATATTGTCTCCACTCGAAGGATGCACAAGCATCAAGATATTGCCATCAAGCACTTGGAAGGTACCTCTTAACTTTTCCCGCTCGTTCTGCTTTTCTTTGAATGTCTGTATCAACAAGTAGGAAACTCTTGCCATCCTTTTTCGATTAAGTCTCACAATCTACACTTTGTCAGCTTTTGGCTTTATTGTCCATTGTTATTATTCAATAATAGTTATTTCTCTAACAATATGCTGTTTTTACCAAGAAATTACATAAAAGTTGTTATAATATATATAAATATTCGTCTTTGATACTTCCTGCCATTATCTTTGCCGATTAAAATGTTAGTGCAAAGCAATAATGAAGTAATAGAAATGTAAAAAGTAAACAACATGGAACGCAAAGAACAGACCGGGCATATCTGTAGATGGATGGCTTTAGGCATCATGACTGCCATCGTCATCGTNATTGATAACCACCTTAGCCTCCTTGTCTCCATAATCGCGAACCAACTGCGAGAAGTCTTGGAAGCCTAAACACACCGCCACCTTGTTGCTTCGTGCCGTAGCAATCAGGTTATCCAATCCCTTGAAATAGATGGTCGGCAACTCGTCAATGATAACGGATGATTTGAGTTGTCCCTTCTTGTTGATGAGTTTCACGATGCGGCTGTTGTACAAACCAAGTGCCGCACCATAAATGTTCTGACGGTCGGGATTGTTGCCGACACATAGAATCTTCGGTCCTTCGGGATTGTTGATGTCGAGTGTAAACTCGCTTGCGGACATCACCCAATAGAGTTGTGGTGAGATCATTCGTGACAGCGGAATCTTTGCGCTTGCAATCTGCCCCGCCAACTGCTCCATCGCTCCACCTTGCCATGCATCCATGAATGGAGAAAGATAGTTCTCCAGTTCGGGATAGCTCGTCAGAATCGGAAAGACATCCTCGTATCTGCGGTTAAGCAATTCGATGGCATGGGGAAAGGTACAATACTTTCCGTTTTTATAGATGCGCAAATACCAGATGATAGCTGCAAAGAGGATAATCGGACTTTCCACAAAGAAGTCGCCCTGCTTCTGAACCCACGTCTTATTGAGGTTGAGCATTATTGTATATGCACTTTCGTAAGCATCGGAAATATCACTCATGAAATCCGGGTGAATCGGATTGCAGCGATGACTTCTGCGAGGATC
>NZ_LT556039.1:0-613 GCF_900079775.1 Leyella lascolaii | reverse complement strand
CTAATAAGCCTGGTGTGAGAGGTCGGTAAATGTGAAAATAGGAAGCAACTGCCTTTTATGATTAGCATTTACCTCCTACCCGATTCGAAGCGAAAAATGCGCTTGTACCAGATGGTCGTTATCTATTATTTCTGATTAATTTTCTTTTTAATTTCATTCACCTCTTTAAATAGGCTATTAGCAATGCTATCTTTAATTGCTGCCATCTGTATCATTTCGTTATGATAGCGAATTGAGTCCTCGTAAATATTTACATGAGTTCTCACTTTCTCAATAACTTCTTTATTTGGGCATACAGAAAAGTTCTTTTCGATGTATCGAACATTTGGATCGTTAGATGGAAGAACCATCTTCAAAGCACGATATTTCAAGTCAGCCTCCTCCCAATCTTGATGCGCTCGCCATTGGGTGAGATTGCGGGTCAGTAGATTTTTAGTGGGGATAGGCATACAGTTTAGCAATACGGAATAAGAAAAACTTCTTGTCAACAACTCCCCTGAGATTCGCTCTGAAGAGTTTGATTTTAGCGTTGAATGATTCAGCGAGCGCATTTGATGAACGGTTGTTGTAGAAGTTGAGGATTTCATCATAATGCTCATAGAAGGTGGCTGCG